>CAXXSO010000041.1:0-21481 GCA_963676965.2 uncultured Cohaesibacter sp.
TAAATAAGAAAATCAGTTAAAAAATAAAGAGAGAAAAGTAAAAGTTGATTTTAGAGAATAAATTATTGAAGAGAGAAGTAGCAGGAGAAAAGGTTGTTTAAACATTGAATAATAATAAAAGTTATCAATCATTATTTAGTTAAAATATTAAAAAATCAATAAATTCATCAAAAAATTAAACTTTAAAAAATTAAAATTATTTTTAATATTCTTATTGTTGTGAGTATATAGGTAATTATGATTATTAATATTCTTATTGCTGTGAGTATATAGGTAATTATGGGGGTATCTATGATTATTAATATTCTTATTGTTGCGAGTATATAGGTAATTATGGGGTACCTATGGTTGATAAGGTTACTAATATACTTAATTTTAATATGGATTAGCATACATATCAAAATTCATTTTCATTCTAAATCTCATTGCTGATTATAAATCGGACAAGGATATTTAATTATCATTATCTAAATCAAAATTCTAAAAATATTCATCTTTTTCTTCTTATTAGCATTAAAAATGCAACGATTCCATCATTTTATTAAACTCTTCAAATTTCCAGTTTTAACCCGGCGATTTATTAAACTTATTCCAGAAACCATCAATGGAGATATTAAATTTCTTGGAAAACTCGGTCATCTTATCAATCAGTGTACTGATGTCTGCTGTTTGATGGGTATTCTAAATCTAAGAAATGAATTCGTTAATATCGATACTATTAGTGTCCTCTTTATCAAAATTTTTAAAAAGAATTTCAAGTTCAGAGGCGGCCAAGTCACAAAACCGTTTTATCACACGACTCCAATCCTCAAATTTTACTTTATTATAATTATTATAGTCATATTATTTCAGTTTCTAATAAAGATTGGCTCTTTAATTCATAGCTTTTCTTCTGATTGTAGACTCTTTAACTACCCTTTATTTTTCTAAAGATTTAACAATTTTTAAAACTCCATTAAACTAATTTAATAGTTCTTGTCTTGATCAAAAATATTAAAAATATCTTCATATTAATCATTATCAAATTCTTTTACAGCATTAGCATCCACTGCCTGTAACAAGGACTTAAACTCTTTAAATGACATCAAATCCTTGCCTTACTAATTAAATCTCCTAAAGAATTTTTCTTAGGTCAAAGAATTCATCATACAGTAACCTTCAATTAACTTCACCCATTGTTTTAGACTCATGTGATCTTCTAGCATTATTGTTTCAAAATGCTCATAATTTATCCCATCAGTACCGCTTTTATCAAAATGCTTGAATAGTGCAGTGATTTCGTCGAATGTTAGTTCCAAATCCAAAGAAGTCATTGCTGACTGCCATTCTTAAAAATTGATTTTCTTATCTTTATTGATATCAATTTTATTAAATATATCACGAAGATCTTCTCCATCCTTCCTTAGGATTTTTTTTCTAATCTTACGTAGGATTGGCTTAATTTCCATTTTATCTTCCCCTTGCATAAAGTGCTGGAATTCTTCATAAAAAAGCTAAAAGTCCCCATTTTTGTCTATTTGCTTAAATAACTGAATTGTTTATCGATCATCTAATGTTATGCCTAATTTCTTTTTTATTCCAACTTAAAATTCCTTGTGTTCCATTTATTAATCGTTATTGAGTGCGATTTATCTGAAAAATGTTCGGAAACTTATTTATTGTCCTTTGATATAATTGTTAATTTTTTCTTTAATAGTATCTTAATTAAACTGTTCTTTGTTTATCTAGATTTATTAAATCATTTGACTTTAAAGATTTAGTTACTTCAGCTAAATGCTTTATCTCTTAAACTGTTACAAATTGTTTTCCTTCTAGCTTTTATACTTCCATTTGAATCGAATACTCACTTACTTCTTTATCTTTTAAGAGTATTTTTAATTCATAAGCATGATCTGCCAAAGAATCTATCAATAACTTGTATTAAGTTAAGTCATTAGTATTCCCTTGTTATATAAATGACTATTGTGGCAATTATGAGTTTAATGGCAATTATTAAGGTTAGTTTTATTGCCATGAAATATTGTTTTATTATTATTATGGATATTATTGAGGTTAGTTTTATTGTCACGTCATATTATTTTGCTATTGTGGATAATTTTAATTATAAGGAGGTACTTATTCTTAATAAACAGATTAAATTTATGGAATTTAAGATTACATAAACCTTTTTTAAATCTAATGTAAAAACTATTTACAATTACCAGTGACTCCTTTTTTGTTATTTATATAATTTTTTATTGGCTTTTTTCCTAAATTCCTGATAGGTTCAGATTATCGAGCATGTTCTACCTACGGTCCCCTTTACGGCGATTATAAATAGAACTTAAGTATAAAAGGTCACCATTTTGGTGGCCTTTTTACTTTAAACCTCATAGCCACATTGTAGTAAGTATGATACGATTTGGTGATGAAAATTCTTATTAAAAATGCTTTAGTATTACCGATGACTAATAAAGAATCTCATGTAAGAGGTTCTATAGCCATTGAAGATGGTAAAATTAGTGCAATTGGAAATATTCCCCCTACCTTTACAGCAGATCAAGTAATTGATGGATCTAGAATGATTGCTCTTCCTGGGTTTGTGAATGCACATACTCATGCGAGTATGCAGTATTTCAAAAATTTCAACGATACTCATCAGAATCTAGAAACCTGGTTACAAGCTGTATGGAAATACGAAGCAATACTCCAACCTAACGATATAAAATTAGCAAGTATTCTCGCAATCGCTGAAATGAATCGAAGTGGGACAACTTGTTTTACTGACATGTATTTTGATCCAGAACAAACTATTGAAGCTTTAATTGAAACACATATGAAAGCTACAATTGGATTGACATTATTTGGTGATTTAGCCGAGAGTAAAAAGAGGATTAATTCATCCTTATCCTACTTTAAATCAATAAGAAATAATTACCCTCTCCATTTATCGTTCGATATTGCTCCACATGCAATTTACACCTGTAGTGGTGAAACCTACAGCTATGGCAAACAAATTGCAAACGAGGTTGGATGCAGATTGCACACACACTTAAGTGAATCTCCTTATGAAGTTGAACAATCAAAAAAAGAAAATGGGATGAGCCCTATTGCCTATTTAGATTCTTTAGGGGCCCTTGATGATCACACCTATTTAGCCCATGTTGTTCATCCAATAGATAATGATTTAGAAATCTTACAAAGGACAAAACCCTTTATCATCCACAATCCCAGTAGTAACTGTAAATTGGGTAACGGTATCGCACCAATTTCAACATACAAAGAGCTTGGTCTCTCAGTTGCACTTGGAACTGATGGATCTTCTTCAAATAATACCCTTGATATGTTCAAAGAGATGCGATTATGCGCAATGATAAGTGCAACGTCCACTCACAATCCAATCGCCTTAACCCCTTTCGAAATTATTAGAATGGCAACAATAGATGGAGCTACAGCCTTAGGAAGAGATAGTGTGTGCGGTACACTGGAAGTTGGAAAAGATGCCGATATCGTTTTAATTGATACCGACAAACCCCACCTCTCCCCATTGAATGACCCCTATAGTGCTATCGTGTTTGGTTGTAATAGTGCTGATGTCGATACTGTTCTCATCCGAGGCGATATCGTCTATACTAACTCAGAATTTTCCTATATTGATATTGAGCGTTATATCTCTGAAATGGGGATAAAATGGGAAGAGATTCAAAATAGAGTAAAAGATTAGGAGTCATTGATGAAAGAGAACTTCACCACAATAGATTTTATTAACGATACATTGGTACTACTCGATCAACGAGCACTGCCTAATCAAGTGACCTACATAGAGTGTACCTCCTTTATGGAAGTCGAATTTGCAATTCGAGATATGATAGTTCGAGGGGCACCTGCAATCGGCAGTTGTGCAGCCTATGGTGTCTATCTTGCAGCCAAAGAGTTTGCCCCTCTATACGATAAGAATAATTGTGGTGAATTTAAGTCTAAATTACTTTCAGCAACCACCATCTTATTCAACTCTCGCCCCACTGCCGTGAATCTCGCTTGGGCTATCGACCTCATGGTAAAAGAGTATAATTCTTTAGAAGGAAGTGAGATCGATCAAATTCTACAGGGATTATTAGACCTTGCTAACACCGTTAAAAAAGAGGATGTACTCATCAATAGAGCGATGGGAGCTATTGGTTCTGCAATAATCCCCAAAAAAGCAACTATTCTCACCCACTGTAATACAGGTGCTTTGGCAACAGCCGGATGGGGTACCGCATTGGGTGTCATAAAAACAGCTTTTGAACAGGGGAAAGATATATTTGTCTATGCAGATGAGACACGACCAAGATTACAAGGGGCTCGTTTAACTGCATGGGAGTTACAACAAGCACAGATACCATGTGCTTTAATAAGTGATTCTGTTGCAGCAACCCTCATTAGGGATAAAAAAATTGACCTCGTCATTTTAGGTGGTGACCGAGTTGCCTCGAATGGTGATGTATGTAATAAAATTGGAACGTTTATGCTCAGTGCACTCTGCAAAATTTATAATGTCCCTTTTTACTCAGCAGTTCCAGTAAGTACTATAGATTTCTCTATTGAAAGTGGAGATCAGATACCAATTGAGCTGAGAGATGGAAAAGAGGTTACCCATATTGGAAATGAACAAATCGCACCAGAAGGAATAGATGTATACAACCCTGCTTTTGACGTAACCCCACACGAAAATATTACTGGAATTATTACAGAGAAAGGGATTTTATATCCCCCATTTGCCACCTCTATCGAAGCAATTCGACAAACCCTCATATAAAGGCTCTTCAATGCAATTACTTCTCACCTCCTTTATGGTCGTTTTCCCACTAGCTGGGAAATTAGTGTTAGGCTTTTTTATTAGAAAAGCCCAGATTGTTTCTCAGCAATCATTTAAAGATTTTAACAAACTAACATTCCTCTTGTTCTTACCGGTGTTACTATTTAATAATATTTATAAAAGTGACATCCATGCAGATTTTAGTGGGAAATTAATTTTGTTTGCCGTACTCTCACTACTCGTTGTTTTCATTTTCCTTATGACAATTATCCCGAAAATTGAAAAGGAAAACTCAAAACGGGGTGTATTGATTCAAGCAATTAGTAGAAGTAATGTTATTCTCTTTGGTATTCCAGTAGTACAAACTTTATATGGAATCGACTCTTTAGGAGAAGCAAGCATCTTAGTCTCTATAGTTGTTCCTCTAGTTAATATGTTATCGGTTATTGCTTTGCAGACCTTTAATGGGAAGAAGGTAAAAATTACAAATATCTTGAAGGGAATAATACAAAACCCAATTATTATTGCAGCACTTTGTGCCTACTTCTTATCCCTTACTAATATTTCTTTGCCAACAATAATAGAGCAGTTCGTATCAGAATTAGCCTCGATTGCTACTCCAATAGCCCTCATCATTCTAGGTGGTTCGGTTACTTTTAACTCCTTATCCTCTCATAAAACCCAATTAGCAATTGGAGTTCTTGGGAAACTTCTTATTATACCAATTTTTGGAATAACTGCTGCAATCTTGTTTGGTTTTAGGGATGCAAGTTTGGTAATTTTGATGGCAATGTTCTCTTCCCCCACTGCAGTTTCTTCTTATGCAATGGCATCTCAAATGGGAGGAGATAGTGATCTAGCTGGATTATTAGTTGTTTTTACCACCTTTATCAGCATTATTACTATTTTCATCATTACATTCATCCTCCTCTTTTTAGGTTTTATTTAAATAACTTTAATTTTAAATATACATAATTTGTATATTTATACAAATTTACACTCTTTACTAAACTATCTCTTTATTGATAATGTTTGTTTATACTTTTAATGAATTCACATTCATACAGGAGAAATAATGAAAGCGATTACCCAAACAATGTTTGATTCCATGAGACAAAAAGATCCTTACCAGGTAGAATTTCACCAAGCTGTTGAAGAGTTTCTTATCTCAATCGATAAGATCATCGATGATTTACCACATGTCACATACCATAAAGTGATAGAGAGAATCATAGAGCCTGAGAGGGCAATTATCTTTCGTATTCCATGGGTAGATGATGAAGGTATTCTTCAAATTAATCGAGGATTTAGAGTCCAGATGAATAGCGCTCTCGGTCCCTACAAAGGTGGACTACGTTTTCACCCTTCAGTTAATTTATCAATCATTAAATTCCTCGGCTTTGAACAGACCTTTAAAAACAGCCTTACCGGATTGTCCCTTGGTGGCGGTAAAGGGGGTTCAGATTTCAACCCAAAGGGTAAAAGTGAGGGAGAAGTGATGCGCTTTGCCCAAAGCTTCATGACAGAACTTTATCGTCACATTGGCTCTCAAACAGATGTTCCCGCTGGTGACATTGGTGTTGGGGGAAGAGAAATTGGTTATCTTTTTGGGCAATATAAACGGTTAAAAAATGAATTTACTGGAGTATTAACGGGCAAAAGTCCTTTATGGGGTGGCTCGTATATCAGACCAGAGGCAACTGGGTACGGATTAGTCTATCTTGCAGGGGCAATGTTAGAGAATAACGGTGTCTCATTTGAGGGGAAAAGATGTCTTGTAAGTGGTTCAGGAAATGTTGCCCAATACACTGTTGAAAAACTTCTTCACCTTGGGGCTACAACGGTCACTTTGAGTGATTCAAGTGGATGTATCTATGACCCAGATGGGATTGATGAAGAAAAATTAGCCTATATAAAGCTGTTAAAAAATGTCCAGCGTGGAAGGATTGCCTCATATGTAGAAAAATTTACAGGTGCAACCTATATTCCAAGAAGCACTACTGACTACAACCCTATTTGGACATTTGAGGGAGATTGTGCCTTCCCATGCGCAACTCAAAATGAGATAAATGGTGTTGATGCACAACACTTGGTTGATAATAATATCATGATGGTGGCTGAAGGGGCTAATATGCCCACGACAATTGAAGGTGTAAATATTTTACAACAAAATAGGGTTCTATACGCTCCAGCAAAGGCTGCTAATGCAGGTGGTGTTGCAGTAAGTGGATTAGAGATGGCACAAAATGGTTCTCGTATTCAGTGGAGTAAAGAGAAGGTGGATCAACAATTACTAAAAATCATGAAAGGAATATATCATACTATTTCAGATACTGCAAAACAGTATGGAAGTGAAGGTAATTTAGTTGATGGTGCAAATATTGCAGGCTTTTTAAAAGTAGCCCAAGCAATGATTGATCAAGGATACGTATAGAAATCGGTTAAATGGGAGAGCAATTGAGGGTCTTTTAAGCTTCGATGCTCTCTTTCTATATCAATGGAGAAGGAGTGCTCAATTTGCATTGGGCGCTTTGATAACTTGATAACAACATCGGCTAACATAAGGGCCTCCGCTATATCATGAGTGACAAAAACAGTGGTTCTTCGATGTTTTTCATAAAGTTTAGCAAAAGAAGATACTAAAGACCATCGTAAAGAGGCGTCTAAGGATTGAAAAGGCTCGTCCAAGAGCATTAACTGGGCAGGATAAGCAAACGACCGTGCAATAGCTACGCGTTGCCTCATACCACCTGAGAGCTCTAAGGGGGTGAGATCCTTGTACTCTTCAAGTTCTACCAATGAGAGAAATTCAAGTGCTTTATCAACTCTCTCTTTCTCCTTCTCAATAAATGGTCGAAGAACGATGGTAATGTTTTTCACAATAGAGAGCCATGGAAGTAATCGGGGTTCTTGAAAAAGATAACTCACGTTCCCCTCTTCTGACGGCTCCTTGGTAATTGTACCACCATCATAATTCTCTAGATCACCAAGAACTCTCAATAAGGTTGTTTTACCACAACCAGAGGGACCCACGAGAGCCACAATCGATTGAGGGGTTATCGTAAGTGAGAATTTCCTTAAGACTTCAACACTCCCATTTTCTACTGAGAAGGTTTTATCAATTGAGTTAATAATCATGACTTTCCCCTTGCTCTGATGAGATTATTCCTTTGATCTTTCGGTAGGAGGTTGTGCTTTTAAGTAATACTGAGAAGAAAACATCAGAAATTGCAGTAAGAAGGACAGCAATGATTGTCCAAGAGATGACGGTCGCGGTTTCTAGGCTAATTTGAGCAAATTGCATTCTCGAGCCTACCCCATATTTAGGGACAGTGAGAACCTCAGCGGCAATTACCACCTTCCAAATCATGGACAAACTACTTTTTGCTCCACTAATAAGAAAGGGGCTCATCGAAGGGATGAGAAAGTGAAAAAATCGTGTCGTAAATGATAAATTATAGACTTTTGTCATCTCCGACAATTCTTTTGATATTTGGTGAACACCACTTTCAACTTGAATAAACATAACGGGGAAAGCCATTAGAAAGGCACTAAAAATTGGAACTGTACCACTGGTAAACCAAATAAATGCCAATAGAATAATTGCCATAACTGGAGTTGCCTTGCTTATGAGTAACAATGGGGTAAGAAAAGCCTTCACCGAAGGGAAAAAGCCGCTCAGAAGTCCTAGAACTGTTGAGATGACGACGATGATAAGAAAACTCTCAAGACCTCGAATAACCGTCACCAATAGGTTTGTACCAAATGATGGAGATTTCAAAATCTCTATAAATGAGAAAAAGGTTGTTTTGGGTGTTGGGAGAATAATTGGAATATTCAGTACTTTTGCTACTAATGACCACATTAGTAGCAAAAGAGTTACTGATAAAAGGATAATTCCTTTAGTTTTCCAGGTAGAAAGTTTCATCAGGAATTGCTCCACCGATTGATGTGTAATCAAAACCCTGTAAGATATTGAAATACATATCGAGACTTTCGAAAGCGTCCTGAGCAGGGATGTAAACTAAATTACATGAAGGGATAGAGGGCTCAGCCAATGCTGCAGTTAAAATCTGTAGTTCTTCAATAACTTGAGCTGCCTCGCTTGGGTTATTATTTACCCAATCAATACTCCCCTCAACCATTTCAAGGGCAAGAGCTAATTGTGCTGGATGTGCTTCAGCGAATGCTGATGATACAACTAATACTGTAATTGGATAATTTTCTAATCCAGTAAGGGCCTGCCAAATATTTTGATAATCGAGTAGGACGATAGTATTTTCTTGATTTGCTTTAGCTAAGGTAAGAAAAGGTTCTGGTAATACAACAAGGTCTCTTTTGTTAGCAATAAACATCTGTGTTAATTGAGCTGCTGAGGAGATTGAGTAATCTAAAGTTAAAAATTCACTTGAATCATACCCAAAAGCACTAAAGAAAATTTGAGTGAGTTGATCTGGAGTAGCACCTTGACCAGGAACTCCAATACTCTTCCCCGCTAAATCATCAAAGGTAAGAATTGTAGGATCGGTTGTGATAAACTGGAGCATACCAGCACCTGTGATTGCAGCTAATTTAATTGGAACACCCTTATTAAATAGCATTGCAGCAACATTTGTGGGGAGAGCAGCCATATCTAACTCACCGTTCGATAATTTTGCAATTACTTCATTAGGAGAACCATATACAGCAAGATCGATATCTGTCATTTCATCGATAAAACCATCTTCATTAACTATTCCTGCTGCAGAAAAGCCACTTGGACCTTTCATAACACCCATGTTGATAGTTACATGGTCTCTTTGATATTGAGCCTCTTTTACTGCTTGTGAAAAGAGGGAGAAAAGCACGATTGAACTAATAAGAATGGTAGCGATGACCCTCTTATACGTAAACTTGTTGTTCATAATATTCTCCAATGACCTATTTTTAAGGAAGGTCTCCTTCTATTTTTCGACAATTACCTTAAAGTAACGTTTTTTGCCTGCTCGAAGTATTAAGATGTTATCTTCACCGAGCCACGATGAATCGATTACGGCTTTAACGTTTTCAACTTTCTTATCTTGTATAGATGCCCCATTTTGGTTTATCAATCGACGAGCATCACTATTAGTTGCACAAAGTTCAGTCATTGCAAATAGTTCAATAGCAGATATTCCCTCATCAAGGACCCCTTTTGAGATAGTGATTGAAGGGATTCCCTCTGTAGAGACTTTCTTTGAGGGACCAAACATTGCTTTTGCAGCTTCTAATGCTTTATCAGCCTCATCTTTGCCATGAATGATTTTGGTTTGTTCATAAGCTAAACGCTCTTTCGCTTCGTTTATGTTTCGATTCACATCTTCATATTCACCAATCTCTTCTAATGATAAGAAGGTAAATAATTTCATAAATCTAATTACATCCTCATCGTTGACATTTCTCCAGTATTGGAAGAAGTCGTATGGGCTAAACATTTCTGGGTCTAAGAAAACTGCACCCTTTTCACTCTTACCCATCTTTTGACCATCACTTCGGGTAATAAGACTAAAGGTTAAGCCATAACTATCTTTCCCTTCGATTTTTCTTATCAAATCGATACCCGATACAATATTGCCCCACTGGTCATCCCCACCAATTTGCAATACTGCATTATGGCGTTGAAAAAGTGTTAGGAAGTCAAACGATTGTAGTAGTTGATAATTAAACTCAATAAAGCTCAAACCCCTCTCAAGACGTTGTTTATAGCTTTCGAAGGTGAGCATTCTATTCACAGAAAAATGTTTACCAATGTCCCGTAAAAACTCAATATAATTGAGATTACCAAGCCAGTCGTAGTTATTTAACATAATTGCATGACCACGAGTAGGATCGTCATGATCAGAGAAATCTACAACTGTTCCCAATTGTTGTTTCAATGCTGAACTATTTTGTTTTATCTGTTCGACAGTGAGCATCTTTCTCATCTCAGTCTTACCTGATGGATCTCCAATCAGGCTCGTACCGCCACCAACTAAAGCAATCGGGTTGTGTCCATGCTCTTGAAGATGGTGCATTGCAAAGAATGGTACCATATGGCCAATGTGAATACTCTTACCTGTAGGGTCAACACCAAGATAAAATGTGAGCTTCTCTTTATCCATTCTGTCACTAAGTTCTTCAAAATGGGTACATTGCTTAATAAATCCTCGATCTTGTAACACTTGGAGTGCCGAATTCATATTTAATTATCCTCTTTTGTACGTTTTCATAGCATTATTCAAGTGGGCAGTAAGGTTACTGATTTGTATCCTCTCTTGTTCCATTGAATCTCGGTATCTCACAGTAACAGTCTTATCATCTAATGTTTGATAATCGACCGTAATACAGTAGGGAGTACCAATCTCATCCATTCTGCGATATCTTCTTCCAATAGCCCCACTTTGATCGTAGAAAGTTGCAAAATCTTCTCTTAACTCTTTCTCCAACTCTTGTGAGAATTCTGCAATCCCATCTTTTTTAACTAATGGGAGAACAGCAACAGTAACCGGTGCAATTTTTGGATGAAGATGCATAACAGTTCGAACATCATTCCCCTCTAAGACTTCCTCCTCATAGGCATCTGATAACACCATGAGTACGTTTCTTGTAAGACCTGCTGATGTTTCTACAACGTATGGTAGATAACGCTCTTTACTCTCTTGGTCGATATAGGTGAGATCTTTACCACTGAAGGTTTGATGTTGAGTTAAATCGTAGTCAGTCCTATTGTGAACACCCTCTAGTTCTTGCCATCCCATAGGGAATAAGAACTCAATATCGTAGGCATCTTTCGCATAGAAGGCTAATTCATTCTCACCATGTTGGTGCCATCTCAAGCTTTCTGGCTTGATGCCCATCTTTTGGTAGAACGCCATTCGTTGCTCTTTCCAATAATCGAACCACTTTTCATCTTCCCCTGGTTTACAAAAATACTGCATCTCCATCTGTTCAAATTCACATGAACGGAAAATAAAGTTCTTTGTTGTAATCTCATTTCTAAAGGATTTACCCACCTGAGCAATTCCAAAGGGGACTTTCACCCTCGATGATTGAACAACATTCTTAAAATCTACATAAATCCCTTGAGCTGTTTCAGGTCTAAGATAGACTACTGAAGAGCCATCTTGAACTGGTCCCATATGAGTTGAGAACATAAGGTTAAAGTTCCTAGGTTCCGTGAAGGTATCCTTTGAACCACATGTAGGACAAGGCTTGGTTAAATCTATTTGGTCAGATCTAAATCTGCTTTTACACTTTTTACAGTCAACCATAGGGTCTGTGAAGTTTGATACGTGACCACTAGCTTCCCAAACTTTAGGGTGCATAAGAATTGAGGCATCGAGACCAACAATGTTATCGTGCATTTGGGTCATCTCTTTCCACCAAAAATCTCTAATATTATTTTTTAGTTCAACACCTAAAGGACCATAATCCCATGCTCCACTTAATCCACCATAAATTTCACTCGATTGGAAAATAAATCCTCTTCGTTTACATAAAGAGACAATCTTATCTAACGTTGTTTCAGCCATTATTTACCTCATTTTCTATCACTTTAATTGCGTTTTCGATTCTTTGTAATGCCTTATCGTACCCCAATACTCTAATTGAATCAAATAGTGGAGGAGAGACAGGTGAGCCTGTAACGGCGACCCTAATTGGCATGAAAATACCATTAACTTTTAATTCTAATTCCTTGGCAGCTTCACTTAAATATTCTTCAATTTTTTCATCAGGTTCATCTTTATGTTCTACCATGAGGGTGTAAGCTTTTGTAATTGCTGCAAGAGTTTGTTCAAGAGTCTGCTTTTTAGGATTGAAAAGATTTGCATCTTCTACCTCGATCTCCTGGTACAAGAAGCGAACCATCTCAACTACATCAGAGAGGACCTTTAGGCGCTCTTTAACAAGAGGGATCAGCGATAAAAACCTCGAATATTCCTCTGAGGAAACTTCATCTGAGATAAAGGAGGCCTCTTTCATATAAGGGAGCAAGAGTGTAGCAAGTTCTTCATCACTCTTCTCACGTATGTACATCCCATTATACCAATCTAATTTCTTATAATCAAAAATTCCAGGAGCTTTATTGATCTTTTCTAAAGAGAAGAGAGAACACAATTCATCTTTTGTGAAGAATTCTCTTTTATCATCATAAGACCATCCAACCATGGAGACATAGTTCATCAATGCTTCAGGTAAATATCCTTTCTCTTTAAAATCCCTTACTGCAGTTGATCCGTGTCGTTTACTCAATTTCTGTCCATCCTTTCCCATTACCATAGGAAGGTGACAATACATTGGAGGTTCCCAACCAAAAGCTTCATATAAGAGAATATGAAGAGGTCCAGAGGGTATCCACTCTTGAGCTCTCATGATATGGGTAATATGCATCAAGTGGTCATCAATTACATTAGCTAGATGGTAGGTAGGGAATCCATCGCTTTTCAATAAGATAGGATCTGGACTTACATCTTTATTTTTTCGTGAAATGTCGCCCATAAGAACATCATGGAAAGTTGTCTTCCCTTCAGTTGGAACTTTTAGACGAATAACATAACTTCTCCCCTCTTTTTCATACTCATCAATTTGAGAGGCAGAGAGATTACTACAATGTCGGTCATACCCTTGTACTTTGCTTTTTGAGGCGACTTGCTCCTCTCTTAATGCATCGAGGCGTTCTGAGGTGCAATAACAACGATAAGCTTTCCCTTGTTCAACGAGAGTGTTTGCATATTGTTGATAGAGTTCATTACGTTCGCTTTGAATATAGGGGCCATAGGGTCCACCTTTTTCAGGGCCTTCATCCCAATCGATACCAAGCCATGAAAGGGTATCATATAGATCTTGTATTGATTCAGCGCTTGAACGACCTTGGTCTGTATCTTCAATGCGCAAAACGAATGTACCCTTTTGGGCACGTGCAAAAAAATAATTAAATAATGCTGTGCGAACTCCACCAATATGCTGATTACCAGTTGGGGATGGAGCGTAACGAACGCGAACTTCCATAAAATACCACCTAGAGCGTATGATTTTCCAATAATGTATGTTGTTACGTTTTAACGCAAATTTGTAAAATTAGCAACAACCCTTACTCTAAGGAGTAAGAAAAATGATAGATTCGCTCATTGCAAATTCGCGTGAGGTCTCATCTTTATCGTAGGGGATTAGGTGTGTTGCATTTTGAAGATGAATCCACCTATTCTCTCTCCCCTTCATGCTTTGAGTAACAAGTTCACCCACCCTCTTATCTACTGTAAGATCCTCTCCACCCGTAAATACAAGTGTGGGAGAATCAATTGTATCAAGTAATTGGAGAACCTCTTTTCTAAGTTTTTCTAATTCAATTAATTGTTTGTAGTATAAAAATGACCAATATTCCTTTCCTAAAAATGCATCATCATCATCGTCTCTCTCGTCAAAGAAAGGAAATCTAGGATCACTTTTCCATGCAATAGATTTTCTCTTTGAAAATAGGGATAAAAAGGAGAGTGTATTAACTGGAATTTTTTTCTTCATGAGAAGTGCCGGTGCATATAATACAATCGATTTAACTTTATAAAGTGAAGCTACCTTAAGTGCAATTAATCCACCCATTGAGTGGCCAATTACACTTATACTCTTATACTTCCCATTAATAAGTTCATAAGAGCGTAAAGCCTCTTCTACCCACATCTGGGAGTTTGTATTTGAAAAATCTTCTCCATCGGTTCCATGACCTGGGTAGCGAGGGACATACACATCATACCCAGATTCATAGAGTAATTTAGCAATTAAAGCTAATTCTCCTGGGTAGCCACTAAATCCATGAAATCCAATTACTGCATAGTGTGATTGAGGTTCATGGATTAACGAAATGGGTTGTGCACATTTTCTAACTGTGTGATTCATCACTATTGCTCCTCATTTAATAGATTCAATAGGTCGATTCGACTTCTCACGTGTGTTTTAGAATAAATATTTGCAATGTGGTTATTGACGGTGTTTGCCGAAATTGAGAGGGACTGGGCAATCTCTTTATTTGTATACCCCTTCTTGATGAGGGTAACTACAGAATACTCCCTCTCTGTGATTCTCCACTTTTGCATCATCTCAAAGGTGAGCTCTCCAACCTTTTTATGTGGCATCTGATGAAAATAGATAAAGAGAAACACCATAATGGTGATGCTAAAGGAGATAAAATATGTTGGGTACATGAAATTGCTAATGGCTGGAAAAATTAGGGAGAGGACAACTAAAGGGACCATCGCAAAGCTAAGTATTATAATCACTTTGCAAATAAGACGAACATTCGGTGATGCAATATTCTTAAGATTCTTTAAGATTATCCCTATAGAGAAAAAGAGGGACAATATGAAGATCCCACTACTTAAGGTAGAAAATAGCGTTGTATTCACAAATATGAGGGAGAGGATGCTTAATGCTAAGAAAGAGCCACTTAATGTGTAAAAAATAAGTGTGTATGGCATTTTGAAGGGATGCCCGATAATCCACGTTGTAAAATATGGGATAAAAACTATGAGGAACGTTACATTTGCAATAATGACAGGAGTGATAATATAGGTGAATACAAGTTGAATAAAATCACTAGCAAAAATATGGATGAATACGACAAACACTTGTAATACAATAATTATCAGCAATGAAGAGACAAAAATAATAAAATACTTGGTCCAATCGTAGTTCTCACGAATGTGAAAAACTACAGAGAGGACCAGTGCCATACACCCAGTAGCAAAGGCAAACACATATAATAATAAGGTAAGTCCTTGTGCTATCATAATTAGTTGTTTTTCATTCCAATAAGCTTCTGATTATGACTCATATCGGCATTACCACAATAGGTGGCAATATCGTTGAGAAGCTTTGTCATATGAACAGGCTCGAAATTGTCCATTCGATCTTTCACTAGTTTATTATAGGAAGAGGCATTAACAACTGCCTGGGCTTTTGCATTAAATAGTTTTAGATGCAAGTTTGCCCCTTTATCCAATAGGTATTCAGGTTCACATGAGAATTGTGGAAAAATCCCTTTTAAACTTGATTCAATCACCTGTGTATCACTAATGGGCATTCTTGGTGCTTGTAAGTGTAATAGATACCACAAAGAGATGTCGGGGTTATTCCAAGCGAGATGCACTTTTTTCTTATCTGCAAACTCTTGATACTCTTTGATATGTTGTCCAGTAATACCCAATTTTTGAAAACTTAGGGTACACCACACACTATCAAAATGTCCTCTAATTCTCTCTTTAGCTGCAAACTTAATAATATCTTCTAAATTATTAGCATCTTGTGCCCACAATACACTTAAGTTAGTATATCGACAATCTTTTCTCATTTGGGAGAAATAGAGTGATTCAGATTCTGTAGAAGTTACAATCAGCAATGTTTTACGAGGAGCCTCGTTTATCTTTTTACGTCTCATGTTACGCCTCCTTTTCCTTCTCCACAAATGTGAATTCGCTTGTAATTGGAAGTGCTCCAAAAGAACCATTTAAGTACATTTGTCGAGTTAAGTTCTTTTTGCTCATCGAGAATTTGAAATTAGCTAATGAATAATACTCGGTAGCAGATACGCTATTTTTTTGAGCGAACCAAACTGCATCTCGGCGTAAAACTCCATCTTTAAGTAAACCAGGATTACAATCTACAACGAGCATCTGGCTACCTATCTTATTTGAAGCTTCAAAAACGTTAACGAGATGTTCTAACGCATCGGGATGAAGAAGCATACCAAAATCATCCATAACGAGTAATTTTGGATTAACAAAACTTTCAAAACATCGCCATAGCGATTGTGGTCAATCTCCTAAGAGAGAGTGATTCATTGTTAAAGTATGATGCATAGTGTTGAGAAACGTTTGTATGAACATAAATAAGACGGTCATCTTGGATACGAACATCTCGAATATCTGTGATATCAATCGACCAAAGGAAATTGATCAATTGAGTAATCCATTCAGGATGTAGTTTTAACTGTTCAACAATTTGTTTCTCACTAGAAGATGATAGTCCAAAAGGAAGAATCATCAGATCATTCATAAACCAATTGTAGAGAGGTGTTAATGTTAAAGATTCTTTCCTTGCAGCAGCAGCTAGATAGGTTTGACCTGGAAGAATTTTTTTAACGAGTCTTTTTTTCTCACCCCTAAACATCTTTCCCCAGCGATACTTGTACTTAATTTCGGTACTCTCTTCATCTTCAATGAGTTTACGCTCAAACATTAATTTTCGAGATCGGCCAACGTACATATGGTAGGATTCTTCAAAGATAGTATCTCTGGTTGCAACTAAGGTATATTTACCTGTAAGTGGCTGACCTGTCTCCTCGTCATAGCCCATAATCACATTGATAATCATCTGTGAAGGGCCATTCTTCTCATCAGAATAGGCAAATGAGGTTCCTGCTAGTAATTGCACAGGACAGGGCATACTTTCATCTGCAGTTACGATTGCCTTCAGTGCCTCAAGGGCTCTCACGAAAGTACTTTTACCAGCTCCGTTAGGCCCAATAATCGCACAAGATTTTATTACATTCAGCTTATCACTCACCTCAACAACTTTATCAATTGAGAGCCGATTATCTTTAATCGCCTCAAAAGAGATCGTTTGTGGAGTTTGTACTGAACGATAATTGGATATTGTCATGTCCAATAACATACATATTCCCCCTTATAAAACTTTTACAGTTTCAAATAATCTATCCATTCGCTGCAACACCTTTGGATGGCTTTGTAGCGCTTTAGCAAGTTGAGCAGGTAAGGTATCATCTCCATGATTATCACCTGCAATAATATCGATCATCTGTTTCTCAAGATAGTTATCAACTTTCCCCGATAGCACCGCTTCGCAATTGCTTTGAAAGAAAACACCCATCTCAATAAGTCTCTTAACGACAATCGAACTTTCACTGAACCAATTGTAGCGTTCAATATGGGCAAGGATTACAAAATTCCCACTTTTAATTAGTGAATAGGCATAATTGAGTAAATATAAAGGCTCAACTGATGTATCAACCTCCACTAAAACGAAATCCCCTAAAAAAGGGATATTCCTCGGGTGAGAAGCACTTCCAACAAAGGTTTCGCTTCCTAGAACTAAATCAATACCGATCTTCTCCCCTTCTCGTTGCAGCCATTGATACATAGCTCTAATGTTATCAACTTGAGTTGCTACTTGAGGGTTGTATAAATGGGGAGTGGTTACAACGGTCGAGAAACCAGCCTCTTTATAAGCCGTTAAGACTCTAACTGCCTGTTCCTTCGTTTTTTACCCCATCATCAACAAACGGTAATAAATGTGTGTGACATTCAACAAATCCCATGAGTAATCCTTTAGAGTGATTATACCCTGTTTATAGTCTTTGGTACAGTTTTTTTTCAATCAATAACAATTATTAGGCAATAATTAGTACTCAATCATCATTTGGGGCCCTATATTCTTCTTCATAGGGTGTTTTAACCTCGACTATTTCACTTACGAGGTCACTCATTTCAAGTAAAGAGGGAGAGGCTGCTCTTCCAGTGATGACAATATGGGGGCGATTCGCATCTTTTTTTATCTTTTCAAAATAAGAAATCACCTCTTTCTCATCCAAAAATCCGAGAGAGAGGGGATAGGTGAATTCATCGAGAATGATTAAATCATACTCACCACTCGCGATGAGTGCCTTAAATCTCTCAAATCCTTCAACACTTGCAGCGATATTACTTGCCTTATCATTCTTCCAGGTAAAACCAACTCCATGGTTTTCCCAAAGTACATCTAGTTGTTGTGCGAGTTTTCTCTCTCCTGTGACCAGATCATCACTTTTAATGAATTGTATTACAGCGCATTTTTTATTATACCCTAGAGACCTAAATAGAATCCCAAGGGCCGCAGTCGTCTTTCCTTTACCATTTCCAGTATAGGTTATTAAGAGAGGATGAAGGTGCATAGGCATTCTCCTTATTTATAGTTGTTCTTCAGCTTCTTTAGTTAAATCGTAACGCTCTTGCATCGATGTAAGTAGTGCATTGATTTTTGTGTTCCCAGTTTTCTTGTAGGCATCCTTTAATAATTTGATGCCATCGTCTCTATCACCTAACGCCTCATGTATTAATGCTGCATTGTAGACTGATGGGATATGCTTTCGTCTTTTCCCACTCTTTTTCAAAAATAGTTAAGGCATTTACAAGATTCCCATCTTTCACCTCTTGATAGCCCTTCTCTGCTGTCCTGTTTTTTGGGCTATTTTTCATCAATGAGAAACTTCGATACACTAAATGGGGGACATAATCATCTATGATTGAAGACCCAAATTTTGATGCAATTGAATTAAAAGTAGAAGTAAGTTGTGGAGCAAATATAACTGAATCGCCATTGAAGGTTAATTGAGTTGTTTGAGTTCTCTTCTCCCGATACGAGTCGGTATCTAAAAGAGCTCCAGTTTTTGTATCTTTAAGATCATAGGTAAACTCAATAGTTACACTCTGTTCTAGATAGTGAAATAATTGAGTGACAACTTTAGGCTCTAAAGCTGGGTTTTCATTTGGAATTACAACCTCTTTCTCTTTTGCATAGATAAACTCTTCTACCTCAACATCGGATGTATACACCGTCAATAGGGCCTCATATCCCTGCTCATACAACATATAGGGGCGGTTAACGAAAGCATCAGTAACGGAGGGAGTTAAGATAGTGAAGTAATCACTATCATAGGCCTCTCGTACAATTGTTTTGGTAAGTGCTTCACTCATCGCACGCTCTGTATTTACAGTAAAACCAGAGTAGACCCGCACAGGGGAGGTTCCACTTAAATCTCGAACAACAGGATTTGGCAATTCAAAAGGGCGAAACGGATATGATGAAACGGTAGCAATTGCTAAATTTTTGTAATTGCTCATATCAATCTTCGAGGGGACCATATATTGGGAACTTACCGTGGTTGAACACGAAACAAAAGTCAAAAGTCCCACAACTAATAACACTAATAATACAGAATATTTTTTCATCTAATTCATCTCCTCATCTACCTAATCTATCCAAGATAACGAAAAGCAACATCTATTGCCTCAATCATACTCACTTCACTCGCCCTATTTTCACCTGCTATATCAAAGGCGGTACCATGATCTACACTCGTTCTTATAAAAGGGAGATTCCATGTTACACTAATTGTTTTCTCAAAATCTAACGTCTTTGCCGCAATATGACCTTGGTCATGGTACAAAGAGAGTACTGCTTTAAAACGCCCAATCTTCCCTAAATGGAATACTGAGTCGGCCCCAATAGGTCCCACAATATTAATGCCCTCTTGCTGACACTTTTTCACTGCAGGGACAATCTCATCCATCTCCTCTGTTCCAAACAGTCCATGTTCTCCCCCATGAGGGTTTAATGCAGCAATCGCAAGTGGTGTGTTGGAATCAAATCCATTTCCAGTAGTAATATCATTCACTAAATGGATAAACTCATAGACTCTATCAAAGGTAACAGCATCACATGCATCTCTTAAGGATAAATGTCGAGTCATAAAGAATATATGAAGACCAAGAGTCTCAAACATAGTCACAGGATGTAAAGAATTTGTAAGATCTCCAAGAATTTCAGTATGACCTATAGCTTTTATATTTGCTGCTTTTAAGGCCTCTTTATGGATAGAGGTTGTTGCAAGGGCATCAATCAAAGAAATGCTAGCAAGATCGACACACTTCTCAATTGATTTATATGCAGCATTACCACTCATCCCATTAATCTCTTTATAACGGAATTTCGTAATATCAATCAAAGGTAGATGGTAAAGAATTTTTGACTTACCTGACTCTAAAGCCCCTTTTAACGCTTCATCTGAGGTAACAATAATCTCAAACGGTGAAGGCAATGAAAAGGTAGTACAAAATTTTGTAAATACAGACTCATCTCCAACAACTACGATTGTCCTATTATCAAGAGAATCACTCAACAATGCTTTAATCACAATTTCAGGACCAATACCTGATGGATCCCCCATAGGAACAGCAACAACTTTATTTTTCACTTTCTTCGTCTCTCCAATGTAGAAAAACTATACCAAGGCAGGTCGTTAGTTGCAAGAGAACAATCTAGAGAGATAATAGTGAAAAATGTGTTAAAAGGTTGAGCAAATCTAATTGACAACTCAATTCTTCCATCTTAATGTGTGTATAGATCATTTCTATATTTTGGGAAGGAGTTAAGATGAAAAACACACATAATGATGATTATGACGATGAATTACTAGAAGATGGTGATGTAGAAGTTGATGGGTCTGATGAAATTGAAGATTACTTCAATCCAGATGAATATCGAGAAGACGACGAGTATGACGCATTTGAAGATGAAGATGAAGATGACGACATCGAAGATTATTTTCTTGATGACGATGATGAGACAGAAATAATTGATGATGAAGATGATGATGACGACGATGACGACGACGATCTATTTTATGGCGATGATGATGATTTTGATTATTAAATATAAGCCTCTCCAAATATAGATATGTTGATATTATTTATCATAATTCATACCCACTTCTTATAAGTGGGTATTTTTTTTCTTAATGTTTTTCTTTTATAAATTTTACATCTTTTTTAAACATATAGATTTAGATTCTTTTTAGGGTATGAATACTTTTAATTAATGTAAAAATAAAATAAATAATCACTGTTTCTATTTACAGAAACACTAGAAAGTACTATATTC
>CAXXSO010000042.1:0-103330 GCA_963676965.2 uncultured Cohaesibacter sp.
TATTCTATGAGGAAGGTGTCGATATGGGTTTCTTCCACCATTGCAGCATAATCCTTCATCGCCATGTCCACCATGCCGCCGTCGCCATGGCGCGACTGCAGATAGCGCTGGAACAGGGCATATTGCTCGGACGTCGCTTCTGCTGGCTTGATGGTGCCGATCAGGTCTCTGTTGCGTTTGAGGATGCGTGTCTGGTTACGAGAAAAGCGGAATTGTGGCACGACCACCCGCACCGACAGACAGGCCTGACAGCCTTCACAGGCTGGACGATAGGCAATGGTCTGACTGCGGCGAAACCCTCCGACACTCAATAGATCATTCAAATGCGGAGCATCGTCTCCCACCAGATAGGTAAAGATCTTACGCTCATGCTCACCCTCAAGATAAGGGCAGGCCTGTGGGGCCGTTAGATAGAATTGTGGTTGGTCGATCAGGTGCCTTGTCATGGAAGCCTTTCAGAACATCGTCAACCATTATCAAACCACGTTTGTCTGAAATTGAAAAGTCCTCGCAGGCCATAGAATGCTGGTTGCTATAGTCCGTAATACCAAGGTGCAATGACGCTGAAACTGAGCCAGATAATCAGCATCAACGGCACCCCGCCAATCAGAAAGTCCGCAAACCGATAGTGCCCGGACCCATCACCAGCAGGTTGGTTTGATAGCCGATCGGCGTGGCAAAGGAGCAGTTGGCCGCAAAGATCACGCAGATGACAAAAGGCTCGACCGGCAGTCCCGTCTGATTGGCAATGGCAATGGCAATGGGAGCGAACAGCACCGCGGTTGCATTGTTCGACAGGATGTTGGTGAGCAGCGCAATCAGCAAAAACAGCCCGGACAAAAGCACTGGCGTCGGTTGACCCTGCATGGCATCCACCACCGCATTGGCGACATATTGCGCGCCTCCGGTTTCCTGTAAAGCCATGGCACTGGCCAATGACGCCCCGACCAGCATGAAGATCCGGCTGTCGAGTGCACGGACCGCTTGCCGCAAGTTGAGGCACTTGCCGATGATCATCAGGAAGGCCCCACCAAGTGCTGCGGTTGCAATCGGCATCAGACCACTGGACGCGGCCAATGCGGTCAGAACGAAAATCAGAAGGGCACGCGCGGCATAGCGCCGCTGGGGGACTTCGGTGGTCGATAGTTCGATCAGCAGCAGGTCCTTGTTGAGCCGCAAGGCTTCCACATCGTCGCGTGGCCCACCAACCAGCAGCACGTCGCCCGCTTCAAGGCGAATGTCACTCATGGCCATCCTTGGCATCCGCGAGCGACGCTGAACGCCCATGGCAATACAATTGGTCTTGGAACGCATGCCCGACTGTTCAAGCGTCTGACCTGTCATGCGTGAGGCAGGGGGGACAATCACCTCGGCCAGCGTGAAGTCGGATTTGTAGGGTTGAGGGCCGCTATCCTCTTCCGATCCTTCGGTCGCAACATTGTGGCCGCCCTTCAGCGCACGCGTCAGCGCCTGACGTGTGGCGGCAACCACCACCGTATCGCCAACCCGCAGGGTCACATTGTCAAAGGGGGGCAGATAGGGCGTTTCGCCGCGCTGAACCAGCCGCACGGTCATATCCTTCAGTGCCGGGAACATCCCTGCCACCGCTTTGTGACCGACCAGTCGGTCACCGTGTGAAATCGGGATCTGGGCGATGAATTGTTTGCCGGTGGTCTGGCTGAGCTGGTCGGTCATTGTCTCGCGCTTTTTCAGAATGCGCGGCAAGATCATCATCGCATAGAAGGCGCCCGGACTTGTGATCAGGAGACCGATGATGGTGAAGTCAAAAAATTGCAGGTCGAGTGACCCGCTTTTGCGAGCAGCTTCCGCGACCAGAAGGTTGGTTGAGGAGCCGATGATCGTCGTCATGCCGCCAAGAATCGACACAAAGGACAGAGGCATCAAGACCTTGGAGGCAGAAAAGCGCAAATTGGCTGCGACAACCGTCATGATCGGCAGAAACATCACCACAACAGGGGTGTTGTTGATGAAAGCGGAAATGAAGGACACCGCCACATAGACACCAATGAAGGCCATATAGCGATATTTTTTCGCCAATCTGGTGATCATTTGGGCAGGCGCGTCGAGGGCATCGGTCTGGAACAGGGCCTGACCGATGATCAACAAGGCCAGTACCGTCATCAGGGCCGGATTGGCAAAGCCGGACAGCAGCTCATCCAGCGACACCAGCCCCGCGGCAGAGTCGGCGGTTGGCACGCCGACAAAGATCAGCATCAAGGCCAGAAGCGAGCCAAGCGCCGTGATCTCAATCGCGACATTCTCAAGACTATAAGAGACGATCGTGACGGCGATGACCGCAAAGGTCAGCCACATCTGCATTTCGACAGTCAGTTGAAACAAGCGGCAAGTCCTTGGGTCATTGAAAAGGCAGTTAAATATTGGAAAGGCAGTTAAACATAGTCCAGCCAACTGATCCCGCCAAGGCAAAAATATGATCAGCGGTTGGTCAGCAAATACACAGGATCGGCTGAATAGGCAAATATCTAAAGTTGTAGTGGTGAAGCGGTGTGGTATGCAGATTGGCGAGAAATGCGCATATCTGCCAGAAAACACAAATGCCCGCACGAATGCGGGCACTTTGTTTGGCGCTTAGTTGCAGGAAAGCCTAGTATTTGTTTGTACGCTCCAGCGTATGAAGCGCATCTCTATCCATGACCATCGTACCCAGCACCATATCATGCAGCAACTGGCTGCGGCGGGAAAAGAGCCCCACCAAAATGATGAATGGGGTCAGGATCGTATTGCCAACCCAGAAGAGAATGGCGTGGGTCATGGCCAACAGACCATAGGGTTTGGCTCCGTACCACAGGCGCATTTCCAACCCCATCATGCGCATACCCGGCGTGGCAGCTTTGGGACCACCAAGGGTCAGTGCGGTATAGGAAAGAGCGGCCAATGGAAACAGGATTGCATAGAGCGCCCAACCCAGGCTCAAGGTCAAAACCCCTAACACAAAGATCACAACTGACATCACGGCCATTAACGCAACGATCATCACGGCATCGAAAAGAAAGGCGAGAAAGCGGCGCGACAACACGCCGTCAAACAAGGCGGGATGTGTTTGCGGGTCAAAAGCGTGGGTCTTTCCGGACGTATCGCCATGAGCCATTTCGGCTTGGTTCATCTGAAAAACAATCCTTCCAATACGGGTCAATATGAACACCACGAACCCTACGGTGTCATGGTTCACGCACTAGACATTTGTACGCAAGGTCCGATTTTCAAGGAAAGATGGGCAAATTTACGCATATTTCGGCGTTTGATCGCCTGAAATACTCAAATGCTCGAAAAAAGAGGCGCTCCGAAATCTTCGAAGCGCCAGGTTTTTGCAAAGCTGGTTTTCTAGTTTTGGCTTGCAGCCATCAGACATGGTTGGGAGGAGAAACCAGATCTGAACTCTTCATCTTCGCGGAACGATGACACCATCTTCAGGGAGATCTTGTCATAATATGAGATTCGCACAGAAATGGAAATAAGTAGTTAATTACCTATAACATTATATCTGCCTGTTGAAAAATCAACTAGCTGTGGAAAATTGTTCCGCACAGAGCTGGAAGAGGGGCGTTATGCCTGAGGCGCATTCAAATGCTCGACCGAATGGCCTTTGGCTTCGATTCCCCGAATGATTTCCTGTGCATGTGACGCGTCGCGAGTCTCAATTGTAATGTCGATTGATGCGCCCTTGACCGGCACATTGAGGAAGGTGCGGTGGTGGTCCACCTCCAGCACGTTACCACCCAGATCGCCGATGACGGTGGAGATTTCCCCCAAGACGCCCGGACGATCGGGAATGGTGATCCGAAGGCCGACAATCTGCTGCTTGCGCCCCAGCTGCCGCACAATGATCGACGACAGCAGCCGTGGATCGATATTGCCACCACAAAGGACCAGCCCGACCCGCTTGCCTTTGAACCGTTCCGGTTTGGCAATGACTGCCGCCAGACCAGCCGCGCCAGCTCCCTCGGCCATGGTTTTCAAATGAGTCGCATAGGCATTGATCGCCTGCTCGATCTGGCCTTCGGACACCAGAATGATGTCAGACACCAGATCCGAAGCAATCAGGGCAGGAAGCCGACCAGCCTTCTTCACCGCAATGCCTTCGGCCAGTGATTGCCCACCGCAAGTCATCTCTGTGTTGTTGAGCTCGTTATACATGGTCGGGTAAAGCTCGGTTTCAACACCAATGATTTCGATGTCGGGCTTGATCGCCTTGGCGGCGGTCGCCATGCCGGAAATCAGCCCACCACCACCAATCGGCACAACAAGGCAATCAAGATTGGGCACATCGGCCAGCATTTCAAGCGCCACAGTGCCCTGACCGGCAATCACATAAGGGTCGTCATAGGGGTGAACAAAGGTCGCGCCGCTTTCCTCGGCCATCCGCATGGCCGCAACACCCGCTTCGGCCACGGTTTCGCCTTCCAGAATGACCGTCGCCCCATAGGCCTTGGTGGCTGCCACTTTGACGAAGGGGGTGAATTCCGGCATCACGATGGTTGAAGGGATGCCAAGGCGCGTTGCATGCAGCGCCACAGCTTGCGCGTGGTTGCCTGCAGACATGGCGATCACGCCGGCATTTTTTTGCTCGTCAGTCAGTGACAACAGCTTGTTCAGCGCGCCGCGTTCCTTGAAGGCATTGGTGATCTGCATATTGTCATATTTGACGAAAATCTCGGCCCCGAAAATCTGCGATAGAATATGCGCTGGCAGGATAGGGGTGCGGAGCACGGAATCTGCAATTTTTTCAGCAGCATCTTCGATATCGGACAGGCTAGGACGCAAATCAGACAGGGACTGAGACATGGATTTCTTTTCAATCTAGGTTGGAGTGATCTCTCGACAATGCCCTATTGCACCATCACATTCAAATGCTCTGAAGACATATGGCGGCAAAGACTGGCCATTTGAAGCAGTTGGTCGAGGGATGCTGTGATGATTGGTTGCAAAAAGATCATCCCGGTGAGGGCTTCGGGCTTGAGGTGAAATCATCAAACCTGTATCAGCAAAGGCTAGCCAAAATGAAACGAGCCCTGTTTGGGGGAGAGAATAGATGACGGACATGCGCTTTGAGACACTGGCCAGCACCGATCTGGATGCGGCCCTGCCGGATTTGACAGAGATCCTTCACGCCTGTGTCAGGAACGGAGCCAGCGTCAGCTTCATCGAACCGTTCGACGCGGATGATGCCCGCGCCTTCTGGCAAGACAAGGTCTTCGCGTCGGTGCGGGATGGAGGCACCCTTCTGATGGTCGCCCGGAGCGGTGAGACAATCGTCGGAACGGTTCAGTTGCAGATCGCCATGCCCCCCAATCAGGCTCATCGCGGTGAAGTGGCCAAATTGCTGGTCCATCCCGATTACCGCAAACGCGGTATCGCTACTTTGCTGATGGAAATGCTAGAACGCGAAGCCCGCACATTGCGAAAAAGCCTGATCACCCTTGATACCAGATCAGGGGATCAGGCTGAGCCGCTCTATATCATGCTCAATTACAACATTGCAGGCCGGATTCCGAACTTTGCCCGGGCAACTGATTCCGATCGACTGGATTCGACCACCTACATGTACAAGATCCTGTCTTAGAGCCGTTGAGACTTTGGACGATGGATTTGGAATTGGGGACTGAATGGCGTTATGACTGGTTCGCAAGGGCTTCGGCCACCTGCAGTGCGAAATAGGTCAGAATGCCGTCAGCGCCCGCCCGTTTGAAGGCCAACAGGCTCTCCCACATGGCGCGATCCTGATCAAGCCAGCCATTCTGTCCCGCCGCACAGATCATCGCATATTCACCAGACACCTGATAGGCAAAGGTCGGCAGCGAGAAGGACGATTTCAGCCGATAGACAATGTCCAGATACGGCATGCCCGGCTTGACCATGATCATGTCCGCGCCTTCCTGAATATCCAGCTCTGCTTCCAGCAGGGATTCGCTGCCATTGGATGGATCCATCTGATAGGTTTTCTTGTCGCCCTTCAGGGTCGCATTGGCACCGACAGCCTCGCGGAATGGGCCGTAAAAGGCCGAAGCATATTTGGCCGTATAGGCCATGATCTGCACATCCTGATAGCTGTTGGCGTCAAGGCTTGACCGGATGGCACCAATGCGACCATCCATCATGTCCGACGGGCCGATAATGTCAGCACCGGCATCTGCCTGCACCAGAGCCTGCTCACACAATTGCTGCACCGTCGCATCATTGACGATCACCCCGTCTTCCATCAGCCCGTCATGGCCATGGCTGGTATAGGGATCAAGCGCGATATCGGTCATCAGGCCGATTTCCGGCACTTCCTTTTTGATTGCACGCAGGGCCCGGCAAGTCAGGTTGTTTTCGTTGAGCGCTTCTGACCCAGTGTCATCCCGCAAATCCGGGTTGGTATAGGGGAAGAGGGCCAATACCGGAATGCCGAGCTTGGCGGCGTGTTCTGCCGCTCGCACGGCATTGTCGACCGAAAGCCGGTCAACGCCCGGCATTGAGGTGACCGACTGGCGCATATTGTCGCCATCAACCACGAAAATCGGCCAGATCAGGTCATTCACCGTCAGAGCATTCTCTTGCACAAGCCGTCGCGACCAATCGCTCTTGCGGTTGCGGCGCATCCGGCGGCCGCCGGTAATTGCACTGATATCGATATGCGGCGCGCCAAAATTGTCCACATTGCTCTTGCTGGATCTGCTCATGATGGTTGGTCCCGTTGATCAGTCTTTCTTTTCTCAAGTCAACCCTGGTCCAGGTCTGAGGCGACCATGCCGGTTGTTGTTGTCATGCTTATCATATTTCCGCTGGCAGAAAACTGACCAATTGGTAATCCTTGGCAATAGACATTTACGTAAACGACATTGTAGATGATAATTTCATAGATATTACATCTAGTAAGAAGGTTTATGATCAGTCAGATTTTGCGAAATTGCGTTGACCCGTGTCACCATCTGTGACAGAGCATAGGGAACAATACGAGGTCGAAAAGTGACCGGGGAGGAACGCAATGGACTTTGCACTGTCAGAAGAGCAACTCGCATTTCAGCAAATGGCGATGGACTTCGCGCAAAATGAACTCGAACCCCATGCGGCCGAGTGGGATGAGAAATCGATCTTCCCCGTCGATAAGCTGCGCGAAGCGGCCGCTCTGGGCTTTGGCGCCATCTATGTGCGTGACGATGTCGGCGGCTCGGGCCTCAGCCGTTTGGATGCGGCGATCATTTTCGAAGAATTATCGAAAGGCTGCACCTCCACCGCGGCCTATATCTCCATCCACAACATGACAGCATGGATGATCGACACCTATGGCAGCGAAGACCAGCGCCAGCGCTGGCTGCCTTCCATGTGCAGTATGGACATGTTTGGTGCCTACTGTTTGACCGAGCCCAATTCCGGGTCAGATGCGGCATCCCTGCGCACCAAGGCGGAAAAAGACGGCGACCATTATGTGCTCAATGGCTCCAAGGCCTTCATTTCCGGTGGTGGAGCCGCAGACATTTATCTGGTGATGGTTCGCACCGGCGAGGAGGGGCCAAAAGGCATCAGCTGCATCGCCGTTGAAAAGGATACACCCGGCCTGTCCTTTGGCGCGCAGGAACAGAAACTTGGTTGGAAGAGCCAGCCGACGGCAGAAGTCATTTTTGAAAATTGCCGCGTGCCCGTCGACAATCTGATCGGCGCAGAGGGGCAGGGCTTTTCCATTGCCATGTCCGGCCTTGATGGTGGGCGACTCAATATCGGAGCCTGTTCGCTCGGCGGGGCGCAATTCTGCCTTGATCGTGCCGTCACTTATATGAAAGAGCGCAAGCAGTTTGGCCGTCCGATTGCCGATTTTCAGGCGCTGCAATTCCGTATTGCCGATATGGCAACCGAACTGGAAAGCGCCCGCCTGATGCTCCATCGCGCTGCTGTTTCAGTCGATGCCAAAACCCCTGAAGCCACCAAGCAGGCTGCCATGGCCAAGCGACTGGCGACCGACATTGGCTTTAACGTGGTCAATCAGGCGCTGCAATTGCATGGCGGCTACGGTTACTTGCGCGATTATCCGATTGAGCGCTTTTTCCGCGACGTTCGGGTCCATCAGATCCTGGAAGGCACCAATGAAGTTATGCGCGTAATCATTTCCCGCGACTTGCTCAGAGACTGACAAGTTGATAGGCCAAGGGGGCGTGTTTTCGGATACGCTCTTTTCTCCCCCTTTCTTCTCATCAAGATCTGGAGGCCATCGGCCAATGAACGATATTCTGTTTGAGCAACGCGGTGTTGTCGGACTGGTTACCCTCAACCGCGTCAAAGCGCTCAACGCACTTTCCCATGACATGGTCTTGCAACTGTCAGACCAGCTTGACGCTTGGCGTGATGATGACAGCATCCAGGCGGTCATTCTGACCTCTGCCAGCGACAAAGCCTTCTGCGCAGGTGGCGACATCCGCCATATGTGGGAAAGAAAGGGCAATCCGCTTTTTGAATTTTTCTATTCGGAATATCGTCTCAATCAGAAAATCCATCGCTATCCAAAGCCCTATCTGTCTCTGATTGATGGCATTGTCATGGGCGGTGGTGTCGGCCTTTCGATGCATGGCCAATATCGGGTTGCCGGCGAAGGCATCCGTTTTGCCATGCCGGAAGTTGGTATTGGCTTCTTCCCAGATGTTGGCGGCAGCTATTTGCTGCCCCGCATGAAGGGCAAATCCGGCACCTATTGCGCGATGTCCGGCGGGCGTCTGAAGCAGGGTGCTTGTCTGGATCTTGGTCTGGTCACGCATGCTGTGGCAGCGGAAAAACACCCTTCCATCATTGAGCGCGTGGCCGCAGGCGAGACCATTGACGCGGTGCTGTCTGATTTGGCCGAGCCAGTGCCGTCAGAATTGTCCGATGCGGAAATCGCGACCATCAACACCGCCTTTGCAGGCGATAGCGTGTCCGAAATTGTCTCGGCCCTTGAGGCTGATCCGTCCGATTTTGCCCAATCCACCTTGCAGGTGATCCGCTCAAAATCGCCCACCTCCGTCCATGTTGCCTTCGAGCAGGTGATGCGCGGTGCAAAGCTCGATTTTGAAGGCTGTATGCAGTTGGAATATCGCATTGTTCATCGCATACTTGAGAATGAGGATTTTTACGAGGGCGTCCGCGCGACGATTGTTGACAAAGATGGCGCTCCGAAGTGGAATCCGGCAGACCTTGAATCGGTCGATCCATCCCAAATAGCGGCCCATTTCGAACCACTCGATGGGCCGGACCTTGAATTCGAGACAAAATGACACTGAAACTGACAGATCCAGCGCCCAAGATTTGGGGTGAACAACTTCCCTTCTGGTTTACCGTGTCCGCACGCATCGCCAGCCTGTTTTTGATGGCGACCGGGATTCTCTATTGGGTCGACATGTTGGGAATCATGGGAGAAAGCGGGCTGGTGCGTGGTCCCTGGCAGGAGGCCGGGGCGCGGGTGCTGCTCGCCTGTTCGTTCCTGATTGCTTCGGTCGGCGTTTGGCAATTGACCTTCTGGGGGGTGGTCATGTGGGTGCTTAGCACCACCGCGCAGACTGCTTCGATTTTAATGATGGATAAATTCATGCCTTATCAGGAAGTCATCTCGATCAGCCATTTCATCGCTTTGGTGATGTTGGCGGTTGCCTGCGGCTGGATCTATTTTAAGGCCATAAGACCAATCGAAGAGGCCTGAAACAAAGGCGGGCCGAGCCAGACATTCGGCCCGCTCCTACACATAAGATATTGCTGGGGGAGGAAACCATGGCAAATGTTGCATTCATCGGTCTGGGGAATATGGGCGGGCCGATGGCGGCCAATCTGTTGGCGGCCGGCCATCAATTGTGCGGTTATGATCTGAGCGAAGACGCATTGGCACGGCTCAAGGATCAAGGCGGTACTGTTGCCGTTTCCGTCGCCGAAGCGGTGAAAGAGGCCGATGTGGTCGTCACCATGTTGCCTGCTGGCAAACATGTGCGCACCGTTTATTCTGGCGAGCATGGCATTCTGTCCACTGTCAAACCCGGCACGACCCTTATTGACAGCTCGACCATCGATGTTGACTCCGCCCGTGTCGTTGCAGAGGCTGCTGCCAAGGCAGGCATGAAGATGGTGGATGCACCGGTGTCTGGTGGGGTAGGCGGCGCTGCCGCTGGCACCCTGACCTTCATGGTCGGCGGTCCTGACGAGGCCTTTGAGGCTGCCAAACCGTTTCTTGAGATCATGGGCAAAACCATCATTCATGCGGGTGGTCCGGGAAATGGGCAGGCGGCCAAGATCTGCAACAATATGATGCTCGGCATTCAGATGATTTCGGTTTGCGAAGCCTTCGCCTTGGCCGAGAAGCTCGGACTTGATCATCAGAAGCTTTACGACATTTCCTCGACAGCCTCCGGTCAGTGCTGGTCTCTGACCTCCTATTGCCCGGTGCCGGGGCCAGTCGAGACGTCGCCTGCCAATCGTGACTATCAGCCCGGTTTTGCGGCAGGCATGATGCTCAAGGATCTCAATCTGGCCCAAGATGCCTCCGCCGCTGTTGCCGCGAACACGCCTTTGGGTGCTCAGGCCAGCACCCTTTACAAGGCCTTCTGCGAAGAAGGGCATGATAATGTTGACTTTTCTGGCATCATAAAGATGCTGCGTGGTTGACCTTTGGCCTGGTAAAGGCTTGGATCCATAGAACTGCGTATTTATTGTTATTCTCTAACCACTTATTTACCACACTTAAAAGTCGGCCCCTGAAAAGGCCGACTTTCTGCCTTTTAAGTCTTTATTAAGTGCGTTGTTTAAGCAGATTTTATTTGGAGAGAGCTACGTTTGGGTAAGAAGCGGTAAAACCGCCAGCTATAAAGTCTAAAAAAACGAGGCTCAAACGGATGATTACAGCACAAAAAGCAATGGATGCAGCCGAGCAAGCCGAAGGCGAAGTGGAAGTTAAACCGCTTTATATGGATGCTCTTCGACTGGTTGAACGCCTCCATCGCAGGCTTCTTGACGTTATCAAAGACGAATTTGAACGTCGTGGCCGTACCGACGTGAACAGCGTGCAGGCATTGTTGCTGTTCAATATTGGTGATGCGGAAGTAACTGCGGGTGAATTGCGGTCCCGTGGCTATTATCAAGGCTCCAACGTTTCCTACAATCTCAAGAAACTGGTCGATATGGGATATGTCAATCACGAGCGCTCCAAGGTGGATCGCCGCTCGGTGCGGATTTCCCTATCTGATAAAGGTGTTGAGGTACGACAAATCGTTGGTGAGCTTTATGACCGCCACATCAACACGATTGAGCAATTGGGCGGAGTCTCAGCTGAAGATTTCCAGGTTCTGAACAAATCGCTTCAGCGTCTGGAGCGCTTCTGGACCGATCAGATTCTCTATCGTCTTTAAAATTCTGCGGCATGTCCTGCAGATACCCAGAACGTCGACACGGCACCTCAAGGCTATAAAAGTTCAAGTCGCGACGCTTGAACCTGAATCGTCGTTCATATTCTGACCACATGCACCGACCCTCGCAAGGCGACTTGCGAGGGTTTTCATTTGTGGACGTTCCGGTTCAATAACTGCAAACCAATTGCGGCCATTGAGCCTTGTCTTTTCACAACGACGTGAAGGGAAGTGATGATCTGACAGACAGTTCATCTGTGGTTCATCCTGAATTTGCCACATTATGCTGGCACGCCTCGCTGAGGCTGTTGTCCAAAATGGCAGAATCAACGATAGCTTGACCCGCATGACAAATTGCCCGTTGTGAGGGCTCCATATCCTGTCTTTGGCAACGGCAATGGGCTTGGTATCTCAACTTGGCATCCCAAGATGACTTTGCAAAAGCCGTTCAGTGTGGCAAATAGACCATCAACGGAGTGAGAATTGGTGAAGAAGGCGATGAAGAAGACGAAGAATACCTCAGATTGCACGAACGCATCGGGCATTATCACGTCCCGTCGCAGCTTCTTGACGACAAGCGGTTCCATGCTTGCCGGTCTCGCCAGTTTCAGCGCCGCCCCGGTGTGGGCGCAGAGCGTGAACCCGATCGACGAAGTCCTCAACCAGCGCCCTGCCGAATGGGGTGATCGATTTGACACGCCCGGTCAGACGGTCGCAGCCGTACGCACCGCAGAGCCGACCCTGTCCAAAACCACCGCCGACAATATCCAGACGGCCATTCAGTTCTATTACGGCATCGTCCAGCAGGGTGGGTGGCCCTTGGTGCCCGATGATCAGACCCTGCGCATTGGTGCGCGTTCCCAGACGGTCAGCATTCTGCGCCAGCGTTTGCTGATGTCCGGCGATCTGCATCAAAATGTCGGTATGAGTGATGTGTTCGATTCTTACGTCGATGCAGCCGTGCGTCGTTTCCAGTCCCGCCATGGTTTCTCCCCAGACGGCATTGTTGGCAAGGATACCTTCGCGGCCCTGAATGTGCCGGCAGAAATTCGCATGCGCCAGCTTGAAACCAATCTTGTGCGCGTGCGCTCCATGTCTGGCTATCTTGGTGACCGCTATGTGATGGTCAACATCCCCGCGGCCGAGATCGAGACGGTGGAGAATGGCTTTGTCCATTCCCGGCATACCGGCGTGGTGGGCAAGATCGATCGCCAGACACCTGTGCTGGCCTCAAAGATCCACGAAATCAATTTCAATCCCTATTGGCATGTTCCCAAAAGCATCATCATCAAGGATCTCATTCCGAAGATGCAGAAGGACCCCAATTATCTGTCCGACAACAAGATCAAGATCCGCGACCTGAGAAACAATGTTGAACTTGACGCATCGCAGGTGGATTGGACAACCGATGATGCCCTGAATTATCAGTTCCGTCAGGAGCCGGGGGCAAAGAATTCCATGGGGTCGATCAAGATCAATTTCCACAACAAGCATTCCGTCTATCTGCATGACACGCCGTCCAAAACCCTGTTTGGCTCAAGTTACCGCTTCCATTCCTCAGGCTGCGTGCGTGTGCAGAATGTGCGGGAATTCGTGACTTGGGTGCTGAAAGATACGCCGGGCTGGGACCGTCTTGCCATTGATGAAGTCATCCGCGCAGGTGAGCGCGTCGATGTTGCCGTTCGTGGCCGCGTGCCGATTTACATGACCTACATTACAGCATGGTCAACCAATGGTGGCATGATCCATTTCCGCGATGACATCTATAATCGCGATGGTCTGTCTGCGATGAGCCCGGCTCCGCAGGCAACCCAGCCGCTTTAATCAAGTCCGGAGACAAAAGATGTCAGCGCCCAAGGCTGGTGAAATCTACATCGAATTCTTCCAGATCGGACAACAGGTGAAAGCCGTCGCAGTCGACGCCAGCACAGGCGTTGAAGTGACGGTTTTTGGCCCGGCCAGTGTCTCCCAGCGTGATCTGCAAAATCTGGCCGTCAGGAAATTGCAGATGCGTCTGCGTCAGCTTGGACATTCCTGAAACCATCTTTCTGGGGAATATTCATTCCCTTGCATCCACTGCCGTCTGAAATCCATATTGGGTTTGTCAGGCGATTATGCTAATTCCAGATCAAGATATGTGTGAAATCGCAAAAAGTGCTCATAGTGATGCCGTTATGCGAACATGCGATCGTGTTTCTTTGAGATATTTGTGACAGACAGTCCGAGGCCGTATGTGGTAGCTAATAGCCTCGGATTTTGTTTTGCGCATCAGACGGAATGCTGCGTTCAGGCGTGCTCTCATGGCACCGGGCGCGTCAAGGCACTCAAACTCGCGAGCAGGTCTGGCTGGCGTCGTCCGCCATCCTTGCTTCAGCCAATCGAAGGGGTAAGTTTCATGTCTGCCAACGATAACAAAGCGGGAGTTATCTTCCCGGACTTTTTCTCCCGTGATCTTGCTTCCGGTGACCCGGAAATCGCCAAGGCAATCAGCGATGAACTGGGCCGTCAGCAGCACGAAATCGAGCTGATCGCTTCTGAAAACATCGTCTCCAAAGCGGTGCTCGAAGCGCAGGGCTCGATCATGACCAACAAATATGCGGAAGGCTATCCGGGCCGTCGCTATTATGGTGGGTGTCAGTTCGTAGATGTGGCTGAAAATCTCGCGATTGAGCGTGCCACCAAACTGTTTGGCTGTGAATTTGCCAACGTTCAGCCCAATTCCGGTTCCCAAGCCAATCAGGCCGCCTTCATGGCTCTGATCAAGCCGGGCGACACCATTCTGGGTATGAGCCTTGATGCCGGTGGTCACTTGACCCATGGTGCTAAGCCGAACCAGTCCGGCAAATGGTTCAACGCGATCCAGTATGGCGTGCGCAAGCAGGATGGCCGTATCGATTTTGAGCAGGTCGAAGAACTCGCCAATGAGCACAAGCCTGCCATGATCATCGCCGGTGGCTCCGCCTATAGCCGCGAATTCGATTTCAAACGATTCCGCGAGATCGCCGATTCCGTTGGCGCTTACCTGATGGTCGATATGGCTCACTTTGCCGGTCTGGTTGCCGCAGGCCTGCATCAAAGCCCATTCCCTCATGCCCACATTGCCACCTCAACCACCCACAAAACCTTGCGCGGTCCCCGTGGTGGTCTGGTGCTGACCAATGATCCGGACATCGCCAAAAAGGTCAATTCTGCGGTCTTCCCGGGCCTGCAGGGCGGCCCGCTGATGCATGTGATTGCCGCCAAGGCAGTTGCCTTCGGTGAAGCATTGACTGACGAATTCAAGGTCTATGCAAAGGCTGTGAAGGACAATGCGCAAGCCTTGGCCGACACCCTTTATGCAGGTGGCGTGGAGCTGGCATCTGGCGGCACTGACAACCATCTGTTGCTGGTTGACCTGCGTCCAAAGGGCCTGACCGGCAAAGCGACTGAAGCGGCTCTGGGCCGTGCCTTCATCACCTGCAACAAGAATGGCGTGCCGTTTGATCCGGAAAAGCCAATGATCACGTCCGGCATTCGTCTGGGTACACCTGCAGGCACCTCGCGTGGGTTTGGCACAGAAGAGTTCAAGCTGATCGGTCAATTGATCATTGAAGTGCTTGACGGTCTGGTTGCAAATGGTGAAGAAGGCAATGGAGCCGTGGAATCAGCCGTGAAGGAAAAGGTCATTGCTCTGACCGATCGCTTCCCGATTTACACGGATCTCTAAGACAGATGCGGGCAGGGCTCATTCTTGGGCCCGCCCATTCATGCCAAAGATTGAGGCATCCCAAAGACTGAGGCGTCCCAAAGATTGAGGAATGCCAAAGACTGAGGCAAGCCAGAGATTGAGTGAGGCCGAGCGATGAAATGTCCCTATTGCGGATTCGATGATACCCAAGTCAAGGATTCCCGGCCCACAGAAGACAATACCGCGATCCGCCGCCGCCGCGTTTGTGCAGGCTGTGGCGGTCGCTTTACCACGTTTGAGCGTGTCCAGCTCCGTGAATTGTCGGTGATCAAACGCACCGGTCGCCGCGTCCCGTTCGATCGGGACAAATTGATGCGCTCCGTACAGGTCTCCCTGCGCAAACGCCCCGTAGAAGACGAAAAGGTCGAACGCATGGTCTCGGGCATTGTCCGCCAGTTGGAGAGTGCAGGCGATGCCGAAGTGCAGGCCGAGCATATCGGGACCTTGGTGATGGAAGGTCTCAAAAGCCTTGACGAGATCGCCTATATCCGATTTGCGTCCGTCTACAAAAATTTCCGCGAAGCCAAGGATTTTTCAGATATGCTTGATGAGCTGTCCGAAGATCAGGCAAAAGACGGCGAGGAAAGTGCCAACTAGAGCGGCTTGACATCAATCCGGGTTGCTCGAACGGCGAGGCAAAGTGGGAGGCATGGATCACATGCAACGCTTCACACGCCAACTGAGCGACGAGGAGCTGATGGCTCTGGCCCTGCGGCTTGGCCGTCGGGGACAGGGCAACACGGCGGAAAATCCTGCTGTGGGCTGCGTGATTGCCCGGCAGGATGGCGATGGCACCACCATTCTTGGTCGTGGCTGGACACAGCCCGGTGGCCGCCCCCATGCCGAGCGCGTCGCGCTGGCAGAAGCAGGAGCCGCCGCACAAGGCGCCACAGCCTACGTGACACTGGAGCCATGCTCGCATCATGGAAAGGCGCCCCCCTGTGCCGAAGCCCTGATTGATGCCGGTATTGCGCGCGTTCTTGCGGCGCATCCAGACCCGGATCCGCGAGTCGCCGGGCGCGGCTTTGCCATGCTCGAGACCGTTGGCATTCAAACCGAGACGGGGCTGTTGGAACGCACCGCGCACCGCGATCTCGCTGGTTTTCTGTCGCGCACCGTGCGCGGACGCCCATGGCTGCAGGCCAAAATGGCCTTGTCAAAAGACGGCAAAATTGGCCTGTTCAATGTGCCGAACCATCCAATCACCGGTAAATTGGCGAAAAACAAGACCTATGCTCTGCGTGCCAAGGCCGATGCAATCCTGATTGGCTCGCGAACGGCGCGCATCGATGATCCGGTCCTGACCGTGCGCAGCCCCGGTCTTGAAACCCTCTCACCCATCCGGGTCATTCTTGATGGTGCCGGCTCTCTGTCTCTGGATAGCCAATTGGTCAAAAGCGCCCGCGATGTACCTGTCTGGGTGCTGGCGACGGGCCGCATTGCTGCCGACAAGGCCTTGCAGCTCGAACAGGCAGGCTGCCGATTGTTCCTGTTTGATCAAACTGAGGCCGGTCACGTGCCGCTTAAAGCAGCGTTTGAATGCCTGGCTGATCAGGGCATTAACACCCTCTTTGCAGAATGCGGGGCGGGGGTGGCCCAAGCCCTTCTGTCCGAGACGTTGATTGACGAATTTGTCTTCTATCGCGGGGCGGGAGATGTCGGTTCAGAGGGAATTCCGGGTTTCTTACAGCCAGAGAATGACATGATGCTAAAGGGTGGATTGGCGCTAGATCGACAGGAAAGTCTAGGCAACGACCGGATGGAGGTCTATATACGGTCTCAAAGCCTGTCAGAGCTGTATGGCAACCTTTCAGAATGACACCCAATCGAATAAGGGGAAGCGAAGATGTTCACCGGAATTGTCACCGACGTTGGCGAAGTGATCGAACACCAGCAAATACCGGCTGGCCAGCGGGTCAAGATTGCCACCCATTTTGACCCCAAAACCATCGAGATCGGTGCATCCATCGCCTGTTCCGGTGTCTGCCATACGGTCGTTGCCTGTGGTGCTCTGGAAGCGGGCAAAAACTATTTTGTGGTCGAATCCGCCAAGGAAACCCTCGATCTGACCAATGCGTCGGAATGGAGTGTCGGTCGTAAGCTCAATCTGGAACGGTCCCTGCAAATGGGTGATGAGCTGGGCGGCCATCTGGTTCTGGGCCATATAGATGGCGTCGCAGAAATCGTCGAGCGCGAAGATCATCCGGACAGCGTCTTCTTCAAGCTGCGAGCCCCCGATCAACTGGCCCGTTTTATCCCGACCAAGGGGTCGGTCGCTCTGGATGGCACGTCGCTGACGGTCAATGATGTCGATGGTGATGACTTCACAATTTTCCTCATCCCGCACACGCTGGACAACACCATCTGGGCAGACAAGAAGGTCGGTGACAAGATCAATCTCGAGGTCGACATGATGGCTCGCTATGTGGCGCGTCTTAGTGAATATAAGCCATCCTGACAAGGGACGGCCTTCTGGCTTCATGCTATAACAGATCGACAGGTGCGGCGGATTAAGGTTCGTCGCACCTGATTGCCTTTTTGGGCTGGACAAATTCCACCTTTCGTGGTTTGACACGCCCTCACAGCGACACAGCTGGAACAAGACGATTGGACAAAGCAATGAGTGCAAAAGACCCCAACTTTCTGATCATTGAAGCCCGCTTCTATGAAGATCTCGCCGACGAGTTGGCGAAAGGTGCAATGGCTGCCTTTGATGAAGCCGGTGTCGCCTATGAGCGCGTGTCTGTTCCAGGCGTTTTGGAAATCCCCGCTGCCCTCTCCATGGCCATGGCTGCCGTGGAAGAAGGGGAGGCTGATTATGATGGTTACGTCACCCTTGGCGTGGTGATCCGTGGTGAAACCTCCCACTATGACATTGTGGCGAACGAATCCGCCCGTGCCATCATGGATCTTGCCGTCGAGGGCTGTGTGGCTGTTGGCAATGGTATTCAGACCGTTGAAAATTCAAATCAGGCTTGGGCCCGCGCAAATGTCACTGACAAGGACAAAGGTGGCGCTGCCGCCAAAGCGGCCATGGCCATGGTCGACCTACGAGAAAAATTCGGAATCGAATAATGACCGAGAGTGAGAAACCGGTACGCACGGCAAACAAGCGTGGCTCTGCCCGCCTTGGTGCCGTGCAGGCCCTTTATCAAATGGATGTCGGCGGCACGCCGTTGATAGACGTGCTTCAGGAATTTGAGCTTTATCGTCTCGGCAAGGAAGTCGACGAAGAGCTCTACCTGCCCGCCGACTTTTCCTATTTCAAGGGATTGGTCAGCGGTGTCGTGCGCGAACAGCGTGTCCTTGATCCAATGATCCATAATGCGTTGGAAAAAGGCTGGCCTCTGGCCCGCATCGATCAGACCATGCGGGCCATCCTGCGCTGTGGCCTTTATGAATTGATGTCGCATAAGGAAGTGCCGGTCCCGGTGATTCTGACTGAATATGTCGATGTCGCCAAAGCCTTCTTCGAAGAGGACGAGCCTCGTTTGGTCAATGCGGTGCTCGACAATCTGGCTCGCGGCATGCGCGCCGACGAAATGAAGAAGAAAAACAGCAATTAACGGGCCGACCATGTCAGACAAGAAGCGGCGGATTGGTGAAAGCGCGTTGATTGCGCGCTATTTCGCCCCTTTGTGCAAAGAGGACGCCGCTTTTGGCCTGAGCGATGACGCTGCCTTTCTGAGCGTGCCAGATGGACGGCAATTGGTTCTTACCAAGGACATGCTGGTCGCCGACGTCCATTTCTTTGCCAATGATCGTCCGGACCTGATCGCCGCCAAGGCCTTGCGGGTCAATCTCTCCGATTTGGCCGCCAAGGGCGCAAAGCCCTTTGGCTATATGCTCGGCCTTGGGCTACCAACTGACTGGAACGAAGGCTGGCTTGAGCAATTTTGCGAGGGCCTCAAGCGCGATCAGCAGCAATTTGATTTTCCCCTGTTTGGCGGCGACACCGTCAAAAGCCCGGAGCGCCTGGTCCTCTCCATCACCGCTTTCGGTCTGCTGGATCATCAACGACAGGTCTTGCGCAAACATGCATCACCGGGTGATCTGGTCTATGTCACCGGCACCATCGGTGACAGCGCTCTGGGTCTTGAAACCCGCAAAGGGCATCTGACCGAACTCTTGAGTGAAGAACAGCATGCCTTTCTGACCGACCGCTTTTTGCTGCCTCAGCCACGCGTGTCTCTGCGCCACATGATTGGCCGCTTGGCAAGCGCCTCAATGGATGTGTCGGACGGGCTTCTGGGCGATGCTGGCAAAATGGCCAGAGCGGCGAAGGTCGCCATTGCGATTGATCAGGATTCTATTCCTATATCGAATGCCGCTCAATCCGTCATCACCCAAGAGCCAGACATGTGGCAGACCGTGATGAGCGGCGGAGATGATTACGAGCTGCTTTTCACACTGCCCGCGCACCACAAAACCGAGGCCGAAAAACTGGCCGCAGACACAGATGTGCCCATCACATGCATCGGTCGGGTCGAGGCAGGTGAGGGCGTGCATCTGCGAAAATTGACTGGTGAGACGGAGTTCTTTGGCACAATCGTCGCCTATGAACATTTCTGATCAGACAAAGCAGCAGAAATATCGTCAAAAATATCGGGCAACATACAAAAACACCGTCGACCAGAGGTAGACGGTGTTTTTTGCATTTATGAGGTCTTAGGCAGGGGCAATCGTTAGGTGCCGAACGGGTTTGTCGGGCCAAGGCCTTCTATCAGGCGGCCAAGAAACGAAGCCTCTGCACCACCTGTCGGGGTGACCTGATTGGTAAAGTCGAACAATTTGCCGTCTTTCAGGCCATAGCGTGCCGTGCGCGCCACGCGTTGTTCCTCATCCATATAAACAGCAACCACTGTCTGGTCGACTGGCTTGGAATTCATGAAAGCGACCGGTCTCTTGCGGGTCTGGGAAATATAATAGAAGACCTCGTTGCCGAAATTTGCGGTCGTTGAAGGCGTGCCAAGGGTCAATATCACCTGTTCGCGGCTTGAACCCACGGCGATCTGGTCAAGGGTATAATCGCTTGGCACAAAACCATGGATCGATGTCTCTTCGGTAAAACACCCCGCCAACAGGAAGGTGCCGAGACATACAGCAGCACTGACGGCCTTGACAGACGATAGGATCTTGTGGTTTTGACGGGCGTCGCGACTGTCGGCGCGGTGACTGAGGCTGAACATGTGAGTGTGCTACTCCTGCTGGTGACTGATCCACATGCCTGTTGACGAGCAACATGCAACGCAATGGCTAAACTGAGGCGCGGCAGATGCAAACGCCCAAAGACAGGCATTCATATGTCTGTCGTTTTTTCTAGTCGGTATCCTTTTTGCTGTTTAAATGCAATCTTTGTCGCAAATCGGGCGATGATTTCTGGCAATTGTGATACTAACAACAAAGCAAAGCCCCGCTTTCGCACAGTTCAGATCGCACAGACGGATGTAAGCATGATCTTCAGCCTATTTCACAAAGAAACAAATCAGGAAAAAGCCGCCGACAGCTTGTATCAGTCGATCGTTGCCCAAGCGCGCAAACCTGAATTCTATCTCGACTATCAGGTGGAAGACAGTGTTACCGGCCGGTTCGAAATGATTGTCTTGCATGCATACATGCTGTTCCACCGGTTGCGCGATGAAGATCAGCAGGCGCGCAATCTGGGGCAGGCGGTCTTTGACCGCTTCTTCAAGGATATGGATCACTCCTTGCGTGAAATCGGCATTGGCGACCTGTCTGTACCCAAGAAAATCAAGAAAATGGCGCAAGCCTTCTATGGGCATGTCGGTGCTTATGACACCAGCCGAGCGGAGAGTGATGAAAGCTTTGCAGCCGCTCTGACGCGCAACATCTATCCTGATTGTGAAGGCATTCACGACAAGGCCCCGGCCTTGGTGGATTATGTAAAGGCTGCTACCCTTTCACTGGCAGAACAGGGTATCGAAGACTTTGCCAAAGGGGATATCCGGTTCCCGACCATTGTTGCCATAGGCACAGAAGACGGCAAAACCGAGCCAGTTTGACAATAAAACTGTGTATGATTGATGCCTTCCCTATAGGAATTTGGCATCAGGTCTAGGAACTGCCCCAAAAGCCCTTAAATCTACAGCACCCAAAGAAATCTGGCCAAACGCAACCGGCCACATAAAACAGCGCACCAAGATGCGCGATCCGAGGCAACGCCCGTGACGCAAAAACACAAAGATCCGGTTATTGAAAAACGTGATCCTCTTCTGTCCCTGCCGGTCATTGTCGCCCGCATCAAGAGCCTTGGTGAGGTCGTCAAGGCCAAGGCCGATGCCGACCAATGTGCCGAACTGGCCCGACGCCTGAATATTCTGTCCGTCAATGCCTTCGCCATTGATGCGCGTGTAACACCGTTCAAAAAGACCGGTGCGCGAATTGAAGGCCGGGTGATGGGCGAAGTGGAGCAGGCCTGTGTCTACACCCTCAAGCCGGTCTTCCAGGTGATTGACGAACCTTTTTCCCTGACCCTCGTGCCGCAAGGCTCCCCCTTTGCGCGCAAATCCAATGACGAGCTTGCCGGCGGTGAAATGATCATCGACCCGGAAGGGGAAGATCCTCCCGAGGAATTTGAAGGGGACACCATTGATGTTGGTGTCTATGCTGAGGAATTCTTCGCTCTGGCTCTTGATGATTATCCGCGTGCCGACGATGCCGACTTCCATGATCATATCGAAAGCAAGGGCGGCCCGGACAGTGACGAAAATCCGTTCGCAGCTCTGGCGGCCCTGAAGGACCAATTGTCAACAGATGGCGAGAAATAGGGGTCTTTCGATCAACTAACCCATAAGGCGGTTGTTTCTTGATTAGAAATCGATATTGTCCATCACAATCTTGTGACGGTGCGATTTCAGTGAAACGCAAAGGAAGATGTTCGATTGCGGGTGCAGACCCTTTGGAGCGGATGTCTGAACGAACAGAAAGCGGCGCAGAGTAGTCAGGTATGGCAGATATTGTGAACATTTCCCTCGATGTGATGGGCGGTGACAAGGGTCCCGCAATTGTCTTGTCGGGGGCAGATATCGCACTGGAACGGTATCCGGATATCCGTTATGTGCTCTATGGCGAAAGTCCCATCGTGGAGCCAATCCTCGAGCAGTTCCCGAAGGTCAAGGCTGCCAGCACCCTGATTCATTGTGATGTCAGCGTTCAGATGGATGAGCGGCCCAGTCAGGCCCTGCGCCGTGGTCGGTTCAAGTCTTCCATGTGGCAGGCAATCGAGGCGACAAAGAATGGCGCTGCCGATGTTTGCATCTCCGCGGGCAATACCGGCGCATTGATGGCCATGTCGAAATTTTGCCTCAGGACCATGGCAGACATCGAGCGTCCGGCCATTGCTGCCATTTGGCCAACTTTACGTGGCGAGTCTATTGTGCTTGACGTGGGGGCAACCATTGGTGCCGATGCATCACAACTCATCGACTTTGCGATGATGGGTGGTGCCATGTCCAGATCTCTGTTTGGCATAGAACGTCCGACGGTTGGCTTGCTGAATATCGGCGAGGAAGATGTAAAGGGCCTTGATGCCGTCAAGGAAGCCGGGCGCCTTCTTCGCGATTTTAAACTGCCACAGATCGAATATAAGGGATTTGTGGAAGGCGACGATTTGGGCAAGGGCGTCGTCGACGTCGTTGTGACGGAGGGCTTTTCCGGCAACATCGCACTGAAGACCGCAGAAGGGACCGCCAAGCAATTGGCGACTTATTTGCGGGAGTCGATGAAGCGGACCTGGATGTCTCGGCTTGGCTATATCTTTGCGCGTTCGGCCTTTGATCGTCTGCGTGAAAAGATGGATCCGAGCAAGGTTAATGGGGGTGTCTTTCTCGGCCTCAATGGCATCGTGATCAAAAGTCACGGTGGTGCCGACGGGGAAGGGTTCGCCTCTGCCATCGGTCTTGGTTATGACATGGTCAAAAATGGCCTGACACAAAACATTGAACAGGATCTGTCTGTTTTCAACAAGAACCGGTACGCGATCGAAGAAGAACTCGCGACCGATGAGGAGAACGCATAAGTGAGTGTGTTACGATCAGTCGTCGTAGGTTCTGGTGCCTACTTGCCGCAAAAAGTTGTCACCAATGACGACATGACGAAAATCGTCGATACGTCGGATGAATGGATCCGTCAGCGAACCGGTATCGAACAGCGCTATTTCGCAGCAGAAGGGGAATATACCTCTGATCTGGGTTACAACGCCGCCGTCGACGCGCTGAACAATGCCGGGATGGATGCGCAAGAGATCGATCTGATCATCTGTGCGACCGCCACCCCGGATAACACATTCCCTGCCACATCCGTTGCCATCCAGAACCGTCTGGGCATCCACCACGGTGCCGCTTTTGACTTGCAGGCAGTTTGCTCCGGTTTCGTCTTTGCCCTGTCGACCGCCGATATGTATATCCGCTGCGGGCGCGCAAAGAATGTACTGGTAATCGGTGCTGAAACGTTTTCCCGTATTCTTGATTTCGAAGACCGCACCACCTGTGTGCTCTTTGGCGATGGCGCCGGTGCCTTGATCCTGCAGGCGCAGGAAGGCGAGGGCACCAATGACGATCGCGGCATCCTGACCAGCCACATCCGTTCCGATGGCCGTCACAAGGAAAAGCTGCTGGTTGATGGTGGCCCATCCACCACCCAGACCACAGGCCATTTGCGCATGGAAGGCAAGGAAGTCTTCAAACATGCAGTGGGCATGATCACGGATGTGATTATCGATGCCTTCAATGCGACAGGCATGAGCGCTGAAGATCTGACATGGTTCATCCCGCATCAGGCCAATCGCCGTATTATCGATGCCAGCGCCAAGAAAATGAACATCGCCAAGGACAAGGTCGTCACCACTGTCCATATGCACGGCAACACCTCGGCGGCTTCCATTCCGCTGGCAATCAATACCGCTGTGCGCGATGGTCGTGTCAAAAAGGGCGACGTCATAATGCTCGAAGCCATGGGCGGCGGGTTTACGTGGGGCTCCGTGCTGCTACGCTGGTGATTGCCTGACACGATTGAAAGAAATGATCGACCCGCCGGTCTTGCGTCAAAGCAAGGTGAGCGGGTTTTTCTATGTGAAATCATTTCCTGCGACAATACAGAGACTTGCCATCTGCTTTTCAATCAGAACTTGAACCAATGGCGCTCGATCAGGCAATTTTGGTTGATTGCGTCCGTATTGAACCTACCCTAAAAGCTCTTTAGGGCAGAATAGCCGAAATAATGACGTGCCATTCAGACATTTACGCACTCTTGCAGTTGACGCAATCGGATTCCGGCAATACCCTTCCAGCTCAGATGAGTCAGTGTTTATGCTTCTAGATGAGGGTTGTAGCATGGGGGGCAAGACGGTTACGCGGGCGGACTTGTGTGAAGCGGTCTATCAGAAGGTTGGCCTTTCACGAACAGAGTCTGCTGAACTGGTTGAGATGGTCCTGGAAGAAGTAAGCAATAGCCTCGTAGAAGGGCAACAGGTCAAGCTGTCTTCGTTTGGCACTTTCTTTGTGCGCGAGAAGAGTGAACGGATTGGTCGAAACCCGAAGACGGGTCAAGAAGTGCCAATCTCTCCGCGTCGTGTCATGGTCTTCAAGCCTTCGAACGTTTTGAAGAAAAAGATCAACGACTCGCTTGCACCGGGTAAATCTTGAATTCATCAAAGCTGTTTTCTGATCGGGCTGAGGGAATTGTCCCAATGACGCCCGATTTGATGGATATGCTCTCATTTTGCCGGGACTGAATGGTCCGGCAAGAATTATTATTTGAGTTTTTTCAACGGCGGCGAATTCAGTTACGCGAGCTAGGTGGGAATCTTGCGCAAAAGCCCAGATGCATTTCGGACAATCAGCGAAGTTGCGCAGGATCTCGACCTGCCGCAACATGTGCTGCGCTTTTGGGAAACCCGTTTTTCGCAAATCAAACCGATGAAGCGAGGCGGCGGTCGCCGCTATTATCGCCCGGATGACATTGATCTTTTAAAAGGCATTCGCCACCTGCTCTATGATGAGGGATACACGATCAAGGGTGTCCAGCGTATCCTGAAAGAGCAGGGCGTGAGACATGTCATTGACTCCATTGCTGAATTTGATGATGGAAGCGATGCCGTCTCGGCGAATGGCGTCGGAGCACCGCACGCGACCCACCCGCAAGACTATCACGAGCCCAACCAGCTGGAGGTGACAAGACCACCGCTGGTCGCCCCTCGCCACCCGACATCGCAGCAGCCAGTTCAAAATGCGCAGAATAGTCAGGCTGCGGAGCCTATGCACGTTCAGCCCCCGGCAGCTCATCTGGTCGCTCAACCGATGCAAAGCGCGCCAGCTGCCGCCTATACTGCGCCACCTGCAACAGCTCCTGTGACATCTCCATCGCCCGCAGTCCAGATGCCGCAGGCCACGACAGCAGTCCAAGCGCTCCATCAGGCCGCAGCACACCCAATCCCTGTTCAGCCCGAGCCGCCGCACATTCAGGACAGGACACCGACGCCGACCGCATTTGCTCCGCAATTCACGGATCAACCGCAGCAAGCACCAACTCAACCGATCCCCACGACTGTGCCTGCCGCCGCTTCTGGCCAAGCCCACGCATCCGCTCAGGCCGCGCCGCAAATACACCAGCATGCTACAGCCCAGATCGCGCAAAAGGCCCAAGGGGCGCCAACGCCTCACATGCCTGAAAGCAATCATCAAGGCGTTGCTCTGCCCAGAGATCTGGCGACAGGTGACCCCAAATTCGTGTCGGGCGAAGCGGCATCGATTTCAGTGTCTGAAGCGCAACGTGTTCTGGGGGAGCAAGCGGGTGGCGGCAGTCTGTTCAATCGCCTGCGTAGCCGAATGGAAGAGCCTGCCAAAGTGGAAAAAACCAAAGCGGGCATGGCACGGGACGATATTCGTCGCTTGCAATCCACTTTGTTTGAATTGCTCGAATGCAAGCGGATTCTGGATCAGGCCCGCTCGGACGATTGAGAGAGTGGATGAGGCGCTAGCGCAAGGCTTCCATCAGATCCTGAGACGCTGCAATGATCGATTTGGTCGCAAAGGCACTGGCTTTGAAAGCCACCTCTGATTCAATCAATTCCACCAGTTTTGAGGGATCAAGGCTGGGGGATGCCGAAACGGGTGCAATCGGGTCTGTGGGTTTGACCTCTGCTTTTGCCTTCACCGTGGTTTCCGGTGCATTGTCCGGCACAGGATTAGCAATGCCGATCGCGATATCTTCAAAGCGATCTGCAGCATTCATCATGCCCGAGGCAGCTATGGTCAAAGCAGGTATCATGATCCCAGCTTAGCAGCCAGATCTTAAGGAAATTTCCGTACAGATCGTGAATTTTTAGCATTTATCGGACACATTCAATTAACGCTACCGATCCTGTCGCGCCAAACAAAAAGATGGCCCCGCAATCCAACAGGGCCATTAAAAAGCATCATCGGTCAGAAAACCATGACGCACTGGTGTCAAGAATTCCGGTCAATTTGGAGCCATGGTGCCGAGGGAATGGAAAAGGCTTTCTCTCGTTGCGACTCAGGTGGCGGCAAGTTGTCCAGCTGTTGGTTGGAGACTAGGCTTTGGCTATTGCATATATGTGACAAGGCGCCCCCCCCTGATGTCAGTGCAGTTGTCCTAATCTCCCACTCCTGGATGCAAACAGGCACACCAGAAACATCATTTCCTTTGGGCATAGGAGATTTACCTATCCAAACTTCGCGCGCGCCTATGCTAGGCTCTACGGGAAAATGACAGTAAGGCAGGCGGAGGCAAGCAAATGTCTAAGAAAAATCTTTCCGAAGACGAAAAGAAAATCAGCGCCAAAAGCAGTAAAATCTCTACGGTCAAATATGAAGCCGAGTTGCTGCGCCTGCAGATCGAACTTGTCAAAATGCAGGAATGGATCAAGCAGACCGGTCATCGGGTGGTTGTCATTTTTGAAGGCCGCGATGCGGCTGGCAAGGGGGGCACGATCAAACGGATTACCGAGCCGCTCAATCCGCGCATCACCCAGGTCGTGGCGCTGCCTGCACCAACGGAGCGCGAGAAAGGGCAGTGGTATTTCCAACGCTATGTGCCCCATTTGCCTGCCCGCGGCGAAATGATCATTTTTGACCGATCCTGGTATAACCGTGCTGGCGTCGAGCGGGTCATGGGCTTCTGTACCGAGGAGGAATATCGCGAATTCTTGCGCAGCTGTCCTGAATTTGAGCGCATGCTGGTACGCTCCGGCATCCAGCTGATCAAGTATTGGTTCTCCGTTTCTGACGAGGAACAAGAGCGCCGTTTCCAGAATCGCCTGAAGGATCCGACCAAACGCTGGAAACTAAGTCCAATGGATTTGGAAAGCCGCAAAAGATGGATGGATTATTCCAAGGCCAAGGATGAGATGTTTGCTCATACCGACATCAAACAGGCCCCTTGGTATGTGGTCGAATCCGACATCAAAAAGCACGCTCGGCTCAATTGCATCAGCCATCTTCTCTCATTGGTGCCTTATGAAGACTTGACGCCAGAACCGCTGGAACTTGAGCCTCGTCCGGTGCAAACGGGGTATGTCCGCCCACCGCTTGAAGAACAGACTTTCGTGCCTGAGGTTCACAAGGACCTCTAGAGCGAACCAAAGGGCGCGGCGCAATCCGCGCCTTTTTTATTATGTCTGAAATAAACCTCCACCTGCGGTGGAGGACTGGACAAGTTTTACATTTTCAGTAAGAGACCTCCTCACTTGAACCATTGGCGTGGTTTTAAGAACAGAAGCGAGGAGGTTTTTATGGACAAAAATCACCTATCACACAGCACTTGGGACTGCAAATATCATGTAGTCTTTGGCTCCAAATACAGGACCAAACGTCTATACGGAGACTTGCGGTGTGAGTTACGAGATCAATTTACGAAGTTGGCGTCACAAAAGGGATGCCATATTGAGGAAGGGCATCTTATGCCCGACCATGTGCATATGTTGATCTCAATCCCACCCAAATATTCAGTGGCCCATATAGTGGGCTTCTTAAAGGGTAAAACGGCGCTATATGTGGCAAACAAATATGCCCGGAAACGTCGCTACAAGGGATATCATTTTTGGGCACGTGGTTACTTTGTTTCGACAACGGGCTATCAAGAGGAGGTCGTCAGACGCTATATCCGCAATCAACAGAGGCAGGATAAGGCGAGCGACTTCGCGGATATGTTCAAGCCAAACTATTGAAACCAAACAAGACCACTTCTAGTGGTTCAAGCGAAGCGTAACAAACCTCCGCCTATGGCGGAGGTCAATGACTTGCTTGATTCTGCGGCTCCAGCGAGGTCTTGCGTCGTTCAGATAGGAAATTTCCAGAAAAGCCCTGCTGACGTGAAAATGCAGAGATATGGGAGCCGTTTCAAAACCATCATGTTAAAGAAACATGATGGGTCTGACGACATGCGTCATGAGATGCTCAAGGATCGAATCATGGCGCATAGCTGCACCAGACCGGTCCAAATACTCTGACGGTTTCGCTTATTACGAAAAGCGCAAACGCAATCAAACCGCGCACAGTGGGCACGATTGCTCTTAAATAAAATCAATGGGGAAAAGAAAAATGGTCGGAGCGATAGGATTCGAACCTACGACCCCTTCACCCCCAGCGAAGTGCGCTACCAGGCTGCGCTACGCTCCGACACGTGAGCTTTATAGGCATATTGTCATCGGCTTGCAATAAAACTCGGTGCGATGATGAGAATTATCCTCAAGCAAACTCTTTGAAATGCAATGCAAAGTCAGCTTTCCAATTGTGAAACGCAAAAAGGCCAGCATCCGGGATGCTGGCCTTGATACAAACTTCAAAGCTTGTTCAGTCGTTTCAATCAATAGGCATTGTCATGATTGAGCAGCTTGAACGGGGTGACCGCCAAAATATAGAGATCCATCGTCAGCGACCAGTTTTCGATATAATAGATATCATGCTGAACGCGCTGCTTGAGTTTCTCCGGATCATCAATCTCGCCGCGCCAACCATGGATTTGCGCCCAGCCAGTGATTCCCGGTTTGACTTTGTGGCGCGCCATATAGCCGTCGGCAACCTCTTCGAACAATTTGTTGTTTGTTTGCTGTTGCGGTACATGGGGGCGCGGCCCGACAAGGGATAGAGTCCCCATCAACACGTTGAACAATTGCGGCAACTCGTCAATCGAAGTCTTGCGAATGAAGCGACCGACCTTGGTGACACGGTTGTCATTCTTGGTGACGGACTTTTGTGCCTTGTGGTCGCAACTCTCGTGATAGAGCGAGCGGAACTTGTAGACGAGCACTTCTTCATTGTTAAAGCCAAGACGCTTCTGCTTGAAGATGATCGGCCCTTTGCTGTCCCGTTTGATGGCGATGGCTGTGCCAACCAGCAACGGGGAGAGCAAGACAATGGCCGCAGTGGATACGACAATGTCGAACACGCGTTTGAACAGGGAGCCCCAGTTGGCAATCGGCTTGGCAAAGACCGGCACAGTCGGCAGATTGCCAACATAGCTATAGGTGCGGCGGCGGAACTGCATCTTGTTCATGTGCGCACTCAGATGAATATCGAGCGGCAAAATCCATAATTTATGCAGCATCTGCAGCACGCGGTTTTCTGCGGTGACAGGAATGGTCACGATCAGCATGTCGATCTTGCAAAGGCGGGAAAATTCAACCAGATCACTGACGGTGCCAAGCTTTGGATAGCCAGCTACAATGGCGGGAGAACGCTCATCGTCACGGTCATCAAAGATACCGCAAATGCGAATGTCATTATTATCCTGCTTTTCAAGCGATTCAATGATCTCTGCTGCTGGTTTGCCGCCCCCCACGATCACCGCACGGCGCTCAAGGCGTCCATCCGCCTGCCATCTGCGAATGAAAAGGGTCTCCATGGCGCGCATGGAGCATATAACCGCCAATCCCAGGGTAAACCAGGTGCCAAGCCAACCGCGATTGCTTTCCAGAGCGGTGCCCGCGAGAAAACTGACCAGCAGGAACAGCACCACCAACATGGTCATCGAGCCGATGACTTTACCCAGATGCGGTGCGAGGTTATTCATTTCATGCACATTATATCCGCCTGCGGACAGCATGAAGAGCATGTATAATGCAGCGCCAACCCCAGAGAAGATCAGCGGCATTTCATAGCCTGCCAAATGCGCTCCTCCGACAATGGAATAGGCCACAAGTCCCATCGTCAAGACGATCAGGAAGTCGGAAGCCTGCACCAGCCCGCGTACCATCATGGGCGAATAGGTTGTCGTCGAGAATTCAGCTGCGACCTCGCGTGCGAGGTCAGAAATTTGAGGGTGCGACCGGAAGTCGCCCTCCTGTGACGTCGCCAGAACAGCACTTGAGGAAAAAGCTGTTTTCGGATCCAGAGCCTGCATAGTCCAACACCATGTTTTTTAGTTTGGTTGTGACTAAGACAATTAGCAGTCAAATTTTGAATAAGATTTAACCGACTGCATTTCGACGCGCGCTTGAGCGGATTTTGGATGTTGTAGTTAAAAAAGTTCAAAAGTGAGCGTCGACTATCTGGATCTGGTCTAGAAAAGTCGTTCCCGTACATAAATCGTGTCACCCGGCCGTACCGGTGCCGTCAGCTTGACGCGTCCGGTCAGGATTTTGCCGTTTAACTGACGCGTGACGTCCACATAGCGCTGTTGGGCGCGTGGCGAAAAGCCGCCAGCGATGGCAATCGCTGTCTGTACGGTCATGCCTGTGACATAGGCATATTGCCCGGCGGTGGTCACTTCACCCATAACGAAGAAGGGACGATATTGGGAGATTTCGACAGATACATCGGGATTTTTGATGAAACCATTTTCCAGACGGGCTGCAATGTCGTGTGCAAGATCATTGGTCTCGCGACCGCGGGCAACCACATTGCCGATCAGCGGGACAGAGATATAGCCCGACTGGTCTACTGTATATTCTTTATTCAGGTCATTTTGATTGAAGACTATCAAACGCACACGATCTCCAGAATCGAGCTGGTAGGGCCCGACCAGAGACTTATGAAAGGCATCGCCTGCAGGTCTGTAGCTGGAGCAGCCCGCAAGGCCGAAAATTACTGCCAAAAGAACAAAAATACGAATACACATCGGAATCGACTCATCTGATTAAGACCACACTAGATATGAATTATTGTGGTTAATGCTGCGTAAAGACGAAGATGTTCGTACCTTGATTTGTACGGAATGCGTGCAAAATGCCACGAAATTTTTCGTGAACCCGCTTTGTTAAGGAGCTGGTTACCATGCCGTGTCAGGATTTGCAGGCATCAAATATAACGGCCTGAAAACATGTCTGACTCCACTGGCACCATTGTAAACACCTATCAACAGCCCGAAATGTCGCCAATCTGGCGTGTCGGAAGAGGGTGGTTCTTTGCATTGGGGCTGTCGCTGGTCTTGTCTGCTGCCAGTGCCTTGTGGGTGGGGTTGCAAGATGAGAGCTACAGTGCGAGTGCGAGAATTCTGATCCTTGCGCCCAATGAACGCTACGTGCCTGAGCAGGGCGGCGACTTGCCACTCGCTCGCTGGCAGGATGCAGACGAAATCGTCGAAGATGCCACACAATTGCTGTTTGGTGGAGCTGAGGCGGCCAACAAGCAAGCTGCCATGACGGCGCTGTCATTTGACCCTGCCTTGCGTACCTTGACCCTGAGTGTGACCGGCAAGGAACGGGCAGGGGCGATGAATGCGGCCAACAGACTTGCCACATCCTATCTCAATAAATTGAAAGCACGTCGTGCTGACAACTTGCGAGAGGCAGCGGATAAATTGGCTGCCGACATTTCAGCGATTGAACGCCAGCAGGTTGCCCTGAGCGCAGGGCTGACCCCAAACTCGATGCCGCAACTGTCCGATGAAAGCGCGCGTGAGGCCTGGGTCGCAAAAGAAAATCAACGGATTTCCGGTGTCCAGAAAAGTATTGAGGCCACAGACCGCATCCTCAACAACATGCGTGCCCTGCACCATCAGGCTTTGACCAAGCAAAAATTTGACCTGCTCCCACCAGAAGCCAGGCTGCTGGAACGCGCATCCTTACCTGAATTCTCAATCAAGGCCAATGCATTGGAGCGGTTTGGTCTGACATTCGGGCTCTGTTTTTTACCGATGGTCGGCTGGCTGTCGCTGCGGGCTCGGCGCAATCGCCGTTCCAGCATCGAGCGAACCATAACCCGGCCTGAACTCCCTGTTGCATTGCCATTGGTCGCGCCGTTGGTGGAAATGCCCACGTCGATTGGCGAGAAACCAGAAAAAGAAGCCTGTCGGTCAGATGAGGCAAATAAGGCGCGAGCTCATGAGTTGAAGCATGCCCCCGAACCCGAACCCGAACCTGAACTCAATCTGGACGCCGTGGCATTGCAAATGCTTGCCGCCCAACGCAAGCGTATTGTGCTTCTGTCAGAAGATGAGTGCTGGGCGGATCTGTCAGACGGTCTGATGCAAGCATTGATGGATCTCGATCAGGCCGTCTTTCTGGTCAAGCTGGCTGAGGTCGGGTCTGGTCATGCAGGCATTACCGATCTGATTGATCAGACAGTAAGCTACAGCGATCTGGTGCAGATTGATGAGGAAAGTGGACTGCATCATATTGATGCTGGCTCCCGGGCCTTGGCGCCGGAAGATTTCTTCAATCATGATTTCCATGCCTTGCTGCTGGCCTTGGAGCAGGCCTGCGACATGGTATTGATCGACCTTGGCACCCATTACGACAATGACTATGCGCTAAAAAGCCTCGGCATTGCGCGCGATGCGTTGGCCTGTATTCATGCGCCTGATACAGACAAAGCTGTGGCCGAACAGGTTCGCAGTGTTATGCAACATTTTGGATATCAGGACAGCCTGATCCTGCCGGTTGATTCTATTCAACTGCCAGAATTGGACCGCTTTGACCTGCAAATGGCCACTATCGCTGCGCAATAGGGCCTCTGGTCAGTCTTTTTCCATCCAGCGGATGATCAAACCGGCCGGCACGACCCAAATTGCACCAGAAATCACAAAGAAGATGATCTGAACCCAGCCGCTGGCATTGGCGACAACTGCCGCGCCCACGGTCATGCCGACGGCGGCATAGAGAATGATCCAGGATACCATAAGGATCATGCCAATAAATTTGCGCGTGCGTTTGTTCATAATCTATCTTGCCAAAGCGTTGAAAAGTGGAAAGGATCGTGACACCAAAGCTTACGTCCTGCGTCTTAAACCAGCTTTACGGCTTAGAAAAGAAAAAAGACCACCAGGCACCACTGCCAAAGGGAAAACCCGGTCCTCGCGCTGCGATAAGGTGGAAATTTCACTTTGCCATGGGCAATCCGCGCTGCAATCGCATATAAGGGCGAGAATGATAAAAACAGTCGGAACCAAAAGACCGAAAAGACCAATAGGGAGAGAGAGATGGAAGGCCATATCAGTGAAGCGGAACGCGCCAGCCGCTATGTCGATATCAAGCCGGACAAGGTGGCACCATCCAGAGGCGCAGTGCGGCTCTGGCTTTACTTCGTTGCTTGCCTCGTTTTCCTGATGGTGATTGTCGGCGGCGCGACCCGTCTGACCGATTCTGGCCTGTCGATAACCGAGTGGAAGCCCATTCACGGCGCAATCCCGCCCCTCAACGTTGCCGAATGGACCGAGGAATTCGACAAATACCGACAGACCCCGGAATATGAACGCGTCAACAAGGGCATGAGCCTTGAGGAGTTTAAATTCATCTTCTGGTGGGAATGGGGGCACAGACAATTGGGCCGTTTCATTGGTCTGGCTTTCTTTGTGCCGATGCTGTTTTTCTGGCTGAGCGGGCGCCTGTCCGATGAAATCAAACCCCGATTGGTGGCCCTGCTGTTCCTTGGCGGCTCGCAGGGCGCAATTGGTTGGTGGATGGTGGCCTCCGGTCTGGTGGATCGGGTCGATGTCAGCCAATATCGCCTCGCAACCCACCTCTTGCTTGCCTCGTTCATCTTTGTTGCGCTTATTTGGGTGGCGCGTGGCTATCGCAGCCGCCAACAGGTGCCAGAATGCGTCAGCGGAGAACACCATAGCTGGGCGCTGGGGTTGGTGGTTTTTATGCTGCTGTTCCAGATTTTCCTTGGTGGTCTGGTTGCTGGCACCCACGCCGGTCATACCTATAACACCTGGCCGCTGATGGATGGCAGCCTGATCCCGGATGGACTTTATGTCTACACTCCGCCGTGGCTCGCTGCCTTTGAAGATCACATGACGATCCAGTTCAATCACCGCATGATGGCTTATTCGATCATGCTGGTCGTGGGTCTGGTCTGGCTGCGCATCTGGCGTGACCCCTATGCGGCCAAGATGACCATTGCTGCGTCTGTTTTGGCAGGGCTGGTGCTGGTGCAGGTGGTGATTGGCATCACCACCTTGCTTCTGGTGGTTCCTTTGTGGCTCGGGCTTTTGCATCAGGCAACCGCAGCCCTGCTGCTGGCATCCAGCACCATTCTGTTGCGCGATTTGAAAGACAACCACCAGCGCGCTTAAGAGCGCGTTCTTTTGCAGGTATAAATGAGGCGAGGGCGCGTTAAGAGACGTGCCCTTTCTGAGTCATGGGGACACTTGACGGAATCATTCTTGGATCAGTGCGACCCAACTGGAAAGCCCATGCTTGCGGGCAGCTGCGCGATAATAGATCGCCATTCCGACGCCAAATAGCAGCCCCGCGAAAAAGCCCGCCCAGAGCGCAATCGAGACCGTCATGCCGACTTGATCTTCCCAGACAAACATCCACATAAGCCCGGCCCAAAGCATACCAAACGGTATGCCTGTCGTCAGCATGTTGATCGGCATGCTGGCATAGTGTGGTGGCCTCAGCGGCATTCCCAATCGGCGCAACAGCTTGTGCAACGGTGGCGCATAATTGCCCGGCAGGATTTGCGAGGCTTCCAACTCGGTCATCGCTAGTTTGTAATGGTCATTAAAGGTCATAACCTCACCATATGCGCAGCAGGGAGCAAAGCAAACCGGTCCAAATGACCCACCTGACCCGGCCGACTTTCAACGCAGGTAACAAAAAAGCCGGATTCATTCGAACCCGGCTTTGCTTACTTGATCTATCGACCAAATTAGGCGATGGCCTGTTCCAGATCGGCGATGATGTCCGCCACATCTTCAATGCCGATCGACAGGCGCACAGTGTCAGGCGCTGCGCCTGCTGCGGTTTTTTGCTCGTCAGTCAACTGGCTGTGGGTGGTGGAGGCCGGATGGATTGCCAGCGAGCGGGTGTCGCCGATATTGGCAACATGGCTGACCAACTTGAGATTGGCAATCAGCTTGACGCCTGCCTCATGGCCACCTTTAAGGCCAAAGGTAAAGACCGAACCGGCCCCTTTGGGCAGATATTTCTTGTAGGCCTCATAATGCGGGCTTGATTCCAGACCCGGATAAGACACCCAACTCACGGCCTCATGATCTTCAAGCCATTTGGCGACTTTCATGGCATTTTCGCAATGCCGTTCCATGCGCAAAGGCAGGGTCTCAACACCGGTCAGGATCTGGAAGGCATTGAACGGAGAGATAGCAGGACCCAGATCGCGCAAACCGAGAACACGGCAAGCAATCGCAAACGCAATGCCGCCAAAGGTTTCATGCAGCTTGACGCCGTTATATTCAGGGCGCGGCTCGCTCAGGATCGGATAGTTGCCCGATGCGGACCAGTCGAACTTGCCTGCATCGACAATGATGCCACCCATGGAGTTGCCATGACCGCCAATGAACTTGGTCATCGAATGCAACACGATATCCGCGCCAAACTCAATCGGCTTGCAAAGATAAGGCGTGGCCATCGTATTGTCGACAATCAGCGGAATACCGGCGTCAGCCGCCACTTTGGCAAAGCCTTCAATGTCGGTAATTACGCCGCCCGGATTGGCAAGGCTTTCGATATAAATGGCTTTGGTTTTTTTCATCGATCAGCGCACGTGCCTTTTCGGGATCCAGCGCGTCGGTCCATTTGACATGCCAGTCAAAGCTCTTGAAGGAATGGTTGAACTGGTTGATCGAACCGCCATAGAGCTTGTCAGCGGCGATGAAGTTTTCGCCCGGGCGCATGATGGAATGGAAAGTCAAAAGCTGTGCCGAGTGACCGGATGCGACAGCAAGCGCTGCGGTGCCACCTTCCAGCGCTGCAATGCGCTCTTCCAGAACCGCCTGGGTCGGGTTCATGATGCGGGTATAGATGTTGCCGAAAGCCTGCAGACCAAACAAGGCAGCCGCATGGTCTGCATCCTGAAACTGGTAGGCCGTGGTCTGATAGATCGGCGTCGCGCGCGCGCCGGTCGTCGGGTCCGCCTGTGCTCCTGCGTGGATCGCCAAAGTGGAAAAGCCCGGATTGTTCGCCTCGCTCATGAAAGCCCCCTTCTAAAGAATGTCTGCGCGCGGGCCGATTGTTGGCCTCGCCGCGGATCGCGTTTTTGATGGAAATCTGCGCAAGACTGTATATCAGCAACCGGTGGGAAGCTATTTCTGATTTTGGAATATCTTTTCGAAAATGGTTGCAAAGATGGGCGTTTGTTCTCTTGTGGTAATTTCTAGGCCTTCGCGCGGAAAGAATAAACCTCAACCCGTCTGTCTTATGGAAACAAAAAGCCGCAGACTGGGGGAGCTGCGGCTTTTCAAATTGCATTATATAGGTCGAGATCAGAAATAGTGCGGATATTCGATCTTTGGGCAGCGATCCATGATGACCGTGAGGCCTTCGGCTTCGGCTCTCGCTGCCGCTTCTTCGTTGATCACTCCGAGCTGCATCCAGACCGATTTTGCCTTGATAGCGATGGCTTCATCGACAACACGGCCCGCCGCGTCAGAATTGCGGAAGACATCGACCATGTCCACCGGCTCGGATATGTCCGCAAGGGAAGCGACGACAGTCTGGCCGAGGATCTCTCCACCCGCCTTGCCCGGATTAACCGGGATAACCCGATAGCCCTTGTCGAGCAAATAGCCCATGACGCGATGGCTGGCTCGATCCGGTTTGTCGCTGGCCCCGACCAGGGCGATGACTTTGCTCTCTTTGAGAATGCGCTTGATAGCGTCTGTCTGAGGATCCTGCATATTATTTGCTATCTGGCCAGTCGGCTTTGCGTTTTTCAAGGAAGGCACTGATGCCTTCGGCCGCATCGCCAGCCATCATATTCTCGGTCATCACCAGCGAGGCAAGATCGTAGGCGTCGGCAACATTCATATCGGCCTGACGATAGAAGGTTTCCTTGCCGAATTTCAGCGCTGTCTGGCTTTTGGCCGCGATTTCCATCGCATATTTGTCGACCACGAGACGCAAATAGTCTTTGGGCACCACCCGATTGACCAGACCATAGGCCTTGGCGGTATGGGCATCGATCTGCTCGCCGGTAACCAGCATTTCCATGGCCTGCTTGCGCGGCACGGCGCGGGTAAGCGCAACCATCGGGGTGGAGCAGAAGAGGCCGATATTGACACCGGGCGTGCAGAAATTGGCTTCATTGACGCAAATGGCCAGATCGCAGGTGGCGACCAGCTGAGTGCCGGCAGCGGTGGCCATGCCTTGCACTTCGGCAATGACGATCTTTGGCGTGTTGATGATTGACTGCATCAGCGCAGCACAAGTGCGCATGATCTGCGAGAAATAATGACGGCCCCCATCGCGGTCGCTGCGGCGGGCGGTCAGTTCCTTGAGATTGTGACCGGCGCAGAAAACCGGGCCGTTGGCCGCCAGCACGATGACATGGGTCTTTTTGTCATTGTTGGCATGTTCGATCTCATCGGACAAAGCCTTCATCATCTCTTCGGACAAGGCGTTACGGGTTTTCGGCCGATTCATGATCAACCGACGGATCGAACCAATCTGCTCGATGAGGACCGCGTCCTCCGCGACTGGAGCCTCTTCTACTGGGGTTGGCGCAGACATGCTTTCTTTCCTCCGGCATTGTCAAAACAGCGATCAGGTGAGCGGCACATTGCCTGCCTTGATTTCTTTCTGTCAAGTTAGCCGGGCGAATAATACGACACCATCCAAGGCGAGAAAGACTTGCAATCCGTACTTTTCCGGGTCACAAATTGACGAAAACGTTAAAGTAAATTCCTGCGAAGCGTTCATCCGTCAACAGGAGGAGGGGGAGCAATGTCAAAAAAAGGTGCCCAAGACCCGGTTCAAAAAATGACCGGAGAAGAAATTATGAACCTGCTAGACGAGATATTCCCGCAGCTCAATCAAGGCAAGCGGTGCTATTTCATCGATTGGGTCAAGAACCGAGAGGCTATGTTGCGCCTGAAAGCTGACGAACGTCACTTGCGCCCCGGCGGCACCGTGTCCGGTCCCACAATGATGGGGCTGGCAGATTTCGCAGCTTATGTGGTCATTCTGGCCGAACTCGGTCCGGTGGCCTTGGCTGTGACCACCAGTCTCAATATCAATTTCCTGATGAAACCCGCACCGGGAGACATGCTTGCCCATGTCCGGACATTGAAAATGGGCAAGCGGCTGGTGGTGGTCGAAGTCGATATGTGGTCCGAAGGGCAGGAAGATCTGGTAGCCCATGCAACCGCCACCTTTTCCATCCCCCCCACAATGAGCTGAAAAACGGGGGCAGAAAAGGTGATTTTTTGTGGTAATTATATACCGCAAAATTAGAGCGTTGTTTTTGTTATGTTTTTCTAACTGAAACTGCTTGACAAAGTCGTGGGCTCGTTTAAAAGAAGCGCCAGACATTGCGGCGGCTCCATCGGGTCGCCGTTTCCTGTTGTCTATGTGACACCGAGATACGGAATAGCAATGAAAACTTTTTCTGCAAACCCTTCCAACATCGAGAAGAAGTGGATTCTCATCGATGCCGAAGGTCTGGTGCTGGGTCGTTTGGCAGCGTTGATCGCCATGCGTCTTCGCGGCAAACACAAAGCCACCTTCACGCCACATATGGATTGTGGTGACAATGTTATCGTAATCAACGCCGACAAAGTCAAACTGACTGGTCGCAAATACGAGAACAAGAAATATTACTGGCACACCGGTCATCCCGGCGGCATCAAAGAGCGCACTGCTCGTCAGATCATCGAGGGCAAGTTCCCTGAGCGTGTTCTGGAGAAAGCCGTTCAGCGCATGATGCCAGGTGGCCCGTTGACCCGCGTTCAGCTGTCCAACCTGCGTGTCTATGCTGGTGCCACGCACCCGCATGAAGCCCAGGCCCCTGAGGCACTGGATGTCAAATCCCTGAATGCCAAGAATGCGAGGGCCTAAGAATGTCCGATTCTGTACAGTCTCTTGAAGAACTCGGCTCCGCTATTGGCGTAGAAGCTGAAGAGTCCGCACCAGTTCACGTTCAGAAGCTCGATGCTCTTGGTCGTGCATACGCAACCGGCAAGCGTAAAGACGCTGTTGCTCGCGTATGGATCAAGCCAGGCTCTGGCAAGATCATCGTGAACAAAAAAGAATACAACGTCTATTTCGGTCGTCCTGTTCTGCAGATGGTTCTCAAGCAGCCAATCATTGCAGCTGACCGTGATGGTCAGTTCGACATCATCTGCACCGTTTCCGGTGGTGGTTTGTCCGGTCAGGCCGGTGCGATCCGTCACGGCATCTCCAAAGCCCTGACCTACTATGAGCCAGAGCTGCGCGGTGTGCTGAAAAAGGGTGGTTTCCTTACCCGTGACTCCCGTGTTGTCGAACGTAAGAAATTCGGTCGCGCAAAAGCACGTCGTTCCTTCCAGTTCTCCAAGCGTTAATCTCACGCTTCGAACTGCAAAAGATCAAAAAAAGCCGCTTCTGTCTGGAAGCGGCTTTTTCTTTGCGTGTTCTAATGTGGGGTCAATGGCTAAGGGTTCGTGCCACGGCGTCTTGCCAGCCCGCATATTTACGCTCGCGGACCTCTTCATCCATTTGCGGGTCAAACCGGCTTTCAAGCGACCAGCTCTTGGCGAATTCTTGCGGCTCGGGATAAAAGCCGACTTTCCAGCCAGCAAGATAAGCCGCGCCAAGGGCCGTGGTTTCAAGAATGCGTGGCCGTTCCACCGCCGCATCAAGAATGTCGGACAGGAACTGCATCGTCCAATTGGAAGCCACCATGCCTCCATCCACACGCAGTTTGGTTTTGCTTTCCTCTTCCCAGTCCTTACGCATCGCGGCCAGCAGATCGCGCGTCTGATAGCAAACCGATTCCAAGGTTGCGCGGCAAACTTCTTCCGGCCCGGTGCCCCGTGTCAGGCCAAACATCGCGCCGCGGCAATCCGCATCCCAATAAGGCGCGCCAAGGCCAACAAAGGCCGGCACCAGATAAACCTGCTGGCTTTCATCCGCCTTGCGTGCCAATGGGCCGGTCTGATTGGCTTTTTCGATGATGCCAAGGCCATCGCGTAGCCATTGCACAGCGGCTCCGGCAATGAAGATCGACCCTTCCAGCGAGAAAGTCGGCTTGCCGTCAAACTGATAGGCGATGGTGGTCAGCAGTCGGTTCTCGGACCGCACAGGCTTTTCACCGGTATTGAGCAAGGCAAAACAGCCCGTGCCATAGGTGGATTTCATCATGCCCGGCTCAAAGCAGGCCTGACCGATGGCGGCCGCCTGTTGATCGCCAGCAATGCCGGTGATCGGGATCGGACCGCCAAAAAGTTCTGGCATGCAGACGCCAAAATCATCGGCGCAATTCTTCACCTCCGGCCGAGCCAAGCCTTGCGGCAGATTGAGGATCTGGCGCAGGGTGCTGCTCCAGCGGCCATTGTGAATGTCATAGAGCATGGTGCGGCTGGCATTGGTCGCATCCGTCGCATGGACAGTACCGCCCGTCAGACGCCACAAAAGGAAGCTGTCGATGGTGCCAAAGGCCAAATGGCCCGCTTCGGCTTTCTCGCGCGCACCTTCCACATTGTCGATGATCCAGGCCACTTTGGTGGAGGAAAAATAGGGATCAAGCAACAGGCCGGTTTTCTCAGTGACTGTCTCTTCAAGGCCCTCGTCGCGCAATTTGTTGCAATAGTCCGACGTTCTGCGGTCCTGCCAGACGATGGCATTATAGACACATTCCCCGGTCCGTTTGTCCCAGACGAGGGTGGTTTCCCGCTGGTTGGTGATGCCGATGGCTGCAATTTCTGACGCGTGCGCTCCGGCATTTTCCATTGCCTCACGGCAGACGGTTACCACCGTGTCCCAAATTTCCTCCGGATCATGCTCCACCCAACCCGATTTCGGAAAATGCTGGGTGAATTCCTGCTGTGCGACAGACCGAATGCGGTAGTCGGCGTCAAACAGGATTGCCCGCGACGAGGTGGTACCCTGGTCGATGGCCATTACGTAATTATGCTTCATGAGCGATTCGCCTCTTCCCTCGAATGCTACGGTGTCTTGATCTTATGCGTCCCCCTTGTGGGTGCAAGGGGAACACTGAGTTCGATTGCTGTATTGGATTGGAGATCAGGCCGATTGTGTCTCTGCCCAATAGCTGTCCAGATAGGCGGCAAAGGCTGCCTTTTGTTCCTCGTTGAAATGCAAGCCGCATTTGGTCCGGCGGAACAGGATGTCTTCGGCTGTGATTGCCCATTCATTGGCAATCAGATAGCGCACTTCGGCTTCATGCAGATCCGCACCAAAGCACTGGCCGAGACCGTCTGCGCTTGTCACCCCGTCGAGCAATTCCCACGCCTTGGTGCCATAAAGCCGCATCAGGCGATAGGCCAGACGGTCCGACAGATAGCTATGTTCGGTTTTCAGGCGTGCCAACAGTTCATCAAAGGCGCTGGCATTAAAGTCACCGCCCGGCAGAGGCGCAACCTTGGTCCATTTCTTGCCTTTTGGCCCCAGCTTCATTTCGATCTTTTTCAGCACGGATTCCGCCAGCATGCGGGCCGTGGTGATCTTGCCGCCGAAAATATGAATGATCGAATTGTTGCATTCTTCCTTGCTCTGGCGCAGCACATAGTCGCGCGTGGCTTCCTGTGCCGCCGAGGCACCGTCATCATAGAGCGGCCGCACACCGGAATAGCTCCACACGACGTCATCGCGGGTGACAGGCTTGGCAAAATACTCGCTGGCAGCATTGCAGAGATAGAGCAGCTCTTCCTCCGTCGCCTCGACCCGGTCCTTGTCAAGATCGCCCTTAAAGTCGTGGTCTGTGGTGCCGATGAGGGTGAAATCCTCCTCATAAGGAATGGAGAAAATGATCCGGCCATCCTTGTTCTGGAAGATATAACAGCGTTTGTGATCGAACATCTTTTTCACGATCATGTGGCTGCCCTGTACCAGACGAACATTTTTGTCGTCAGGCTTGCCGAGGGCATCGCTAATAATGTGATCGACCCACGGGCCTGCCGCATTGATCACCATGCGTGCGTGATGCACACTCTGCTTGCCCGTCAGCTGGTTCTGGGTGACGACCTTCCAGCTGGTGTCTTCATAGGTGGCGGAAATGACCTTCTCGCGCACTAGAATATCGGCTCCGCGATCCCGGGCGTCCATCGCTGCGAGCACAACAAAGCGGGCGTCATTGACCCAGCAATCAGAATATTCAAAACCCTTGGTGAAGAGGGGCTTTAACGGCTTGCCAACCTCATCCTTGGTCATGTCGATATCTGCGGTCGCGGGCAACTCCTTGCGACCGCCAATATGGTCATAGAGAAACAGACCAAGGCGGATCAACCATGCCGGACGAAGGTCCTTGTGGTGCGGCAGCACAAAGCGCAGAGGCCAGACAATATGTGGCGCATTGGCCCAGACAACCTCGCGTTCCTTCAAAGCTTCGCGCACCAGACGGAATTCATAATATTCCAGATAACGCAAGCCGCCATGGATCAGTTTGGTTGATGCGGAAGAAGTGGCGCTCGCCAGATCATTCATTTCCGCAAGGGTGACGGAATATCCCCGTCCAATGGCATCACGCGCGATACCAACTCCGTTGATGCCACCACCAATGACAAAGATATCCTTGAGGTCTGCAGTCATAATTCTGTCTCGCTGTTCGAGGGAAGGGCGACGATGATTTCGGTCTCTGCGTCGCGACAAAGCGTCTGGATGGTCTCGTTGGGCATCCGGTCGGTGACGAAATAGTCGACATCGGACAGATGGCCGATGCGCACGGGGGCGTTGCGTTCATATTTCATCGAGTCACTAACCAGCACCCGCTTGCGGGCATGTTGCAGGATCGTCTGCGCGATCCGCACCTCGCGATAATCATAGTCAAGAAGTGATCCATCGCTGTCGATCGAAGAGACGCCGATCACCGCGAAGTCGACTTTGAATTGCTTGATGAAGTCGACGGTTGCTTCACCCACAAGCCCGCCATCGGACTTGCGCAACATGCCACCGGCCACCACCACCTCGGCATTTGAACCGTTATGCAGGATGTTGGCGACATTGATATTGTTGGTGATGACCATCAAACCGTCATGGCGCACAAGCGCTTCGGCCACCTGCTCGGTGGTGGTGCCGATATTCAGGATGAGAGAGGCATTGTCAGGAATCAATCGGGCTGCAGCCTTGCCGATGGCAGCTTTCTCCAACGCCGCATGAGAGCGCCGTGCCGTATAGGCATAGTTGGAAACGCCCGATTTGTAGATCGCACCGCCATGAACACGATCCAGAAAATCGTGATCACACAAAATATTGAGATCCTTGCGAATGGTCTGCGGGGTCACATCGAAATGCGCCGCCAGTCCGTCGACATCGACACGACCTTCGCGCTTGGCAATCTCCATGATGTCAGAATGGCGTGGAATGAGGGGATCCAAGGCATGCTCTCCTTTTGGAGGGCATCATGCGCCTGAATCTTCATTTTGCCAAGCGTAAAAGTTCATTTTATTGATAAAGTGAACAAAAACGAACTTCAAATTGCTCATAATACGCGTGCAAACGAAAATGGCCGGACCTGATGAAACAGGCCCGGCCAATCGGTAAGACTGAAGGTCAGCTTTTATATTGTCTCACCGCGTCTGTAGGACACACCATAGAAGATAGAGAACAACACCGGCACCACAATCAGCGTGAGAATGGTTGCAGCAGCCAGGCCAAACATGATGGTGACAGCAAGCGGCGCAAAGAAGACGTCGCTTAGCAGCGGAATCAGACCAAGCACGGTTGTGATCGCCGCCATCGTCACCGGACGCATGCGCGAGACCGCCGCCCGAGTGATGGAATCATGCATGTTCAGCCCTTCTTCCTCATTCAGCCGTTTGATTTCCTCGATCAACACAATGCCATTTTTCAACAGCATTCCCGACAAGGAGAGAAAGCCGAGCAGGGCGGTGAAGGCAAATGGCTGGTTGAAGGTCAAAAGACCAGATGTCACCCCGATAATGGCCAGTGGCAGGGTCAACCAGACCACCAATGTCTGGCGGAACGAGTTGAACAACATGATGGTAATGGCGAACATGACCAGCACACCAAGCGGCACAAAGGCAAAGACCGCCTTGTTGGCCTTGGACTGGGCTTCAAATTCACCCCCCCATGAGAGTTCATACCCCGGTGGCAGCTTCAGAGCTTCGACCTGAGGCCGCAAGCGCTCGAACAGGGCAAAGCTGTTGGTGTTCGAATTCGGATCCGCATCCACCCAAACCTGAATGGTCCGCTTGCGGTCGCGTCGCATCACCAACGGATCTTCCCAGGCCAGACCGATCTCCTGAACCACCTGATCGATGCTCACATAGCGGTTGAGAACAGGGCTGAAGACCTGAATGTCGCTCAGTTGCTCGACACTGGAGCGTTCGCCCAGAGGCGGGCGCAGGATGATCGGCAGGATCGATGTGCCATCGCGCATCTTGGCGATTTCCAGACCCTTCACATTCATCAGAATGGCGGCGTCGATGTCGGCCTTGGAAATGCCCAGTCTGCGGGCTTCAGCTTCGGCAAATTGCGGCTGCAACACCTTGCTACGCTCACGCCAGTCGTGGCGAATGTTGATTGTGTCTGGAGTCGCGCGATAAATGTCGACCACTTCACTTGCCAGCCGGCGCAATTCGTCAGGGTCAGGGCCGGAAATGCGAGCCTCGATCTTGGCTTTGGTCGCCGGACCAATCTGGAAACGGTCGGTTTTCACAAAGGCCTGAGGGGCGCGTTCCTTGAGCAGCTTTAGCACCCAATTGCGAATTTCCGGCAGCTCTTCAAAGGATTTGACCCGAATGATGAACTGCCCGAAATTGGCGTATGAACGCTCGCTTTGATAGGTCAACATGAAGCGTTGAGCCGAGGTGCCAATGGTTGTTGTTACCTGCTCGATCCCTTCATTCTTGCGAATTTCCGCTTCAAGAGCTGACATGTCCTCGATGGTTGTCCGGATGTCAGATCCCTGCGGCAACCAAAAATCTGCTGTGAACATCGGCAGATTGGATGGTGGGAAAAAGGCTTTGTTGACAAATTTGAAGCCATAGACCGCAGTTGCCATGGCGACAACCATTATGATTGTCGTGACCCAGCGCCACCGCAAAGTGAACAGCAATAGCCCCTTATAGATCTGATAGAAGACGCTCTGATACGGATCATCCTGTTGTTGGTTGTCGTCAGAACTGTCTTCGGATTTGTCCGCCTCATCAGGCGCGGCTTTCTTTTTGCTGCGGAACATCACGGAAGCCAGGAACGGCGTCAGCGTGATGGCGAACAACCAGGAAATCAGCAGAGAGATGAACAGGATCCAGAAGAGCGAACCGGTAAATTCACCCGACGCATCCGGCGAGAGACCAATCGGGGCAAAGGCGGTGACGGATATTACCGTTGCGCCAAACAGAGGCCACATGGTTTGACCGACAATGCGCTTGGCTGCGTCTCGGGTTGAGAGACCCTGCTTGATGCCTATCAGAATGCCATCGGTAATCACGATGGCATTGTCAACCAACATGCCCAAGGCAATGATCAGTGCGCCAAGCGAGATGCGGTGGAGGTTGATTTTGTAGATGTCCATCACGATGAAAGTGGCCGCAATGGTCAACAACAAAATGAGACTCATCAAGATCCCGGACCGCGCCCCCATGGTCAAGAGCAGCACAACCACCACAATGGCCAACGCCTGTCCCAAACTGATCAGGAAGTCATTGACCGAATTTTCCACCTGACGCGGTTGGTCATAAATGGTGGCCAGTTCCACACCAATCGGACGGGTATAATCAAGCTCCGCCAGACGGGACCGGACCGCCTGACCGACTTCCACCACATTGACGCCGCTGGAAAAGGACACCCCAATCGTGAGAGCTTTCTCGCCATTATAGTGATAAACATGTTTGGGCGGTTCGACATAGTCAAGTTTCACGTCCGCAACGTCGGACAGATAGATCAATTCATCGCCAGTCTGCCCCAGCAGAATATCGCGGATCTGTTCCACATTGCTGTAGTTGCCGGTTGAACTGATGCGGATATATTCCGAACCGATGCGCAGATTGCCGGCATTGGTCACCAAATTCTGGTTTTGCAGCAACTGCTTGAGTGCGTTGACCGAAATATTGTGAGAATTCAGTCTGGCTCGGTTGATCTCAATGATGATCTGACGTTCCAGCTCACCACCAATGGACACTTTGCCAACGCCATCGACCAGCACCAATTCACGGCGCAGGAAATCGACATAGTCATTGAGTTCCTGATAGCTGTATCCATCCCCGGTGACAGCCATGAACATGCCATAGACATCGCCGAAATCGTCATTGACCACAGGAGGCCGGGAGCCAAGGGGCAGGGAAGGGGCCAGATCATTGATCTTGCGGCGCATCTCATCCCAGATCTGCGCAAGGTCTTTCTTGCGATAGATCGACTTCATCTCCACGGTCACCTGACTAAGGCCCGCAGACGAAATCGAGGTCACATGGTCAACATAGGGCAGTTGCTGGATCGCCGTTTCAATGGGCAGCGTAACCTCTTCTTCGACCTCCATGGACGAAGCGCCCGGATAGGCGGTGACAACCACCGCCTGCTTGATGGTGAATTCGGGATCTTCTAGCCGGCCCAGATTGAAAAAGGCCAGAATGCCGCCTGCCAGAAGAAGGATGGTCACCATCCAGCTGACGGTTTTCCGCTCGATGGCGTAGTCAGTCAAATTCATGATAGTGCTTCCTAGAGGCCACGTTCTTTGTGATAGGCACGCAGTTTCATGCCTTCGGCTACATGCGCAACCCCGACAGCAACAAGCCGGTCACCATCATCCAAACCCTCAATAATGCGTACAGAGCCATCCTCAATGCCAAAAACCTTGACCTCTGTCTTGCGGGCCTGATTTTGCTTGTCCACCTTCCAGACCCAGCGCTTGCCGTCTTCTTCAAACACCGATTCAAGGGGGACTAGCACGCCGCCAGAGCCTTCAGGTGCAGTCAGGCTTGCCACATTGGCACGGACATTGACGCTCATGCCCGGCAGAACGCTTAGCACTTCAGGGTTGGGCATTGTTGCGGTCACCTTGAAAGAGCGGGTCACTGCATCGGGCTGGGCGTCATGTTCCTTATAGATTGCCGTGAAGTGCTTATCCGGCAACGCATCAAAGCGGATGTCGAAGGATGGCTTTGAGGGATTGCTGATGGGATTGAACAGCAAAAGCAATTTTTCCGGCACGTTAAAGACAATGTCGATATTGTCGCGTCCCTGAAACTGAACGATCGGAGCGCCCGCCGCCACATTCTCAAAGCGATCCACATTGACCTTGGCGATAATCCCGTCATAGGGCGCATGCAGCACCGTATAGCCGACATCTTCTGTCGCCATCTTCAGCGCCACATCCGCACCGGCAAAGGTCGCCTTGGCGCTGTCGAGGGCTGCTTTGGCAACATGCTTTTTCTCATAAAGAGACTCGGTACGGCTCAACTGGATCTGGGCCAGATCATAGGTCGCCTGACGCTGCGCCACCACATTCTTGTAAGGGGTGTCATCAAGCTTGGCGATCACGTCACCTTCCTTGAGTATCTGACCGGCATGGGTAGGCAATTCGGAGATCTGCCCTGCCACCCGGAAGGCAAGGATGGAATGGCGCGATGCAGCAGTCACGCCGGGGAACGTTTTGTAGAAGGTGAAGGCAACCTTGCGGGCTTTTGCGATTTTTGCAGGACGCGCAAAAGGGTCCTCCTGCACGGGTTCTTCTGCGATGGCGTCAAAAATCCCGTCCTTGCAGCCAGCAAGAACAAGGCACGACAGGCCGATCAAAAGCAGTTTTCGGATCATATGTTGGGTCCGTTTACAATGGCATGGCATGGCGCGGGAAGGGAGGGGGTCCCACAGTTGGATGTTAAATACATTCATGCATGTATGTTTGTCTAGTTGTTTTTCCTTGAATGAAGCTGCTATGCATAAAGAACGCAGCCTCGCTGAACGTTATCCTGAGTAAAGATTGAGCAATCGGACCCTGTCATGGCACGCAAGACGAAAGAAGAAGCGGAAAAGACCTATTTTGCACTGCTGGAATCGGCAGTGGATCTGTTCACCAGTCAGGGCTATGCGCGTACCACGATCAACGAAATCGCCTCCAATGCGGGCATGACACGCGGTGCCTTCTATTGGCATTTTCAGAGCAAGGAAGATGTGATCAAGGGCATTTGGGAAAATCACGCTTTTCCGGGTTTCAATCCGGTGCGTGAAGCGCTGGTCAACCTGCCAGAAGAGAATCCCGCCCACGCCTTTAGGGTTCAGATCAACCGCCTGATTGACCTGTTTGCCCATGATCAGCTCGTGTCCCGTGCGATGTTTATCATCATCCATAATATGGAAATTTCAGATAAGGAAGGTGACCTGCACACGTTCCTCAACGCGCAGCACCAGATGTTTCAGGACACGATCGCAACCGCAATCAAAAGCATCGCAAATGCGGGCCAGCTCAAACCGAACATGGACCCCAAAGTCACCGCTCTGACATGCATGTGTCTTTTCATGGGAATGGTCGATAAGGCCCTGTTGCCTTTCACTGCACTCGATCTGGATACCGAGGGCAAGCAACTCTTTACCAGCTTTCTTGACGCCGTGTTGGAAAATGAGCCCAAAACAACGCCAACAGGATAATCTCGATTTTTCAAAGTCTTAGTTTTTACTGCTTCGGAAGGGGCCGTTCGGTCCTCCATGGGCACACATTTCCAAACCAGCTCGGACAGCCTCATGTGGAAATGTCAAACATATGACAAAATAGACGTTGATTAACCCCATCAGGGTCTTTAAACAGGTCCGCGGAGAGGTGGCCGAGTGGTCGAAGGCGCTCCCCTGCTAAGGGAGTAGGCGGTGTAGAGCTGTCTCGAGGGTTCGAATCCCTTCCTCTCCGCCATTCCCCTTATTATATCATTGATCTCAATATCTTATTGATATTTCAGGCTTCTAGCTTCCCGTTGTTCCATCAGGCTGTTACAGTGGAGCTATGGAAAAGATGTCTGGCCACCCCCGTTTGTATCGTCGAAACGCGACCTATTATCACCGTGCTGCGATTCCGGTAGATATCAAGGAAACCTACCCCAAAACTGAAGAAACCTTCTCCCTCAAAACGAAGGAGTATAAGGAAGCCTTGCGTCTGGTTCGGCTTGCCGCTGTTGAAGTGGATAGGAAGTTCGAGGAACACCGAAAGCGTCTTGCGGTTGCCTCTGCTCCCCTGACTTCCGCGCTTACGCCAGAGCAGATCAAGCTTCTGGGTGAACTGCACTATTATCAGCTTCTCGCAGACAACGACTGGGAACGTGACCACCAGTTTGGGGCGAGGTCAGAAGACGACGACGACTCAATAGCCGATCTCTTGTTTGACGAACATGTCAGTGTAACCCATGAGATTGAGCAGTTGAGTAAAGCCAGCTTCGCCAGAGGCAAGATTGACCCCAAGATCTCTCAGCACGTCTTGGCACTTCTAGAATCTCGCCTGAATGTCAAACTTGACCCAGACTCTCCCAGCTTGCGGACTGCCGCGATAGAGCTTCAGAAAGCCACCATCAGGGCGCTTGCTGTTATTCGCGAGAGAGCAACGGGCGAGGTCATCGAAACCCCAGCGGCACCAACAACCAAGGAGGCAACAAGAAGCACCTTGCCTAAGCTGTCTGTGGCCGTTGAAGAGTGGGCGTCTGAGAAAGCCAAGACAAGCTGGGTGCCAAAGACGGAAAGAGAGCATCGGGTCTGGATGGCCCATTTCATAGATACGGTAGGTGATAGGCCGATTGACGATTACTCAAAGGCCGATGCACGGGCGTTCAGAAACGTTCTGATGAAAACACCAGCCAACTGGAACAAACTTCCCGCCCTTCGCAGCATCAAGAAGCTCTCCAAGGCCGCTGAGAAGGCGCACAACCTCAAACTGCCCCCGATGTCCGAAAACAATATGAACAAGCTGCTTGGCTTTGTCGGTTCCTTCTGGACGTGGGCTGAAGGCATATATGACGAAGTGCCTTCTGGTCTCTTCAAGGGACTGAAGCTCAAGACCAACAAGAAGGTTCGGGACGAGCGAGACCCATTCGCCAAAGAGGAACTAAAAGCGATCTTTGCGGCTCCCCTATACACAGGATGCTCTTCGGTTCGACACTGGCAGAAACAAGGAGATCTGGTGCCCAAGGACGCTGGCATCTACTGGGTGCCGCTGATCAGCCTGTTCAGCGGAATGAGGATGGGCGAAATCATCCAGCTTTATGTCGATGATGCGCGTGAAGAAGAAGGTGTCAACTACTTCGACATCAACGCTGACGGTGAAGACAAGCACCTGAAGACAGCTACGTCTTGGCGGTCCATACCCATCCACCCCAAATTGATCGAGATGGGCCTCATGGATCTGGTCAAGGCCAGAAGAAACGCAAAGGCAAAGCGCCTGTTTCCAGATTTACAGATGGGTGACGATGGATATTATTCTTCGCCATTCTCAAAACACTTCAATCGCTTCCTGAAATCGGTAGGCGTCAAGAAACCCAAGAACGCCTTTCACAGCTTCCGGCACAATTTTGAGGATGCTTGCCGTGACTGCGACATCCCCAAGGAGGTCATGGATACTCTTCAGGGGCATGGAGAAAGAGGCATGTCAGCCCGTTATGGTAAGGGTCACACCTTGAGGAAACTTGATGAGGCTATGAAGCGCGTTCAGTACCGCGACTTGGATCTGGGTCACTTGACTAGCAAGGCTGAATTTGTTCGGAGGCCATGATGAAAATTCCTCTTTTTGGGGCTACCTTAGTTCTGTTGACACCAACAATTCTATTTGCGGAAAAAGTAGAGAATGAACCTTATGGTGATGATTACCCATATCAACTTTATGTAATTGCTTCAAAACTCAATGTCAGAGAAGGCCCCGGCAATAGGTTCGAAGTTCTATGCACAGTAAGTAAAGGTGAATTGGTCGACGTATGGGAGTATCGCGGCGATTGGATGAATATCGACGGAAACATTTGCAGCGGCTGGGCGCATGGCGACTTCCTTCACGAAAGCGAACGGGTGGTAACTGAGGAGGAATTGCAGCAATTAAAGTCAATGATGACAAAAAATGGTGCCGAAAATAAAGAAAGAGGACTGGAATATTTAGGCTCAAAGGTAATAAAATTCTTCAATTCTGGTTATGGGATTTTGACGATATTTTCTTTCCCTGCTGTTTTGTTCTTATTGTTAGATCGGCTTCTGAGGCGATGATCGCTGAAGGGAACCCAAGGATCTTTGCGACTGCCTCTTTGTTGTAGGTGCCGTCCACTGATAGGAAGTGCTGGAAGCCTTCGACCATTGGCTCCATCTCAGCCTTGACGGCTTCGAGTGCCGCATTGTCTTCAGCCAGAGCGCCCACCTGATCGTGCATCTCTTCGATCACAAATTGCTTCCGGGTGACATCTTCGGTCAGAGCATCTTTCTCAGCGGCCAGACGGCTCACCTTTGACTGAAGCCCTTCGAGCACCTTGAGGGTCATCTCTTCCATCGACATCTCACCAGTGAGCACCTTCTCCTCACCTTTGACGTACATGCCGTCCTTGCGGATAGCTGGAAGGACTGCCTGAGTTACCCACTTCTGGAAAGATTGAGCTTCCGGTTTGTCGGAGCGCATGATGAGCTTGTAAAGCCCAGACTCGTTGATGAGCAAAGGCCGACGACCGCGCCCAAAACCTACGGCAGATGTATGTTTTTCAGAATTATCAAGACCCTTCAAGGAGTTAGATGGGTTGGACAATCCCAAAGCATCACAAATATCCTTTGCCACGAACCAAGGCTCGTTATCAATGGAAAGCGCACGGAGATTGATCCCGGTTTTGTCGTTCATCTGGAAGGTGAACGTTGAGACAGTTGGGGTGTGCAAAGACCAAGATGCAACCTATTTTAGCTCAAGCCACACGACAAGAACATCTACTCCTTCCACATCGTAACATCCAATAGCACGGATGGTTCTACTTAATTGGCAATCGCCAAAATAGGTTGCAGCGCTTCCCTTCTTACGCCTAATATATTGGCAACCCTAGGTGACTCAATGATAGATTTAAAACCTTCAATATCAACAATTGAAGCGCTTATAGCTCAAAATACAGCTGCAAGCCTTACTTATGCAGCTTTGGAGTGTCGCCTTGCTATCGAGCGCATTTGCTATGATCGACTTCGCGTCTCCCATGAATACATTTCGCATGATGATCTAAAAAAATGGCAACCGCGAGATATCGTGAACACTCTTATACAAGAAGTGGACGCCAATTCTGCGGCGGGTTTTACGTTATTCATTGGGAAGGAGCCACTGCCGGACGCACCGCAACCTCCGACGTTAGAAGAATATCAGAAAATGCAGTTTTTTCCCGTTGGAACGCAAGCAGGCTTTTCCCCGAACAAGCTCGGAAAACTTTGGAATGCCTTAGCCAAACTCGCGCTTCATATAAGTCTTCCGACCCACAAGGACGACAGTGTTGCTCGATACGGGGATACCGACAAAATAAGATCAAAGGTCAAAGAAGCGCTCAAAGAGATACAAAGGATTAATGAGGGAACATTGCTTTCTTCAGGGATGGGTGAGCAAGTGTCATTTCAGTGCGTCTGTGGGACCAATAACAAGCGACGCATCGAGCTATTAGAGGATAGACAAATTATTAGTTGCATCAATCCAGACTGTGACGAAAGCTTCGCCTACATCAAACAGAAATCGTCCTTTAGTCGGAGACTGCTGGCCACCACGTGCCAAAAGTGTGGCAAAAGGCATGAAATTCCAATGAAAAAACTTGAAAGACTGCGTACGGACCATTGTATGCATTTTGTTTGCGAAGAATGCCAACATAAGAATTTTATTAAATGGAAGCTAATGATTGCGCAGAAAACGTTGCCAACTCAACAAGATTGAAGTTTGGAACAATCCCTGAGATCAAAAAATGTGGTGGGAGGGATGAAGACCATAGAGCCTCATGGCCCACCACGTCTCTTAAAGAGCCAATAGCGGCAGGAAGGGAACGCTTGAACAATGAACTTCAGGGACACTTCAAGTTCACTCAAAGTGCCGCCTTCAGCGCTCGACCTTCCCACCCACCACTGACGAGCATGAACAGCAGCAAAGACACCCAACACCCTTACCTGTGTCTTGCGGTCACGCTCAGTCGCTCACTGGAAGACCAGCCAAGGAAAGAATCTGGTCCATCTGTGAGTTCTTGTTGTCGTTGGAAATTCTGGATTGATTGTCGTTGGAGGGGTAGGTCTCCAAGTTATGCGTATTATAACCCTATAGAGAGACCTGATTTCAGCATACGCATAAACAGGATCTTGAAGACACCGCGAGATAACCCGCGACGTCTTGAATTGTTGTCGGTGATGATAGGCGATCAGGCCATGGCTTCCTTGACCAGATATGACCTGCGCCCCTGTCCCTTGCCTTCGACCTTGTAGGTGACACCGAAGACATTGAGAGCCTGTCGCATTTGAGAGGCGCTGTCCTTGAGGCGTTGCTGAAGGCGCTTGACGGTGTTCGGTGTCATACCCAAGCCATCCCTGATCTCACTGAAGCTGACCCGCCCAACAGGCATGGTCTCGGCATAGGCCAGCAAGGCGTCATTATGCTTGGACTTTCGGGGAGACGTGCGGCCTTCCTTAAAGCCATAATCCCAGTCCACCACCTTGATCCCCGGCATTTGCTGCTTGATCCCTTCAAGTGTTCCGACGCCCTTCTTGTTGTTGGGCAGCAGTATGAAGACATCGGTGGGTTTGCAGTTGCCATGCTCGTCTATGACCCGGCGACACTGGACACGGTTGATGGCCTGAACCACATTGACGACCAGAAAGCTCACCTCAAGGTCAAGCTTGAGTTTCTTGAGCTTCTTGGAGGTGAAGAAGGAAGCATCCTGCTCACCCTTGACCGCCATGTAGGCGTTGGGAACCGCCAGATTGTCCCTAAAGGGCAACCCGGCAATGACCGCGACATCATGGTCTGCCCAGTCGTTGCGACCGTCCACCGCGCCCCAGTGGGCGAAGCTCACCTGCTTGAAGGCGTCTCCATAGGCCACCATGTTTGGCTTCACGTCCTTGTGGCAACAGACGAACACCTTGCGGTCATCATCCAGTTCAGCCTTGAGAGAGGTGAAGAGTTCCCGTGCCACCTTGGGCGCATTGGGGATCATGGTTGACTTGCCGACACTGTGGCCCATCGAGACATGCAGCGTCACATTCTGATAGGAACGGGCGTCAGAGGGAATCGACCAGACACGAGCGCCTGTGCCAAACAGGTCATAGAGAATATTCTGGTCGGCTGTAGCATCAAGGACCACGGCCCCGCAATTGACATCATTCATCAGATACCGGGCGGTGGTGATCAGCTCTTCCTTGCCCTTCTTGGCATACCAGCGCCACTGGGTGACAACTGTCTGGATGCCGTTCAGGATCTCATCGAACCGCTTGACCTGTTCAGCATTGGTCTGCCTGTCCTTCTTGCGGGTCATCAGTCGATCAAGAGGGATGGTGCGCAGATAAGCTCTGAGTGGGATGAAGTCTTCTGCGGATAGCCCTTCAAGCATCTCGTCGGGGATCTTTGCGCCTTGCTCAGACCCCTTGTTGTTGACGATCAGGCGATGGATGGAGATGAACTTGTCGAGGGCTTGGACGGCTTCAGGGATGTCTTCGGTCTCAGCGGCAGCGGGAAGGATGGAGCGCAGCATCTGTACTTCGTTATAGTCCACACGGGCCTCTTCGATGACATCAAGGGATTCATCAATGACCACCAGCTTACGGCGACCAGCCCTGAACCGATGGAACTGATGGAAGGCGGACTGTTCGGTCTCTTCGCCCCTTGAGACAGCATCAAGCGCCAATCGGTAAGCCTGATGAGTGATGATAGCGACGGGGATCTGGGAAAGGTCTTCCATGGTGATCTTGTTGTCTGAGTGTCGTGCGACAGCGACCTCCTGACCCGCCAGACCATTGATGGTGTCGGCCAACTCATCGGCCTGACAGATCTGTCGAACAACGATCAGAACACCGGGATGGCGCTCAAGTGCAAGCATGGAGCAATAGACAGACAGGCCTTGGCTCTTACCCGTGCCTGTGGCTGGCTTGAGAACCTGCCAGCGGCCATCGGTACTGTGGGTCTCCATGTGGATCTGGTGGTTAAAAGCGTTAGCCATCTGGTGCCAGACTTCGCGAAGGGCAAAGCTCGAAGCATTGTTAAGGGTGTCGGTCCAGTGGCGGTTCATGGCTTGGACGAAGTCGAATGGTGTTACGTCTGAAGATTTGACCTGCATAGGGTCGGTCCTTTCGTGGGTATGGTTGACCTTCAGACACACCTGTCCTGTGGCTCTCAATGGAGCAGAAGTGGACGGGATCTGAAGGAGTGGGTTTGGAAGACAAGAAGCATTGAGCAGCTCTTGTCGTGCCCTCAAGGGGAACTGTCGGGCATCATTGAGATGCACTTTAAGATGTCAGACAGACACCTTGAGTGCTGAGACAGCGGTCATTTGTCGAGGGTGGTTGTGGGTGCAGTTTGGTCTAAAGATATCTATAGATGAAACTGACACCACAAATGGTGACCTGAAGGGACACTTGAAGTGAGCTTGAAGTTTCTTTGAGGCTGCCCCCTTCCACCTCCCACCTAAAGAAGCAACAGGCCATCCCATTGAGGTCTTCAGTCGCTCCCCCATTCGAAGCAAAGGGAGCCGCTTTAAGTTGTCATGGGGTGAACCTGAAGATCTCTATGAGTCAGCTTGTCCTTCCCCCACCCACCAGACATATGGTCAGACAGAGGAATGGTGTCTATGAAGGAGGTGGTGATGGGCGGTAACGCATTGAGATCTTGAGGATTCTTGTCTTCTTCTCAATGCGTCAGCTTGTTGTTTGACGACAGGCGCACTTGAAGTGCCGCGAGACGATGTCTCTATAGAGGGTGCAAATACTCCGCAAAGACGGGAAGCAGCAGCGACCACCGCTTCCGCACATTGTCAGTCAGATCCTTTAGTGAAGGGTCGAATTGGTGGTTGCCTCAATGACCATGAAGTCGTCAATCTCAGGGTGGTCTTTGAGATGCTGGAATCCAATCTCTTCAGCGTCCCAATAGCTCAAGGCTTCAGGGCAATCTTGGTGACCGATGGTGTTGAGGTTGTCGTCTACAAGGCGAAGGCTGTAGGTGGTGGTTTGGGTGTTCATGAGGATATCTCCTATTGTCGATGAGAGAGTGTTGTGTTGTGGGCACAACCTGAATCCTCGAATCTGGAAAAGCAAGGCAGATTATAAATAACTAATTGAAATAATTGAGATATTGCCACATGTGGGAATGTCTTCTATGCCTCAAAATGGCAGAAATGACTTGTTCGAGCGCTTGTTGATGCCACATGTGGGAGTTTAAATGTCTTGCCGATTTCCTGTGGAATCTTAGCGGCCACCAGCCCCAGTGGCTCACTTACCCCACATGGTCAGAGCCTTCTCTGATGCTTCGGGCTTGTCTTTGATCCGATAGACCGTCTGTCGTGATAGGCCGGTGCTCTTGGAGATCTCGGAGATGGTCGCCGACCCTGCCAGCATGTCCTGAACCAGCTTGAACTGCTCACGGCTGTAGGTTGGCTTCCTGCCACGATACTTGTCCGCCTTCTGCTTGGCGGCTTCGACCCCTGCTTTCTGAGCAGCCTTCCTTGTCTCAGTTTCAGCTTGTGCCATTGCTGCCATGAAGGCGATCAGGGCATCCCGCACCGCTCCTTGCATCGGGTCATCGGTTGAGCCGTCAAAGGTCATCCCGTTGATCACTGTCTTGATGACAACGCCCTTCCTCAGCAACAGGCGCATGGTGTCGGTCACGTCATCATAGTTGCGCCCTAGGCGGTCCACCCAGCGCACCACAAGCGTGTCCCCATGTCGGAGCATGTCGAACAGTCGCTTTCCTTCAGGGCGCTCAGAGAGCTTCGTTGAGACTCCTGAGACCCCATGGTCCGACACCACTTCATCGAACACGAAGCCAGCCTGTTCTGCTTGGGTGATCTGATGGTCGAGGGTTTGGTCGGCGGTTGATACGCGAGCATAAAGGACAGTGGTCATGGTAGCCTCAAGTTGTCTTCAAGGGTAATGACCGTATAGAATCATGTCCAGAATCCCATATCAACCCATACGGACACACTTTTATGGGCACTTGTGGATATCCGCTGAGGTATGGGCTAGGAGACAAGGTGGTGGGTGGAGGATGTGCCGCTGGCTAAAGGATTGAGGGCATAAGACACGGGCAATGCCAATCCGGTTTGCAGCCGATGGGATTTGACCGCCGGACCTATGGGGGGACGGGGGGAACTCAGCTCACACGACTATTCGAATAACGGCTCACAAATTTTACTGAAAAACTGATGACACTAATCTATGAAATGGCTCATTCTACAAAAAACCTTGTTAGCCAAGGTTGGCGCTGAAGTTGACGACAAATCAACGATTTCAAAACAAGCTCAACCCTTGAACTATGAGATTGATTCGGTTGAGATCAAACGCCCCTGCCAAATTATGAATTGTACGAGGCTCCCCAAAATGGTTATGCATTAACCGGAAATAGAATCACAACTTCAATCAATGGTCATTGGTCGTTGGGCCAAAATAGCAATGCATTGGAAATATCGGCACATACAGAGCTCTATCTATCTGAATTAATGTGCTAATATGGATACACAGATTTAGGTGAACCACTCTTGTCTCTTTCGTATTTAACAACATATGCTATAGTAGCAACAGCAACCTCAGAAACATGACTGCGATGCCCCATATGGAAAAACTACCCGATCAAGGGAATAAATTTCATTGGCTTTTTATACCCGAATGTCGAACTTCGAGTGCCCTCTATGATACGAAAATCATGGAAACGCAGAACTTTGTTGTTATGCCCACAAAGGGATCAATAGTACCCGGCTGGGTTCTTGTTGTGCCCAAATTCCCAGTGCCTCGGATGGCGGATATCCCAGAACCAATGTTCGATGAATTGAGGGGACTTGTTGAGCGCATCATCAAAGACATCGAAGTTAAATTCGGAAAAGCATTCACTTTCGAACATGGGGGCTTCAAGGGTTCATCCGTATCGTGCGGTGTCGATCAAGCTCATCTCCACATTGCGCCTGCTGGATTCGATTTGGTAGAAATTGCACAAGACTATACTAAAGGTTGCTGGATGCCCGCAGGAGCCAATTTGATTCCTCGAAGTAGTTTTACGGATCGTGAGTATTGGTTCGTTTCATCCGGGGAAATCTCGTTGTATAAGGAAATAGATCAGCCTATTTCTCAATTTTTCAGGAAATTAATCGCGCAGCATACCGGGAACTCAGCCCATTGGAACTATAAAGACAATGATTTTATAGAGAATGTGGCGCTAACGTTAGAGGCCATGGCAACAAATGGTCGATGAACCTGAAGACCAACCAGACTATGACGACGGTCGTTCAGAAGGCGACTGGGAAACTCGATACTGTGGTCGTGCATGGAGTCAAATTGTAATAGAGTTTGTTTTGCTGTTTTTGTATCTTATATTCGCCAATTACTTACTTCTAGACGCCATCACAGTAAAATCTGATGAATTAACCCGGTCAGGATTCCTTTACAATTCGCTGCTTGGGGCCTATGTATCTGAAGAAAAAGCAAAATGGATAGCATTGGCGATAGCGGGATTTGTTGGAGGTACTGTATTCGATTTAAAGTGGATGTACCATTCAGTCGCAAAAGGTATATGGAATGTAGATCGATGTCTTTGGCGAATAATTGTCCCATTTAACTCTTCAATGGTATCTCTATTCACAGGACTTCTGTTCGCTTCAGGTGTCGTTCCTTTTTTGAAGATTGAAGCATTTGATAACTACTATGTGTTATTGGGGTACGGTTTTGTTTTTGGATATTTCTCCGATAATATACTGGCGGCACTACAAAATCTTGCGAAAAAAGCATTTGGCACGTTGGATAACAGTTAACGATGCTTCTTCAAACGTCGCCACCATTTGAAAAATCCTTTGCTTCACACGCGAAGATTGCCAGGGAGTACGGCGTTAAAGCCGCAGGCCTTGCGTTCCTTCCTCCAGCATGGCGTCTCGAATTCGTGGCTCTTTCAGTCGAAGTCCACAAATCTTGGCGCAACGGCGGCGATCTGACATCGAACGTGGAAGTAATGAAGTTGCGCTCTTGGTTGGACAGCCGACCATTTGAAAGTATTATCCTCCGTTCAAGTGGAAGTTCCGAAACTCTTCAAGATAGGGGGAAGTTCAAGTCTCGTATTATATCACCCGGTTGGAGCTTCGCAATTTTGGTGAGTGAACTTGGAGAACTTTACAAGGACGCCGACGATGTAGATTCCAAATCAGAACTGGGCGTTGTTATTCAAAAACACGTTAAAGCAGATTTCGCAGGCCATCTATCTAATGAACATCGAGTAAGTCCGACAATTAATCAATGGTCATACGAGTTGGAGTTACCACAGTGGGCCCCTTCCAAAGGTATCAATTCAAAGTTTACGACATCACCTGATCCATACCTTCCGCTCAGATGTGGGAGTAAAATTCCTCACCAACCTTTGAGATCGGTCGGTCACTTTTTGGCCGATGAATTTTCGGAGCGCTGCCATCTTGAATGGCTTGTATTCGAGAGCACTTTGTATTTAATGCAAATTGATTTTGAGTGGCCTCAGTTAGAGAGTGGCCTTGATCCGAAGAAAGACCTAAATATAGACGCCCCTGCTGATCTGGATTTGGAGGCTGAAACCGATATCAAACCTTATCAAATAGGAGAGGATACCATTTGGCCCAAGTTGAGGAACTTATCTGACTTCGATTTTGAAGAAGATGGCATTCTCCCGCCTCGAATATACCCTCTCAATCCACAACGAGTCGTTGAAGCCTTACGAAGCAGCTCTAAATATAAGAAACTCGTCTTTGAAATAAGAGCCCTAACGGGAGACCGCTTGGTGGTAAGGACGGACTGTATCAAAGATAAAACGAATGTATTTAATCTTCCTCGTACTGATACTATCAATGCAGAAGATGCTGTGAGGTGGTGTGGTGCGACCATTGAAAAATTCAAAGAGAAAGGCGTAGAAATTGAACAATTAATGTTTCTTTTCCACGCGTTTCTTCCCGCGAAGGCTTCCGCTTGGGCTTATGCCACTCCCGGAAATCCCGTTGTGATAGTTGACGCTCTTTGGGGCTTGCCGGATGGAATGCAGGTGCTTCCTGTTGATACCTATGAAGTAAATGTTACTCATAATAAAGTAATAGATACAAAAACTACATACAAACCAGCATTTTTAATTGAAGTCGATGGTGGTAAATGGGATTATAGGAGTATAAAAACAAAGGCTGGCCGAAATCAAGTGCTAACGAAGGCTGATAAATTAGAAATTGCAGGGAGGACGCTTAAAATTGCAAATAAGTTGCATGAAAATGCTCAAATAATGTGGTTTAGCAACATCCCTTCGGCGTATAAAGTCGGAAGAAATCTACCATGGTTTCGTTCGAGAGAAATTCTTGATCCCTCTCCAAGACAAGAAGTGCAGTATAAACCATTTGGAGTGTCAAACCTAGAAGATCTCAAGAAGGTTCCGTCTGAGAATGTTACTTTGCAGTTAACACCAGAAGCAGATCTTATCAGAAGCAATGATTTTCTCGAGGCAGTTATTTCTTTGGCGAAAAAGCGGAGCTTGCCAGTTCAGTTGGAGGGATCGATTCTTGGACACGCATACTATCGGCTCAATCAGGAGAACATACCTGTTGTCCTAACAAATGCACCCAAATATCAGAGAAAGAGAAATGCGAAAGTGTTCGGAAAAATTGTCCGAGACAAAATTCCAGCGAACATTGCATTGGGCGGAGAGACAGTAAAGGAGGCAAAACTCGCTCGCAGCGATATGCAAGTAGGTTTAGCAGGAAAATTGATGGAAGAGCTAAATGAGTTCTTGAGAGCCAATAATGATCACGAGAAAGCAGCTGAATTAGCAGATTTGTTTGAAGTGATTAAAGGGCTTGCAAACTGTTCTGATTTAGACTGGAGCATAATTGAACAGCTTTCAAAAGAAAAGGTAATAAAACGAGGAGGATTCAACGAAGGTAAGGTGCTAATTGAAACAACTCTGCCGCGAAGAGACAGTCCGATTGAACAACAAAAACAAGTAAGATTAGCTGACTTGAATAAGGTTGATCGAGTCAAAAACACTGTAGAAATACCTGCAAGTGCGCTTTTGGCGACGGCGAAGGGGCCTGCGGTCATATTCTCCTTTGAGGACGATTCATCTCGCTACAGAGTATCAATCAAAGATGGAAAATTCGTCCTGACGAGGCTGGACACCAGAGTTGCCGAACTTGATGCGAAACAGCAGGAACTTTTCTAGCGAATTTTTGGTCTCATTTTACTTTTCAAAGTTTAGGTTCGTCCTCATGGTGCATTGTTTCTCATATTTCGTAAAACGCAGTAGTTATTGCTTATGCTGAGGGCGATTGGAGAGCCTTCACATTCAAGTGGTTTGAATGTGCCAGTCAACAGACATTGAGAGCGATTGTTCAAAACGGGTCTTATTTCCTGTGTTCATGCAACGCTGTCACTCTCATCGTCGAATATTGATGGTGTTACAGAAATGTGCTACATAAGAGTTGTGTGTCGGGTAGCTAATGGTCTGAAAATTATGAGAAATTTGGGATTTACATGAAAATCCCTTCCTCTCCGCCATCCCCCTTTTTAAATTATTGAAAATAAAAGATTTTTCGGGTTTTTGGAAATCTCTTCTCCCAATTCTTCCTCCAGTCCACTCGAGACGCTTGTCGTTCCAACGCGGCTGTCATTGACACAGACCGCACTCGTGCACCTGATGAAAGTCAACTCAAGTGGTTGGTTACCGGGAAGCATCTTAAAGCGGACGATACATGACGCCCACATTGCTTAACACCTTTTAGGATCCGTCCAAGACCGCAGTAAAGATGCCTTTTCGTGGGCAGATACCTTGCTGGAAATAGAGCAATCCCATGCAGTCGAAAGGTGCTCGTAGCTCCAAGCGCACATTCGCTGGGGGAGGACTGAGCATAAGCGCCTTCCAGAAGTTGTCACCGAATTTCTGTACAACATCTTGATGTCTCTAGCGTCTGCAATGCGGAGAGGCTGTGTGAAAACCCCATTTATGAGCGATTGATGGTATACTCATCTGAGGTTGAATCGGAGATTTGGCATGTCACGATTTATCGAAGGTATTGGGCGTTCTGAGGTCGCGTTGTTGCCGGACTGTCTTGATGATTTCATCGAAGAGCATAACCCAACTCGGGCCATTGATGCGTTTGTCGATATGCTGGATTTGTCCGCTTTGGGGTTCAATACCATTCCCAAGAATACAGGTCGTCCTGGCTATCATCCCGGTTTGATGTTGCGCATTTACATATACGGTTATCTCAATCAGATTCAGTCGTCGCGACGTCTTGAGCGTGAATGTGGTCGTAATCTTGAGCTTCTCTGGTTGACGTGTCGCCTGAAGCCGGACTTCAAAACGATTGCTGATTTTAGGAAAGACAATGGCCCGGCCATCCGCAAAGCCTGTAAACAGTTTGTCGCCCTGTGTCGTGGCCTTGACTTGCTTGATGGTAATTTGGTCGCCATTGATGGAAGTCGGTTCAAGGCGGTGAACGCCAAGGCAAAGAGCTTCACCCGAGAGAAGCTACGCCGCAAACTTGGCGAGATTGATGCTGCGATTGAACGATATCTGGCTGAGGTCAAGAGAGCAGACGAAGCTCTTGATAAGACCGGTTGGACCATTCCCACATCACGGATGACCCGTACCGTTCGCAAGCTTAACCACTTAAAGAAAGAAGCAGATAGGCTGCGCGCTGTTGAACAACGCATGAACACCACGGGCGAAACACAGATCTCCCTCAGTGATCCTGACGCCAGAGCCATGGCGACGACCGCCCGGATGCCACGCGTTGTGGGCTATAATGTTCAGACCGCAGTTGAGGCCAAGCATCATCTCATCGTTGCCCATGAAGTTACCAATCAAGGTTATGACCGTGACGCCCTGTCGATGATGGCTGTGGCGGCCCGAAATGCAATGTCGACAGACAAACTCGAAGTTATCGCAGATAAGGGCTACTTCAAGGGTGAGGAAATTGTTGCCTGTGAGGCAGCGGGGATTGCTGCTACGGTTGCCAAGCCCATGACATCTGGGGCGAGTGCCAAGGGACGCTTTGATCGGGCCGACTTTGCCTATGATCATGACCGGAATGTCTATATCTGCCCCGCCGGACAAGAACTCACTTACCGCTTTACCAATCAGGAAGGCGGGAAAGTCCTCCATTCATATTGGACCAGTTCCTGTTGCGATTGTGTCATCAAGAATAAATGCACACCAGCAAAAGAGCGTCGTATTCGACGTTGGGAACATGAGGCGGTTCTGGAACGAATGCAGAAGCGTATCGATGAAAATCCAGATCGATTGGCGATCCGCTCCATGACTGTCGAGCATCCGTTCGGTTCCATCAAATCATGGATGGGAGCGACGCACTTCAAATTGAAAACGATCAAACATGTGGCAACGGAGATGGCGCTGCATGTCTTGGCCTATATGCCTCAAGTCAGTTTCCTCTGAAAGGTCTCTTGTTTTCGACAATCGGTGGGGCGTTCCAGCTCCCGTTGAGGATTTCTGCGCGCGGCGCATACATCCGCAATGTCAGCTCAAAGGTTCCGTTTGGCGTGGGAAGCCAATTGGTGTCCAACACATCTTTGGGCTTTTTGTGCGAGAGAAAAATGCTGACAGAACCGTCGCTGTTTGCTTCAAGACCTGAATTGCTTCCAACGCCATACCGATTGATGGCATTAGGTGTGAGATAGCCTTCTCCATCATAAACTGTAAGAGACCAAAAGGCGTCAACAGGTGGAAGCGCTCCAGCTTCAAACGTGATCTTGTAGATTTTGCTGCCATTCAACTTTTGCTTTTGCTGATCCTGCGTCGCATTCTGATACACAGCATATTCACTTTTGTTTGCCCCAAAACCAATCTGGGCCACGGCTGCCCGAACAGCATATTGTTGTTTATAATCGCCAAGAGGAACGCGCGTCGGGTTTGGTGACCAGACCGAAAAAGCACCGGAAAGCTTCAACCCCTTGTCCAGTGCACGTTGGGCATTTTGGGCACCGCGTCTCAATGCCTTGATATTGCGCGCGCGCATGTTGCGCACATCGAAGCTTGCCTTCGGTCCAACCCCAATCAAAAGCAGTTTTTCAAGCATGTCTGCATCTGTCTGTGGCGGTGGATATTTCTCGATTAAAGCCGACAAGCGAGCAAAAAACTCTGTCGCCTTCAGTCCCTTCACAATAGCCTCCGGGGCCTGTTTCTGGTTTGCCGGAACACATCCGACCTTGCTGCGAGGTGGCAAACCGCCGCGAAGAGGCGTCAGTTGATACGCCTTTTGTATCGCATTCACGACCGGAATATCATCGTCCCCACGCACCTCTGTGCGCCCGATGATCCAGACAAGATCCGTCGGCGCATTGATGCGTTTATAGCCGCTCGGCATCTTGCCAGACCATTTAGGGCCTGCAATGAGATATTTCCCTGAGCGCTGCCCATGGCTTGGCGTTCCCAGACCAGCAAAATTGTTCGACCATGCATCCAATAGCGCCATAAGTACATAACGGCCCTTGACTGCAGGCATATCGAGCAACATTGGCCCATGTTTCAAATCCAGGAAAGCAGAAGAATAGAGCGTATCAACATTGGGGCGAACAACCGCGCGAAAATCTGGGTCGGGCCGCCCGAACAAATGCGTAAAGCGATTGACATCGCCACCAAAACCGCAAACGCGGTCTTTGCCGGTTGCCCCTTTGAAGGTTTCGTCCATCAACAAGATCGGGAAACCATAGGCATAGCCTTGAGCGGATATCAAGGCCGTGCGCGAAGCTAGAATGGGCTCGGCCAACGCGAACGTCACATTTGCAAAAAGTGTTGCGGCAGCGAATAAAAATACTTTGAATTGCTTCATGGAATCGATGTCCTGTCGGGTTGGAGTACCGATGCTATTCTCCCTATATTTATGATGTTGGGCCGCGCTTCACTCAATTATTGTTTTGTAACATTTGGTAACACGAGCAACCAACAGCGAGGTTGATTGTTCAGATCGGAGTTAGCGGAAGCCGCACGCCAAACCGTGCACCACCAAGGGGACTATCCTCGATGAAAACGGATCCGCCATGCGCGGTCGCAATCTGATTGACAATAGCCAGTCCAAGCCCTGAGCCCCCCGACAGGTGGTCTCTTGCCCGTTCAATGCGGTAAAATGGTTCAAAGACCGAGTGTCTTTCATCGGGTGGGATTCCCGGACCATTATCTTCAATGTAAATCTCGACCAAGCCCGGACTGTGGCTGCCCGACACCGAAATCTCGGTTCCGTAACGCAGCGCATTGTCCAGAAGATTTGCAAACAGGCGCTTCAAGGCAACCCCGTCGCCGACAATTGTGTATATCCCGCGTTGGAAATTCACCGTCGTGACCTGTGTCCCTCGGGCTATAAGATCTTCGGCAAGAAGCTCTTGCAGGTCAATCATTTCCAATGAATTCTGCTGATATTCGGTGCGCGCAACGGCAATGGCGTCATCAATGATTTTGGTCATATGCTCCAGATCGAGAGTCGCTTTGACGATGCTTTCTTCATCAGGTAGCTCATCCACCCTCATACGCAGCCGTGTAATATAGGTTTTCAAATCATGGGAGACAGCGCCGAGCAGGATTGCGCGCCCCTTGATCAGTCCCGAAATCCGCTCTTGCATGTCATTGACCGCGGTGATGAGTCGCCTGATTTCCGGGGCTCCCTTGCCGCTATCCAAAGGCCGAGGCAAGACATCCTTGCCAAAGGCTTCAACGGAATTGGCCAGTTGGGTCAACGGACGCGCCTCCCGCGCAATCGCCCACAGAGCCAAGGCCGCAATGAAGAATCCGCAGACTCCAAACAAAAATCCAACAGGCACACCAAATATTTTCTGAGTGGTGGAACCGGTGATCGTGAATAAGGCAAATGCGCCTGAGGACAGGCTTACAGACACTGCAACCGGTGTCTGGCTTTGAATTGAAAAGCGCTCGAAAAGCAAACGAAGCACGCTGGCTTCATTGCTTTGCAGGCGGACCGCCATGACCACTCGGTCATCAGGTGTTTCCAGATGTTGTTGAATGATCCACTCAAGGCCGGGCATGCGTGCAAAATCGGAATATCCGACCAATGTCTTGTCAGAGATACTCACCTTGAAATATTCGCTGCTAACAGCACGCAAGGCTGTAGGCATTTGTTCTACGGGCAGACCATCGAGCAAATCGACTATGGCGGCCACCTGTTCCGGTATTGGAAATTGCGTCTCACTGCGGCGCCCCTCGTCAGAGAGAATAAGCAACCCAGTCCTCAAGCCGTAAAGGGCTGCAACAAGCAGCAACACGATCAGGGTTAGACGTCCGAAAAAACCAAGCCGACCGAACATACCTACCCGCTTTTCACCGGGGTCACCGGTATCGTCAGGACATATCCGGCATTGCGAACCGTTTTGATCATCTGCAACTCATCTTGTTCAATTTTCTTGCGCAGCCTGCTAACTTGCACATCAATCGTTCGGTCAAGCGCCTCCGCCTGTCGCCCCCTGGTCCAGTCCATAAGTTGATCGCGCGACAAAACACGCCCTGGTCGTTCAATAAAGCATTCTAGAAGATCAAACTCGGCGCTTGTCAGCTTCAATTCCTCACCACTTGCCAATGCCACATGGCGGGCTTCGAGATCGACCTTAAGACCACCAATGTCATAGTGTCTTGCATCTGTGGACTTTGGGTCTTCCAAGCGCCTCAAAACAGCACGGATGCGCGCCACCAATTCTCTGGGATTGAAGGGCTTGCTCATATAATCATCAGCCCCCATTTCCAATCCGATAATGCGATCGATATCTTCTCCGCGCGCTGTCAACATGATGATGGGTATACGAGACGTCGCCCTCAATCGCCGACATATGGCAAAGCCATCTTCACCCGGCAGCATGAGATCAAGCACAATAAGGCTCGGCTCGCCATACTGATTGAGCAGCCTGTCAAGCGCAGCACTGCCATCAGCAAGATAGGTCAAGAAGCCCTCTTTGCGCAGACGTGCGTCAAGCAAACTGCGAATTTCAGGGTCATCTTCAACAATGGCAATACGTGGCGTCTGTTCCATGTCTCCAATCTAGGCGAAGCCTTTTGCCTGATAAAGGCAAAGAGTGTGCAAAGTTACAAATTGTTACATTTCAGCGGGATTCTTGAAACAATCGAGCAAAGTCCGCACCGCATTCTTTCTCCCATCGCAATGCAGCCCGATTGGTGGGCATAAAAGTAGGAGATTATATCATGAAAAATTCTCTAGCAATTTCAGCTTTCATAAGCGCGGTTTTCATCTTCAGCACAGCAGCCCAAGCTGAAAGTTGGCAGAGGAACCGCACTGTCGTTGGTCCATATGGCGGAATCCACACCATGCAGGGCAGCGGCACTTGCACCGGCAACGCCTGCTCTTCGAACCAAAAATGGATCGGCCCGGCAAACAACTCTGTCACGCGCAATGGATCGCATAGCTGTTCAGGCAACCAATGTTCCGGCAGCGCCACTTGGAACGGGCCTTCGGGCGGGGCAAGCATCAAGCGCAATTGGCAACGCTACTAATCCGCTCCAACGCTGCGGGACATGACGGCTCTCTCCCTCGCCATTTGATCCGAAAGAGGGAGCCATGAAATGCGAGAAACACGTAATGAATCTTAGAATGGTTTACAGACCTGCCATCTGCTTTGCCACCCGAATGATGTTTATCACTGCGCTTGGTTTGTCGCTTGGGGTTCCGAAGGGTTAGGCTATTGCCCACCTGCGCCTGAAGCCATCATTGAGATGGAACAGAGGCCGGCAATGCACTAACATTCAAACCGGACCACTCAGGTGGGCTGATCACTAGTAGAAGAACGCTCAGATCCCTTAAGCGTCTTCTTCGTTTTCATCACCGATCGACATGAATTTCGCAGAATAGGTCTTCTCACCCAACCGCTCGATCAAATCAAGCTGCAGCTCAAGCCAGCCCTTGTGCCCTTCCTCATCCAGGACAATTTCTTCAAACAGGGCTTTGGATCCGATGTCACCGATGTCATAGGCCAGTTTGGCCGCTTTGGTGTAGGTGGCGATGGCATTTTCCTCGTCTTCCAGATCCGCCTTGAAAAGATCGACAAGGGATGTATGCAGAACAGGGGGTTTCTCAAACTCGATGCGGGGCGTGCCTTTGAGATACAGAATGCGCGCGATGAACCGGTCAGAATGGCCCCATTCTTCGCGCATTTCCTCGCGCATCTGGTTGGCCAGCTTACCCAGCCCCCAATCATCCAGCAGCTGAGCATTCAGCTGATATTGATGGGCTGCACTCATTTCCATTTGCAGAGCTGTGTTCAGATTTTCGATGGTCTTGTCGTTGGTCATTGTGCGTCCTTTGCATCGCATTCGATTAGCAATCCGTCAATCCTCTTGCTTCATCACAGGTGGCTTTCAGAAACGGTCTTCAAAGGCCGTACCTAAGTCGTTTTTGGAGCATTTTATAGAGGCATTCTTGAAGGGAAGGCTTTGCACTTCCTCATGATAATATGAATTTGGCCAAAACTTTTTCAATTAGTTAGATCGAAATAGTCGATTTGTCGCAGGTCCTGACACCCAAACTGGCAACCATAATTCTGCAAGAAAAGGCAAGCGAAACGGAGAGACCTATGACAGGGCACGCAGCCAGAAGAATCAGGTTATTGCAATTTGAAATCAATGTCTGGTTTGGGAGCTGAAATTGAAGCAAGTGGTGCTATCACGATGCAATATCACCTCTTGCTTTATCGATTTGCAACATTCAGGTTTTTAGCCAACCTTCGAGTTTGCTCTCATCGGGCAGGCCACCTGAATGAACCAGCTTACCATCAACAGAAATGCCCGGTGTCGACATCACGCCAGCCATTGCAATATCCTTCGGATCGGTGACCTTTTCAACATTGGCTTCAAGGCCGAGCTTTTCTGCTGCATCACGCATCATCTGAGCGGTTGTTTCGCACCGTTTGCAGCCGGGGCCATAGACTTTTACCTGTTTCATATCAGTATCTTCCTTGTTTCGTTTATCTAGAATATCGCATTGAAGAGGAACCCGACGGCCAATATGCCGCTGCTTACCACTGCAATGAATACCGCAATCAGGCGAAGCGTCAGAACTTGTCTGAGGATCAACATCTCGGGCATGGAAAGCGCAATCACACTCATCATGAAGGCCAATACCGTACCGAGAGCAGCCCCTTTGCCAAGCAGAGCCTCGACGATGGGAATGACGCCTGCCGCATTGGTGTAAAGGGGAACTCCCATCACGACGGCAACCGGGACCGACCACCACGCATCAGCCCCCATAATATCAACCATCAGATCCTGCGGAACATAACCATGGATGAGAGCCCCAACGCCAATACCAAGGATGATCCATATCCAGACTTTGGCCAGGATCTCCGTCACCGCTTCAAAACCCAATCGATATCGGTCATACAGGGACAGGCTTTCGCCCGAAAAGTCTGCTGGGGCATTGGCTCCTGAATGGATTTCACGAACCCAATCCTGCAGCCACCCTTCAAGTTTGAGCTTGCCGATGACCCAGCCAGCAACGATGGCAATCCCCAATCCGAAGAAAAGATAGGTCAGGGCAACATTCCAACCCACGAGCCCGACAAGAAGGATAAGAGCGACCTCGTTGACCATCGGAGCCGCAATCAGAAATGAGAATGTGACACCGAGCGGCACGCCTGCGGAGACAAAACCTATAAACAGAGGCACGGCGGAGCAGGAGCAGAATGGTGTCAGAATACCAAGGGCCGCCGACAAGACATTTCCGACCCCCTCACGCTTGCCAGAGAGAAGTGCTCTGGTTTTTTCCGGACTGAACCAGGACCGCACAACCCCCATGGCAAACACGATGAGGGTCAACAGCATCAGAACCTTGGGAACATCATAGAAGAAGAAGGCAATTGCTTCGCCTGTGTGGCTATGACGCTCGACGGGAAAGAGCGAGGTGATGGCTTCAGAGAGTGAGATCAACTGATCGTAAATGATCCACCAAAGACCAACCGCGACGACGGTGCCCAGAATAAGCAAAAGTGGCCCTTGCTTGCCGGACTTTGAACCCGGATTGCCAGCACTGTCTGCCGTGGATGTTGTTTCTAACATGCTGCCTTCTCCCTCAGATCGCAACGAACTGGAGGCCTTTCAACTGTCTTGAGGCGCTTACAATCAGCGACATATTGCGGGTCTTGCTTAACGCCCTCAATCGCGGCGCAAATCGCCTGTTTGACCCAATCCGGAATGTCATCGGCAATTGAATACAAAACCCACTGGGCCTCTCGTCGACTAACGACAAGATGGGCTTCATTGAGTGCGCGACAATGACGGGAAATTTTGGGTTGCGGCATCTCCAGCGCCTCAACCAGCTCGCAAACGCAAAGCTCGGTTTCAAGTGCAATCAGAGCCAGAATTCTCAGGCGGATCGGGTCAGACAGAGCGCCAAATGTATGTGTAAGTTTATCCATGCATTCGAATATACGTTAAATTGAATATTCAAGTCAATGCATATCCATCAAATTGCATTGACAACGACTTTCATTTCAAATATTCATGAAATATGGATACAAATAATGCAGCAAATATCTTCGCAAGCCTGAGCCAACCAACTCGGCTGGACGTCTTCAGATTGCTTATACAGGCCGGCACTGAAGGCATGCCTTCAGGGGACATCGGGGAGCATTTGGGCGTCAAGCCAAACACTATGTCGGTAAACCTGAAACAGCTCCTCCATTCAGGCCTTGTTCGCAATGAAAGGCACGGAAGACAGATTTACTATTACGCAGACATGGATGCGGTGGGTGGATTGCTGTCATACCTTCTTCAGGACTGCTGCGGGGGAAGGCCTGAGCTTTGCGAGGCGGTTATCAATGAAGTTGCATGTTCTTGTTTGAGCAATAGAAACGAAGCTCCTTCTGAGGAAACGACAATGAACGAACAGATTTACAATGTGCTGTTTCTGTGTACCGGAAACTCTGCCCGGTCGATCATGGCCGAAGCCATCATGAACCGGGTTGGACAAGGCAGGTTTCAAGCCTACTCAGCAGGTTCGACACCGAAAGGGGAGGTTCATCCCCGGACTTTGGCATTACTGAAGAGAATGAATTTTGACACTGACTTTGCCCGTTCCAAAAGTTGGGACGAGTTTGCAGTGCCGGATGCTCCCCGGTTGGATTTTGTTTTCACCGTTTGTGACAACGCGGCCGGAGAGGTTTGCCCGATTTGGCCAGGTCAGCCAATGACAGCACATTGGGGTGTTCCCGATCCTGCTGCTGTAGAGGGATCGGACACGGAAGTCGCTCTGGCATTCTCAGACACCTACCGAATGCTGTTTTCAAGAATCTCAATCTTCACGGCCCTTCCTCTGGCCAGCATTGATCGCATGTCTCTTCAGACAAAACTTGATGAAATCGGAAAATCAAAAGAGAAAGCAGACTGATGTCCGTAGATGCAAATGCCACTGCCAATGCAGCTGAACCGGGTGGAATTGGCTTTTTTGAAAAATGGCTGTCCATTTGGGTGGCTTTGTCGATTGCCGCAGGCTTGATCCTTGGTGAGCTTTTCCCAAAACTGTTTGGAACACTCGCTACACTTGAATATGCGCATGTCAATCTTGTCGTCGCAGTGCTCATCTGGGCGATGGTCTATCCCATGATGGTGTCGGTTGATTTCTCCAGTATCAGCCATGTGGCTGATGAGCCGAAAGGATTGTTGATCACGCTGGCTGTCAACTGGTTGGTCAAACCCTTCACAATGGCCGTTCTGGGCGTTGTATTTTTCAAATATCTGTTTGCAGGAATGATGTCCGCGACGGATGCGGATTCCTATATCGCAGGTCTTATTCTGCTCGGAGCAGCCCCCTGTACAGCGATGGTTTTTGTATGGTCTCAGCTCACCCGTGGCGATGCTAACTATACCCTCGTGCAGGTCAGCGTGAACGATCTGATCATGGTGGTCGCTTACGCACCCATCGTAGCCCTTCTTTTGGGGGTTACGGACATTCCTGTGCCTTGGGACACGCTGATCCTGAGCGTTGTTCTGTACGTGGTTGTGCCGCTTGCTGCTGGTTACCTGACACGCAAGACGCTCGCATCGGGCAGCAAAACCGATGAATCTGTCGCTGAGTTCACTTCCAAGTTGAAGCCAATTTCCGTGATCGGCCTCTTGGCAACCGTGGTTCTGCTCTTCGGCTTTCAAGGTGGTGTCATTCTATCCCAGCCGATCCTCATTGCGCTGATTGCGATCCCGCTTTTGCTGCAGTCCTATGGCATTTTTGCCATTGCCTATGTTGCTGCATGGGTCTTGAAGGTTCCTTTCAGGATCGCTGCACCTTGCGCCCTAATTGGCACCTCCAACTTCTTCGAACTGGCCGTTGCGGTCGCCATCGGCCTTTTCGGTCTTAACTCAGGAGCCGCTCTTGCCACCGTTGTGGGCGTTCTTGTTGAAGTGCCGGTGATGCTCTCCCTCGTGGCATTCGCCAACAGAACCCGCCAGCACTTCCCGGCATAAGAAAAGCGAAAGGGAACGACAATGACGCAACAAAAGCAATGCAAAGCAATGCTATGGGACTAACCCGCAAGTCCATATAACGAGAGATAAACTCCGAGCCCTGATCAACACGGATTGTCTTTGGGTAGCCGAAATGCTTGCAGATCCGATCGAGTGTGCGACAACGTCGTCGCCTCGATCGCTGAAGCGAGGATCGAGAATGGGAACGTATTTTGAGAAGGTATCGATCATTGTCTGAACGCGCATCTTGCGGTCAGTGGCTAGCTGAACTACCGATCAATCATCTCGATCGCAGCAATATTCATCTTGATCAAATCCGTTAACACCGCCTAAGCCACAAGCCGGTTTCCTTTGGAATCAAATACCAGTGCCCTGCTTGCGTCAAATGTGAAGTGGACCTGCCCCTTCTTCATGATGCGCTCCCCGTTATGCTGCACTGCTATGCGGTTGCCGTTTGGCAAACGACCGGAGAGAAATGTCATATTTCCAAGCTCTTCAACCAAATCCAGCTTTGCCGGTATCGACCGCTCCTCATCCGGAGAACAAAGAACAACATGATCTGGCCGCAACCCGATCTGCACGCTATCTCCGCTTGTGGCTGGTATTTGATTGGGCAGGCAGATGATGCCTTTCTCACCCTCGAAGATGGAAAGCTTGGTTTGCCCATTTTCCACTGCAGTCACTTTCGCCTGAAAGAAATTCATCCTGGGCGTTCCGATGAAACCACCGACAAAGACATTGCCGGGATAATCATACAATTCAAGGGGAGTTCCCGCCTGTTGAATGATACCATCATTCAACACCACCATCTTGTCGGCCAGCGTCATGGCCTCGACTTGATCATGGGTCACATAGATCATCGTCGCCTTCAGGCGATCATGCAGTTCGGCCAACTCGGCTCGCATTTGAACGCGCAATTCTGCATCCAGGTTGGACAAGGGTTCATCGAACAGGAATACCTTGGGATCGCGCACAATCGCACGCCCTATGGCGACCCGTTGCTTTTGCCCACCGGACAATTGGCTTGGTCGCCGTTCGAGTAACGCGCCCAGACGAAGGATATCAGCCGCAGCCTTGACCTTTTCATCACGAACACTGCGCGATACCTTGGCGAGGCGCAAGCTGAAGGCCATATTTTCAGCCACTGTCATATGGGGATAGAGGGCATAATTCTGGAACACCATCGCGATGCCGCGGTCAGCGGGGTTCACATCATTGATCAGTTTGCCATCAAGACGAATTTCCCCGCTCGAAATTGTTTCCAGACCTGCAATCATCCGCAGCAATGTGGACTTGCCACAGCCCGAAGGTCCGACAAAAACCGCAAATTCACCCGAGTCAATCTCAAGGGAAATGTTGCGAAGGACCTCAACCGCTTCGAATTTTTTACAGGCGTTATCAATTTCCAAATAAGACATGAAATCAATCCAAAGGTTCAGCCTTTGCCGCCCGAGGACGCGACACCCTCGACGATCTGGCGTTGGAAGAGAATGAAGAAGACAAGCGGTGGCACGGCTGCAAGCAGATTGGCCGTCATCACGATATCAACTGTGGTGTGGGACTGGGACGAGTTGAAAAGACTGACCACTTGCCCAACCGTAAACATGTCGGGTTGCTGACTGACCACCAGAGGCCAGATGAAATTGCCCCATGTCTTCATGAAGGTAAGGATGGCGAGGGTCACCAGCGCAGTTCTGGACAGCGGCAACACGATCAACAAATACAGCTGAAAGTGATTGGCACCATCCAATCGAGCCGCTTCAAGCATTTCCATGGGAAGCGACTTCATGAACTGGGTCAGCATGAACAACCCGAATGCGGATGCCAGACCGGGCACGACTAGGCCCTGCATCGTGTTGATCCAACCCAGATCCGATACCAGCAGATAGGTGGGAATAAGGGTGGCAGCCAACGGCACCATTAATGACAGCATCACGATGCTGAACAGGAATTTCTTTCCCGGAAAATCGAACAGTGCAAATTCGAACGCGGCCATGGAACTGATGCCCAACACCCCAGCAATGGTCAGCAGGGTATAGAGCAGCGAAACATAATAGGCTCTGAGATAACCCGTTTCAGAAAGCACCCGCTGGATGTTGGCCATGCCGGTTGAAAATGAGGTTGGCCAGAGACGGGGATTAAGGGACAAAGGCAAGCCCGGATCCGCGAACACCACATTAAACATCCACCAGATCGGGAAGATGGCCACGACTGCGACCGATATTGCTGCAGTCCATTTTGCAATGGTCCATGGGGAGAGACGCCATTTCATTTTTCATTTCCTCTCGCTTGGATCCAGTAAATCAGAGCAGTGATGAGCACAATCGCAGACGTCAGAATAAAGCCATAGGATGCTGCAAGCCCAAAATTCAGGCGCCCAAATCCGCGTCCCATCATGTCCATAACCGGGAAGAGAAGAGCTTTCTGGCGTCCGCCATAATCGAGAAAACTGGATCCGGTGAGAAGCCAGGGCACATCAAACACCTGCAGAGCGGAAATGAAGGAATAGGTGATAACAAAGACCAGAACTGGTTTGAGGCTGGGCAAGGTAATAAAGCGGATTTCCTGCCATTTGTTTGCACCATCCAGCCGCGCCGCTTCATAAAGATGGGGTGGGATATCTTTCAGGCCCGCCAGCAGGATGACCATATTGAAGCCACACGATACCCAGACATCCACGCCGATGAGCGAGAACAGCATAATGTCTGGATCTGTCAGAAACCTCTGGGAGGGGAGGCCAACCCAGCCAAGGAGAACGTTGAGCAGACCGAAATTGGGTGCATATATCCAGCGCCAGATTGTGGCCGCCAAAAACAGGGGCATGACGACTGGCACAAAATAGGCACTGCGGAAAAAACGTCCCGCCCGTCCGGGAAAATGGTTCACCAGAAGCGCAAGAGACAAGGCAACGGAAATGCCCAACGGCACCGTAATGCATACATACGTGCCAAGATTCGTTGCAGAAATTCTGAAATTGCGGGAGGTCAGAATCTTTTCATAATTCGCAAGCCCAACGCTCGCGGGGACATTGATGCCGTTCCAATCAGTGAAGCTATAGTAAAACCCGCTCATGATTGGCCAAAGAAAGAAAACTAAAAACAACAGCAGAAATGGTGCCAACATCAAATAGTGCGGCGTATGTCTGGGCATGAATCAATCCCCGCTTTCCGGTGAGGCACAGTCCCGCACAGAGGTTTTGCCAATCAGGATACAAGCAAAAGTCTCTGAGAACAGGCAATTTGCATGTTTGTCGAAACAGAGCAAACAAAATGTCAGAACCTGACCGGCGATGCCGGTCAGGCCTGAGGGAAGGTAAGGCTTAATCTTCAGCGATGACTTCGTTTAGTTCGTTGACGACGGCAACAGAGCCTTCTTCGGGAGACACGTTTCCATCAACAATATTGGCGACGCCATCAAGAAGAACAGACCAGTAGTCTGTCGGATAGGCCTTCTTGAAGAAAGGAGGGCGGTTGAAAATTGCGCCGCTGGCTGCCTCGTTGGTGATCGAGATCAGTTTGTTGCTTGCTGCTTCAGGGGCTTTCAATGCAGCGCTGTTGGCAACATACCGGCCTAGAGCTGCAGCCCAACGGGACGTTTGTGCCTTATCGGAGACATAGGCCGCAAATTGCCAGGCAATGTCGCTGGTTTTCTTCGGACCAACCGCGATGAATTCATATCCCTTAACGCCCGCTTTTTCACCGGGGGCGGCAGCAGGAATAACGACACGGTCATATTTCAGACCCTGATTTTCCGCAGCTTGCTGAAAGATTGGATCAATCCATGGACCATTGGGAATGAAGGCCAACTGGTTGGAGATAAACAGATCCTTGGTGATCTGATCGTCTTCATTGGTGCCCGTGTTCCACGGTTTCACATCAATCATGAACTGGGTTGCTTTGGCTAGCAGCTCCGGTGAGATCAATGTCTTGCTATTCTCAAAGTCGATACCCCATTCTCTGGGCTTTGCTACTCCGGAATAGACATTGGCCAGACCGAACCAGGTCTGCGACAGGTCAGGCAACGCCTTTAATCCGTGATCGGCCACCTGTTTCATCTGGGCTTTCCAATCATCCCAGCTCTTGATCGGCTTTGAAGTGTCGATTCCTGCTTTTTCCAGAACGGTCAGGTTGCGATAAAGAATGGAGGCATAGCCTGTATAGGGAAGGCAATACATCACTTCCGGCTTTGGCGTGCACATCGCGATCAGGGATGGATCGAACTGATCCCGGAACTCCTGCGGCATGGCCATCCAGTCTTTATAGATATTCTTCAATGCCCCGGCATCCACGAGGACAGCGCCTTGCGACGTGGAATTCATGAAAACATCTGGTCCGGTCTTGCTGACCGCACCTGCGATCTGACCGGTCAACAGGGAATCGTCATTGCGTCCAGAGATGGTGATATTGACGCCGGGATGCTTGGCCTTGAATTCCTCGATAAAGCTGGTTTGAAGCTTGAGAGCCTCGCCCTGAGCAAAATCAGAATATGCCCAATATTCCAGATTGATGTCTTGAGCTGAAGCCGGAGCAACCAACGCTGCTGCGAACAGCCCTGCTGCAATCATTTGTTTTGTTGCCATTTTTAGTTCCTCTGCTTGTTCCTTTTTCTGGCGACCCCTGAAGCAGGAAGGAAACCTCAGGATTGTTAATTAGATTAACTATTGAAAATATTTTTTGCAATATGTCTTTTATGAAAATCTCAATTTAGATGCAAAACATTGAATTATAGGAATTTTAATTCCAAAAAATTCCTGTTGCGTTTCAAATTTATATTGTTAATGTATATTACAAATAGACATTTTGGGATTGTGAATGCAAAAAATGCTCATAGGAATTGATATTGGCGGCACCAAGACGTCGATCAGGGCGGACAACCTCCCATGCCAACAGCAACTTACGCTCAGAACGGCAGAATGGCGACGTCACGACTGGGATCTGGATGCCCAAGCCTTGCTGGACATCGCAACGCAATATGCTCGCGATCATGGGGGCGTGCCTGCCGCTATGGGCATTGGTGCGCATGGCTGTGACGATGTTCAAGAATGCAATGCCTTTCAAGACGCCTTCAAACGCATAGCGCCCTTGCCGGTTAAAGTCGTCAATGACGCCGAACTCATGCCAGCCACAATGAATATAGAGCAGGGCATTGGAGTCGTCTGTGGCACAGGCTCCATTGCAGTCACCCGGCAGTCTGATGGGCAGTTGCTCACTGCGGGGGGATGGGGCTGGATTCTGGGCGACGAAGGAAGCGCTCCCGCACTCGTGCGTGAAGCTGGTCGTGCTGCTTATCTCCATGTCGATATGGGCGGATCCGCCGATGAACCTCTGGTCAAGGGGCTCTGCGAGTCGCTGGGTATTTCTTCCTGCACGCGTCTTGGCAGTGCTATCGCCAGCCACCGTAGCGCAGAAGAGCTTGGACGCCACGCGCCAATCATCTTTGCCGCGGCCAATCAAGGCTCTGAACTGGCAACGAAGGTGATCACGGATGGCGCCTTTGCCTTGGTCGATCTGGTCGAAAGGCTGAAGAAGAATGGTGCCGAAGCCAGTGAAGTAGTTGCCGGCGGCGGCGTTATCAGCTCTCAGCCAGTGCTCTCAGACTTGTTTTTATCCGAATGCCAAGATCGCTTTGGCGCCTCTATATGCGCCCGCCTGATCGACAGGGAGCCAGTTGTAGGTGCCGTAAACATCGCCAAGTCCCTGATCCCTGAGTTACGCTCAAGAAAGGAATCCCAATGAGTTACCGTTCCTGCATCATCCGCCAGCCAAGCCAACTTCAACAATCTTTGGCGACGGTCCGAGAGAGCCTGAAGTCATTCGATGCTGCTCCTTTCGCAAAGGGCTGTCTTGCCGTCACCGGCATTGGTGCCAGCTATGAAGCTGCGGTTGCTGCGGCCAGTGAACTGCAACGTCGCGGGCGCCGCGCCTATGCTCCCCATGCTGTCGATTTGATGAAACCGGGGGACCCAGCAGATGCAATCATTGCATTGTCTGCCGGTGGGCGCAGCATCGAGCCTGTCACGGCGCTTAAAACCCATGCCAGTCTGCCTTCGGTTGCCCTGACCAGTGAAGCGGATGTGCCTTTGGCAGAAACCGCCAAAGCTTCGATCATCTTCCGTTCAGGAGAAGATGCGACGCCTTCCAGTACCGGTTACACCGCCTCACTGCTGGCGGCCGGCCTGCTTGTTGACAAGATCACTGGTCCTTGTGACACGGACTGGGACACTCTATCCGAGCAGGCAAACAGGATAATCCTTGCCTCTGCCAAAGAGATTGCCCGCCTCAGCAGTATCTTCGATAAACGCCGCTCTGTTGATTGCGTTGGAGCCGGGGCATCGTTGGGAACGGCAGGAGAAGCCGCACTGTTGATCCGTGAGGCAGCCCGAATTCCTGCAGGAGCGATCGATACCTTGCACTATTTGCACGGTCCCATGGAACCCAATGATGATCAAACCGCAGTGGTGCTGTTCGGAGATGGTCGGGAGGTGTCCCTGGCTCAGGCTATGGCAGATATTGGTTGCGCCGTTCTGCTGGTTACGACATGCGATATTGCCGCAACTGAACGGATGGGCGTGGTGAAGCTGCCTGCCGTGAAAAACGAGATTGCCCGTGCGATCCTGGAGATTTTACCTGCACAAATGCTTGCTGCCGAATTGTCCGATCGCGCAGGCCTTACGGATGTTAAATTCCGTTACCGTCAGACAGACACGAAAATCAAAGCAGAATAGACCTGAAAACCAAGGCGAAAGCGATGGGTGCCGCACAACATGCGGCGCCCTTTCAGTGTTTCAGTTCCGTGCAATGATCAGGCAGATTGGTCTGCAGACTGTCCAACAGAAATCTCGCCGGTAAGGATAGACTGGGCGTGAGATGTCGCCATCCGGGCAATGCCAATAAGGGTGGCATCTTCACCAAGAGCCGTGGTCTCGACATGCGTATCGCCATGCAGCTCATTCACAACCTGACAGACATCGGGCAGAAGCAGCTTATTCTGTCCTATACCCCCGCCAAGGACGACGAGCCCGGGATCCAAAACGGCAATGCTTGCCGCCACAAGTTGTCCTATTTCCCTTGCATAGGCAGTGACATAGCGTCTGGCCACGGGATGGCCTGCTTCAGCCATTTCGAATAGTTCTCTTGGTTTTTCGGGCTTTTCAGGCGACTCGAGCTCTTTCGGCCAGCTGTTCCTTACGCGCGCCATCATCGCTTCTGAACCCAGATAAGCCTCAAGCTCTTCGCGCCGCGAGTTTTGGTTGGGCGCCCATGGGAAAGGCAAATAGCTAACCTCACCAGCAGCACCGCTGCGTCCACGAAGCAATTGGCCATCGAGAACGATTCCCATGCCAATCTTGATCCCGATCTGAATATAGACAAAGAATGGCTCATCGACAGCATTGCCACAAAAGCCCTCGGCAATAGCGGCGCAATTCACGTTATTCTCAAAGACGACGGGAACATCGATGAGTGTTTCGATCCGGTGCATCAACTCGTTTTCCCGGTCTGGGAAAAGGGCTTCCTTATCGGAGACTTTGGTTGGGAGTGCAACGCCCATACACCGCAAAGGCCCCCAGTTGGGTTGAGCCGCCGCCCTTGTTTCGCGCACGGCCTGCTCTACGATCTCGGCGATATGAACAGTCATGCGGCGTTGTTCTTCAATCAGCCCATAGACACCATTATAAAGGATGTCTCCGGCGATGGATTGCACTCGAATGCGGACATGTGTTGACCCGGCATCAACTGCGATCACATGGCCCGCACCACTGGCCAGCCTGTACATGGTAGCACGTCGGCCTGACGCATTTTGCGTCATGCCAAAGGGTTCGACATAACAAAGGGCTTCAAGATCCTCTATGGCGAGGGATAAGGTCGGACGGGAGAGTTTCAATTGCTCTGCCAGTTGCGGTCGTGTGGCTGATCCTGAAACGACCAGCTGACGAAAAACACCGCGGGCGCTCTGGGTCAGGCTTTTAGCCTGATCTTGATTTTGTTTGCGTGATGTAGCCAATAGAATACCTGCGGCACTGGAATGAACATATTTTAGAATGTGTACCCGCTAAGAAAGCGCTATTCCAGTTGTTTTTCCTCTTTGGAAAAAAGCACCGCAGTAGGATGTAAAAAGTTTCCTTGATCAAAGGAAATGGAACCATGGCGGCCCAAAAATAAGCGAGACTTTGCCTCATCTGGTTGTTGATATGATGCAGCTGCTTTGCAGTGAAGCAAGCATCCCGTTTCGAGTGATGCCTGCTGGATACTATCTCGTTGTCTGACTGACACTGCATCAGACACCATACCGACACAGTTAGAGGGGAGGGCACGTGCCCACTTAGCCTGAGCCTCGACATGTCAGATCGGGTAAATGCTATGCGGAAATAGGAAACCCGGACCCCGTTCGCCCGCAAATGCGGGGGGAGGTCCGGGTTTGATTGTATCGACCACCTAGTCGTGGAGGTGGTCGGTCACCGTGAGAAGGCTTCAAGCTGGTTGGAGGCTGAAGAAACACTATTTACAATGCTGCCGACAGACCGTTTGAAATCTTGAGCCATCTTGTTCAGCAAAGCGCGCTGTCGTTCTTCCGCCTGAGCCTTCTGGGCTTCACTCTCGGCGGTAATGCGGCGGTTTTCTTCTGATTGTTCCTTGAAGAACAGGGCCGCCTTGGCCAACTGACCGATTTCATCCTTACGGTCTGCGCCTTTGATATCTTGGACGTCAGAGCCTTCGGCTAGGGCCTTCAGGGTGCGAACGATGTGCCCGATTGGGCGCGATATCCCATAATTGGCGATGAGTACCGCGATGCCTATGCCCAGTATTGTTGCCAAGTTGGAATGACGCCTGAGGCACCTTCTATTCCGCTTTCATATAGTCCGTAAATGCATCAATATCGGCGGAACGCAACCAAGATTCGGATTATGAGTTTGATCGAAGAAATGTCCATTCCTACGCTGATCGCCGCTGAAATCGGCTGTCAGGCCAAACAGGTCATCGCGGCTGTTGAGCTGATAGACAACGGTGACACCATTCCGTTCATTGCCCGGTATCGTAAAGAAGTGACCGGTGGGCTTGATGATATTCAGCTGCGCAAGCTGGATGAACGGCTCATTTACCTGCGCGACTTTTCTAAACGGCGTGAAACCGTAAGATCTGCGATCGAGGCGCAAGGCAAGCTCACAGACGAAATTCTTGCCCGGCTTGGCAAAGCGACAACGAAGGCCGAGCTTGAGGACATCCATGCTCCCTTCCGCGTCAAGATGAAAACCAGAGCACAGAAGGCAATCGATAACGGCCTTCAGCCTTTGGCCGAGGCCATCATGGCAAAGCCGGATAGCGACCCAGAAGCATTGGCCAGCCCTTATCTGGGCGAGAATGTTGCCACTGCCAAAGCGGCACTGGACGGCGTTCGGGATATCCTTTCGGAACAATTCTCCCACCATCCCGACACGGCAGCGAAAATTCGTCCTGTTGCAAAGAAAACGGCTCGCCTCAAGGCAACCGTCGTCGATGGCAAGGAAGAAGCCGGCGCCAAGTTCAAGGACTATTTCGACCATACGGAAAACTGGGCCAAGGCACCCGGTCACCGCATTCTGGCAATGCTGCGCGGACAGGAAGCTGAAGCTTTGTTTGTCGATATCGAGTTTGATGACGAGGCCGTCTCGTTTTCCAAATCGGCAATCATCAACGATAACAAGGTGCCACGCGGCAACGCGTTCCTTGATAAGGTCATTGACTGGACATGGAAGGTGAAGTTCACAACAAGGCTGATTTCCGAGATGCGCTCCGAGATGCGCGAGCGGGCCGAAAAAGAAGCGATTGATGTCTTTGTAACCAACCTCAAAGCGCTTCTCATGGCCGCCCCTGCGGGAATGAAGGCAACCATGGGACTTGACCCAGGCATCCGCACCGGGGTGAAGGTCGCTGTCGTGGATGCGACGGGCAAGCTGTTGGCGACCAGCACAGTTTACCCATACGCACCGCGCAATGATGTGCGCGGCACATTGGCCGAACTTGGCGCCCTTGTCAGAAAGTTTGGCGTCGAGCTGATTGCGATTGGCAATGGCACCGCATCGCGCGAGACCGACGCTTTGGTGGCCGAGCTGCTCAAGGGCATGGATGGCAAGAAACCCACGAAAGTGGTTGTCAGCGAGGCAGGTGCATCGGTTTATTCTGCCTCGGAATTTGCGTCTCGCGAGTTTCCCCAGCTTGATGTTTCCCTGCGCGGGGCGGTGTCCATTGCCCGCCGTTTGCAGGATCCGCTTGCCGAGTTGGTGAAGATCGATCCCAAGGCGATTGGCGTTGGGCAATATCAGCATGATGTTGACCAGTCCCGCCTTGCCAGAGCGCTGGCTGGCGCTGTTGAGGATGTGGTGAACTCGGTCGGTGTCGATGTGAATACCGCGTCGCCTGCGCTGCTGTCTTATGTGGCGGGCGTCGGGCCATCGCTTGCTGAATCCATTGTCAGCTACCGCGATACCAACGGCATCTTCACCAAACGGACAGAGCTGAAGGCGGTGCCAAGGCTTGGCGCGCGTGCCTTCTCACAATGCGCTGGCTTCTTGCGCGTGATGGGAGGGGTCGAGCCGCTTGATGCATCGGCCGTGCATCCGGAAGCCTACAAGGTCGCCAAAAAGATCGTTGCCGATTGTGGTCGCGATCTTAGGGACATTATGGGCGACGCCAACAGCCTCAGGGATGTTGATCCGGAAAAATTCGTGACCGGAGACTTTGGCATCCCGACGATCAAGGACATCATCGAGGAATTGCGCAAACCGGGTCGGGACCCGCGGCCTGAATTCAAAACAGCCTCATTCATGGATGACATCCATGAGATTTCCGATCTTCGCCCCGGCATGAGGCTCGAAGGCTCCGTGACCAATGTCGTCGCCTTTGGGGCATTCGTGGATATTGGCGTCCATCAGGATGGACTGGTGCATATCTCGCAACTATCCGACAGTTTTGTTTCCGACCCCTCAAAAGTGGTCAAGGCAGGGCAGGTCGTGAAGGTTGTGGTCACATCAGTCGATGTAAAGGCCAAGCGCATTGGCCTGTCCATGAAGTCAGCACCAGAAATCGGTGAACCGGTGCGAGGTAAAAAGCCAGAACCAAAATCAGAGCTCAGGCAGCGCGATAAAAAGCCAAACAAAACCCAAAGCAAAGGCGAAGGCATGGGGCAATTGGGTGAGGCGCTCGCCAAGGCATTTCGCAAATAGCGAAAAGCCGGGCTTTGGGCTGATATATCGGCAGAAGAGGGGTGCATTCCTTGTGAAGGATCGCTTCTCTTGTGCCGGGATCGGCAGCAATGTGTAAAGGCCCACTCGCTGAATATGGACCCCGTGGTTGGGCCAAATCTCAGCGAGTGGGTGTTTTCTTCTACAACGCTTTGAGTGATTGCGGTAAATCCACTATTCCCTGACGCTTGTTAAATCGCCAGATATTCTTCTCGCAGTTTTTTATTGTCGAGCACTTCTTTGGCCGTGCCGTCAAACACCACTTTACCGGTGTCCAGAATGACCGCTCGGTCAGCCAACTCCAGTGCGCGAACAGCATTCTGCTCCACGAGAATGGTGGTGATACCTTGTAACTTGATGATTTCGAGCGTCTTTTCGATTTCATCGACAATCACCGGGGCAAGGCCCTCATAGGGCTCATCCAGCAACAACACCTTGATGTCCCGCGCCAAGGCCCGGGCAATTGCCAGCATCTGCTGTTCACCACCTGAAAGGGTCACCCCTTCCTGCAAACGCCGCTCCCCAAGGCGCGGGAACAGGTCATACAGCCGCTCAATGCTCCAGCCAACCGGTTCAACGATCTGAGCGAGTTTGAGATTTTCCTCAACCGTCAGACCGGGAATGATCCGCCGATCCTCTGGCACAAGAATCATGCCGGCTCTTGAGGCTTCATGACTGGCCATCGTGTGCAAATGCTGATGGTCAAGCCAGATTTCACCATAAGTGAGGGCGGGATTGTCGAGCCGCGCAATGGCCCGCAAGGTCGACGTCTTGCCCGCTCCGTTGCGGCCGAGCAGAGCCAGAATTTCCCCCTCATGGACATTGAAGGAGACACCCTGAACAATGTAGCTTTCCCCGTAATAGGCATGAATATCATACACTGACAGGAAGGCCGGAGAGGTCGCCGCCACGTTGGACTGCTTGGAGAAATCGGGTCGCTCGTCTGGCGATCTGGGAGTGGCTTCAATTGCGAGATCGGTCATGCTGCTTCTCCCAGATAGGCTTCCTTGACCTTCGGATGGCCTTTGATCTTTTCAGGCACATCTTCCACCAGTGGCGTTCCCTGCGCCAACACGGTGATCCGCTGCGCCAGGGAAAAGACCACATGCATGTCATGCTCGATGATGGCGATGGTGATGTCATGCTTGTCATGGATCTCTTTTAAAAGATCGATGGTGTTGTTGGTGTCCGCACGCGCCATGCCCGCAGTTGGTTCGTCAAGCAGCAACAATTTTGGCTCCTGCACCAGACACATGGCCATTTCCAGTCGCCTCTTGTCGCCACGCGACATTGAGCCTGCCACCATATCCAGCTTTTCAGTCATCTTGACTTCTTCCAGCATATGTTCGGCGCGCTCGACAATTTCCTTCTCGGTTGCCAGCGACCCGAAGGCATGCATCCTGAAGGAGCCATCCCGCTTGGCAAAGCAAGGGATCAGCATATTCTCCATCACGGTCAGTTCGGTGAAAATTTCCGGCGTCTGGAACACCCGCGAAATGCCCATCTGGTTGATCTCATAAGGCGTGCGGCCCAGAACCGGCTGACCTTGGAAGGTCACCGTGCCGGTGTCTGGTTCAAGCTTGCCGACAAGACAATTGAGCAACGTCGACTTGCCCGCCCCATTCGGTCCAATGATTGCATGGACCGAATTTTCTGCGATCGACAGATTCACATTGCCCAAGGCCTGCAACCCGCCAAACCGCTTGTTGACGTCTTTGACTTCAAGAATACCCATTATTGCAGTCTCCATCAGGCCACATGGGGGCTCGGTTTGGGGTGATGTTCCGGGTCTTTTGGCGGCAGGTCGGACTTTTTATTCCGCTTCAGCCAATTATAGACGCGCTGTCCGCCTTCAATCAGGCCGCCGGGCAGGAAGATGACCACCATCATGAACATAAGACCAAGCGTCAGATGCCAGCCTTTGCCGATGAAAGGATGCATCAGGAAGACAATCGCATCTTCCAGCCCGTCAGGCAGTGCCGAGAACCAGCTATGCAGGATGGTATCGTTGATTTTGGAGAAAATATTCTCAAAATACTTGATGAAACCTGCGCCCAGCACGGGGCCCATCAAGGTGCCTGCTCCGCCAAGAATGGTCATCAGAACAACTTCGCCCGATGCCGTCCACTGCATGCGCTCGGCCCCCGCCAAGGGGTCCATGGCAGCCAGCAAACCGCCCGCCAGTCCGGCATACATGCCTGAAATGATAAAGGCAGCCAGCGTATAGGGACGTGGGTTGAGACCGGTATAATTCATCCGGGTCTGGTTGGTCTTGATGGCTCTGAGCATCATGCCGAAAGGAGAGCGGAAAATCCGCAAGGACAGATAAAAGACCACAATTGCGATGATGGCACAGAAATAATAGCCGTTGCTAAAGGTGAAGTGCCATCCGGCAATGTCAATCTTGGTGGATTCATTCATCACGATGCCGAAGAAATGTGGCGATTGCAGACTGTTTTCACCCATCAAGACCTGCGGATCGTCGCCATAGACCTGAAGGCCCGTTTCACCATTGGTCAGAGGCGTCAGAACAGAATAGGCAAGGTTGAACGACATCTGCGCCATGGCGAGCGTCAGGATCGAGAAATAGATGCCGGAACGGCGCAGCGAAACATAGCCGATCAGCAGTGCGAACAGGCCCGACGTCACCACCGCCAGGATGAGCCCGGGCACCACATTGTAGCTCAGGAGCTTATACATCCAGACCACAGAGTAGGAGCCGATGCCCAGAAAGGCCGCATGGCCAAAGGACAGATATCCCGTAAGGCCAAACAGAATATTGAAACCGATGGCAAAGATCCCAAAGATGGCAAAGCGTTGCATCAGATCGGGATAGCCTGCATTGAACTGCGCCAGAGCAGAGCTTTCGGGAAAAGGTTGCAACAGGATTGGTGTTGCCAGCGTCAGGAAAATGACGATCAGGAGAAAGGTCGTGTCTTTCTTGGTCAAACCCAGCATTGTTTATTCCTCCATCACGCCTTTGCGACCCATCAGACCGCGAGGGCGAGTCAGAAGGATAATGATTGCAACAAGATAGATGATGATTTGGTCGATTCCGGGAATGATCGACTTGACCTCGTTCATCGAAGCAAAGCTCTCAAGAACGCCAAGCAGGAAGCCTGCCAGAACAGCGCCGGGGAGGGAGCCCATGCCGCCGACAACCACCACCACGAAGGAAAGAACAAGGAAGTCCATTCCCATATGATAGTTGGGCGAATTGATCGGTGCATACATCACTCCGGCGAGACCGGCGACAGCCGCCGCTATGCCGAACATGATGGTGAAGCGTTTGTCAATGTTGATGCCCAGCAGCCCAACGGTTTCACGGTCGGCCATGCCCGCACGCACCACCATGCCGAATGTGGTGAATTGCAGGAAAGCAAAAACCACACCGATAATGGCAGCGGAAAACAGGAAATAGACCAAACGCCAGTAAGGATAGATGATTGAGTTTTCGGCAAAGCCAATCAGCACACCAAAATCGAGCGATCCCTTGAAGATGTCCGGAGCAGGGGTCGGAATCGGGTTCGCGCCAAAGAAATATTTGACGATTTCCTGAATGACAATGGCCAGACCAAAGGTCACGAGAATCTGGTCTGCGTGGGGGCGTTTATAGAAATGCTTGATCAGCCCGCGTTCCATTGCATAGCCAACAAACAGCATGATGGGAATGGCAAACAGGATTGCCAGCGGGACGGACCAGTTGACAATGGCGTTGCCCGCCGCGTCACCGAACCAGTCCACAACATACGGCTTTTCAACCTTGAGCGGGTTGCCCAGAAAGTCCTTCTTTGACGGATCAACGACTAAGAAGGACAGTGAAAGGATCTTCTGCAGCGTTACCGCGCAGAATGAGCCAAGCATGAACAGGGCGCCGTGGGCGAAGTTGACGACACCAAGGGTGCCGAAGATGAGTGTCAATCCCAGAGCGATCAGAGCGTAGGCGCTGCCTTTGTCCAGACCGTTGAGGATTTGAAGTATGATTGCGTCCATTGGAAAGCCCGCATCTTTGAAACCTGCGCCGTCGGGGCGCCGGTACTTGTCCCAAATCAAACGAAAGCCGTGCCGCAGTCATGCGGCACGGCCCATAGACAGGTAAGCTTATGCGCCGGCGTTGCAGGTGCCGAGTTTGGCGTCGTCACCACCAAACATGGCATGGTTTGGTGCGTAGGTGACTTGGTCAACCGGGGTAACTTCAACAATTTCCAGCGTGTCGTAGGCGGTGGTAGGATTCTGTGCACCACGCACGACCAGAACGTCTTTGAAGCACTGGTGATCGTCAGCACGATACAGGGTCTTGCCATTGCCAAGACCGTCAAACTCGAAGCCTTCCAGAGCTTCCGCAACACCACAAGGATTGAAGGTGCCTGCGCGCTCACAGGCATCGGCATAGAGCAGAACCTGTGCGTAGCATGTCTGGGCGGAGTTGGATGGCGGACGGCCATATTTCTCGCCAAAGGACTTAACAAATGCCTTGGATCCGGCATTATCGAGCTGCCAGTTATAGTTCATCGAGCCAAGCACGCCCTTGATGTTCTCACCAGCACCGGCAGCCATCAATTCGGAATAGAGAGGCACGATGATCTTGAATTCCTTGTTGTTGACCATCTTGTCGAGCAGGCCGAACTGAACAGCGTTGGTCAGGGAATTGACCATGTTGCCGCCGTAATGGTTCAGAACCAGCACATCGGCGCCCGCATTGATCACCGGTGCGATATAGGACGAGAAGTCCGTGGTCGCCAGTGGGGTCAATACGTTATTGACGGTCTGCCAACCCATGGCTTCGGTCGCTGCCTGCATGGATTCCTGCTGGGTCCAGCCCCAGGTATAGTCAGCAGTCAAGTGATAGGCACGACGGTCTTTGCCAAGCTCCTTGCCCAGGATCGGTGCCAAGGCAGCTGCCGACATATAGGCGTTGAAGAAGTGACGGAAGCCGTTTGCTTTGCGGTCTTTACCGGTGGTGTCGTTGGAGTGGGTGAGGCCAGCCATGAAGATGACGCCAGCTTCCTGACACAGACCCTGAACAGCCACAGCCACGCCAGAGGACGAGCCGCCGTTGATCATGATCGCGCCGTCTTTCTCGATCATCGAGCGAGCCGATGCGCGAGCCGCGTCAGATTTGGTCTGGGTGTCACCCGTTACGAACTCAACCTTTTTGCCGAGGATGCCGTTGCCCTTGAGTGCCTTGGAGGTGAAGGTTTTGAGGCAGCCGCCGTCGCCTTCGCCATTCAGATGCTCAACAGCCAGCTTCTGTGCCAGAAGCTCGTCAGCACCTTCGTCAGCATAAGGACCGGTCTGTGGAACGTTGAAACCGAGGGTTACGGTTGACCCGGTTGGGGCATTGGTAAAAGCATTTGCGTTAGAAGTAAAAATCGTAGGCATAGCCAGACCCGCGCCGATCGCCACGCTGGACTTGATCACACCACGACGCGAGATCAATAGTTTGCTCATTAGGTTCCTCCCAAAAGTAATGATGGCCAACTCTCCTCAAAGCGGCCGGATCGTGACACGCTCTCCTCAAAGCACGTCACTTCGTCTTGATAAGACACAGCAAAGCTACAGATGCTTCACCGTAGAACACCATAAGACTTTTGTTCGAAATGACCTTCACTGAGTAGGTGCCGGAAAAATTATGCAACCTTTTCAGATATTTGGCGGCGATATACGCAATTGGAATAAATAGTCTAAACGTGGCTCGTTTGGGTAGTATTATTTCGTTTTCAGGAATATTGATGAAATTATAAGCACTCTCGACAGGGCGATATTGCTTGGAACGGCACCCGCTTTACAAGCGTTTGTAATAAAAAAATTGCTACATTCAGAATGACTTGATTCGATATGCTTGAATTCATGTCCGAACATCGATCTGTCTTGTTGGTTGAGCCCGCAGGCAACCCGCTCTGCCTTGACGCAATCAAGCCTGCTCGCTAGAGATAGCGAAAAGTTTTTTAGCAAACATTTTCAACGGTTGTGCGCGTGCGCCAACAAGGACGCAGCAATTATGAGCAGCAAATTTGGCACAAGTGGCCTGAGAGGACTTTCCGAAAACCTGCTTGGATTTCCCTCCACGCAATATACATTGGCTTTTTGTCACCATCTTGCAGCCTCTGGTCATGCGAAACCGGGCGATCCAATCCTTGTTGGACAAGACTTTCGTGCCTCAAGCCCGGGGATTGCGGCACGCTGTGTGGCGGCAATCGAGCAGGCGGGGTTCCAGCCCGTTCTATGTGGCGCGCTGCCTACGCCTGCCTTGGCTTGCTATGGCCAGAAGCGCAATGCCGCATCGCTGATGATCACTGGTTCGCACATACCGGCGGACCGCAACGGCATCAAGTTCTATTTACCATCGGGCGAAATCACCAAGCAGGATGAATTGGCCATTTGCGCCCATGCTGCAGAAATCACCGAAGATCAGGCCCCTGTTGCAGCGGATGCTCTGCATGAAGAGGCCGAGGCTGCGGCTCATTTCATCGCCCGCCTGCAAGCGATCCTGCCGGACCAGGCACTCAGCGGCATGAAAATCGGCGTCTATCAGCATTCAACGGTGGCGCGGGACATGCTTGTCGACATTCTGCGCTTCTATGGTGCCGACATTGTGCCATTGGGCTGGTCTGATGAGTTCATTCCTGTCGATACCGAAGCCGTTTCGCCAGAGACGCTCTCCCTGTTGGCCGAGTGGGCAAAAGAAGGCTCCTATGATGCCTTTGTCTCTGCAGATGGCGACGGCGACAGACCATTGGTGGCGGACGGGCAGGGAGTGCCACTTCGCGGCGACTTGTTGGGTCTGATGACCGCGCGCTTTTTGCGAGCAGATGTGGTTGTGACGCCTGTCACATCCAATTCCGGCATTGAGCGCAATGGTGATTTCGATGTTCTGCGGACACAAGTCGGTTCCCCTTTCGTCATCGCAGGGATGGAGAAAGCACGCGCCGATGGACGCGATCACATTGTTGGATTTGAAGCCAATGGCGGATTCTTGACGGCCACCAGCTTCACGCCAACCCAAAACGCGCTTGCTGCGCTACCTACGAGGGATTGCTTCCTGCCGATCTTGTCAGCGCTTTATCTTTCCAAGGTCGAGCAGAAGCCGCTGTCTGCATTCGAAGCGGAATACCATATGCCGGTGGCCGATGCGGATCGCCTGAAGGACTATGCTCAGAGCCGCAGCAGCGCCCTGATGGCCGAACTTTCCGCTTCGCGGGACAATCTGGCTGCCTTCCTTGCCCCCGTTGGCAAGGTTGCTTCCGTCAGCGATATTGATGGTTTGCGCGTCACCCTTGAAGGCGGGCAGGTCATTCATTTTCGTCCATCGGGCAACGCACCCGAGATGCGTTGCTATGTTGAGGCCGAAGACGAGTCTCAAGCCAAGGCCCTTCTGCTCAAAGGTCTGGCCCTTCTGGAAGGTTTCAAAGGCTGATCTCGCACAACATCGAAACCACCAAACAACAAAGCCGCCCACCGGGCGGCTTTGTTGTTTGGTGCCAGAAGCACACCTTTTCAGAATCACCCATTTGAAATGAGAATCATCGCTCTTTAGCCCGCGGCAAGTCGCCGCAAGGCTAAATGGGGAGCAAAATGTGCAGTAAGATGGGTGACTCTGAATGGCTATTTATTAAGCAGACTGGCTGGGCAATTGCCTAAAACTTTTGGCTAATACGCAGAATCCGCTGCATTCCTGCCAAATCGAGACGCCAGACCATGGACGGCCCAATATAATTCGCCTAGAAATCATGTTTAAAGAACGAATAACGCAAAAGTAGGCCTGTCTAAATGTCCGTGACATAAGAAAGACCTAAAGCAGACGAAAAGAAATTGGAAACATCCTTAGGTTAGCTTGTGCTGCCGGGACCTTTTCAAGTTTCTCCACTCCCAGGGCAGCAGACATTGACTTTGTCTTGGCGCTGTCTCTGCGGGCCGACAACGTAATACTGATGCACTTCCAGGAAGTGAATTTGCAATCCCGTTCTTGGCCATTGTGCCTCGAACCAAGAATGGACCAGCCATCTCATGCCGACCAAGATTTTCCAGATCAAAATGAAAGAACAGATTCTTCGTCATCTGAAATACTCTCTCGGAAAGGACCCCGGGCATTCGACCCGCTATGACTGGCGGATGGCGCTTTCCCTCGCTCTGCGAGACATGGTTGTGGTGCCATGGTTTGACAGCACCCGCAAGACATATGATTCCAACGCCAAGCGCGTCTATTATCTATCGATGGAATTTCTGATCGGTCGTCTGGTCGAAGACGTGGCGATCAATCTGGGATTTGAAGAAGTTGCTCGTGACGCCATGCAGGATATGGGTCAGGACTATGACGAGATCGTTTCTCAGGAACCGGATGCAGCGCTCGGCAATGGCGGTCTTGGACGCCTCGCAGCCTGCTTCCTTGATTCCCTGTCCACTCTCGGGATTCCGGCCCATGGCTATGGTATCCGCTATGAATATGGCTTGTTCGAGCAGGGCTTTGAGGATGGTCGTCAGATTGAAACTGCGGAAGGCTGGCTTGCCCAGCGCAACGTCTGGGAATTCGAGCGCCCCGAAGTGTCCTACGTCATCGGCTTTGGTGGCCATGTAAGCGAAACCGACGGACGCACCGTGTGGCATCCATCCGAAACCGTGCGGGCCTCTGCCTATGACGCACCAACCCTTGGCTGGCAGGCCAACTGGTGCAACACCTTGCGCCTCTGGTCGGCAAAACCGACCCGCAAATTTGATTTGGCCAGCTTTAACCGCGGTGACTTCCTTGCAGCCAGCGCACCTGAGGCCTTGGCTCGGACCATTTCGCGGGTTTTGTATCCCGATGATACCACCGAAAGCGGCAGGGAACTGCGCCTCAAGCAGGAATATTTCTTCACGGCCGCGTCGATTCAGGATCTGATTCGTCGCTATCTTTCTACCAATGAAGATTTGTCCAACCTGCCAGAAAAAGCGGCGATCCAGCTCAATGACACCCACCCGGCCGTCGCTGGCCCAGAGTTGGTGCGCATCTTGAGTGACATTCATGACATTGAAATTCATCAGGCCATCAAGATTGCGCGCAAATGCCTTGGCTATACCAACCATACCCTGTTGCCAGAGGCGCTGGAACGCTGGCCTGAGCATCTGTTTGCCCGCATCTTGCCGCGTCATTATCGGATCATCGAAATCATTCAGGAAGATCATCTGAAGGAAACCGGGTCAGACATCCGCATCATCAACAATGGCAACGTCAATATGGGCGAACTCGCCTTTATCATGGCGCACAATGTCAATGGTGTATCGGCGTTGCATACCGAGCTTGTCAAAGAGACCGTTTTCCAGGATTTGCACAAGGTCTATCCGAGCCGAATCATCAACGAAACCAACGGCATCACACCGCGCCGCTGGCTCTATTCCTGCAACAAGCCTCTGCGCAAGCTGATCAACTCGTCCATCGGCAACGATTGGCCCAATGATCTCGAGCAGCTTGAGAAACTGGCCCGCTATGCCGATGATTCCGAATTTCAGGCCCGGTTCATGGCAGCCAAACGTCAGAACAAGGAACGCTTTATTACCTGGCTCGGGGATCAGACCGACGCGACCATCAATCCCGATGCCATGCTCGACGTGCAGGTCAAACGTATCCATGAATATAAGCGCCAGTTGATGAACCTGTTCGAAGCGGTCGCCTATTGGAACGAGATCAAGGAAAATCCGAAGAAAAACTGGACCCCACGCGTCAAGGTCTTTGGCGGCAAGGCAGCCCCTGGCTATGTGGTCGCCAAGCAGATCATCCACCTGATCAACGATGTTGCAAAAGTCATCAACAGCGATCCGGTGACCAAGGATTATCTGCAGATCGTTTTCCCGGCCAACTACAATGTGACCATGGCCGAGATCTTGATCCCGGCGGCCGATCTGTCCGAGCAGATCTCCACCGCCGGCAAGGAAGCATCCGGCACCGGCAACATGAAATTTGCCCTCAATGGCGCACTGACAATCGGCACGTTGGATGGTGCCAACGTCGAAATCCGCGATCATGTCGGGGCTAAGAATTTCTTCCTATGTGGTCTGACGGCAGAGGAAGTGGTCGAACGCCGCAAGGAACATGATTATTCGCGCAAGGCCATCGAAGCCAGCCCGCGTCTGTATCGTGTGCTCAACCAGATTGCCAGCGGCGTCTTCTCACCGCAGGAGCCGCATCGCTACTCGTCGATCGTGCAGATGATGTACGAGAATGACTATTTCATGGTGACGACCGATTTTGATGACTATTTCAAAACCCAGCGCAAGGTCGATGCAACCTTCAAGGATGTGACGACCTGGACCAAAATGGCCATTCTCAATACCGCCAATGTGGGCTGGTTCTCCTCTGACCGGACCATTCGGGGCTATGCCAAAGACATTTGGGATGCCAAATCTTTGCTGTAGCAACAGGCCCAAGCAAGACAGGGGCTCTCGCTTTTTCTTTTAGGGGAAAGATGGTTGTCCCTGTCTATCGCTGACGCGATTTTGATGCGCCACAAGCCTGACTTGCAGCATTTTCACAGCTGAAGTTAAAAGAATTCGCGCTTAAACAAAGGGATAGGTGCGTTCAACTGGTTTCAATTCGCATCGATTTGCTCTAGCCTGAGATAAATTTATCGGGAGAGGCAATGAAATGACCAACATCTCCAAGCGCGATGCGCTCGCCATTCAGGGCGGAGCCCACAGCGATCCTTTTTCCATTCTCGGCCTGCATCATGTGGGGGACAAGCTGATCGTCCGGGCATTTTACCCCGGCGCGTGGCAAGTCGATGCAATCGATCACGAAACCGGCGAATTGATCGCCCATCTTGAGCGAGACAAGGATGCGCCTGACCTGTTTTCCGCTATTATAGAGAACCGTTCAGCTCCCTTTGCCTATAAATACCGGATCACCAAGGACCAGCATGTCTGGACCGAAGAAGATCCATATCGTTTCGGCGCCTATATTGGCGAGCTGGATGAGTATTTGCTGGGTGAGGGCACCCATCAAGCTATCTGGCAGGTGCTTGGTGCCCATGTCACCACCCATGAAGGGGTGGACGGTACGCATTTCGCCGTCTGGGCCCCCAATGCCCGCCGCGTATCCGTCGTTGGTAACTTCAATGGTTGGGATGGCCGCCGCCACCAAATGCGCATCCGAGGCAGCACCGGCGTCTGGGAGATTTTCATTCCCGGCATCGCCGATGGAGAGCCCTACAAATATGAAGTGCTGAACCGACAGGGCCATCTGGTCCCGCTCAAAGCCGATCCTGTTGGCTTTGGAGCCGAACATCCGCCGCGGACGGCCTCCATCGTACGGGATTTGAAAGGCCACGACTGGAAAGACGGCGCATGGATGAGCAAGCGCGGCGCGCTTAATAGCATCGACAAGCCGATTTCAATCTATGAAGTCCATCTGGGCAGCTGGAGGCGCGTAACCGACGAAGGCAATCGCCCGCTTTCCTATCAGGAGCTGGCCCATGAGCTGGTGTCCTATGTCAAGGACATGGGCTTTACCCATATCGAGCTGTTGCCCATCTCGGAATTTCCATTTGACGGCTCCTGGGGCTATCAGCCTGTTGGCATGTATGCCCCCACCATCCGCCACGGGACGTTGGAAGAATTCCGTGCCTTTATCGAAGCGTGCCACGAAGCCGACATCGGCGTGCTGATCGATTGGGTGCCCGGCCACTTCCCAGAGGATGACCACGGTCTGGGTCGCTTTGACGGCACCGCTCTTTATGAGCATGAAGACCGCCGCGAAGGCTTCCATCCGGACTGGAATACACTCGTCTACAATTATGGCCGCAAGGAAGTGGCCAATTTCCTCGCTGCCAACGCCCTTTACTGGTTCAAGGAATATCACATCGATGGTCTGCGCGTGGATGCTGTCGCCTCGATGCTCTATCGCGACTATTCGCGCAACGAAGGCGAGTGGGTGCCGAACAAGGATGGTGGCCGCGAAAATTATGAAGCCATCGATTTCCTGCGCAACATGAACGAAATGGTCTATCGCGAAGCCGATGGCATCATGACAGTGGCAGAGGAATCAACCGCCTTTCCGGGCGTCAGTCAGCCGACCTCCTATGGTGGGCTCGGGTTTGGCTTCAAGTGGAATATGGGCTGGATGAACGACACCCTGCGCTACATGTCCCACGATCCGGTGCACCGAAAATATCATCACCACGACATGACCTTTGGCATGCATTATGCTTTTTCCGAAAACTTCATCCTGCCTCTGAGCCACGACGAAGTGGTTCATGGCAAAGGGTCACTGCTGAACCGGATGCCGGGCTATCCGTCCGACCAATTCGCCAACTTGCGTGCCTATTACGGCTTCATGTGGGCGCATCCGGGCAAGAAACTTCTCTTCATGGGCTGCGAATTCGCTCAGGGTGAAGAGTGGAACCACGACAAGAGCCTCGACTGGCACTTGCTCAATCATGATTTCCAGCATGGGGTCCAGTCTCTCGTGCGTGACCTCAACAAGGTCTATCGTGAAGTGCCTGCCTTGCATCGGTTCGATTGCAAGCCCGAAGGGTTTGAATGGATCGAGGCTAACGCGCACATGGATTCGGTCTTTGCCTGGGTCCGTCGCGGAGAGGAAGGGGATGCGCCGGTTCTGGTCATCTCCAACATGACGCCAGTTGAACGGGAGAATTATCGAATCGGTGTGCCGCATAGTGGGCGCTGGCTTGAAATTCTGAACACAGATGCTTCCGCATATGCCGGGGAGGGCCGTGGAAATCTGGGCGCTGCAGAAACCGAAGAGGTGCCGTCACATGGTCGTGACGTCTCTCTGTCTGTGTTCTTGCCGCCACTTTCGACACTCTATTTCCAGCTCGAAAGAGCATGATGTAATTTAAAAGGCCTGATGTCTTCTCGACACAGGAGAAAGCTTTAGGGGAGGTAGCCATGAAATTAGATCGCGAGACTTCAAGACTTGCAAACCAGTCAATGGCCTTCATTCTGGCCGGAGGCAAGGGTAGCCGCCTGCAGGAATTGACTGAGAAACGCTCAAAACCTGCCATGTATTTTGGCGGCAAAAGCAGAATTATCGACTTTGCCCTGTCAAATGCGGTCAATTCGGGTATCCGCCGCATCGGTGTCGCCACCCAATACAAGGCCCACAGCCTCATTCGCCATCTGCAACGCGGTTGGAGCTTCTTCCGCGAGGAACGCAACGAATATCTCGATATCCTGCCAGCCTCCCAGCGCATGGACACTGAAGCGTGGTACAAAGGCACCTCTGACGCGATCTATCAGAATATCGACATTCTCGAGAGCTATGGCGACAAATATATCGTCATTCTGGCGGGCGATCACATCTACAAGCAGGACTATGCCTTGATGGTGCGCCAGCATGTGGAGAGTGGTGCCGATGTGACCGTGGGCTCCATTGAAGTGCCACTTGAAGATGCGTCCGCCTTCGGCGTGATGAAGGTCGACGAGAATGACCGCATTCTTGAATTCCTGGAAAAACCGGCCAATCCACCCCATATGCCCGGCGATCCGACCCGCGCGCTTGCATCCATGGGCATCTATGTCTTTGAATCAAAGTTTCTCTACGAAATCTTGCGCGAAGAAGCCAGCCGTCCTGACAGCGAGAATGACTTCGGCAAAGACATCATTCCGCGCCTTGTCAAGCAAGGCAAGGCCGTCGCACACCCCTTCAGCCGTTCCTGCATTCGCTCAGGTCTGGAGCAAAAGCCTTATTGGCGCGATGTAGGGACGATCGATGCCTTCTGGGAAGCCAATATCGACTTGACCGATTTCATCCCGGAACTTGACATCTATGACAACAATTGGCCGATCTGGACCCATCAGGAATTGACCCCACCTGCCAAATTTATCCACGATGAAGAAGGCCGCCGCGGTCAGGCTGTTTCCTCCATGGTGTCCGGTGGCTGTATCATTTCCGGTTCCGCGCTCAACCGATGTCTGCTCTTTACTGGCGTCAAGGCGCACTCCTATTCCAAACTGAGCGGTGTAGTTGCGCTGCCTTATGTGGAAATCAACCGGAAAGCCCAATTGAAAAATGTCGTGATCGATCGCGATGTTAAAATCCCCGCCGGCCTTGTTGTCGGAGAAGACCCCGAACTCGATGCAAAGCGTTTCCGCCGCACCGACAAAGGGGTTTGCCTCATCACCAAGCCGATGATTGATAAATTGGACCTGTAAATGAACGTACTCTTTGTTGCCTCCGAATGTGCGCCCTTCGTCAAGACGGGCGGTCTGGCCGATGTGATCGGATCGGTTCCCAAAGCGCTTGAATCTTTGGGACACGATGTTCGCATTCTGGTGCCTGCTTATCCTGCTTTTGACAAATGGCTCGACAAGGGAGAAGTGCTGCTCGAACTGGAAGATCTGTTCGGCGGCCCCGCCCGTGTCCATGCTGTCCGTGCCAAGGGCTTGAACATGCTGCTTTTGGAGGCAGCACATTTGTTTGATCGTCCCGGCTCCATCTATCTCAATCCTAATGGGGAAGACTGGGAAGACAATGCCATCCGCTTTGGTGCTCTGTCTCTGATCGGTGCCAAGATCGGTTTGGATGGCATTGGTGGCTGGAAGCCGGATGTGGTCAATGCCCATGATTGGCAGGCAGGGCTGGTGCCGGTTTATCTCAACCAGTCGGGCCGTGACGCGCCTCCGGTCGTGATGACCATTCACAATATCGCCTTCCAGGGCCTGTTCGACGCTTCCGTGCGTGGACCGCTTGGCCTGACCGAAGGTCTGTTCAATATCGATGGCTACGAATATTGGCACAAGGTCGGATTCCTCAAGGGCGGTTTGGCCTTGGCCGACCGGATCACCACGGTCAGTCCCACCTATGCAACCGAGCTGCTGACCCACGAGTTCGGCATGGGCCTTGAAGGCTTGTTGCTGTCCCGCCGGGCTCATCTCTCGGGCATCCTCAATGGCATTGATACCGATACCTGGAACCCGGAAACCGATCCGGCCCTGATCAAGACCTACAACCCGCGTTCACTCAAGCGTCGGGCTGACAACAAGGCATGGATCGAAGAAAAATTCGGCTTGCGCAGCAATCCCGATGCACCGCTCTTCTGTGTGATTTCACGTCTGACATCGCAAAAAGGTCTCGATCTGTTGCTCGATACCATCCCGACCATCATCCGGCGCGGTGCGCGACTGGCTTTGCTTGGTTCCGGAGACCCGGGGCTTGAAAATGGCTTCAAGGAAATGGCGGACCGGTTCGCAGGCACCATCGGTGTGGAGATCGGCTATAACGAAGATCTCTCGCACATGCTGCAAGGTGGCTCGGATGCCATTCTCATTCCGTCGCGTTTTGAGCCCTGTGGTCTTACCCAGCTTTACGGTCTGCGCTATGGCACCATCCCGGTTGTCGCCCGCACAGGCGGGCTTGCTGATACGGTGATCGACGCCAATGAAGCGGCTTTGGCTACAAAATGTGCAACTGGTGTGCAGTTTTCTCCGATTACGGTAGACAGCCTCGACAAGGCTATCAATAAGACTTGTGATCTCTTTGCCAATTCGAAACAATGGAAAAATATGATGCGACGCGCGATGATGCAGGAAGTTGGCTGGGATCATTCCGCTTCGATTTATGAAAAGTTGTTTTCGTCCCTGATGCATGAGTAGTCCCATTCGTACGAACCGTTCCACCCGATACCGCATTTCTGGCGGGAAATCCCATAGCTTGGGCGCTCAATTTGATGGAGAGGGCACGAATTTTGCTGTCTTCTCCGCCAATGCGAGCCAGATTGACCTGTGTCTTTTCTCCGACGATGGACGGCGGGAAATAGATCGCATCACGTTGCCCGAACGCACCGGTCCGGTGTGGCATGGTTATGTCGAAGGCTTGAAGCCGGGGACCCTCTATGGCTATCGTGCGCATGGCATCTATGCGCCGGAACAGGGCCATCGCTTCAATTCCAACAAGCTGCTGATGGATCCCTACACACGGGAGCTGCACGGCAAATGGACCCCTTCAGCCACGTTGTTTGGCTACCAGAAAGGGGCGTCTGGCGGCGATTTGACCTTTGGTGCTGCTGACAGTGCCAGTTGCGTTCCCAAATCCGTCGTTTCTGATCCGGCCTTGAATGACTTCCTGCGCACCGAAGCGCCCAAGGTTGATGGTCGTGACCTGATCTACGAAGCCCATGTCAAGGGACTGACCAAATTGCATCCAGAGGTACCGGAAGAGCTGCGCGGTACCTATGAAGCGCTCTGCAGCGACGCGATGATCGATCATCTTCTGTCGTTGAATGTGTCGGCCCTTGAGCTGATGCCGGTCCACTCCTTCATCGACGACGAATTCCTGATTAATCGTGGCCTGAAAAACTATTGGGGTTACAACACCGCCGGTTTCTTCGCGCTTGAACCACGGTATTTTGGTCCCAACGGCCTGCTCGGTTTCCGTTCGATGGTTCAGCGCATCAAGGAAGCGGGCATCAAGGTCTATCTCGATGTGGTCTATAATCATACCGCCGAAGGCAACCAGAATGGCCCGACCCTGTCTTTCCGTGGCCTTGACAATGCAAGCTATTATCGCCTGATTGCTGGCCAGCCACGCTATTACATCGATGAAACCGGCACTGGTAACACGGTTAATGTGGCGCACCCCTATGTGCTTCGTCTGGTGCTTGATTCCCTGCGCTACTGGGTGCAATGCATGGGCGTTGATGGCTTCCGCTTCGATCTTGCCACGACCATTTGCCGCGAGGAACATGGCTTTGATCTCTATGGAGGATTCCTTGATGCAATCCGTCAGGATCCGGTGCTGCAAACCGTCAAGCTGATTGCCGAACCGTGGGATATCGGTCCCGGCGGCTATCGGTTGGGGGGCTTCCCGCCAGAATTTTCCGAATGGAATGATAGCTACCGTGACACCACCCGTCGTTACTGGAAAGGCGATCCGCAGACGACGCCGGACCTCGCATCGCGGCTTCTGGGGTCGGCGGACAAATTCGACCGGGCAGGGCGTCGCGCCTGGTCGTCGGTCAATTTCATCTCCGCTCATGATGGCTTCACCATTGCCGATATCGTGCGATACAACAATCGGCACAATCTGGCCAATGGTGAAAATAACATGGATGGCCATGGCGCCAATTTTAGCGACAATTGCGGCTTTGAGGGCGAGACTGACGATCCTGTCATCAATGCCCGCCGTCATCGTCGACAGCGCAATCTTATTGCAACGCTCTTCTTCTCTCAAGGCAGCCCGATGCTGCTGGCAGGCGATGAAATCGGCAATAGTCAGTTTGGCAACAACAATGCCTATTGTCAGGACAATGAAATTGGCTGGGTCAGCTGGGACAAGGAAGATGAAGGGCTGAAGGCCTTTGTTTACTATCTCTCGGCTTTCCGCCGCGATCACAAGGTCCTGCGTCAGGACCGTTTTCTGCATGGCGCCAAGCGATCGGAAGATGATCAGCCAGATGTGCAATGGACCGATTTTTCCGGGTTCCCGTTGCAATGGCGTGATCCCGGTTTATCCAGCTTCTGCTTGACGCTTCGCTGTTGCGCCGAAGCGCCGAGCTATGAATCAGACAATGACGTTGTGTTTCTGATTTTCAATCGCAGCAATGTGGCTGCGAGCGTTGTTTTGCCTCCGCATCCTGAAGGTTACCATTGGGTGAGAGCCGTGGATACGGCCCTTCAGGTCCAATCGCTAAAACGCGAACCTCGCGACGAAAGAACCGAAGTATCAGGCTCGTCTATGGTTGCACTGATACTTGAAGTGGATAATGACCAATCATGAATGTCGACAAACTGAATCTTCTTGCCAGACATTTTGGAATTCACAACAGTTACAATGACTTTGACGGCAACCTCATAAATACGTCCATTGATACCCAGCTTGCCTTGTTGCGGGCGAACGGGTTGGAACTCGACAATGAGGCCATGATCAATGAAGCGATCGCCTATTATGTGGCTGTTGAAGAAGATCGCTGGTTCCCCCATGAGCTGGTTACCGGTGCGGGCTATGGCTATGAGTGCAATTTCGGCCTTGGGGCCAAATGGCATATTGTGCTGGATGACCAAATCAGCGACGAAGAGCGTGCACAGATCCACCCGGACAGCCTATCGGGTGTTGCGGATACGCATATTTCGCTGCCTGCCTTGCCTGCTGGTATTCATGATCTGGTGTGCGAAGTTGGCGGCCGCTGTGAAATCGTCACTATCATTTGTGCACCACACCGCGCCCCAGCCATTGAAAGCCTGACAGGCAAGTTTCACATCTGGGGTCTTAATGCTCCGCTTTATGGCCTGCGCAGCGAGCGCAATTCCGGCCTTGGCGATTATGAAGATCTGGCCCGGTTGGCTGAATATACCCTGTCGCTCGGCGGCAGCTATGTTGGCATCAATCCGGTCCATACGCTGGGCTTCAATGATCTTGACGCCATAAGCCCCTATTCGCCAAGCCATCGTGGTTTTTACAATACTCAGCATATTGCAACGGATTTCGTTCCCGGCTTCGATCAGATCCCTCAGGCGCGGGCACTGTTCCAGGCTGTTGAAGCCCAATGGGATGAATTGCGACGATCCGAAAGTGTGCTCTATCGTGATCACCGCATTTGCCACAATGCCGCTTTGCGTGATCTTTATGCTCTGTTCGTGTCCCATGCAAACGGTGAGAGCCGAAAGCTGTTCCAGGCCTACCGAGAGGCGAGTGGAGACTATCTGGAGCGCTTTGCTCTTTTTGAATCGCTGTCTGAGCTATACGGACAGGATTGGCGACGTTGGCCATCCGCCGTCCGTGACCGGGATCCAGCAGCGCTTGAGCAGCACCGCGACCGTCTGGCTGCCCGGATTGACTTCCATGCCTGGCTGCAGTGGGTCGCCGACAGTCAGTTGGCCGGTGCGCAACGCCGTGCATCCGCCAATGGTCACTCGATGGGGCTTTATCTCGATCTGGCAGTGGGCGCGCGCCACGGCGGTGCCGAAAGCTGGTGTGAAGCCGACAGTGTTGCGTTGGGCGTCTCGCTTGGCGCGCCGCCCGATCAGCTGGGGCCCGATGGCCAGAATTGGGGCTTGATGACTTATGCGCCCAAGAAACTGGCCAAAGACAAATATCGCAGTCTGCGCAAGATCTATCAGTCGGCCATGCGTCATGCGGGCATTCTGCGCATCGACCATGTGCTCGGTCTTAACCGCAGCTTCTGGATTCCCGAAG
>CAXXSO010000043.1:0-22190 GCA_963676965.2 uncultured Cohaesibacter sp.
TGGAAGAAGCCAAGCACTATGTGGCACAGGCCAACATCGAACTTGTCTGACGAAGGTGGCTTTGTTGATGAAACCGTCATTTGTCGCCACGCTGGCGATGTGATGATGGTGCCGGTCGAGCGCGTCGACTTCATGGACGTGTCGCCAAAACAGCTCGTATCGGTTGCAGCAGCGCTCATTCCGTTCCTTGAGAACGATGACGCCAACCGCGCACTGATGGGATCGAACATGCAGCGTCAGGCTGTGCCGCTGGTTCGTGCCGAGGCGCCTTTCGTGGGCACTGGTATGGAGCCGATTGTGGCACGGGACTCTGGCGCGGCGATTGCGGCAACCCGGACCTGTATTGTCGATCAGGTCGATGCGACCCGTATCGTGATCCGTGCTACCGAGGAGCTTGATCCGAGCAAGTCTGGTGTTGATATCTATCGTCTGGCCAAGTTCCAGCGTTCGAACCAGTCTACCTGCATCAACCAGCGTCCGCTGGTCTCTGTTGGTGACTTTGTTCAGAAGTCCGAGATCATCGCTGATGGTCCTTCGACTGATCTGGGCGATCTGGCGCTGGGTCGTAACGTGCTCGTGGCCTTCATGCCATGGAACGGTTACAACTTCGAGGATTCGATCCTGCTTTCCGAGCGTATCGTGAAAGAAGACGTCTTCACTTCGGTTCACATTGAAGAATTTGAAGTGATGGCCCGCGATACCAAGCTTGGCCCTGAAGAGATCACCCGCGATATTCCGAACGTTTCGGAAGAATCGCTGAAAAATCTCGACGAGGCAGGCATCACCTATATTGGTGCGGAAGTGAAGCCGGGCGACATTCTTGTCGGCAAGATCACGCCGAAGGGCGAAAGCCCAATGACGCCGGAAGAAAAACTTCTGCGCGCCATCTTCGGTGAGAAGGCGTCTGATGTGCGTGACACCTCGTTGCGCATGCCTCCGGGCACCTTTGGTACTGTTGTCGAGGTTCGTGTCTTTAACCGTCACGGCATCGACAAGGACGAGCGCGCGATGTCCATCGAGCGTGAAGAGATCGAACGTCTTGCAAAAGACCGTGACGATGAGCAGGCGATCCTGGATCGCAACGTCTATGGCCGTCTGGCTGACATGCTCAATGGTCACGTCGGCTCTGCCGGTCCTAAAGGCTTCAAGAAGGACACCACCATTACGCATGCGGAAATGGCTGAGTATCCTCGCAGCCAGTGGTGGCTGTTTGCCTCTGAAGACGAAAAACTGATGGGTGAAGTGGAAGCTCTGCGCAATCAGTATGACGATAGCCGCAAGCGCCTTGAGCAGCGTTTCATCGATAAGGTCGAGAAAACTGCAGCGTGGGGGACGAGTTGCCACCGGGCGTCATGAAAATGGCCAAGGTCTTCATCGCGATCAAGCGTAAGATCCAGCCAGGTGACAAGATGGCTGGTCGCCACGGCAACAAGGGTGTGGTCTCGCGCATCGTGCCTATTGAAGATATGCCATATCTTGAAGACGGTACCCATGTTGACATCGTGCTGAACCCGCTGGGCGTGCCGTCGCGCATGAATGTCGGTCAGATTCTTGAAACCCATCTGGGTTGGGCCTGTGCAGGCATGGGTCGCAAGATCGGCAAGATGTATGACGAGTACAAGAAGAACGGCAACATTGAGCCGCTGCGTCTGGAACTTGACAATGTTTATCATGACAATGGCAAGAATCTGGATGTCAAAGAGCATGACGACGAAAGCGTTGTGCGGATGGCTGAGCAGCTGCGCAAAGGTGTTTCCATCGCGACTCCGGTCTTTGATGGGGCCCATGAGCCTGATGTTGTCGAGATGCTTGAGCGAGCCGGTCTGCATGGATCCGGTCAGTCGACGCTGTTTGATGGCCGTACCGGCGATCAGTTTGACCGTCCTGTGACGGTTGGCTACATCTACATGCTGAAACTGCACCATCTGGTCGATGACAAGATCCACGGTCGTTCGATTGGCCCATACAGCCTTGTTACCCAGCAGCCGCTTGGTGGTAAGGCCCAGTTTGGTGGTCAGCGCTTCGGTGAGATGGAGGTCTGGGCTCTGGAAGCTTACGGGGCGGCCTACACCTTGCAGGAAATGCTTACCGTCAAGTCGGATGACGTGGCTGGTCGTACCAAGGTTTATGAAGCCATTGTTCGAGGGGATGACACCTTCGAAGCCGGTATTCCGGAAAGCTTCAACGTCCTTGTCAAGGAGATCCGGTCCCTTGGTCTGAATATGGAGTTGGAAGACAGCCAGCGCCTGCTCGATCTGGAACCGAATGACACGCCGCCTGCGGACGCTGCTGAATAGGCAGCGCCCGAACCCAGAAACCGAGGCAATTTTTTCGGAACGGATCGCGGAGGAAAACCGCGGTCCGTCAACCCGTAAAGAGGAGACACCATGAACCAAGAGGTCATGAATCTTTTCAGTCCGCAAGGCTCAGGCCCAGACCTTTGACCAAATCCGCGTTTCCATCGCGAGCCCTGAGAAAATTCTCAGTTGGTCATTTGGCGAGATTAAAAAGCCTGAAACGATCAACTATCGTACGTTCAAGCCTGAACGCGATGGTCTGTTCTGCGCGCGCATCTTTGGCCCAATCAAGGACTATGAGTGCTTGTGCGGCAAATACAAGCGCATGAAATATAAAGGCATCATCTGCGAAAAATGCGGTGTGGAAGTGACCCTTTCGCGCGTGCGTCGTGAACGGATGGGCCATATCGAACTTGCAGCTCCTGTTGCCCATATCTGGTTCCTGAAGTCTCTGCCTTCGCGCATTGGCCAGTTGCTGGATATGACGCTGAAGGATCTTGAGCGTGTTCTCTATTTTGAGAATTACATCGTCGTCGAGCCGGGTCTCACGCCGCTGAAAGAATATCAGCTGCTGAGCGAAGAAGAACATGTCATTGCTCAGGACGAGTATGGCGAGGATACCTTCACGGCAATGATCGGTGCGGAAGCAATCCGCGAGATTCTGGCGTCGCTCGATCTTGAGCAGCTGTCCGAGAAGCTGCGTCAGGAAATTGCTGAAAGCACCTCTACGCTGAAGCCAATCAAGTTGGCCAAGCGTCTGAAGATCGTTGAAGCCTTCATTGAATCCGGCAACCGTCCGGAATGGATGATCATGACGGTCTTTCCTGTGATCCCGCCGGACCTGCGTCCGCTGGTGCCGCTGGATGGTGGCCGCTTTGCGACATCTGACTTGAACGACCTTTATCGTCGTGTGATCAACCGTAACAACCGTCTGAAGCGTCTGATGGAGTTGCGCGCGCCGGATATCATCATCCGGAACGAAAAAACGCATGCTGCAGGAATCTGTTGATGCTTTGTTCGACAATGGTCGTCGCGGTCGTGTGATCACCGGTGCCAACAAGCGTACCGCTGAAATCCCTGTCCGATATGCTCAAGGGTAAGCATGGTCGCTTCCGTCAGAACCTGCTTGGTAAACGCGTCGACTATTCTGGTCGTTCGGTTATCGTTGTGGGCCCTGAATTGAAGCTGCATCAGTGCGGTCTGCCAAAGAAAATGGCACTGGAGCTGTTCAAGCCATTCATCTATTCGCGTCTTGACGCCAAGGGCTACTCGACCACGGTCAAGCAGGCCAAGAAACTCGTCGAGAAGGGCAAGCCAGAAGTTTGGGATATCCTTGATGAGGTTATCCGCGAGCATCCGGTGATGCTGAACCGTGCGCCGACCCTTCACCGCTTGGGCATTCAGGCTTTCGAGCCGACCCTGATTGAAGGCAAGGCCATTCAGCTGCATCCGCTGGTCTGTTCCGCGTTTAACGCCGACTTTGACGGCGACCAGATGGCTGTTCACGTGCCGCTGTCGCTTGAAGCTCAGCTTGAAGCCCGCGTTCTGATGATGTCGACCAACAACATTCTGCATCCGGCCAACGGTGACCCGATCATCGTGCCTTCGCATGATATTGTTCTGGGACTGTATTATCTCTCGATCATGAATGAGAATGAGCCGGGTGAGGGGATGTTGTTCTCCGATATCGGCGAATTGCATCATGCTCTGGAAACCAAGGCTGTGACGCTGCATGCCAAAGTCAAGGGCCGTTTCAAGACGGTTGACGAGCAGGGCAATCCTGTCTCCGAAATCCATGAAACCACCCCGGGCCGTATGCTGATTGGTGAGGGTTGCTGCCACGCGACCACAATGTGTCCTATGATGTCTGCAACAAGCTGATGACCAAGAAGGACATCTCCAAGATGATCTATACCGTCTACCGCCATTGCGGTCAGAAGGAAACGGTCATCTTCTGTGACAAGATCATGGGACTGGGCTTCAACCGTGCTTTCCGTGCCGGCATTTCGTTCGGCATGGATGACATGGTTATTCCGGACACCAAGGCGGGGCTCATTGAAACGACCTCGACGATGGCGAAGGAATTTGAGCAGCAATATAACGATGGTCTGATCACCCAGGGCGAGAAATACAACAAGGTTGTTGACGCCTGGGCGAAATGTACCGACCGCGTTGCTGATGAAATGATGAAAGCGCATTAAGGCGGTTGAATTTGACGAGGAAACCGGTCGCCAGAAACAGATGAACTCTGTTTACATGATGGCCCACTCCGGTGCCCGTGGTTCGCCAGCCCAGATGAAACAGCTTGCCGGTATGCGTGGTCTGATGGCCAAGCCGTCTGGTGAGATCATTGAAACGCCGATCATTTCGAACTTTAAAGAAGGCCTGACTGTGATGGAGTACTTCAACTCCACTCACGGTGCCCGTAAGGGTCTGGCTGATACGGCGCTGAAAACGGCTAACTCCGGTTACCTGACCCGCCGTCTCGTTGACGTTGCTCAGGATTCCATCATCACCGAGCGTGATTGTGGTTCCGAGGAAGGTCTTGATGTTCAGGCAATTGTCGATGCCGGTCAGATCGTTGCGTCTCTGGGTGTTCGTACCCGTGGCCGTACCGCTGCTGCCGATGTTGTCAATCCCAAGACCGGTGAAGTGATCGTTCCTAAAAACGAGATCATCTCCGAAGAGCATTCTGGAAGAGATCGAGACCTGTGGTCTGCAGTCCATCAAGGTTCGTTCGGTTCTGACCTGTAACTCCCGCAACGGTGTTTGCGCGGCTTGTTATGGTCGTGACCTTGCGCGCGGTACCGAAGTCAATATCGGTGAAGCGGTTGGTGTTATTGCAGCTCAGTCGATTGGTGAACCTGGCACCCAGCTGACCATAGCGTACCTTCCATATCGGTGGTACGGCACAGGTGGTTGACAGCTCCTTCATCGAGTCGAACTTCGAAGGCACCATTCAGATCCGCAACCGCAATCTGGCGCGCGATTCCGATGGTAAGCTTGTTGCTCTTGGTCGTAACGTCGCCATCATCATCATCGATGAGGAAGGCAACGAACGGTCCGTCAACAAACTGTCCTATGGTACGCATCTGCATGTGGATGAAGGTGACAAGGTCAAACCGGGTCAGCGTCTGGGCCGAATGGGATCCATATACCCGTCCGGTTCTCAGTGAGGTTGATGGTGTTTGTTGACTTTGAAGATGTTGCGGAAGGCCTGTCGGTCAGTGAAGCGACGGACGAGTCGACCGGTATCACCAAGCGTGTCGTGATTGACTGGCGTTCAAACCCGCGCTCTGCGGATCTGAAACCGGCCATCACCGTGCGTGACTCCAATGGTGCATTGCGCACGCTGCCTCGCGGTGGTGATGCTCGATACCTGTTGCAGGTCGATGCCATTCTGTCGGTTCAGCCGGGTACCAAGATCTCTGCCGGTGACGTTCTGGCTCGTGTTCCTATGGAAAGCGCCAAGACGAAAGACATTACCGGTGGTCTGCCACGGGTTGCCGAGCTGTTCGAAGCGCGTCGTCCTAAGGATCATGCTGTTATCGCAGATGTTGATGGCATCATCCGCTTTGGTCGTGACTACAAGAACAAGCGCCGCATCATTCTTGAACCACATGAGGAAGGTGCCGAACCGATTGAATATCTGATCCCTAAAGGTCGTCCGTTCCATCTTCAGGATGGTGACCAGATCGAGAAGGGTGAATATATCCTCGACGGCAATCCGGCACCGCATGACATTCTGGCAGTGAAGGGCGTTGCAGCTCTTGCTGATTATCTCGTCAACGAGATTCAGGACGTCTATCGTCTTCAGGGTGTGGGCATCAACGACAAGCATATCGAAGTGATTGTGCGTCAGATGCTGCAGAAGGTTGAGATCGAAGATCAGGGCGACAGCTACTTCCTGCATAATGAGCAGGTTGATCGTCTTGAATTTGCGGAAGAGAATGAACGTCTTCTTGCAGAAGGCAAGGAACCTGCCAAGGGCAAGCCTGTCCTGTTGGGTATCACCAAAGCTTCTCTGCAGACCCGTTCCTTCATCTCCGCTGCGTCGTTCCAGGAAACCACGCGCGTTCTGACCGAAGCATCTGTTCAGGGCAAGATCGATACGCTCGAAGGCCTGAAGGAGAACGTGATCGTTGGTCGTCTGATCCCGGCCGGTACCGGTCGGGTGATGTCGGGTCTGCGTCGGGTTGCTACCCATCGCGATGACTTGATTCTTGAGGAGAAGCAACGGGCACAGTCTTTGACGTCGACCCCGCAGCTGACCTCCAGCGCCAGCGACACTCCGGTGGAACCTGCCGAATAACAGGCAGCGTCATTTCCGATTATCAAAGAAGGCCGCCCTGTTTTCAGGGCGGCCTTTTTCTTGGTGTGAACGGTGTGGTGGATAGCCCCACTTTTACCATATTGTGGCAGATACATGCTCACGCCAAATTGGAGTGAAGCATTGGAATTTTTCGAACATTTTCTGCGGGCAAGGAACCTACAGTCCTTGTCTCTACTTTTTGTCGCCAGTCTTGTGGCAGCCTCGCCGTCATTTGCCGCGTGTCGTCAGTCGACTGGTGATGGGTTTGTCCTCAAGGATGACAGGGCTTTGCAGGTGGCCAAGGGGTTGGAGTGGAAGCGCTGTGCCCTTGGCATGGCGTGGTCCCGTCAACAGGGTGCCTGTGTTGGAGAGCCGCATGCGTTGGGTCTGGAGCAGGCCAAGCAGCAGGCAAGCAAACTGGCAGGAGGTTGGCGGCTGCCCACTGCGGAGGAATTTGACGGTATCTTCATGGAAAGCTGTTCCGGCCCCAAGATTGACACCATCGTCTTCCCCGGAATCGGTGCAGCCCCTTTTGAAGATGGTGCGGAATTCTGGACTACGACTTCGATTGGTCTGCCAGGCATGTATTACTATTTCAATGTAACGGATGGTTATGTTGACGGGCACAGTTCCGGATTCTCTCTCTTCGGTCTGCTTGTCAGGAATCATTGATGGTTGGCTTTGTCGTGGTAGAGAATCTCTCGTGATTTCACCTCGGGGGAAGCGGCAGAGTTTGTCGCGAATCCAGTTCAAAAATGGGGAAGAATCGGGAGTTTTCCGTGGCTTGTAAGAGTTTGTTTTCACAAGTTGCGCATTATGTCGCGTTTAAGCAATAAAAATACCGGCTATTTCGACAATAGGCGGGCTTCTTGGAAACTTCATCAAGGGGGTTGACGGAATGCATTCTACAGAGTAGTTTCGCGCCACTTCTCGAACATGCCGTAAGTGCTCGATGATCGAAAGCGCCACGTTTTCGACGCAAGACCATTTAAACGATGTTCGTCTTAATGAAGCTGAGATTGACTGGCTCATGATTGCGGTTCGCCGTAATCCTCTGGTTTTCACAGCGCCGTTCGCGGCAAGAGTCGCGCGATGGTGCGCTTTTGCGCGTGCGGACGGTGCATATGTAATTGTTCAGAGAGATCTGAAAGGCACACGTTAATGCCAACCATTAACCAGCTTATTCGCAAGCCGCGCAAAACGCCGGTAAAGCGTAATAAAGTTCCGGCCATGGAGGCCTGCCCCCAGAAGAGGGGTGTTTGTACGCGCGTCTATACCACTACGCCTAAGAAGCCGAACTCGGCTCTGCGTAAGGTTGCCAAGGTTCGCCTGACCAACGGTTTTGAAGTGATTGGTTATATCCCCGGTGAGGGCCATAACCTGCAGGAACACTCCGTTGTGATGATCCGCGGCGGTCGCGTGAAAGACTTGCCTGGTGTTCGTTACCACATCCTTCGCGGTGTGCTCGATACCCAGGGAGTTAAAGACCGTAAGCAGCGTCGTTCCAAATATGGCGCGAAGCGGCCTAAATAAGCCGCTTATTGGAGTTTTGGTCACATGTCACGTCGCCATAGTGCAGAAAAACGCGTTATCAACCCGGATCCTAAGTTCGGTGATATCGTGATTTCCAAATTCATGAACAGCATCATGCTGGACGGTAAAAAATCTGTTTCCGAACGGATTGTTTACGGTGCTCTTGACGCTGTCGAAGGCAAGTTGAAACAGAATCCGGTAGAAGTGTTCCACACTGCTCTGGAAAATGTGATGCCTGCCGTAGAAGTTCGCTCCCGCCGCGTTGGTGGTGCGACTTATCAGGTTCCTGTTGATGTTCGTACAGAGCGCAAGCAGGCCCTGGCTATCCGTTGGATCATTGCAGCGGCCCGCAATCGTAACGAACGCACCATGATTGATCGCCTCTCTGGCGAGCTTCTGGACGCTTTCAACAACCGCGGCTCTGCAGTCAAGAAACGCGAAGATACGCACCGTATGGCGGAAGCCAACCGTGCCTTCTCGCATTATCGCTGGTAAACCTTTAGGGGCGAAGTCATGGCACGCAGCCACAAGATTGAGGATTATCGTAACTTCGGCATCATGGCACACATTGATGCTGGTAAGACGACTACTACTGAGCGTATCCTCTACTACACTGGTAAAAGCCACAAGATTGGCGAAGTTCATGATGGTGCTGCCACCATGGACTGGATGGAGCAGGAGCAGGAACGTGGCATCACGATTACCTCCGCTGCTACCACCTGTTTCTGGCGGGAAAAACGCCTGAACATCATCGATACTCCGGGCCACGTTGACTTCACCATTGAAGTTGAGCGTTCGCTCCGCGTGCTTGATGGTGCTGTCTGTGCACTCGATGCCAACGCTGGTGTTGAGCCTCAGACCGAAACCGTTTGGCGTCAGGCTGACAAATACAACGTTCCCCGGATGATCTTCGTCAACAAGATGGACAAGCTTGGTGCCGACTTCTTCCGCTGCGTTGAAATGATCAAGGAGCGCCTCGGTGCGACCCCTCTGTGCCTGCAGTTGCCAATTGGTGCTGAAAGCGAATTTACCGGTGTGATCGATCTGGTTCAGATGAAGTCCATCGTCTGGCTGGAAGAATCTCTCGGCGCCAAATTCGAAATCGGTGATATCCCCGCGGAGCTTGAAGATCAGGCTGCAGAATATCGTGAGCTGCTCGTTGAGACGGTTGTTGAAGCCGATGAGGAAGCTATGGAAGCTTACCTCGAAGGCGAAGAGCCCTCTGTCGAGAAGCTGATGTCTCTGATCCGCCATGGTACGATCGCTAACGACTTCGTTCCAATTCTTTGCGGTACTGCATTCAAGAACAAAGGCGTCCAGCCTCTGCTTGATGCCGTTGTGGACTATCTTCCTAGCCCAGTTGATATTGATGCCATCAAAGGCATTGACGTCAAAACGGAAGAAGAAACCACGCGTCCTGCTTCTGATGACGAGCCATTTTCCATGCTGGCGTTCAAGATCATGAACGACCCGTTTGTTGGTTCGCTGACCTTCTGCCGCATCTATTCTGGTACGCTCGATGCAGGGTCTTCTGTATTGAATACCGTGAAAGAGAAACGCGAGCGTGTTGGTCGTATGCTTCAGATGCACTCCAACTCTCGTGAAGACATCAAACAGGCTTGCGCTGGCGACATCGTTGCTATTGCCGGTCTGAAGGACACCACCACGGGTGACACTCTGTGTGATCCGCTGCGTCCTGTCATTCTTGAGCGCATGGAATTCCCTGATCCGGTTATCGAGATCGCTGTTGAGCCGAAAACCAAGGCTGACCAGGAGAAAATGGGCCTCGCGCTCAATCGTCTGGCTGCTGAGGATCCGTCCTTCCGCGTGAAAACCGATGAAGAATCCGGTCAGACCATCATGGCTGGCATGGGTGAGCTTCATCTGGACATTCTCGTTGATCGTATGAAGCGCGAATTCAAGGTTGAGGCAAATATCGGTGCGCCGCAGGTTGCTTACCGTGAAACCATCAGCCGTGAAGAAACCGTCGACTACACGCATAAGAAACAGTCCGGTGGTACCGGTCAGTTCGGTCGCGTGAAGATGATTATCGGTCCTAACGAGCCTGGTGCCGGTTTCGAGTTCAAGTCTTCGATTGTTGGTGGCGCTATTCCTAAGGAATATATCCCTGGCGTTGAAAAAGGTATCCAGTCTGTCATGACCGCAGGTCCGATTGCTGGCTTCCCTATGGTGGACATCAAAGTCGAGCTGATCGACGGTGCCTTCCATGACGTTGACTCCTCGGTTCTGGCCTTTGAGATCGCATCTCGTGCCGGTTTCCGTGAAGGGTGTCAGAAGGCAGGTCCTAAACTGCTCGAACCAATGATGAAAGTCGAAGTTGTCACTCCTGAAGAATATATGGGCGACATCATCGGCGACATTAACTCCCGTCGTGGTCAGATCTCCGGAACTGAAGCACGCGGTGTTGTTACCGTTATCAGCGCCATGGTGCCGCTGGCGAACATGTTCGGCTATGTGAACAATCTTCGTTCCATGTCGCAGGGTCGCGCGCAGTATTCGATGGTGTTCGATCACTACTCACAAGTGCCGCAGGCAGTTGCAGACGAGGTTCAGTCGAAATACGCCTAAACCTCACATCGTCGCACTTTTTGTAATTTTGAGAATGGAGACTTTCCTATGGCTAAGGAAAAGTTTGAACGTAATAAGCCGCATGTAAACATCGGCACGATTGGTCACGTTGACCATGGTAAAACCACCCTGACTGCAGCAATCACCATGACCCTTGCGGAAACTGGTGGCGCAACTGCCAAGGCTTATGACGAGATTGACGGTGCGCCAGAAGAGCGTGCACGCGGTATCACGATCTCGACGGCTCACGTTGAGTATGAGACCGAGAACCGTCACTATGCGCACGTTGATTGCCCAGGCCACGCTGACTATGTGAAAAACATGATCACCGGTGCGGCTCAGATGGACGGCGCTATTCTGGTTTGCTCTGCAGCCGATGGCCCAATGCCTCAGACCCGTGAGCACATCCTGCTTGCCCGCCAGGTTGGCGTGCCTGCTCTGGTTGTTTACCTGAACAAAGTTGATCAGGTTGACGATGAAGAGCTGCTTGAGCTGGTTGAAATGGAAGTGCGTGAGCTGCTTGACTCCTACGAGTTCCCTGGCGACGATATTCCTATCGTTAAAGGCTCTGCTCTGGCAGCGGTTGAAAACCGTGATCCAGCGATTGGCCGTGATTCCATTAAGGAACTGATGGCAGCCGTTGACGATTACATCCCAACGCCTGATCGTCCGAAAGATCTTCCGTTCCTGCTGCCAATCGAAGACGTGTTCTCGATCTCTGGTCGTGGGACGGTTGTTACCGGTCGTGTTGAACGCGGTATCATCCATGTTGGTGACGAAATCGAAATCGTCGGCATCAAGGATACCCAGAAAACCACCTGTACCGGTGTTGAAATGTTCCGCAAGCTGCTTGATAGCGGTGAAGCAGGCGACAACGTTGGTGTTCTTCTGCGCGGTACCAAGCGTGAAGACGTTGAGCGTGGTCAGGTTCTCTGCAAGCCGGGTTCTGTAACCCCGCACACCAAGTTCAAGGCAGAAGCCTACATTCTGACGAAAGAAGAAGGCGGTCGTCATACCCCATTCTTCACCAACTATCGTCCGCAGTTCTATTTCCGCACCACCGACGTTACCGGTGTTGTTACCCTTGATGAGGGTGTGGAAATGGTCATGCCTGGCGATAACGTCAACATGAATGTCGAGCTGATCGTGCCGATCGCCATGGAAGAAAAACTGCGCTTCGCTATCCGCGAAGGTGGTCGTACCGTGGGTGCCGGCATCGTCGGCGCTATCGTCGAGTAATCATTAGGGCAGGGGTGCGAGAATACCCTTTTCGCACCCCAGTCTTTTGAGGTTGAAAATATGAACGGTCAGAATATTCGAATTCGCCTTAAGGCATTCGACCATCGCATTCTCGATACGTCGGCAAAAGAAATCGTATCCACTGCTAAGCGCACAGGCGCCAATGTTCGTGGTCCGGTTCCGCTTCCGACCCACATCGAGAAGTTCACTGTCAACCGTTCGCCGCATGTTAACAAGAAAAGCCGTGAGCAGTTCGAGATCCGTACGCACAAGCGTCTCCTCGACATCATTGACCCGACCCCACAGACGGTTGATGCCCTCATGAAGCTTGATCTTGCGGCCGGTGTGGACGTTGAAATTAAGCTCTAACATTGAGCGAGAGGCAAGAGTAGCCATGCGTTCTGGTGTGATCGCACAGAAGTTGGGAATGACCCGCATTTATACCGAGAGCGGTGAACACGTTCCGGTAACTGTTCTCAAAGTAGAGAACTGCCAGGTTGTTGCTCAGCGTACTGTTGAGAAAAACGGCTATACCGCACTTCAGTTGGGTGCAGGTAAGGCCAAAGTTAAAAATGTTTCGCAGCCTATGCGCGGCCACTTCGCCGTAGCTAAGGTGGAGCCGAAACGTAAAGTTGCTGAATTCCGTGTCAGCGAAGACAATCTTATTGATGTCGGCGCTGAATTGACCGCGGATCACTATGTTGCTGGTCAGCATGTGGATGTTATCGGGACTTCGATTGGTAAAGGCTTTGCCGGCGCCATGAAACGCCACAACTTCGGTGGTGGTCGTGCGACCCATGGTAACTCCCTTTCGCACCGTGCTCACGGTTCGACTGGTCAGTGTCAGGATCCCGGCAAGGTCTTCAAGGGCAAGAAAATGGCTGGCCACATGGGTGCAACCCGTGTGACGACGCAGAACTTGAAAGTCGTCAAAACTGACGCTGATCGTGGTCTGGTTCTGGTGCAGGGTGCTGTGCCTGGTTCCAAGGGCGGTTGGATCCTTATCAAGGATGCTGTCAAGAAAGCCCGTCCGGCCGAGGCTCCGCTTCCTGGTGCTGTTCGTGCCGCTGAAGCTCCTGCTGAAGAAGCTGCTACGGAGGGTGCTGAATAATGGAATTGCAAGTCAAAACCCTTGATGGCGGTGATGCCGGTTCTGTTGCTGTTTCTGAAGATGTGTTCGGTCTCGAACCACGTGCGGACATTCTTGCCCGCATGGTTCGCTACCAGCAGATGAAGAAAATGGCCGGCACTCACAAGACCAAGACCCGTGCTGAAATCACGGGTACCACCAAGAAATACCTTCGTCAGAAGGGTTCGGGTGGCGCTCGTCACGGCAACAAAAAAGTGCCGCAGTTTCGTGGTGGTGGTCGCGCATTTGGTCCGGTTGTTCGCTCTCATGCGATCGAGCTGCCAAAGAAAATTCGTGCGCTGGCTCTGAAGCATGCTCTGTCTTCCAAAGTCAAAAATGATAGCATTATCGTTCTTGATGACATGAAGGCCGAGGCGCCAAAGACGGCAGCTGTGAAAAAACAGATCTCCGGTCTGGGCATCGAAAATGCTCTGTTCATCTCCGGTCAGGAAGTGGATGAGAATTTCGCAAAAGCTGCCCGCAACATCATCGGTATCGATGTGCTGCCGGTTCAGGGTATCAATGTTCTTGATGTTCTGCGTCGCGACACTCTGGTGCTGAGCAAGGCCGCAGTCGATGCTCTGGAGGCACGGTTCAAATGACCAACCTTCGTCATTACGATATCATCCGCAGCCCGGTGATCACCGAGAAGGCAACCATTCAGTCTGAAGAAGACAAGGTTGTGTTCAACGTGTCCAAGGATGCGACTAAACCAGAAATCAAGGCCGCAGTTGAGGCTCTGTTTTCCGTCAAAGTCAAAAGCGTCAACACTTTGGTCCGTAAGGGCAAAGTGAAACGCTTCAAAGGCATCATCGGTAAACAGAACGACGTTAAGAAAGCGATTGTCACCCTCGAAGAGGGCCAGTCCATCGACGTCACGACTGGTCTTTAAAGAACGCGTGGATAGGCTTTAAGTCATGGCACTCAAGACCTTTAAACCGACTAGCCCGGGCCAGCGTCAGTTGGTGATTGTAGACCGCTCCGATCTTTGGAAAGGCAAGCCGGTCAAAACACTCACCGAGGGTTTGACCAAGTCTGGCGGTCGTAACAACTATGGTCGCGTCACGGCACGTCGTCGTGGTGGCGGTCATAAACGCAGCTATCGCATCATCGATTTCAAGCGTCAGAAGTTTGACGTTTTGGGAACGGTGGAGCGTCTGGAATATGATCCAAACCGTACTGCTTTCATTGCTCTCATCACCTATGAAGATGGCGAGCAGGCATACATCCTGGCTCCTCAGCGCCTGCGCGCTGGTGACAAGGTGATTGCTTCCCAGAAAGCTGACATCAAGCCAGGCAACGCTATGCCTCTGGCCAACATGCCCGTCGGTACCATCATCCACAATGTGGAGATGAAGCCAGGCAAAGGTGGTCAGATCGCTCGCTCTGCTGGTGGATATGCTCAGCTGGTCGGACGTGATGCGGGTTATGCGATCATTCGTTTGAACTCCGGTGAAACCCGTCTGGTTCTCGGCAGCTGTATGGCTACCGTTGGCGCCGTTTCCAACCCGGAACATTCGAACATTAATCATGGTAAAGCTGGTCGTAACCGTTGGCTCGGTAAGCGTCCAGAAGTGCGCGGTGTCGTTATGAACCCGGTTGACCATCCACATGGCGGTGGTGAGGGCCGGACCTCTGGTGGTCGCCATCCTGTGTCTCCATGGGGTAAACCTACCAAAGGCAAGCGTACTCGCTCCAACAAGTCGACCGACAAGTTTATTGTTCGTAGTCGTCATCAGCGCAAGAAATAAGGGTTAACCGATGGCACGTTCTGTTTGGAAAGGTCCGTTTGTCGACGGATACCTCCTAAAGAAGGCAGACAAGGTTCGCTCCTCTGGTCGTAACGAAGTGATCAAGACGTGGAGCCGCCGCTCCACGATCCTTCCGCACTTCGTCGGTCTCACCTTCGGTGTGTATAACGGTCAGAAACATGTACCAGTTTCCGTCTCTGAAGAGATGGTAGGGCACAAGTTTGGCGAATTTTCTCCGACCCGTAACTACTACGGTCACGGGGCCGACAAAAAGTCGAAGAGGAAATAATGGGTAAGGCAAAACGCGCACGCGTCCTGAAAGACAACGAAGCGAAAGCGGTCTCCCGCATGCTTCGTACGTCTCCGCAGAAGCTGAACCTTGTCGCAGCAATGATTCGCGGGAAGAAGGTTGATGCCGCTCTGGCTGACCTGACCTTCTCCTCAAAGCGCATTGCACGTGATGTTAAAAAGTGTTTGGAATCTGCGATCGCCAACGCTGAAAACAACCATGAACTGGATGTTGACAGCCTGATCGTAGCAGAAGCTTATGTTGGTAAGGCACTTGTGATGAAACGCTGGCAGCCACGTGCTCGTGGTCGTGTTGGCAAGATCCTCAAGCCTTTCTCCAACCTGACGATCGTTGTTCGTGAAGTTGAGGAGGCAGCCTGATGGGTCACAAGGTAAATCCGATTGGTCTTCGTCTGGGCATCAACCGCACCTGGGATTCTCGTTGGTACGCCAACAAGAGTGAGTATGGTTCTCTTCTTCATGAGGATTATGCGATCCGGAGCATGCTCGAGAAAGAACTGAAGCAGGCCGCCGTCTCCAAGATCGTGATCGAACGTCCGCACAAGAAATGCCGGGTGACCATTCACTCTGCACGTCCGGGCATCGTGATCGGCAAAAAAGGCGCCGACATCGAGAAACTTCGCAAACAGGTTGGCAAGCTGACCAATTCCGACGTACATATCAACATTGTTGAAGTTCGTAAGCCGGAATGTGATGCAAACCTGGTTGCTCAGTCCATCGCACAGCAGCTCGAGCGTCGTGTGGCTTTCCGCCGCGCAATGAAGCGTTCGGTTCAGTCTGCAATGCGGATGGGTGCAGAAGGTATTCGTATCAACTGTGCAGGCCGTCTGGGTGGTGCCGAAATCGCGCGTACCGAATGGTACCGTGAAGGTCGCGTTCCGCTTCATACCCTGCGCGCTGATATTGACTATGGTACTGCTGAAGCTTTGACCGCTTATGGCATCTCCGGCATCAAGGTGTGGATCTACAAAGGCGAGATCATGGAACATGATCCAATGGCCTCTGAACGTCGCGCATCTGAAGGCTCGGACGGTGGCAACAGAGATGGTGGTCAGCGTCGTCGTAGCAACAAGCCTGCTGCTTAATGTTGGTCACAAGCTGAGTTAAGAGAGAAGAACAATGCTGCAACCAAAGCGCACTAAATACCGCAAGCAGCACAAGGGCCGTATTCATGGCAATGCCAAAGGGGGCTATGAGCTCAACTTTGGCGCCTACGGCCTGAAGGCTCAGGAGCCTGCGCGTATCACCGCTCGCCAAATTGAGGCTGCGCGTCGTGCTATGACCCGTCACATGAAGCGTGCCGGTCGTGTTTGGATCCGTGTGTTCCCGGACGTGCCAGTGTCCAAGAAACCTACCGAAGTCCGTATGGGTAAAGGTAAAGGTTCTCCTGAATACTGGGCTGCTCGTGTAGCTCCGGGTCGGATTATGTTTGAAATTGATGGTGTACCGCTCGATGTAGCGCGGGAAGCCATGCGGCTTGCTGCTGCGAAGTTGCCTATCAAGACACGCTTCGTACAGCGCATCGCCGACTAACGGTGTGAAGGGATAGACCCATGAAAGCATCAGATGTCCGCGCGATGACGTCGGACCAAATCACTGACGAGTTGGAAAAACTGAAGAAAGAGCAGCTCAATCTGCGCTTTCAGCAGGCCACCGGTCAGTTGGAAAACACAGTGCGTGTACGGCAAGTTCGCCGCGACATCGCACGCCTGATGACCATTGCCCGCGATATGCGTGCATCGTCAGCAGAATAGGAGAGACGGGATGCCAAAGAGAATTCTGCAGGGCCTCGTCGTTAGCGACAAGCAAGACAAGACCGTCGTTGTCAAAGTCGAGCGCCGTTTTACGCATCCTCTTCTTAAGAAGACTGTGCGTCGTTCTAAGCGGTACCAGGCTCACGACGAGGGGAATGCCTTCAAAGTAGGTGATCAGATCTTCATTCAGGAATCTGCCCCTATTTCGAAATCTAAACGTTGGGTCGTGGTCGGTAAGGATCTTCCTTCCGCATAACTCACTTCGATTATTGGACGTATACCCGACGCGGTTTCCGCGTATCGGGACAATAAAAAAGGCGGCCAGTCATGATTCAGATGCAAACAAACCTTGACGTCGCGGATAACTCCGGCGCACGTCGTGTCATGTGCATCAAAGTGCTCGGCGGCTCCAAACGGAAATATGCTGGCATCGGCGACCTCATTGTCGTCTCTGTCAAGGAAGCAATTCCGCGCGGACGCGTTAAGAAGGGCGATGTGATGAAGGCAGTTGTGGTTCGTACCGCAAAAGCCATTCGTCGTCCGGACGGCAGCGTTATCCGTTTTGACCGTAGTGCAGCTGTTCTGGTGAACAACAACAAGGAACCAATCGGTACCCGTATCTTCGGCCCGGTTCCTCGTGAGCTTCGTGCTCACAACCATATGAAAATCATTTCCCTTGCTCCGGAGGTGCTGTAATGGCTGCGAAACTCAAAAAGGGTGATCGCGTCATTGTTCTTGCCGGTAAAGACAAGGGCAAGAGCGGTGAAATTGTGCAGGTAATGCCAGCTGAAGAGCGGGCACTGGTGCGCGGTATCAATATGGTCAAGCGCCATCAGCGTCAGACACAGGCTCAGGAAGGCGGCATCATCAATAAAGAAGCCCCGATCCACCTGTCCAACCTGGCATTGGCGGACCCGAAAGACGGCAAGCCGACTCGCGTTGGTTTCACTGTCAAGGAAGACGGCACCAAGGTGCGCGTGGCCAAACGTTCAGGAGATGTGATCGATGGCTGAGGCTGCATACACTCCGCGTCTGAAGACGCAGTATGAAGACGTTATCCGCGCCAAGATGCAGGAAAAATTCGAGTTCAGCAATCCTATGAAGATGCCGAAACTCGACAAGATCGTGCTCAATATTGGTGTTGGTGAAGCGGTTGGCGATTCCAAAAAAGTCAAGTCTGCCTTGGCTGATCTGGAGGCCATCGCCGGTCAGAAGCCGGTCGTAACCAAAGCTCGCAAATCGATTGCTACCTTTAAACTTCGTGAAGGTATGCCGATTGGCGTGAAGGTTACCCTGCGCGGCGACCGCATGTATGAATTTCTGGATCGTCTGATCACGATTGCACTGCCTCGCGTACGTGACTTCCGTGGTCTTAACGGTAAAAGCTTTGACGGCAACGGCAACTATGCCATGGGCCTGAAAGAGCATATCGTATTCCCAGAAATCGAATACGACAAAGTTGACCAGATTTGGGGCATGGACATCATCGTTTGCACCACGACAAGCAACGATGAGGAAGCTCGTGCACTTCTGACCGAATTCAACTTCCCGTTCAAGCCGATAAGGTCTGCGGAAAGTACGAGGAAAAAAGTAATGGCTAAAAAAGAGCGCTGTCGAAAAGAACAAAGCTCGCGCCCGCCTGGCTGATAAGTATGCTGCAAAGCGTGCTAAACTGAAAGCTATGGCCAAGGACGAGTCTCTGTCTCTTGAAGAGCGGTTCAAAGCTCGCCTGAAGCTCGCCGAGCTTCCGCGCAACTCCGCATCCATCCGCATCCGCAACCGTTGTGATGTTACTGGCCGTCCACGCGGCTACTATCGCAAGTTGAAGATGTCCCGTATTTCTCTTCGTCAATTGGGCAATGAGGGTCAAATCCCTGGCCTGGTGAAGTCGAGCTGGTAAGGAGCGCGGTATTATGGCAATGACCGATCCCTTGGGGGATATGCTGACTCGCATTCGCAATGCGCAGATGCGTAGCAAAACCAAAGTTTCCACTCCTGCATCCAAATTGCGTCAGCGCGTACTTGACGTTTTGGCCGCAGAAGGGTACATCCGCGGCTACACCACCGTCGAATTTGAAGGCGGTAAGTCCGAGCTCGAAATCGAATTGAAGTATTTCGATGGAGAACCGGTGATCCGTGAAATCCAACGCGTGTCCAAGCCTGGTCGTCGTGTGTATGCGTCTGTGAAGAATATTCCGCGCATTCAGAACGGTCTTGGCGTGTCGATCGTCTCCACTCCCAAAGGGGTGATGGCCCGATCATGACGCTCGTGAGCAAAATGTGGGTGGTGAGGTTCTGTGTCGCGTCTTCTGATGCGACACTGACTTTGTTGCTCTAGATCCGGACAGGTTAGTCTTATGTCACGTATTGGTAAAAAGCCTGTTGCAGTGGCCTGCTGGCGTTACTGCAACGATCGATGGCAAAAACCGTCAAAGCGAAAGGTCCAAAGGGGCGAATTGTCTTTTGTACTGTGCGATGACGTTGATGCCAAATTGACGGATGATGGCATTCTGGTAGAGCCACGCAGTGATTCCAAAACTGCTCGCTCTTTGTGGGGTATGACCCGCACCCAGATTCTCAACATCCTCACTGGTGTTTTCTGCAGGTTTCGAAAAGAAACTTGAAATCAACGGCGTTGGTTACCGCGCGCAATTGAAGGGCAAAGATCTTCAGTTGGCTCTCGGTCTGTCACACGATGTTCTCTATGAAGTTCCCGAAGGGATCACGGTTGCTTGTCCCAAAGCCAACCGAGATCACTGTGAAACGGCATTGACAAAACAGGTTGTGGGTCAGGTTGCTGCAGAAATCCGTAAATATCGTCCGCCCGAGCCCTACCAAAGGCAAAGGTATTAGGTATAGTGATGAATTTATCTTCCGCAAGGAAGGTAAGAAGAAGTAACGGAAACTTATTTATGGCGAAGGCACAATCTCAGTTTGAGCGCCGTCGTGCACGTGTACGGCGCGCCCTGAAAAAGACTGCCAACGGCCGTCCGCGTTTGAGTGTTAACCGGTCTTCCAAGCACATCTATGCACAGATCATTGACGATGAGAAAGGCGTTACACTCGTAGCGGCTTCCTCCATCGAAAAAGATCTGCGTGAGAAGCTTGCGACCGGCGCGGACAAAGCCGCCGCTTCGGAAGTTGGTAAGCTGATTGCAGAACGCGCAACGGCAGCCGGCGTGAAGGACGTGGTCTTTGATCGTGGTGGATATATCTATCACGGACGCATCAAATCACTCGCAGATGCTGCGCGTGAAGGCGGATTGAATTTCTAACCGTTCGGGCAACCGATCGCTCCGACGAGAGAAGAAAACTCATGAACAAGAAGATTGATCGTGAAGAGCGCGAAAGCGAATTCGTCGACCGACTCGTCCACATCAACCGCGTTGCCAAAGTGGTTAAAGGTGGCCGTCGCTTCGGATTTGCTGCGCTCGTCGTAATTGGTGATCAAAAGGGCCGCGTAGGCTTTGGTCACGGTAAGGCGCGCGAAGTGCCAGAGGCTATTCGTAAAGCTTCTGACGCAGCCAAGCGTAACATGATCCGCGTGCCTCTGCGTGAGGGTCGTACGCTCCATCATGATGTTGCTGGTCGCCACGGCGCCGGTAAAGTCATGCTGCGTGCCGCACCTCCAGGTACTGGTATCATTGCGGGTGGTCCAATGCGTGCAGTGTTTGAAACACTGGGCGTGCAGGACGTTGTTGCCAAGTCTGTTGGCACCTCCAACCCGTACAACATGGTTTCGTGCAACCTTCGATGCCTTGAAAGCAGAAGACAGCCCACGTGGTGTTGCTGCTCGTCGTGGCCTCAAAGTGTCCACGCTCCAGGCTCGTCGTCGTGTTGTTGACGGGGGTCGTGCTGACGGCTAATCGCCGTTTGCTGATCCTTTCGTCCCAAAGAAGAGGAGCCGGACATGGCTAAGAAGGAACAGGGCACTGTTACTGTTGAACAGATCGGCAGCCCTTTGCGTCGGCCAAAAGATCAGCGTGCTACGCTGGTCGGTCTTGGCCTGAACAAATTGCATCGTCGTCGTACGCTTCAGGATACCCCTGAAGTTCGCGGCATGATCGCTAAAGTCTCTCACCTCGTCCGCGTTGTGGATGAAGGCTAAGAGGCGGGAGAGTATTATGAAGCTCAACGAAATTCGCGATAACGACGGCGCTACGCATTACCGCAAGCGCGTTGGTCGCGGCATCGGCTCGGGTGTCGGTAAAACCGGCGGCCGCGGTGTCAAGGGTCAGAAATCTCGCTCTGGTGTTGCTATCAAGGGCTTTGAAGGTGGTCAGATGCCATTGCATCGTCGTCTTCCAAAGCGCGGCTTTAACAACATCTTTGCGAAAGACTTCAACACCGTATCCGTTGGCCGCATTCAGCAGGCTATCGATGCAGGTAAACTGGACGCTTCTGCGACTGTTACCGTTGCCGTTTTGAAAGAAGCTGGCATTGTTCGTCGTCTGCGTGATGGTGTTCGTCTGCTCAGCGACGGTGAATTGACCGCCAAGGTCGCCTTCGAGATCGAAGGTGCTTCCAAGGCAGCCATTGCCGCTGTTGAAAAAGCAGGTGGATCCGTCAAGATCCTCGGCGAAGAATAAGAAAAAGATAAGAGAGAGGGCTCGCACGAGCCCTCCTTTTTTGCGTTTAGAGCTAAGGAGCAGGGTACATTCTGCTCCTTGCTCTATACATTTGTTTTGGCGCACCTATATTTACCGGATCACCCTTTGATCCGAATCAGCGCTATAAGCGGAGTAGAATATGGCTTCGGCAGCAGAACAACTCGCCGCTAACATCAATTTTGGCGCCTTTGCAAAAGCAGAAGAGCTGAAGAAGCGCATCTGGTTCACGCTGGGTGCTTTGTTGGTTTACCGGCTCGGTACGTATATTCCGCTTCCAGGGATCAATCCTGAAGCTCTGGCGCAAGCCTTTAACAACAATCAGAACGGCATTCTTGGGCTGTTCAACATGTTCTCTGGTGGCGCGGTCGGCCGTATGGCGATCTTTGCGCTCGGGATCATGCCTTACATTTCCGCCTCCATTATCATTCAGCTGATGACCACTGTGTCTCCGACGCTGGAAGCGCTGAAGAAGGATGGCGAGCGTGGCCGAAAGGTCATCAACCAATATACCCGTTACGGTACTGTGGTTCTTGCAACCTTGCAGGCTTACGGTATTTCGGTCGGCCTTGAGGGTTCAACGAATATCGTCATGGAACCGGGTATGTTTTTCCGTTTCTCCGCTGTGCTGACGCTGGTTGGCGGCACCATGTTCATGATGTGGCTTGGC
>CAXXSO010000044.1:0-19734 GCA_963676965.2 uncultured Cohaesibacter sp.
GTTTCCTTGTTGATCAGCTCGATTTCACCGGCCAGTTCGGCCATGTCACACCCGACTCCACCAAGGTCGCGCAAGACGCCCGAGATTACGTGGTGATCAATTTTTGACTCGGTACTGACAGTGTCTTCCAGTTCGTTCACGGTATCCCCCGACCCTTGAACAAATGCCGCGCAGTCAGCATCATTTTGTGCAGCGCGCGAAGATTTCGAAAATTTGAACATGTCCCACTCGTCACTATCGTTGCCCGTTGTGATTGAATAATCATTTGATCATTCGGGTTAAAAAAGACGAAAGAAATGCTTGGTTTTCTGGCCCTTTTGGCCAACTTTCGTCGTGTTCTGAATTATTTGCTAACAACCAAAACTCAAGGCGCGCGTATTTATCCCAAGGACACAAACCCGCATTGCCCTTTTTGTTTTTGACTTTTGTTATGTTATAACGTAACTAAACCCAAAGAGCCCTCGCTCCCAATCCGATCCAAACATGAAATGGCAAGTGTCTCACCATGACTTCTATCCTGAAACGCATGTCGCAGCAGTTTGCTGCTCTGTCTATCTGTACCCTCGCCTTCACCGTCCCCGCATTGTCAGCCCCTGACGTGGTCGCCTCAATCGCACCAGTGCATTCCATTGCAGCGGCCATCATGAAAGGCGTCGGCACGCCGCACCTGTTGCTTCCAACGTCCGCCTCGCCTCACAGTGCCGACTTGCGCCCATCCGGCGCACAGGCGCTGCAGGATGCCGATCTGGTTTTCTGGGTAGGCCCGCGTATTGAAGCGTTCCTTGTCAAGCCATTGGAAACGCTTGCAGGCAACAAAAAGTCGATCCCTTTGATCGACGCCGAAGGAATGACGCTCCTGCCAACCCGCACCGGCGGCAACTGGGAAAAGCACTCTCACGATCATGGCCACGAGGATGATGATCATGACGCCATGGAACATGAAGACCACGATCATGACCACGACGCCGAACAACATGAAGATCATGATCACGACCATGACGCCGAGCAACACGAAGCCCACGATCATGACCATGACGAAGAAAGCATCATAGACAACCATGTCTGGCTGTCGCCAAACAATGGTCTGGCGATGGCAACTGCCATGACCAAGGCCCTGTCTGAGATCGATCCGGACAACAAAAAGACTTATGAAGCCAACAACGAGGCCTTCAAAGCTGAAGTGAAGGCTGCGACCAAAGAAGCCAAAGGCCTCCTGGCAGATGTCAAATCGGCCCCATTCATCGTCTTCCACGATGCCTATCAATATTTTGAAAATGCCTTTGACGTGTCAGCCATCGGTTCCATCACGCTAACGCCGGGCGTCAATCCCGGAGCCGCGCGCGTCAAGGAAATTCACGAGAAGCTAGAGCATCTGGATGTCGCCTGCCTCTTGTCCGAGCCACAATTCTCCGACAAGATCATCACCATCTTGATCGAAGGAACCTCCGCCAAAAAGGGTGAGCTTGACCCGATCGGCAAAGAGTTGGCCGAGGGGCCAACCCTCTATCCTGATCTGATCCGCTACAATGCCCGCCATTTGGCCAGTTGCCTCAAAGGCAATTGAGGGAACTGGAAGCGAGCGTGACTGTGGTAACAAACAGAGGCCACATATCCGATCCCCTTCAGTCATTGACCTCCGCCATAGGCGGAGGTTTGTTACGCTTCGCTTGAACCACTAGAAGTGGTCTTGTTTGGTTTCAATAGTTTGGCTTGAACATATCCGCGAAGTCGCTCGCCTTATCCTGCCTCTGTTGATTGCGGATATAGCGTCTGACGACCTCCTCTTGATAGCCCGTTGTCGAAACAAAGTAACCACGTGCCCAAAAATGATATCCCTTGTAGCGACGTTTCCGGGCATATTTGTTTGCCACATATAGCGCCGTTTTACCCTTTAAGAAGCCCACTATATGGGCCACTGAATATTTGGGTGGGATTGAGATCAACATATGCACATGGTCGGGCATAAGATGCCCTTCCTCAATATGGCATCCCTTTTGTGACGCCAACTTCGTAAATTGATCTCGTAACTCACGCCGCAAGTCTCCGTATAGACGTTTGGTCCTGTATTTGGAGCCAAAGACTACATGATATTTGCAGTCCCAAGTGCTGTGTGATAGGTGATTTTTGTCCATAAAAACCTCCTCGCTTCTGTTCTTAAAACCACGCCAATGGTTCAAGTGAGGAGGTCTCTTACTGAAAATGTAAAACTTGTCCAGTCCTCCACCGCAGGTGGAGGTTTATTTCAGACATAAACGAAAAGCGGGCTCAAGAGCCCGCTTTTTTTGTGTCTTTCACTCGGAATTTTTCAAGATTGACGGCCCAATCCCGAGGATCTCGGGGTCGGTTGATTTGATCACCGTTTTATCCTTTCCCGGATAATCGAGATTGGTCAGAAGATAACGCAGCATATTCAGCCGCCCGCGCCGTTTGTCATTATAGCGAATGACCACCCAAGGCGCATGCTTGGTGTGGGTCATCTCCATCATCCGGTTGCGGACATCCGTATAGGCATCCCATAAATCCAGTGATTTGAGATCAATCGGTGACAGTTTCCAATATTTGAGCAGGCTGTGGCGACGGTCGTGAAACCGCTTGAGCTGCATTTCCCGCCCGACATTGAGCCAGAATTTGAACAGGCGCGTGCCGCTATCCTGAATCATCTTTTCAAAGCGGGGCGCATCATGAAGAAATTTCTCGGTCTGTTCCGGCGTGCAAAAGCCCATCACCGGCTCGACCCCGGCTCGGTTATACCATGACCTGTCGAACAGCACGATTTCCCCTTGCGTCGGCAATTGTGCCGCATAGCGCTGAAAATACCATTGCCCCTGTTCCACATCACTGGGTTTTGACATGGCAACAACCCGCACGTGACGCGGATTGGTATATTCGGTCAACCTCTTGATCGAACCGCCCTTGCCTGCCGCATCTCTTCCCTCGAACACGACAACGATCCGCTCACCGCTCTGGCGCACCCATTCCTGAACCTTGACCAGTTCGATTTGCAGTTTTTCCAGCTCATCTTCATATTTTGACCGTTTGAGCTTCTTAGCGTAGGGATAATCGCCGCTTCGCATGGCAGCGTCATCCAGTGCTTCAGGAAAAACAGGATTGTTGATGTCAAACGGGACAGTCATAAATGGCGCTCCGGCTTATAGGTAAAACAGATGTCTGATCAATCAGCTAACGCAGATGCTACCGCCATTTCAAGGTGATGGCCAGCCGATCCCTCTGCCGGGGACCGCAATAAGGCATCCCTGTGCTTGCTGCCTGCGCGAGAAAATACTCTAAAGAATTGTTTTCAGACCGCAATTCGATTAGACCTGTTGCCGTTAAACCCTTTGTTGATTGTCGCACGAACAAGGATTTTCACTTCCATGTTGCACAAAGCCTTCCGCTCCTTTGGCCTTGCATTCCTTATGATCTTTGCCCTCCTTCTGGGCGCAGGTTCGCATGCATGGGCGCAGACTGCCGATAAACCGAGCATTGCGGATACTCTGCTTGTTCAACTTGATCAGATCGAAGCCACACTGAACCGTGACAATCTCTCCGAGCAGACATTCTCCGAGCTGCGCACCAAGCTCAATGCGATCGAGGCAACCGCAACAGCTCAGAAAAATCAGGTCCAGCCCACATTGCAGGAAGCCAAGGCCCGGCTGGAGGCACTCAAACCGTCCGAAACCAAGGAAGGCGAAGAAGCAGCCGCAGAAGCCGAGACTCTGAAGACCCGACGCGAGGAACTCCAGTCCCAGGTCACCGAGATTGACGCTCAATTGAAGCTGATTTCCTCCAGTCTTTTGCGTGCCGAACAATTGAACAGCCGCATCACGCTTGCCCGTCAGGACCGCTTCACCAAACAATTGTTCGAGCGAAGCGGCACCATTCTCAATCCTGCCCTCTGGCTCAATGGCCTGTCGGGCAGCGTCTCCACCTGGCAAGCCACCACAACGCTGTTTTCCGATTGGGGCCGCTACTTGATCAGCCGCGCTGCCGATCATATCTGGCAGGTGATTGGGGTCATTCTGATTGTCTCGGTGGTGATTGTCGGCCCGCTGCGTTTCCTGCTTTTCTCCGGCCTCAGGCGCCTGTCTAATCTGGATGAACCAACCGCCCTGCAACGCAGCCTTTATGCCTGCTGGGCGGTCTTTGTCTATACCATTGTGCCGGTGGCCATTTTCCTCGCGGTCGGGCTCATTCTCGACAATGCCGATCTGTTGCCCCGCCGCGTCCAGTCCCTGATGTCACAACTGGGTTCGGTGGTTTTCACCCTGTCGCTGAGCTATGGCCTCATCCGGGTGCTGCTTGCGCCGCGTCGCGCCGCCTATCGGCTGCTGAATATTTCTGATTCAGACGTAGCCAAACTCTATAGTATTTCCCTGAGTTTACTGGCCGTCTATGGCTTTGAAATCACCCTTGACGAAACCCGCCAGACCCTGTTGACCCCGCTGGAAACCACGATCCTGTTCAGCGGCATCGCCTCGATCCTGACCGCCATTCTCATCTGGGCAGGCCAGCGGGTGATGATCAGCACCACTCCTTTGCATGACGCCCCCGTGGATGAGGCTTTACCGCCCCCGTCAGGTTTCAGTCTGCCAGCCTTTTTGCGGTGGCTACAGCCGTTTATCTGGATTGCCTGCCTGATCATTGGCCTTGCACCCATTCTTGGCTTTGTCTCCCTTGGCAGCTTCCTTGCCTTGCAGTTGGGCCGCGCCTTCATCATCCTTGGTTTGCTTGGCATTCTTTCGGCGCTGATCGACAATTTCCTCAATGAAGAATTGGAGACCGGCAACAGCGCCTCGCAAAAGATCTCCCGCGCTATGGGCATCACGTCAAAGACGGTCAATCAGTTTGGCGTCCTGTTCAACGGAATGATGCGCATCCTGCTCTATGTCGGCGCAGCCCTGTTGATTTTCACCCCATGGGGGGTGGAATCCACCGGCTTCTTTGCGTCGCTGGAAAAGGCCATCTTCAACATCCAGATTGGTGATCTAAGCATTTCGCCCATCAATATTGTTGGCGCTCTGGTGGTCTTCATCGTCACCTTGGTGCTGGTCAAGAGCATCCAGCGCTGGAGTGAACAGCGCCTGATGCCGGCCACTGATCTGGATACCGGCCTTAAAAACTCCATTCAGACCAGCATCGGCTATATCGGCTTCATCCTAGCGGCGATGTTGTCCTTCTCCTATATGGGCGTCAATCTCTCCAATATCGCTCTGGTAGCAGGCGCTCTCTCCGTCGGTATCGGTTTTGGCCTCCAGAGTATCGTCAACAACTTCGTCTCGGGCCTTATCCTGCTGGTCGAACGGCCCATCAAGACCGGTGACTGGGTCGTGGTTGGCAGCGATCAGGGATATGTCAGCAAGATTTCCGTGCGCGCCACCAAGATCGAAACCTTCGATCGGGCCACGGTCATCGTGCCCAACTCGGACCTGATCTCCAACCGGGTGATGAACTGGATGCACAATGGGTCGATGGGCCGGATCATTGTGCCAATTGGTGTCTCCTATGACAGTGACCCCGAACAGGTCCGCGACATCCTGATGCGCGTGGCCAGTCAGGCCGATTTGGTCTCCTCCTACCCCAGCCCGAGCGTGTATTTCATGGAATTCGGCGCATCCTCCCTCGACTTCGAGCTGCGCTGCTTCATTCACGACATCAACAGCTCGCTAAGCGCCAAAAGCGAGCTGCGCTTTGCCATTTTCAAGGCCCTGAAAGAAGCCAATATCGAAATTCCATTCCCGCAGCAGGATGTCTATATTCGCTCAATGGCGACCCCGGAAAAACCAAAGCAGCCAGAGCTGCCGCCAGAAACCCCACCCAAGTCAGAAGCAGCGTCGGAAAACCCCAAAGCGATCCGCCATCAAAAAGCCGAATATGACATCAATAATGATGATGATGACAATAACAACGATTCTGTTGAAGGGGACGGCGATGCTGCGGCAACCGCATGACATCCGACTATTTGCGGACCGAAAAAGCCGCCTCTCTCACCTATTGGCAATAGGATTTGTGGCCACGCTGCCATTCGGCTTGACCGGATGCAGTCAGGGGCCGCAAATCACCCAGCCGATCATGTATGATCATCTCAACCGCAGCGGCGCCACGGTCAATCCTCAGGAAGCCCTTAACATTCTCAATGCCTATCGAAACAAACGGGGATTGAGCCTCTTGACCCTGAGTGACAAACTGATCGCTGCGGCGCAGGATCAGGCCAATGCCATGGCGGCGGCCGACAAGGTCAGCCATACTTTGGGCCGGGACCGAACCCTGATCAAGCGCCTCAACAAGGCCAACTATGAACCGGACATCGCGGTGGAGAATATCAGTGCAGGCTATTGGACGCTGGCCGAAGCCTTTTCCGGCTGGCGCGATTCCCGCGGCCACAATGACAATATGCTTCGCAAGAGCGTGACTGAAATGGGGATCGCGACGAGCTATCGCCCGGACGCGAAATACAAGGTCTTCTGGGCCCTCATTCTGGCCAAGCCCTACGAACCAAAACAGGAAGACAGCATGTCTCAGCTGCGGCCCAGCATCCGCTTTGCCCAATAACGCGCCTGTTGTTTGCTATCCGCCGCAGCGCTGTAGCTGAGCGCACCCATGCTGCCATGGGCATTAAGTGGCAGGAAAAGCTGCGCATAGGTGCGCATTCCACCCCAGATATGTTCTGCAACCGGATGCCCGGCATCGGCCAAACTGTCGATATAGTCGATATCGGGGTCGGCGATCGCCAGCTGGCTGATATGGTGCAGGATATGCACGCCCGGTGAGAAGCGTTTGTAGACTTCGTCCATCCCGGTTTTCCAGGAAAACAGACCACGCCCTGCTTGCAGCGACACAAGCCCGGCAATGCAATGATCATCAAGCATCATCAGATCAATCCGGGCGCGCCCTTCTGCCAAAAGAGGCAAGACGAATTCGTGCGCAAAGGAATCAAGGGCAGGCACGACGGACAAGGCCGTTCCCTTGCGGGCCTTCCAGCCTGACGCCTCTACCTTGAGAAAATGCTCCAGAGCAGCTTCATGATCAAGGCCGTCACGAGTTGAAACATACTGCACGCTGCCCATTTCTTCGAGCCGTCGGGTTTGTCGACCAATCACCTTGCGTTTGTTCCGGCTCAGGGACAGCCCCGCACTTCCGGCTTCTTCCACTGCACGGCAATCAAGAAAAGCACGCTGCAGCACACGCCGCACCAGCGCCGCCTCACGACCACGCAGGCGATCATCCATCCAATTGCCGAGCCATTGATATTCACGCGATTCAATCGGAAAGTAGGGCCAAATCAGAAAATCCGCGCCACTTTCCGCTACCAGAGCTTCAAGCCCGGCCCGAAAGTCCGCTTTATTGCGCTGCTGCCTGCGGTCTAACCCCAGAAAACAGCCACCACATGGACCATAGCCAGTGCCCCACAGGGTCGCATAACGCGCGCCCAGAGCCGGAGCTGCGCGTTTAACCTCATAGGTAAAATGATAGCCCCCCTGGACAATCTGTCGAACCGGCCCGGCACAAATGCGCCCATCGGCGGCCGTAACGAACGCCGGATGCACGAATGGACTGTCAAACAGATCCATTGTCTCCCTCACATGCAACGCCTTCTCCGCTTTCAACAGCATTCTGTCCGATCCCGTATTTGTTGTCCTATATCCCTCACTCCGCCCAGACGGTTTCGGTGAGCTACAACCAATATAAGCAATTTTTCAGATACAAGATGGCAGAATCTCACCTTTAGGTTAATCGATCACGCTAGCAGAGCGCATTTCGCACCGGGTTTGCGCCTTGCCTTTTTAGGGAGTTATCCGATTTTCACTGTAATTTTGCTAAAAATTGAGGAATTTCATAAAGAAACGGGGCAAAAGCCCCGTTCTTAAAAGTTTAAGGAAATATTAACTCTAAAAATGAAAAGCACTTAACCGCGCCTCTCAAGCCCATTTTGGGCGCTCACAGCGGGTGATTTTCACCCCGCAAAACCACCATCATCAAGGAAGGCCTGCTCCTCTGATGTCGTTTCACGCCCCAACACGACGTTGCGATGGGGGAAGCGGCCAAAGCGAGCAATGATGTCGCGATGGATGATTGCATAACGCTCTGAATTCTCGTTGCCAATCCGCCTCATCCAGTCGATGCATTCCTCCTGCGCATGCAAATCCTCCGCATGCATCATTGGCATCACCGCAAAGGTCTTTTCATCCTTGCTGAGCTGATCCCAGTCGGGATGCACCACCAGCAACCGTGACAGGAGCAACGCTTCATCATCATGTGTGAAAGCCTCAGCTGAATCGCGGTACAGATTGCGCGAGAATTGATCCAGCACGATCACCAGAGCCAATGTGCCATGCAGACTATCCTTCCAGGCGTCGAGCTGCCCGGCCCGTGCCACTTCAAGCAAAGGGCCGAACTGTTCGTGGATTTCCGCATCAAATCCATCATCCTTGGCAAACCAGTATTTCGGGTCTGTCCCGAACCAGAAATCCAAAACGTCTTGTGGTTGTTTTTGTTCTGCCTGCATATCGTCTCCCCCCAATACGGACCCAATATCGCTTGCGACATGGATGCCAAAGCCCTAGAAACCGAAATCATCATTCCTAGAAAACGTAAGACGGATCGAGCCTCATGCAAGACCTAGACCTGAGCGGACTGAAATGCCCCCTACCCGTCTTGCGCACCCAAAAGGCGCTATCGACCATGAATGCAGGGGATCGGATAGAGGTTACCACAACCGATCCGATGTCGGTGATCGACCTGCCGCATTTCTGCAAGGAACATGGCCATCACCTTGTCTCAAGCCGGGAGCCAGAGCCGGGCACAATGCGATTTCTGATAGAGAAAGGTTGAACGAAGAGACTTAGGGCTTCGGGCGCGGCAAATAGACCAGACGCACCAGATCACCTTTCTGCGCTTTCAACGGCAACACCGGCTTTTCGAACGGGCTGGCCAACGGCAATTGCGCCATCCTTTGTGGCAACACAATCTGCTTTTCCTTGACGCCTGTATAAACCCGCACCGGCTCCATCAATTTGAAGCGTGGATCAAGAAAGCTGACCTTATACTCCACATGCGAGGTCCATTTCGGCCTGCCACCCGGGCAAACTTCCGCTCGCATGTCACGGGGTCCGGTTATTGCGCCAAACTGAGCCTCATCAGCAATCGAACTCCCCGCACCCGACGCCATATCCTGCCGCACAAAGCCCTGAGTCAACAAGAAGGCTGCCGTCTCAGAGCGAACCTGCGTGTTCGGCGCGCCGAGCACCACAGCCACCAACTGACGCCCATTGCGGGTCGCCGAAGAGACGAGATTGTATCCAGACGCGCAGACAAACCCGGTCTTCATGCCATTGGCGCCGCGAAATGTTTCCAGCAGCTTGTTGTAAGAACGCAAAACGCGCTTGCCATGACGAATGGCCGGAATCTGGAAGAGCGGACGATAGTGAGGAAATTCTAGCAGGATCTGACGGGCCAGCACCGCCATGTCGCGCGCCGATGTGGTTTGATCGGGATGGAACAGACCATTGGCATTGACAAAATGCGTCGCCGTCATGCCCAGACGCGCAGCTTCCTTGTTCATGCGCGCGGCAAAGGCTGGCTCACTGCCCGCCACCCGCTCACCCAAAGCAGCGGCAATGTCGTTGGCCGATTTGACCAGCACCATTTTCAAGGCATTGTCGACGGTCAACCGGGTGCCGACCTTAAAGCCCATTTTCGATGCCGGATAAGCCAATGCATGTGCGGAAATGGTCACCACGCTGTCTTCAGACAATTCACCGGCCGCGAGCGCCCGAAAGGTCACATAAGCGGTCATCAATTTGGTCAGAGACGCCGGATACCATTTCTGATTGGCTTTCTGATGATAGAGCACTTTGCCGCTCTGCACATCCATCAGCAACAGTGGATTGGAGGGGAGGACCAGATCCTGCTTTTCCGCAGGCTTGGCCTTTTTCGCCGCCTCTGCAGGACCGGTCAAAGCCAGCATTCCGCCCATCAGCACACCGAGACCGATACGGATCAGCGCAAAGGACGCGATACGCCCGTAGGACGAGACCAGACTGTCTTTGCTGGTTGACTTGGCTTTGATGGCAAAGGCTGGATGCATGATCCGAAACTCTCCGAAGATAGGCGGTTCAAGAATGATTCTCTGGCAGGTCAGGAAGCAAGGAACAAGACCCCCTCCTCTCTAGCGGATGCACCCGCACGGAACAAGCCCCAATCACCGGATGGCGCATTCCCTTCAGCCCTTAGAAGACAAAGCCCTTGCCCTTATCCGGCGCCCCCTCTAATCTCATCGCGATCACGGGACAGCAAGTCCTGTAGATGGACGCGCTATAAAGATCCGTCCAGACGAACACTCCTATCCAAACAAGGCCCCCATCCATGCCAATCATCAATCGTATTGCCGACTTTCACGAAGAACTCACCAAAGTCCGGCGCGATTTGCACCAGCAACCAGAACTGCAATTCGACGTCCATGAAACCGCCAAGCGCGTGGTCAAGGAACTGACCTCCTATGGCATCACGGACATCACCACAAATATTGGCAGAACCGGTGTCGTCGCGGTGATCGAGGGCAAAAGCAACCTATCGGGCAAGACCATAGGCTTGCGTGCCGACATGGACGCCCTGCCGCTGGTTGAGACGTCCGGCAAGCCATATGCCTCCAAAGTGGAAGGCAAAATGCATGCCTGCGGCCATGATGGCCATACCACCATGCTTCTGGCTGCGGCAAAATATCTCCAGGAAACCCGCAATTTTGATGGTCGCGTAGCGCTGATCTTTCAACCTGCGGAAGAAGGCGGCGGCGGGGCCCGCGAAATGGTCGCCGATGGTCTGATGGATCGCTGGTCCATTGATGAAGTCTATGGCATGCACAATTGGCCCGGCGTACCGCTCGGCGCCTTTTGCATGAAGGACGGTCCCATCATGGCATCAGCCGACCGCATCATGATTGATGTCGAGGGCAAGGGATGTCACGCCGCCAAACCCCATGAAGGCATTGATACGGTGGTGGTGATGGCCGCCATCGTGCAGGCGGTACAGACCATTGTCAGTCGCAATTCCAATCCGCAAAGCGCAATTGTTGTCTCCCTGTGCCATATCAAGGCAGGCTTCACAGACAATGTGGTACCTCAGACCGGCTTCATCGAAGGCACGGTTCGCACCCTTGACCCAGCTGTCCGAGACATGGCCGAAAAGCGCCTGACCGAGATTGTCGAAGGCACAGCTGCTCTTTATGGAGCCAAAGCCACGCTGACCTATCACCGCGATTATCCGGTTACCGTCAATCATGGCGCGCCAGTGGCAATTGCCGAGGCAGTGGCCAAGGATCTGGCCGGTGATGACCGGGTCGACGCTGTGATGCCCCCTTCCATGGGCTCGGAAGATTTCTCCTTCATGCTGGAAGAACGCCCCGGTGCCTTCGTCTTTGTTGGCAATGGTGACAGCGCATCCTTGCATCATCCCGATTATGACTTCAATGATGACCTCATTCCCATTGGCGCGTCCTATTGGGTCAAGATCGTCGAGGCCGCCTTGCCTGTCTGATCTGCCCCTTCAAGAGGCAACAAAAAAGAAGTGATCATGCTTGAGAATCTGCCATTCTTTGCCGATACCGGCCTCAGCGAACTGGCGCTCTGGGGGTTGTTTGTTGCCGCCTATGCCATGACCGCTGCTTTTGGCATTGGAGGTGGGGTCGCTCTCTTGGCAATCATGAGCACGGCCATCCCCGTCGCCACCCTCATTCCGATCCATGGCATCGTCCAGATGGGCTCAAATGCAGGGCGTGCCTGGCATCTGCGCGCCCATATCAAATGGTCCTTCATATTGGCTTTTGCCTCCGGCGCAATCATCGGCACGGCAATTGGGTCACAACTCGTCGTCTCACTGCCTGACGCTTTGCTCAAAATCATTCTCGCATTGTTCGTGCTGTTTCTGGTCTGGGCACCCGGACCAAAATTCATGCGAGGTGGCTCGGTGATCATTGGGGTGGGAGGTGCCATTTCTTCGCTGATCGGCATGTTTGTCGGCGCGACGGGGCCTCTTGTTGCCACCATTGTCGCAGGCAAGGCATCAGACCGGCAAGGCGTGGTCTCCACCCACGCCACAGCCATGACCCTCCAACATGCCTTGAAAATCATAGCCTTCGGCCTTGTCGGCTTTGCCTTTCAGAACTGGATAGGCTTCTTGGTCGTGATGCTGATAGCAGCGCAGCTGGGTACGATGAGCGGCGCGCGTATCCTTCACATGATGGATGAAAGGCTGTTCCGCACCATCTTCAAATATCTTTTGACCTGCCTTGCGCTGATGATGCTGATCAATGCAGTGCGCAACCTGCTGTAACAGCAGTTGCATCCAGCAACAGACCGCCGAAAGCCAGCGACGCAAAAACTGTGCGCTTAGCGACTTTTTTTGAAAGATTGTCCAGGAAGAGAATGGTGCCCCTGGCCCGACTCGAACGGGCACTCCGGTGAAGGAAACGGATTTTGAATCCGTCGCGTCTACCAGTTCCGCCACAGGGGCACGTGAGGTGGGAATATAGAACCAAAATTTCTCCCGTCAACAGACAAGCGTCACAATTTTTCCATAGTCAACACGATTTGACACCCCTTTAACCAGTGCACCCTATCCTCGCCCCACTGGACCAAGGCTCGCAAGTGCCCTATTTGAACAGGAACCGATTGGCTCAAGGCTGACAACTGAAAGAAATCCCGCATGCTGCGCAAATTGTATGATTGGACGATGGGTCTGGCCTCTGGCCCCCGCGCCCCCTGGGCCCTCGGGCTGGTTTCCTTCATCGAAAGTTCGGTTTTCCCGATCCCGCCCGACACATTGCTGATCCCGATGGTCATCGCAAAGCGCGACAAGGCTTGGCTCTATGCCTTCATCTGCACTGTTGCGTCCGTGCTGGGTGGCCTTCTGGGCTATGTTATCGGCGCCTTTCTGTTTGACCAGATTGCCCAGCCGATCCTTGCCTTTTATGGCCATGCGGACAAATTCGCCTCCTTCACCGAGCGCTATAATGAAATGGGTGTCTGGATCGTACTGATCGCGGGCCTGACACCATTCCCCTTCAAGGTCATCACCATCGCCTCGGGCGCAACCGGATTGTCACTGCCGATCTTTATCATTGCGTCGATTGTCGCCCGCGGCATTCGCTTCTTCTCGGTTGCCGCTTTGCTCTATTGGCTTGGCCCACCCATTCGCGATTTCATCGAAAAAAGATTGGGTCTGGTCTTCACCATTTCCATGATCCTGTTGATTGGTGGATTCATCGTGGCAAAATATCTGGTGCCGCACTGACAAATTTTCGACATGGTTGACCCGTAAGGCTCAAGCACCTGCCAAGCTTGGCCCTTCTGGCCCGCATCCCGCCTCATGGATGACAGACAATGACTTTAACATCCCCGCTTTCCAGCACCCAGCGCCTGAGCGCCCTTTTGCTCTTTGTTGGGTCAGCCTTGATTTCCCTAAGCTCCCTGGGCTTTGAGCATATTGGCGGTTTCCAACCGTGCCAGCTTTGCTATCTCCAGCGCCACACCCATTATGCCATGGTGCCACTGGCCGCCATTTTGATACTCGCTATCCGACTGAATGCGCCCGCTCCCTTTGTCAGGCTGATGCTTTTGGCCCTCTCGGGATTGCTGCTCTTTGGTGCAGGGGTCGGCTTCTATCAGGCCGGTGCTGAATGGGAATTCTGGTTGGGCCCCAGCAACTGCGCCAACACGGTGGAAATCACCCCCAACGCTGCCAATCTTCTGCAGCAATTGCAAAAGACCGAGCTGATCAGCTGCTCTGTGGCTCAAATTCGTATTCTCGGCCTGTCTTTCGGCGGCTGGAATGTGGTGCTCTCAACGATCCTTGTCGTCATCGGTCTTGTTGGAGCCTTTGGCAAAGAGGCAAGCTTTGGCTTCGTCTTCCGCCTGTTGCCCTTCCTTAAGGGCTGGCTTAGCAAACTCTATGGCACCGCCTGATCAAATCACCCCATCGCGACCTGCCTTCAGGTCGCGATAAATAGCCCAGAGCAAATGCGCCGCCGCACTGCGCTCTGGCTGCCACGCACTGAATGCCAACGCGTCCAGCTGCTTGGCGCTTAAGCGTTCCTCCGCCCCCACCAAATGAGCTGCCGCCACTTGCAAGGCCAAATCGCCCGAAGGCATCACATCACGCGCGCCAAGACAAAAAAGCAGATAAATATCCGCAGTCCACGGTCCCACCCCATGCAAGGCCAGCAACCCATCACGCACCTCTGAGAGACCCCGCTCGTGCAAGGCATCGGGGTCAAAGCCATCGGCAAAGGCCTCAGCGATCCTTGTCACCGCCCTGATTTTCGGCCGCGACAAGGAGCAAGCCCGCAAATCCTCTTCACTCGCTTTAGCCAGATCAGTTGCCAGCATTTCCGGATAGGCCGCCTCGAAACGCTGCCAAATCGCATTCGCCGACGCGACAGAAACCTGTTGCCCCAATAATATGCGCAAAAGGCCACCAAGGCCACCGGGCCGTCGCCGCAGCGGGATCGGCTGACACAAATCGATAAAAGGCGCGCATCGCGGATCAAGCCTGCCCAGACGCAAAAGGGCCGCATCAAGATCAGCCTGATCGGTCAACCGCTCCATTCTGCCTCTTCCTTTCGTGACGTCCCTATGGACAGGTTCCACCTCAAAGGGCTATCAATCACCAGATTGCCTCTTCCCGCAACCGGACAAGACCCGATGTGCCCGACTTTCCGCTTTGCCCCCAGCCCCAATGGTGCCCTCCATCTGGGCCATGCCCTCTCGGCGCTAATCAATTTCAAAGCAGCAAAGAAGATGGCAGGTCAGTTTCTCCTGCGCATCGAAGACATCGACACGACCCGTTGCACGCCGGACAAGATCAAACAAATGAGAGAGGACCTCCATTGGCTGGGGCTCGACTGGCCGGAGCCAGTGATGCAGCAATCACGCCGTTTTGACATCTATGGCGCACAAATCGAGCAATTGAAGGCCCGCGGCCTGCTCTATCCTTCGGTTGCCAGCCGCAAGGACATCCATCAGGCCATCGCCCGTGCCGAAGAAGAAACAGGCCGCCCCCACCCCCGCGACCCGGATGGCACGCCGATCTTCCCCCGCCATCTACTCAAGAACAAGGAGCATGCGGAGGGCGATGCAGCATGGCGGCTCGACATGCAAAAGGCCCTGACATTGATTGCTTCGTCACATAGCTCACAACTCAGGTGGCAGGAAAGCGGCCCCCGCAGCGCTTCCTATCCGCAAGCATCCATGATTGCAGCAGACCCCAGCGCTTGGGGCGACGTGATTCTGGCCCGCAAAGACTGCCCGACCAGCTATCATTTATCGGTGGTGGTGGATGATGCCGCGCAGGAGATTTCCCATGTGGTGCGCGGACAGGATCTTTATCACGCCACTGGTCTTCACCGCCTGTTGCAGCAGCTTCTCGATCTTCCCGCCCCACTCTATCATCACCATCGATTGCTGACCGATATTGCAGGGCAGAAGCTCTCCAAATCCCGAGGCGATCTGAGCCTCAGGAAACTGCGGGATAATGGCGCAACGCCTGATGACATCCGCGCGATGATCCAGTTGTGTACCGACGATCTGGCAGCCTTTTGCTAGCGACCCAGAATCTGATGGGAAATCGAAATCCAGAATGGCAAAGTCACCAGCCCCATAAGCACCGACAGGGTGAGGGTGTTGGCCGCCACCCGATGCCCGACGCCAAAATGTTCGGCCAGCAAATAGGCATTGACCCCGGTCGGGCAAGCCGCACCGATCAGGATCACCGCAACCCATTCAGCCGGCAGCGGAATCAGCGTGCTGGTGATCAGCAGGAAAAGAGCGGGCAGCAGCATGGTCTTCATCAGCGCCAGCAGGAAGCCAGACAGAATATCACCGCTCAACCCATATTTGCGCATCCCCATGCCCAACGACATCAAGGCAAGGGGCACGGTCACAGGCACAATCTTGTCAATTACCACCGAAGCCACCTGCGGGATCGCAAAACCGGTGAGGCTCCACAGCCCCCCGGCCACGATGCCAACGACGATCGGGTTCGTGGCAAGCCCTTTGCCGACATTGACCAGAGCGGCCCCGATATTCAACGTCTTGCCTTCTTCCCGGTCATACCATTCCACCAATATTGAGCTGACCAGCATGGCAGCAGGCAAATGGACCGTCAGCAGCATCAACAGGGGCAACAGGGCGTCTTCCCCATAAACCCCGGTAATCATCGGAATGCCAAGCAACACCAGATTGGAGAAACCTGCCGAAATCCCCCGCCACCGCCAGTGCCTTGCCTTCGCGCTTGAAAACCACGGAGAGCAAGATTATCCCCAAAACCCAGACCGCAAACAGACAGGAGAAATAAGCCCCCCAAATTGGCCACGGCGCCTGCCCCGTCAGATCGTTTGTCGCCAAATTGCGAAAGAGCAGCAACGGCAAAGGGATGGTGAACACGAACTTTGATAATGCCGCCCCGACGTCCTGCGGCACAAGGCCAATGATCACCACACCATAGCCAAGGCCAATCAACGCGAAGATGGGAAAAAACAATGAAAAGAATATCGGCCATGACGACCTCCGGAGACGAACGAGCGGGAAAGCGAGGCAGGCCACTGGACCAGGAAACAAATTCCTTGTTGCACCAATGATTTGGCGACTAAACTGACACCTGTCTCAATCGAATTGAGGATGGCAAGTTTGCAGCGAAAGAGGCAGTATGCGCTACCACAACTTCCAAAAATGCATATCTAAGGGTGCCTATAGCATAAAATGGAATACAACAATCAAGAAAATGTTGACCAGACCCGTGAAGTCGACAGCTTTCACCATGACTTGCGCACCCAGCTAAGCGCAATCGTTTCTCTGAGCACATTGATCCGTAAATCCCCGGATCCCGCCAATTGTACGGCCCTGCTTGAGGCTTTGCATCTGGCCGCCAACAATGCCATGGCGATGATGGAAGACGGTGCGGCAATGCATGAAGCCCTGCCAACCGCCAGCATGCAACTGGTCAAACTACTCAAGGACTTTGAGCAAGTGGCAACCGGTCTGGCAGAGGCGCGTGGGGCCCATTTCAAGCTGACGCTCGATCCTGCATTAAAATCCACGGCCTTTGCCAGCCCGGACCCGACCTATTTCAATCGGCTTTTCACCCTTCTTCTGGACAATGCCATCAAATATGCCCCCGGCTCGACCATCACCCTGTCGGCAACCATCAAGGAAGGCAACGAGCTGGCACTGGACTTTGCCGATGATGGCCCGGGTTTTGGTGTTGCGGATCCGAGCCTTCTGTTCGAGCCTTACCAGCGCGGCACCAGTTCTGAAGGGGTCGCGGGGTCTGGCCTTGGTCTGTGGAGCGTCAAGACCATTGTCGATATGATGCATGGCAAGATCTGGGCAGCTGCAAACAAAACCCACGGGTGCCATCTTCTTTGTCCGCCTGCCGCTCGATGTGATCACAACGGTCCCGACGCCAGAGGACGAGGAAGAAGGCGACACCGACGCACAATCACAAGAAGGTCTCGGCTTTGCCGGACTGATTGTCGATGACAATGCCACGAACCAACTGATCATTTCCGAATTGCTCAAAGCCATGGGCTGCGCTACCAGTCATGCCTCGTCCGGAGAAGATGCGCTTGCACGATTGACATCCGGGCAAGAAGCCGACCTGCCAGACTTCATGCTGCTCGATATCCGTATGGAAGGCATGGATGGCTGGGAATTGGCGGGCCGCATCCGCGAGACCAAGGCGTGGGATGCCATGCCATTGATCGCCGTCTCCTCCGACCCGACACCAGCCGAACTCGCCCCCTTTGACGGCTGGATTGCAACGGCCGATCGATCCCGAACGGCTCCAGGCCATGCTGAGCACCCTGATCAACGACTAAAGAGGTCAGTCCATTACCGGCAAAAGAAGTCATTGACCTCCGCCATAGGCGGAGGTTTGTTACGCTTCGCTTGAACCACTAGAAGTGGTCTTGTTTGGTTTCAATAGTTTGGCTTGAACATATCCGCGAAGTCGCTCGCCTTATCCTGCCTCTGTTGATTGCGGATATAGCGTCTGACGACCTCCTCTTGATAGCCCGTTGTCGAAACAAAGTAACCACGTGCCCCAAAATGATATCCCTTGTAGCGACGTTTCCGGGCATATTTGTTTGCCACATATAGCGCCGTTTTACCCTTTAAGAAGCCCACTATATGGGCCCACTGAATATTTGGGTGGGATTGAGATCAACATATGCACATGGTCGGGCATAAGATGCCCTTCCTCAATATGGCATCCCTTTTGTGACGCCAACTTCGTAAATTGATCTCGTAACTCACGCCGCAAGTCTCCGTATAGACGTTTGGTCCTGTATTTGGAGCCAAAGACTACATGATATTTTGCAGTCCCAAGTGCTGTGTGATAGGTGATTTTTGTCCATAAAAACCTCCTCGCTTCTGTTCTTAAAACCACGCCAATGGTTCAAGTGAGGAGGTCTCTTACTGAAAATGTAAAACTTGTCCAGTCCTCCACCGCAGGTGGAGGTTTATTTCAGACATAAAAAAGTCCGCAATCGGAAAGATTGCGGACGTCCAGTTAGCCCACCGACCAACGAGGTTCAGCCAACAGCGGGCACGGAGGAATGCGGTGGAGCAACACACCGCAAGGCCTTATCAGGCAACCAATTCGGCAATATTCTTCATGATTTCATTGAGCTGGAAGTCTTTCGGCGTGTAGACCGCCGCGACCCCATGCATTTTCAGATGTGCCGCATCGGCAGGCGGAATGATGCCACCAACCACCACCGGCACATCATCCAGCCCGGAGGCCCGCATCAGGTCCATCACATCATCAACCAGCGCCAGATGCGAGCCGGACAGAATTGACAGCCCCACCACATGCACCCCTTCTTCAAGGGCGGTATTGACGATCTGCTCCGGCGTCAGGCGAATGCCCTGATAGACCACTTCCATGCCGCAATCGCGTGCACGCACGGCAATCTGCTCCGCCCCATTGGAATGACCGTCAAGCCCCGGCTTGCCAACCAGTATCTTCAGGCGCCGCCCAAGGGTCTCAGACACCGCATCCACCTTCTCACGCACGCTTGCCAGCTCTTCGTTGGTGGCCAAAGCCGCCTTGCCAACCCCGGTCGGGGCACGATATTCCCCAAAGACAGAGCGCAGCACTTGTCCCCATTCACCGGTGGTCACACCCGCCTTGGCGCAGGCAATGGACGGCTCCATGATATTGGTCCCGCTGGCAGCAGCGTCCCTGAGGGCGACCAGCGCCGCTTCGACGGCGTCATTATCGCGGCTTTCACGCCATGCCTTGATATTCTCAACGGCTTCCTGCTCCACCGCAGGATCAACGGTCAGAATGGAGCCTCCATCACCAGAGGATAGCGGCGATGGCTCGCTTTGCTGGAACTTGTTCACGCCGACAAGGATTTGATCGCCTTGCTCGATGCCTTCGAGCCGCTTGGCATTCGATTCCACCAGCTTTTGCTTCATATAACTTGATTCAATCGCCGAGATCGCCCCGCCCATTTCCTGAATACGGACCATTTCCTCGCGCGCTTCTGCCTTCAACGCTTCGACCTTGGCCTCCACTTCCCGAGAACCATCAAACAGATCGCCATATTCCAGCAGGTCTGTCTCAAACGCCATGATCTGTTGCATCCGCAAGGACCATTGCTGGTCCCATGGGCGCGGCAAGCCAAGGGCCTCATTCCAGGCGGGCAGCTGCACGGCGCGGGCGCGGGCCTTTTTCGAC
>CAXXSO010000045.1:0-9812 GCA_963676965.2 uncultured Cohaesibacter sp.
AAATGGGGAATAGTATGACCGGCCATTGCGTTGCCTCTCTTCTTACCACTGAGTGGCAGGACCATAGCGCTCCTTGGCGACAAATCCTAGTCTTGCTTCTGTCATCCTTCGGACTATCCCTGATTCCCTTGATCATGATAAGGGGAATGCGCGGCAGCAGGGCTACGCGTCCTTTGGATGGTTGCTCTTTCGCTTCAACCTGCTAAGAACGGGTCATGCGCCAAGTGCGTCACCCTTTGATGTCAACAGAATGAATGCAAGTCTACCATGCCAGAGTTCAAGTCAGACGGATATACACTTTCCTATCTTGATGAGGGGACCGGAGAGCCGGTTCTGCTCATCCACGGCTTCGGGTCGAACAAGATGGTCAACTGGGTCAATCCCGGTTGGGTCAAGGCCCTGACAGAGGCCGGATATCGCGTCATCGCGATTGACAATCGCGGCCATGGAGAGAGCGAAAAGCTTTATGATCCGGAGCTTTATACCTCGCCGATCATGGCGGAGGATGCTAAGGCTCTGCTGGATCATCTCGAACTGGAAAGCGCCTATGTCATTGGCTATTCGATGGGCGCGCGGATTTCGGCCTTTTTGAGCCTCAAATATCCCGAGCGGGTGCGCAAGGTGGTGTTTGGTGGCCTTGGCGGTGCCATGATTCACGGCACCGGCGATCCTGCTCCGATCATCAAGGCCTTGCGTGAGGAACCCGGCGTGCCGATCAAGCATGTGGTGGGCAAGGCGTTTCGAGATTTCGCCGAACAAACTGGTAGCGATCGGCTGGCGCTGGCGGCCTGCATGGCGTCGGCACGGCAGAAAATCGCGGTTGAGGAGCTGTCCGGCTTGTCTGTGCCAGCGCTGGTTGCCGTCGGGACACGAGACGTGATTGCCGGTTCGGCGCAGGAGCTGGCTGACATTTTGCCTGACGCGCGGGCGGTCGACATTCCCGGCCGGGACCATATGGTGGCGGTCGGGGATAAGGTTTTCAAGCAGGCCGCTCTGGCTTTCTTTGCCGAGGAGTGATCCCTAGCGAAGTATCAAGTGACCGGCCTGCCTGATGAGCCGGTTACTTGCCGACAAAGACGGGTTTGCGCTTTTCAGCAAAGGCCCGCAAGCCTTCAGCATAATCCTCGCTGTCAAGACAGGCGGTTGCCATGGCGCGCAAGGCTTCCATCGAGAGATGGTCAACCTGACCGAAGGCTGCATTGATCGCGGCCTTGTGATATTGGGCGCTCAAGGGGGCGAGGCGGGCGATATTGAGGTAATATTTTTCGCTTTTTTCTGCAAATTCCTCATCTGCATAAATTTCATTGAGCAAACCCATGGCATCTGCCTGCGCAGCGTCGAGCACCTTGGCGGTGAGATAAAGCTCCTTGGCTTTGGCCGGGCCGACAATATTGACAATGTCGGCAATCGCCTTGGCAGGATAGCCAACACCGAGACGGCCGGCGGGAATGCCGAATTTGCCGCTTTGGTTGGACAGGCGCAAATCACAGGCAGCAGCCAGCCCAAGGCCTGCCCCCATGCAGAAACCCTTTATCAGTGCGATGGTCGGCTTTTTGGCATTGCGCACGGAACTGTAACAGTCAGCGGTGATGTCGTCATAGCGGGTGGCGGAGGCTGTATCCTTGCGCACCACGTCGAATTCGGTGACATCAGCGCCGGAAATGAAGGCCACATCACCAGCCCCAATGATCACAATCACGTGTATCTCGGCATCGTCGTCCAGTGTCTTGATCGCATCGGGAATGGCCTGCCACATGTCCAGCGACATGGCGTTGCGCTTGGCCTCATTGTTGATGACGATGCGTCCGACGGGGCTGGAACGCTCAAGAAGGATCTTGTCGTGAATTGTGATGTCGCTCATGAATATGGTATCTTTGCTGAAAAGGAGTTGGCAGGCATCCCACAAGAGCGCGGTCAAAGTCGGGTCGCAGGACTTGCAGGTCATCTCATTGTTCATTATGTCTAGCGACAATGTAAAGTGTTTGAAAGTCTTCCATAGGCTTAGAAGAGGCTGATGAAGCATGGCTGAAGCAACGTTAAAGCGAAGCGAAGACAGTCTGGAAGTGGTCGATCCTGTCTGGCACCGTGTTAGGGCCGAGGCCGAAGATCTGGTGCGGGCCGAACCTGTGCTGAGTAGTTTCATCTATTCGACCATTCTCAGTCATCGAAAACTGGAAAATGCGGTCATTCACCGGCTGGTGGATCGCCTGCATAGTCCGGCGATGGATTCGGAAGTGATCCGACAGGCCTATCGCGAGGCTTATGCTTCTGATCCGTCGATTAGCGAAGCGATGCGGGCCGACATCGTGGCGGTGGCGGATCGCGATCCCGCATGCGACCGATTCATTGATCCTCTGCTCTATTTCAAGGGCTTCCAGGCCATCCAGACCCACCGCCTTGCTCATTGGCTCTGGTCATGCGGACGTGAGGATTTCGCCCTCTATCTGCAGAGTGTTGCCTCTGCGGTGTTTCAGGTGGATATTCATCCGCGGGTCCGCTTCGGCAAGGGAATCTTTTTCGATCATGCCACCGGAGTGGTGGTCGGCGGCACTGCCGTCATCGAGGATGATGTGTCCATTTTGCAGGGTGTTACCCTTGGCGGGACGGGCAAGGAAGACGGTGATCGTCACCCGAAAATCCGTCATGGCGTGCTGATCGGGGCAGGGGCCAAGGTGCTCGGCAACATCGAGGTTGGCCATTGCTCGCGGATTGCTGCGGGGTCGGTGGTGCTCAAGGCTGTGCCAGCCAATACCACTGTTGCAGGTGTGCCTGCCCGTGTGGTTGGTCAGGCTGGGTGCGCGGAGCCATCGCGCAGCATGAACCAGTTGCTCAAAGAGGCCCCATAATCCATAGTTGATCTTGTCACTGCTGCGGCCATTGGGTGCAATGGGGGCGAAAAGGCAAGATTGATGTGGAAAGCGGCTTTACTCTCTGCGGACGCTGTGCGAGATCAGCGGTCAACCAAAATCAATCTTCGGGTCTTCCCTTCCTCCGGTTGGGTCCCCTTGACTACGGACATGGCCTTGCCCGGCGGGCCAGCAATTGCAGGAGGCAAATTTGGATAAGACCGAATTGGCAAAAGTTCAGAAATTCATGCGCACGACCTTGCAGTCTCCCAAACTCGAGGTAAGGGTGCGACCGCGCAAAGAAGATTCTGCTGAAGTCTATGTAGAAGACGAGTTTGTCGGCGTTCTCTTCCGTGATGAAGAAGATGGCGATCTGTCCTACAATTTCTCGATGGCTATTTTGGAATTTGATCTAGAAGAAAACTAGGAAAGCCAGCCAGATTATTAGGCTTCACATCGATACAAAGCCGCTTGAGACTGTCTCAGGCGGCTTTTCTTATGTCTGAAATAAACCTCCACCTGCGGTGGAGGACTGGACAAGTTTTACATTTTCAGTAAGAGACCTCCTCACTTGAACCATTGGCGTGGTTTTAAGAACAGAAGCGAGGAGGTTTTTATGGACAAAAATCACCTATCACACAGCACTTGGGACTGCAAATATCATGTAGTCTTTGGCTCCAAATACAGGACCAAACGTCTATACGGAGACTTGCGGCGTGAGTTACGAGATCAATTTACGAAGTTGGCGTCACAAAAGGGATGCCATATTGAGGAAGGGCATCTTATGCCCGACCATGTGCATATGTTGATCTCAATCCCACCCAAATATTCAGTGGCCCATATAGTGGGCTTCTTAAAGGGTAAAACGGCGCTATATGTGGCAAACAAATATGCCCGGAAACGTCGCTACAAGGGATATCATTTTTGGGCACGTGGTTACTTTGTTTCGACAACGGGCTATCAAGAGGAGGTCGTCAGACGCTATATCCGCAATCAACAGAGGCAGGATAAGGCGAGCGACTTCGCGGATATGTTCAAGCCAAACTATTGAAACCAAACAAGACCACTTCTAGTGGTTCAAGCGAAGCGTAACAAACCTCCGCCTATGGCGGAGGTCAATGACTTTTGCCTCTCTTTTGGATGATAGGCGGATACAGAGACAGATCATTTGTGGATGAAGGACTCTACTCGTTCCTTGACCTTGGCGTCGAGCGTGCGCCACTCAGCAAGCAGGGAGCGGCGGAAGCGATAGGTCATCTGGGTCGTTTCGTTGAGTTTGATGTCACGCAGGCAAAGGGCAGGGCTTTTCTTGACGGGAGTCATACAGCGGACTGCGAAGGGCGTGTGGTGATCGGGTTTGAAATAAACGGTTTCCCCGGCGAAACTAGAGCCCGGTGCCATGGCAAAGCCGATCAAATCTCCTTCTGCCTTGATCGGCTCGCCAACAAAATACTGGCTATAGACTGCATAGAGGCGGTCCGAGCTGGACAGGACTTCGTCCTGAAGACTGAGCGATACAAAAATCAACTTTGATTTTTCCGATACATCGAGAAAGTCCACCTGTTTTTCGAGGCTGAAGCCCTCCAGACTGGGCCACAGCATGATCAGGTCGAGCTTGTTCACCCGCTGGCCATTGTAGTGTTCGGGATGACGGATGGTATTTTCCGGCACATAGAAATGGGTTGATCCCAACTCGAAGGCCAGCAGGCGGTCGTTGGTGCTGTAGGGGGAGTTGACCAGAGCCGGGCCGGAATATTGAAAGACCCGGCTGATGATGAACAGAATGGTGATACCGATCAGCCCAAACACCAGAAGGAAGAATATCCAGCGTTGAGGGGAGCCATGCTCTTCCAGGGGCTGTGCCATTTGTTACCGTTGCCTTTGGTTTCTTTGATCGGGCGTTGCATGGGTGAATCACTCTGCGCCGATTTGGCGAGCATACCTATTCCCATTCCGGCCATCAATCTGTCTGTGCACATACGGATGTCCTTTGACGTCTGCGCCCCGGCACGGCCTTTGCAGCGCTTTGCGCAAACACAGATCGGGTGTCCCAGCATGAAACGGGGTGGCTCGATTTGAAGGGGCGCAGGCGGCCTATCGCCCTTTGTCGCCCGCAACTGTTTCAAAAAGGGCCTTGTGAATGCGGGTTGGTTGGCATTCCCTAATGGCTCAGTGAGGATTTGGGTCATGAATGTGGTCGGTGGACTGGAAGTGTTTGCGTTGGTCTATGTGACGTGTGTTGGCTTTGTCTGCGCGGGGATTCTCTCCACGCTCTATCAAATGATCGCCCATCGTCCGGCGGGTTTTCGTGTCTCAGCTCATAGTTTCCCCGGTGTGTTGTCGTCGGTGGTGATGTGCACCTTTGCCGGGCCCTTCATCATTATGCGCAATGCCTTGCGGGGGCGACGGCTTGAGAACCGCCCGATTGGCTGGCTCTTTGGTTCGTCCGCCATTGCGGGCGTCTGGAGCGCCTGTTCCGGTGTGTTGCTGATGAATACATTTCTGGGGGCCGCTTCGGTCGTTAGCTAAAGGCTGACAATGGGTCGTCCTTTGCCGGGATTTCTATCCATTTGTCCAAAGAGCGCGGTTTCGATGGCGCGCGTGAGGTTGTATCCTGATCGCAAATGACGACAAGTTCCAGAAATGAAAGGCAACGATCGTGGCACTGTATCAATTGGGAGAATTTCAGCCGGAGCTGCCTGAAGAGGGCGCTTATTGGGTGGCACCGTCGGCAGATTTGATCGGCAAGGTAATCATGAAGCGCGATGCGAGCGTCTGGTTCGGGGCGATGCTGCGCGGGGACAATGAGCCGTTGATCATCGGCGAGCGCAGCAATGTGCAGGAAAACTGCACTCTGCACACCGATCCCGGATGTCCGGTGGAGATCGGCGCAGACTGCACGATTGGCCACAATGTGATCCTTCATGGCTGCACCATTGGCGACAACAGCCTGATCGGCATGGGGTCAACCATCCTCAACCGCGTCAAGATCGGTAAAAATTGTCTGATCGGGGCCAATTGTCTGATCACCGAAGACAAGGTGATTCCGGACAATTCTCTTGTCATGGGTGCGCCGGGCAAGGTGGTGCGGGTGCTTGATGAGGAAGCGGTCGCATCACTGACAGCGTCTGCCACCCGCTATGTGGCGAACTGGAAAGCTTTTGCGCAGACCTTGAAGCCGCTTTGATCTGGCGTCACGGCAAAAAAAAGTGGGCCAGCCGTGGGGACGACTGGCCCAGAAAACCTGGTCAATTTGGACGGGTATGGGGATTGTGACCAGGCTCCTTAGAGGTGTCCTTCCTTGCTTGAAACAGATGTCGTTTGGCAAAGTTGGTTATCTTGGATCGTCAATCGCGATCCACGCTGAAGGCTGAAGAGCTGCCTGACGTTTGATATAGTGGTATGGGGTCTTGTCCCAGGGCAGGATGCGTGGATCCTGATTGTCCAGAATGAGATCACCGCGGTCGGTGCGCACGGTCAGAACTGCATGACCATCGCCATTGATTTGCTTTACCACTGTGATGAGAAGAGCGGTTTCCGGCCATCCTGCATTGATCAGCATACGGCGTTTCAGAAGCGCATAATCTTCACAGTCTCCGGCCCCTGCCGGATAGGTCCACAATTCTTCTTTTCGATATTGCTCGCTATCGGTTACCGGACGGACGGTCTGGTTGACGTGCCCATTGATATTAATGAGTTGCGCCCAGTTGGTTTGAGTCAGTTTGACCGCACGATCAACCCGAAATTTCTTGTTACATTCGCTCGGATTGGAGCGGCAAAAATTGACATGGCCAATTGGTGCAGAGGTTTTGCCCTTGATGGACATGAATGGTGAGTAGCGTGCCGCCTGTACTGGCAGGCTGATGATTGCTACGCTCAGAAATGCAAATCCCCAGATGCTTTTCTTCATGGTAATCTCCCGTCGTTGTAGGGAGATTTATAGAATATTCGATTTTATATACTTGAAATTTCACTGGTATTATTTAAGTAAAAAATTTGATTGATTTGAATAAAAGGCCAATTACATTTGATTTTACTTTTTATATATTTTGATTTTATTTTAAATTGAATTTGATTTTGTTTTGCTTCTCTTTTGTCGAAAATCCAATTCATCTTTTTCTAAAATTGTAGCGATCAGAAAAAAGAGTATCAAACTCAATGATTTGTAATTTGAGTGCTGCGCGTTCGGAGGTCCGCTGCCTGACGTTTTGTCCGTCAAAGCAGCAAAACAGGGCGGGGTTATTGGTCGTGGTTTTTTGGGGGAGGCAACTCGAAGCGCAATTTAGAACAGCAAAAACTGATCGTGCCACGGCCTGAATTGGGGTGTGACGCATAGAAAAAAATAGAAATTTTTTGAAAAATATGTGTATCGCTGCATTGGGCGGTTGATAGCCCAGATGCGGATAGGCCCTTGAGGAAGGGTGCTCTCAGCAAGCTGTCGGGAAATGGGTTGTGGTGAGGGCAGGTGCCAGCGTCTAATCCATCAGATCATCTGTGATGGATGCGGAGCGATGTTCACCGGCCGGGAGGCCGGTGCCCACGATGTTTGGTCTGCTGGTAGGCTCAGCGCAGATTGTCGTCGATTTTATTGCTGTCCTGAACTGCGGCGAACTCAACTGCCAGCCCATCTTCGAGATGACGAACGACGCGGGCGCGGATCTTGCCGATATTCACACTTTTGCCGACGGCCGGACGGACCTTGGTCTTGATGGCAGCCCCGGACAGGGACAGATCAAGCACACGGCAAATATGTTCTTCGCCATCCTCGGTTACCAATTTGGTGATCGGCGTTTTAGGAGTGCGGCGCTCATGGCGTCGATCTTCGGGCAGATCCAGCATGTGCCGGTTGGCGAGCCAGGTCAATTGCGAGGCCAGCTTGTCGCGCTTGCGCGAGGTGGCTTCGATGGTGATCGCAAAACCACCTTCGATCTTGCGAACAACTTTCCCTTCGATTCGACCAATATGATCGATATAGGCAATCACTCGTTCCCCGATTTCTCCACGAATAGGCGTAATAAGAGCCACGCCACCAGGAGACATGTTGATCACCTGACAGGGATATTCCGTCTTATTCTCCAGCATGAAGCGACCAAGCAGGTTCACCTTAACACGCTGATGACGGCGGCGCTCGATCACTCGAGGCAATGCGGATTTCTGGAGAATGGCCGACATGAAGGCTGCTTTCTCGCCATAAACTAAACAAAATGGACGTTCTGGACCCATCCTAATCCGCTTATAGTTAACAAAGCCCTAGTCTTGATGCTCTGATTGGAGTTGCGTTGCAATTTGAACAGGCAATAAAAAAAAGGACCAACAACCCGTGTGTTAGCCCTTTTTATCCGTTGTTTTTGCCTGTTGGTAACGGCGTTATTTCGCCTTCATTACTCGGTGCGCCCGCCTTCAATGACCCGCAAATGTCCAAATTGCTGCCCGGGTTGGCTTGTTGGCCGAGGGGATGGCCGGGCGATCGGTTGTTTGAACGACGGGGTTGGGAATGCAATGGTTGAAGGCGCCAGACCGGTTCGCCCTTTTGACCCATGGTCTTTTGTGGGTTGGCGCATGAAGGAGGGGCGTTCATCAGGCCAAATCAACCGCATTGAAGAAATGCTGAGTTCGGTCAATGGCCAGATCCCGATCCAGTATGGCATCTCAACCGGGCTGGCTGCACCCAAAATACGGCTCTTTGGTTGGCCGAAATGGCGCAGTGGCAGCAAAACTGTCTCGAAATCGAGGGTCTGGCCGCGCTCGGTCGTGCCCTGGAAGCCAATTACGGCTGCCGCTTCATCTTCAGCCACGGCAGTCAGCAGCAATTTGATGCTGGACATATCTTCCTGACTCCAGATGTCGAGAAAACTCCGCCCTTTGAGTTCTCGACAGAAAGAGCCACACAGACGCGTTCCGGCCAGACGGAAGGTCAGCCGGTCTTCATTCTCATATTCCAAAATGAAGGTGTCACCGAGAATCTGGTGAATTTCGGCTGGGTCAATGTCGCTGCGTTCCGGTGCGGGTCGACCGCCTCGCAGGCTGTCCCAATAGGTGAAAAGATCGCGTGTTACCTGATGTTTCATCTTTTTTCTCTTTTTGGGGCGGGTCGTGATCAGGGTTGTTTCAAGCTGATACAGACTCTGCTTGGTTGTTCGTCATTAGCGATTACCAAGCAGAGGGCGTGCCAAATGGCAGCTTCCCGAGCGATCCATAGGGAAGCGGAACCGGGTTTGGCCGGGAATTAAGGTTAATAAATGCTTTCGGTTGCGCGGGGATGGCGGGGCGTGTAAATACGGTCTTAACAGCTTCCACGATGCTGAGAACGGACTCCTGATTGTTCTTGGTATCGCGGCTCTTCAAACTTTCCTGACGGAGTTCAGGAGGCGTCAAGCCATCCGGATTGGTCCAAAGAGGCCGGCGGGTGGCTTTCTTTTTGCCTTTGCCTTGCTGTTAACGCTTTTCTGTCTAAGGTATGGCCAAACCTTATGAACATGACGGCTTGGCTATACTTCTGCTTGAAGAGAGGGAAGACCGGCTCCAAATACTATAGATTATGATGTAAGTTATGGCCCGGTTCCACTGGTCCGGGCAATGCAAGACAAGGAAAGACCATGGCACTCAATCCCAGAGGGAATTGGCATATGCCAAATGGCATGCCACCGCCACGCGAACCAATGTTCAATCTGCCAATGCCGATTATGGTGTTGGGTGGGATCATGATCGTGTTGCAAGGCTTGCAGGAATTTGTTCTGTCATCAGCACAGCGTCAGGAATTGCTGCTTGCCTTTTCTTTCTTGCCGATCCGCTATAGTGCCGCGGGGCAGGCCTTTGATTTTCCCGGCGGGTTTCTGGGGGATGTTTGGACCTTTGTCACCTATGCCTTCCTGCATGGCGGCTGGATGCATCTGATCCTCAATCTGGTCTGGATGGCGGCCTTTGCTACGGTGGTGTTGCGGCGCATCGGGACGATCAATTTTGCAC
>CAXXSO010000046.1:0-103912 GCA_963676965.2 uncultured Cohaesibacter sp.
AAAGTCAGGATCAGATGATTGAGCGCGCTCTGTTGAGCACTGGTGGTGACACCGACGCGCTGGACTTGAAACCTGGGGAATTGATCACCGCAGGCAACAAAGGCAATCGCCTGTCTCGAACGATTCGTCCGGTTTCCCACCGACGCGAAATCCAGGTCAGTACGATCTCCTCTCTTGGCGACGAGAATCTGGTTACCGCGCGCCCCTTCATGCTGATTTCCGCTTCCCTTGAAACCAAACGCAGCGAGAGCGTCTCTTTCCCGGCATTCAACGCAGTGCGGATATTTGCTTCAGCCCAGGAAAAGACCGAAAAAGCGGCTTCGACACAGGAAGATATTTTCTATTCCGCCAATGTGGAAGGGGAAATGCGCTTGCGCACCGAGCCGCTCGACACTCATATAGACTATGAGCTGGATGCTGGCCGACCAAGCAACTTTGCCATTCAACGAATGGCCGCTCAATCAGCCATTTTCCTCACTGGCAAAGATCAGCAGTCCGCCTCCGCACTTGGAGTGATCGACCCTGCGCGATTCGAATTCCCGACCACTTCGGTCGATGCCCTTGCCCCCTCCTATATCCGGATTGTACCGGAAAATATGAGTTCCATCACCAAGACGGACCTGAGTGGACAAGGCACCGAGACCGAAGAAAAGATCGTGCTTGCCGTTCAGGGCGACACGGTGCGCAACTTGCTATTGGAAAATGAGGCAACCGAAGAAGAAGCGGAAATTCTCGCAGACCTGTTCGCAAAAGAAGCCGGCATCGAAGCGCTGAGCAACAACCAGCGCATGCGCATCACTTACGAGCTGGTTTATGACGGCATTCGTGAGCGCGCACCGATTCGCCTCAGCCTATATCTGGGTGAAGAGCATCAAATCACCGTGGCCCGATCGGATCAGGGCGGCTTCCGCGTCGCCGAGGAGCCGGTAGAGAGCTTCAGCCCGATGCCAACGTCGGAAGCCATTACCAGTCTGCGCAGTGGCCCTCGCCTCAATGTTTATGATTCGCTGTATCAGACCGCCCTTAACAACGGCGTGAAACCTGAAATGATCGACGAGCTGATCAAGATCCTTTCCTTCGATCTCGATTTCAAAGCCAAGGTCAAGCCGGGCGACTCGCTGCAGATCTTCCACTCCATTCCGGAAGATGGAGATGCAAAGAAAGCCGAGATTCTGTTTGTTGAGGTTCAGCTGGGTGGCAAAACCAAACGATATTATCGCTTCCGCGCACCGGATGACGGTCTGGTTGATTATTATGATGAAAATGGCCGCTCGTCGAAAAAATTCCTGATGCGCAAACCGATGCAGGGTGGCAAATTCCGCTCACCCTTCGGTTGGCGCCGCCATCCAATTCTCAAAATTTCCCGCCTGCATAAAGGGGTCGACTGGTCCGCTCCGCGCGGCACACCGATCATGGCGTCAGGCAATGGCCGTATCATCAAGCGCCGCTGGTCGAGCGGTTACGGTCGGTTCCTGCAGATCCAGCATACCAATGGGTACGCTACCGGCTATGCCCATATGAGCCAGTTCGCACCGGGCTTTGAAGTGGGTGACTATGTTCGCCAGGGTCAGATCATCGGTTATGTTGGCTCCACCGGCCTGTCGACCGGTCCGCACCTCCACTATGAAGTGACGGTCAATGGCCGCCATGTGGATCCGATGCGTATTCGCCTGCCGCGCGGACGATCCCTTGATGGAGACATGCTTGCCACCTTCAATGATGAGCGCCAGCGAATCGACGAGCTGCTCGGCAAGCCAAGCAACATCAAGGTCGCCAACGCGGACTGACATTAAAGAAGAGAAATGGCATCCTTCATGTCATCGACAAAGTGGCGCTGCCATCCAGCCAGAACGCTTTGAAGATAAACCGGATCACCGGTTTAGATTTAAACGCCATTTCTCAGTATGGTATTGCATTCTCGAGAACGGGTATTCCCGAGAATTACTCTAAGCCAATTTGGCACCATTTGGCACAAAGAAAGCCCCGGAAAACCAGTGTTTCCGGGGCTTTCTTTTATTCGCTTTGCAGAACAGCCAGTGATCAGTCTTCCAGACCAAAGGTCAGGGCATCATCCTTGACCAGAACATGCACCCGCGATCCATCCAGAATCTTGCCAGCCAGCAATTCTTCTGCCAGCGGATCCTGCAAATAGCGCTGGATCACCCGCTTCAAAGGCCGTGCCCCATAGGCCGGGTCATAGCCTTTGTCGGCAATCCAGTTGATCGCATCGGGATCCAAAACCAGCTCGATCTTGCGATCTGCCAACAAGTCCGACAAGTAGCGCATCTGGATCGCAACAATCGACGCCATATGCTCGCGCATCAACCGATGGAAAATGATGATCTCATCGATTCGGTTGAGGAATTCCGGACGGAAGGCACTGCGCACCACGTTGAGCACATTCTCCCGATCCTCCGGCTTGAGATCCGTCTCCTCGCCAGACAGCAGGAACTCCGCTCCAAGGTTCGAAGTCATGATGATCAGCGTGTTGCGGAAATCCACAGTCCGCCCCTGCCCGTCGGTCAGGCGCCCGTCATCAAGCACCTGCAACAGCACATTGAAGACATCCGGATGCGCCTTTTCGATTTCGTCGAACAGGATTACCTGATATGGACGCCGCCGTACCGCTTCGGTCAGCACGCCGCCTTCTTCATAGCCAACATAACCCGGAGGCGCACCGATCAGACGAGCGACCGAATGCTTCTCCATGAATTCGGACATATCGACCCGAACCATCGCACTTTCATCATCAAACAGATAATCCGCCAGCGCTTTGGTCAATTCGGTCTTGCCGACACCGGTTGGCCCCAGAAACATGAACGAACCAATTGGACGATTTGGATCTTGCAATCCGGCCCTTGCACGACGCACGGCTTTGGAAACAGCCGCCACAGCATCGGCCTGACCGATCACCCGTTGAGCCAGTTCGCTTTCCATCCGCAGCAACTTGTCTCGCTCGCCTTCCAGCATCTTGTCAACCGGAATGCCGGTCCAGCGCGAGACCACATGAGCAATGTGATCCGCCGTCACCGACCGCTCGACCATGGCATTGGACTGGTTATTTCTTTCATCCACCTCGTTCAATGCCGCCTCAAGGCGCGGAATTTCGCCATAAGCCAACTCACCGGCGCGGGTCAGATCACCGCGACGCTGGGCCTGTTCCAGAGCAACACGCGCTTCGTCCAACTGCTCCTTCAGCTTGGTCGCATCAGACAATTTGTCTTTCTCCGACTGCCAGCGCTGGGTCAACACAGCTGAATCCTGTTCCAGCTGAGCAACCTCATCCTCGATTTTGACAAGGCGATCCTTCGAGGCCTCATCATCCTCTTTTTTCAACGCCTCGCGTTCAATCTTCAGCTGAATGATTCGCCGATCCAGCTCGTCAAGCTCTTCGGGTTTGGAATCCACCTGCATCCGCAACCGCGATGCCGCTTCGTCCATCAAGTCAATCGCCTTATCGGGCAAGAATCGATCAGTGATATAGCGATCCGACAGAGATGCTGCCGAGACCAGCGCATTGTCCGAAATCCGCACCCCGTGATGGAGCTCATATTTCTCTTTCAGACCACGCAGGATCGAGACCGTGTCAGAGACCGTCGGCTCACTGACCATCACCGGCTGGAAACGCCGGGCCAAAGCGGCATCCTTTTCAACATGCTTGCGATATTCATCAAGCGTCGTCGCGCCAACACAATGCAACTCACCGCGCGCCAAAGCAGGTTTTAGGAGGTTCGAGGCATCCATTGCCCCATCCGCTTTACCCGCACCGACCAAGGTGTGCATTTCGTCAATGAACAGCACGATTTCACCAGCGGCGGCTTCAACCTCGCTCAAGACGCCTTTCAACCGCTCTTCAAACTCACCGCGATACTTCGCCCCTGCAATCAGGGACCCCATATCAAGCGCAAGCAATCGCTTGTCTTTGAGCGATTCGGGCACATCACCATTGATGATGCGCAGAGCCAACCCTTCAGCAATGGCGGTTTTACCAACCCCCGGCTCACCAATCAGCACCGGATTGTTCTTGGTCCGACGCGACAGCACCTGGATCGCCCGACGGATCTCGTCATCCCGACCGATCACCGGATCAAGTTTGCCGTCGCGGGCATCCTGAGTCAGATCACGGGCATATTTTTTCAGCGCTTCATAGCTGTCTTCCGCCGATGCACTGTCTGCGGTCCGGCCTTGGCGCAATTGCTCAATGGCATGATTGAGATTCTGTGGCGAAACGCCTGCCTTTTTCAGTATGTTGGCAGATTCGGCTTCCGGCGTCAGGCTCAGCGCCAGCAACAGCCGCTCGACCGTAACGTAAGAATCGCCCGCCTTCTTGGCGACTTCCTCAGCCTTTTCAAACAACTTCGCCATCGATGGCGACAGGTAAAGCTGTCCAGCGCCGCCGCCTGAGACGGACGGAATGCCATTAAGATGGGCTTCCAGCAAACGGCGCACTTCCGCCGACTGGCCACCCGAACGATCAATCAGGCCAGATGCGAGGCCTTCCTTGTCGTCCATCAAAACTTTGAGAATATGTTCCGGCAGGAAAGCCTGATGCCCCTGCCCGATTGCGTAAGTCTGCGCAGACTGCATGAAGCCGCGCGCCCGCTCTGTATAGCGTTCAAGATTCATAATCTGTCTCCTTGTGCCCAACCGGATCATCCAAACTGCAAAGGCATGATCTGATTGCCACTTAAATTACGGCCATTAAACAGGCTCCCGGCCTTTGCCAGCAAGCCCGATTGTTCGGCCAACTCCCCGTCTCTCCCAATCGGCAAGAAACAGGCTCACGACTAATATAGTGTTGCAATTACGTCACAAAAGGGGGATGAAGGAAAAAGCTTGAAACAAACATCCCATCCCTCCACTCGCCTTCATAAGCCAACGACGATCTGAGGATCATTCCATGACCATCGCACTCGCTTCGATCTATCGCTATCCCATCAAGGGTTTTACTGGTCAGAACCTGGATCGGGCCGCTATCAGCGAAGGAAAGCCACTAGCATGGGACCGCGCCTTTGCCATTGAAAATGGCGAGAGTGGATTTGATCCGAATGCGCCAGCCCATTTACCGAAAATCCATTTCCTGATGCTGATGAAGCAGCCGGAAATGGCAACCCTCATCACCCGATTTGACGATGAGAGTGGTGCATTTTCCATTCAACAGCATGGCAAGATGCAGGCCCAAGGCAATCTGTTTGAGCCAGAAAGTATGGAGGCGGCCTTGCAAGTGATGGCATCTCATTGCAACAAACCGATGCGCGGCGCGCCGAAATTACTCCATGCCGATGATTTTGCCTTCACCGATTCCCGCACGCAGGATCTCACCCTGATCAATCTGGCAAGCGTGACAGACCTCGCTTCCAGAATTGGCAGCGAGCTGAACCCTCAACGCTTTCGCGGCAATCTCTATATCGAGGGGGCCGAGCCTTGGCAGGAACATGATTGGATCGATCAGGTGATCAAGGTGGGTGATGTATCCTTCAAAGTGCGTAAACGCACCATGCGCTGTGCCGCAACCAATGCCAACCCAACCAGCGGTGAGCGTGACCAGAATATCCCCAAAGCCCTCATGGAGCATTATGGCCATACGGACTGCGGTATTCACCTCATGCCCCTGACCGACGGTGAGCTGACCATCGGCGATCCCCTGACCTTGCCATGAAGATGCCAAATTCAACATAAAAAACCCGCCAGTTGGCGGGTTTTTCTTGAATTGAACAGACGCTAAGACGTCTCAATCTTCAGCAGCAACGGCGGCAGGCTTTTCCTTTGGCGCAGCAGCATCGCCCCCCTCGCCACCTTCAGCCTTGCGTTCGGCAGCCGTTGGACGCTTGCGTGAGCGATAGGTGGTGCGTCTGCGGCGACGCGGTGCAGCAGCAGCGGCCACTTCTTCATCGACGACTTCCGCAGGTGGTTCGATCACTGGCTGCTCGCCTGAGCCCGGCACCTCGGCTATGGCAACCACGTCCATCTCGGATGCGGTATCTTCAACCTCGGCACCATTGTTGTTGCTTGCCTCATCCCCATTATCGCTGTTGACGTTGGCGGGCTTGCGGTTCGCATTGTTGGGGCCATCGCTATTATTCGGGCGCCCCTCATCACGGGGTGCGGGCTGTGGCGCAGGCTGGGAAGCAGCAATGATGCGCAAATAATGCTCGGCATGCTGATAATAGTTTTCCGCCATCACCAGATCACCCGATGAAATGGCATCCCGGGCGAGAGACTGATATTTTTCCGCAATGTGACTGGCTGTGCCGCGAATTTTCACATCAGGACCGTTGCTGTCATAGGATCTAGACAACGGATTGGTCGCTTTGCGCCCGCGACCGCGTGTCCGATTGCTTTTCTGGCTCTGTCGCATTGCTTCTGTCTTTCGTAATAAATAGCTGAATCAATAATCAGCATTCAAACCGACTGATGGGGCTCAACAGACACCATTTTCAGTCTGATACTTCAGACCATGGCATCGAGCAGACATCCTGTTTGAAAAGTCCCCAAGCGCTAACGATCCAACGATCGGCTCGCTTCTTAGACTGAAAAAGTTTGAAATTCTGCTATCCGGTCACCTGAAAAGGTTTTTCCGATAGACGTTTCAATACTGGTCAAGGTTCACACCAAATCAACCAGTCGCTCACTTGATGCATTCAACTTATCTGTCTGGGGCATAAATTCAAGCCCATTGGCGCGCTTTTGTCCAAAAGCGGGCCATGCTTTCAACAGAAGATTGGATGAAATTGGTGCTTTCAGGCCGGATTCGCACCCTTTTTACTTACCAGCAGAACGCGATCATGTCCGGCCAGATCCTGTCGAATCTCACAATTCATGTGATTTGGCCCTGACAGTTCATATAGTTGCGAAAGATGCAATATATCCTTGGCTTGCCGATATCCGAATTCAAAGGCCATCACATCCGGTCGCCTGTCCCATGATCCGATGGTCGAGAAAATCGCCTCATAAGCCTCAAGACCACTCACACCTGAAACCAGCGCATGTCGCGGATCATACTCTGCCACATCCCGTTCAAGATCGGTCATTTCCGCGTCCGCCAGATAGGGCGGATTGGAAATCAGGATATCAACGTCCGGCCCGATGGCGCTTGCATAATTGCCCTGAATAAAAGACGCCCGGTCTGCAAACCCCAATGCGTCCGCATTGCGACGGGCAACACCAAGCGCCGCCTCACTGATATCAACCCCGATGCCACAAGCATTGGGCAACTCGGAGAGAAGCGACAACAACAGACAGCCTGATCCGGTCCCGATATCGACAAGTCTGAGCGGCGCAGTGTGATCAGCAACCGCATCCAGCACGGCAGCAACCAGCGTTTCGCTATCGGGACGCGGCACCAGAACATCCGCCGTAACCTGGAAGGACAAGCCCCAGAATTCCCGCTCCCCCACAATATGGGCAATCGGCTCACGCTCAAGCCGGCGCACCATCAGGGCTTCGATGGCCTCGGCCTCGTCGACCACAACCACACGATCAAATTGCAGGATCAGATCGGTTTCCGAAAGACCCAAGGCGTGGCTGGCCAAAAGCCGCGCATCAAGTCGCGCACTATCAATCCCCGCCCCAGCCAAACGGTCAGCCATCCCTGCAATCGTCTGATCAAGCCGCATCAAATTTCGTCAGCTTCCACGGCTGCCAGCAACTGGGCCTGATTTTCTGCAATCAGGGCATCAATCAGTTCCGGCAAGGCTTCACCAGACAACACTTTTTCAAGCTTGTAGAGGGTCAGATTGATCCGGTGATCGGTTACACGCCCTTGCGGGAAATTGTAGGTTCTGATTCGCTCGGACCGGTCCCCAGACCCCACCTGACCACGCCGCGCATCGGCGCGCTCGCTGTCAGCACGCTCCCGCTCGGCTTCAAACAGACGCGCCTGCAACACCTTCATCGCGTTGGCGCGGTTCTGGTGCTGGGATTTTTCCGATGACGTAACGACAATCCCGGTCGGCAAGTGGGTGATACGTACCGCCGAGTCGGTCGTATTGACATGCTGCCCGCCAGCGCCAGACGCCCGCATCGTGTCGATGCGGATATCTTCAGACCGAATAGCCACATCGATATCCTCGGCCTCTGGCAAAACAGCAACCGTCGCCGCAGACGTGTGAATCCGCCCCCCGCTTTCGGTTTCCGGCACGCGCTGCACCCGATGAACACCGGATTCAAATTTCAACTTGGCGAATACGCCGACACCGGAAATACTGGCAATGATTTCCTTATACCCCCCAACATCGCCCTCACTGACCGACATTAGCGAGACCTTCCAGCCACGATCCTCGGCATATTTCTGATACATCCGAAACAGATCCCCCGCAAACAGAGCCGCTTCATCGCCGCCTGTTCCAGCCCGGACTTCGAGAATTGCGCTTTTGTTGTCGGCTGCATCTTTCGGCAACAGCAGGATCTGCAGGTCACTCGCCAACGTATCAATGCGTTCTTCGGTCGGCTTGATATCCATCTGCGCCAACTCGCGCATCTCCGCATCCATTTCCGGATCGGACAAAATGTCCTTGAGGTCATCCATCTCTTTGAGCGCAGACACATATTCAGAAGCCACCTTGGCAACCGGTTCCAGCTCAGCATAATCGCGGCTCAATTTGACATAGACATCCGGTTCCGGACCGGCAGCCATTTCTGACGAGATCGCATCAAAGCGCTGAATGAGAGCCTCAACCCGGCCCAATGGAATTGTGATTCCCGACATCGTTACATTCCTCAAACCGCGAACATCTGCCCGACCGGCCACCTACAAGAAAACAGACAGGGACCACTCCGACCGCCAGATAAACTGGTCATCAGGGTCACTATCTTAAAAGATACACGCCCGCAGCCCGGTCGACACGGGTCGGCCAGGACGCATTCAACCAGATCGCTAAAGATTGGTGGCGGGCAAATGGAGATCGTGCCGTTCGGCAAAATCCGAAAGAAAGGCCTTGATCGTATCGCTGTCCGTCGCCGTTTCAAGCAGCGGCAGGAACTCGACTTCGAGCTTGTCCAGCGGCAGATCAAGGATCATCGACTTAACCGGTCCAATGAAGGACGGCGCCATCGACAAACGGTGACAGCCAATTGCCAACAGAGCCATGGCCCCCAACGGCTTGCCCGCCAACTCGCCACAAACCGTGATCGGCACATCACAAGCCTTGCCTTTATCAATCACCAGTTTGAGCGCCCGGATAAAGGATGGCGACAGCGAGCTGAAACGCCCGGACAGTCGGGTATTGCCCCGATCACTGGCCATCATGAATTGGTGCAAATCGTTTGTGCCGATGGATATGAAATCGACCCGCTCCATCAAGTCATCAAGCTGGAACAGCAGTGAGGGCACTTCAAGCATCGCGCCAAGGCGGATCTTGACCGGCTTCTCATAGCCATGGCGTTCCAGATGGGCCACTTCGCGCTCGAACAGATCTTTGGCAACGTCATATTCATGCACTTCGGTGATCATCGGGAACATCAGCCGCAATTCACGCCCCGCCGCCGCATGCAACATCGCACGTATCTGGGTGCGCAACAGGCCGGGCCGATCAAGCCCGAGACGAATCGCGCGCCACCCCATCGCCGGATTCTCCTCTTGCGCCATGCGCAGAAAGGCCAGAACCTTGTCCCCGCCCACATCGAGCGAGCGGAATGTGACGGGCATACCGCCGGTGATATCAAGAACCTTGCGATAAACCCGTTCCTGCTCGCGCATCCGCGGGAAGCTGGCAGCCACCATGAACTGCAATTCGGTGCGGAACAGACCGATCCCCTTGGCGCCAGCGCCCACCAAATTCGGCAGATCCACCAACAACCCGGCATTCATCAACAGATCGACCGACGTCCCATCCCGAGTGATGGCGGGCTTGTCGCTCAGCTGGCGATATTGTTCCTGTCGCCGGGCCCGGAACCGAACCTGATCGATATAGGAGGCTTCCACATCCGATGGGGGACGCAAATGCACATGTCCCATATCCCCATCAATGATGATCGCATCGCCATCTTCGCACAGCGAGACAACCCCATCCGTCTGGCCGACAGTTGGAATGCCAAGGGCCCGCGCGACGATCACCACATGGCTCGTCGGCGTACCTTCCTCCAGAACCAGACCGCGCACATGATCCCGGCCATAATCGAGCAATTCCGCCGCACCCATATTGCGCGCAACAATGATGGCATCCGACGGCATTTCACCGCCATCAACCCCAAGCTTGTTGCCCATCAGTTTGCGCAGCAAGCGGTTGGCAAGATCATCGAAGTCATGCAGCCGATCACGCAAATACGGATCGGTAGAGCGCAGCATCCGGGCGCGCGTATCACTTTGCACGCGCTCCACAGCGGCTTCTGCGGTCAGGCCGGAATGAATGGCCTCCTTCATCCGCCGAACCCAGCCACGGTCATAGGCAAACATGCGATAGGCTTCGAGAATTTCCCGATGCTCGCCCCCATGGGAAATATCATCCCGGTTGAGCAGGTCATCGACGGACAGGCGCAGTTTTTCAATCGCCGCCTCAAGACGGCCTTCCTCGCCCGGCAAATCCTCGGCAATGAGATTGGTGACCACGACGCGAGGCTCATGCAGGACCACATGCCCAAGACCAATGCCCTCGGCCATCGACAGGCCCTCAAGCCGCATTGGCCGGACCATGTCAAGGTCGGTGTCCGGTCCAGAAAGGCCACGCAGCTCGCCCGAGGCAATCAGCTCGGCCAGCACCATTGCGGTGGTTTGCAGCGCTTCGACTTCCTCGTCGGAATAGATCCGCTGGGTCTTGTTCTGCACCACCAAAACACCCAGCACGCGGCCGGCGCGCAGCACAGGCACACCAAGGAAGGCGTGGTAGATTTCCTCGCCCGTTTCCGGACGATAGGCAAAGGCAGGATGCTCCTGCGGCTCGGACAGGTTGAGAATGCGGGCTTCGGACGCGATATGGCCCACAAGGCCTTCACCGACATTGAGGCGTGTCAGGTGAACGGAATCGGGGTTGAGGCCTTCGGTCGCATAGAGTTCAAGCTGATCATCGGCTCTCAAAACATAGACCGAGCAGACCTCGGCAACCATGTTGGCCGCGATCAGACACACGATCTCGTTCAACCGATCCTGCGCATCGGTTGGTTTCGCCATCGTTTCCCGAAGGCGTCGCAACAATATGCGCGGTCCCACCACATTTCCCCACATAAGGGACACTCCGATCATCCGCCATAGCCAGTGCACAAGTGCATCTGGCACATCACGTCCTGCAAGACGTCATCCATGAGCCCCGACCCAGCACACGCTGACCATTCGGGGAACAGAATCTGATTGCGAGCACTATGGCATGAGGCCCACAAGCAGATCAATAACCGCCGGAAAGAATGGAACGGCAAAGAAAACAGTATTTTGTCTACATCCTTGCCAAACGCCCGTCCCGGCCGATCATATCTGACAGTTCAGCCGCCTATTGGCCATCCAGCCCGTAGAGCGAATGCAGAGCGCGCACTGCGAGCTCGGTATATTCGGTGTCGATCAGGATCGAAATCTTGATTTCAGATGTGGTGATCGCCCGAATATTGATGCCTTTGTCAGCCAGCGCCTTAAAGGCCTGGGAGGCAACACCCGCATGGCTGCGCATGCCAATGCCAATGACGGACACCTTGACCACATCGGTCGACCCATGCAGCACCGCATAATTGATATCGCTGCGGGCATCCTCAAGCACGGTCTTGGCCCGATCAAAATCACCCTTTGGCACGGTGAAGGTCATGTCGGTGATGGTGCCATCTTCAGAGATATTCTGCACGATCATGTCGACATTGATGTTGGCGTCGGCAAGCGGACCAAATACATGGGCGGCGATGCCGGGCTTGTCCTCGACACGTCGCAGAGAGATCTGCGCTTCGTCTCTTGAATAGGCGATCCCGGTTACAACCTGTTTTTCCACAATCTCTTCCTCGTCACAGATCAATGTTCCGATCGGAACATCGCTATTGAGCAATTCTGGGGCGTCTGGTTCGACAAAGGATGAACGCACGAATGTACGAACATTGTGAACCATCGCCATTTCAACGGAGCGCACCTGCATGACCTTGGCACCAAGCGAAGCCATCTCGAGCATTTCCTCATAGGAAATCTGATCCAGTCGCTGAGCCACCGGCACGATGCGCGGGTCGGTGGTGTAAACCCCGTCCACGTCGGTATAGATATCGCAGCGATCAGCCTGAATGGCAGCAGCAATTGCCACCGCACTGGTGTCAGATCCGCCACGCCCAAGGGTGGCAATCCGGTTGTCCGGCCCGATGCCCTGAAAACCGGCGACAACGGCCACCTGGTTCATATCCAGTCGCTCGATCAGGCGCGTCCCATCGATCTCCTCGATTCGCGCGGCCCCATGCACGCCATTGGTTTTAAAGGGAATTTGCCAGCCAAGCCAGGAGCGGGCATCAACACCCATATTCTGCAACACCAAGGCCAGAAGACCCGATGTCACCTGCTCACCGGAGGAAACAACCGTATCATATTCGCGGGCATCATAGAGCGCAGAAGCGTCTTCCACCCAGCCGACCAGCTCGTTGGTCTTGCCAGCCATGGCAGACACAACGACCGCCACCTGATTGCCAGCATCCACTTCGCGTTTTACATGTCGGGCAACCCGCCGGATGCGATCAAGATCGGCAACCGACGTTCCCCCGAATTTCATGACAAGGCGAGCCATGCATATTCTCTTTCTGTCATTGTTTTCGTTATATGAGCCTGACGCAGCACATATATTTGCAGCACCCACGCCAATTTGCGCATAGTCATACTCGGCACAGACTTGTCTTGCAAGGACTCAACGTCCCGACTTTTGATCCCCTTTGAACGAGCAGATAAAAATCCGGTTGCGCAGTTGCCACCGTATGGATAAGCACACAAGAGCCGTGTTTTTTGGCAAGGTCTGGTCCATGCAGGCTTCACGGCTGCAATTTCAGGGAAAGGGCAGAACAGATGACGACACAAACCACATTTTCCGGCAGCACCGTTGATGAGGCCGAAGTCGCGCGCTTTTCTGCCATGGCTGCGGAATGGTGGAGCCCGACCGGCAAGTTCCGCCCTCTGCATAAATTCAACCCCACCCGCGTGAAATATATCCGCGACAAGCTGATCGCCCATTTCGGGCGCGACCCAAAGGCTCAGCGCCCTCTGGAAGGCCTGCACATTCTCGATATTGGCTGTGGTGGCGGTCTGCTATGCGAACCGCTGTGCCGGATGGGTGCCAAGGTTACCGGGGTCGATGCGTCAGAGACCAATATCGGCATCGCCAGCACCCATGCTATCGAAAGCGGCCTCGACATCACCTACGAAGCCACAACATCGGAAAGTCTGGCCGCCCGCGGTGAAATCTATGATGTGGTGCTGACCATGGAAGTGGTCGAGCATGTCGCAGATATCGAGTTGTTCCTGCAATCGAGCGCCAGCATGGTCAAGCCCGGCGGCCTGATGGTCGTAGCCACCCTCAACCGCACGCTGAAAGCCTATGCTCTGGCGATTGTCGGGGCCGAATATGTCTTGCGCTGGCTGCCCAAAGGCACGCATCAATGGGAAAAATTCGTCACTCCGGACGAGTTGGAGCGCGCCCTTAATCCAACCGGCCTGATAGTGGAAGAACGCACTGGCGTCACTTACAATCCGCTCAAGGACAGCTGGTCCCTGTCCTCCGACATGGACGTCAATTACATGATCTATTGGCAAAAGCCTGCCTGATCGGAACGTGAGCGCGGATCAGTTCTGATCCTCGGGCAGAACAGGCAGCGGCAAACAGTCAATGCCATCCTCGGCCAGCGACTTGACCTCGTCAATGGTCGCTTCGCCATAGATGCCACGCGGCTCTTTTTCGTTAAAATGCATTTTGCGGGCTTCCTCGGCAAACTTGTCGCCGACATAGTCCGAGCTGTCCACTACATGCTTGCGATAGGTCCGGAGCATATCTTTGAGCGCTTTTGGATCAATCTCCGCCCCATCATTGGAGACAGGAACAGGCACGCTCGTCTCTGCCCCTTCCGCATCAGGCATCTGACCCGCCCCGGATTGTTTGATGGCCGGATTGTCCCGCTGCCGGGGCGCAATTGCATTGGGGGCTTGCTGGTCATTCTGGCTGCGGGTGCCGGTCACGCGTGGCGCCATCAGCGATTTTGCCACCGATACCGAGCTACAGAAAGGGCATTCCAGAAAGCCGTCACGGATCTGGGCCTCGCAATCATCACTGTTGCGGAACCATCCTTCAAACTGATGATTCTGGTCACATCGAAGCGAATATTTGATCACTGGATTCCCTGATCCTTTACCCTCTGGCATCAGCCATAAAATGCCCGCAAGCCGCACGGCTCACAAAGACCGAACGAATGCAGTATGATACGGCAATTGGCGCTAGATATCAAAATCTCTGTCATGGGTCAAAGACGGGACCGCCTGTCGGCACTTGTCCACCAACCCCATATCAATGTCGGCGGCAACAAAGCAGGGCTCATCCCCGGCTTCGGCCAAAACCTTACCCCATGGATCGACAATCAACGAATGGCCATAGGTCTTACGGCCATTTTCATGCGTGCCCCCTTGCGCGGCTGCAATGACGAAAGCGCCACATTCAATGGCCCGCGCCCGCATCAGAACCTGCCAATGGGCTTCTCCGGTCTTCTTGGTAAAGGCCGCCGGAATGGCGAGGATCGACGCGCCCTTTTCCTGACAAAGCGCTCGATAAAGATAGGGAAACCGTAGATCATAGCAGATGCTCAGCCCCAACTCGCCCCATGGCAGCGCAACGCTGACGGCCTTTGACCCGGCTTGAAAACTGTTTGATTCTCGATAGCTTTCACCATTTTCCAGATCCACATCGAACATGTGGATCTTGTCATAGCTCGCAGCCACCGATCCGTCTGGCGCCAAAACCACCGAACGGTTCGCCGCTTTGGCTTCATCGCTCTCAGGATCGGTGACAAGGAAGGACATCGAGCCGATATGCAACCAGATCGACAATTCCCGGGCAAGAGCCTGCATCCGCTTGAGGCCTTCATCCTCCCCTTGAGGGGCAAGGATCGCCATCAGGGCCTTGCGGCTCATTTCCATCGTCGCGGTCTGTTCCGGGGTCTGAATATAGGCACATCCATCAGCGGCGGCCTCACGGATCAACCGTTCCGCCAAATCCAGATTGGCCCCAATCTCGCGACCACACCGCAATTGCACACAGGCTGCCCGAAACGTATCCATCTCGCTCTCCAGACCCCACTTTTGTCCTTGTTTGCTCCATCAACACAATGGCGTGATCAACCACCTCAAGCGGCCAGCAGGCCGTCAAGCTTGCCCGCTTTCTCAAGGGCAAACAGATCATCACAGCCCCCGACATGGGTCTCGTCGATGAAGATCTGCGGAAAGGTCCGGCGACCGGATTTCTTGATCATTTCCTGCTTGATATCGAAGTCGAAAGTGGCGTCAAGCTCGCGGAAAGCCACGCCTTTATCGGCCAGCAATTTCTTGGCAGCGACGCAATAGCCGCACATTTGACGGGTATAGATGACAATGTTTGCCATAGGGGTCTCCAGAATTAGCACCTCTCTTCAGCCACCATACAAGCGGCAGAGAAAAGCGAATGTCTATAACAATTTGTCCCGGTTATATGGGCTTTTCCCCGTTTCCTACAACCCGGGCAAAGGTAATTATGCAGATTTCCCCGACCTCGGCCCGGCGCAAGGTCCGGCAACAGGCCTCCAATGTCGCCCCCGTCGTCCAGACATCGTCAATCAATACCACACGGCGCCCGGACAGGGTCAGACGGTCAGGCAAGAACAACTGAAACGCCCCGTCAACATTGCTCCGCCGCGCTTCTCCACTCAGGCCAACCTGCTGCCGTGTGGGGCGCACACGGCGCAGCAGATCCGGCTGGAAGGTCAAACCGGTTTGTTTGGCCATTGCCTTGGCCAGCATCGCTGCCTGATTATAGCGCCGCCACCAAAGCCGTGTGACATGAAGCGGCACCGGAACAATCCAGCTGTCCGGATCATCAAGGCAATCCGCCCCGGCCCGCACCATCCAGCGCCCCATCACCGTCGCCAGATCCGTTCGATCATAATATTTGAGCTGATGCACCAAAGACCGCGCCGTATCGCCAAAAGCCGTCACACTGCGCGCCCTGTCATAGACCGGCGGTCGGGCCAGCACCGAACTGCTGACCATCTCCTCCCCCAGATCATAGGCGAACGGCAATCCGGACACCGTGCAATAGGGCTTGTCGATCCATTCCATTTTCGACCAGCAGGCCGCACATAAATGATTCGAGACCTCAAGAGTGGCACCACACCCCGCACAACGTGGTGGAATGATCAAATCCAGACAGACCGAGCCAAGCCGGGCTACTGTGTCTTTCACTGAAGCCCGGACAACCACAGGCGCATTGTCTTTTACCCCGTCCGATTCTGACGAACCGGAAGGTCCATGGCCTTTTGCCGCCCAAAGCTTCATAGTGACACCCATTGACTTGCACCCTGCTCGCCTCGTAGCAACAAGGCAATCGCCCTTGGGGCAAGTGTGTCGCAAAGCGCAATCCCTGACAAGCCAAACAAGCAGCCAGACAACCAGAAGCCGATGCCATGAGTTCCATTCCGCAAATCTTTGACCATGCCCTTCTGACCGCCCGACGCGTCAAGGCGCTGGAACAGGCAGAACAAGGTGCGGACTTTTTGTTAAGAGAAGTCGCAGAGGATATGGATACCCGCCTATCGATGGTGCTAAGGGACTTTCCCGTCTGTGTCGAGCTTGGTGGCCATACCGGCCTGTTGGCGCACCGTCTGGCGGCGCGCAAAGGCACCGAGCGGGTTTATCGCCTTGAACAACACACTGATTTTTTCCAAAGCAGCGATCATGGCATTGTTGCGGACGCGGAAATGCTGCCGCTCGCAGCAGAGAGCTGCAATCTGATTGTCTCGCCGCTCTTTCTTCATTGGGCCAATGATCTGCCCGGCAGCCTTATTCAGATCCGCCACAGCCTCAAACCCGATGGCCTGTTTCTTGCCACCCTTCTGGGGCGCAACAGCTTGTATGAATTACGTGATGTCTTTCTGACCGCCGACAGCGAAATATCCGGTGGTGCCAGTCCGCGCGTTGCCCCTCTGCCTGACCTCAAGGATATGGGCAGCCTGTTGCAACGAGCGGGCTTTACCCTGCCAGTGGTCGATCAGGACAGCCTGACCGTGCGCTATGACACGATGTTTGATCTCATCCGCGACCTACGCCAGATGGGAGCGACCAACATGTTGATGGATCGCACCCGGCTTTCCATGCGGAGAGCCACTCTCATGCGCGCCGCAGACTTATATCAGCAGAGATATGCAGACGAGGATGGCCGCATTCGCGCCACCTTCCAGATTTTGTCGCTGTCAGGCTGGTCGCCTCACGAAAGTCAGCAAAAACCTCTGCAACCGGGCAGCGCAAAAACCTCTCTGGCAGCCATTCTGCCAGACAAATCAGGGTGAGCGGCCAAAATTTGGTGAGAATAAGCAGACGTTAAGGGGCGTTGGCAATGATCTCGTCGAATAAGGCCTGAACCTTTTCAAGCCCGGCGAAGGTGACATCATGCATCAAGGTGACGAGCGTCAAACCGATCACACCAAGCAGCATCGCATATTCGAGCGCAGTGGCGCCATCTTCATCGCGCAGGAACCTCTTGATCCAATCATACATCCCAACATCCACCAAAAGGTTTCACCTTGCTACCACCGCTACCTCAGGAAACCCTAGCGGCAATGGATGAACGGACTTTCAAGAGATATCTTTTCTTCTCTCTGAATCCCGGTTTTTGGAAAGTCTGGCTAACAAAGGCTTAAAGCCGCATCAAAAAGGTAGGTGGAATGGGTCTGCGCTCTCACACGCCCAAAAGATCGACAAGAGGCGGGATAAGCGGCAGATCTGCAGGCGGCATCGGATAATCCTTCAAGGCCCCCGCCCGCACCCATTTCAACTGCTGGCCTTCCTTGGCCACCGGTGTGCCCTCCCAACGACGGCAGATATAGAGCGGCATCAACAGATGGAAGTCGGCATAGGCGTGGCTGGCAAAGGTCAGCGGAGCCAGACAGCTTTCCCATGTATGGATGCCCAACTCTTCTTCCAGTTCACGCACCAGTCCCACTTCAGGTCGCTCACCAGCTTCAAGCTTGCCGCCGGGAAATTCCCATAGACCAGCGAGATTCTTGCCCTCGGGGCGTTGGGCAATCAGGATCCGGTTGTCCTTGTCCACCAGAGCAACGGCAACAACAAGCAGCAGGCGGATCGCTTTATCCGCCTCTTCCTTTGTGTGGGTCATGATATCAGGTCCAGTCTGCTGCGTTCAGGAGCGATAATCGCCATTGATCGAAATATAGCCGTGGGTCAGGTCACAGGTCCAAATGGTCGCCTGCCCGTCACCCACGCCCAGATCCGCGCGAATCTCGATTTCGTCATTCTTCATGTAATCACTGGCCGCTTCCTCGGAATAGTCCGGATCGCGCAGACCTTCGACCGCCAGACGCAAGGGGCCAAACCAGATGGACAATTTATCGCGATCAGCCGCTTCCCCGGCCTTGCCAACCGCCATCACGACGCGGCCCCAGTTCGCATCTTCCCCCGCTGCGGCGGTCTTGACCAGTGGACTGTTGCCGATCGAAAGAGCCACCCGCTTGGCGGCTGCATCATTGGCCGCCCCGGTGACGGTGACGCTGATCACCTTGCTGACCCCTTCCCCATCCTGAACCACCTGCTTGGCCAGATCGATCAGAAGCTTGGCCAAAGCTTCGGAGAAGAGGGCAACGCGGTCGTCTCTGAGCTGGGTGATTTCGGCACAGCCCCGCGCCTTGGCAGCACCAGAGGCAAACAGCATCAGCGTGTCGCTGGTCGAGGTGTCGCTATCCACAGTGATCGCATTGAACGAGGTGTCCACATGCTGGGACAGCATTTTCTGCAGCACGTCCGCAGCAATCGGCGCATCGGTGAAAACAAAGCTCAGCATCGTTGCCATGTCAGGCGCAATCATGCCCGAGCCCTTTGCCATCCCGTAGATCCGCACTTCAACCCCGTCGATATCAACGCTTGCCGTTGCCACTTTCGGGAAGGTATCGGTGGTCATGATGGTTTTGGCGGCATCGAGCCAGGAGGCGTCCTGCTTGGTATCATCCATCAGGCTTTCAAAAGTCGCCGTGATCGGTGCCGGATCGAGCGGCTCGCCGATCACCCCGGTCGAAGCCTGATAGACCATCGAAGGTTCGGCACCCAGCTTGGCGGCGGCGGCTTTCGCGACAGCTTCAACCGTCTGCTCCCCCTTGATGCCGGTAAAGGCATTGGCGTTCGATGCATTGACCACCAGCGCCCGAGCTTCTCCATTCGACAAGGATTTTCGGCACCAATCCACCGGAGCGGACGGGCACTTGGATTTGGTGAAGACGCCGGCAACCGTGGTGCCCTCATCCATCGTCACCACAAGCACGTCATTGCGACCCCGATATTTCACACCCGTTGCCGCAACGCCGACACGAAAGCCGTCAAGCGCGGTCATCTCAGGGAAGTCCTCAGGGGCAAAAGGGGAAGGCTTGAGATCCATGATGCAGGTCCTTGCAACAAAAAAGGAGAGAAACCCGGACGCACCCGCAGGCGCGCTTCGGTCTCTCTCCTTACCCTTTGACGCGAAGAAATACCAGAAAAACTGGACTTATTTCACAATCTCGACTTTGGCCTTTTCCTTCAGTTCTTTCAGCAACTGGGAAAATTTCTGCTGTACGAGAAAGCCGCGGATATTGTTTTTCACATCATCATAGGAAGGCTTTGGCTGTTCGCGCTTGTCTTCCACCAGAATGACATGCCAGCCAAACTGGGTCTTAACCGGCTTCTTGGTGTACCCCCCTTTATCGAGAGCAAAGGCTGCCGCTTCAAATGCCGGCACCATCTGGCCCTGACCGAAATAGCCAAGATCCCCACCATTGGCACCGGATGGGCCTGTGGATTTTTCCTTGGCCAAGGTGGCAAAGTCCGCACCATCATCAAGCGCCTTGATGATATCGTTTGCCTCGGCTTCGTCCTTCACCAAAATGTGACGAGCCTTTACTTCCAGCTTTGCCGGTGCAGAACCGATCTGGGCGTCATAGAGCGCTTTCATGTCGTCTTCAGAGACAGCTGATTCCACTTTGGCACGGAAAAACTCGTTGCGCAGGGCCTTCAGTTCCAGATAGGCCATCTGCTTTTTGTAGAATTCACTCTTGTCCAGACCTTCTTTTTTCGCAGCAGCAGCCACGATCTGCAGGTCGACAAGGGCATTGGTCAGCTGGGCTTTTTGCTGCGCGGCAGGCATTTTGCCAAGACGCGGGCCCAACTCCTGAGTGATGAAACCCAGCTCACTGGTGGTCAATGCCTTGCCATCCACGGTGGCAACAACACTATCCTTGCTGGCATCCTGTGCAAAAGAAGCGGGAACCGCTGCCAACACAAGAAAAGATGTCAGGGCGGTCGCTGCCGACCGTGTGAAAAAGGCTCGAACCATCTTAATATTTCCCATCATTGTTCACCGAGGAACGAAAAAACACGAAAAACTCGCCTGTCAGGTGACCTACCTGCCTTTGTTGGCGTTGACAAGACTGAGGCCCAATCTTATCTGTCAGCCGTGCAGTTTGTTGCCAGATCTCTATCTGGACTGTTGACATTCATTTTTCAAGTCGGGACGGTTTCGCCCGAAAGAAGCCAGTCTCGCCGCAATTGCGTTACAAATATGGCCGTCACCACTTCTGACGGCAATGTATAAGGAAGGATCCGGTCTATGGTCGGTCTTGGAGCCATCGCTCGCAAACTCTTTGGGTCGGCAAATGATCGCCGCATCAAGGGATATCATCCCATCGTTGCAGCCATCAATGCGCTGGAAGAAGAAATTTCCCAATTGTCCGATGAAGAGCTGCGCAACAAGACTGCGGAGTTCAAAAAACAGCTGGAAGAGGGTACCAAGCTCAGTGATCTTCTGGTGCCAGCCTTTGCCACCGTACGAGAGGCCGCCAAACGAACGCTCGGTCAGCGCCACTATGATGTGCAGCTGATGGGTGGCATGGTGCTCAATGACGGTGCCATTGCTGAAATGCGCACCGGTGAAGGCAAGACGCTGGTTGCCACCCTGCCCGCCTATCTCAACGCTCTGACAGGCCGTGGCGTCCATGTTGTCACCGTCAACGACTATCTGGCCAAGCGTGACTCCGAATGGATGGGACAGGTCTTTGCGTTTCTGGGCATGACCACCGGCGTCATCATCCACGGTCTGGATGATGATGAACGTAAAGCTGCCTATGATGCCGACATCACCTATGGCACCAACAACGAATTCGGCTTTGACTATCTGCGCGACAATATGAAATATGAGAAATCGCAGATGGTTCAGCGCGGCCATTATTTCTCCATCGTCGACGAAGTGGATTCGATCCTTGTTGACGAGGCGCGCACGCCGCTGATCATTTCCGGCCCACTGGATGACAAGTCAGACATGTATAACACCATGGACACCTTCATTCCGAAGCTGTCCGAAGGCCATTACGAAATCGACGAGAAATCGAAAACCGCCACCTTCACCGAGGAAGGCACCGAAGCCATCGAGGCAATGCTCAAGGAAGCTGACATGCTTCAGGGCGAAAGCCTCTATGACATCGAGAATGTTTCCATCGTCCACCATCTCAATCAGGCCCTGCGCGCGCACAAACTGTTTTCCCGTGACAAGGACTACATCGTCAAGAATGATCAGGTCGTGATCATCGACGAATTCACGGGCCGCATGATGGAAGGCCGCCGCTTTTCCGAAGGTCTGCATCAGGCACTGGAAGCCAAGGAGCATGTCTCCATCCAGCCGGAAAACCAGACGCTGGCCTCCGTTACCTTCCAGAACTATTTCCGCCTGTATGAAAAACTCTCCGGCATGACCGGCACGGCCCAGACCGAAGCCGAGGAATTGATGGACATCTATAGCCTTGAGGTTATCGAAGTGCCCACCAACCTGCCGGTTCAACGTATCGATGATGATGACGAGGTCTATCGCACCACCCGCGAGAAAGACATCGCGCTGGTTGCCCTGATCAAGGATTGTCAGGAGCGTGGCCAGCCGACCCTTGTTGGCACCACCTCGATCGAACGCTCCGAAGAATTGTCGGCGCATCTGAAAAAGGAAAAGATCCCGCATCAGGTTCTGAACGCTCGCTTCCACGAACAGGAAGCCATGATCGTCGCTCAGGCAGGCAGCCCGGGTGCTGTGACGATTGCCACCAACATGGCTGGCCGCGGCACCGATATCCAGCTCGGCGGCAACCTCGACATGCGCATCGCTCAGGAAATCCCTGAAGAGGTGCAAGGCGAAGAGCGCGAAGCCAAGATCACCGAGATCAAGGCCGACATCGAAGCCAAGAAGCAAGTCGCCCTTGCCGCTGGCGGGCTCTATGTCATCGGCACAGAACGTCACGAAAGCCGCCGCATCGACAACCAGCTGCGTGGGCGTTCCGGTCGTCAGGGTGACCCGGGACATTCCAAATTCTTCCTGTCTTTGGAAGACGACCTGATGCGCATCTTTGGCTCTGACCGCATGGACGGCATGCTGCAGAAGCTTGGCCTGCAGGAAGGCGAAGCCATCATCCATCCCTGGATCAACAAGGCTCTGGAAAAGGCTCAGAAGAAGGTCGAGGCCCGCAACTTTGACATTCGTAAGAACCTGCTGAAATTCGATGACGTGATGAATGACCAGCGTAAGGTCATCTTCGATCAGCGTATCGAGCTGATGAATGAGGAAGGTGTCGTCGAAGTCGTTGCCGACATGCGCCACGAAGTCATCGAAGAGATTGTTGCACAGCATATCCCTGAAAAAGCCTATGCCGAACAGTGGGATGTGGATGGTTTGCACGACGATGTGCAGGAATATCTCAATCTCGACGTGCCGGTGAAGGAATGGGCTCAGGAAGAAGGCATTGCGGACGAGGAAATCATCGATCGCCTGAAGCGCGCCGCCGATAAAGCCGCCGCCGCCAAAGCCGCCAATTTCACCCCGGACCTGATGCGTCAGGTGGAAAAATCCGTTCTGCTTCAGATCCTCGACCATCTCTGGCGCGAACATCTGGTGGCTCTGGATCACTTGCGCAACGTCATTGGCTTCCGCGGCTATGGCCAGCGTGACCCATTGCAGGAATACAAGACCGAAAGCTTCGAGCTGTTCCAGGCCCTGCTTGTCAACCTGCGCAAAATGGTCACGCAGCAATTGGCCCATGTGGTGCTGCGTCAGGAAGAACCGAACCCGTTCGAGCAGCAGGAACTGCCTGAAATGCACGCCACGCACATTGATCCGACCACCGGTGAAAATGAATTGGACGCCTCAGCAGACGGCGAGGCTGGCAACATACCCAAAGTGCCGCGCAACGCCCCATGCCCTTGCGGCTCTGGCAAGAAATACAAGCATTGCCACGGCAAGCTGGCTTAGATAGTCAGGCCAACCCGATTGAAAAAGCCCCGCAGAATCAACAGTCTGCGGGGCTTTTCTTTTGCCATGAGATCGACCGGCAACAGCGCGGTCTTACCCCTGTCTGGCCCGGTCGATGCAATCCTTCAGAGAGGAAAGCTGCTGCCCCGCACTGTCAAAATTCGCAGAGTCCAGCCAGCTTTCATAGCCTGCTTTCAAGGCGGGCCATTCGCTATCGATAATAGAGAACCAGGTCGTGTCCCTGCTCTCCCCTTTTATCACCATATGCTGGCGGAAGACGCCCTCACAGGCAAAGCCGAACCGCTCAGCCGCCCGTTTGGAGGGCGCATTATGGTCGTTGCATTTCCATTCAAACCGGCGATAGCCCAAATCTTCAAAGGCATGCTTCATGAACAGATAACAGGCCTCCGTCGCACCCCGCTTGCGCGACAGCAACGGCCCCCAATAAATGCTGCCAATCTCGATCGAGCCATTGGCGACATCCATCCGCATCAAGGCCTGACGTCCAGCCACTTTGCCGCTTTCAAGGTCAATGATCGCATAAAAGAGCGGATCGCGTTTTACCGCCTGTTCGGCAACCCAAGCCATGAAACGCGCCTCATTCTCTGGCGGAGCCTCAAACAGCCAACGGAATTTATCTTCCTTGTCGCTCACATTGGATGCGGCAAACAGCTCGCCCCCGTGACGCTCCGCATCAAGTGGTTCAAGCCGCACATAGCGCCCCTCAAGGATAGTGTGCGGAGGAAAAGGCCGGGGCGTCCAGTGGGTCAAATCCAATGTCATATTGATGAATGCCTCCTTCGGTCGATCTCTTGACGGAGCAACCAGACTAACCCAACCACCATCGCTGACCAGTCATCGGATTGCGTTTCACCCAGAAATTTATTGGAACCAAAAGTCACCACACGCACTTTCAGCATCAAAGCACTGGATCTGAGGCGCAAATAGAATAAGCTGACCCCGTTGCGACAAACTCAAGTGAAGGTCACATGCCCGCCACCATGCCAGTTTCCATGCCAGACAGCTCCCTTACCTTTGACCAAATTGCCCTCTTCTGCCTCTTCGGCTTTGTCTTTGCGATGCTATTGTGGGGCCGCATCCGGTATGACGTCATCGCCTTCGGTGCTTTGGTCATTGCACTTTTGCTGGGTCTTGTGCCAAAGGACCAGGCTTTTTCCGGCTTTGGTCATCCAGCGACCATCATTGTCGCACTCGTGTTGGTGGTATCACGCGGCTTGGTGCTGTCCGGCGCGGTTGACAAAATCACGTCTCTGGTCATCGACAAGGACCGCTCCCTGCAAAGCCATGTCTCCATTATCGGTGCGGCAGGGGCCTTGATGAGTGCCCTGATGAACAATGTCGCCGCCCTTGCGCTCCTCATGCCTGTCGACATTCAGGCAGCCCAAAAGTCCGGCCGCAGCCCATCCCTCTCTCTGATGCCACTGGCCTTTGCCACCATTCTGGGCGGCATGATCACCCTGATCGGGACACCGCCCAACATCATCATCGCCGCCTTTCGCGAACAGGCTTTGGGGGAACCCTTTGCCATGTTCGACTTTGCGCCCGTCGGATTGGTAGCCGCCAGCGCTGGCATGGCGTTCGTCGCCCTCATCGGTTGGCGTCTAATTCCCGGCGCGCAGAGCAGACGCGACGAGACCGAGGACCTGTTCGAGATCGGCAAATATGTCGCCGAGGTGGTGGTCATTGAAGACAGCAAGGCAGAAGGCCAACTGGTCCGGGAGCTCGACGAGCCCTGCGAAGAGCATGACATTGCCATCATGGGGGTCATCCGCAACGGCAAACGCCTCGCGGGCAACAGCCGCAACACGGAATTGCGCGCCAAGGACATCTTGGTGCTGGAGGCCACACCTGAGCAGATCGACAAATTTGTCGGCAGTCTCAAATTGGGTTATCAGCGCAAGCCTTCCGAGGCCCCCGTCGCCGCCCGTGGCATGGAGTTGACCGAATGCGTGGTGCCCGCTGATGCCCGCATTGTTGGGCGCTCATCCATGTCTGTGCGGCTTTTGTCGCGCCGCAATGTGACCCTGCTTGGCATTTCCAGACAGGGCACGCGCTTCTATCAACGGGTCCGCAAGGAAAAAATCCAGGCCGGGGACGTACTGTTGCTGCTCGGTCCAGCCGACGCCCTCCCCGACACCGTCCGCTGGCTCAACTGCCTGCCACTGGCCAACCGCGGCCTATCCCTCACCCAGCATGGTCGCGCTGGCTTGGCCGCCGGCCTCTTTGCTCTTGCCATTCTCGCCGCCAGCTTTGAACTCGTCTATCTACCCATCGCGCTTGCCGCAGTGGTAGTGCTCTACACCCTTCTCGAAATCGTCCCGATCCGCGAAGTCTATGACACCATCGAATGGCCCGTCGTCGTCCTGCTGGGCAGTATGATCCCGCTTGGCACCGCCCTTGAGAATTCTGGCGGCACCAGCCTGATCGCTGGCTCGATCCTATCTCTGACCGATGGCTTTGCGCCCGCCATCATCCTGACCATCCTGATGGTCGTCACGATGACCCTGTCCGATGTGCTCAACAACACGGCCACAGCCGTTGTCGCCGCTCCTATCGCCATCGAAATTGCCAACCGTCTGGACGTCAACCCTGACCCCTTCCTGATGGCCGTGGCTGTCGCCGCTTCTTGTGCCTTTCTCACCCCCATCGGGCACAAGAACAACACCCTCATCATGGGCCCAGGTGGCTATAAGTTCGGCGACTATTGGCGCATGGGCCTGCCGCTCGAAATCCTGATTATCGCCATATCGGTCCCCACCATCCTTGTTGTCTGGCCTCTCTGAGCGGAAAAGCGCCGCACAATCACCCTGTCACCGGGATGGGATGCCTGACTCGCTTCCCACCCGGCAATATGCACAAAGCAACGAAAATCACTGTCTTTTCCCATTGCACCATCGCAACGCATCAGCTAAGAAGTCCGACATATCTTCGCGCGACAGGATCGTGAACCGGCATTGCGCCCACAATCCACCCATCAGCGCCAAGCACCCGTAGCTCAGCTGGATAGAGCGCTGCCCTCCGAAGGCAGAGGCCACAGGTTCGAATCCTGTCGGGTGCACCAATCTTTTCAAAGACTTAGCGATATTTTAGAAGATGGTGAAACAATCCGAGTCACCAATGAGTCACCAGAAATTTTGCATTATTCTTGCCCTGTGACTCAGCTGAATAATCCCCCATTTTTCCCAAAACCCTCGAAACTTTACGTTTATAGAGCCTCAACGGTCCCGGACGGTCTCTCATAAATTCAAACACCCCCCCTCTGGTGAACAGCACGGAAACAGGCACGAGCCAGTTTGCGGAGAGATTGCATATATAGTGGTTGTTACTGTTGTTACAGTTGATACACGACTGAAATTAAAGGCTTATTTCTGTAACAACTCACACTCATGGAGTTGTTACAGTCGTTACAGGCTGGACAAGCCAAACAGGCAAAAGCGCAAAGCCCAGAGCGTTACCTATACACTACATTTATGGTTGTTACGGGCGTTACAGTTGCTACCGCGCTGAAAACAAAGGCGTAATTCTGTAACAACCGCATTAGCTACAGTTGTTACAGTCGTGACAGCTATGGGAAAGGATCAGAAGATCAGAGGAAAAGGAAGCCTTCAGGCCGTCCCTCTTCATAGGGACTGCGAAGTGGTTCTTGTGATCGGACAGCAAGACCAATCGCCATAGTGAGCGCAATCAGGCCATCAATGCGGCCAATGCTTCGCGCTTTGTCGATCTTCCTTGCTCCGGCCGGGTCCATGGTGATGGAGGCATTCGAGACATTCCAGCGCAAGACAGGGTGACCACCATGGCGAATATGTCCATTGAGAACCGCTGTCTCCAAGGCATCCACAGCGGGAGCCATGTCCTTGAAGCCTTGGCCCCAATCCAAAAGAGGGACTTCGATCCCTTCGTCAGCCAGTAAGCGCTTCAGGTCTTTCATCCGCCAGCGGTCAAAAGCGATCCCCTGCACATCATAGCGGCTGGCAATCTCGGCCATGCGGAAGACAACAGCCCGCTTGTCTATGGCTCGCCCCTTTGGGGCTTCCAGATAGCCTTGATCACGCCAGACAGCATAAGGCACACGGTCACGCTCTCCGCGCTCGCGCAAGGTATCACCGGCCGACCAGAACCAGCACAACACATCATAGTTGGGCGGGTTATTGTCATCGGGAAAGACCAGCATGAGTGACGTCAGGTCTTGCGTGCTGGACAGGTCCAGACCACCAAAGCAGCGCCGCCCGATCAGGGCTTCAGGATCAACAGAAGCCGAACAGGCGTCCCAATCCCCGGAAGACAAAAAGCGCTCGTCAGCATCCACCGGCTGATTGAGATAGAGATTGCGAAACGACGATTCGATTGACGGAATGTGTTTAGCCTTCTCGGCCCGTTCCCGCATCTCTTCAAGCGATCGGAAATCACCCAAAGCAGGATTGCAGGCAAACCATGTGTCCTCATCCCAAGGATCGGCATCGAGCGGCGCTTGATAAATCACCGGATAGAAAGTCGGATCTTCAATCACCCCGTCTTTGACCTTGCGGCCATAATCGACCAATTCGGACATAACGCTTGAAGGGTTGGAACTGGTGGTACTGATTACCACTGTCAAGGGCTGGGCTCGGGCAGAGGTAGACGTGACCAGCACGTCATAAAGTTCTCGGTTCGGTGCCTGTGCCAGCTCATCATAGACAATGCAGGACGCGTTAAAGCCGTGCTTCGACTTAGCATCAGAGGAAAGCGCCTTGTAGTAGGAGCCGCTTGCATAATGCACAATCCGCTTTTGGCTTTCGATGATATTGACCAGAGAGGATAAATCGGGATCAGCCCGGATCATGGCTGCGGCCACATTGAAAATGTGCGCAGCCTGATCGCGGTTCGCGGCGGCGGAATAGACCTCGCCATTGATCTCGCCATCTGCCAAAAGGTGGTAGAGCACCAAACCCGCCGCAAGCTCGGTCTTGCCATTCTTGCGCGGCATGGTGATCAGGGCATGACGCACCCTGCGGCGATTGTCTTCTGTTTGCGGATCATAGATCCCGCGCACTATGTCCTTCTGCCAGTCACGCAACAAAAAGGGCGTTCCGGCTGCTGGCCCCTTGGTGTTGGTCAGCATTTCAATAAACCGGATCACGCGATCCGATTTAGCCATTGATCAGATCCATAAATCTGTTGCGCCCCGGCGCGGCTTCAACCTTGATCCCGGTGCGATCAGCGGGCGATACGCTCATGCTGAATTCATTCAAGAGCAATTGCGCCGCCCGAAGCATGCCATCCACCGTCAGAGCACACCCGTATATCCTTGGTCAGCACTTCTTCCCACAGATACGCCGTGCGGTAGTTGTTTTCATTCGGCGGATTGCCTGCGCCGTGGCCGTGACCTTTGTTGAAGGGAAGGAAGAATGTTTTGGCCCCGCTCAGCCGTCGGGCTGGCTTCTCGCCCTTCCAGTTCACGACACTGCATGACCAGAATATGATTGACCTTTGTCCAAAGGCCTGTATTTCGCTAGGCATAGAAATATCCGCGCACGGTAGAGACGGGAGGAAAATCCTTCGGCATCATCCGCCATTGGTAACCGCTGCCACCAACATACAGGATTGCATCAATCACATCGCGCATGTTTGTGGAGCGCGGTTGAACAATTCGTCGCTCATCTCGATGACTTCATCAACGCATACAATTATGCAAGACGGCTCAAAACACTCAAGGGCCTAACGCCATATGAGTTCATTTGCAAACAATGGACACAAGAACCAAAAAGGTTCAACCTAAATCCAATCCATCAAATGCCGGGACTGAACAACTAATTATCTTATAGAACTGATCGTCTTGCGTTTATATCAGGACTTTCTTTTCTGTAATTCTGCCGAGACTACCATCTGTTACTTGGAAATATAACCAGCCCGATAATATACATTTTACGGGCAGTGGATTGGTGTGCCTGAATTCAGGCATTGGGTTCGGAAGTCATTCGAGCAACACCTGTTCGCGGCCATACATAAAGGCTTCAAGTGGCGCAATTTTTCGGGGTGATGTGGTCTTGCAGACAGGCCATTGGGACTGCAGATACGGCACAAGCTACCGGGATCTTGAACCAAGGATGCCAGAGCACGGCGGTCCCCAGATCACTCTTTGGTCTCCCGCTGCGAAAATGTACATTAGTCATATTTTTTGACATTAGTCATATCTTTAACTTGAATATGAAACTAGATTTCCAGTCATTCTGATCAAACATCAGCTGAAATGACTGGGATGATGATGGCCAACCTCACCAATTTCTTGAAGAGTAAGCTCGATGAAATGAGCGCGTCCCTGCCCTATTCCTTTCCATGGCACCGTACCGAAAAGACCGTCTGCTCTATTGTCGGAACACAAGAGCGCGAGGTCATGAATGCCTGTGTGGTCAATTGCGGCAGCAGATGCCCCCTCAAATGCCATGTGGTTGATGGCAAGATCCGCTGGATCACGCAGGAAGACAATGGGGCCACGGGCAAGGATCGCTTCTCCCAGCATCAGGTTCGTGCGTGTCTGAGGGGCCGCTCAGCCAAACACCGGGTATATTCCGAAGACCGGCTTCAATATCCCATGAAGCGCGTTGGCAAACGCGGTGAGGGGAAATTCGAACGCATCAGCTGGGACGAAGCAATCAAAACGATTTCTGACACTCTCAGACACACCATCGACACGTATGGCAATGATGCCATCTACTACCAGTATGGCACTGGCACCGTTGGCTATAATTTCAATGGCGAGAGATGCTGTTATCGATTTCTGAGCACGATTGGCGGCTATCTTGGCTATCACAACACCTATAGCAAAGGGCAGATCGAGTGCGCCCTCGCATACACCTATGGCGAGGATTATGTTGACCACCGCAGCCTGAGCACAGAAATCAGCAATGCCAAATTGTGCGTCTTTTTTGGCTACAATCCCGCTCAAACGCGGATGAGTGGCGGCGGTGAGGTCTATCAGATCGCCGAGCGCATGCGTGCGGATGGCGTCCGTACCATTTTTATCGACCCCATCTATACCGATAGCATGTTGGGCAAAGAAGACGAGTGGATCGCGATACGCCCGGGCACCGACGCTGCGCTGGTCAACGCCATAGCCTATATTCTGATAACGGAAGAGCTTGTTGATCAGGCATTTCTGGACACGCACTGCATCGGCTATGACGCCAAAACGCTTCCCAAAAGCGCTCCCAAGAACGGATCATACAAGGACTATATTCTGGGCAGCGGGCCCGACAAAGTGGCAAAAACGCCCCAATGGGCAGCTGAGATCACCGGCATCCCGTCAGACAGGATTGTCCGTCTGGCGCGGGAGATTGGCCAAACCGATCCGATCTTCTTTGCCCAAGGTTGGGGACCTCAGCGGCAGGTCAACGGCGAGCAGACCGCGCGCGCCATCTGCATGTTACCCATTTTGACCGGCAACATTGGGTTGCCGGGCACCAATCTTGGCGAAGAGCCCGGAAATTACACCTATCCGGTTCCTCTCCTGCCGATCCCGGAGAATAAGGTCAAGGCCACCATCCCTTGCTTTCTGTGGACCGATGCGGTCACACGAGGCCCCAAAATGACCGCTCTGGCGGACGGCATCAAAGGGGCCGAGAAGCTGAAAAACCCGATCAAGTTCATTTGGAACTATGCCAGCAACGCCCTCATCAATCAGCACTCGGACATCAAGAAGACCAAAGAGATCCTTGAAGATGAATCGCAATGCGAATTCATTCTGGTTATCGACACCCATTTAACCCCCAGCGCCAAATTCGCCGACATATTGCTGCCGGATGTCACAAACTTTGAAACCAGCGACATCATCGAAAACGGCTATGCAGTTGGGGAGATGGGAGGGCCGATCTACTTGTCGCCTGTCATCGACCCGATGTATGAGTGCAAGTCGGCCTGGGACGTTTGCACGCTTTTGTCAAAGGAACTCGGGGTCGAGGAAGTATTCACCGAAAACAAGACACTCGAAAAATGGCTCAAGGAAGCCCACGAACGCATGCGCAAAAGTGACCCGGATCTTCCTGATCTGAAGACGGCGCGTACAATGGGCATGATCAAGCGCAGCGCCCCGGAGGAAACAAAGGTTGGCCTCGCAGACTTCCGCTCTGACCCCAAGGCTCATCCTCTTCGCACACCAAGTGGGAAGATTGAGATCTACTCCGAACAACTGGCAGACATTGCCCGCACCTGGGAGCTTGCTGAAGGCGACGTCATCACCCCGCTGCCTGAATATACGGCCGCCTGGGAGAGCTATGAGGATCGAGACGCACGCAAGACCTTCCCTCTGCAACTGTTCGGACGCCATCCAAAGGGGCGAACCCATTCCACCTATCACAATGTCAAAGTGCTGCGTCAGGCCGTCACCGATAATCTCTGGATCAACCCGATCGATGCAAAGGATCGAGGGATCAAAGATGGCGACAGGGTGCGGATCCAGAGCAAACGGGCCTACACCTTCATCGAAGCCAAAATCACGCCGCGCATCATGCCCGGTGTCGTTGCTCTGGAGCAGGGCATCTGGCACAAAACCGACGAGAGCGGGAATGACATTGCCGGATCTGTAAACAGCCTGACATCCCAGCGGCCCACGGCATTGGCAAAAGGCAATCCGCAACACACCAATCTGGTTGAAGTGACAAAAGCTTGAGGTCTGAACATGAAGCAGGAATATGGATTTTACATTGACGTATCCCGCTGCACCGGTTGCAAGACCTGTCAGCTTGCTTGCAAGGATTACAAAGATTTGCCCGCCGATATCAATTTTCGCCGTGTCTATGAATTCACAGGCGGCGGTTGGCAAAAAACGGACGATGGCTGGACCAACGATGTCTTCGCCTACTATCTGTCAATTTCCTGCAATCATTGCTCGGATCCGATTTGTGTTTCGATCTGCCCGACCGGGGCGATGTACAAGCAGGAAGACAACGGGCTGGTATCGGTAAACGAGGATGTCTGCATCGGGTGTCAGTCTTGCGAGATGGCCTGTCCTTATGGGTCCCCCCAATATGATGAACGTAAGGGGATCATGACCAAATGCAACGGATGCGCTGAAAGGATTTCGCTCGGGCTGCAACCCGTCTGTGTGGAATCCTGCCCACTACGCGCGCTTGATTTTGGTCCCATTGACGAGCTTCGAGCGAAATATGGAAACCAAGCCTCTATCGCTCCTCTGCCAGCTGCAACGCTCACTGACCCCAATCTCACGATTACGCCCGGTCGAACGGCCCGCGCCACGGATGACCATTCTGGTTTGCTTGGCAATCCCAAGGAGGTATGACCATGATTGTTTGGAAAGAATGGCCATTGATGGTTTTCACCGTGTTGGCGCAGTCAGCAATAGGAGCCTTCTGGTGGTGTCTGATCGCCCTCTCCCTGGTTGATCTTACGCCGGACCAGAAAGGCTCCTTACTGACGGGAATGCTCGCGATATGGATCGCTCTTGGACTCTCCTTCGGAATTGCCAGTTTGCATCTTGGCAGGCCATTGCGAGGTATAAACGCCATCTTCCGATTTGGACGATCGCCATTTTCCAACGAAATCGTTTTTGGAAGTGCCTCGGCGGCCTTTGGGGGCTTGAGTTGGCTTTTGTCGCAGGTGTCCTTCCTGCCCGTGCTCCTCTTGCCGATTGCCCTTTCCATTACATTTCTGCTGAGTTTGGCCTTCATGTATAATATGGTCGCGCTTTACATGCTGCGCACCGTTCCAACATGGAACACGATTTTCACTCCCTTGCACTTTATCGCATCCATTCTCATTGGAGGCAGCATCATGGCGGCTATTTTATTTAAGGCAACCGGATGCAGTGACGTCGAGGTTTTGAAAATCGGTCCTTTGGTCATGACCATTTGCGCAATTGCAGTCTCCGCAGTAACCACAGTCTTGCAAGCAAGAGCCCTCCCCTACATCAAGACCGCCCTGCGCTCGGGGGACACTGTGTTTCCTGCATATAAGGCCCTTATGTCCGTCCGGTTTATCTTGCTGTGCGCAGCCTGCTTGCTTTGGCTGCTTTTCACTACAGCTGGCGGGGGGCTTTTTGTCACCCTCCTTTGCGCGTTGCTGTTTTTGTTTGCCGAAATACTCGGACGCAATGTGCATTATGGGCTGCATATGACTGAAGGCCTGAGTTAGGTCTGTCTTGCTTCTTGACGAACCCTGTCATTTTGATGGCTGCAGATGAGACCAAACGAAAAAGCCCCGCCATGATGGCGGGGCTTTTATGGTTCAATTGACGAAGAAACCTGTCACTTTACAGCCACATCGCTGAGGCTTTAGAGTGCCTCAGCCTTGACGAGGGAGTGGACATCTTCTACGCGGGCTGTATCAAGGTCGTCTTCGGTGATGCCGAACTGTTGCCCCATCAGATCCTCGATGCCCCTGACGAGTGCCAGGGCATCAAGACCATAATAGCGCATCAGATAGGGCCGTGATCCGCCATGGGCATAGGTGTCCTTGAGGCCCAGACGAATGAGACGCTTGCCAACACCGGCATCCGCCATGGTCTCGGCAACCAGTGAGCCAATGCCGCCTTCGGTGACATGGTTCTCCAGCGTAATCACCCCGTGCTTGACCGAGCCGATATGGTCAAGCAATGCCTTGGCATCGAACGGCTTGATCGTGTGCAGATGCAGATGGCGGATGGAAAGCCCGGCCTGCTTGAGCGCAGAGCGCGCCCGCATGGCTTCTTCGGTGGTGATGCCGGCCGTGACAACCAGAATATCATCGCCTTCGGACAGAACGCGCATCTCACCCACCTTGATGGGGGTATCAAACAGACGCGGCACAGAGCCACGCAGCACCCGGCACCAGACCGGTCCATCGATGCTGTCAGCGGCCTCGCAAATGGATTCCACCTCTGTCGCGTCGCCGGTCTCCAAAATGGTCATATTGGGGATCGAGCGCATGACCGAGATATCCTCGATCGACTGATGGGTCATGCCGCCGGGTGTCGTCACCCCGGGCAAAAAGCCCATCAGCCGTACTTTTCTGCGGGGGTAAGCAATGGAGGCCATCAACTGGTCATAGGGACGGCGATACATGAAGACGCCGAAGGTGTGAATGAAGGGACGGAACCCGGCAAGGCCCAGACCACCGGCAAAGCTGAGCATATTCTGCTCGGCCATACCAAGGCTGAGAAACTGGTCCGGATGCCGATCCCGGAACCCGTCAACCTCGCAGGATGACGTCAGATCGGCAGACAGACACAGAATGTCGGGATTGCCGGCTGCGAATTTCTCGAAAGAACTGGCATAGGGGCGGCTAACCATTTCAACCATGATGAGGCCTCCTTAATGGCTGTAATCGACGGGCTCGACACCAAGGTCTGCCGCAATCGAAACGTTGAAACGGGCGCGCTCTTCTTCGGATTTGAAGCGCACATAGTGGAGACGCGGGAACCGCTCTTCCAGAATATTCATGGTTTTGAACGGAGAGGTCCGGGCCATGATGATCAGGGGACGCCCCTCATGCGGCTCGTTTGATGCCTGACGGATGGCGTCAAGATCATGACCGTCCACTTCAACGCACACCGCGCCGAACTCGATGAACTTCCGGCGGATATCGCCCACTTCCATCACCGATGACATGGCGCCATCGCATTGCTGGTCATTGACATCCATGATCGCACACAGATTGTCGATGCGGTGGAACCGTGCCGCCTGAACCGCTTCCCAGGTCTGGCCTTCTTCCACTTCGCCATCAGACATGAAGACCCATGTCTTGCCGGTGTCACCCTTAAGGCGACGGCCATAGGCAAGACCGGCAGCGGTGGAGAACCCGACGCCTAGCGTGCCGTTATGCACTTCCATGCCCGGCGAATGCTCGGCTCCGATCATCTCGACAGAGGAGCCATCCTTGTTGAACATCTTGAGGCCCTCTTCATCCATACGCCCCACTTCGATCAGCGTGGCATAGGCAACCAGCGCGTAATGGGCCGGTGCGATGAAGAGACGATCAAATTCCGGTGTCGCAGGGCCGTTATAGCCAGCGCCCGTGTGATAATCGGGATTGTCAGCGGACGGCACGCCGGCAAAAGGTTTCGGGATGGCTGGAAGCGTCGGTGCACCCAGATTGAGCTGCTCGTTATACAACCAGGCCAATTGCTCGGCGGCAGAACATGCCTGGCTCAAATAGCCACCATTGTTCCGCATCGTGTGTTCAAACACACGACGACGAATGCCGAGAGCTACCTCTTCCGTCGTTTTCTCATTGCGCATAGCAATCTCCTCTAATTTTACAATTGTCAATATTATATTCATATGTAAAAATCAAGGAAGATTTTTGTGAGAACAAAAAAATCGATATGAAAGAGCCTTTGGAGGAACATATGACACGGAAGATAATGCGCGCTGTACAGTGCCACGGATATGGTGGCCAACACCGCTTGACCACCGAGCATCCGATACCCGAACCCGGCCCCGGTGAAATTCTGGTGAAAGTCGACGCGTCAGGCATATGTGCTGCGGATCGCGCCATGTATGACGCAACGGCGCCATGGGATTTGCCATTCCCGTTCATACCCGGCCATGAATTCACCGGCACAGTGGTTGAACTTGGTGAAGGGGCCGGAGAACGCCACGCTGTCAAAGTTGGCGATCGTGCCATTGCAGAGCTTAACATCACCTATGGGAATGATTTCTTCCGCCAGCGTGGGCTCTATCATCTTAGCGACAAGATGGATGTGCTGGGCGCGACGCTCGATGGTGCTTGGGCAGATTACATGCTCTATCCAGCCGATTGCGTGGTCCATAAGGTCCCCGATGGTCTGCCCAATGCCGCTGCCTGCTTTACCGAACCATTGGCCAACGCCATCCATGGCGTGGAACGGGCCAACATCCAGTTTCAAGATGTAGTGGTCGTATCCGGAGCCGGTCCGATTGGCATGGGTATGCTGCAAGCAGCACGGCTGAAAACCCCACGAAAGCTCATTCTGGTCAATCCCGGAGAAGCCAAACGCGAGCTGGCAAAAACACTTGGGGCCGATCTTGCATTCCATCCTGATGATCCGAAGCTGGATCAGGCGATTGGGGATCTGACAGGGGGACGCGGTGCCGATGTTTATCTGGAAGCATCAGGACAGACATCCGCCTTCACCAGAGGTCTGGAACTGATCCGCAAGCGCGGCACGATCGTTGTCTTTGGGGTTTATAAGGACAAGGTTGCGGTCGATCTCAACATATTCGGCGAGTTCAAGGAGTTGAACATTCTTGGCGGTCACCTTGCCCCCTTCACCTACGCCTCAGCTCTCGACCTGATGGCACGCGGCCTGATCAATGGCGATGCCTGCATCACCCACCGCTATCCGCTTGAGGAATTTGAAACCGCCCTTTCGCGCAAACCAAACCCAGGGGAAGTGCAGATCAAGGTGATCCTTGATCTGCATTTATAATCTATGAAATATACCGCAGCCCATTGGGGCGCTTACGAAATTGACGACAAGAACTTGCGGCCTATCGCGGATGATCCATCCCCTTCCCGCATCGGGAAAGGTTGGCAGAGTGCCGCGCGCGATCAGAATAGCCGCATCCGACAACCCGCCATCCGAGCGGGTTGGTTGGAGCGTGACGGCGGCAAAAATCGCTGCAACGATAAATATGTCGAAGTCAGCTGGGAGAAAGCCGTCTCGTTGGCTGCGCGAGAAGTGCAGCGTATCAGAGAAAACCATGGCAATGGCTCGATTTTCGGAGGGTCCTACGGATGGTCCAGTGCCGGTCGCTTTCACCATGCCCAGAGTCAGTTGCGGCGGTTCCTGAATATGGCCGGGGGATTTGTGGGAACCCGCGAAACCTATTCCCACGCAGCCGCCGAAGTTCTCTTTCCCCACGTGCTGGGACTGAGCAACCGTGCCTTTCAGGATGAAATGACCTCGTTGCCTCTGGTTGCGGATCACTGCGAGCTGCTGCTTGTCTTTGGCGGCATTTCCAGCCGTACGGCACAGATTGCCTCGGCAGGCACGTCCAAACATGAGGTCCCCAGTTGGCTCAAGACATTACAAGACCGCCGTGTCCAACTGGTCAATGTCTCACCAAAGAAAAGCGATCTTGAAGAATCCGAATGGCTATCGATCCGCCCGGGCACCGACACTGCCTTGCTGCTCGCCTTGATCTTTGTGCTTGTTGAGACAGGGAAGGCAGACGAGGATTTCCTTGCGCGCTGCACCAGCGGTTGGGACGCGTTCAAGAGCTATGTCATGGGGCATGGCAAGGACGGGCAACCCAAGACACCGGAATGGGCTGCCTCCATTTGCGATCTGCCCGCCATACAGATCAGAACGTTGGCGATGGAGCTTGCTTCCAAGAAGAGTATGGTCGCCATGTCCTGGGGGATTCAACGCGGGGATCATGGCGAGCAACCCCTTTGGGCCGGGCTCGCATTGGCCTGTGCACTAGGCCAAATCGGGAAAGCCGGAACAGGCTTTGCGTTTGGCTATGGCTCAACCTCGCCAGTGGGCCGCCCTACCCGCCACATATCCTGGCCATCCGTTTCACAAGGCAACAATCCCGTATCCGATTACATCCCTGTGGCTCGCATTGCAGATATGCTGCTCAACCCGGGAGGATCATACCAATACAACGGAGAGGACAGAACCTATCCCGACATCAAGCTCGTCTGGTGGGCTGGCGGCAATCCATTCCATCACCACCAGGACCTGAACAGACTTGAAACCGGCTGGGCCAAGCCGGAAACGATCATTGTCAACGATCATAGCTGGACCGCAACGGCGAGAAGAGCCGACATTGTTTTTCCGGCCTCCACCCCTTTGGAACGCGAAGATATCATGATCAACCGGCGTGACAGCACATTGCTGTTCATGTCGCAGCTTTTTGAGCCTTTCGGGCAGTCAAAGAGCGATTTTGAGATCTTCAGCCTGCTGGCAAAGGAACTGGGGTTTGAAGAAGAATTTGCCGAAGGCCGTGATCAAGACAATTGGTTGCGCAAAATCTGGACCGATTGTCAGCGATTGGCAACATCAGAAGGGTTTGAGCTTCCCTCTTTTGAGGCGTTCCGCGACAATGGGCGGTTCGATGTGCCAAACTCGGAGACCCGTCGGATCGCCCTTGAGACGTTTGTCGCCGATCCTGAAACCCACCCCCTCAAAACAGAGAGCGGCAAAATCACTCTTTTCAATAAGACGATCAAGGGCATGGCTCTTCCAGATTGCCCTCCCCATCCGTCCTGGCTCGAGCCATGCGAGAGCTTGCTGAGCGCAGAGAATGACGAACTCCACTTGATATCAGGGCAGCCAGACACGCGCCTTCACTCACAAAATGACAGAGGGTCTGAAGCGCTTGCCGACAAGATCGAGGGGAGAGAGCCAGCTTACATCCATTCCGAAACAGCAAGAGCCAGAGGCTTGGAAAACGGATCAATTGTGCGGATATTCAATGAACGTGGCTCCTGCCTTGCGGGCTTGAGATATTGCAATGATATCCGGCCTGATTGTGTGTCACTTGCCACGGGGGCCTGGTTTGATCCTCAAATTGTGAATGGCATCGCCATAGAAGTGCACGGCAATCCAAACGTTCTGACCAAGGACCAAGGATGCTCCAATCTCTCTCAAGGGAACATGGCACACACCGCGCTCGTCCGCATCGAGGCGTGGCAGGGAGCGCTTCCTGCCTTGACGATAGACAAACCGCCAATCTTGAGCACGTAAATCGACCTCTTCCAATTTCGCAATTTTATCAAGCGACGAAAAACCCCCGGACAACGTCCGGGGGTTTAGCCTTGGGAGAGGGTGGTGCGCTTCAAACGGGGTGGAGTAAGAAACGACGCCATCTCCTGACTGTCAGCGCATTTTCCTTTGTGCAACCGCCAGTGCAAGAGCCGAGACAAGGATGATCCCTGACAAGGCATCCTTGGTGTTAAAGTTGAGGCCCATCAAATTCAGGCCATTGGCAACCATACCCAGAAACAGAACACCGGCCACAGTTCCCGGTATATTCGGTCGCCCACGCGGATGAAGGGCAGCACCGATAAACACCGCAGCAATCGCATCCAGAAGATAGGCAAAGCCAGCCAGCGGCGTGAACATTCTGAGGTTGGCAGCAGCAATCAAGCCCGCAATAGCGCATGTGGCAGATGCTGCGATAAAGCATATGACCAGCAGCTTGTTCACGCGCAGACCAGCAACAATAGACGCCGATCTCTGCATGCCCATTGCGTGAATTTGCCGTCCCCAAATGGAACGCTCAAGAATGATAAAATAGATGATCGCAACAACGGCAGCGATGACAATTTCAGTCGGAATTCCATAGATCTCGCCTTGAGCCAGATTGCGATATTCAATCGGCATCCGCCGGTGAGAGATCGGGCCACCACCATTGGTGAAAATGCGCTGAACGGACGAACCGATAAAGAAGGTGCTCAAAGTCGCCAAAAACGGACTGATCTTCAATCCAACAACAAGCGCCGCGTTCAACATGCCCACGAGGCTTCCGCCAGCAATGCCGATCAACGAAGCACTCCACCAGTCCATCCCGTAGGATTTCATGGCGACCACCGAGAAGGCTGCACCGAAGTCGAGGGCAATCCCGACCGAAAGATCAATGCCGCCGGTCGCGACAACCAACGTCATCCCCAGCGCCAGAATCACCAAAATCGATGATGCTTCAAAGATGTTGGTCAGGTTCTGAGCTTGCACAAACACAGGATTCCATGCGGCAAAGAACAGGAAGAAACATACGAAAACGACGACAAAGCCATATCTTACAAAGGTGCTTTTTAGATTGGGAAAGTTCACTTTATTCACCTTGCCTGGAATGGAAGAAGTACTCATCGTTGTACCCTCTGGGAAATGGCTCCCATTGCAACGACAACGACGATCATTGACCCCTTGATGAGGCCGGTCCAGAAGACATTCACGCCCATCGACTTGAAGCCGATGGAGATGGCAGCAACGAGGACCGCCCCCAGAACAGCGCCCCACATCGTCACGACCCTGCGCGGTGAGAAAGCGGCGCCTAGGAATGTGGCCAGCACCATTTCCAGCATCAGATTGTCTTGCACGCCGGGTGAAATGCCCGAACCTCTGGCGATCACGAAGAAGCTGGTTATAAAGCCAAGGATCGCTGCGATAACAAAGGACTGTGCAAACAGGCGGTTGGTATTGAGGCCAGATATTTCTGCCGCATCCCGGCTTCCGCCAACCGCCTGCATGTTGAGCCCCCACTTGGTTCGGTGCATCAACTGATAACCAACCAAAACAACGAGGCCAACAACCCATATGCCGATAGGCACGCCAAACACCGCTCCATCTCGCAAAGAGAGGATGGTTTCGTTGTTCACGTTGATGCGGCGACTTTGGGTGACAACCTTGTTCACCCCGACAACGGCAACAAACATGGACAGCGACGTCAACAGGGGCGTCATACCAACACGGGTGACAAGAAAGGCATTTATCGATCCAACGATCAAGGCTGCGACCAATGCATAGAGTGCCGCCAGAATGAGCGGCGTACCAGTCGTGATCGTGCTGGCTATGATCCCTGCACACAAAACACATGTTGCGGGAATTGAGAGGTCAATACCGCCGGAGACAGCATCATCGCCACCTGCCATCACGACGGCAGACAGTCCAACGCACACCAGCACGATTGGCAGGCTCTGCATCAAGATCAGCTTCAAGTTAATCAGTGTCATGAAATTCGGCGCGTTCATTCCGATGTAAATCAGAAGCACCGCAAAAATCATTACGGGCGCTGCACCAATGACCTCGCCGAGGATATTTCCTCTGATCGCATTAGCTTGCATTTGCGAGATCCTCCCTTTTTTCTGCACCAGTCGTAATTGCGACCAACCGATCAACCGTCAGGCCGTCTGTTTCAACCTCGTGCGTTATTTCACCACGCATCAAAACAGCAATCTGATCGCAGATGCCGATAAGTTCCGCCGGGTCGGAAGAAGACACAATCACCGTCGTTCCATTGGCTGCCAATTGCTCGATCAATTGGTAAATCTCGACGCGCGCACCAACATCAACACCGACCGTTGGTTCATCAAGAATGAATACTTTTGCGTCCTTGGCCAGCCACCGCCCCAGAACGACTTTCTGTTGGTTGCCACCGCTGAGCAATCGCGTCACGGTGTCTGCGGAAGGCGTCCGGATGTCCAGATCCTTGATCTGCTTTTGCGCCGATGCCTTGGACGCACTCCGATTTTCCAGTCCGAAAGAGGAGACCTGATCCAAGGTTGCCAACGTCACATTTTCGGTGACGGTCATGGGCAAAACCAAGCCGTCTTGTCGGCGATCCCTTGGAACCAGCACAACACCATTTTTCACAGCCTGCGCTGCGTTGCGAATTGAGATCTGGGAGCCATTGAGGAACATCTTGCCTTCATTGGCGCTCCGCAGACCATAAATACAATCAATCAGTTCCTGACGGCCGGAACCGATAAGGCCTGCAATTCCTAAAATCTGTCCACGGCGAGCGCACAGATTGACATTTCGGAAGCTGTCACCATCGCCGAAATCTTTCAATTCTAGCACGGGACTTCCCGGAACTCTGTCACTGTCCGGATAAAGCGAGCCCAAATCACGGCCAACCATGGCAGAGACCAGCTCTTGACCGCTCGCCTTGGAAATTTCGTCAAATACGGCGACATTCTTACCCTGGCGAAAGACGGTTACGCGATCACAAATGTCGGTAATCTCATCGAGATAGTGGGAGACATAAAGAATTGAAATTCCGGATGCTTTCAGCTGCGCAATCGCATTCATCAATGTCTCAACCTCGCCGCTCGCAAGCGGTGCCGTCGGTTCATCAAAGACCACGATTCTGGCTTCATCATCAATCAGCGCGCGCGCAATTTGGACGAGCTTGCGTTCAGCAGTGCTCAGATCCCGAACCAAGCGCTTACCGGAAATAGTCACCGCAAGTTTCTCCCGAAGAAAATCTTCGGTCTTCTTGCGCATCTCTGGGAACTTCAGTCCTTTCCAATCGGACTTCTCCTGAGCCATGAAGACGGATTCAGCAACGGTAAAATGCGGCACCAAGTGCAGTTCCTGATGGATGAAACGCACACCCGCAGCATGAACAGCTGTTGGGTCAAAACCCTTTGGAAGAGCTTGGCCAAACACATCCACTTGTCCCGCTTCTGGTTTATAGACACCGGCAAGAACCTTGATGATTGTAGATTTGCCAGCGCCGTTTTCTCCAACGAGACCATGAATTTCACCGGGCTTGATAGACAAGCTCGCTTCATCAAGCGCGCGAACACCGGGAAATTCTTTGGTGATGTTTCGCATCTCAAGAGCGAAATCAGACACGACCTAATCCTCCCATTTGGATATTCTGGTAATCGGCAGCTGATAGACATCAGCCACCGATTCTTTGTGTCAAGAAGGAACGATGATTAGTCGATCTTACCGTAGCCCAATGCTTCGTAGGCTTTCTTGGCTTCCTCGCGTCCGTTGACTGGAACAACGTCCACATATGTCTGCGGAAGCAGGGTTTCGCCAGCAAAGTAACGAGCAACATTCTCTGCGGCTGTTCCGCCAATTTTGTTCGGCTGCTGGGCAACGTTGGCAACGAATGGGCTACCTTCTTCGGCCATGATTTCCAGAGTATCCGGGCCACCATCCAGTGCGGTTACCAAAACATCGGTCCGGCCGGTTTCTTCAAGTGCCTGAACCACACCAATGGCGGGCTGATCCCAACACCCAACATGGATCACATCAAGGGTGCCTTCTGGATATTGGCTCAGCAGATCAAGGGTTTTCTTGCGCGCATCTTCGGGCGCGTTTGCGTAAGCTTCAGCGAGCTCTGGCTGAATGATTTCGATTTCAGGATAATCCTGAAGAACATACTTCCACAAACCCGTGCGGATGCCGCAAATGCGCAGCGCTTTCTCGAACGCATTGAAAACAGCGACCTTGCCCTTGCCACCAATGGCATCAGCCATGAAGCGGCCGATGGTTGTTCCCATATAGTAGTTGTCGGACGTGGTGTTGTTCACCGAATATGGAGATGGGTGATCAACGGTAAAGACCGGGATACCAGCTTCCTTGAGTGCTTTGAATTTGGGCTCTACTGCGGCATCACCGAGAATGGAGATGACAGCATCAACTTTGTTGGTGAGCAAGATGTCGTGATTGTCGGCGTGCACCTGGTTATCGCGGCCACCATCAACCGGGACAACTTCACCCCCGAGTTCCTTTACTTTGGAAACGGCACCATTGAAAGCTTCACGATCCCAGAAATGCTGCGTGCCTACCACAGCAACGCCAATACGCTTGCCGGCAAGGCTCAAATCTTTAGCGATAGCAGACCCAGCAAACAGCATCGCTGCCGCAGATGCCAAAATGACTAGCTTGAGCTTCATTCTATCCTCCCTATGGATTTCAATTCAGGCCGCATCTTCCAATCTCCCAGACGCTAGACCTTGCGCTGCAATTCGACTACAGTGCAGTATACACATGTAAAATATTTTTACACATGTCAACTTTTTTCTACCTTATTTCTTTACATGTGATCGAATTTTTGTCATTTGTATCATCATACAACTCGACAATTTGCTGTCCGGGAGGTGCTTTATGACAGCTGTGAGACTTGGTCTCGATATTGGGACAACCTCAATCAAGGCTGCTGCGTATGATTCCGCCGGCCACATAGTGGCAATGGTGGAGAAATCCGCTCCGGAGGTAACAGGACGCGAAGGCAAATCTGAGCAGGACATGAATGCGGTCCTTTCAGTGGTTTTGGACGCATTGAAATCCATTGCGGGCAAAATCAGTGACGTTGTTCCCGTCTCATTGGGCATCAGCGCACAAGGCGACGGTCTTTGGGCCGTTGATAAGGCCGGAGAGCCAGTCGCTCCCGCCATGCTCTGGAACGACACCCGCACCTCCGCAGATGTTGAGCAACTTGTTGCATCTGGTAAAGCAGCCGCCGTTGGTCGGAGCTGCCATACGTCACTATGGCCCGGTACGTCCGGAGCTTTATGGCGCTGGCTAAAGCAAAATGATCCTGAGACAATCAGCAAGATCTCGAAGATCTTCACCTGCGGCGACTGGATCGGCTTGAACCTGACCGGTCAGGCAGGAACCGATTTCTCGAATGCCTCCATACCGTTCATTGACTTCTCCACTCGCTCTTACAGCGGCGAAGTTACAGACGCCCTTGACTGCTCCGACATTCAGCAGCACCTGCTTCAGCCGCAACGCGCAACAACTCCCTTGGGTGCCTTGACCGCTGAGATCGCCCGATCGACGGGCTTGCCGGAAGGCTTGCCGGTTTCGACACCGACACTGGATCTTGCGGCGATGATCATCGGGATGGGCATGGACCAACCCGGCCAGACCATGATGATCATGGGGACAACCGCTGTGGTCAACATTTTGACAGACCATATAGAAACGCAAGACTACCCCGTCGGGGCCAGCGCACTACACGCCACGTCGGATGTCATCATAAGAATCCTGGCGCCCACAACCGGAGCGTCAGCGTTTAACTGGTTTACGGAACTGCATCCACTGAGCCTTGGTGGCGATACGCCCGGCGAAGTGGCGGCCAAACTCAATGAACTTGTGACCAAAGTTCCCGTAGGCGCAAATGGCGTAACATTCCTGCCCTATTTGAATGGTGAGCGTGCCCCTTTCGTCTCTCCTAGCGTGACCGCCTCCTTTCAAGGCTTAACCTCAAGAAGCACAAAAGCTGACATGGGGCGAGCCGTTTTGGAGGGAGGCGCAATGAGCCTGCGTCACTGTTTTGAGATGGAAGGGGGCCTGCCGAGCGAACCTGTTCAACTGACTGGCGGAGGGTCGAAAAACCCTGTTTGGTGTCAGATCATCAGCGATGTGATTGGCGTGCCTATTGTTGTCTCTGAAGCCTCCGATCAGGGGCTTTGGGGGGCAGCCTGCATCGGAGCGGCTGCAGCAGGACTGGGCGACGTCATGTCTTTGGTCAAGCGCGAAGAGAAAGTCCAGCGCTATGAGCCGAACGCTGAAGCACACGCAGCCTATTGCAAGATTTTCAAACGGTACAAGCTTCTCTCAGAAAATGCCCGACTTCTGTCAAAGCAGCTAAAACAGATGAAAGACGAACTATGAGCAACATGATGAAAGCCGCTGTCTATTATGCGATTGACGACATTCGCCTTGAAGAGCGGCCAATCCCGGAAATCGGACCCGATGAAGTTCTTCTCAAGACACTGGTCTGCGGATTGTGTGGCGGCGAGGCTATGTCCTGGTACAAGAAATCCAAGCCCAAGGTGCTCGGACACGAGCCAATTGGCGAAGTGGTGGAAGTAGGAGCCAATGTGACAGACTTCGCGATTGGGGATCGTCTGTTCATCAATCACCATGTGGGACGTGTGAACAGCCATTGGTCCCGGCGCGGCCATTTCACGCGAGATCCCTTCTATTCAACCACCAAACTCGATCCGGGCGGCGTCTGTGAATATTACCGCGTTACCGCCCAGCATCTGATGATGGATGCCCACAAACTGCCGGACAGCATTTCAACCGAAGCGGCAGTGACAATCGAGCCGTGGTCCTGTGTGATGTCAGGCCTTAAAGTGTGCAACATTCAGCCCGGCGACACAGTAGCAGTCGTTGGGGCCGGCTTCATGGGTCAGGGCTTCGTCCATCTGGCTCCGATATTTGGCGCAGGCAAGGTGATTGCGCTCGACTTCTCCGATTGGCGCCTTGAACAGGCCAAGCGCTTTGGAGCAACGCACACGATTAACCCAAAGACAGAGAGTGATCCGGTTGCAGCTCTTAGAGCGCTCAACAATGGACGCCTTGCAGACACTGTTATTGTGATCGCCCCCTTCCCCTCCGCTTGGGAGCTTGCGGGAAGTCTGGTGGAAGAAGGCGGATGCCTGCATCTGGGTGCACCGCTCGCGCCAGAAACCGATTGGGTGCAGGATGGCAACAAGGCCTATTTCAATCAGGTGACCATCACCTCGCGCTATTCCTCCGACCATACGGACACCTACAGTTACATCCGATTGCTCGAAGCGGGGCGGATCATGGCTGACGAAGCCATCTCCCACCGATTTGACATCAAGGACTCTGCCGAGGCTTTCCGCATGTTGGTCGACGCCGAAAAATCCCTCAAAATTCTCGTTTACCCGCACGGCATTCCAAAGGAGGCCAGTGATGCTTGAAGCACTTAAAGAAGAAGTCTGCGATCAGAACCACGAACTACCACGCAACAATCTTGTCGTCGGGTCGGGGGGCAATGTATCCGGCCGCGACAAAGAGACAGGGCTTATTGTTATCAAGCCATCGGGCGTGAAGTTTGCAAAATTGACACCCGACACGATGGTGGTCATCGACATCGACGGCAACGTCATCGAGGGCGAAATGAAGCCATCGGTTGATACTGGCATTCATCTTTATCTCTATCGCAACAGGGATGATATCGGCGGCATCACACACACACATTCGCCCTATGCGACCAGCTTTGCTGCGCGTGGGGAGCGTATCCCTGCCGTGCTGACTCCCATTACCCACATGATTGGCCGCGATGTGCCCTGCTCACGCTACGCAACTGCGGGTGAAGTGGATACAGGCGAAGCCATCCTTGAAGCAGCTCAAGGTGGCTATGCGGCTCTAGTCAAGGCCCATGGCGTTTTCACGATGGGCAAATCCGCGACAGAAGCCACGTCCGTAGCCATGTATCTCGAGGAAGCGGCCATGACCACGCATCTGGCAATGTTGCGCGGGGACGTTGAAGAATTACCACAAGAAGAAATTGTTCGTTGCTTTGAATGGTTCAGAAAGAACTATGGCCAAGCAGGGCAGAAGTCTGTTAATAGCTAGCTTATGAACAAAGACCAAACCTCACGATATTTTAACAAAGAATCAACGCTCGCAAATGTGGCCCTCCTCTATTATGGGGAGGGTTTGACCCAAAACGACATTGCGAAGCGTATGAATGTCTCACGCGCCACCATCGTCAATATGCTGCGTGAGGCACGCGAGAATCGTGTGGTCGATATTCTGGTTGATGGTAAATATCTTGCAGGATCGTCTCTGTCTCAGGACTTGGGCGAGAAATATGGCCTAACAGATGTTTACATCTCAACCAGTGGTGTCGACGGATCTAAAGTTACAAGAAATGAAATGCTGCGCCAGTTGGGCCGCGTTGGTGCTATTGCATTGGCTGAAATCATCGCGCCGGGAGAAACACTCGGGGTTGCATGGGGCGAAACCGTTTTCACGGTATCCGAGCAAATGCCTAAGGTCCACAAGAGAGATGTGATTGTGCGACAGATGATCGGCTCCATGAGATCAGACACTGTTCCGGCCTCCGAACGCTGTGCGATCCAGATAGCCAATATGCTGTCGGCACAATGTTCGACATTGCATGCGCCTGCTGTCGGGTCCAATGACGAGATCGCAGAATTGTTGCGCAATGAGCCAACAATCAAGCAGCAACTGGAAAAGCTCAACAATCTGGACATGTATGTTGCTTCCATCGGTCATGTGCAAGACCAGACCCATATGATTCGAGCACACATGACGACACCTGAAGAGCTGGAAGCGGCAAGGAATGCAGGAGCGGTGGGAGTGATCTGTTGCCGCTATATCAATGCCGAAGGAGAGCCCGTTCGCGTTGCGCCCGATAAACGGCTCATTGCGATAGATTTTGACGCATTACAGCGCGTACCCAAAAAATTGCTTATCGCCGGGAGCATCAGGCGCAAGAATGCGGTGCTGGCGGCCATTCGCGGTGGCTACGTAACGCATCTTTGCGTTGATCAAGCCCTTGCTCAGGCCCTGATTAAAGCCTAGCTGCGAGGTTTGTCGCAATCTCCTATAGTCTTCGCACGATTATTCCAGCTTGCGTGGATACGGGGCGCTGTCCTAGAGATCTTGTGACGGCATGGAGAAGCTCGCTTTGGCTAAAAGCAAGAGTGGCCTCTCGATACCCCCTTGATCCTCCCCCAATGAATTGGTCCACCGTTATAGTTAGGAAAACGGAGGATTCGATGTGGCGAACAGACGACCCAAGGTGCCTTGCGTTTGATGGTCTTGCAGATCACCCGGTTCAGGCTCTCGATCATTGCCCGCCATGACCGAAGCCCACCCGGATTTTGTCCGCGCACAGCCAGAAAAGCTTAATTAGGCACATCGGCGTTTGATAGCTAAATTATTGTGGGAACACGGCGGTATCATCGCCTGCCCAAAAGCGCTCTCCCGCATCAGACAATCCGGTCATCCAGCCATCGGGTCAGTCCTGCCTCTCATCCCATTGCCCAGCCAGCTCGATCATCGCCAGAAGCTTGAGCGTATTGCCGTAATAGTCCTCATCCTCGATGGGAATGGCAGCAAGCGCCGACCAGAGGGCATCAATCCAGCGCTGATCGCCTTCCAAATCGCCGCTTCCAGCGATGGCGGCTGCAGAGAAAATGGCAATAAACGCTGCGGACCCAGTGGATTGATCTTCAGGGATGCTGCCATCGAGCCGATATGACGTCGTAATCTGAGACGGGTCATCGCCCGTCGCCTTGCGAATCCAGCGGTTGATCACGCTAAGATGCGCTGCCGCACGCGTATCGTTCGTTTCAATAAAATCGAGCGAGAGACGCCAGGGAAACCGAAGCGCGTTCCACGAGAATTGGCCGTCGCCTGCCCCTTCCAGAAAAAAGGCTTCTGCGGGCCGAGGTTTGTCGGGAAACCCCACCAGAAAGTCAGGGACGAGCCCAGTATCTTCGGCATAGTCTTCTGAAATGCGACCCCACACGCGATAACCACGATCCCTTATGGCCGACCAGCGGGCTGACCGATTGCCTGCGGCCCCAGCAAAGGCGGCGAAACTTGCCGGCATGAAGTCGGACGAACGTGATGCGTGGGCATACGCCCCTTCAACGGCCCAGTCGCCAAGCCTCATCATGCCGTCTTCCGTGACGTCACGTTCCAGAATGGCTGTCTGTGCCCGATCGAAAGCTTGGCGATAGCCACCCCATTTTTTATCAGCCAGATAGAGCGCCAAAGCCGTATCGAGATCGCCGTCGGTTGCAGACATATCGCCGCCATCGGCGGCATCTTGGCAATCGCGCGTCTGGTTCCACGCCATCAGCCCAGCGCCAGAGCTCGCCGGGTGCGCGTTGTAGAACGAAACCATGGCCGCGAATTGTGCCTGTGCCGCGGGGTCGCGCGGGGCCATCTTGACGAGAGCGAGCATGCCATACCCATGCGCTTCGGAAACCGTAAGCGTGTCCGTTGCGCTGCCGCCCCAAGTGGGTTTTTCATCGCCGGAGGTGTCGACATAGGCGCCACCACACCCGGCGCGCAGATAGGTCTGCTTCCAGCCTGCCCAGAACGCATCCAGTGCTGCCAGCCGCTCCGACTGAGGTTGCGAGGGGAACAAGGGAGCCGCAGCGAGAGGAAGCTGCAGCAAAGATAACCAGAGTAGCGTAAGAACAGTGCGGATCATGATAAGGGCTCCTGCCAGACAGAAGGTCTTTGACCTCATAGAACGGTTCAATACTCGAAAACGCAAACACGTGACAAACGAAATACTCTTGCTGATCGATTACGAGCGACAGACGATTTAAAGCTCCAAGGTGTCCGCAATTTTAATGTTTGATCCCAGATTTTGATGGTGCATTCTTTCCCTGACATGGAAGGTGGCACTATGGGACAGATTTTACACGGAAGCGCCACGACGACAGAGGCAGTGCGTCGAGCAATACAAAATAGTCAAGAAAGCCTGAGAGTTCTTGCGAAGCGCTACGGGATCAACCAGAAGACAGTGGTAAAGTGGAAAACGAACATCTGTTTCTGACCGTCCAACCGGCCCTCGCAAGGTCCGCTCAACCGTTCTATCGGTTGAATAAGTGGCCGCGACGTTCAACGAATGGCAGCTTGGTCCGCCCTCCTATCATCTGGCCACGACAAATGCCGCACTTCATTCGAAAGGCTGGAATGGGGATTGGGACTTACAGCACATACTCGCCGCCGAATGTCGGGATTGTCGATCACTGACCTGAATGAATGGTTCAATTGGCGACGCTGTGCGGCAGTCGTCATCCGATGAGGTCGTCTACAACAACGGCCTTGGCGAAGGCACAGTCCGTTTTCCCGAAATGGCAAGGTCGCATGGCCTGCAATGACGGCCGCCCGTAGCCTTGGCTGATTATAATTCCTCGAACGCCTGGTCCACCTTCCTTGGGAAAAGCGTGCCGTTCATAGGAGCGCAGTCGCCAACGTAACTCTCGAAATGGACTGCGCAGTCGGAGCCATTTGAGACGATGACACCATAGTGTGCCGGACCCTCGTAGCATTGCTGTCGCCCGGTTCTGCCACGCAAGAAAGGTTCGACGCGGTGGTGGTTGCCCGCCAATGTTGCACAAGGCAAACCGCCCCAGCTGCCCGCCGAGGAAATGTGGCAATGCCCCGCGACGATTTGCAGGATGTCTGCCTTACTTTCCTTCAGCACGGCGAGAAGGTCATCAGGTGCTCCGAGGCGGTATGTGTCGACTGGCATTTGTAGGGCGGCGGGATTGTGATGGAGGAGGAGGATCACCTTTAGGCCCAGGCAGCGCGCCTCCGCCAACTGGTCTTTCACCCATGCCAGCTTCAGCGGTGGGAACCCTCCGCGCTCCTTACCGGGCTCAGAGCTATCGAGGATAAGCACGCAGTGTCCCTTGATGTCTCGCCGACACTGCACGTAGCCGTTCGGATCGGTCTCGACGTTATCAAGGCAGGCCAGATAGACGTTGCGGTCGTCATGATTGCCTAGCGTGACGCATTGAGGAACCGGATAGTCGGCGCGCATCCGATCAAACATCCGGTAGGCATCGGGTTCAGCCTGATCGGCAATGTCTCCAGCAAACACGCACAGGTCCGCATCGCTGTGCCGTTCAGCGGCGTTGCTTAAGGCTGCTTTGAAGCGGGACGTCGTATCCATGTTCGGGGCTGTGGTGCCCGGTGCCACAAGGTGAAGGTCATTCATTACAACGATCTTGAGAAGTCCAGGATTCGGCGCAGAAGGCTTGAATGCGTTCAATTCGTAATTCCTGTTTCTTTTAATGGCGATGCTATCGACATAGTTGGATTTCGTTGCGTGTTCAATACCCTATTCAACGCAGGTGCACGAGGTCAAGCACCCACTATGAACTAGGTCCTTGTGCCCAGCATAGTAAACAGTTTCGGCACACGAAGCTGAAATTTGTAGGCTTTTGAACGGGCCCGGGAAAGGATATCGTCAAGAAGGGCATTCGAACGGCAGGAATGGGACGCGAAATTGCCCTCGCGGTCTAAGAGCGTGCGGTCCCTTATTTAATTTAGGGGATTTGCGGAGCAACTTCGGTTCATTTTTCACCGTTGCTCCGATTTCGTTCTGGATTTCGGCCACAATGGTGTCTGAGAAACTAGGATCAAGAGGGTCGCCACAAGGAGTGTTAGCGAAATTGGACTGGACAATATGCCCTCGAAGAAACGCCACAGGTCTTCTCGCTCCGATATGATCGCACGCCGCCAATTTTCATCCAGAAGACGCGACAAGATCACCCCGAGGATAACGGGTCCCAGCGGATAGCCATAATGCCGCATGAAATAGCCAAAGACGCCAAATCCCAGCATCCAGTAGACATCACTGATCGAATTATTGACCGCATAGGCACCGACAATTGATAACAGCATGATCAACGGGATGATCACAGATCGCGGCATCTCTACGATTTTTGCAAACACCTTGATGCCTGTCAGCCCAAAGACAAGCATGAAGACATTGGCTGTGAGCAATGCCCCGACAATAAACCAGAACATGTCGGGTTTATCGATCATCAACATCGGCCCGGGATTCAGGCCGTGAACATAGAGCGCCCCAATCATGATTGCGGTCACTGCGTCTCCGGGGATGCCAAGCGTCATCATGGGAATGAAGGCTCCACCAACGGCGGCATTATTGGCTGTCTCCGGTGCAACAAGGCCCTCCATCGCCCCGTCACCAAAAGGCCGCTCGGGATCTTTGGTGATGCGCTTTGCATGATCGTAGGCCATGAGCGCGGCAATGTCGCCACCGGTGCCCGGAAGGGCTCCGATGATGACGCCAATCAAGGATGTCTGCAAGGACAGTGGCAGATACTTCCGGATTGTGCCAAATGACGGGATGATCTTGGTGATTTTCTGTCGGATGGCCGGCAGGTTGATTTGATGCAATTGCAACAGGGCTTCCGAAACACCGAACATGCCAATCATCACTGCGATGAAAGAAATGCCTCCCTGCATCATGGGCAGATCAAAGGTGAAGCGCTCGGTAAATGTCAGCGGATCATAGCCCACCGCGCCAACCGCGATTCCCAAAGCGCCGGAAAAAACACCTTTGTCGAGGCTTCCTGTCGACAATGAGCCGACCAGCAAAATACCCATGATCGCCAACAAAAGGTAATCGCGCGGCTGAAAAATCAGCGCAAATTCCGAAACAACAGGCGCGGCAATCGCCAGCGTGATGATTCCAACCAGTCCGCCGAGAAAAGACATTACCGTGGTCACGCCGATGGCGCGCCCGGCCTCTCCTCGCTGAGCCAACGGATAGCCATCCAGTGCGGTCGCAATGGCCGATGGTGCTCCGGGAATGTTCAGCAAGATGGCCGTTCGCGATCCGCCATAAACGCCCCCCATATAGATGCCAACCATGAGTGAAATTGCTGGATAGACATCCCATGAAAAGGTGAATGAAATCAGGATGGACACCGCCATCGTGACCGAAAGCCCCGGAATTGCGCCGATATAGATACCCGCGAAGGTTCCAACAGCCACCAGCAGCAAAAGGTACGGCTGCGTGAAGATTGTTAGAATGGCAAGCAGAATGTCCATCAGGAGACGCCCCCTGCGAAGAGATTGCGGAATATCTGGATAAATTCTGCTTCTGGCACGATGCCCGCAGGCAACAGAACTGTAAAGACAATGCGGAATAGAAGCCAGATCACCAGAAGGGACCCCAGTCCGATGCCAGCCGCATAGATCCAGCTTTTGCGAGACAGAACCTTGATGGAAACGGTCAGAAATATGGCTGCTGTCGGGAGAAATCCAAGGGGCTTGATCAAAATGCCAAAGGCGACCAAAAGCCCAATGAACAGAACAACCAACCTTGGCAGAATGTCACGGCGAACACTCTCGGCTTCAACAACAGGCTGGGGAAAGGTGCGATACACAATGTAAAGCATGGCCAGAACCATGACAAAGCTTGTGCCCATCGGCACCGAGCCCGGAGCCGAAAGCGCCTCAAAACCGGATATACCAAATGCGCTGTAAAGGAGGAACAGGCTGGCAGCCAGCAGGAAGATCGAAAAGACCAACTCGCCGGGACGCCGTTTCAGTGCATATCCGCCAGGAACTGCATCTGATAACCCGTCGTGATGGTCTTCATCTCCTCGAAACTCTCTTTCCATTCCCTATTCCCATCTTTATTCAGACATGCGGTCCCAAGAGCTCGCATTTTCAGGATCGCAAAATGTCGCCCAGCCCGATGCTGGACGACATTACTTTCGTGTCAGGCCAATATTGGAGCGGCTCAGGTCGTCACTTGCCGGGGCGCTCAATACCGAACGTTTCCGGTGACGCCTTGGTCAGGCCAGCATCCTGAAGCAGCCATGCCGTGCCACGCTGCCACTTGGTTAAAAATGCTTGCGCCTCGTCGCCGCTGATCCCCATCAGGGTGAAACCGCGATTGTCCATGAGTTTGACAAAATCAGGGTTTTTGCCAGCTTCTGCATAGGCTGCACCGAGCTTGGCAACGACGTCCTCTGGCGTGCCTTTTGGGGTGAAAATACCAAAGAAAGGCCCCCAAGGCAGATAGGCTTCGTAGCCTTTATTGAAAGAGGTGATGGTTGGTGTGTCGGGAAGCTTCTCATTTGCGGTCACATCAAAGACGGCCAAGGGCTTCATCTTACCGGCCCGAATGCCCTCAATGGCAACGCCCAGAACCGCAGGCATGACGTCGATCGCGCCGCCCTGCAATGCGGCTATCGCCGGGCCATCGCCATCATAAGGCACCGCAATGACGTCGAGCTTGCCTTCGACAGTGTTCATCATGGCGGTGATCACTGAGGGAAGGCCGCCAGGGCCCGTCGCTCCCATGCGAAGCTCGCCCGGATTGGCTTTGATATAAGCCAGCATGCCTGCATAATCATCAAACGGCGCATCTTTGCCCGCAACCAGAATTGGTGTACCGCGCGCCAGAATGCTGACGGGCACAAACGCGTTGTAATCTTTCTTGCCCAACCCCATGATCTTGTAGAGCATCGGGTTTTCCGCTCCCATCAACAGGGTATACCCATCCGGTTTGCTCCCTGCCACATGGTTCAGGGCAATCGCGCCAACTGCACCAGTCATATTTTGCATAACGATCGTGCCGCCAAGGATTTTTTCGGCATGCGGTGTGATTGACCGCATAACGGTATCTGTTGAGCCACCAGCCCCCCACTGAATGATGCCCTGAATTTCCTTTGTCGGATAATCAGTTGCCATGGCGCCAGACGCAGACAACATCAGCGCCGAAAGGGCGCTGAGCACGAGTTTCTTCATGAATTTCCTCCCTTGAGAGCATTCTTGAACAAAATCTATGATTGCGCAAGGATGCATTCCAAATCAAAGGCTTGGAGCCTTTTTTGGTGAACTAGCCAGAGTCGTAAAAAACTAAATCACTCTGCAGTGGACGTCTGGTGCATTCAAGAGCAACCAATGGCGACAGGTCAAACACAATCTAGCAATCTCTGTGGAAATATCGATTCTGCACTCACATATTCAGATCCTTGATTTGGTTCTTCTCACCAAATTTGCCCACTTCGGAAATAAGGAAAGTCTTGAACTTGAGATATTAGCAAATTCTATTGAGCAAACAGCACACTCGGACACTTGAAGTAGAAAGCAAATCTTCCTTCTACAGCAAATGCTATTGCATGACGCCTCAACTCGAAGAAGCAGAGTTGTTTGATGATACGCTTCTGAGTTTCCTGAACTGAGAGAGGCCCCGCAGGCAAGCAATCTGTGCGGGGTTAACTCCGACCCATAGGCGACGCTCACCAGTCGGCATTTGCCACAAGGCAGCTTCTAGATTCCTGCCGTTCGAGCGAAGTGCAGCATTTCCAGCTAACACGCGACCCGTTTGGGGGCCGCGTGCAGCCATGATCGCACCTCCGCCTGCACCGTTTTCTTGGATTTTGGCAACATGAAAAGCCTGCAAAAGATTGCAATCTCAGGCAGGATCGGTGGGCTTCGTTGCCTTATGCGACCTAGAGAACAGCCAGCATTCCGCCGTCGACATAGATGATTTGACCGTTCACATAATTCGAAGCGGAAGAGGCAAGATAGACTGCAGTGCCGACAAGCTCTTCAGGGCGTCCCCATCGGGCCGAGGGGGTTCTACCCTTGACCCAATTGTCGAACGCTTCGTTCTCAAGGAGCGCCTTGTTCATTTCCGTTATCATGTAGCCCGGCCCGATCGCATTGGCCTGAATGCCAGCGGCAGCCCATTCGGCGGCCATGGACCGGGTAAGTAATTTGATCCCGCCTTTTGCCGCTGTATAGGGCGCAACAGTCGCGCGGGCCACTTCACTGGTCAGGGATCCGATATTGATCACCTTGCCATATCCGCGCGGGATCATGCGTTTGGCTGCTTCGCGGCCGGTTACAAAGGCGCTGGTCAGGTTGGTCTCGATGACTTTGTTCCACTCGGCGGTACTCATTTCCACCATGGGCTTGCGCAGCTGAATTCCGGCGTTGTTGATCAGGATGTCGACATCAATCCCTTCAGCATCGAACTGGTTAAACGCTGCGACGACCGAAGCGTCGTCGGTCACGTCAAAAGCTGCTTCATGCACGTTATAGCCTTTTGCGCGCAGATCCGCTGCCGTTGTTGACACGCGCTCCTTGTTTACGCCATTGACGATGACTGTTGCACCGGCTTCCGCGAGGCCCTCCAGCATGGCGCGTCCGAGGCCGCGGGAGGATCCTGTGACAAGAGCTGTACGCCCGGTAAGATCAAAAAGGGACATCTTCAAACCTCGCTACGTTTTACGGTCAGATCAGAGCGTTCGAATACAGCTGGCAACAGTTCGGTGCCGAGCCCCGGGCCTTCCATGGGATAGACATAGCCATTTTCGATGCGCGGAACCTCGGTGACCAGTTCCTTATACCATCCGGTATAGAAGGCGCGCACGGATTCCTGAATGAGAGTGTTGGGTTGGCTGAAGGACGCATGGACTGCGGCGGCAAAGGCCACTGGTCCTGTACAATCATGAGCAGCAAAAGGCTTGTGATAGATCTCCGCCAAAGATGCAATCTTTCGACCTTCTGTCAGACCACCTGTCCAACAAAGATCGACCATCGCCAGATCCGTGGCACCCTGATCGAACATGTCCTTGTAAGGCCAGCGCGACCCGAGTGTCTCACTGGCGCAGACCCAGACGTCTGTTGCATCGGCATATTCAGCCAATGCCTGCGGTGAGTTCATGCGGATCGGATCTTCAAACCAGGTTGGATCGTAAGGGGCCAGCGCCTTGGCAATATTCTTGGCGGTGGGGAGGTTCCAAAGGGAATGGAATTCCACCAGAATATCCATCTTGTCGCCAACGGCCTTGCGGATCTTCTCAAAAGGATCCAAAGCCGCTTTAAGCTGGTCCTTGGTGATGAACAGCCCCCGGTTCTCGATGCCTGCCGGATCGAAGGGCCAGATTTTCATGGTGGAAATGCCCTGCTCCAGCAGGCTTTCAGCCAGAGCCCCCGCATCGGTCATGAAGGCGGTCAAATCCTCATAGGGCCCTTCGTCCTCGTCAGCAGCGGCCCGGTTCCAGGTGTCCACTGGCTTGATGTTGCGGGTCCGCACATAGCGATATCCTGCACAGGTGTTGTAAACACGCAGCCGGTCGGCCGTGAGGCCACCCAACATCTGATGAACCGGCTGGTCGCAGACCTTGCCCAGAATATCCCACAGCGCGAAATCAACTGCCGACGCGGCTCGATATTCCGCTCCGGTGCTTGACTGGGCGAGTGGAAGATTCAGCATTTCCTGGTTCAGTGCCTCAATGCGCAAGGGATCCTTGCCAAGCAGACGGCCGGCCAGAGTATCGTGAATATGAGCTGCCACGGCATCCGCACCATAAAAGGTCTCGCCCAGACCAATGATGCCGGCATCTGTGTGAACGCGAACCCATAACACGTTGGAAAATTCTTCCGTTTTAAGTGTCTCTATCGCAGTGATTTTCATATTTGCCTCAATTTAAAACAGAACAGGGCGTTCGCTGGCCCTAGGGGGAATTCAGGATGGTGCGGGGAGGAACGCACCATCCCAGCGTTCGGGACTAGTCAAAAGTCAGCTGCACCTTCATGGCGCGCGCCCGATCGCTCGCAAGATCAAAGGCTTCGACAGCCTTTTGGAATGGCAGAGCTGCTGTTATGACCGGAGAAACATCGATCAGCTTTTTGCTCATGAGATCGACCGCATAGCCAAATTCGGCATCGAAGCGGAACGAGCCCCGCAACTGCAGTTCTTTGGTCACGATGGTGTTCATGACGATGGACATCTCACCACCAAGCCCCAACTGAATGACCCGCCCGCCGGGACAGACTGTCTCGACCGCAGACCGGAAGGCAGCCTCATTGCCGGATGCTTCAAAGAGTATGTCGAAATAGCCCTTATCTGCGGAATAGTCGGCGAGTTGCTCTGGATGCCCGGCGACGTTGATTGTCGTGCTGGCTCCAGCTTTTCGCGCGATCGCAAGCGGGAAGTCGCTGACATCCGTCACAACGATTTCCGAGGCTCCGGCATAGCGCGCAGCGATGACAATGAGTGCCCCAATTGGCCCGCACCCGGTTATCAGGACCTTTTGCCCGACAAGAGATCCGGCCTGTCTGATGGCATGAAGAGCAACACTCAGCGGCTCGGCGTTGGCCGCTTCCGACATGGACATGCTGTCGGGGATCGGGAACACCTGACTGTCACGAACAACCAACATCTGCCGGAACATGCCCTGCGCATGAGGGAAACGCATTGCACTGCCGAAATAATGCATGTTGAGGCAATGGGTTGATTGACCCGTGCGACAGAATTTGCAGTTGCCACATGGTTGGCTGGGATTGAGCGCGACGCGCATGCCCACCTTCAGATGGCTCACCTCGGCCCCGATTGCATCAATGGTTCCGGCCGTTTCATGGCCAAGCGCCATGGGTTCCTTGATGCGCACCGTCCCAAAACCACCATTATGATAATAGTGCAGGTCCGAGCCGCATATCCCCCCATATTCGATCCGAACGCGCACGTCATGTGGCCCGGGCTCCTGAACCTCAATTGGCTCAATCCGGAGGTCTTTGGGAGCATGTATTATGACACCATGCATGATGGATGTCCTTTCAAGAGAAATAGTGTTCGATCAGACCGCAACTGGCGTGCGATCCATTCCAATCGGTCAGTTCATCAACACACGGGGCAGCCAAAGCGCGATTTCCGGAAACAGGATCAACATGGTGATTGCGAAGATCTGCAAGAGGATGAACGGCCAGACCGAGCTGTAGATATGCATCAACGAGATTTCCGGTGGCGCCACGGACTTCAGATAGAAGCCTGCCGGGCCGAAAGGCGGTGACAGGAAGGCCACCTGCATATTCATGCAGAACAACACGCCGAACCAAACCGGATCAAAACCGAGCTCGATGATGATTGGTACGAAGATTGGCATCGTCAGCAAGAGGATGCCGATCCAGTCCATGATCGTTCCGAGCACGAGAAACAGCAGCATCATCATGATGATGGTCATCATGGGTGGCATGTTGGCATCCAGAATGAGATCGGACATGAAATCCCTGCCGCCTGACAGGTTGTAGACGCTCACCAGAACGCTCACACCGAAAGTCACCCAGAGAAGAACCCCACAGGCCCGCAGGGTTTGCACCAGACTGTCATTGAGTAAGCCGAAGCTCATCTCGCCCCTCAGCGTGATCAGGATCAAGGCGCCAGTCACACCGATAACAGCCGCTTCTGTGATGGATGTGATCCCGCCATAGATGCAGTACATGATCAGAAAGATCAGAATAATTGGCGGAACCAGAGCCTTCAGCGCCTCTTTTACCGACATCTGCGCGCGATCTTCCGGGCCGACCGGTGGAGCCAGTTTTGGATTTCGCCAGCAGCGAATGAGAATGTAGCTGAGATAGATGCTGCCCATCATCAGCCCGGGAACAGTGGTCGCGATGAACAGCTTCTGGATACTCACACCGCTAACCAGACCGTAGATGATCAGGACGATGGAGGGCGGGATCATGGTACCGAGCGATCCTCCGGCCAAAATGGTCCCAATGGCAAGATTGCGATCATATTTGAGGCGAAGCATCTGTGGCAGGGCTATGAGGCCAAGCAGGACGATCTCCCCACCAATGATGCCGCTCATGGCAGCTAGGATGACCGCAATGAGAAGCGTCACGATAGCGACACCACCGGTAATTTGGCCCGCCAAGCGCTGCAATCCTGAATACATGTCTCTGGCAAGCGTGCTGTGTTCAAGCAAAGATGCCATCAGGATAAACATCGGAACAGCCGCGAAGGAGTAATCCGTCGCCATGCCGTAAACTTGCTTGAGCGGCAGGCCCAAAGCTCCGGGACCAAACTGAAAATAGATCAGCGCGGTTGCTAGCGCGCCTGCCGCGAAACCGAGCGGCACGGCACAGATCATCAGGACAACCAGCCCCAGAAGAAGGATCAAGGATACGATTTCAGGCGTCAGCATTCCTGCCTCCTTCGGTTCTGGTGGCTTTGAAGGCGGCTAGTTTCAAGATGAAGTTGCGTGTTGCGAACAGGGCCATCACCGCACCACAAACCACGATAAAGGGTTTAATGGTGGCAGGGATAGGCGCGTTAAAGGCTGTACCGTACCGTTCCCAACTGACGAGGGCCTGCCATGCCTCTTCAAAGCCGAAAAGACACAAGGCAGCGCAAAAGATCATGATGGAGACGAACTGCACGATGTCGAAAAACAGGCGAAGTTTTGGCCCAGCCAGATCATACGCAATGGTGATCCGCAGATGTCGGTCATGCTTCATGGAGTAAATGCCTGCATAGACATACCCAATGGCACAGACATAGAGCGAAAGCTCATTAGCCCACACGGTTGGAGCCATGAACACATAGCGTGCAATGACTTCATAGGTGGTCGCAATCACGACGAGAGCAAAAAGCCAGGCAGGAGCTGTTTCCAAAGTCAATTTGGTGTGCCGCTTCTTTTCTTTACCGCCATCGGTGATATTTGAAACTTTGGTAGACAAGGAATCCTCCCGGGCATCCAGAAAGCCGAGTGGCTAACCAGCGGTGACAATCGGTGAGATCCCGGCGATGGTTTAGAGACGCCGGGATCATTGCGAGTGCGGGAGTTGTCAGGTCAGAAGACCGAGGTTTTTCATGAAGCCAATGTGGCTGTCATAGATCTTTTTGCACAGATCGCTGCGCGTCGACCAGTCCTTCCAGACCTCCTGAGCGGTTTCACGGAATTTCAGGCGATCTTCCTTGCTCCAGTTGGATGCGTTGATGCCCTTGGCCGCCAGTTCCGTTACAATCTTGTGATCCTCAGTGTCGATATTCTGATAGAGTTTGGACGCAATTGCTGTCTGGGCAACCTGCATGACTTCTTTGAGGTCGTCCGGCAGGGCGTTCCATTTCTTGAGATTGATCGCCACGTGGTCGGCTGGCATGGAATGGAAGCCAGGATAGGTGAAGTGGGTCGCGACATCATAGACGCCAAGATTCTTGTTGAGGGTAACAGTCCCCGCATCGCATCCATCGACCACACCAGTGGTCATGGCGGTGAATACTTCACCAAATGGCATGACCACTGGGGCTGCACCAAGCTTGGCAAAAATCTCCGATTCCATTCCCGGAGGAGAGCGGAATTTCCAATCCTTGAGGGCGGCAATGCCATCCAGAGGCTTGGTGGAGCTGAGAGATTCTACGCCCGGGCAGAAAAGGCCGATCAGATACATGCCGTGATCGGCATAAATCTCATCAACGACTTCACGGCCGCCGCCATAATTGAGCCATGCATGCAGCTGCATCGGGTTTTCATACCCGCCCATAACGTCGCCAATGAACTGGAACGCAGGCTCTTTACCGGTTTGATAGCTGGCACCGGTCATGTCGATGTCAAGAATACCCGAAGCGGCAGCGCCAAAGGTTTCAAAGTCTTTCACGATGGCCGATGAAAAGTGCAGGTCGATCTTCAGACGCCCTCCGGACAGAGTTTCGCAAAGTTCTGCCCAATCACCATACATCTTGCCTTGCGGCGAGCTTTCGCTCATGTGCGTTTGAGCACGAAAGCGGAATTTCTTGTCACTTGCACTTGCTGTGCTGCTCAGACCAACCAGTGTGGACGCAGCTGCAGCTCCTCCGACAAGCTTAAATGCATCTCTCCGTGAAACCATTTTCTCCTCCTTGGTTTTTGGATGATGAAGCAAGGATTTTGCTCCATTTTAGCATTGATATTTACTGATATATCACATAATATTGTGGCGCACCAGAGGAAAGTCCTGATACAAAGTGAGCTGCAAGCCAGTTTTCACATCAAACAGTTGAGCAGCAAAGGCGGAGACGGGTCAGTATGAAGGAAACCAAGGATATTGCAGATAAGCAAGGACCGAATGACCAATCGACGCAAGGGCGGAATCTGAGCGATGTAGCCTATGATCGGATAGAAGAGGCCATTGTTCACCTGAAAATCCGTCCTGGAGAATTCACGACAGTTTCTGCGTTGCAGCAGGCTATCGGGCTGGGTCGCACCCCGGTTCTGGATGCAGTGCGCCGTCTGGCCGATGACACTTTGGTGCTCGTCCAATCAAGGCGAGGACTGCAGGTCGCACCAATTCAACTTGACCGGGAACGTCGCCTTCTGAAGTTGAGAGCCGATATTGAGAAACATGCGGTCAGGTTGGCAGCCGAGCGCGCCAATTCCACTCATAGAAATCGCATGCACCAGCTTGTGCAAGCGTTGAGAAACGAATTGGAAGCGCACAATATCCAGGCCTTCAATGAGCTTGATCGTACGCTGGATATGCTCATTCTGGATGCGGCTGACGAGCCTTTGATCTTGAGATCACTCCGGCCTCTGCACAGCATTTTTCGACGCACGGGCTACATCTATCTTGCTCATCTGGATCCAGACAGGGAAGCGTTTGTGAGTACGATTGAGCGACATGCTGTTTTGCTGGATGCCATTGCGAGGGGCAATCAGGAAGACGCTGTCAGCCATTTGGTCAATCTGATCGAACTGGCTGAAGATATGTTCGATATCATGGCCCGCAAGATCAATCCAACCTTGCTGGATATCAACATCAAGCCGCTTTCCCTTTAGTTGATTTGTCAGTTCTTGAATGAGGATTTCATTATGGCAAAACTGAATATCGTATTTCACGGGGTCAATGCTTCAACCTTTCAAGACGGGTTTGCGGATCTTTTGAAAGAGGATCATTCGATAACGGTTCTTCCCGACCTTCTGTCGACCGCCGACATGAAGTCTGCATACCAGAATGCTGACGTGATCATTGGCACCGCAAATAGTGCCGATTTGCCTTTCCCGAGCAAAATTCGTCTGTATCAAGTGGCAGGAGCCGGGACTGATGGTGTCGATCCATCGCTCTTGCCGAAAGGGGTGACCATTTGCAATTGCTATGGACATGATCAGCCGATTTCAGAATATGTCATGGCAACAATCCTGAATACGCGAATTCCAATCACGGATGCCGATGCCCGTTTGCGCAAGGGCGACTGGGCCTACCAATCAGGCCGAAGCCTGCACGGGGAAATTGCCGGGTCCGTCATCGGGTTGATCGGTTACGGCCATATTTCCAAAACCATCGCCAAATGCGCCAAGGCATTCGGAATGCAGGTGCACGTTTGCAACCGCAGCCCCGTGGCTTGTGATGATCTGGTGGACCGTTATGTTCCGATCGATGCGTTGACGAGCTTTTTGCCGAACGTCGATTTCATCGTTTCCGCATTGCCTCTGACCGAACAAACTGCCGGACTGATCGATGAAACTGCCTTTCAAGCGATGAAGCCGACGGCCTTCCTTTGCAATGTCGGGCGTGGTCCTGTGATTTCCGAGAAAGCCCTCTATGACGCATTGAAAGAGGGTCAGATTGCAGGAGCGGCAATCGATACCTGGTATATCTATCCGTCTGCAGGCAGGGACACCCCGCAGCCCTCTCAATATGCGTTTAACGAGCTGCCCAATCTGACCATGACGCCTCACATGTCTGGCTGGACAAGAGGGACGATCGATCGCCGCCGTCAAGCGATGGCAGACAACGTCAACCATCTGGCAAATGGCACCCAATTGCAAAACATTGTCCAGTAACCTCTTCGACCACCTCAACACAGAAAGCTGTATCAAGGGTGATAGACAATCGCCAGGACAACATTCGTCGAGGGAACCAGTCCACGACAGCAGCCAGATAGACAAAACCTTTGGCCATGGGAATATATGTGCTGTCCATTGCTCCCACTGACCGGCAGGCGAAACATAGCTTCGTTGAGAGGGGGACCTGATTGGGGCGGCGGTAAATTGCCTCGATGTCCATCGGCTTCATCAGCGTTGAGACATGAAGTCGACCTACCTTGTGTCCCTCCGCCAAGCAAAAGGCCCTGAAGCATCCGACTGCCCGCAAGAGGATAATCCAGACGCAATTTGTCGATCCGCCGCATCAGCTTCAGATCGTCATCAGACGTCGGTCTTGCAGTGTAATAAAAACAACCACGGCTGGTACCCAGTGCCTTAGCCTGCCGGGACAAGGAGAGTTTATACTTGGGATCAATTATTTCTTTGCGCTCAACAGGCTGGCCTTGCTGAGCGCTCCGCTTAAGAAATCATTTTCAAGCGTCAGCTCCCCGATTTTGGCGTGAAGGGTTGTGACATCAACTATCGCCGGTTCAGGCGCTTTGCTGCAACGCGATGAAGAGAAGACGACCTGCAAAGCCAATTGACGACAAGGGGCCACCATTTCTAAATCTTTATCCAAGCTCTCTAAATCAACTTACACATTGAGATTGCCGAAGGCCTGTTAGAAACGGATAATTGAACCGGAAACTCTATCTGGGTTGCTTGTCTGCTTGTTCTGCATTTGGCAATTAATTCGGAAGGCAAATGACGCAACAGGCCGTCATCTCCAAAAGAGTTCGAGAATTCTTGAGAACCATAATGAAACAAAAAGGCTCTGTCGCCCTGGACCTTCGCAATTCTTGGGGAATGCTCGCCAATAAAGAAACCCAGCTTCAAATCAGACGGAGAGTGAATTCGCTCTACTGCGATTTTGTTCCATTCCACGCGATCAATGCGATAGAAGCAAGTTGACAGTTCTTCGGCATTTGTAAAATCAGTTATCAAAGAATTGGTTACAGAAAAATGCACATAAAGCGTTACAACTATGAACGTGGCAGGAAGAGCGATACAAGCAATTACACGCTCCTTTTTCAAAATCAGGCTAACAACCACATAGTTTATCAGGCCGATTTCTGCCGAAACATCAGCCAATTGGTTGCCATATCGCGCATCATTTGACCAGAAGGCATCAAACGCACCGAGAAAACCACAGACCAGCATTGCGATTAAAAACAAAAGGTTCAAGCCAAGAAGCCATTTCCGTTTTGAGTTCGCAATTATGACAAAGGCGAGCAGGTTGATCACGAAGCCGGCATTTTTGGCAGTCTTCAGCGCATTTACCGCCCAAGTCTCGCCATCTGTACCGATGAAGACATATAGTATGATCGATGCTGCAACGGCCATGAACAGCCATGTCACAGAACGTAGCAACAAAGGGAACGAGGGCATTTCAGTTTTCCTAATCTGATGCCTATTGGCTGCAAACTAATTTTTCACGATCCAGAAGCAAGTTTAGAGCAACACTATTTTGGATTGAAAACAATCAGATGATGGATGGGTTGATGAAAGCGGACCTCTTCCTATCGAATGTGCACGTGTAAGAGCCATTCGTGAATGGTGTAGGAAGAGAAAGTTAGAAATAGCCAGCGATCAAATTCAGCGGTTATTTCTCGGAACGTTTCTCAAGAATAGAGCCAGCTTTTAAAACGGGAACTCACCCACAAATAGCCAATGAAAAATACGACTATCAGTGGGTACTTTCCAACGACAGTTGTCAGTTCGCGCAACCACTGATCTGGTCGTTTTTGATCTTCAAGCATTTGGTTGAAATCGGGATTGCGTAGGAGCAGTTTCGGATATGATGTTGCCGGAGTTTGCACAAGAAGGAGAATGGGAAAAATGTCTCGATAGCCGGTAGGTTCCCCCTTCCTGTTAAATCCTGCCTCTCACAGTGGGACAATGGAGCGAAGAAGGTTTTGGTATAGGTTTGCCCTCTGAATGCATATTCATAAACAAGCTCTAGTCCGTTCCGATGCAGCCCATGTCGCCGACTGGGACCAACGCAGTCTTGGTAAAACAGCTTGGCATTAACCTCCATCGCTTCATGTTTGTTGAAAGCAATTTGTTGATCCTGCAAAGCATCTGCGAGATGACCGCTGTAAATCTGTTCACCGAAAAGAAATGCGAAAAATCCCAAAATCGGCAGAAACAGCAGCAGTAAGAATTTTAAATCCAGCTTACCCATCGGAACAATCACCCTAGAACACAACTTAGAGGTGAAATCATTGTTTTCAAATCAAGATTAAGCAACCCTTTTTGCTATACGTTTTTTTAGCCCTTCATCAAAACCTGGTTTTAATTCAGTTAATATGAGTGCCCTTGGTTGACCAAAAGACAAGCTTGGGTTCGGAGCGAGCTCGGGCTGAGCATCGTTATACAAAAAGATCATCCCGTTCTGCGACCGGCAGTCGAGCCCCATTCCAGGTATTTGCGACTCTGAAAATGCTGCAACGCATCTACCCGGTGGCTGTCATTTGTGCGGAATGAAGCACAGATACATTGGTCTCTGTGACGAACTGTATCAATCTGCATGTCTGCCAATCATGATATTATGCAAAGACAAAGCTGGATCGGTAGGACAACTGGTTACCATCAAATACCGAATGTCAGTTCTGACCTACTGCCTACCCCACGGCTTTGCGATGGTGAGGGAGGGCGAAGATATGCGCACACATTGCGATCAGATAGACCTCGTTAAATTTCCAAGATTTTTCCTGCGTTGCCTCTCAAAATTGATGGGCGTTGCTTTGGTTCTTCTGGTCCCTTTCAGCACTGCGTATGCAGCCGCACTCCCCGATGATGCTCCTTTTAAATATGTCTGGTCAGATAGCCTCGAAGTTGGACTTCCTGCTTACCTCGCCCGCGATAGGACAAAACCGATTGGGTTTCGTCTCGCAATTCCCGAATTTTGGCAAGGGCAGCTTTTAGAAGAAGAAGCCGGTTATTCGCTTTTGTTTGGTGGTGCTGATGAAAGCAGCAAAGAAACGCCAGCGATCAAAATGATGCTTGCGGTTTTCCTTATGGCCAAGACAGACAATGCTTCTCTTGAAGCGATGACCGAGACCTATCGTGACACAAGCATAGCATCTCAGCGTTTGCTCTATCAGTTCAAAGATGAACAGAGCGGGCACAGCTATGAGTATTTTCATATCGAGTATCCCGAACAGACCAGCGGCAAACTCATACAGGAATTTGCATTCTTTATCGAAACAAAACACCTGATCTACCGTTTCGGTTTCCTTTCACCTGCCAACCAATCAGCGCGCAACGAGTTGTTTGTGTGGTCCATTTTCAATTCTCTCGAACTCTATGACGACAAACTGGAGTGAGCAGATCGACCAATCTGGCTGGTGCCGCTGCATGGGCAGAAAGAAGAGAGACCTACACCCACGTCAGCGAGGGTGAAGGGAAAACACCAAAGGACAGTGACATGAAAACCAAAGCAAAAGCGATGCGACTTACCGGATTGGCATCTGTTTTTCTCGCTGGCCTCAGTGGTGGTGTTTTAGATGGTCAAGCGCAGCAGGACGTTCAATATCCGAGAAATTTTGACGCCAAATTCGAAACCAGTAAAACGAGAACAGCTAACAATTCACTTCAGTCAACCGTAACTGTGGCGCAGTTTCAATCGTTCGGTTTCAAAGACAATTGCAAATGGCTTCATGTCAGGGATGGATTGTTCAGTTCCGTATGTCGTCATCACAAACGTCATTCACAAGGTGCCGGCGGCGCAGTCATTGTTGATGGATGGATCAAAATTTCTGGTCAGCTGAGTGACAATCAGCTCAACGGCAAAATGTCGGCCAGATATCACAGCGCATTTGTCGGCAATGGATATTATCAGGATGGAGTTTATGCCAAAGGCGTTCAGGAAGGCGTAGTAACCGGACAGTTGTTTGCTGATGGCACGCTTAAAGTGCGGATCGACTATAAAGTCGATCATTATAACCACGCCAAATTCAAGAAAGTTGGCGACAACCAAGCTGTGCGGACAGGCGAATGGGAACGGTTTGATATCAACTCTGAGTCGAGAGTTGTTGCAACCAACACCGTTTATCGGTTCGATCCTAAACTCGCCAAGAAAATCGACCCATCTGTTACAGCCGACACCATCCGGCAAGAAATAGGCAAAATCGACCAAGATGCGCCCAATGCTGAGCTCGCAACTGGACAGCCTGACAGCGCTCAGCAGCCTCGCAAATCTGTGACATTGTCCGGCGGCAATGGCACCATTGCGCTGGAAGATGCGTTGAAAAACCAAGGGATTGACGGAAACACAGCCGATACTCCGACAGATCAACCAATCGACAAATTTGATGGTTGGAAACGGGATTTTCAGGATCGCGGTTGGCGCTATGTCGAAAAAAATGGATTTGCGGAGTTCGAACCGCAGGAAGGAGCACGGGACAAGAACGGGTGGGTCTATTCAGAAGATGCAGGTAAATTTTTGCGCCCTCCGGCATCTGATGACCAAAATGCCTGGGTGGATCAACCCAATAATGAGGATTTTGGGCAGGATGTGTATGATGAACAGACCAAGCCCCATGAACCTCACCGACCTGAAGATGGTGATGAGAATGAACAGGGGAACGTCTGGAGTGACGAAGACGGCGGCTGGATCGGCCGCAATCTTTATGAACAGGAAAAAGAACGTCGCGCGAATATCAAGAGATTGAATGAACAGACCACTTCGCAAGATGAAGACGTCAAGACACTGCATGATGCTTGGCAACGCTCTAAGCTGGAACGCAAGATCCAACCCATCATTATGGAATATGTGGCAACCGAGAAAAAGAAACTGGATGGCAACCTAGAAGATCAGATCGCTCTAGAAACAGATCTTGACCGAATCCGGTTCCTTCGTGATTTGCAGGACCAACTGAATGATCTCGATGTCACCGACGCAGAGGGTGTACTTGGAGATTGGGAGAGGATTGTCAACGTCCAGACCAACAACACGTATCAGGTCGATTACACAATGAAGCAGTTCATTGCTGAAACAGGGGCGATGACGCTCGATACGATCCTTACGCGTGGTGCAGCCATGGCCACCCTGCACAGTTACACCGCTGCCGTAAAGGAAGCTGGCAAGACCGACGCAACGACCGGCTCAATCCTTTGGGAAGGCACCAAGGAAGGTGTCTATCAGGGAACTGTCGGTTTTGTTCTAAACAAATTGGCGGTTGGTGCCTTCAACAAAGCAAAAGCGGTGCGGAACGCAGCTAAGGCGGCTAAAGCAGCCGATGATGCGGCAGCGGCGGCAGCCAAAGCGGGCAAGGTGCAAGGCAATTGGAATTCTTCATCACAGGCGATAAAGGAAGAAACGCAGAAAAAACTTCTTGCCAAATTGCCAGCAAATCACCCGGCCCGTCAGATCGGGAAACTGAATGAGACATTGGGTAAGGCGGGCAAGCAGTTTGACGCTCGTAAGATCAATCCTCATATGCGGCTCAATCCTGAAAGTGATGTTTACAAAGCTGGCATCGAGGCGCTCAAGAAAAACCCGCGCTATCTCACAGAACAGGCCAAGAAGGCGACTGACGCAGTACGTCATGATCTGGATTTGGCTGCAAGAGAACGGGCCGTTCAAGAGCTTTACAAAAAGCACCCTGACTTAAAAGGCCATCTGACGCATTTTGAAAACACTGGCAGTCACGCCCGAAAGGGGATGAACTATCGCAATGGAGCTTCTGATATTGATTTCACCCCCAAAGGCACCTCGACACCGCAAGGAAAAGAAGCAGAAAGGCTCTTCTCGCAATATTATGATAAGGCAGTCGAAAAAGTCTCAAACGGCAAGCTGACCGTAGACGATCTTAAAGCCCACGCTTATGGAGGAGACAAAGGCACTGGGGCATTCCGTTCTGATTTGGGATTGAAGGTCAAGGACAGCATGAATCAGGCTTCAGGCCGTATCGACAAGTTGGACGCGACTGGAAAGATCACCCATTCCCTCCGTGGAAGTGACCCTGTCGAAATCGGCAAACCTACTCGTTTTTTCAACAAGGGTGCAGGACAACAAATCGCCAAGAGGGATATTGATGCTTTTCGGAAGGATTTGATCAACAAATTCACCGAAGAACTACCCGAAATGGGCACGCAACAAGAGAAGCTTATTCAAGCAGCCAAAGGTTATAAACTCAGCCGTGTGATTGAGGCCAAAGCCGTAGGTGGTCGCCCTCTATCCGCGAACCGTGCGCTTTATCAATGGTCCAAGCAAATCAAAAACCGGATGGGCACTATGAATGACGTCCAGATGAAGGCGATGACAGAGAAATTCCTCAAGGGAATCGAGAATGCAAAATGATGAAATGAGATTTAAATACAGTGTTTGCGCGGAATGAATTCGCAGAAAGCTGTAGACACTTCAAATGTCTGGAGAATTACTTCTTCCCCCGCTGATCTGGAAAATGAGATCGCAGTATTCATCGGCCACTACAATCATCACCGGCATCATGAGAGCCTTGAAAATCTCACACCGGCCGACGTCGACTTCGGAAGAGGACAGGAAAGTCTCAAACAAAGAGAAAGGATCAAACAGAAGACAATCCAACTGCGCCGCTTGCAACATCAATCACAAGCCGCATAAATCGAAAATCCTGATGAGCTAAACCCTCCGGTAGAAATCATCGACATCAGTCTCAAATCATTCGACGACGGACAGATGGCTGCTTTCGACATATCGGGCACAAAATCCTGCGTAATTAGGCTTGCATGACATAGCACTGAAGAGCCTTGCGGGTCCCTTGATGGATCAAGGTGTTAAACTGTTTGGCAAAGGCCTCGGCAAAACGAACGTCGTTCATCAAGTCGCCAAAAACCGCACGGATTTCAATGAACGCCTGTGGGCGGGTCTTCGCCTCCTCGGCACGTTCCTGCAAAAGCTCCGCAATTGGGTCCTTGACTTCGATCACTTCACCATTTTCCATGACACCGGTGCAGTAGCGGCACCAAAGAGCTATTTCCAGAGCAAGACCATCAATCGACCCACCAGTTTCAAGAGCATCGCGTAAAGTGGGAATGATGAATTTAGGTTGTCGATCAGAACCGTTCGCGACGTTACGAGGCACTGTGTCGCCGATTTTTGAATTGGAGAAACGATTGATCACGGTCGAAAGATATTGTGTATAATCGACATTCTCGATTGGTTGCAAAGTGGGGATGGACTCTCGAATTTGCAAAGCTTCTACCCATGCTCGAATGTCATCATCCGCCATGGCGTCGTGAACGAACTGATAGCCCAACAACGCTGCCGCATAACATGTGCTGGCATGCCCCGCATTCAGAATCCGTAGCTTCATTAGCTCGTAGGCGGAAACATCCGACACAAATTCAGCCCCGACTTCCTCGAGCGGCGGACGCCCTTGTGGGAATCTGTCTTCGATGACCCATTGATGAAATGGCTCACAAACAACTGGTGCGGCATCATCGATCCCGAATTTTTCTTTAACAATTAGTCTTTCGCGTTCCGAAGTGTTCGGTGTGATACAGTCCACCATACAATCGGGGAAGCTAACCTCCTTGTCGATCCAGTCTGCAAAACTCTCGTCTGACAACTTGGCCAGCCCAACTACCGTTTGTTTGGCCACTTGCCCATTACTCGGCAAATTATCACAAGAAATGATCGTGAAAGGTGGAATGTTGCGTTCTTTGCGCAGGCGTAGTGCACTGATGATCATGCCGAACAGCGTTTTGGGCGTGTCAGAATGAGCCGCATCGAACAAAATGTCAGCATGCTGTACGTCTAATTTTCCGGAGGTGACGTCTATATAATATCCACCCTCGGTAATCGTCATGGAAACAATCCGAATTCTCGGGTCCGTCATTCCAACCACGATTGCTTTACTGTCTATGGGCAGGAAGTCAACCATAGCACCAGTCACGCGGGCTGATAGTTCTGTTGGATCGAGCTCGACAACCGTTGTCAGCCAATCCTGTTTTTCAAGACGACTTCGCATGATCTCGTCAGAGGATCGAATTCCAGCCCCAACAATTCCCCAATCCTGTCCCAGACCCATATTGAGCAGATTATCCATATAGACACCCATATGGGCGCGATGGAAATTGCCGATACCAATATGAAGAATACCTGGGCTTATTTTCGATCTGTTGTAGTGAGGAACAGAGGAAAGTCCTTCAAAGGAGCCTACGGTTTTCGAGTTCAGAGCTACGGACATCGTCTTCTATCCGATCATTTGCGATGGTGTTCAAGAATGAACCCGCAACACACCTGGAAGGATCTTGTTGCGGGTTGGTAGGAACTTAAACAGCAGTAAAGCCACCATCGATGGGCAAGGACACACCAGAAATCATCGAAGCGCCGTCGCTCAGTAAGAAAACAATTGGGGCGGCGATGTCATCCTCGGTTGCCCAACGCCCCAATGGCATTGTGTCAAGAAACGGTCCCTGGATTTCTGGCCGTCCCCAATACCATGCAGACATCGGCGTCATCACAACGGTCGGATTTACGCTATTAACCCGGATCCCATGTGGGCCCAACTCCAAGGCAGAAACCCGTGTGATATTGTCCAACGCAGCTTTTGAAGAGCCGTAGGAGATGTGGCCCTTCAGCGCAACGAGTGACGCCTGGCTAGATACATTGACAATCGCTCCGCCTTTTCCCAGGCGAACCATGGATTGTGACGCATATTTGATCACCAGCAAGGCACCACGCGCATTGACGTTGATCACCTTGTCAAACACGTCGATATCACTTTCCATCGGCGTTGCGATTTCACCGCCGAAGCCACCGCAATTGACAACACCCCAGAGATCAAGGTCTTCCAGCGCCTCTCGAACGCTTGGCTCGGATGTCAGGTCGAAAGGCAAAGTCTTGCAGCCTGTGTCGTTGGCCAGTGCGTCCAAGGCTTCGACATTGCGACCACTTGCGATGACATCAGCGCCAGCATCACAAAGTTGGCGTACAGTTGCTCCGCCAATTCCTCCGCTCGCGCCGGTTACAAGGATCGGGCCTTTGCCGAATTCGGGCATGATTATCTCCTTCGATTCCTATGTGGCCTGTCGAACCTCAGCCGCCAATCATCATCTTCACGACTTCGTCATGGGTCGTATCGCAAATGTTGCGTTCACCTGCATGAACGCCGCGCCGCAAGACGACAATCCTGTCAGCGACAGCAAATATGTCCTGAAGATTATGGCTGATGAAAATCACGCCTCTTCCTTGCGCCTTTAGCTGATGGATCAAGGAAATGACCTTGCGCTGTTCTGGAACTCCGAGGGCTGCAGTGGGTTCATCCATGATCAGGATCTGAGCGTCCCAGAAAACAGCACGACCGATTGCGACTGCCTGACGCTGTCCACCGGAGAAATTGGAGACCGGTGCATCCAGCCGCGTGACGTGAAAATCAAGCATTGCCATGGTCGACTTTGCCGCTTCAGCCATCTTGCCACGGTCCAGAACAGGAAACAGGCCCAAGGCTCGCTTCATCGGCTCTCGCCCCAGAAAGATATTTGCCCCGATGCTCAGATTGTCGGCAAGCGCCAGATCCTGATAGATGGTTTCAATTCCCTGATCACGCGCATTTTGCGGTGTGGAAAATGTTACCTTCTTCCCTTTGAGCAGGATTTCTCCCGACGTTGGCTGATACACGCCGGACAGCGCTTTGATGAGCGTGGTTTTGCCTGCGCCATTGTCTCCAGCAAGCGCCACGACTTCTCCGGCGCGCACAACCATTGAAAGATCCCTCAGGGCCTCGATGGGTCCAAAGCTCTTTGACAGATTTCTCACTTCAAGAAGCGTTTCTGACTCAACCGGATTGGTTTGAATTGCAGGACTATTCACTTTGACGTCCTCCACTGAATTGACGTTGTGCTTGATCGATCAACACTGAAATGATGATCACGACGCCGACGCCGATAAATTGCCAGAACGGGGCGACATTCACAAAAACGAGTCCATATTGGATCACGGCGATGACGAAAGCGCCTGCGATGGTGCCCAAAATCGTTCCAGACCCCCCAAAGAGGCTGGCTCCACCGATAACAACGGCAGCGACGGAATCGAGCAACAAAGGTTCACCCGCTTGTGCCGCTCCGGCACTGAAGCGGGCAGAATAGAAGACGCCCGCCAGTCCGGCACAAGCACCCGACAATATGTAAAGGCGCATCAAATGCCATTTGATGTTGATCCCGGCACGGCGAGCTGCCTGCACATTTGCGCCTATGGCATAATTGTGTTGCCCATACCGGGTTTGCCCTAGAAGATAGTGCATGATGAGCACGAAAATGGCGGTAGCGATAATCACATATGGCACCCCATAAAGTGTTCCGTTGCCAAATTCGGCAAAGAGCGCATTTTTGACCGGAACAGTCGTTCCATCTGCAAGCAGGAATGCGACACCGCGGGCGACACCAAACATGCCAAGTGTGCCGATAAAGGGAGGCACCTTGAGGATGGCAACCAAGACACCGTTTATAAAGCCTGGCACCATAGCAGCTCCAATTGCCGCAAAGACGCCCAACAAGAGGGAAAGCCCCATACCAAAATCAGGGACTGCCCAATTGATCACATGTGAGACCACGACCGCAGCCAGCCCCATAATGAATCCCATCGACAGATCAATACCCCCAGTGATGATCACGAAGGTCTGACCGGTTGCCAACAAGAGCGGGGCGACAGCAAATACCGCAATGGAGCGAATGTTGAAAGAGTTGAAAATAAAGGTGGCGTCATAGCTGTTTCGCGCCCAGATCTCGAATCCAAGGACGAGGAAAGCGAGAAACAGCCAAGCGCGCAGGCCGGCTATGCGTTGCAAAAGGGTTTTTGCTTTTTCAGCATGATCTGCCTCTGGAGCAACATGCCTTTCAGTTGCGGAGGCGGAAGCTGAGGAAGCGGAGGGTAAATCGTTCATCTGTCGTCCGATCTGATCATCCATTGCGTGACGGACTGCAACTTGCGAGGAAGGCGTCCAGCTGGAGAATGGCATTGACCTGCAACGCCATTCTCTACTTCGAGCCGCATCAATTCAGCTCGGTCCTTGGGAGATTTTATTCGGTGTAGACATACTTTGCGACGTCTGGATCATCGATATTGGATGCGTCCATGATCGTGAAACCAGTACCAATCTTGACCGGAATGGAATTGCCGGTAAGGTGCGCATAAGCTGAGATAACCCCGTAGTAACCGATTTCAGCCGGATGCTGGGCAATGGCGACGTCAATCAGGCCAGATTTCAGATTATCCACGATGCTACCCGGAGCATCGAAAGCAACCACCTTGATTTTGCCGGATTGGCCAGCCTGTTTCACACCATTGGCGGCTCCGAGCGCAGAGAATAGATTGGCGCCGAAGACACCGCTCAAGTCATTGGCTCGTGCGAAAACACCTTGCAATTGAGAGGCAGCCTTGTTGGCATCATTTTCGTTGAACTGGGTATCAAGCACGGTGATATCTGGGAAGTTTTCGGCCATTTCAGCCTTGAAACCATCTTCTCGTTGATCTGTAGTGGAGATACCTGGCTTGTTGTTGGCAACATAAACTTTGCCACTGCCTCCGATCGCTTTGGCTAATGCTCTGGCAGCGACACGGCCCCCAAGAACATTATCCGAAGCGATGTATGCTAGCGGGAAATCCGCGTCACCAGCCCCAGTCTGATAAATGCCGGATCCGATGAAGGTATCGACCGTGATCACTGGAATGCCCGCTTTGTTTGCATTGCGAAGCGGTTCAACAAGCTGGGTTTTATCGGTCGGAGCGATCAGGATGGCATTCGGCTTCCTGGCAATTACGGCGTCCAGGACCGGCACCTGAGTGACCGGGTTAAAGTCGGGTGCCCCCTGAAAAGTCAGTTTGATTCCAAGAGCATCCGCTGCGGCTTGCGCACCACGTTGCATGGTGATGTAGAAAGCGTCTGTAGTCAGACCGGGAACGAGCGCGATCGTCATGTCCTTGTCGGCAGCCATAGCCCCACTGGCAAGACCAACCCCAGCCACAAGCCCTGATACCGCTCCGATGAAGTTACGACGGTTCATGATAATATTACCTCCCTAGATGTTCAAAAACGACCCTCAATTCCCGTCGTTTTCAACCAGCATTTCGCCCATTGCGAATTGCTCTATGGGAAACAATATCGCGCCCATTCTTTTACTTCGTCAAGAGAAATTTTCTTCTGAAACGAATTTCTATTGATTTCATTGGGTTATTTTTCCTCCGTGAGCGAATCCAGCACCATCCCTGCTGTTCTGGTGTCGGTGATAAGCGTGTTGATCAACCCGGATCTGGCCGCTCCGATTATCGAAGGAACTTTGTTTTCACCGACAGCAAGGCCAATCACCAGTGGCGTGCGCTTGAGCTGTGCGCAAGAGACAGCGATCATGTTGCCTTCTCCTCGCCACTGCATGACATTTCCATCGATATCGAAATAGTGCCGCACCACATCACCAGCCGAGTCCATCAAGTCTGGCTCTGTCTGATCAACGTCTTTTCCCGGCCGCTCCAATCCGTGTGGCACGCCTATCCCGACAATCGCCGCATCGATCCTGTCCCAATAAGACACCGCTTCCCTGACTGAGGGATCGGAAAGAAACAAATCCAGTGTGCTTTGCTCTGGAAGATAGGGCGCATGGATGAAACGCGGGGTCCCCTTCGTCGTTTCAGCGGCTCTGCGAGAGAATTCATTGCTCTGAAAATGGCGTGCATATTGTTGCATGCCACCGGTAGATGGGACCACGACGATATCAGGGATTTCGGGAAGGCCCGCGTCGATCACTGCTGAGACAGTCCTTCCCCAACCGACCATCAGCACCGAGCCGCGCTTCAAACTTGCTTCAACAAGAATTTCAGACAACGGCACAGCCAATGCGGGAAGCACCCCACTGATGGGAGTATCAACTGCAACCACTTTCTTCAAATTGAGCCGAGTGGCCAATTGTAAGCCCAGTTCATGAGGATCAAACAAGTCGCGAACCTCAATTTTTACAATACCTTCCGCCCTCGCACGCGTCAGCAATCGGGAAATTGTCGCCGTTGAAAGTCCGAGCTGTTTTGCAATCTGAACTTGGCTCATTTCGTTTTTGTAGTGCAGCTTTGCGACGGTGTGCAGCATAGCTCGGTTTTCACCGATTACACCTCCATTTGAATTAGGCAGCTTGAAATTCCTTTCTGAAATGTGTTACACAGCATTCGACAAATTATTGCGCTGATGCCTTCTTCTGGCAATAGCATAAATCAATCCTTACCGCACTTGGATGCTTGGAGGCACTGAAAATGACAAATATGACCACGGCAGAATTACGAGGTTATCAGCAAATTTGCGGTGATGGCGGGGCAATGATGGTTATCGCCTGCGATCAAAGAGGCGGTATGCGTAGCGTCTTGGCAGACAACCCTGATGACAGAGCCAAGATAAGCAATGCCACTCTCGGCGAAACGAAAATGGACATCACGAAATATCTTGCTCGCCATGCTGGTTGTGTGTTGGTTGATCCGACGTGCGCGGTACCTGCGATTGTTGATGACGGAGTGATCCATCGCTCGACAGGCCTTTTGATCGGTCTTGACGATTCGGGCTTTGACCTAACCGCGGAAGGTTATCGTATCTCGAACATGTGCGAAGGCGTCACAGCCCGGAAGGTTCGGGAGTTGGGTGGAACTGGTGCTAAGATCATGATTTATCTGCGGTCAGATGCAGAAAAAGCCAATGAGAAAAATCTCGCGACCCTCCGGAATATAATCGCAGATTTTGCGGCAGAGGATGTTCTTTTGGTGGTTGAGTTCTTGACTTACGCACTCCCCGGTGAATCGAAAGAGGAATTCGCTGCCAAAATTCCAGAGCTGATTGAAGGCGGCTCACGTCTTTGCCTTGAAGCAGGGGCCAAAGTCCTCAAGATACCTTATCCAGGCTCTCCTGAAGCCTGTGCCAATGTGACGGCAATGTGCAAGACTGTACCGTGGGCAGTTTTGTCTGCAGGTGTAGATCATGAGACATTCTTGGGGCAGGTTGAGACTGCCATGCAGAATGGAGCTTCTGGAGTGATTGCCGGAAGAGCCTTGTGGAAAGACTGCATTTCACTGGATCGAAATGTTAGCAAAGAGAAGCTGGAATCGATTGCGGTTCCAAGATTGAACGAAATTCAAGCCGTTATCGCGAAATATTTCAGGACGTAACCATGTCAGAAGCAGTTGGTTCATCAGCCATTGGACTAGATATAGGGGGGACGAGTTTGCGTGCTGCCAGAGTTTGCAATGGCAGAATAGAAGCACACGCATCTGCACCCAGCTCTCGCGACCTGAATGAAGTGATTGCCCGCTGTCTGGCGATCGTGAAAGATGTCAAACACGATTCAGTATGTGCATTGGGCATAGGAGTTCCGGGCCGTGTTTGGGGACAACGACGACATGTGCTTTCTGGCGGTTATGTTGATCTTTCCCAGATTGATTTCGCAGGAATTCTTGAGGAATCAACCAAACTACCTGTCGTCATTGAGAATGATGCATCGATGGCGCTCATCGCTGAAGCTACGCATGGTGCGGCAAAAGGGTCTAGTTCCGTAGTGATGTTGACCATAGGTACCGGCATTGGTGGTGCACTTATGGATCGTGGCAAGTTATTGCGCGGTAAGGGCACAGCAGGGCAGCTTGGTCATATTGTGACAAATCCAGGCGGGCGTTCATGTTTGTGCGGTCGGGTTGGTTGCGTCGAAACTGAAAGTTCGGGCTCGGCTTTCGCGACACATGTTGCGGAAGCTGGCCTCCCAGCGTCCAGCCGTATCGAGGATCTGCTGAACAGCGCCGATCCCAAAGCCCGGCAAGTAATTCTGGCTTGGGCTTCCCCTCTTCGCCGGGCCATTGATTCACTGATCGCAACCAACAATCCTGACTGTGTGGTCATTGGTGGAGGAGCGGGAAAGGCCGCTGTTGCGGCATTAGCAACAATACCCGAACAGTCTTCATGGTATGACGCACCAATTGTTGCTGCTGAATTGGGGGATGAAGCCGGTGTAATTGGTGCTGCAGTTGCAGCTACGGCCGCTCAAGATTCCGGCAAACGAGTCGTTCTTGTCAATGGAGTCCCTGCAAGCGGCAAAAGCTCCGTTGTGAAAGATCTGTCGAAGCTTACAGGTTGGCCGGTTCTCGCGCTTGACACTATAAAAGGCCCATTTTTGACTGAATTGCCAGCGGGAGACAGGGTGTTCAACCGGACCCTTGGCAGAGCCAGCTATGCGGCAATGTTCGATATTATCAAAGCCGCCCCCTCGGGAACCACCTTCATTGTGGATGCCTGGTTTGGTTTTCAACCAATTGAAATTCTCAAGGATGGCCTTGATCGTGCGGGTGTATCTTCTATTGCCGAAATCTGGTGTACGGCCGATCCTCAGGTGATTGGATCACGTTATCAAGCGCGAATTTCATCTAGGGGCCCCGGGCATCCCGGAGAAGAATATGTGCCAGAACTGATTGACTTAGCACGCCGGGCATCGCCCACGGGACTTGCACCAATTTTAACTGTCGACACCGAATCTCAAATTGCGGTACGTGAAGTTCGAAATTGGCTTAACTCAACTTTGAGCTCATGACCAGAAGTGGCTCGGTTAGTTTGAACAGGCTTGAGCTGTTTTATAAGTGGATTTGGGCTGTTTTCAAACTGCGATATTCAGGGCTACCGAGTATGCCAAGAACTTGCCACAGCGTAAGCGTCCGGTTGGCTGGGCTTTTGATTTTGCGACGAAGGGTTGAAGTTACGGAATTAAATAGGGCTTAATTCCGTAACGAGGGCTTTGGTGGGTCGCATTGAGATATTTACGGGTCAGGAACGACGGCGTTTTTGGTCTGAAGAGCAGAAGTTGTCGATTTTGTCAGAAGCCTTTGACGGAGAGCGGACTGTTGCTGATGTGGCTCGACAGCATGACTTGATCCCGCAGCAGATTTACACTTGGCGTCGTCGGTTCATAGCTCAGGGCATTCTTGAAGTGTCGGACGAGGTACCCAACTTTCTGCCGGTCACGATTGCGCCGCCAGTTGCTGAAGAAGTCTTTGCTTTACCCAGAGTTCAGCATCAGCTTTCGCCAGGAATGATTTGGTGATTGGGGTGTGGCCCTGCTTCCGGACCTGTGCTTGCCATCTTTGTCCACGTTTGCGAAAGGTAACCATAATCGTCTCCGTCACAGTGACACCTGTGTGACAGATCGATTGGTAAAGACTTTCAGGCTTTCTGTTCTTCCTTCAATGCGTTGAAAAAACTGAGGAAATTTAGCAAATCCGAGAGGATTCGAACCTCTGGCCTCTGCCTCCGGCAAACTAGGCGCGGTTCAAAACATGCCGTTTTGAAGCTATTTCATAGGCCAATCATGGACATAGAATGCTTGCGCGCTTGTCCGGTCTCATGGTCAGAATGACCATTGTTTAGACTCCTATGAAAAGACTTGAAAGGGTTATCTGGCAATCAGAACTTCGACACCGCGCCTTTCGAATTCCTTGGCATCACGATCGGAAATCCCATCGTCGGTAATGAAGGAATTGATAAGTTCTAAAGCACCCAATCTGGTGAAAGAGGACTTATTCACCTTTGTGGAATCTGCCACCAGATAGACATGCGAGGCAGCCCGGATCATTGCCTTTTTGAGCTCAAGGTCAGCAAAGCTCGGGTAGGTAAGGCCTGTTTCGGCGCCAACGCCGGCGGTGGCCAGAAACAGTTTTCCAGCATAGATATTTTTGAAGTATTCGACTGCGTGGTCACCACTGATTGATAGGGTCGGAGACTTAAACTGGCCACCGGGAAGATGCACGGCATAACCAGGGGCCTGCCCCAGTATGATGGCAATGTTGAGCGCATTGGTGATCACCGTCATGCCGACGCGATCGGTGATGCGGGTTGCAACTTCAGTGGTTGTTGTTCCTGCATCCATGATGATGGTTTCATGATTGCCCACGAGCGATGCCGCATAGCTGCCGATCTGCCGTTTCTTGTCCATATTCTCCATATGCTGGAGAACCATGGTTCCGACGGGTGCGGAGGACTGGCGCCGCAGATGCGCACCACCATGTTCGCGTGTGATACTACCTTCTGCTTCCAGTCTTTCCAAATCCTGACGAATGGTGGCTTCGGAGACTTCGAAGGCTGCTGACAGATCCCGCACCCGGGCGCTGCCTTCCTCCCGGAGCCACTCGAGGATCTTGCGCCGCCGGGGCTCTGCCAGAAGGCCAGTAATCCCGTCACTTGTGGTCGCTGTGATTTTCTCGTTCGGCTTGTTCATATTAATCTGGATCTCATCTGGCAAAACTGGCTTTTCCTAGCACTCCGCTGAATCTAAGGCAATGGATCTCGCGTGAAAAGCCCTGCCGGTCGGTGACGACCGACAGAGGTGTGTCTTGCTGGGACGTGTTAGGCCCCTTGGGTTATTCGTTGAGGGCAGCTTGTTGCTGTAGCACGACCCGGGCTTGCAGTTTCTGCTGTGCCTGATCGACGACAACCGCTGCGATGATCACCAGACCCTTGATAACGGTCTGCCAGAAGGCCGACACGCCCATCATCACCAGACCATCAGAGAGGATGCCTATGACAAAGGCTCCCACGATGGTGCCTGCAATCTTGCCGCGCCCACCGGACATCGAAGTGCCGCCGAGGACCGCCGCTGCAATGGCGTTAAGCTCGAACATGTTGCCGGTCGCCGGATGCGATGCGACGAGTTGGGACGAGATGATGAGGCCGACCAATGCCGCACAGAAGCCCGAAAACATATAGACCGCGATCTTGACCAGATGGACATTGACACCGGACAGCGCCGCACCCTTCTCATTACCACCCACAGCATAGATATAGCGGCCAAGAGGTGTGCGACTGGCGATATAGGCAGCACCAAAGCCAACCACAACCAGCATCCAGATGGAAACCGGAATGCCCAGAAAATCACCCGCTCCAATCAGGTAGAAGCTATCATTGCCATACTCAGTCGAACCGTTCAGATTGGGGAACGTGCGTCCATCAGACGACAGCAGCGCGCCGCCGCGCGCGACATAGAGCATGCCAAGTGTGGCAATAAACGGCGCCACATTGAGCTTGGTTATCAGAATGCCGTTGGTAAGACCAATCAGAACGCCAACGCAAATGACCAGAAGCATGATTTCAATCGTGTTGAACTGGATGGTCCAGCCAAGGCCGATATCAATGCCATTGAGCACCAACCAGCCTGCGACCATGCCACAAAGACCCACGATGGACCCGACGGAAAGATCGATGCCGCCGGTGATGATGACAAACGTCATGCCGATGGCAAGAAAGGCATTAAGTGCAACATGTTTGGACATGATGATCATATTTGCCGTGCTGAGAAAGTTGGGGGCAGCAAAGGCAAAGAAGGCAAAGACGAGGATCAGGGCAATGAAGGTTCTTGCTTTCAAAAGCAAAAGCAACAAGGCGCCTGAAGTCTTTTCCGTTGTGGGATTGGCTGTAGGGTTGGCAGTGGCGCTATTCATGATAGGGCTTCCTCCAAAGCGCGATGTTCGTTGACTTTTCCCGGTGTGGATGCGGAGACCAGTTCTTCACTTGCGACAGTTTGTGCGTCGAATTCTCCGCTGATCTGCCCGTTGGCCATGACGACGATCCGGTCACTTAATGCCATCACTTCCTCAAGATCGGAGGTGACAAAGATGATGCCCAGGCCCTGGGCCGTCAGTTCGCGCATGGTTCGGAACATTTCGGCCTTGGCTCCAATGTCAATACCCCGCGACGGCTCATCCATCAGAAGAACCTTTGGATGGGTCATCAGCGCTTTGGAGACGACGACCTTCTGTTGGTTGCCACCCGATAGGCTGGAAACGGGATTCTCCAGCGAGGCGATCTTGATCGACAGTTTGCGGACATAGTCGGCCGCCGCCTTTGCCTCCCGGACCAGACTCATGTGACAAAGTCTGGTAAAGTCTTTCAAAGAGGACAGGGTAATATTCTCGCGAATGGGCAAAATCTCGATCAGGCCATCTTGTTTGCGATTCTCGGGTATGAGGGCGATGCCATGTTTGATCCGACCCGCAACGGTCTTGTCACGCACCTCTCGTCCTGCGACAAAGACCTTGCCGCCAGAGGAAGGATGCTGAGCCATGATGCACTCGAAAAACTCCGACCGGCCTGCCCCCATTAGGCCATAGACACCGAGAATTTCTCCTGCGCGAACGGACATGGACACCTGATCGACAAGATAGCCACCTCCCATTCTTGGCAGAGAGATTTTTTCTGCACGAAAGATTTCTTCGCCAAATTCCAGAACTTGGGTTTTGGGAAAGTCTTTGGAAGCCCCGCCGATCATGTTCTTCACGATCCAGCTCAGATCGATCCCATCCATCGAGCGGGCGCCAGTGATCTTCCCGTCCCTCAGGACGGTGATATAGTCCCCGATCCGCACCAATTCTTCGAGGCGGTGAGAAATATAGACGATACCAACGCCTTCGGACTTGAGGTCTCGGATGACGCGAAAGAGAATTTCAACTTCGTTGGCTGACAGGGCCGACGTTGGCTCATCAAGGATCAGGATGCGCGCATTCTGAACCAGTGACTTGGCGATTTCGATAATTTGCTGTTGGCCGATGCGCAAGTCACCCAAGGGCGTGTCCGGATCGATGTCGTCATGCTCAAGACGCTCGAGGATCTTGCGGGTTTCCTTGCGCTGGTGGTCACGGTCGATGTCGATTCCGGCTCGCGTCTTTTCGCGCCCTATGAAGATATTTTCCGCCACACTGAGATTAGGAAACAGATTGAGTTCCTGAAACACGATGCCGATGCCCGCAGCTTCGGCCTGATTCTTGTTGTAGAATTTGACGCTTTCTCCCCACAGCTCCATGCTGCCCAGAGTGAGGGGCTCAACACCGGCCACAATCTTCATCATCGTCGACTTGCCTGCGCCATTCTCCCCCACAAGCACATTGACGGCTCCCATATAGAGGTCAAAATCAACATGGTTGAGCGCGATTGTGCCCGGGTAGACCTTGATTCCGTCGCGGATTTTCAGGCCAATTTCCGGGCCTGTTTCATTGGCTGACATCGTTCAGTCCTCCACGGCAATCTGCACCGGAACGAGCAGGATCGGATCGCTCTGTTTTGTCAGGCTGAAGGCACCGGTGAAGCCTACTCTCTTGCCAATCAAGTCCCCTTCAGGCAGGGAAATGGTGCCACTGGCCACATCATTGAGAGCCCGGGCGAGTTTGGCAAATTCGATCTGGTCACGGAAATCGGTAAAGACAAAAAAGCTGGCGGAATCGCGCAAGGCCGTGCCCTTGATGACAGGGCCGAGCTGTATGGTGAGATCAGCTTTGCCATCTGCAGTCACATCCACTTCAAGCTTGGCCGCTCGCGACTTGCGGTTGGACGCGACAATGGTTCCCTCGCCTTTGGCAACAAAGTTCCACGGGCTCCCTTCACTTGCTTTGGGAATGCCGAATGTCTCACCAGCCTTGTCCAGATCGTTGGCAATGGCAGGTAGCGTGTCAGTGATATTGCGTGCCTTGTCAGCCATATAGGGCAAGAATTTGGGCTTGTAGACCTCTTGCGCCAGTGCGGCCATGCGTTCAGCGTCCGTCATCTGGGCTGCGCTTTGGGCGATGTCGTTAGGGTCGGGATTTTTGACTATTTTGCAGCCCGCGACGATGGGCAGTATCGTCAGGAGACAGGCCGCCAGAATCGGGGTTCGGGTCATGTCGAACCTTCATGTCATTCGAGGGAGGCGGCGCTGCGTGAAGGCAGCGCCGCAGGGAAAACCTGACGCATGGAATGGTTTGCGTCGGTGCGATCGCCTGACGATCATTCAGACAAGGCAAAGGTTTCCAGCTTGGAGGCGTTGTCGTTATTGATCAGGACGCAATCCATCAGCTGTTTTTCTTCCACGCCAGTCGAACCGGTCTTGATATACTTATCGGCCTGTTCGACAGCCAGCTGTGCCTGACGGAAGGCAGGCTGCAGAACTGTTGCCTTGATACCGCCAGCAATGATGGAATCGCGTACATCGTTTGAGCCGTCAAAGCCGACAACGATGACATCTTCACGACCGGCAGCTTTAAGGGCCGCCCAGGCACCCATTGCCATTGTGTCGTTGCCCGAAATCACGCCTTTGATTTCCGGGTTGGCCTGCAGCATGGTTTCCATCACCGTGTAGGCTTCGGTCTGGGACCAGTTCGCCGATTGCTGTGCGACCATTTTCATATCCGGATACTGATCGATCACATCATGATAGCCAGAGGAGCGAATGCCAGCATTGGTGTCGGATTCACGACCGAGAAGTTCGGCATAGACGCCTTCCTCACCCATCAGTTTGACGAATTCCTCTGCACCGGCCTGGGCTCCCTGATAGTTGTTTGAAACGATCTGGCTCACGGCAACGCCGGATGCCGTGATTTCACGGTCGATCAGGAAGGATGGAATGCCAGCATCCTTGGCGCGTTGTACCGCGGAAACCGTGGCATCGGCGCCGGCATTGTCAAGAATGATTGCTTTCGCGCCGCTTGCAATCGCGCTGTCAAACAGTTCGGACTGCTTGTTTGCATCATCATCATGCACCATGACGACGGTTTCATAGCCAAGCTCTTTGGCCCGTGCTTCAGCGCCGACAGCTTCTGCCTTGAAGAAGGGGTTGTCGTGGCTTGGAGTGATGATCGCGATCAGGCCTTCAGCCGACGCGAAGCCAGGCAGCATGCCAGCCATTCCCAGAGCGAAAACGGAAATAAGCAATCTACGGTGTAGGTTCATGAGTTCCTCCATTGTGACAAAATCCCGAATGCGGGATGCCTCCTCCAATATAAGAGTGAACCATTCGAATTATGTCAATTACTATCGATTGCTTTCGTATTTTTTGGTTTCAAAACCCATTCGAGATTGTGGAAAAGAGCTCTGCATTGCAATTCACTATAGTTGGGCTCGCAAAAATTTTGGTTGAAAAGAGGAGAAATGTCGCAGATTGCGGCGATTTGGCACGCAGGTTGCGTGCTGGCTTGGAGCGGATCCCTGCACTATTATGGTCATGAGTAATTCGATACGTTCTGAGTTTTTCGATTGCAAATGAAAGCAATCGATAGTATCTGAAAATGAAAGAAGGGTTTCGATTGCGCCGGGAAACCCGATAGGAGGGCGCAATGAAACGCCAGAAACGAGGAGATGAGGGCTATGAGCAAGAATGCAATGCGCAAGGTCACGCTGGGTGTGGTTATCGGTAGTCGGGCATTTTTCAATGGCGCGCCCTGCAAGGCTGCGCGTGATGAGGTGCTGGCGCATCTGGAAAGAATGGGTGTTGCTGCCGAGATCCTGCCCTTCGAGGCGACGGTCAATGGCGCGGTCCAGTCGATTGACGATGCCAAGCTGTATGCTGCTCATTTCTCAGCCAAGCGCGATGAACTCGACGGTCTGGTGATCTGTTTGCCCAATTTCGGCGATGAGATTGCGATTGTCGAATTGATCAATCGAGCCAAGCTCAATCTCCCGATCCTGTTGCAGGCCAGCAATGATGAGGTCGACAAGGTGGATGTAAAATCCCGACGGGATGCCTTTTGCGGCAAGCTGTCGGTTGCCAACAATTTCTATCAGTATGGCGTGCCGTTTACCGAGACCACGTCTCATACCTGTGATGTTTCATCCGATGAGTTCGGGGCCGATCTTGATCGCTTTGCCCGACTCTGCCGAACGGTGCGCGGCCTGAAAAATGCGCGCATCGGGGCCATCGGGGCCCGGACCGGCCCTTTCCAGACCATGCGTTTCTCTGAAAAGTTGCTTCAGGCCAGTGGTCTGACGGTGGTCACCGTCGATCTTTCCGAGATGATCGCAGCAGCAAGCGCCATTGCTGACAGCGATGCGGATCTCGCTGCCAAACTGGCCGCTATCAAGGCCTATGGATCCATCCCCGCGCACATTTCCGAAAGCCAGATCATCCGTCAGGCAAAATGGTCACTCGCTGTCAATCGCTGGATCGCCGAGAATGAATGCGATGCGTCCGCGATCCAGTGCTGGCGCTCGCTTCAGGACAATTTCGGCTGCGCCACCTGTTTGACGATGTCGATGATGGGCGAGGAGCTGATGCCGTCGGCCTGCGAGGTCGACGTGATGGGGGCGATCTCCATGTATGCACTGACGCTTGCAGCCGGGGCACCATCGGCAATCCTTGACTGGAACAACAATTATGCCGACGAAGTCGACAAATGCGTCTGTACCCATTGCGGCAATTATCCCAAGCAATTCATCGGAGCGGTGCCGGAAGTGGGCGAGCTGGATGTGCTGGGCGAGACCATCGGGCGAGAAAAGTGCTTCGGTGCAGTCAAGGGCAAGGTGCAGCCCGGCCCGATGACCTTTTTCCGGGTTTCGTCAGATGATCGCCTCGGCACACTCAAGGCCTATACCGGTGAGGGCAGTTTCACCGATGATCCATTCCCGATGGATGGTGGTATCGCTGTTACCAAGGTGAACAAATTGCGTTCGTTGATGAATTTCGTCACCCAAAATGGCTTTGAGCATCATGTCGCAATGGTGCGCGGGCATCATGCCGACGTCGTAGCGGAAGCTGTCACGCGCTATATGAAGTGGCCTCTTTACAATCACGGCATACCTCCCGTCCCCACACTCACCTGGCCAGGACGCTGACCGGCTTTGTCGCCGCGATGGGTGCTGGCCCGTGAAGTGTAGGGCGACCGGTGCGTTGGTCCCTTGAATTGAAGAGAAAGAAGAATGGAGATTGAGATGGGCATTCGGGATCTGAAAGTCATGGCCAACAGGATCCGTCGTCGCGATCTGAGAGCGGTTTTCGAGGCAGGCGCAGGTCACATCGGCGGAGAGATGTCGGTGATCGATATTTTGACCGCGCTCTATTTCCACGTCTTGCGCGTCAATCCGGGCAATCCGCTCGATCCACAGCGCGATCGCTTCATTTTAAGCAAAGGCCATACCGCCTGCGCCCTTTATGTGACGCTCGCAGAAAAAGGCTTTCTGCCGAAGGAGGAGATCGAGACCTTCCTGCAGCCTCATTCGCGGTTGAATGGCCATCCAAACCGCACCAAGCTGCCCGGGGTTGAAACCAATACCGGGCCCTTGGGACATGGCTTGCCTGTGGCTGTCGGCATGGCGATCGCCGCCAAGCTCGACGGGGCTACGTGGCGGACCTATGTGGTGACTGGCGACGGTGAAATGCAGGAAGGCAGCAACTGGGAGGCGATTGCCTCGGCGGCCCATTATAAGCTCGACAATCTGACGCTGATCATCGATCACAATCGTCTGCAACAGGGCGCTCGGCTGGCCGATACCAACAATCTGGCCCCCTTTGCGCCAAAGCTTGCGGCCTTCGGCTGGGATGTGCTGGACATCGACGGCCACAATATGGATGAGATCGTGGATGCCTTGTCCCCGGATCGGCGCAAGACGGGCAAACCGCTCGCCCTTGTTGCCCATACCAACAAGGGTCATGGCATTTCCTTCATGTCGGACAATGTCGCTTGGCATCACAAGGTGCCGTCGGCCGACCAATATAAGCAGGCCATGGCCGAACTTGAGGAGGCAGCTCTATGACCGCTCTTGTCAAAGAATCCAAGCTTTATGATTGCCGTGATGCCTTTTCCGAGACACTGGTGGCAATGGCTGCGGAGAATGAGGCAATTGTTGCGGTCTGCAATGATTCTGTAGGCTCTTCCAAACTCGACGGCTTCCGCGATGCCTATCCCGAGCGGCTGATCAACGTTGGTATCGCCGAGCAGACCATGATCGGCGTTGGTGCGGGTCTTGCCAATGGCGGCAAGATCCCGTTTGTTTGCGGCGCGGCCTGTTTTCTGACAGGGCGGGCCCTTGAACAGATCAAGGCGGATGTTGCCTATTCGGATACCAACGTCAAACTGGTCGGCATCAGTTCAGGCATGGCCTACGGGAATTTGGGCCCGACCCACCATTCCACGGAAGATTTTGCCTGGGTAAGGGCCATTCCGAATATCGCAATCGTGGCCCCGTGCGACAATATCGAGACAGCGGCGGCAGTGGCCTTCGCGGCGGACTATGATGGACCAATCTTCCTGCGTCTCAGTCGCACAGGTGTGCCGCAATTGCTGCCTGATGACTTTACGTTCAAGCTTGGTAAAGCCAATCTGTTGCAGGAAGGGATGGACGTCACGCTGATCGCCAACGGCATTCTGACCCACCGGGCGCTTGCGGCCGCGAAACAGCTCGAAGCGGAAGGCATCAAGGCGAGAGTGCTGAATATGTCCTCTGTCAAACCGCTCGACGAAGCGGCCATCGAACAAGCTGCAAGAGACACCGGGGCGATTGTCACATGCGAAGAACATTCGATTTTTGGTGGCCTTGGCAGTGCCGTCGCGGAGATCGTGACTGAGACCTACCCCGTGCCGATGAAGCGGTTGGGAGTGCCGGGTGTCTTCCCGCCAACGGGATCAGCAGAATTCCTGCTCGACGAATTTGGTATGTCGCCGCAAGGGATCGCGGATACCGCACGAGATCTGCTCAAGCGCAAGGCGTAGTAAGCACAGACCAGGCGAAATGCAGGCATCAGGGAGGGGTTGAACGTGATGCAACGGGGGATATTGGCAATCGATGAGGGGACAACCAACAGCAAGGCTGTTTTCGTTCTCGACAGCGGCGAGATTATCGCGCGCGGTTCGTGCCCGGTCGAGACCAGACACCCGCAACCGGGCTGGGTCGAGCAAGACCCATTGCAGGTCTGGCAAAGCACCTGCAACGCAATCAAGACCTGTCTGGCGGCGGCAGGTGCGGTCGAAATTGTTGCGATCGGCCTGTCAAACCAGCGGGAATCGGTCATGCTGTGGGATCGCCGGACCGGAGAGTCGTTGGGGCCACTTATCACTTGGCAATGCCGTCGCACAGCTGCTGCTTGCGAGGCGCTGAAAGCCGAGGGGTTGGAGCCTCAGGTCCTTGCGCGCACGGGCCTACCACTTGATCCGCTCTTTCCGGCCACGAAAATTCGCTGGCTTCTGGACCATCACGGAGCAGGGAAAACTCCAACCGATCTGTGTGTCGGGACCGTCGATTCCTGGCTGATCTGGAACTTTACCAAAGGTTCGGTGCATGCATGCGATGCGTCGAACGCTGCGCGCACCCAGCTTTTTGATATCGAACGGCGTTGCTGGGACGAGAGCCTCTGCGCGCTCTTCGGCGTGCCGTTGGCAATCTTGCCGGACATGTGTGATTCAGCTCATATCTTCGGGTTGAGCGCGGATGTCCCCGGCCTGCCTGATGGGGTGCCGATTGCCTCGGCGATCGGCGATTCTCACGGTGCGCTTTTTGGTCATGGGGCCTTCGAGGTTGGCGATGGCAAGGTGACCTTTGGCACTGGCTCCTCCATCATGACAACGCTGGGCGCCTTTGTGGCTCCTCCCGAAGGCATTACCACGACCATCGCTTGGCAGTTGGGTGATGTTGCCACTTATGCCTTCGAGGGGAATATTCTGGTGAGTGCCTCGATCCTGCCTTGGACGGCAGATCTTCTCGCCCAGCCGGATGTTGCTGCGTTGCTTGATCTCGCCCAGAGCGTCGACAGCACGCTGGGGGTGACGCTGGTGCCAGCCCATGTTGGCTTGGGATCTCCGCATTGGGACGCCAAGGCGCGAGGACTGATCAGCGGACTATCCTTCAATACCGGTCGGGCGCATGTCGCTCGGGCTGCGGTCGAAAGCATGGCTTTTCAGGTCGCTGATGTCTTCGAGATTATCAAGGCCAATTCTTCACAAAATATCGGGGATCTGTTTGTTGATGGAGGGCCAAGCAAAAATCCTTTCCTGATGCAGATGGTATCGGACATCCTCAATCACCCTATCATTCTGGGGGAAAGCGCGGAAGCTTCGGCGCTCGGTGCGGCCTATCTCGCAGGGTTGGCAACGGGTCTCTGGCCGGACCTTGATGCTGTGCGGTCATTGGAAAAGGATGGCAAATCCCTTGCTCCAGATATCGATGAGATGCGCCGCAAGGCCCTTCGAAAAGGATGGAAACAAGCGGTCAAGCAGGCACGGCTGACGAGCTGACCTTAGCTGCAATCACACACGAAAACGGGGGCATATATCATCGATCATGCCCCCGCTTCAGTATGGCTTCAACGTCCACCCTGACACTTCATTTACCAGGTGAAGGCCCTGATTTGGGCCACTTATTCAAATCGTCAAATGATGTCCGTTCCGCTGATTTCCAGCCCAAAGCCTTCAAGGCCAACATAGTGACGTTCTCTGGAACTGAGCAGGCGAATGGAGGAAATGCCCAGCTCTTTCAGGATCTGGGCACCCAGACCAATGTCGCGCCATTCGTCCTGGCGGCCTTTTGCAGTGCCATGTTCCTCAGCTTCTGCGGCCTCCAGGCCTTCGCGCAGGCGCATCGAATTGTGGACCACGCCGGGCGATCCATCCCGCAGATAGACCAGCACGCCCCGATCTTCGCTGAAGCGGCGGATGATGTTGTCGAGACCGTCGGTCAAACCAAACACATCGTGCAGCACATTTTCCTGATGCAATCTGACTGGAATATTCTTGCCATCCCGAATATCGCCAAAGACAAGGGCGAGATGTTCAACCTGATCATAGGGAGCCGTGAAGGTGATCGCCTTGGCTTTGCCATATCGGGTCTCCATGGTGAAGGTCTCTTTTTTCTCGATGAGACGTTCGGTGCGCTGCCGATAGGCAATCAATTCGGCAACCGATACCATTTTCAAACCATGCTCTTTGGCAAAGGCTGTCACTTCCGAGCCACGTTTTACCGTCCCGTTATCATTGACCAGCTCCGACAAAATACCAAACGGCTCAAGACCTGCAAGATCGCACAGATCAATAGCGGCTTCTGTATGACCCGAGCGGGTCAAGACGCCACCTTCCCTCGCGACCAGCGGAAAGATATGGCCAGGTCTGACAAAGTCGGCGGCAGCACAATTGGGGTTGGCAAGGGCATGGACGGTCATGCAGCGTTCCTCGGCAGAAATGCCCGTCGTCGTGCCATGCTTATAGTCTACCGACACGGTGAAAGCCGTTGACAATGGGGCATTGTTGTTGGCGACCATCGGGTCGAGGTGCAAACGGGCCGCGTCCTCCTTCTTCATCGGAGCACAGACGATGCCCGACGTATAACGGATGAAAAAGGCCATTTGCTCCGGGGTGACCTTGGTGGCAGAGGCGATCAGATCCCCCTCATTCTCCCGGTCGTCGTCATCCGTTACAACAACGATTTCGCCTGCCTCAAAGGCTCGGATGGCGTCTGCAACGCGTTCCATATCAATCATGTGTTCTTCCTTACCAAAGAGGTCTGCATTTGAAATGTCTCTGTATCGCTGCAGGTCTCATTCTTCTCGATGTTTCGCCTTGGAGAGCAAGACTCGAAACCAAACAAAATTATTCGATGATGATATAAACCAAAATGCAGATACGACCAAGTAGACAAGCGAAGAAATGCCAACGCAAAGGGGGTAATGGATTCACAGCAAAAAGAGACTTGCTTTCTACATCAGAGGAGCGGCGTTTGTGTCAGGCATGGCGTGCCAATCGGCAAACACGAAGAAGAGGCGTTTAACCTTGATCTTCTTGCAGTCACTGAGAAGATCCGAAAGAGTCCTCGAGCGCAATGTCGTCAGGCTTTCGAACGCCATGTCGAGGTGTTGCGGATGCGGAGTTCAGCGTTGAGTGGTCGTTTTTCGAGCCAACTGGGGATTTTTGAGCCGCAGAGCCAGATGGTGCTCTTGTTACCGCGTGAGAGATAGTGGGCATATCCTTGCATGCTCAAACCTGTCACCCCGCCTACCAATTCCCTCATAACCGAGTGAATCAAAGAGCTTCCCACACAGCAACACGTTGTTTTTCAACAAAATTTAACGGAAACCGGTCATCTCCCGCAGGTGCACACTCTCATACGCCTTCTTTAAAAGCTGGCATATGAGGATGTGATTCTACGCACCGAAGGTTCCATTCCGACAGGAAATCAACTGCGCTTGATGTTTCATCTGGTCACCCGAGAAAAGTACTGAAAGAGATCGAGCGACATTTATTCCCTTATTGTCTCTTTTCGTCTCGCAGTCTGTGTCATGTGGCGAGTAACGCAGAATATTGCCTCGAAGTGATTATTCCGCATTTCTGGATATGCCATGCTCGCCGCACAATTTGGCCAACATGCCATGCAACCGGCTAATGACTTCCCCGCGCGGCGAGTTGATCCTCTCAACAATGCCGATCTGCCGGGTGACCTGCGGAGAGCCAAATGGCAACCGGGCAATCGCGTCGTCATCGGGAGCCGCCAATGACACATGGGGCACCACTGCGACACCCAATCCTTGTCTGACGCACGTGACAATCGATCCGATGGTATCGATTTCCGCCACATCGAGCGTGATGACACCGAGTCGGGAGATTTCGGTGTCGATCAGATTGGCCAGCGGCACATTGTTGACATAGCGAACAAACGGGTAGCTGCCCAGAATATGCATTGGGTCTTGCTCCTTGACTGATTCTGGCATGATCAGCCACAAGGGTTCGCAAAGAAATGGGCTCCACCTTAATTGCGGTGGCAAACTCATATGTTCAGCCACAACTGCTGCATCAAGGCGGCCCGAAGCGACATCGGCAATCATCGATGATGACAGGCCAACCTTGAGATTGATTTTCAGGGCAGGATATTGATCGTGCATTTTTACAATCGCTTCAGGGAGCAGATTGAGGGCACTTGTTCGCACCGTACCCATGCGCAGCAGGCCGGAGATTCTGTCGCCTTTCAGATTTGCGAGTGCATTTTCCTCTAAGCGCAGAATTTCATTTGCTAGATCAAGGACTTGAATGCCCTCATGCGTAAGGCTAGGCGGCCGGGATGACCGCTCGAAAAGCTTCACATTCAACTCTGCTTCCAGGGCTTGAATCTGCTGACTGACGGCTGAGGGCGTAAGCCCGACGACGTCGGCTGCTTTGGCGAAGGTACGATGGATTGCGATTGCGACGAAGGTTTTGAGCTGACGAGTGTCCATTTTCTACATCCAGTTTTTCTTAATATAATAACCAGCATTTTTCGCTTCCATAAAGATATTTTTTTCCTCTACCCTTTTGTCAGGAGAAATTCCGCAATGGCCGCTGGGAGGCGGACGCGGGTTCAATCGACAAAAAGCAAGATTTAGTCGCTTGTCGTCTTGCGGCAAGTTGGGAGGAATTTATTATGCCGAACACGATCCTCGTGACGGGACCTGATCTGGCACCTGCTGCCCAAGCTTTGGTGGAGTCTCATGGCTTCGAGACGGTGCACACCCCCGCCTATGCGGCCAGCGATGTTATTGCTGACTTTCTGATCAAAACCGAAGCTGTCGGCGTGGTCTCGCGTCTTGGGCGCATTGATGCCGCCGCCATCGAGAAGGCCCCGGCTCTCAAGGTGATTTCCAAGCATGGTGTGGGCGTAGACAATATCGATCTTGAAGCCGCTGCCCTTAAGGGAATCCCGGTTCTCAAGGCCACCGGAGCCAATGCCGTTTCTGTTGCCGAGCATGCGATTGCTCTTGCTCTGACGACCGTCAAACGCATTTTGCCGCTGGATGCCAGCTTGCGTGCTGGTCGCTGGGACAAGCCCGGCTTCAAGGGCCGCGAACTTGCCGGGTCGACATTCGCCCTGATGGGAATGGGATCAATCGCACAGGAAACAGCCCGCATAGCCGCCGGCTTGGGGCTCAAGCTCATCGGGTTTGATCCATTTGCGGAAGACAAGGTATTTGAAACATTCAATGTGCGTCGGTGCGACAGCTTTGAAGCGTTGCTTGCGGATGCCGACATTCTAAGCCTGCATTGCCCGCTCAACGACCACACACGCCAAATCATCAATGCGGACGCCATCGGGCAGATGCCAAAGGGCAGCTACATCGTCAACACCGCGCGCGGTGGTCTGATCGACGAGGATGCTCTGCTCGCAGCCCTGCGGTCGGGTCATCTTGCCGGTGCCGGACTGGATACCTTCGCGGTTGAGCCTCCGGCTGCCGATCATCCTTTCTGGAGCGAACCGAACATCGTGACGACGCCGCATGTCGGTGGTGTGACCGCTCAGGCCAATGCCCGGGTGGGTGTCGAAGCGGTCCGTGGAATTTTTCAAGTCCTGAATGGAGAGGCCGTACCGGGCGAGCGCATTGCCAACGCACAGCTGTTGGCTGGTTCCGGTCAAAAAGCCTCATAAGTGGAGAAGTGACAATGAATATCGGATTCCGGATCTGTAAACGCGAACGGGTGGCAACGAAACAGTTGATCGACGCCTATGCCAAGGTCCCAGTCGCCAATGTCTCTGACAGCATGAACCGCATGACTGCCGCAGGGTCTCGTTTGCGTCCAATGCACAAACATGGCGCCATGGCCGGTGCCGCACTGACGGTGCGAGCCCGTCCGGGTGACAACCTGATGTTCCAGAAGGCAATCGATTTGGCCGAACCGGGCGACATCATCGTTGTGGATGCCGGTGGCGACCTGACCAATGCCCTGATGGGCGAGCTGATGCTGGCCTATGCCATCACGCGCGGCGTTGCAGGCTTTGTGATCAACGGCGCGATCCGTGATGTTGATGCGTTTGTCGAAACTAATTTGCCCACCTTTGCCGCAGGTGTCACGCATCGCGGTCCTTACAAGGATGGTCCGGGCGAGATCAATGTTCCAATCAGCATTAACGGTATGGTTTTTGAGCCAGGTGACATTGTGGTTGGTGATTCTGACGGGGTTCTGTGCGTGCCGCTTGATCAAGCTGAAGAGGTCCTTGCCAAGGCAAAGGCCAAGCATGAGGCAGAAACAGATCAGTTGAAGCGCATTGCTGAAGGAAAGAACGATCGCAGTTGGGTCGATGCAGCTCTCAAAGCGAAGGGTTGCTTGCCCGCTTGAACCTAACCATTAGCATGTAAGGAGGAGAAACATGCAAAAACTTATCAAAACACTCGCACTTGCCAGTGCGTTCCTGACCATCGCCGGTGCGGCATCCGCGGAATATCCAGACAAGCCGATCAAGGTGATTGTTGGCTATTCCGCCGGTGGTGGCACCGACGTCATGGCACGAACTGTCGCACCATTCTTGGAAAAATATTTGGGCGAAGGCACAAGCATTGTTGTCAAAAACATGCCCGGTGCCAGTGGCCAGATCGGTGTAACCGAAGCGGCCAACGCCGACAAGGACGGCTACACGCTCGGCACCTACAATCTGCCGGGCATGATGGCGCGCACGCTCGATCGCAAGGCTGACTATGATGCGGACAGCTTCACTTACCTTGCAAACGTCGTGAACGATCCAAATGTTATCGTGACGTCCAAGAAAGGCGGTATCGACAGCCTCGACAAGCTTTTGGCAGAAGCCAAAGCCAATCCCGGTGCCGTAACCGTTGGTATGTCGAGCCTTGGTGGGGACGATCACTTCCTGCTCACCAAACTGCAGAAAATGACCGGCGCCGAATTCACAATCGTCCCATTCCGCGGCTCAGCCCCGGCAAGAACCGCACTGATGGGCGGGCACGTTGCCATGGGAATTCTGAACGTGTCGGAAGTTTCCGCTTTCAAGGACGAAATCAACATCCTTGGCATCGCTCTGGCAGAACGCTCTGAATTCGCACCAGAAGTTCCGACCTTCAAGGAACTTGGTGTTGATCTGGTCAATGGGTCCATGCGTGGCTTCATCGCGCCAGCAGACCTACCCGACGATGTCCGGAACAAACTGCTTGATGCCTTCAATAAGCTCAAAGATGACGCTGAGTTCAAGGCGGCTATGAAAGCAACAGCGAACCCGGTGGAAGTGGTCACCGGCGAAGACTTCAAGGCTTTGAATGCCGAGACTCTGAACCTTGCCAAATCGGTCTGGGAAGAGACGCCTTGGCGTTGATCCAGCGCGGCGCGAGGCTAATCCTCGCGCCTCCAATTTTCTCTCGGCTGGAGTCCTACCAATGCAAAAAAGCAATCTATCGCGCGTGCTGCGCGCAGAAACGATCACGGCTATCTGCCTGATTGTTGCCGCTGGCGGCTTTCTCATCCCAACCATGGCCTTGCCGGCTTTGCCAGCTTTGCTCCCTGCGGCCATGTTGGTCGGTCTTATCATTCTGGCGACCGCGATGCTCATCGTCGACCAGCGCAAGGCAAGTGCGGGCGAAGAAGCCCCCCGTGTCGTCAAGGCGCCCATGCGGGTTATTTCGGCCTTTGGTCTGATCATTGCCTACGCGATCGCGGTTGATCTGATTGGCTTTTACATCAGCACCGCCCTGTCGTTGCCATTGGTTGCTTATGTCTTTGGCTACCGTAATCCGGTCGGTCTCGGGATTGCCACGGCGATCGTACTTGCCGCGATCTATCTGATCTTCAGTTTTTCCATGTCTCAGGACTTCCCCACCGGGCTCTTGTGGCCCAAGTGAGGTAATATGTATTCCGATCTCATCCAATCTCTGCCTAACGTCATCGCATGGGCGAACCTTGCCGCGCTCGTGATTGGCGTGCTTGCTGGCATCGTGGTTGGTGCCATGCCGGGTTTGAGTGCCACAATGGCCATTTCCGTTCTGGTTCCCTTTACTTTCGGTCTTGATCCGCTGGTCGCTCTGGGGCTGATGGCAGGGATCTACAACGGCGCCATGTATGGTGGTGCTATTCCGGCTGTCCTGCTGCGCATTCCCGGCACGCCAGCGGCGGTGGCCACGACATTCGATGGCTACCCGATGGCCCAACGAGGAGAAGGCGGTTTTGCCCTTCAGGTGGCTGTGGTTTCATCGGCCTTTGGTGGTGTGGCCAGTGCCATTGCACTCATGCTTCTTGCGCCACCATTGTCGCGTGTGACGCTACTGTTCGGTCCGGCTGAAGTTTTCTGGGTTGCGGTTTTCGGCCTCTGCAGCATCATTTTCCTGCTTGGTGGCAATGTCATCAAGGGCCTGATCAGCGCCTGCTTTGGTGTTTTCGTTTCGGTCGTCGGATCCGACCCGATATTCGGCATTGACCGGTTCACCTTCGGTCAGCTGGAGCTGCTGGATGGCATCCATATCGTTATTCTGTTGGTCGGTCTTTATGCCTTGCCGCCGGTCATTGACCTTCTGGAAAGCCCGCTGAAGACCGATACGGACGCAGGAGACCGGCTCGGAACTCAGCCAATCTGGCGCAGTCTGCCGCGCATGAAGGGGTTCTGGAAGACCTGGATCAAGTCCTCACTGATCGGCATCTGGATCGGTATCCTACCCGGAGCTGGTGGCTCAATGGCTGCCTTCATGTCCTATAACGAAGCACGCAGAACGAGCAAGACACCCGAGACTTGGGGACATGGCGAACCGGAAGGTGTGGCAGCATCTGAAACCGCCAACAATGCCGACACGGCCTCGGCCCTCATTCCGGCCCTGACACTGGGCGTTCCGGGAACTGCCGTGGCTGCGATCATGCTCGGCGGCTTGTTGATCCACGGATTGCAGCCCGGACCGATGCTGTTCCGCAACAATCCCGACATCGTGTTTGGCTTCATGTGGCAATTCCTGTTCGGTGCGATCCTGCTGGTCTTTCTCGGCGGTTCGTTGGCAACCAACAGCTTTGCCAAATTGCTGAAATTGCCACGCCCGCTTCTGGGATCTGTGATCATCATCTTGATGCTGATTGGCGTCTATTCCATCCATGGCCGCATGTTCGATGTTTACCTGATGCTCGGCTTCGGCGCGGTCGGCTATGTCATGGACAAGATGAAGTTCCCGCTGCCACCAGTGGTTCTGGGTCTCATTTTGGGTGGCTTTGCTGAAGAAAACCTGCGTCTGGCCCTGCGTATCGGCCGCGGCGACTGGAGCACCCTGTTTGCCAACACCACAAGCCAGATACTCGTTGCCCTCACCCTCGCCGTCATTCTAGGACCAATCATCAAACGGCGCTTTGTCAAAGCCAAAGCATCCAACGGAAAGACATAACCGATGGTCGGTGCGAGCCCTCACTTTCCGGTCAGGCCAGCTTGGTTGGCTTTGAAGTCTGAAGACGTCATCGACCCCGATCAACCGATCTTTGATTGTCATCACCATCTCTGGGACCGGCCTGAAGGGCTTTACGGCGCTGAAGAGCTGGCCCAGGATGTGGCAGATGGGCACAACATTCTGGCAAGTCTGTATGTCCAGTGCCGAACCGGATACAGGCAAAACGGCCCCGACCCGATGCGACCAGTTGGAGAGGTCGAGACAATCCTTGACTGGTGCAAAGCGCAACCAAGGTTGCCAATCGGGCTTGTTGCCTTTGCCGACCTGCAACTGGGTGCAGATGTCGAGCCTGTCTTGCAAGCCCTCAAACAGGCCGGGGGTGGATATGTACGGGGCATTCGAAACACCACCGCCTGGCATCCGGACCCGGTGGTTCGTTCCAACCCACGCCCTGCTGAGGACGGCCTGCTCCGTACGCCAGCCTTTCTGTCCGGAGCAAGGGCCGTGGCCGAAGCGGGCCTGACACTCGATATCTGGGCCTATCAGAACCAGCTGGCCGAGGTTGCCGCCTTAGCGCGTGCCTTGCCGGACTTGACGATCATTCTGGACCATTGCGGCGGCCCTTTGGGCATCGGTTCCTATAGCGACGCCCCCCAATCTGCCTTTGAAGATTGGCGCAAGGCTTTATCCGAAGTCGCAAAGCAACCCAATGTGATGATCAAAATCGGTGGGTTTGGGCTGAATGTGATTGGCTATCGTTACGCTCAGGAGCACCAACCTCCTTCTTCCAAACAGCTTGCCGAGGACTGGGCCCCGCATGTCGCGGTTTGCCTTGACCTGTTTGGCACAAAAAGAGCCATGTTTGAGAGCAACTTTCCGGTCGATAAAGGACAGTTTTCCTATCGTACCCTTTGGAATGCCTTCAAACGTCTGGCCAGCCCCCTTGATACAACTGCACGCAATGATTTGTTCTGGCGTACAGCTGCCCATTGCTACAAAATCGACCAAACCCTTTTCACGACAAATTTCGGGAGGACCCTGTCATGAAGAAAACCCTCATCGCTGCGTTTTGTGCAGCTTCAATCTTTGGATCGCCTGCGTTGGCTGAGTATCCGGAGAAACCGATCGAAATCATCGTTGGTTACTCCGCAGGTGGCGGCACGGACGTCATGGCACGCTCTGTCGCTCAATATTTTGAGAAAGCGCTGGGCGATGGTGTATCCGTCGTGGTTAAGAACATGCCCGGTGCTGGTGGCCAGATCGGCTTTACTGAAGTCGCCAACGCAAAGCCTGACGGCTACACGCTTGGCACCTTCAACCTGCCAGCGGCGCTTGCTTTGACCTATGATCGCAAGGCTGACTATGACGTGAACAGCTTTACCTATCTCGCCAACTTCGTTGAGGATCCCAACACGGTCGTCGTCAGCGCATCATCCCAATACAAGACACTTGATGAGCTGCTAGCGGCAGCCAAAGCCAATCCCGGCACGATCACGGTTGGTCTGTCTGCACTGGGCGGCAACGACCATTTTTCGGCTAACATGATTGCAGATGCCGCAAATGTCGAATTTATCCTCGTGCCATTCAAGGGCGCGTCGATGGCACGCACGGCCCTGATAGGTCAACATGTCGCCGCAGGCACCATGGCACTCAGTCAAACGGTTGCCTTTCAGGATGATGTGCGGGTTCTGGCGGTTCTGTCAGACAAGCGTTCTGCGTTTCGCCCGGACGTCCCGACGGCCAAAGAGCTTGGCTTCGATGTCAAGATGTCATCCCTGCGCGGCATCGTGGCACCTGCCGGACTGGCTCCTGAAATCGAGGAAAAGTTGGTCAAGGCGCTGACAGCTGTGAATGCCAATAAAGACTTTCAGACAATGATGGCAGATCAGGGCAATCCGATTTCGTTTGTCCCCGGCAAGACCTTTGAAGCGACGGCCCAACAACAAGATGGTGTCGCCAAGAGCATTTGGCAAAAAACACCCTGGAAATAACGCCACCAAGGCGCGGCGCTTTGCCGTCGCGCCTCTGGCTTACTGGTGCCATTCCCTCAAAAAGCATGAAGCAGCAGCAGGTAAGGCAAGGATTCTCCGCGCATCTGGCGCGATAAAGCGATATCAGAGAAAAAATGTTCTGACTTCTTCAAGCAGCATTTCTGGCACATCTTCCGGGATATAATGGCCGGAAGGCAGCGCCCTCCCATCGACATCCGAGGCAACTTTGTGCCACTCCGCCAACGGATTAAACACTTTGCCGATGGTCCCCTCAGCGCCCCACAAAACGCGCAAGGGGCATGTCACCTTCTGACCTGCATCGATGCTTGCCTGGTCATGCTCCAGATCGATTGTGGCCGCAGCCCGATAATCCTCGCAGATACCACGGGCAGTCCCTTCCAGTTTCAGGCAACGGGCATATTCCGCCAGTGCCTCATCGGTGAAGGGGGAGAGGCCAGAGCTGCGGGCGCCGACAATGCTCATGAGATACTGATCGGGATCCGACTGGATCAGGCGCTCGGGCAGCGGCGCGGGGCGCATGAGAAAGAACCAGTGCCAATAGGCCCGGGCAAAGGCTTCGTTGGTACCGCGATACATGGCCAGGGTCGGCGCAATGTCGAGCAGCATCGTCCGCGTGATGCGGTCTGGGTGATCAAGCACCATGCGGTGGGCGACCCGGGCGCCGCGATCATGGGCCAGAAGCGCGAACCGGGCAAAGCCCAACTTGCGCATCAATTCAACCATGTCCAGCGCCATGATGCGTTTGGAATAATTGAGATGCGCAGCATCGGCTTCCGGCTTGTCGCTGTCTCCATAGCCGCGCAAATCTGCCGCAACGACGGTGAAATGCAGCGCCAGCTCATCTGCGACCTTGTGCCAGATGACATGGGTCTGCGGGTGACCATGGAGCAGCAGAAGCGCTGGTCCCTCACCGCCGATGCGATAATTGATATGGACGCCATTCACCAGATGCTTTGCTGTCTCGTATCTCGCGAACATTCGATCTCTCCCAAACAGAATCAAAATATGGGTGATCTGGAGAGGGGAAACGATTGGGCGTTCGCCTCCGCTTGCCCAGTTCATTGCCAAAACATGATAATCCGTATAATTTGGCAATAAACAGGTCAATCATGTCTCAATCAAACACGAAACGTAAGCAATTTCCTTTGCCTGAAGATTTGCGGGTCTTTTTGACCGTCATCAGGAAGGAGAGCTTTGTTGGTGCGGCCGATGAGCTGGGCCAATCCCCGGCCTATATCTCGAAGCGTATACAAATTCTGGAAAAGACACTGGAAACCAAGCTGTTCCACCGATCGACGCGGCATATTGCACTGACCGAGGATGGTGGCCATGCCCAGAATTGGGCTATGCGCATTCTGGGGGACATGGATGATTTCATCGATGATCTGTCCAAGGTCAGCCAGACGCCCCGTGGCATCCTGCATATCTGTTCCAGCTTCGGCTTTGGCCGCAACCATGTGGCCCATGCATTGTCGCAGCTGTCTGAGCGTTGCCCGGAACTGGAAATCCGGCTGGAAATCTTTGACCGGGCGGTTGATATTGTTGAGGAAGGCTTCGATCTGGAAGTGCGGGTGGGCGATGATCTACCACAGCAGCATATATGTAAGCCCCTGCTGGAAAATAGCAGAATTCTGTGCGCCAGCCCGGCTTATCTGGAAAAAGCCGGTACGCCACAATCGCTGGAGGAGCTGCATCATCACGATTGTTTGGTGATCAAGGAACGATCCATCCCGTTTGGCGTTTGGGCCTTTTCCGACGCAACGGCGCCAAAGAGCATCAAGATCAATGGAGCGCTATCTTCCAACAGCGGGGAAATTGTTCTGCAATGGGCCCTTGATGGTCGGGGCATCGCCATGCGGTCGCAATGGGATGTGCTGCCCCTTCTGAAGTCAGGACAGTTGGTGCAGATTTTACCCAACCATTATCAGAGCGCCAATGTCTGGGCAGTCTATCCGACTCGGCTGTCCCATTCCGCCAAATTGCGCCTCTGTGTCGAGATGCTGCAGGCCTATTTCGAAACGGAATCCCTCACCTCATAATTCACGAAACGTGTCCTATGAGGCCATGTTCGTCATATTGATGCACAAATTGACAATGGTATGCTTACCCATACTGTTTCCTACCATTGCAAAGAGGTGCCAGATTCATGACCTGCGCGACGAACGCATCCCCTGTTGAGCCCCATCGGCGCACGAAGACGCTTTACGACAAGCATATCGATAGTCATACGGTCTGCCCTCTCGACGATGATGGCCATGTGTTGCTCTATATCGACCGGCAGGTGCTGAATGAATATACGAGTCCGCAGGCCTTTTCCGGCCTTCGCAATGCCGGGCGCAAGGTCTGGAGACCCCGAACCCATTTGGCGGTGGTCGATCACGTCAACCCCACTGCGCCCGACCGGGTGATGGAAATGCCTGATGAAGGAGGCGAAGGTCAGGTTCGCTATCTGCGCGAAAACAGTCGGGATTTCGGCATTGAATTGTTCGATATCCTTGATCCGCGCCAGGGTATCGAGCATGTCGTCGCCCCGGAACAGGGCTTCATTCTGCCCGGGATGGTGGTTGCCGCCGGAGATAGCCATACCACGACATATGGGGCGCTTGGTGCCTTTGGGTTTGGTATCGGCACCTCCGAGATTGAGCACTTGCTGGCCACTCAGACGCTCATCTATAAACGCCTCAAGACAATGCGGGTGACGATGCAAAACACATTGCGACCGGGCATCACGTCGAAAGACCTGATCATGGCGGTGATTGCCAAGATCGGCGCCTCCGGGGCAACGGGCTATGCGATCGAATTTCGTGGCCCGGCGATTGATGCGCTGTCGGTCGAAGCCCGCATGACCATTTGCAACATGGCTGTCGAAGCCGGTGCCCGGGGTGCTTTCATGGCCCCTGATGACAAGGTTTTTGCCTATCTCAAGGACAAATTGCGCGTGCCCAAGAGGGCATTGTGGGACCGGGCGGTTGCCGCTTGGCGAGCGCTAAAATCCGATAAAGATGCCACCTTTGATCGCGAAATCACCTTGGATGCCGAGCATGTCAGCCCGATGGTCAGTTGGGGCACCAGCCCGGATCAGGCCGCTGCCATCGATGCCTCCCTGCCGAGCCAATCCGATATGGCAGGCTCTGCCGGGGGGCGTCGATCGCTTGCCTATATGGGCCTTGATGCGGAGCGCCCTCTGCTGGGCTTGCCGATCAGCCATGCCTTCATTGGCTCCTGCACCAATGCTCGGATCGAGGATTTGCGGCAGGTGGCCGC
>CAXXSO010000047.1:0-43901 GCA_963676965.2 uncultured Cohaesibacter sp.
GTTATGACTGCAATCAAGAAGCCTGCAAGTATGGAAAAAACAGTCACAATCACATTAATTGCATCTTTGTTTCCTGAAATAAACGGCTGCAGATAATATCCAGCGGCACAGGAGAACAGCAAGAGAAGTGCTGCAGTCAGCAAGCGCATCCATGCAACTTCTCTATTGCTGTCCGTTTTCATTTAAGCCTCCAGCTGCCCACTTTTTCGCAGCTCTTCAAAGAATGTTACCATTTCTTGAAAGACATCATCAGATCTTACTGAGTTGGCCTCTCGCTCCAACCTAACCTGTTTTTTAACGGCTAGTTCGTGAGGAAGTATCTTTTCTCCATTTCGCAGCAATATTGAATAGTCGCTTGCCTTTTGGTCATCCAGAATTATTTCTGCAAGACCGTTCAACCCTTCTTTTGCAGGTGCTAAGTCGCCCTCAGGAACACGCACAGAAAGGCGCATCATTCCCTTCTGACTACGATTTATTGTAGAAGCCTTCTTTTCCTGTGTAACCAGATCTTGCACAAAAGTGCTCAGCGGCTTTACCAAAGACTTCCAGCCGCCTAAATGCTCGTCTTCATCTTCAATGAATTTTGCACTTGCTTCTTGAATGGAAAGATCCATTTGAATTGATGCAACCCCACCAGCTGCTTCTATCTTCCTGATTGCTTCGAACTTACTCACCCTAACTATATCAAATTTTGTGGCATTTTCATTCAAACCGGCCAAATCAAATAAGCCATATAGGTATTGTCTTGCTGATGCGCAATTCATTCCAGCATTGACGGATAAAACATGATCTCCTGAAACCAATAGCCAGAAGTTAGAATTTAAAAAATTCTCATCATTCTCTGGTTTCTTTTCGGCTAGCTGGGCATTCTCTTTATCTCCCATTGGAATTATCCCAACACCTTGCTTGTCAACATAGTTGACGCAATGCAAGCCAAAGCCATTTTCTTTATAGTCCGGAGCCGAGATTCCCATAGTCGAAGATTTATCAGCTTTTTTGACTATTCTGTGATGTGTCGAATTTAGTTTCTTGCAAGCTTTGCGCACCAAATGTTCCAAGTTTTGGCCTGGGACCATCCATAATGCGCGCCGGTACTCTATATACTTTGAAATTCTGGCCATAGTTTCCCCAGCAATGAAGTTTTTCTCCTAGGTATATTCGGTATGGCTGGTGAAGGAGTCAATTGCATCAGCTAGGGTATTGCACCATAGATTGTCTTTTGCTCTTGCTATTTTAGTTCAAGCATCTCAAAGATTGGTCAATATATCAATCAGACTGCTTTTGAAGAGCTGGTGTACGCTATTTGCAAATTGACTTTGTATTGGTGCCCTTTCAGCGGCTCCTGCATATTGGATAAAGCATTTCTGTCTCATTTGTCGAAGCGTTTGGGTTAAACTGGATGGATATTGAAAAGAGAAGACGCGAAGAGTTGGTTTCGCTCTTGAGCGATAGCTTTTTCTGCATTGAAGAATGCCGAGTTACATTGGTTGGATTTTGTGAAGACCTGAGGATTGATGTAGCCGCATTTTCTAAATCTAAAGCTGAGCCTTGGGTGCTTGCATTTGAAGTCAAAGAACCCACTCGAAAGTGGGAGCTAAAAAACTGGCTAAACCTGATACGGCAGGCAGGAAACTATCCCAACTGTCGCGTGAGTGATGAGCGAGCCGGATCTTTTTCAGGAAGGCTTATCAATGCATCCTTCATATACCCTTCACCTGACTTCTCCAATTGGACTGCATCGGATTCACAAGCCAATAGGTTTTATCGCGAGCATGATGCTCAACCAATCCGTGGTGCTATTCTTCTTGCCCAGCATTTTAAAGTGGGCACTGCATATTTAAACCAAAGTAAGAAACTGATTTCGTTAAAACTTGGAACCGACCCTGTTTGGAATAACTCGCAGGGTTTTCGATCAAAGTCGAAGAGCCTTCTTGAAAACAGAAGAATTGGGTCTGTAAGGCGAAATGTTCACAGCAAGTAAGGTGGATATGTGGCGACCGCCTCGTTAAAATCAATTGCTTTTCCAGTCGTGTGCCCAATGACGAGTACTTTGGTGGCTATAGCTTTACCAGCATCAGGCCAAGTGTTTGCCTGTCCCTGGATCGGTCTCCGCCTCTTTCAGCTGCTCTCCCAATTCCTTGATAACAACTGGTATCATGGCCTCGACAGCAGCTTTGTCGTTCATATCGACGACGCGGGATGCGATGTTGTTGTAGATCTTGGCGGTTTCCACGGTTAGCACAATCGGGGCAAGCTTTAAGCCATGCTTTTGATGTTCCTCAAAAATTTTTTTGGCAATTGTCTCAAATAGGGTGGGGTCTATTTTGTTTGTGGTTTTTGTTGCTAGCGCAGGTCTCGCCTGGACAAAGATGGGGGATTGCGTAAATTTTGCTTCTTCTCCTCTTAGGCACCTCTCTATTACCTCATCATCTGTGAGATGAGCGATCTTTTGTTCATCTAAGTTAAATTCTTTTGCGAATTTCTTTCTTAGATCGCTGCTTCCAAACATTTCTCCTTCGCCGGTAATTAGCCAGTTTAGGTTAATATTTCGATATTTTGCCAATTTATTGAGTGTTTCGGCATCAGGCAGACTGTCTCCTCTCTCATAATCGCCAAATGTCCGCTCGGAAATACCGACATCTCTACAAAAATCGGCGCGTTTTTCCCCGCCTCTGATTTGCAGAAGTCTATGACCTAATGGGGTTTTTACCTTTGGTGGACGACCCATGAATATATTTAGGCAGAATATCGATTTAATAATTGATATAATTCGATATTCTGCCTATACTCCTACTTGTTAAAACAATTTCATCAGTTCTCAAGAAGACAGTCTCAAGGCTCCACCCTATGTGATTGTCCGGTTTGTTTCAGGAGGTGCCCTATGGCGCGCTCACCAGCGAAGAAAAAGGATATGGACCCTGCCGATATCCTTCATCTTCTGCGGAAAGCTGGCATGTCCTATGCCGACGTGGACAGAGCCTATGGGCTCAAGAGGGGGAGCGCTTTTCATGCTGCCCGTATCCCTCATTTTGATGGCGAGATCGCAATCGCTGAGATGCTCTCTCTTTCCCCTCGTCAGATATGGCCGTCCCGTTTCGATCCGCAGTCTGGCGCGCGCCTAAAGCCGCAGCCCAAAGCGAACAATAAGCCCAAGCGCTCGCTGCGTCACCGGAAATCCGCAGGCACGTCCGTGTCGTGTGGACAGTCTGAAGACGGAGCAGCTGCATGAATTCCCCGCTGCGATCACGGTTGCTCTCGGCCTTCGTTCCTGGAACGTCCTCCCTGCTAGGGATGGAGCGCCGGTCATCCGTGATCGCACCCCCAGTGCAGCAAAGATTGGCGATCAGGCCAAGGCCTAATCAGCACAAACAAATAGACAGAAATCATTCCGTAGTTTTGCGTAAAGGAGCCAAGGCATGAACAAGCTGAATGAAGATGAGCTTTATGAATTGCATTTCCGCGTTTGCTTGGCGGTTGTGCATGAGAGCTTCAAGCATATTCCGATCTCCAAGATTGTTGAGCCAGAGCATAGTCAATTTGACGCTTATCTGGCTCGGCAAATCGTTGTGCATTTGCTGGTTCATGAATTTGGCCTAATCCGCCGACGCGTCGGCGACCTTATCGGAATGCGTCGTACAGCTTTGAATGCCTCTATCCGCACAATCGATAACCGGCTCGAGGAACCTGCATTCGCTGATGAATATCGAATGTGGGCCAAGCGGACCACTGACCTATATCTCGACAAACTGGCCGAGGTGGCGTGATGGACAAGTTTAAGACCCTCCATATCTCAGAGATCTTTGTGCCCGAGCGCCTGCGCATGGTTGATGATGATCACGCGCTCGCTATTCAGGCGTCGATCACGCAGCACGGGCAATTCAACCCGGTCACTGTACGCATGACGCCAAATGGCGAGCAGTCTTACACGCTGGTTGCCGGTGCGCACCGCTATCGCGCCATTGAGTTGATGGACGAAGAGGGGCAGGAGATCGATGTTCTTGTTGTTAAGGCCGACAAAGACGAAGCGATCCTGCTTGAGATCGAAGAGAACCTGTTCCGCAATGACCTCAGCGTCATGGACCGGGCTGTCTTTGTCGAGACCTACCGCGAGCAGTGGGAAAAGGTGCATGGCGAGATATCTCGCGGTCGACCAGAAAAAAGGATCAACTTGATCCAATTTTCTGATAGCCCCGTCGGCCTGGTCGAAGAAGAGGCAAAAAGGGGCTTCTCTGAGGTCTGTGCCAATCGTTTGCCGTTCACCGGGTCAACGAGAAGGACACCGCCGCTGCCGGAATTTTGGACGATCTGGCCAATGACATTTTGTCTGAGGCTGCGTTGGAGCTCGACACACCGGTTGAGAACCTTTTGTTTCCAGAATTTGGGAGGAAGGGATGACCCAGTTCGAGGCACGCCCTGAAGTCATTCGTGAGCGGGTTCGGTTTATTCTTCGCGCCGCTGGCGGCGAAATGTCTGCCAAGGCCTTTTGTGAAGAGCATATCAAGCGCGGTTGGGCGCTGGCAGACCTAACTCCTGAAATCCTCGGTTTTGAAGATAGTGACGTGATCACTCTGACGCCGGGGCCCAATGAGCAGAGGACGCTGTCATGACCGTCTATTTCAGTGCCTATACCTCGCACCCTCGCTCTTACGTCCCTTGCGAAAGCCCGAGGGCTTGCAAGGCGCGCCTTTGGCCTCAAGGCAAGGCTAAGGCGATGCAAGACTATATCGATCAAAACACGACAGCGCCGCAAGAAGCGCAGGCTCTCTCAAAGGATCGCAGACATGACAGATAACACCAAGGAAACCGATGTGGATCTGTTGATTGAGAAAGTCCTTGGTTCTGACAACCGAGGCGCGATTGGCCTGTCTGTCCATGAAATCAAGACCCTCGCGCATGCAGTGCGTGAGGGCCAGCACTGCTTTGCAATTCTTGAAGATGCCGCTCAGGCGCACGCTGCCTGCAGTGCTTTGATCGCAACCACGATGTGGACCTTGAAAAGCGTCGAAGGCAAGCCTTCCGACGGGTTGTTAGTTGCGTCTCAGGGTCTTTCGAAACTGAACGAGGCGTTCGATCGGTTTCGCAACCTTAGAGGAGCAATCAATGAATAGCGACGACAAGATTAGCCGAGCTGTGTGGACGCTCATCCTGCTCGGCGCGTCAATGGTAATTGCCGTGATTTTGGCAGGCAGCTGGATCGTCTGGCAGACCTTGCAAGCTTTAGGATACTAGGAGTGGACAATGAACTATCAATCTGAATTCAAGCCTGCCGACATCGACGATGGTATCTTCACCGTAAACGGTCAGGCCTATATGACTGATGCCAAGGGCTCTTTGGTGCCGCTTGAGTTGATTAAGCCAGCGGACAAACTAGAAGACCAGACCGTTCGTTCGATCATGGGATATGCGATTGCATTGTCAGGTCAGCTCAGCCGTTTCCGTGGCCACACCATGACCGATCTGGGTGAATTGGATAGCTTGCTGGCAGAGCAATATGACCTCACCAAGGGCGGGAAAAAGGGCAACCGAACATATTCCACCGTGGATGGCCTTTTCAAGGTGCAGGTGCAGGTATCCGATCTAATCGACTTCGGCCCGCAGCTCCAGATCGCAAAGCAGCTCATTGATGAATGTCTCAATGAGTGGTCAGAAGCAAGCCGCCCGGAAATCCGCGCCATCATCACCCGTGCGTTCAACACTGAAAAAGAAGGTCAGGTCAATCGGGCTGACATTTTCATGCTTCTGCGCCTGGACATCACTGACGAGCGCTGGGTCAGGGCTATGGATGCATTGCGCGATGCAATGCGCGTAATCGGCTCGAAAGAATATGTCCGCTTTTATCGCCGCAAAACTGTCGCCTCGGGTTGGGAGCCGGTCACGATTGATCTGGCAAAGGTGTAGCTATGGCCAAGTCTCTTGATCTCAATTGCATTGCCAGACTGGTGCCGCAGGTGCAGCGGCTTGTCGACCAGCGCAGCGAAAGCCGAGGCGATGTCACCTCTACTGACTATGACAAATGGCGCAAGCAAACCCGTGAAGCGGACGAAGCTCTCACCAGTGCAATTCAGGCGCTTGGCGGTCGCGTCATCACAAGACCCGCACAGAACACCTCAGTGAAAATTGGAGGTCTTTCTTCAAGCTCCACAGGTGGCCTATGGGCTGCCTGCACTAACTGGCTGATCGCTGCTCGAAACAAAGTCAAAGCACAGGGAGACATCTGATGTCCTACATCCTGAAAAAGACCTCCAAACAAGGCCGCTCTTATTATCACACAGGCGAAGTGACCTGTCTTGATGCCGAAGATGGCAATCGAATTGTTGTCTCAGAAACGGGGTATTTGCCCGGTGACGCTAAGCCATATCCGGACGTTATGCTCGCATCGAATGAGGCGGCATTGCTGAATATGTACGGCATTGGTGGCGCACCTTGGCTGATCGTACCTGTCGAGATGAATGGGCCTTCCTAATGACATTGCTGACCTCATTGCAGTTCCGCTGCCTTGCGATCCTTCAGCGCCGCCACGCAGCAAAGAAGGCGGGTGCGGTGGGTACCTACACGGTCGCGTGGGAACTGGAGAAGACAAACAAGCAGGCGATGGACTGCCTGAACCGGCTGACCCGCAAAGGTCTTGTGATCCGCGCTGGACGCGGTCTTTGGGCGCTGACGTCTGACGGATGCCGACACCCTAATCCATTCCCTCCGGGTGAATGACGATGAGTGCCAAGCGGGAAGAACAGAAATGTGACCTTTTCGCTTGGCGCGAGCGCGCCGAAATCGAGGCGCAGCGTAAGGCGCTTCAAAGGCGTATCAGCAAGCTTTCAAAACACTCTCATAAACAGGTCGCGCTTCAAACTCGAATGCTGGATTTGACCACGCGACTGTTGGAACTGGAGACGAAATCATGAGCGCTATTGCCGCAATCAATATCGGCGTGAATGGGTCAACAGTATTCTCCAAGACTGTCGCAATAGAGGCATTGCTCCATTCTTTAAGCAATGGGGACAATATGAAAACAACCCCCTTACAGGTCAGCTCAATTTGCCAAAGCAGGATCTCAAAACGATCGATCCTCATGGCAAAGGCGGAGGTCTTGTGAATGGGAAACTGGTTCGGGAATTTCCAGAAGTGGAGAGCCCAACCGCCGCGTAACATATATGGCGGAACGATGGCCAACAGTGATTTTTTATTCGATGAACTTCCTGTTCAGTTTGCTCCTCAGAGCATCTCTCAAAGCGGCTTAGGAGCTGTTTGGACACAGCATAAAGCTCAGCTAATTGCAAAATACATTTTTCTTTTCACTATGATAACCAGACATGGAGCCTACATAGACGGTTTTGCCGGTCCTAAGAATGACAAGCTAACAGACAGCTGGGCGGCGGAGCTGGTTGTTAATATGGAGCCTCGCAGATTGCGAGAGGTATTTCTTTGCGATTTGGACCCTATCAAAGTCAGAAAGCTCGAAGAGATGGTTGGTGCCCAAACCGATGTTAATAAGCGTAAATACAGGATCTACTCCGGCGATTTCAATGAACGTATTCGAGACATACTAAGCAGCGGGTTGATCAAGGAAAAGACAGCTACATTCTGTTTGATTGATCAGTTTACACTCGAGTGTCACTGGGAAACGCTCAGGCAGATAGCGACGCACAAGCCAGTTGGCGCAAGAAAGATTGAAGTGTTCTATTTTCTTGGAACTGGCTGGCTGCACAGAGCTCTTACTGGCCACAAAAGGAACATCACAAGGCCCGACCTGTGGTGGGGGAGGCGATGGTTGGAAAAGCTATATAAACTGAGAGCGGTCAGCATTTTTGCAATTCGTATGGCAGAGAGGTTTTCGCAATGAACTCGGATACACTTATGTGAAGTCCTATCCCATTTATCAAAAAGATAAAGGTGAAGGTCGTATCATGTTTCATATGATCCATGGCAGCGACCATCCTGAAGCCCACAAGCTTATGGCACGAGCCCACAAGGGCCGTCACGAAGGTGCCTCCGCCTGAAGAGCAGTTAGTCTTGGTTTGAGAGGCGTTTCAAAGAGTATTTGTTTGGGCTTCGAAGGTGCACAGGGACAACGTTTCTTAAAAAGAAAAGTGGCAAAAACCCGGTGAAAAATATTGCAAAACCCGGCGATCGGCTACAGCGTATCTCACATCTATCATTCTGAATTGTCGATAAAAATTTTGGTAGCGGAGGAGGGGACTTGAACCCCCGACACGCGGATTATGATTCCGCTGCTCTAACCAACTGAGCTACTCCGCCAGACCAACAAAATGCCTCATTGGGCGAGGACGTGAGCGGGTTATAGGCATCGTGTTTGGGCCTGTCAAGCTGGCATTGGCACAAGTGGACAGAAATTGCAATATTGTGCATAACGGCGCTGCAGGCATTGCTGTGGTGGTGTCTGACTTGGAGGTGAAAGAGCAGGTTTGTTGCTTTCACCAATGCACCGCTTGGGGGTTGAATACTCAATCCTTGATGCTCCTATCCTGGCACAGAAAAGCAGAAGATATCCCATGGGCCCCGCATTCCCGGCTCTAACGGCGAAAAAAACCCTCAAGGCAATCTACGAGGCGGCTACCGATCTGATTTATCAAAATGGATATGAGGCGGTTGTCGTTGCGCCAATTGGCGAGCGCGGTGGGCATTCAGGCGGGTTTCTCTTTACAACCATATCGCCTCGAAAACAGGATTTGCTCTACAAGCTGACCTCAACCATTATGGTGGATCTCAACCGCGCGCTGGATGCAGAAATGCGCGGGGTGGAGGATCCGGCCGAGCAACTCAGAACCTTTTGTCCCGCTTTCATATCACCTATTATGCGGCGCGCAAGAAGCAGGTCCTTTATCGGCAATTTCGAACTGCGTAGTCTGCAGGGCGAGAATTATCGCCAAATTGTTGTGCTGCGCGATCAGTATGAGGGACGTCTGGTCCTCGATTCTGGAACGCGGGGCTGCGGAAGGGTGCTGGGGTGCGGCTGACATGCGCATGACCGCAAAGGCACTGATCCCGATGCTGACCGGGGGTGTGTGTCTGGTATGGACCCGCGCGGCGGGCTATTCGATCAATGATCTGGTCGAGAAATATTCCTCTCTCATTTTCCATGGAATCAGCGGCGGCTGATCGCTTGGTCCCGGGTCCACGCGACTATTGCAGGGCTGGTCTCGCAGGGCGTCCTATGCAGGAATGCGTCAACATTTTTGACCTTGCCAGCGGAGAGATTTCCATGTCGGACACCAAACTCAATCATTCCATCATGGGACCTGATGAAGGGCCTGTGGTGGTGTTCTTGCATGGATTTGCCGGGGACTTGAATGGCTGGGCCAATTTGCAAGTCGGACTGTCATCCTCGGTGCGCAGCATTGCCTTTGATCTACCCGGCCATGGCAAGTCACTTGATTATCCCGATGACTGTAATGCGGTGGTCGGAGCAAAGGCGGTGATGGCCGATCTGAAAGCTCTGGGGCTTTCGAAGGCGCACTTGGTAGGTCATTCGATGGGTGGGGCGGTTGCGGCGCTGATTGCGCTGCGTGAGCCATCTTTGGTGGCGTCTTTGACGCTGATCGCGCCGGGTGGATTCGGGACTGAGATCAATCAGTCCTTGCTGCGCAATTATGCCAGAGCCGCAGATGTTGATACCATATATATGCTGCTTGACCAGTTCTTTGGTTGGGAATTTGAGACCCCCAGGGCGTTGGCGGAGCATGAGGCCAAACACCGGGCACGTGCTGGTGCGCTCGAAGCGTTGCAGGTCACAGCCGAGGCGATCATTGATGGCAAGGTACAAAAGGTTCTGCCGCTCGATAAATTGGGTGAACTACCCATGCCGATCAAGGTAATCTGGGGAACGCAGGATCGGGTTTTGCCGACGCGTCATAGCCACAAGCTGCCGCCGATGATCGCTGTGCATGTGTTTGATCGGGTCGGCCATATGCCGCATCTGGAAGCGGGACGCGGGGTGTTGGCGCTGATCCGGCAAAATATTGCCGCCGGGCAGGTGGGCTGAGCGCGCGCGCTGGTAAGGACGCCTTTCATTTCCATACGCGAAATCGCATTGGTCCACCGGCTTCATATTTGATTAACCTTTCTTAACCGCTTATAGTGGCTTACGAACAAATGCCGATTGGCAAAGGCGGGCGACTCTAGCAAACAGGGCGCAGGCGACTTTGCGAAAATCACTTTTGATTCATTTGCATGGTTTGGCGCAGTGACGCAGTTTATTTTGGATGGTACGAAACATGGATGAGCAGCAAAAATCCGAGCCGGTTCGTAGTCTTGGTCGTGCCGTTCGCGATGTGCGAATTGCCGATGTCGAGCAGAATAGCGTTGTCGTCGAGCTGGGTGATACAGAGCGCGCGCGGTTGGAATTGCTGGGCGAGGCTTTGGCGGATGTCGCGAAAGAATTGCCTGATGATATGGAAATGCTGACCTTCCAGATCGTGCCGGGTCGCAAGCCCCGTTTCTGGGTGGATATCACCTCCTTTGTCGAAATGGCGCGAGACAAGCGGACCTATCGTTTCCTGAAAGACACGCGCCTTGGTCGCGTTGTCCTGTCGGAAAGCACCGACGTGGAAGACAGCGCAGACGCGGTGACCCATTATCTTGCGGAGCGGATTATCGAGCGCGAAAAGGCGATGGAATCCGACTATCTGTTAAAGAAGATGGGCAAGAGCGCTGTCGACGAAAATGTGGTTGAGGAAGCCAAGCGTGCCAAGGTGAGCAAGGAAAATGGCGTCAATGGCGTTTGGTGGTTCCTGCTGGGCATTTTGGCGGGCGCTGTTGGCCTCGTGCTTTATGCCTGGTTCTTGCCGACCAATTTCTGATTGGCGGATGCTCACAATCCCATGGTTTTGAAGACCGGGATGTGAAGCTGGGATCTGAAGGTTGATATATAAAAGGCCTGTGCATGGATTTGCTGCAGGCCCTTTTTGTTGCACCGCGCCGCAGCTTGTCAGGCGTCGGAATAAGGCAGTATCTGGCGGTTGATTTCGACAATCGGCGGCACCGTCTGGGTCGGTTCTCCCTGAGCGTAACCGCGTTCGATCATGTTGCAGGACCAATTTCCCGGCTCTCCCGAAATTTCAAACAGATTATAGCGAGCCGGTGGCTTGTGGCTGCCAAGGCCCTGAGAGGCACTTGGAACGCAGATGACCGGAACGGAGGCCTCGGGGCCGGGCAGGGCATTCTTGGTGGCCAGATGGGTGTGGCCATGAAGGACCAGTTCGGCGCCATGCTGTTTGATCGTCGCGCGGAAACGGGCCGCGCCGACCAGACGTTTGTGCCAGTGAGTGGCATTGCGGCAAGGGGGGTGATGGATCATCACCACACGGAACAGGCCCTGTTCCTTGCAGTGGTTCAGAATTTGCCCCAACTGCTTGGCCTGTCTTTGGCGGAAATAGCCCGTCGCCAGCAATGGCAAGGTGGCGCGTGCGGTATTCACACCGATCAATGCGACGTTGTCGCGCACCCGCAAATAGGGAAAGGCGTGATCTTCGGATACAGGTTCATCGCCGGTCAGATAGGGTGCCCAGGCTTTTTTCTGCCTTTTGGCGTGCATAAGGAACATAGGCATCATGATTGCCCTGAACAATGGAAACATCATGCGGAGTGCCCAATGTGTCGAGCCAGTCTCGGGCATTGTTGATTTCATTGGGCAATGCCAGATTGACCAGATCGCCAGTAACCGCGATATGGCCCGGCATTTGGGCCTGCAAGTCATTGATCATACCATCGAGAATGGCCGTGGTCAGCACGCCCTTGCGATTGCGCCGCCAATTGACATAGCCAAAGATGCGCTTGTTAGCGAGCTGGCGCAGGGACGGGCTTGGCAGTGGTCCAAGGTGAAGGTCGGAAATATGGGCAAGACGAAACATAAAAAGTCGGGCCTGTCTGTCGAGTGAGGGCTTGGGCCAGCTGATCAGGCACGTTTTAGCCACATCATGTCATTTAATTGCTTTGTCAACTATTTAGGCGATTGCGGCGGCAAATGCGACTGCAATTTGTCGCATTTGACTGCAAGGTCCAAGTGTTTTCTAGCTGATTTCTGGTCGCAATGGGTAAAAAGATGGCGCAAATAACAAAGCGGCGAGACTTCGTCGAAGTCTCGCCGCTTTGTTATGTCTGAAATAAACCTCCACCTGCGGTGGAGGACTGGACAAGTTTTACATTTTCAGTAAGAGACCTCCTCACTTGAACCATTGGCGTGGTTTTAAGAACAGAAGCGAGGAGGTTTTTATGGACAAAAATCACCTATCACACAGCACTTGGGACTGCAAATATCATGTAGTCTTTGGCTCCAAATACAGGACCAAACGTCTATACGGAGACTTGCGGCGTGAGTTACGAGATCAATTTACGAAGTTGGCGTCACAAAAGGGATGCCATATTGAGGAAGGGCATCTTATGCCCGACCATGTGCATATGTTGATCTCAATCCCACCCAAATATTCAGTGGCCCATATAGTGGGCTTCTTAAAGGGTAAAACGGCGCTATATGTGGCAAACAAATATGCCCGGAAACGTCGCTACAAGGGATATCATTTTTGGGCACGTGGTTACTTTGTTTCGACAACGGGCTATCAAGAGGAGGTCGTCAGACGCTATATCCGCAATCAACAGAGGCAGGATAAGGCGAGCGACTTCGCGGATATGTTCAAGCCAAACTATTGAAACCAAACAAGACCACTTCTAGTGGTTCAAGCGAAGCGTAACAAACCTCCGCCTATGGCGGAGGTCAATGACTTTAGATCGTCTTATCTTACTGCTGGCCACTGTCCGGAGCCTGGCAGTTGATGATTAGACCAGTGGGTTGATCAGAGTGTTGACAACCTTGCGGTCATTCATGTCGACTGCCGGACGCCAATGATATGCAGCAGCCTTTTTGGATTTCTTCAGAAACTTCATCATGATCGGGCTCCTGTTGATCAATAATTGTGCATCTTATGCTGAAAAATACAGCAAAATTCTTAATTGCGCGCTGATATGCCTCAAACATAGTGGGGGCGGAAGCAGTTTTTGTGCATAACAGCTTTGCGTTCGGTGAATGGGTCAAAGAAAATGAACGTTCTCAATATGTTATCAAAGGCGAAAATTTCTCTCCATTTGCCAAAGTGGTTGATAAGTTTATTTATCCTCTTTCAATGCGGTACTCGCGGCGTATCCCTTGGCGTTCGAGTGGTGATTTTGAATGCAGAGGGTGCTGTCTATTTAGTCAGACACAGCTATATGAGAGGCTGGTACCTGCCGGGCGGTGGCGTGGAGCGTAGAGAGACCGCGCTGGAAGCGGCCAAAAGGGAGGTTGCCGAGGAGGCCGGTATCAAGGTAACCGGTGCTGTGGAGCTGCACGGGGTCTTTCTCAATGATGGCTATATGGTGCCCGATCACATCTGCTGTTACATCGTGCGTGATGGGCAGTGGGCGTATCAAGGTCGGAGCGGGCCAGAAGGCGCGTCGTCCAACGGGGCGTCGGGAGATGGGGAAATTGTCGAAGGGGCTTTCTTTGCGATTGATGCCTTGCCAGATGGCACAACGGCGGCGACGCGAGCCCGGATTCTGGAGATTATCCATCAAAACCCAATCGATGACCGATGGGTCAGACGAGATTAATCTTTGATATTATGCTGTCTTTTGTGTCTATTGCGGAATAATATTCTGCAAAATTTGTCTTTATATCATATAATATCATATGGACAGGGTTTGGATGTCATGCTAGGTGAGGCGAACAAACAAAAATGGACCACTGAAATGTTGCGACGACGATAATGAATAAGATGCTCCTTGCTCATGCGGGCCAATAGCCCCATGAGAGGGACAAAAGAGTCTCGTCTAGGGTAAAGCATGGACCGCTTTTGCACCCATCTTGCTTCATAATGTGTGTGATTGCCCGCCCCGGGCAATGGAAATGGAACTCCGACATGTGCCGGTCTGATTTTAATCTGGAGCATGAATTGCCGCTCCATGTGGACGCGATTGAACAGTTGCACAGGGATGCTTTTGGTCCCGGACGGTTCGCGCGTACCGCTTTTCGTGTGCGCGAGGCTGTGGATCCAGAGCCATCCCTGAGCTACGTTGCCCTGTGCCATGGGCATATGGCGGGGTCTGTTCGTTTGTCGCCGATTACCATTGGCAAATGCCGCGCCTTGTTGCTGGGGCCGTTGGCGGTGCATCCGAATTTCAAGAAGAAGGGGGCCGGGGCTATGCTGATGGAGAAAACCATTGCGGAGGCCAAGGCTCTTGATTATTGCGCCATCCTGCTGGTTGGCGACTATGATTATTATTCCCGCTTTGGGTTTCAACGGGTGCCGATGGGCAAGATTGTGTTGCCCGGGCCGGTGGATCCGATGCGCGTGTTGTTACTGCCGTTCGATAAGGAAGAGGCCCATAGCTGCGAAGGGATTGTCCAAGCTGGCATTCGCTGAGGCCACGACGATCTACCCATCCGGGTGGTGGTAAGCTATGCCTTGTCTCACAAGGCTTTTTCCTCTGCCCGCTTCTTTCCAATTGCAAAGCCCTTGTCTTTGGGTCGTCGTGGACCCATTCTATTGTCATGCGCGATTCACTGAGGGCCGGTGGTGTCATTCGAATTTCCTATTCGGATGAACGTGGCCCTTATGCGTGTTGAAGAGGCGTTGAGTGAGCAAGGAAAGTGGACATGTCTGAGAAGGTCAGGGACGAAATCACCACGTCAGGCAGTGCAGAGGCCGATCTGGCGGCCATGCCTGCGGGTCTGGTTGCCCTGATCGAGCGATCTGATGGCCTTGAGGGGCGGCCTCTTGCGCCAGTGGAACGCTGGAATCCCGATTTCTGCGGCGATCTTGACATGCGGATCGCAGCGGACGGGACATGGTTCTATCTTGGTTCGCCCATCGGGCGATTGCCTCTGGTCAAATTGTTTGCGTCAGTCTTGCGCAAGGATGAAGACGGCAAGACCTACTTGGTCACGCCGGTGGAGAAAATTGGCATCACGGTTGAGGATGCGCATTTTCAGGCCGTCGAAATGGCAGCCGACGGTGATCTTACGGCAGGTGGCGTGTTGACCTTTCGTACCAATCTTGGGGATTTGGTGCCCCTTGATGAGGATCATCCGATGCGGTTTGAGCTGGAGCCCGAGACGGGCGGGCTGAAAGCCTATATCCGGGTGCGCGGTCGGCTGGAAGCACGGCTGACACGTGCCTTGATGTATGATCTCATTGCACTGGCCGATGCGGGCGAGGGGGCTAATGATGATCAATATGGGGTTGCCAGTGGTGGCTCTTTCTTTGCGATCTGCTCATTGGCAGAGCTTGAAGCTTTCGAGGTGCATGGATGAGTGACTTCTCCGCTTTGGCCTTCCGGCGACGGGTTGAAGAGGCCCTTGCTGGCTGTGATGAACAGCTGCGCGCACCTGAAGACCGCACGCCGATCAAGGATCTGGCCTGGCATGAGGGTGAGGTGTTGCATCTCAAGGACGCTGCCGTGTTGATCCCCATTGTCGATCGCGGCAACGAGGCTTCGGTGATCCTGACCCAGCGGACCCATCATCTGGCATCTCACGCCGGGCAGATTGCCTTTCCCGGTGGCAAGCTGGATGACGCGGATGCGTCCGCCGAAATGGCGGCCTTGCGTGAGGCGGATGAGGAGATCGGTCTGAAGGCGGATTTTGTTGATATCTATGGCCAAATGCGCCCGTATATATCCTCGACAGGCTATCGGATATTCCCGGTTTTATCGACCGTTCGGCAAGGCTTTGAACTGGTGCTCAATCCGGGGGAAGTGTCGCATGTGTTCGAGGTTCCGTTGCGATTTTTGATGGATCCGGTCAACCATCACAAAAAGAGTGCCGAATGGCGCGGAAAAACCCGCCATTATTTTGCAATGCCCTATGGTGAACACTATATCTGGGGTGTCACTGCCGGAATTTTACGTAACCTTTATGAAACGGTGTATTCTCCATGATCCGGATTTTGATCACTCAGATCATTCTGTTCCTGCTGCCCTTTTTTTTGTATGCGGGCTATTTGTTTCTGACCCGGAAACTGAACCGTCAGGCATGGATCGATGCGCCGCGCTATTGGCTGATCATGGCTGGGCTGGTCTGTACCCTTATCGGGTTTCTCTTCTTGTCACAGATTGACAACAATCCCCCTGGAGAAATCTATATTCCTGCGCATATTGAAAATGGCGAGGTTGTTCCCGGAGAATTCAAGAGAGCAAAATGACTGCGGATGAACGGTTCTTTCTGGTCACGGATGATCGTGCGTTTGAGTGGTTGAATCGCCCTGAATTGCAGACGCTTTTCGCCTTGATCAATCGTGATGGGCATGAAGTTCGGGTGGTTGGAGGAGCGGTGCGTAACGCCTTGATCGGTGAGCCGGTTGGCGACATTGACTGCGCCACGACAGCGCCGCCTTCACTGGTGATGGATTGGGCATGGGAGCAGGATATTCGCGTGCTGCCAACTGGCCTTGAACATGGCACGGTGACGCTCTTGATCAAGGATGTGCCGTTTGAAGTGACGACCTTGCGCAGTGATGTCGAAACCGACGGGCGTCATGCCAAGGTGGCATTTGGCAGCAACTGGGCAGAGGATGCGCAACGGCGCGATTTCACGATGAATGCCCTCTATCTTGACCATGAAGGGCGTCTTTATGATCCGACCGGTTTGGGTCTTGCCGATGTGCGGACCCGCTGTGTGCGTTTCATTGGGGAGGCTTCCAAGCGGATCGAGGAGGATTATCTCCGGGTCCTGCGGTTTTTCCGTTTTTATGCTCAGTATGGCAAGCATTACACTGATCAGGATTATCAAGCCTGTATCGAAGCGCAGAGCAATCTTTCCTCCCTGTCCGCTGAGCGGGTTGGGGCGGAGATGACCAAGCTTTTGCGCGGGGCTTATGCGTCGGATGCGTTACAGGTGATGCATGGAGGCGGTATGTTGGGGGATATTTTGCGGTGCGTGCCGCGTCTGGGGCGGTTCGACCGCCTTGTGACATTGTCGCGCGAGATGCATCTGACCCCGTCGGTGCCTTTGTTGCTGACCGTTCTCTGTGTCAAGGTCGAGGAAGATGCCGCGCGGCTGGCTCGGACCTTGCGGCTGCCCAACCGAATGCGGGATCATATGATCCGGTTGGTCAACGGGGTTGGCGACATTGACGATATGTCAGAGGAAGGCTTGCAAAAGCTCGCCTATTGGCACGGCAAGGACGTGGCGCGGGATCTGGCGATGCTGGCTCTGGTCTATTACAAATTCGACCCGGACCTTACATCCCTGTCGATGATGATGCGCAATCTCGATCTTTGGGATGCCCCGATCTTTCCCCTCAAAGGGCGCGATCTGATCGCCTTTGGCATTAAGCCTGGCCCGAAGATGGGCGAGTGGCTGCGGGATCTGGAGCAGCTTTGGGTGGAAAGCGGTTTTGCGATGGGCAAGGCCTCTTTGTTGGCCCGCAAGCGCCTGCGTCACTAAGTTTTCCCGTTTCAAATCCAAGAAAGACAAGCGGCCCACCAAGCTTGTGGGGCGCTTTCTTATGTCTGAAATAAACCTCCACCTGCGGTGGAGGACTGGACAAGTTTTACATTTTCAGTAAGAGACCTCCTCACTTGAACCATTGGCGTGGTTTTAAGAACAGAAGCGAGGAGGTTTTTATGGACAAAAATCACCTATCACACAGCACTTGGGACTGCAAATATCATGTAGTCTTTGGCTCCAAATACAGGACCAAACGTCTATACGGAGACTTGCGGCGTGAGTTACGAGATCAATTTACGAAGTTGGCGTCACAAAAGGGATGCCATATTGAGGAAGGGCATCTTATGCCCGACCATGTGCATATGTTGATCTCAATCCCACCCAAATATTCAGTGGCCCATATAGTGGGCTTCTTAAAGGGTAAAACGGCGCTATATGTGGCAAACAAATATGCCCGGAAACGTCGCTACAAGGGATATCATTTTTGGGCACGTGGTTACTTTGTTTCGACAACGGGCTATCAAGAGGAGGTCGTCAGACGCTATATCCGCAATCAACAGAGGCAGGATAAGGCGAGCGACTTCGCGGATATGTTCAAGCCAAACTATTGAAACCAAACAAGACCACTTCTAGTGGTTCAAGCGAAGCGTAACAAACCTCCGCCTATGGCGGAGGTCAATGACTTTGTGTGTCAAGCCGATCACGGCTCTTTCTTTAAGGCCATTTCACCTCAGGCGGCATGGAAGACAGGATCGAGGCGACATTGCCGCCCGTCTTCAAGCCAAAAATGGTGCCGCGGTCATAGAGCAGATTGAATTCCACATAGCGCCCACGGCGAATGAGCTGCTCCTCGCGATCCTCAAGCGTCCATGGATCTTCCATGTTGCGGCGGACAAGTTCGGGATAGACGTCAAGGAAGGCGCGGCCGACATCTTTGGTGAAGTCGAAATCGGCTTGCCAGTCGCCCTTGTTGTGACGGTCATAAAAAATGCCGCCAATGCCGCGGGGTTCATCCCGGTGTGGCAAATAGAAATATCGATCACACCATGCCTTATAGGCATCATAATCCGCAACCGGGTGTGCATCGCAGGCGCGCTTCATGGCAGCGTGAAAGTCCTGACTGTCAGGATCCTCCTGCACACGACGGCGGTCTAGGACAGGGGTCAGATCCGCACCGCCGCCAAACCATTGCTTTGTTGTCACGATCATCCGGGTGTTCATGTGAACCGCAGGCACATTGGGATTGTGCATATGGGCGATCAGCGAAATGCCTGCCGCCCAGAAGTGCGGGTCGTCGGACGCACCGGGGATCTGGTCGCGGAATTGTGGGGCAAATTCCCCATGGACGGTGGAGACATGGACGCCGACTTTTTCAAACACCCGGCCCTTCATGATTGCCATGGTGCCGCCGCCGCCCTTGGCGCCTGTGTGGTCGGTGCGCTCCCACGGGGTGCGTTCGAACCGGCCTGGCTCGCATTCCGCATTTGGCCCCTTGATGTCATCCTCGATGGATTCAAAGCTTGCACAGATCTGGTCGCGCAGCTCGGCGAACCAGTCGGCTGCCAATTGCTTCTTGTCTTCGATGTCGGCGGGGAGGCCGTCAGGCAAGGTCGAATTGGTGGTCTCGGTCATCTTGGAAAGGCTTTCAATTGACGCATGGCTTCGGTCGCGACCATGGCAGTGGAAATGGCAAGATTGAGGGAGCGTTCTCCCGCTTTCATCGGGATCGTCATGCGGATGTTGGCGCTTGCATGGACAGTGTCTGGCACGCCTACGGATTCGCGGCCAAAGAGCAGGATGTCCTTATCGGCGTAGGCTATGTCGAGGAAGCTTTGTTCCGCCTTGGTGGTGGCCAGCACGAGGCGCTTTTGTTCATCCGCCACCCAACGCAAGAAATGATCCCATGACAAATGCTTGGTATATTGGGAGCGCTCGAGATAATCCATACCGGCGCGCCGCAAGGTGCGGTCGCTCAGGGCAAACCCACAAGGCTCGATGATATGAACATGCAGGCCAAGGCAGGCCGCCATGCGCAAAATGGTGCCGGTATTTTGCGGGATGTCTGGCTGATATAGGGCGATGGATAAGTCGGTCATGCCCTTGGTTTCGCGCAAGTCACTTGCAATGGCAATGGCTTTTGCGAAGTTTTGCGTATTGGCGCGGTGATTTCCCCCGCGCTTTGCACGCTTTGTGCCTCCGGACGATAAAGATGAAATGGATGTTGGGCTCGTTCCCTATCTCTTCTGGCTCTATCGCCATTATCAAGCGTTGTATCTAATGGTGGATTGTCGCAATGAAGGGGCGATCCGTTGTTATTTGAAGGCGGGTTTTGCCTACGGCGGATTGCATTGTCTGTCCGGTTCTGACAATGCGCATTATGTGATGGCACCCCCCTTAGAGGGCCAGCTCTGGATAAGGCAGATGTGGCAAGGACAAGTTGGGCAGATTGACGTTATTTCGTGTGAATAATGTCACAGGGTGGCTGCAACTGCGGGTAGATGTTGATTTGTTCACCTTTTCTTCCTTGATATGATAGGGTTCGGCTCCGCTGAACGGGCCCTGATTGTTTTCGCGTTTGTTGCCTGTTCGAACATCCTTTCAACCAAACCATCTCTTTTCACGCAGTTCTTTGTGGAGCCTTGCGATGTTTTCGCGTTTTGAAAAACTGGTTGATCCTTTCAAACTGGATGAATTGGAACAGCCTCCAAAGACCTTCTGGGGCTTTTGCTGGCACTATACCAAGCCGATTGCGCCTTATCTGCTGATTGTCTCGCTCATGAGTGCCTCCATCGCGGTCATTGAAGTTGCGATGTATGGCTTTGTCGGCGATCTGGTCAATTGGTTCACGTCTTCAACGCCAGAGACCTTTTTTGATGACCACGGAGCGGAATTGCTCTGGATGGGTATTCTTATTCTGGTCGTCATGCCGGTGATCGAATTTTTCTGGCAGTTTCTGTTCCATCAGACGATCATGGGGAATTATCCCATGTCGATCCGCTGGCGGGTGCATCGTTACTTGCTGCGCCAGTCCATGTCTTTCTATCAGGATGAATTTGCGGGCCGCGTTGCGCAAAAGCTGATGCAGACTGCATTGGCCGTGCGCGAGGTGATTACCCGGCTGGCCGATGTCTTTGTCTTTGTTTCGGTCTATTTCGTCTCGGCTTTGTTCATGATGTCGCAGAGCAAGTGGCAGATGGCCATGCCTTTGTCGCTCTGGATCATCGGCTATATCGGCGTGTTGTTCATCTTTGTGCCCCGGTTGAGGGAAATTTCCCGCAAGCAGGCAGATGCGCGCTCGGACATGGCCGGCAAGATTGTTGATGCCTATTCCAATATCTCGGTGGTCAAGCTCTTCTCTCATGCCTCGCGTGAAGACAATTATGCCCGCGGGTCGATGGTCGGCTTCATGGGTGCGGTCTATCGGCAGATGCGTCTGGTGACGGTTCTGGAGATTATTCTCAAGGCCCTCAACACGCTGCTGCTGACTGGCACCGTTGTGGTGGCCATCTATTATTGGCATCTGGGCATGGTGACGCCCGGCGATGTGGCATTTGCCACTGGACTGGTGCTGCGCCTGCGGGGCATGTCGGAATGGATCCTGTGGGAAGTGGGGGGCGTGTTTGAGAATGTCGGGACTATTCAGGACGGCATCGGAACGATTTCCCAGCCGCAGATTGTGCTTGATAAAACCGACGCTGTGCCACTGACCGTGCCCAATGGGCAGATCGAATTTGACAAAGTGTCATTTGATTATGGCAAGGATGACCCGGTTATCGATCAACTGGACCTGACCATCCATGCGGGCGAGAAAATCGGTCTGGTGGGGCGTTCAGGTGCGGGTAAATCGACCCTGATCAATCTTCTTTTGCGGTTTTATGATCTCAAGTCCGGTGCCATCCGGATCGACGGGCAGAGTGTCGAAGATGTGGAGCAGGATAGTTTGCGTGCCCAGATCGGGGTGGTGACGCAGGATACCTCCTTGTTGCACCGGACGGTTCTGGAAAATATCGTCTATGGTCGGGAAGGGGCATCGGAAGCGGAAGCCATTGCGGCGGCGCAAAAAGCTCACGCTCTGGACTTCATCCATGGGCTGGAAGACACTGCTGGTGGCAAAGGCCTTCATGCGCAGGTTGGCGAGCGTGGGGTGAAACTGTCCGGTGGCCAGCGTCAACGTATCGCCATTGCCCGGGTTTTGCTCAAGAATGCGCCGATCCTGGTGTTGGATGAGGCGACCTCTGCGCTCGACTCGGAAGTGGAAGCGGCCATTCAGGAAAGTCTCAACCTGCTGATGGAAGACAAAACGGTGCTGGCCATTGCCCATCGCCTGTCAACCATTGCTTCGATGGATCGGTTGGTCGTGATGGATGCCGGCAAGATCATCGAGATGGGCAGCCATGAGGAATTGCTTGCCAAGGGGGGGCTTTATGCCAGCCTGTGGCAGCGGCAGTCTGGTGGCTTCATAGCGTGATTGGGCCTGATCAGGGCGTGATCCTGTCGATGATGTCAATCTGGCGTCGATGACAGGGTAATTGATGCAAAATCAGGCATAAAGGGTAACTGATGAGAATCAGTGCAGCTTTCAGCATAAATCGCAGCCCGCCGGGACCCGTCATGGGGGTTGGCGGGTTTTTTGTTTGTCTTTTTCTCCATTAGGGGATGGTCTGAGACATATTGTCCCAACGTATCGCTGCATAAGACGAATGTGTGATGCACATATAGTGACAAATCGCACTAGATTGGTTCGCCGCTCTGGACAAGTGGGCCTTTCAATGCAAAAAGATAACCGCAGATGTCCGCCTTTAGGACGTCTTTTATTGAATTGGCTCGTCTGACGTCGTGGGACCGAAGCATCCAGCAGTAAGGATGTCTGACCAAGGTTTGGAGAGGACGAGCTGGAGTTGGACACTGGTTAGAAGAGGACCTAGCCTTGGCTACCAGCGATAAGGCAGAACATACCCGCCGCGATTTTCTTTATATCGCAACCGGCGCGTTTGGGGCCGTTGGCGCAGCTGCGCTTGCTTGGCCATTTATTGACCAGATGAATCCCGATGCTTCCGCACTGGCTCTCGCTTCCGTCGAAGTGGACATTTCTTCACTCGAAGAAGGCCAGAGCATTGTCGCCAAATGGCGCGGAAAGCCGATTTTCATCCGGTATCGTACACAGGCAGAGATCGATGCGGCCAATGCCGTTGATGTAGCGACCTTGCGAGATCCGCAGACCGACCTACAACGTACCAAGCCAGGAAAAGAACCATGGCTGGTGCAGATCGGCATCTGTACGCATCTTGGCTGCGTGCCACTGGGTGAGTCTGGTGACTATGATGGCTGGTTCTGTCCATGCCACGGTTCACACTATGACACCGCAGGTCGTATCCGTAAGGGTCCGGCTCCGCTGAACCTGGAAATCCCGCCTTACGAGTTCCTGTCCGATACTGTTGTAAAGATCGGCTGACGCACGGCATTTGTCTTAAGGAGACCAGTTATGAGCGGACATTCGACTTTCGAGCCGCAGAACGGGTTGGTTAAATGGATGGAGCGCCGGCTGCCGATCATCAGTTTCGCGCACAGCTCCTTCGTTGCATACCCTGTTCCGAAGAATCTTAATTACTTCTGGACCTTTGGCGCCATTCTCGCGATGTGCCTTGTCGTCCAGATCATTACCGGCATTGTGCTGGTCATGCATTATACGCCCAATACGGCGCTGGCTTTCTCTTCCGTCGAGCATATCATGCGCGATGTGAACTGGGGCTGGTTCATGCGTTACATGCATGCCAACGGCGCGTCGATGTTCTTCATCGCCGTCTATATCCACATTTTCCGCGGCCTTTATTATGGTTCCTACAAAGAGCCGCGTGAGGTTGTCTGGATTCTCGGTGTGGTCATCTTCCTTTTGATGATGGCAACCGGCTTCATGGGCTATGTTCTGCCTTGGGGTCAGATGTCCTTCTGGGGTGCGACCGTTATCACCAACCTCTTCTCGGCCTTCCCGGTTGTCGGTGGTCCGATTGTTGAGTGGCTCTGGGGTGGTTTCGCCGTTGATAACGCAACGCTGAACCGCTTCTTCTCACTGCACTATCTGCTGCCATTCATGTTGGCTGGTGTTGTGGGCCTGCATATCTGGGCCTTCCACGAAGTGGGCAACAGCAACCCGACCGGCGTTGAAATCAAGGACAGCAAAGACACCGTCGCATTCACACCTTATTACACGGTGAAAGACCTGTATGCGATCATCGTCTTCTTCATCTTCTTTGCGTGGATGATGTTCATGGTGCCGAACTTCATGGGCCACCCGGATAACTATATCCCGGCGAACCCGCTCGTCACGCCTCCGCACATCGTGCCGGAATGGTACTTCCTGCCATTCTATGCGATCCTGCGTGCTGTGCCTGATAAATTGGGCGGCGTGTTGCTGATGTTCGGTGCGATTGCAGTTCTGTTCGTGCTGCCTTGGCTTGATACCTCCAAGGTTCGTTCGATGAACTATCGTCCGATCGGTCGCATCGCATTCTGGATCTTCGCCGTTACCTGTCTGGCTCTTGGCTATTTGGGTGGCAAGCCGGCTGAAGGCACTTATGTGATTGCGTCTCAGATCTTCACCGCGCTGTATTTCGCATACTTCATCATTGTTCTGCCTGTTCTCGGCTTCATCGAGAAGCCAAAGGAACTGCCTGCTTCCATCAGTGAAGCGGTCTTGGCGAAACATGGCGGATCTGCTGCTGCAGAGCCTGCAGAATAACGGGCGAGGAAAGGGTAAATCCATGATTACGCTGACCAAAAACACGGTTCGCGCGCTCGTCGTAGCTGGTGCCATGGCGGTGACTTCCACCGCCGCACTGGCCTCAGGTGGTGGCGAGCATGTTCAAAAGCAGGACTGGACCTTCGCAGGTCCGTTCGGCAAGTTTGACAAGGCACAATTGCAGCGCGGCTTCCAGATCTACAAGGAAGTTTGCTCCAGCTGTCACTCCTTGAACTATATTGCTTTCCGTAACCTCGGCGAAGAGGGTGCGTTGGGTTATAATCAGGATCAGCTCAAGGCGCTGGCTGCTGAATATGAAGTGCAGGACGGCCCGAATAGCGATGGCGAGATGTTCACCCGTCCAGCCAAGCCATTCGACCATATTCCCGCTCCATTTGCCAACCCGGAGGAAGCCAAGGCTGCCAATGGCGGGGCATTGCCACCGGATCTGTCTCTGATCACCAAGGCACGCGCTGCCAATGTTGGTCCTGACCTGCACAACCAGCTGCTCACCGATCTGGTGCGGATGGTTTGGCATCCTCTGACCGCTTATCAGGAATATGGCGCTGACTATGTTTATAGCCTGTTGACCGGTTATGAAGATGAAGTGCCAGCCGAGTTGGTCGAGAAAGTCGGTGACAAGCATTATAACCCATTCTTCGCCAACGGCGTTGCCATCGGCATGGCACCGCCTCTGTCCGACGAGTTGGTTGAATATACCGACGGTACGCCAATGACTGTCGATCAATATGCCAGAGACGTCACCGCATTCCTGATGTGGGCTGCGGAACCAAAGCTGGAAGCGCGCAAGCGCGTTGGTATCAACGCTTTGATCTTCCTGGTGGTCTTTGCTGGCCTGTTGTTCTTCACCAAGCGCAAACTGTGGTCGAATGTTGATCACTAAGCCTTGGCTGAGCGATGACGTTTGAAAAGGGGCTCTTCTGAGCCCCTTTTTTTGTGCGCAACCGGCTTTTTCCTTTCGGTTGCAGGCTGGCTTTGGCAAACTGCCCGATGAGGCAGACCGCGCCTTGGCTCTTGGCATTTGGCACTGGACAAGGGAGCGGGATGCATGCAGACAATGGAGTGGGGACGATGACTGAAGCGGTGTTGGGCATTATTGGTGGATCTGGGCTTTATGATCTGCCCGGCTTTGAAAATGGCGAATGGGTGACCATTGACAGCCCATGGGGTGCGCCATCGGATGCGGTGCGGATTGGCGACTTGCATGGCCGCAAGACCGTCTTCCTGCCTCGCCATGGACGAGGCCATCTGCATAGCCCCAGCGAAATCAATTATCGCGCCAATATCGACGTGATGAAACGGGCTGGTGTCACCGATCTGGTTTCCGTTTCGGCCTGCGGTTCTTTGAAGGAAGACTATGCGCCGGGCAGCTTTGTGTTGGTGGATCAATTTATTGATCGAACCTTTGCGCGCGAGAAAAGCTTCTTTGGCTCTGGCTGCGTGGCCCATGTGTCACTGGCGCATCCGGGCAGCCCGGCTCTGATGGATCTCGTTGAAGAGGCGGCCAAGCAGGAAGAGCTCGACTATGCCAAGGGGGGCACCTATCTGGCGATGGAAGGGCCGCAATTCTCGTCTCTTGCTGAAAGCCAGCTCTATCGCAGCTGGGGCTGTGACGTGATTGGTATGACCAACATGCCGGAGGCCAAGTTGGCCCGAGAGGCCGAGATTTGCTATGCGACGGTAGCAATGGTCACCGACTATGATTGCTGGCATCCCGATCACGGCAGCGTTGATATCAAGGATATCATCCGCGTGTTGCAGGACAATTCCGAGAAGGCACAGCGCCTCGTCAGCCGATTGGCCGAAATCATGCCAAAAGACCATATCGAATGTCCGATTGGGTCGGATAGGGCGCTTGAATATGCGTTGGTGACCGCTTATGACCAACGTGATCGCGAACTGTTGGCCAAGCTGGATGCTGTGGCCGGGCGCGTTTTGAAATAGGACAAGTGGAGTAACCCATGCAAACCCGTGAAGCCCTCGACCTGAAAAGCCTGATCCGGTCGATTCCGGATTATCCCAAGGCTGGCATTATTTTCCGCGACATTACCAGCCTGATCGCCCATGGCGAGGGCTTTCGCCAGTCGGTGCGAGAACTGGCGGCTCCTTATCAGGGCAAGGGCATTTCGAAGGTGGCGGGCATCGAGGCGCGTGGCTTCATCTTTGGTGGCGCGATTGCCGATCTGTTGGGTGTTGGTTTTGTGCCAATCCGCAAACAGGGCAAACTGCCCGGTGACGTGATTGGTCAGGATTATGCGCTGGAATATGGCACCGACCGGATTGAGTTGCATGCCGATGCGATCAAGCCGGGCGAGAAAATCCTGCTGATCGATGATCTGATCGCGACCGGCGGCACGGCTGTTGCTGCATTTGATTTGCTCAACCGAGTCGGCGGCGAGATTGTTGCAGCCTCTTTCGTGATCGATCTGCCGGATCTTGGGGGTGCAACCCTGCTGCGCGAAAAAGGCATAGATGTGCATACCTTGATAGCATTTGAGGGTCTCTGAATTCTTCAGGGCATCAAATGGCGGAAAAGCGCGGCTGGCAGTCTGCTGTCAGCCTTTTTTGTTGCGTAAATTCTGGTGGTTTCTCCTTATTTTTTGCGTTTCTGGGTGGATTTTTGACACTGTGACCTATGCGCACATACACGCAGATGTTGTAAAATTTTGCGTAGTTTTGCGGTATGTTTTCTGTTGTACGCAAATAAGGAGGAAGCTCATGAGAGAAAATATTGGCTCTGCTGACCGAGCCGTCAGAATCATTGTCGGGTTTGTGTTGCTCGGCTTGATTTTCTTCGAGCCTGTTGGCTGGTGGGGATTGATCGGCCTTGTGCCTTTCCTGACTGGGATTTTCCGTTATTGCCCACTTTATAAGCTGGTTGGTTTGAATACCTGCGCTACGGCGCCGTAAGCCGTGCGGAGGCGACAAAACATGGAGACCGGAGCGTTGATCCTGTCAGGATCATGAAAGGCCGAGCTTGGTTCAAGCCCGGCTTTTTTGTTGGCCAGATCCCGAATTGACGGATGTGAAATAGCTGGCGAGGAAATCGACGCACAGGCGCACCTTGGTGGCCACGTGGCGGCTGTGGGGATAGAGCGCATAGAGATTGTGCTCTGAAGGGCGTAGATGGGTCAACAGAGGCACGAGGGTACCTGCCTTGATATCATCCTCAACAACAAAGGATGGAGTACAGCCAATACCAAGACCGCAAAGCGCCATTCTGCGGCAGGAATCGGCACTGTCGGTGACATATTGCCCTTTCACGCCGATCATTCTTGTTCCTTCGTCCGTTTCGAACTGCCAATTGTTGCGACCGCGATGATTGATGTCGATGATGCATTGATGATTGCGCAAGTCATCCGGGCTTTGCGGCGTGCCGTGGGCTGCGAGATAGTCAGGCGCTGCAAAGAAGCTCATGGAGATGGGGAGCAGTTTGCGAGCAATCAGGCTTGAATCTTCAAGCTTGCCAATGCGAATGGCCATGTCATAGCCTTCATTGACGATGTTGACGAAACGATCGGTCAATTTGGTCTCAATGGAAATGCCAGGATGTTGTTTGAGGAAGGCCGCGAGAGCCTCTGTCAGCTGGTCCTGACCGAATGAGACCGGTGCTGAAATACGCAAATGCCCCACCGGGGTTGCCTGCCGGTCACGGGTAACTTTTTCCAGCATGTCGAAATCGTTGATCAACTGGGCGCATTCGGCGAAATAGTCCTGCCCTGCTTCCGTCAGGGCCATGGAGCGAGTGGTGCGGTTGAGCAACCGTACGCCCAGGCGCTCCTCCAGCTGACCAACATATTTGCTCGCCAGAGCGGCTGACATATCAAGGCTTTCAGCTCCCTTGATGAAGGAGCCCTCATTGACCACAGCGCAGAAGGTGCGCATTCCCAAAAGTGTATCCATTTTATTATCAATACAACATTGATTATGAATTGCCAACTGCGGTGTTTAAGTCTCCGCTTGATCACTCCATTTTATCTGCAATCAGCAAAGTCATGCAAAAGATAGCATGAATGAATGCAAAACGATGAGTTGTAAATCATGATTGGACAGGTAGATGACGGTGAAGAATAGCGATCATGCGTATGGATGGGTTTCTCGCCTGCTGCATTGGGGTATGGCTTTGGCGATATTCGCAATGTTTGGGCTAGGAATCTGGATGCGCAGTCTTGACTATTACAGCCCTTATTACCGGTCTGCTCCGGACTTGCACAAGTCTGTAGGGCTGGTTTTGCTAGCTCTTCTGGTGGCCCGGTTTGTCTGGCGTCTGGTGAACAAGGTGCCATCGGATGATCATCTTAGCCGTTGGGAACGCCTTGGCTCCCATGTTGTGCATTTTGCTTTCTATGGCTTGCTGCTTGCACTCATGGTGTCTGGCTATTTTATCTCCACTGCCGATGGGCGAAGCATCGCCATTTTCGGTCTGGTTGAGGTGCCCTCTCTCGTGCAGCAGCGTGGTATGGAGGAAATCGCCGGCACCATCCATGAATGGCTTGCCTGGAGCGTGATCGGACTTGCCGTCTTTCATGCGCTCGCTGCTCTCAAACACCACTATCTGGACAAGGACGTCACCCTGAGGCGGATGCTTCGCGGCTAGTCCACTCACATCACTTTCAATCCACCTCCCAAGACAGAACGCCCCCGAAATAGGGCATTTGAAAAGGACACTCCCCCATGTATATGAAAACCTTCCGTACCTTCGCTGTTGCCGGTGCCTTTGCCGCAATCGCTGCTGCGCCTACCTTTGCTGCCGACTATGTGATCGACACTCAGGGTGCGCATGCATCCATCGAATTTGAGGCATCCCATCTGGGTATTTCCTACACCACCGGTCGCTTCAATGACTTTTCCGGTGGCTTTTCCTTTGACAAGGATGCTCTGAAAGACTCCAAAGTGTCCGTTGAAATTAACATAGACAGCGTTGATACCAACCATGCTGAACGTGACAAGCATTTGCGTACTGCTGATTTTCTGGAAGTCGACAAGTATCCTACCGCGTCTTTCGTATCCACCGGTATTGAGCTGACCGGTGACAAGACTGCGAAAATTACTGGCGACTTTACCCTGCGCGGTGTCACCAAGCCTGTCGTGATCGACGCTGAATTTGTCGGTGAAGGCAAGGATCCTTGGGGCGGTTACCGGGCTGGTTTCAAAGGCTCCACCGAGATTGCCATGAAAGATTATGGCTTCAAGATGGACTTCGGCACCATTGCCCTGACACTGAATGTCGAAGGCATTCGTCAGTAGATCTTGTTTCCTGCGTAGAGACAAGACAACAAAAAACCCGGTCTGGAATGATCCAGGCCGGGTTTTTTATTATGTCTGAAATAAACCTCCACCTGCGGTGGAGGACTGGACAAGTTTTACATTTTCAGTAAGAGACCTCCTCACTTGAACCATTGGCGTGGTTTTAAGAACAGAAGCGAGGAGGTTTTTATGGACAAAAATCACCTATCACACAGCACTTGGGACTGCAAATATCATGTAGTCTTTGGCTCCAAATACAGGACCAAACGTCTATACGGAGACTTGCGGCGTGAGTTACGAGATCAATTTACGAAGTTGGCGTCACAAAAGGGATGCCATATTGAGGAAGGGCATCTTATGCCCGACCATGTGCATATGTTGATCTCAATCCCACCCAAATATTCAGTGGCCCATATAGTGGGCTTCTTAAAGGGTAAAACGGCGCTATATGTGGCAAACAAATATGCCCGGAAACGTCGCTACAAGGGATATCATTTTTGGGCACGTGGTTACTTTGTTTCGACAACGGGCTATCAAGAGGAGGTCGTCAGACGCTATATCCGCAATCAACAGAGGCAGGATAAGGCGAGCGACTTCGCGGATATGTTCAAGCCAAACTATTGAAACCAAACAAGACCACTTCTAGTGGTTCAAGCGAAGCGTAACAAACCTCCGCCTATGGCGGAGGTCAATGACTTTGAAATGCGCCTTCTCAGGTGTTGAACTTGAAGAGCATGACGTCGCCGTCCTGCACCACATATTCCTTGCCTTCGTCGCGGGCCTTTCCTGCTTCCTTGGCGGCGGTTTCGCCACCCAGCGAGACATAATCATCATAGGCGATGGTCTGGGCGCGAATGAAGCCGCGCTCGAAATCGGTATGAATGACGCCAGCGGCCTGTGGTGCGCGGGAGCCTTTTGTCACCGTCCAGGCGCGGGTTTCTTTTGGGCCTGCAGTGAAATAGGTGATCAGGTGCAGCAGGTCATAGCCCGCACGGATCATCCGGTCGAGACCGGGTTCTTCCAACCCGAGGGTCTCAAGGAATTCTTCCTGTTCTTCTGCTTCGAGTTGGGAGATTTCGGCTTCAATAGCAGCGGAAATCACCACGGCGCCATTTCTCTGCCCGGCGGCCATCTCTTCAACGGCCTTGGAGAAGTTGTTGCCCGAGGCGGCGCTTTCTTCGTCAACGTTGCAGACATAAAGCACCGGTTTGGTGGTCAGCAGGTTGAGGGCCTTGACGGCCTTGCGTTCTTCTTCGTCGGCCGTGTCGAGCATGCGGGCTGGTTTGCCGTCATGCAGCAACTCCAGGATGCGGTCCATCAGACCCACCTGAAGCTTGGCTTCCTTGTCGCCAGTCTGGCCGCGCTTGCGCAGATTGGCGACGCGACGCTCAAGGCTTTCCATATCGGAGATCATCAGCTCGGTTTCCACCGTGTCGGCATCGGTGACCGGATCAATCTTGCCTTCGACATGGGTGATGTCTTCATCTTCAAAACAGCGCAACACATGGACAATGGCGTCGACTTCTCGGATGTTGGCGAGAAACTGGTTGCCGAGGCCTTCGCCCTTGGAGGCGCCGCGTACCAGACCAGCAATGTCAACGAAGGTGAGGCGGGTCGGGATGATTTCCTTTGACCCAGCCACCTTGGCAATCGCCTCCATGCGGGGATCCGGCACCGCCACATCACCGGTGTTCGGCTCAATGGTGCAGAATGGATAGTTGGCGGCCTGAGCGGCTGCCGTTTTGGTCAGTGCGTTAAACAGGGTGGATTTGCCGACGTTGGGCAGGCCGACAATGCCGCATTTGAAACCCATGCTAGTTATCCTTCTTGGCCGACATAAGCTTCTTGAGAGCTTCGGTCATTGCGTTTTTGGGGGCCGCGTCGGATTTGCCTGTTGGCGTCGCGCCCTTGTCTGGATTGGTTGGTTGGTTTGGCTCGGCTTTTTTCTCCGAGCGAGGCTTTTTGTGGCCATTGACGGGCGGGTTCAGTGTGTGGCTGAAATCCGTCATGAAGCGACCGAGATCTCCGGCCAAGAGGCTTGGTGCGGTTTTGGCGAGGGCGTCAATCAGCGGCTCAAGCCAGTCTCGGTCAGCCTTGGCAAAATCGCCCAAGACCCATTGGGTGACCCGGTCGCGACCCGGATGGCCGATACCCAGCCGCACGCGGTGAAAGTCGTTGCCGATATGAGCGCCAGTGGAGCGAAGGCCATTGTGCCCGGCAACGCCACCACCAAGCTTGGCCTTGACCTTGCCGGGGGCTAGGTCAAGCTCGTCATGATAGACGAAGACATCCTGCGGCTCGATCTTGTAGAAGCGGCAGGCTTCTGCCACGGCACGACCGGATTCATTCATGTAGGTGGAGGGCTTGAGCAAAAGGACTTTGTGGCGGCCGATCTGGCCTTCGCACACTTCGCCCTGAAATTTGCGTCGCCAAGGGGAAAAGTTATGCTGGCGGGCAATTTCGTCCACTGCCAGAAAACCGATATTGTGGCGGTTGGACGCATATTTGGGTCCGGGGTTACCAAGTCCGACAAGCAGATACATGGAATATCCTCCCGAACCCTGATCTCGTCAGGTTCTGTTAGACAGAACCAATTATTCAGCTTCCGCTTCGCCTTCTTCGCTTTCTTCAGCTTCATTGAAGCCAGCAGGAGCAGCGATGGTGACGATGGTGAAGTCGCGGTCGGTGATGGTTGGGGTCACACCATCCGGCAGATCAATTGCGGAAATGTGAATGGAGTCACCGATGTCAGCGTCTTTCAGATCAATGACGATGGCTTCCGGAATTTCGGTTGCCGGACATTCGACTTCCACTTCGCGGCGCACGATGTTCAGAGCACCACCACGCTTGAGGCCAGGGCAGGACTCTTCGTTGAGGAACGTGACATGCACACCAACAGTGATTCTGGTGCTGCGGGAAACGCGCAGGAAATCAACATGGATCGGGAAGTCGCGAACAACGTCGAGTTGGTAGTCGCGAGGGATCACGCGGATTTTCTCGCCATCAACATCAACGGTAAGAATGTGGGTGAGGAAACCGCCCTTTCTGATCTGCAGTTCCGTTTCCTTGTAAGGAATGGAAATGGAGATAGGGTCTTTTTTGTCACCATAGATGACAGCTGGTACGCGGCCTTCGCGACGCAATGCACGAGCGGCCCCCTTACCGGCCCGATCACGGCGTTCTGCCTTGAATTCAAAGTCAGCCATTAGAATGCTCCTGAATAATAGAAAAAAGGCCGATTGATCGGCCCATTGCTGCAACTCCTCCAAGGGTGTAGAGGCAGCTGGAGGGCTTATAGGGCAAGAAGACCAAGTTGGCAAGCGGGCAAAGGGCACAAAGGTGCGGTTTTTTGGCAGGGATGTCTGGTGGGCGGAGAGGCTGTGTGAAAACCCCATTTATGAGCGATTGATGGTATACTCATCTGAGGTTGAATCGGAGATTTGGCATGTCACGATTTATCGAAGGTATTGGGCGTTCTGAGGTCGCGTTGTTGCCGGACTGTCTTGATGATTTCATCGAAGAGCATAACCCAACTCGGGCCATTGATGCGTTTGTCGATATGCTGGATTTGTCCGCTTTGGGGTTCAATACCATTCCCAAGAATACAGGTCGTCCTGGCTATCATCCCGGTTTGATGTTGCGCATTTACATATACGGTTATCTCAATCAGATTCAGTCGTCGCGACGTCTTGAGCGTGAATGTGGTCGTAATCTTGAGCTTCTCTGGTTGACGTGTCGCCTGAAGCCGGACTTCAAAACGATTGCTGATTTTAGGAAAGACAATGGCCCGGCCATCCGCAAAGCCTGTAAACAGTTTGTCGCCCTGTGTCGTGGCCTTGACTTGCTTGATGGTAATTTGGTCGCCATTGATGGAAGTCGGTTCAAGGCGGTGAACGCCAAGGCAAAGAGCTTCACCCGAGAGAAGCTACGCCGCAAACTTGGCGAGATTGATGCTGCGATTGAACGATATCTGGCTGAGGTCAAGAGAGCAGACGAAGCTCTTGATAAGACCGGTTGGACCATTCCCACATCACGGATGACCCGTACCGTTCGCAAGCTTAACCACTTAAAGAAAGAAGCAGATAGGCTGCGCGCTGTTGAACAACGCATGAACACCACGGGCGAAACACAGATCTCCCTCAGTGATCCTGACGCCAGAGCCATGGCGACGACCGCCCGGATGCCACGCGTTGTGGGCTATAATGTTCAGACCGCAGTTGAGGCCAAGCATCATCTCATCGTTGCCCATGAAGTTACCAATCAAGGTTATGACCGTGACGCCCTGTCGATGATGGCTGTGGCGGCCCGAAATGCAATGTCGACAGACAAACTCGAAGTTATCGCAGATAAGGGCTACTTCAAGGGTGAGGAAATTGTTGCCTGTGAGGCAGCGGGGATTGCTGCTACGGTTGCCAAGCCCATGACATCTGGGGCGAGTGCCAAGGGACGCTTTGATCGGGCCGACTTTGCCTATGATCATGACCGGAATGTCTATATCTGCCCCGCCGGACAAGAACTCACTTACCGCTTTACCAATCAGGAAGGCGGGAAAGTCCTCCATTCATATTGGACCAGTTCCTGTTGCGATTGTGTCATCAAGAATAAATGCACACCAGCAAAAGAGCGTCGTATTCGACGTTGGGAACATGAGGCGGTTCTGGAACGAATGCAGAAGCGCATCGATGAAAATCCAGATCGATTGGCGATCCGCTCCATGACTGTCGAGCATCCGTTCGGTTCCATCAAATCATGGATGGGAGCGACGCACTTCAAATTGAAAACGATCAAACATGTGGCAACGGAGATGGCGCTGCATGTCTTGGCCTATAACTTCCGGCGGCTCATCAAGATCATAGGCATTCCAGCGATGATCAAGGCGATGGCTACCTAATTGTGGTCAGCTCCGCTTCCTCTCCGGCCTAAAATGACCTGAAATCGAAAAAGAGCGGCCTCTAGACCACCGAAAACAGTAAACTGCCGAATATTCCCAATTCGGAACTTTGAAACGCTGTCTGATGATAGTGGAAAATATTACAGCGCGTTTCCACACAACCTCCGGACTGAACGGACGTTGCGCTGTGGAGGTGATTGATGATATCCATACAGGACAAAAGGAGAACTTTATGTCCCAGATTATCGAGATATTGCTCTACAAGCTCAAACCCGGCGTCGGGGGTGAGTTTTTTGACATCATGCAGAACCTAAGCGTTCCGTTGCACAAGGAGAATGGAATCGACGTGATCTGGCACGGACAGTCAATGCATGATCCTGACGGATATGGCTTGATCCGCGGTTTTGCGGATATGGCGGATCTGGATGCGGCGGAGTCTGCATTTTACGCGAGCGAAGCATGGAAGGCGGGGCCACGAGAGGCAATCATTGCCCGTATTGATGTGGCAACAAAGATCGTCATTCCGATGAATGCCGATGCCGTGCAGGGGTTGCGAGAACAAGGGTACCACTCATTCACGACCGGCGACTAAGGGCTCTTTTGGTGAATTTGCTGCATCCAGCACAAACACACACTGTGCGGACATTTGAGACCTTTGCTGCAGCGCCGAAATCTCAGCTCATCTGGGCAGTCTTTCAACAGAATGGGCGAATGGTGTTGAAAAAGTCGCTATTGAAGTAATCGCTTGGTCCTGATTCAATCCTTTTAAGAAAAGGAGGGATTTGCGAATGTTGGGACCAAGGCAAGTTGCGCAGGCAGCGCTCTTTTACGAGTTTTCAATTGAAGATCATGTTCCTGCGGATCACTTGCTCAGGAAGGTCGATCACTTTCTCGATCTGAGTGAGATCAGATCTTTCCTTGCTCCCTATTACAGCAGCCAGGGCCGCCCTTCGATTGATCCGGAGCTGATGATCCGGATGTTGTTGGTCGGCTACATTATGGGCATTCGCTCCGAGCGGCGTCTTTGCGACGAGGTTCATCTGAACTTGGCTTATCGTTGGTTTTGTCGGTTGGATCTGGCGGATCCCGTGCCGGACCATTCGACATTTTCCAAGAACAGACATGGCCGTTTCCGGGATAGCGATCTTTTCCGGCACCTCTTCGAACTGGTGTTGACCCGCTGCATCGCAGAGGGGCTTGTCGGTGGGGAGGCTTTGGGTGTTGATGCTTCTATTGTACAAGCTGATGCAAAGCGACTGAACAAAGTTGAAGCATCAGATTGGACGCCAGAACGGATCACGCGGGCGACAGAAGAATACTTTGAGACCCTTGATGATACCGCTTTCGGTGCGGCAACCACCGTGAAGCCAAAGGTGCTCTCGCCGGTTGATCCGGCAGCACGCTTTACTGGAGCAAAGAAGGCCTATTCGATCTTTGCCTATTCCACCAACTATCTGGTGGACCTTGATAATGCCGTGATTGTTGACGTTGAAACAACCGCGCCGATCCGGCAGGCGGAAGTCAATGCCGCGCTGGATATGATTGATCGTGTTGAGGAGAATTTTGGTATATATCCAGAACGCTTCGTCGGTGATGGTGCTTATGGCAATGCCGAAACACTTGGTTGGCTCGTTCATGAAAAAGGTATCGAGCCACATGTTCTAGTCCTCGACAGATCGCAGCGGTTCGACCAAACATTCTCGAGGACCGACTTCAAATTCGACTACGAAAATGACCGATACATTTGCCCTGATGGCAAAGACTTGCTGCCCAGCCGCCGTCAGTTCCAGACGATCCGACCCAAGGTGAAGGACGATGAAAGCATCCGGTATCGTGCTGCGAAAGCGGACTGTCAGAACTGTGAGTTGAAGCTCAGATGCTGCCCCAACACTGCCACCCGCCACATCACCAGATCGATCCATGAAGGAGCGCGAGACTTCGCCCGAGATCTGGCAGACACGGAGGCCTTTATCGACTCAAGACGCGCCAGGCGAAAAGTAGAGATGCTGTTCGCTCATATGAAGAAGATCATGGGGCTGAATAGACTGCGTCTTCGAGGCCCAAATGGAGCAAAAGACGAGTTCACACTGGCAGCCACAGCACAGAACCTGCGCAAGATGGCAAAGCTGCTCCCAACACCAGCATGAGGGAGAGTTTAGCCTCCCCAAACCGCCCTCCGTTTTGCGCTGCAACACTTTGTTTTTCAACAGAATTCGCGGAGAGCAGCCATATCCTGCAGGTGCGAGATCTCCGGTGCTGCTGGCCGAAGCAGACATTTGCGGGATCTTGAGGCACTCCCTGGCGATCACAATCGGTTCGGGCGGGAGGCTGCCCTTGCTACTCAACCGCAGCATGCCTTGAATTTCTTTCCGCTGCCGCAAGGACATGGATCGTTACGGCCGACTTTCACGACACTGGTCCCGCCTGAGGCCGATGCAACAGTCCCCTTTGTCATTTCCACCATGATATCGGAGGCAGGGCGCCCGGATCGGATGAGGCGGGACATAGCCTGCAAACACGGGCCGGCGTGCTTCATGAATTGCTTCATGGAGCGACAATAATAATTGAGCCCCACCTTTCCATCCGACGTTTTAAGAAAGCGGTGCTTGGGACATCCGCCCTGACAGGCAAAACGGATATCACAGGTCCGGCACTCGCTTGGCAAGCTGTCCCGCTTGGCGAGGCCAAACTGCAACTGTTCCTGGGATGTGGCGAGCGCGCCTATTGGTGTGGTGAGAATGTTGCCAAGGCGATATTCGGGATAGACATAGTGATCGCAGGCATAAATATCGCCATTATGCTCGATGGCGAGTCCCTGCCCGCAGGTCTCGGAAAACCAGCACAGGCCGGACGGAGCGCCCATAGCGAGGCCAAGTTGAACATCGAAGAACTGCACAAAGATGCGCCCGACATCGTGCCTCACCCATTCATCGAACACTGCGCATAGGAATGACCCATAGGCACGCGGCAGAACGCTCCATGGCGTGACGGAATAGTCCACGCCGTCCTCGTCAATCTGGGGAGCAGAGGCCAATGTTTCACCATCGGCGCTGCGTTCAACAATGGGGATGAACTGGATATGCTCAGCGCCAATGTCGCGTAGGAAGCGGTAAACGTCTTTGGGGTGTCGGACATTCTCGCTGTGAACCACCGTGAGGATGTTGAAGGCCACGCCATGCAGCTTCAACAGCGACAGACCCTCCATGACTGCCGCGTAGCTGGGACGTCCCGCACGGTCGACGCGGTAGCCGTCATGCAGCGCCTCAGGGCCGTCGAGACTGAGGCCTATGAGGAAATCTTGTGCCTTGAAAAACTCGGCCCAATCGTTGTCCAGCAAGGTGCCGTTGGTCTGCAAGGCGTTGCGGATGCGTTTGCCGGATCGGCGATGTTGCTTTTGCAGTGCGACGATGCGCCGGAAATAATCCACGCCCAAAATGGTGGGTTCACCGCCCTGCCAGTTAAACCAGATTTCGTCCCCCGGCATCCCCTCTTGCGAGGCGATATAGTCCCGAATGTAGGCTTCTAGAACATCCTGTTTCATCTCGAAACGCTTGGTTTCGGGATAGAGCCTTTCCTTCTCGAGATAATAGCAATATTTGCAATCGAGATTGCAGCGCGGGCCGATGGGCTTGGCCATGATCTGAAACGGATGATTTGTCTGGGCGGTCATGAAACAAAGCTCCCGTTCGTTGGTTTGAAGGCTGCCAAGCCGCGCCATATCATCAGCTGCATACACCGCTCACAATGGGCTCAACTCAGTTGAGTTGCTTGCTTTTCTGCGTTTTCTGACACGCAGGGCCAGGACCTCGAAGATAATGCTTCTCCGGATGATATCGTTTCTTGTTCCATATCAACAAACGCATAAGCAAATGCTTGAGGTGCATCATTTTCTTCCTGCTGTAACACCATTGTTCGTATCGGACCGCTCAATCACGGGTGCTGTGGTCACCCTGTCAGTCTGACGTCTGCGGGTGGCTTTCCTTGTAGGTTTCCACGGCTGTTTGCATATGGTCCTTGGCTTTTTGCGCCTTGTTTCTCGATTTGGCCGACCGGATGGTGTCGTAGATCACATAGAGCAACATGATTGTGACAATCGACAGAATGACTGCGGAAATGGGACGTTCGACAAAGATCATCGGTCCATCGCGGGAAATCAGCAGCGCGCGGCGGAAGTTATTTTCAAGAATCGGGCCCAGAATCATGCCGATCAGAATGGGCGCCAAGGGATAGCTCGATTTGCGAAGCAGATAGCCGATCACACCGAAGGTAAACATCACCCAGAGATCAAACACCGAATTCTGCAGCGCGAATGTTCCGATGGTGGAGAGCAGCAGAACACCGGGTAGCAACCATGCTTTCTGAAGCTTGAGAACAGAGCCGAAGAATGGCACCAGCACGATGCCCAGAACGAGCAATGCGATGTTGCCCATTATGTAGGCGATGAAGATGCCGCCGGCGATGTCGGGATTGTAGCGGAACAGCTCAGGACCGGGGAAGAAGCCCAGAAGATAGAGCGCACCAAGAAGCACGGCGGTTGAAGCGTCACCGGGAATGCCGAGCGACAGGGTCGGGATCAGCGCCCCACCACAGCAGCCATTGTTGGCCGCCTCCGTTGCCACCACGCCACCCTCTGCCCCTTCGCCAAATCCGGCGTCAGGCCCTGCTGCACGCTTGGCAACGGCATAGGAGATGAAGGCACTGACATCGCCCCCAGCGCCGGGGATGGCGCCAAGAAAGGTGCCAATGAGAGCGGAGCGGATGAGATTGATCTTGTGTGACAAGGCCAGCCGGATGCCTCGGAACGAGATCTTGAGTTTCTGGATCTTGGGATGTTCAAGAAAGCCGCCGCGCTCCATCTGGAAGAAAAGCTCAGAGAGCGCAAACATGCCCACGACAACAGCCACCAGATGGGGACCACTGCTGAGGTTGAAGTTGCCAAAGGTGAAACGATAGGCTTGGGTGAACTCATCCGTGCCTATCGAGGCAAGGGCAAGCCCCAATGCGCCTGCGAGCATGCCCTTGATGGCAGATCCATCCGAGACGATGGCGATGGTCATCAGACCAAGCAGCGCCATGGCTGCATATTCTGGTGGCGCAAAGCGCAGGGCAAATTTCGCCAGAAGCGGAGAGAAGAACAACAGCACCATGCCGCCGACAAGACCGCCAAGAGCAGAGGCGGAAATTGACAGTCCTATGGCATCCTGACTACGCCCCTTCTGGGCCATGGGATAGCCGTCAAACAGGGTTGCTGCAGCAAGGGGCGTTCCGGGGATGCGCAGCAGAATGGCGGAAATGGAGCCACCGGCGGAGCCGCCGACATAGATGGCGATCAGCATACCCATTGCGGAAATGGGAGGCAGGTGAAAGGCTACCGGCAGCATCAGAACGATGCCCATCAAAGGGCCGAGGCCGGGCAGTACACCGATCATCAAGCCGGCAACAATGCCCATGGCAGTCAGCAGGATGGTTTGAAACGTGAAGAAGAGTGGAGCACCCTGAACGAGAAGGTCTAGCATCTGGATCACTCCTCTTAGGAAAAGACGACAATTTCGAAGATGCCGACGGGAAGGACCACGTTGAGCAAGCCTTCGAACACATAGGCAACACCGAGGGATGCGACGACCGCTCCCAAGCCGGAGAGGAACATCGAAAGTCCAAGCAGCCGGAAAAGAGCGGCAAGCAGAATGATCGTCATGATGTGATAGCCAAGGATTGGCAGGACAATCAGGTAGACAACAAACATGGCAGTCGCGACGAGCGCCCGTCCGGTGGTGTCCGTCGCCTCAATGGGCGAGAAATGGGAAATCTTGCCAAACAGAACACGCAGAACATTCAGTCCCGCCAGACCGATCAGGATCCATGCAACGATGCGAGGAAATATAGCCGCGTTCTGCATCGGGCCACCGCTGGCGACCCCCTGCTCCACAAGCGAGGTTTCGATCTGGTGGAGCATGATGATCGGTATGGTCAGAAAAAACAGACATGCGATCCAGTCATAGGCATATTTTCTCAGGTTTGACATATCCTGTGGTCCTGTGGCTGTTGTCCCCGATCAATCGGGGACAACAAAGGTTTACTGCGTCGATAAAGGTTCGGTCCTATTTCGCCTTGAGCTGTTCCTGTTCCCAGGTTAGGGCATCAATGGCGCTCTGCAGCTCTTCGGCAACTGGTCCGACGATTTCGTCATATTGTTCCGGCGCGAACAGGGTCGGCACATAGCCCATGCCGAGCAGTTTACTTTGAACTGCTTCGCTGTTCATCACCTTGCCCATGGTATCGCGCAGCTTGGCGACGACGTCTTCCGGGGTGCCCTTCTTGACGAGCCACCAGTTCCAACCCATGGGTGACAGGTTTTTCATGCCCATGTCGATGCCGAATTCACCGATCAACGGCGCGCCATCATAAGTTTTGGAGGAATCCGGCAGGGTCGACAAGACGGCCAGAATACGCATGTCTTCCTTGTTGATGTTGTAAACGCCCGGGTTGGTGATCATGAAATCGAGGATACCGCCACGCATATCGCGGATGGCCTGATCGATTTCAGGATAGGGAACGAGCTGTGCCGGAGCGTTCGAGACCTGCAGGACTTTTGCACCCACCATGTGGGGCAGACCACCGGCAACACCCGGAGAATAGCGCAACTCACCCGGATGTGTCTTAGCATATTCGAGCAAATCTGTGACGCTTTTGAAACGATCATCATCCGGCCGTACGGCGATGGCGAAGCTGTTCGACGTTGCCGACCAGAGGGGCACAAAATCCTTGTAGCTCCATTTGGCATTGCCGCGCATCGGCTGGATGACCAGCGGAGCGACGTAGCCGTCATACAAGGTATAGCCGTCGGCAGGGCGGGAGTTGGCGGTTTCAAACGCCTTCACGCCACCTGCGCCCGGTGTGGAGACAACAGAGATGTTGACGCCTAGTTCCTGCCCCATGGCATCAGCAATCACCTGGCTGGCTGCCATGGTTGCACCCGGTGACCATGGGTAGATATTTTCAATGTTGCGCTCGGGGAATTCGGCGAATGCAGGCCCGGCGACAAGCGCAGCGCTAAAGGCTGCGAGCATGAACTGAACTGATCTTTTCATAGGTTTCCTCCCGGAGAAATTCAGTGATCAAGTTTGTACCAATCAAACACCTCTTGCGGCGTGTCATGGTCTTTCAGGGTTTGGATTGCTGCGGACAGCAAGGTCTTGGATTTAGCTTCATTCTCGATCGGGGCCTTCTGTGTCGGGTCTGCCTGCACATCATACAGGCGCGTGCCGAGGTCATCGAAGCCGATCTTATCGTTGAGTGGTGGCCTGTTCGCATTGCCCAGAGCGGCGATGGAAAGCAGAGGCGCCCCCTTTGTGAAATTGAAGGCCGGTGACAGCGTGGCGGTGCTGAGTTCATCGGGACGGAAATATTCCGTCATATGGGTTGGCATCAGCGTATATTCGCGCAGGCCCTCCGCTTCGATATCCGGTGGATAGTGATAGAGAACATGTTGGCCATCGGTCACTCCAATGGGACCACCGAAGACACCAAACACGGCACTGTCGCGCCCCTTGGCGGCCGGATCTGCAAGAATAGGCTCGAGATCATTGGCCAACACTTCTGCTGGCGGTTCGACGTCATACAGCCCCAGAATGGTTGGCATGATATCTGCAGTTTGGGTGAGAGCAGAGGTCCGCTTGCCAGCCGCTTCAGGATGACGCGGGTCGTGGATTATCAGAGGGATATGGCTCACTTCCTCATAATAAGGCATTCGGCATTTGCCCCACCAATCATGCTCGGAAAGCATGAAGCCATGATCGGTGGTCAGGATTAGAGCCGTGTCCTTCCAGAGATCGTGCTCATCGAAATAGTCCAGCAGCTTACCGAAATAGTGGTCGCACATGGCAACGAGCGCAGCATAGTTGGCCCGGATCTCGCGCATTTCCTGCTCGGATTCTGTGACGCGCGCATAATGAGGCCAGTCGAGAATCTTGCCGTTGTAGCCGGTCTCATACGCTTCCTTGAAGCGCGCTGGCGCATGGAAGGGCTCGTGCGGATCGAAGCATTCGAGCAGCATCATCCAGTTGTCGGCCTTGTGGTTCCTGTCAAGAAAATCGAAGGCGGAGGCAAAGCATTTGGGACCCGGAAACTCGGATTCTTCAACGATTTCCTCGCGGTTGATCATATGCTGGAAGCGTTTGTTTTCGCGGGTCATGGGATAATGCGCGTCGGAATATTTATCGCGAAAGCGTTCGATTGGTGGCTCGACCATTGCGACCCAGCTGTCATATTCCTGACCGCGAATGAAGTCCCAGCTATTGAAACGTGTGTGAAACCCGGTGCCGCCATCTTCAAAATAGTGCAGATGATCGCTGATCATGTGCGTGTAGGTTCCCTTGTCCTTGAGTATCTGTGCAAAGGAATTGTCGTAAGGCTCAAGAGGGCCCCAGCTACGATGGGTGAAATTGAGACGACCCGAATGCATGTCCCGTCGCGCAGGCATGCAGGGCAACGAACCAACATAATGGTTGTCGAATGACAGGGCCCGTTTTGCAAATCGGTCAAAGTTGGGTGTCTGGACCGCCGTGCCGCCAAATGCGCCGATCGCGGTCCGATTAAGACTGTCAAATAGAACAAAAACAGTGCGCATGCAGTGCCTCCCTTAATGCGAAGGTTGCCTGACTGCTTTGATAATGTAAAATATAAGAATGAAATCTATTGATAGAAAAAAGTTATCATTAAATGCGTCAGATGCCTTACTGAACAGCAAGCTGCGCAAGTTTCTTGCGGTCTATGAGCATAGCAATATCCATAAGGCAGCCAATGAATTGCGCATCTCACAACCGGCGCTCACCGTTTCGCTCAAACAGCTGGAGGAGAGTTTTGGTGAGCAGCTTTTCACCCGCTCGGTGCAGGGCATGTCCCCCACTGCAGCGGGCGACATGCTCTATCGATACGCCAGCTCAATTCGCCAGACTGCGAAGCTGGCCGCCGAGGCTCTCGTCGAGGCACGGGACGGCGTGACGCGGAAATTGAGAGTGGGTGCTGGTGTCGCCTGGACGAGCACGATATTGCCCAGTGTCTTTGCCCAAATGCGCAGTGAGTATCACGGCCTTTCCATCGATCTGATTTCCGGTGTCGGCGACCAGCTCGCCGCCCTTTACAGCCGGGGTGAGATCGATCTGTTCTTCTCTGCCAGTCCTGTTGTTCAGTATGATCTGGCAGATGTCGATCGCATCTATCTCACCAACTTGCCTATGATTGCAATATCAGATCATCGCAATCCGCTGGCGTTCGAGAAACGCATTTCAGCAGCTGATCTGGTTGCTGTGGATTGGGCTGGTTTCTATGAAGACGAGAGCTTTGTGCATCTGTCTAACCACTATATGTCGGTACGAGGTCTTGCGACACCGCGCATTGTGATGCGCACAAATTCGGTTGCCGCCTTGACGGCCTTTGTTCGAGACTCGAACCTGATATCGGTGCTGGTGTCACCTTTGGCCGAGGTTGCGCAGCAATCCGGCTTTTCACTGTTGCCACTTGAAGAGCCGCTTTGGGATGTGCCGATGAACCTGTTCGTGCGCCGGACCGTT
>CAXXSO010000048.1:0-84547 GCA_963676965.2 uncultured Cohaesibacter sp.
CCCTGAATGCCTGTGCCACCAATCAGGTGACCACATCCGGCCCGCTCAGAGGCATTGGCCTAGCGGTAAAGGATATCTTCGAGACCACCGACCTGCCGACAGCCCACGGCTCTCCCATTTATCACGACCACAGCCCGACACGCGACGCCAGCATGGTCATGCTGGCCAAACGGGCCGGCTGCACATTGCTCGGCAAAACCGTTACCACCGAATTTGCCTTTTTCCATCCCGGCCCGACCCGCAACCCGCACAATCTTGACCATACACCCGGAGGCTCCTCATCCGGTTCGGCAGCAGCGGTTGCCTCTGGCATGGCCCATCTGGCAATTGGCAGCCAGACCGGTGGGTCGATCATCCGCCCCGCTGCCTTTTGTGGCATCACCGGTTACAAACCCTCTGCAGGACTGTTGCCCAAACCGGGCATGAAGGACGGCGCCTGGTCGCTCGACACCGTCGGCCTTTACACCGCCCGCGTGGCCGATGTGGCCTATGCCATGTCAGCGCTAACCGGGCGCAATTGCTCGATCCAGCCAACAGCTCCCTTCCGCACCCCAAAGCTCGGCATTGTCCGCAGTCATAGCTGGCCCGAAGCCGACCCGGCCTATCAATCCCGCTTTGATGGCCTCTTGGAACATCTTCATTCCCTTGGTGCTGAGCTGGTTGAGATCGAGCCAAGCGAAACCTTCATCACCGCCTTCCACGCCCACCAAATCATCCAGGATTATGAAATGCGCCAATCCTTGGCGTGGGAATATGACAGCCATGGCGATCTGTTAAGTCCGGTATTGAAACAGACCCTAGACTTTGCCAAAACCATCACCGCCGCCGACTATGACGAAGCCCATCTATCCGCTCAAGAGGCACGCATAGAAGCCGCCGAGCATCTGGAAGATCTCGACGCCTTCATCAGTCTGTCGGCTCTCGGACCCGCTCCACTGGGTCTCGCCTCGACCGGCTCGTCGATCTTCAACCGCGTCTGGACCCTGTTCGGCTTGCCTTGTGTCAATGTTGCTGGCATGGAGACAGACGATGGTCTGCCGCTTGGGGTGCAAATCATCGGCCCCTTTATGGAAGACCAGCAGACTTTGCATGTCGCCCACTGGCTGGAAGGGGCCATAGCCCGCGCCCGTTGAGGCGCATGGCACATTCAGCCTTTGGCTTTGCGCCCGGCCGTTCGCTTGGCCTTTAGCCTTTGCTTGAGCGCCGGATCAAGCTTTTCCGTCGCAGCCTGCCATGCAGCAGGTGCGAGCGTCACGATATGGGCATCGAGGAAGGCAATAACCGGCCCGGGCCATATATGCCACGCTTCCCGCAAGGTCCAGCCAAGCCCCTTCTGCACATAATAGTCTTTGTCCGCCAACAGTGTTTCAACAAGTTCGAACAGCAAGTCGGGATCGGGGAAATGCCGCCGGAAGCGCGAATAACAAAGCAAAGCCACCAGCGACTGCCGCCGTTCCCATGGATTGTCGCTCACATTCCACCGCTTGAGAACCGGCACCACCAGCTCCGGATGGCGCTCATTGATCTTGGCATAAAGGTTCGACAAGGTGTCCGACTGGTCCCAGCAATTGACGCTCGACACCCAATCCCGCACCTCGCCCAAAAGCCAGGCAAGATCTGTTGCGGCGGGCGGCTTCTCAACAAAGAAGGCTGCCTGCATTTTCGTTTCGTGATGAGAAGCCACAGACCAGATATGCGACCAGAGCGGCAGCTGTTCTTCAAAAGGCAAATGCGAAAAGCTGTAACCCCGCCGCAACACAGCGCGCTGCCGGGGCACAGGAAGCCCAAACATCGGCATGGTAGCCTTCATGAAATGCGCCCGCTCGGCGGCTTTATGCGGATCGAGATCCCGCGAGTCTGCCGCAAGGGCAGCCTGAACTTCTATCAACGCCTCGTGACACTTTTGTGAATGTTGCATCGCAATATATCCACCCTGTCCCCGGTTTTCATGCACCCCATTGTCGCATGCTGGCCCCTGCAACCACAAGGAGTTATCGGAAAATATCAGGGTCAAGCCGCCATTATTTCGCATTGCAACATTTTTTTCACTTCGCGATTAGGCTAAGTTGCCGTAGACTCCATATCAAGCAATAATAGCAGATAGGAGAGGTTACATGGTCAAATCAATGAATTTCATGATTTTGTGTGCCGCTTTCGCATTCATTGCAGCTATTGTGGTCGGGATTATTTAGAACAAACACCCAGCCACATCAGCACGCATCCGGGGGGAAAGCTCAGAAAGGCACTTGAAAATCAACGCTATTTCTGAAATTAGGAAGCGTATAAACCGGGACTTATCCCGGTTTTTCTATTTGCGAATACTTCATGTAAAAGATGATTTATACCTGAAGTGCTATGTTGCCCGGCACCATGCATGTTACGTCATGGTAACCGGGCATAGTTTCATGGTCGATAATTCAGAATAGGTGCCAGCCAACGCTCGGCTTCTTCTGTCGTCCAGCCTTTTCGCGCCGCATAATCTTCAACCTGATCCTTTTCGATCTTGCCGACACCAAAATAATGAGAGTCGGGATGAGCGAAATACAAGCCAGACACCGCAGATCCGGGCACCATGGCAAAGCTCTCGGTTAGCTTGATGCCGGTTGCCGCTTCCGCGTCAAGCAGAGCAAACAACGTCCCTTTCTCGGTATGGTCCGGCTGGGCCGGGTAACCCGGAGCCGGACGAATGCCCTGATATGTCTCTGCAATCAGCTCTTCAGTGCTGAGTTTCTCATCCTTGGCATAACCCCAATAGTCCCTGCGCACCTTCTGATGCATGGCTTCTGCAAAGGCTTCCGCCAAGCGGTCCGCCAATGCCTGCAACAGGATCTTGGAATAGTCATCGCCAGCTGCATCAAACGCCTTGGCGCGCACGTCCTCACCAAATCCGGTCGAGACCGCAAAGCCACCGATATAGTCAGCAACACCGCTGTCTATCGGGGCAACAAAGTCCCCAAGCGCCACATTGGCGCGGGCCGACCGCCCGGCCATCTGCTGACGCAGACCAAAGAAGCGCCCAACCTCGCTATCGCGGTTTTCATCCGCATAGACAGCAATGTCATCACCAACCCCATGGGCAGGCCAGAGGCCAATCACGCCACGGGCGGTCAGCCATTTCTCGTCGACAATCTGCTTCAACATCGCCTGCGCATCATTGAACAGGCTCGTCGCCGCTTCTCCATAGACATCATCACTCAGAATCGACGGATAGCGCCCCTTCATTTCCCAAGTGGAGAAGAAGGGCGTCCAATCGATATAGGGCACAAGGTCCGCCAGTTCGATATCGTCGATGACTTTGGTGCCAATAAAGGACGGTTTGGTTGGCTGATAGGCCGTCCAGTCCGATGCCTGCTTGTTGGCGCGCGCCTTGTCGATATTCAGACGGCGCTTTTTGTCCTGCGCCGCCTCATGCTTGGCCCGTACCTGCACATAGCTGCCCTTGATCTCGGCGACATAGGCATCCTTGTCCCGCGACAACAGCTTGGTGGCAACCCCAACCGCGCGGCTGGCATCGGTCACATAAATCGCCTGACCATGATCATAATTCGGATCAATTTTTACTGCCGTATGCACCTGCGAGGTCGTCGCGCCACCGATCAACAGCGGCTGTTCAAAGCCCTGCCGCTGCATTTCAGCTGCCACATGGCACATTTCATCAAGCGACGGTGTAATCAGACCGGACAGGCCGACGATATCAACCTTTTCCCGCCGTGCAGTTTCAAGAATGTCATTGGCCGGAACCATGACACCCAGATCGACCACCTCATAGCCATTGCATTGCAGCACGACGCCGACAATATTCTTGCCGATATCATGCACATCGCCCTTCACCGTCGCCATCAGCACCTTGCCAGCGCTCTGGCGTTCGCCTTCCTGCTCCGCATCCATGTATGGCAGCAAATAGGCCACAGCCTTTTTCATCACGCGGGCGGACTTCACCACCTGCGGCAGGAACATCTTGCCGTCGCCAAACAGATCCCCGACCACATTCATGCCATCCATCAGCGGCCCCTCGATCACATCAAGGGTACGGCTGGCAGCCTGACGGGCTTCTTCGACATCCTGTTCAACATAATCGCCGATGCCCTTGACGAGCGCATGCTCCAGCCGTTTCTCAACCGGCAGCTCGCGCCATGCCAGATCGACAACCTTCGCCTCGCCCTTCTGATGAAGGTAACGTTCTGCCACTTCCAGCAGGCGATCGGTGCCATCGGACCGGCGATTAAGGATCACATCCTCGATCCGCTCCAACAGCTCCTTGTCTATCTGATCATAGACCATCAGCTGGCCCGCATTGACGATGGACATATCCAGCCCCGCCTTGATGGCATGGAACAGGAAGGCCGAATGCATCGCTTCGCGCACCAGATTGTTGCCACGGAAGGAGAAGCTGAGATTGGACAGACCACCGGACACATGGGCACCGGGCAAATTCTGGCGAATCCAGCGGGTTGCCTCGATAAAATCGACCCCGTAATTGTCATGTTCTTCAATGCCAGTTGCCACCGCAAAGACGTTTGGATCGAAAATGATATCTTCGGGCGGGAAGCCCACTTCATTGACCAAGATGTCATAGGAGCGTTTGCAGATGTCGATCTTGCGCTCAAGGCTATCGGCCTGACCTTTTTCATCAAAAGCCATCACAACCACCGCCGCGCCATAGCGCAACACCAGTTTGGCCTGCTTGACAAAGGCCTCCTTGCCTTCCTTCATCGAGATCGAATTGACCACCGATTTGCCCTGCAGACACTTCAAACCTGCTTCGATGACGCTCCATTTCGAGCTGTCAACCATCACAGGCACGCGGGAAATATCCGGCTCAGCCACGATCAGATGGAGGAAAGTGGCCATCGCCTCCTCAGAATCAAGCAAACCTTCATCCATATTCACATCGATGATCTGGGCACCATTTTCCACCTGCTGGCGGGCCACATCGAGCGCGGCTTCATAGTCGCCTTCCCTGATCAACTTGCGGAACTTCGCCGAACCTGTGACGTTGGTCCGCTCACCGATATTGACGAAATTGGTCTCAGGCGTCAGTGTGAAAGGCTCCAGCCCCGACAGGCGCATATGCTGCTCAATGGCCGGAATGACGCGGGTTTTCACCGGCTTGACCGCCTCGGCAATCGCCGCGATATGATCCGGTGTTGTACCACAACAGCCACCGACAATATTGACGAGACCAGACTCGGCAAATTCCTTGATCAAGCCGGCCATATGCTCCGGGCTCTCGTCATATTCACCAAATTCGTTTGGCAGGCCCGCATTCGGATAGGTCGAGACCAACGTCTCGGCGACCCGGGCAATCGAGGCCACATGCTGGCGCAATTCAGCCGCCCCAAGCGCACAATTAAGCCCAACCGCAAAGGGCTTGGCATGGCGGATCGAATGATAGAAAGCTTCCGCCGTCTGACCCGACAGGGTGCGTCCGGATTTGTCGGTGATGGTGCCTGAAATGATCACCGGCCAACGCATACCGCGCGCTTCAAATTCTTCTTCAATCGCAAACAATGCCGCCTTGGCATTCAGCGTATCGAAGATGGTCTCAACGGCCAAAGCATCCGCGCCGCCATCGATAAGGCCACGCGCCGCCTCGCGATAGGCATCCTTCAGCACATCAAACGACACTGCCCGGAAACCGGGATTGTTGACATCCGGCGAAATCGAGGCAGTCCGGTTGGTCGGCCCCATCGCCCCAAGGACAAAGCACTGACGGCCTGGCTCCCTGGCCATCACGTCTTCGGCCGCTTCCTTGGCGATTCGCGCGCTCTCGACATTCAGCTCATAGGCCAGATGCTCCATCGCATAGTCGGCTTGCGCGATGGTGGTTGAGGAAAAGGTGTTTGTGCCCGCAAAATCGGCCCCGGCTTCAAAATATTGCCGATGGATATCCCGAATGGCTTCCGGCTTGGTGATCGAGAGCAGGTCATTGTTGCCTCTCAGATCCTGATTCCAATTTTTGAAGCGTTCCCCGCGGAAGTCCTCTTCCGTCAGGTTAAGTCGCTGGATCATGGTGCCCATTGCCCCATCAAGGATGAGGATACGGTCGGACGCCAAACGGCGCAGCACGTCATAGGACGGGCTAAGAGGCAAGCTCGACATGGTGACTGGTTCCTTGTCTATCCAGTGCAAAGCGGGTCGCTCTCCCGCCCGGCACTGTCAAATATCTCTGTTCAGACTTGGTCTTCGAAGGCTGCTTAGTCTTGCCCTGCCGCCGCTGTGGCCGGGCGCAGGCCCAGCAAATGGCAGATGGCATAGGACAGATTGGCTCTGTTCATGGTGTAGAAATGGAAGTCATCAACCCCGCGCTCATGCAGATCATTCACCTGTTCGGCGGCGATGGCAGCGGCCACCAGACGATGGGTTTCCTCGTCATCCTCCAGCCCTTCAAACCGGTTGGCCAACCATTGCGGCACACTGGCTCCGGTGCGCGAGGCAAAAATTGGCCATCTGGACGAAATTATGAATCGGCAGAATGCCCGGCACGATCGGAATGAAAATCCCGGCCCGGCGCACCCGCTCGACATAGGCTTCATAAAGATCATTGTCGAAGAAAAATTGCGTGATCGCGCGCGTTGCGCCAGCATCTACCTTCTGACGCAGCATTTCGATATCGGTCGCAAAGTCCGAACTTTCCGGATGCTTTTCAGGATAGGCAGAAACCGACACCTCGATATCGCCCAGCTCCTTGATGCCGCCAACCAGATCGGCTGCATTGATATAGCCGCCTTGATGTGGCTGATATTTGGCACCAACCCCGTCAGCCGGATCCCCGCGCAAAGCAACAATATGCGTCACGCCTGCCTCGATATAGGAACGCACCACGTCATTGACTTCTTCCTTGGTTGCCCCGACGCATGTCAGATGGGCAGCTGCCGGAACGGACGTCTCCTTGATGATCCGCTCAACGGTCGCATGGGTCCGCTCACGGGTCGAGCCTCCTGCCCCATAGGTCACGGACACAAAGTCAGGAGCCAGTGGGGCCAACCGCTCGACGCATTGCCAAAGCTTTTCTTCCATCTTCGGAGTCTTTGGAGGAAAAAACTCGAAGGAAATATTCAGCTTTTCGGCGCTCTGGCTGCGGCGTCCGCTGCGTTCTGCATTATGGTTCATCAGTCTTCTCTCAGTCTTGTCTCGGTCTTGACGGCCTCGGTTTGGGAAATCCGGGCCTGTCTTATCATCTCTTTTGGTGGCCGGCCCCTTGATGGATCGCCAGGCACCCAAACAGGTTGGGGCAAAAGGTGGTGGCGTCAGTCAGGCATTCGTTTCTCGGCAACCCAGATGGTCACCGTCAGCGGCGTGTCGCTCATCTCGTCAATACGGCGGGTTTCCGCCAAATCGGTCGCCGAAAGAACGCTGAAGCCTGCTTGCTCCATCCAGCGGCTCATGACGTCATGGGAGAATCCCAATCGTCTATGAGCATGGTCCTTTCGCAAGAATTCATAATCGTGGGGGGCAAAGTCAGCCACCAGAATGCGTCCACCGGGCAGCAACACCCGACCGGCCTCATCCAGAGCTGCCGATGGGTCATCGAGATAATGCAACACCTGATGCACGGTCACCAGATCGAAGGTCCGCTCCAGCGTCGTCAGGTCGAGAATATCTCCCTGCTGCACATGCAGGTGATTGTGGTGGGGACCATCAAGCCGCGTGCGGGCAATCGCCAGCATCGAGCGGTTGGCATCGACCCCAAGACCAAAGCGACAGCGATCAGCCAGCAGCGACAACATGCTGCCCGTCCCGGTCCCCAGATCAAGCATCCGCTGGATCGGCTTGTCACCCAACGCGTCCAGAATGGCACTCTCAACAGCACTTTCAGGCACATGCAATGCCCGCAATTCATCCCACCGCTCGGCATTTTGCCGGAAATACTCCGTCGCCTGCTGTCGCTGCGCCTGCTTGATCTGGGCCAGTCGCTCCATATCGCGGCGAATCATCAGATCCTCCTGATCGATATGGCGCAGGGACGTCGAGACCAGATCACCCTTGGCCTGATCGCGCGTCAGACAATAATAAACCCAAGCGCCCTCCGGCAACCGGTCGACAAGGCCTGCCTCATAGAGCAGCTTCAAATGGCGCGAGATTCTCGGCTGGCTCTGATTGAGGATTGCGGTCAGATCCTTGACCGACAAATCTCCCTCCGCAAGCAACGATAAAAGCCGCAGGCGAGTCGGTTCCCCGCTCGCCTTCAACAATCCGACCATTTCATCAAGTGACAGCATCTAATTTCCCCAAAGATATAAAGATATCTTTATGCGACAAATATATGAGATGCAAGCCCGGAAACCGACACCCATCTATCCTATGCACATGCCGATACACAGAAATGATGGCTGAATGGCAAATAATCCCTGAATGCGCCCCCGGTTAACACGGGCATCAGGAAATGGGCCACAAAAAAACCCCGCCTCTTGCGAGGCAGGGTTTTAATGAAAAGCACCTTGAGCGAAGGCTTATTCTGCGCTTGGCGCCATGCCCAGAGCATGCAGATACAGGTCCAACAGAGCTTCCATTTCCTGACGCTCGTTGTTGTCCTGTTTGCGCAGGCGAACCACCTGACGCATCACCTTGACGTCATAACCATTACCCTTGGCTTCCGCGTAGACATCCTTGATGTCATCGGAAATGGCTTTCTTTTCTTCTTCAAGGCGCTCGATGCGCTCAACAAATGCGCGCAGCTGATCGGCAGCGACACCACCTGGATTTGACATATTCTATACTCCAATTATCGGTTCGTCGCTCAAAAGCACAGGCACTCGGGGATCCATCATGCTTCAGCGAACTTAACCGCTCTTCAACCAAATTTGTGTTGCGACATCCTTAACAGCGATCCAATCGGACGCAAAGTCTCTTTGATGCCAAGCGCACCATTTTCACCACCCTATCCCAACACGCAGTCAAGATCAGGCTTATCGGTTATGGATGCCTGTTAGTCGTGATTGTGCGAAATCTTGAGCGCGTCAAGCTGCTCAGGGCTGGCTTCTTTTTGATATTTTTCTTTCCAAGTGTCATAGGGCATCCCATAGACGATTTCGCGCGCCTCGTCCTTGTCCATATCGAGCCCGGCCCCATTGGCTGCTTCCATATACCAGCGCGACAGACAATTGCGACAAAAGCCGGCAAGATTCATCATGTCGATATTTTGCACATCCGTCCGCTCGCGCAAATGCGCCAGCAAGCGGCGAAAGGCTGCGGCTTCCAACTCGGTTTGACTGATCTCACTCATAAGGCTCCCCTTCCTGACATCTACCCGCCTTTCAAAAGCGAGTGCGAGAAAGTCCGCATCATATCCAAGGTGATGGCAGCAACAAGACCAAACTGTCCCAGATCCCAGATTTGCCTTCCCTTACGCAGATCCTGTGAGAAACCCGCTCCCAGCCGCTTTTTCGCCCAACTGATCACTGATTATGGTCCGTCACACAGCCGTTAAGCACAAACGCTAAACAGGCCCACGTCAGGCAGAAGCCCTAGAATAGCCTTCCGGGCGATCAATCCAACGATGCAAAGCAACGCTCCACCTCTGGCGCAGAAGTTGGAACAAATCACCCCGGATAGTTGAAAACCGCACAAAATGGGGAATATTTGATCTCCTATAGCGCACAGTCTTCGACTATTGTAGAGTTCCTGCATTGACATTGTGGGCGCAAGACGCGAAACAAAAGGCGGCTTACGAACACCTTCAAGATGATATTGAGCCCAATGATTGTTTCAAAAAAGACAACAGCTCCAGCGACCACGACCCTAGTAAAGACACATATCCAGACATGCGCCCTGGCAAGTCTGATGCTGCTTGCAAGCAGCTTTCAGGCCGCCGCCGACCTTCGCGTATGCAACAAGACCGGCAGTACGATCGGTCTAGCCATCGGATATAAGATGAAGGGTGAGTGGATCAGCGAGGGCTGGTGGAACGTTGACCAGAACAAGTGCGAAACCGTCCTCAAAGGCGTGCTTGTAAACACTCGCTATCTGATCCATGCCATCGATTATGACAAGGGCGGACAGTGGAATGGCGAGGCATTCATGTGCACGCAGGATCTTGAATTCAAGATCAAAGGCACCCACGAATGCGTCGCAAGGGGATTTGAGCGCACCGGCTTTTTCGAAATCGATACGGCCGGGAAGCAGGATTATACGGTCCAATTGACCGATCAAGAATAGGATAAAAACCGTGACTGTAAGACGCAATCGGAAGGTCAAGATCCTGGCCACCTTGGGCCCGGCTTCAGATAAAGAGGAACAGATCAAGGCTCTGTTCCTGGCAGGTGCGGACGTATTCCGCATCAATATGAGCCACTCGTCCCATGAAGAAATGCGCGAGCGCGTCGCAAAAATTCGCTCTGTCGAACAAGAAGTCGGCCGCCCCATCGGCATTCTGGCTGACCTTCAGGGCCCCAAACTGCGCCTTGGCAAATTCGCCGAGACCAAAGTACGCCTCGAAAATGGCGCCAACTTCACCCTCGACATGAACGATGAGCCCGGCGACGTCCATCGCGTCCAGCTGCCTCATCCGGAAATTTTTGGCTCGGTCAAAGAAGGCGACATGCTGCTGCTTGACGATGGCAAGGTTCGCCTGCGCACCATCGGCACCGCATCGGACGCCATCCATACCGAAGTCGTCACCGGCGGCCCGATCTCCGACCGCAAGGGCATCAGCTTCCCTGATTCCACCCTCTCCTTCTCGGCGCTGACCGACAAGGACCGCGCTGATCTGGAAGCCGCTGTCAATGCAGATGTCGACTGGATCGCCCTGTCCTTCGTGCAACGCCCCGAAGACGTGGCCGAGGTTCGCAAGCTGTCCCGTGGCCGCACTGGCATCCTGTCGAAAATCGAAAAACCACAGGCCGTCAAGCATCTTGCCGAAATCATCGAATTGTCCGACGCCATCATGGTTGCCCGTGGCGACCTTGGCGTGGAAATGCCACTGGAACAGGTTCCCGGCGTTCAGAAGCAGATCACCCGTGCCGCCCGTCAGGCAGGCAAGCCGGTCGTGGTTGCCACCCAGATGCTGGAATCGATGATCACCTCGCCAATGCCAACCCGAGCCGAAGCCTCCGACGTGGCCACGGCCGTGTTTGAAGGCGCCGACGCAATCATGTTGTCCGCAGAGTCCGCTGCCGGTGAGTATCCGCAGGAAGCGGTTGCCATGATGAACCGGATTGCCGAGCAGGTCGAAACCGACCCCTACTATTCCAACATCATCTACGCACAACGCGCCGAGCCAGAAGCAACCGGTGCCGATGCCATTTCTGCGGCGGCCCGTCAGATAGCCGAGACGCTGAAGCTGGCCAACATCGTCTGCTATACCTCTTCGGGCACCACAGGCCTCAGAGCCGCCCGTGAGCGCCCTCAGACGCCAATCATCACCATGAGCCCGATCAATGCCACCGCACGTCGCCTGTCCCTTGTCTGGGGCCTGCACTGCATCGTGTCTGAAGATTCCGGCACTCTGGATGAAATGGTCGACCGTGCCTGCTCCACCTCCTATCAGGAAGGGTTCGCCAAGCCAGGACAGCGCGTCATCATCACCGCCGGTGTCCCTCTGGGCACCCCAGGCGCAACCAACATGCTGCGCATCGCCTTTGTCGGCAGCGACGGTCTGGGCGGCATCTAAAGCGCCCTACGACCCGCTATAAAAACTGACGCCCCAGAAATCATCCGATTTCTGGGGCGTTGTCATTCAGAGACAGACACAAGGTCCAGAACCAGCCAATGGGCCAAAGCGTCAAAGGTCAAAGGTCAAAGGTCAAAGAACAGGATGCTCGGTCACTCAGCATTGATCCAGTCAAATAAAAAGGCCGGCTCCCCAAGGAGCCGGCCTTTTTTGTCTTCAGCTTTGCGTATGAAACAGACTACCATTGTCCAGCGTCTTGCGCCATCCATTGTCAGCCTATACAAAAAACGCGCGTGAGCATCACTCCTGCGCGCCTTATGTTCATGCAATCAAGAAGCCTGACTTAGCCCTGACGAGCTTTAAAGCGAGGATTCTTCTTGTTGATGATATATACACGACCCTTGCGGCGAACCATGCGGTTGTCACGGTGACGCTTGGCAAGTGCTTTCAGAGAATTCTTGATTTTCATTGTCCCAAGCCTCGGCCATTTATTCGAAACAAAAAGCGCGCCGAGGCGCGCAAAATTCGAAGCGGAAACTACGGCCAGAGTCACCCTTTGTCAACCGGCAAATGACCATGAATCGTAAGATTCACGCGATCTTTTCAGAATTCCCGCCCCCTAATCGCCTGCAACCGCGCCAAAGAAGTCTAAATCCGCTTTCTTCCCCACATCTACCCCATGTTCGAGTCCATATTCGGAATGACAGAGGCGTCTATACGGTCATCACCACCCCTTTGGGACGATTCTTTCGAAAAAGCTCGACAGAAAGTCCGCATTTAAATACGGTTTTTTCGAAAGATCTCAACGTTGCAGCGGGAGAATGCACGATGGCTTTTGGCGGGTCTGCCGATCTAAACTGGCACCATAAGGAAACAGTGCTAGTCGACATGAAATGGGTCAACAAGGTGATTATCGTTCATGTTGAAATGCGACAATTCGAGGAGGCCGAGCATCAGGGCCAGGCACCTTCGGTCATTTTGACACGCAAATCCCCCTCAAAGAGTGAGGATCTGGTTGTCGTCTCCGGTCGTGCTGGCACCCGTCTGTTGGTCTCCCTTGACCATCAGGACAAGCTGATCGGCCGCATCAACCAAAACAACCCCCATTCGGCCGGCACGGTCAAATGGGAAATCATCACCTGAAGATTGGCCATCGGGCGAAGTCCGGACAATCATGCATTATCCACACCGGCAGCCTTCTGTCCGGTCTCGGCTTTGGTTTGTTTCAACGCTCTTTTAATCGGTTGAGGACAAAGAGCGTCATGGGTCTCGCGCACTTTGCCTGTGCGTGATAGTTTCAATCTGTAATTGCATTATCAAGACAAAAGGTTGAATCGTGCCTACTCATCACACTGCCTCGCTTGGGGCGAACGATCCTTCGCTCATTCAACTGGGACGCGACCTCAGCGCAACATTGCTCGAAGGCAATCTCGACAAGTCTCTTGCCTTGCTGCTCACCCATGCGGAGCAAACAGGCTATTGCTTTTCTGAAGATATGCAGACCCGCCTGCATTTATCCTTGTCCGGCAACAAATCCTGACAAGCAGCACGAAACGCCAAAGGAACAAGCGCCCTTAAAAGGCTACGGCAGAAAAATCAAAGCGGGTAAAAAAAAGAGCCATAGATCAGTCGACCAAAGGGCCGATTGATCTATGGCGCTTCTCACAGTCACAGATCAAATTGATCCACGACCACGACTGCCATTACGACCGGCGTATCAGGCACACAATGGTGGCTGATCGCGCAAATTGCCATCCTGCAAAAGCAGAACCGTCGATAGCAATTACCGATCCCGTAAGAGAAAATGTAAGACATACCCCCGAAGACCGGCCAGCTTTTGGAGAGTCCCCCGATCCCCCAAAGCAGGACCATTTTTATCATTTCATACTTAAAACTGCAACCGTTCACACTGCAGCTTTCAACCAATGCAATTATTTGTCGCATCGGACGCACCATACATGTCCGACAAGTGTCCAATATAAGAAATTTTATATGGAATGCCCCTTAGAAACGGCCAAGCCAAACGATTGCTTATCCACCGGCCCTTACGTCAATTCAGGGTGTAACGGCTGCGAGAAGGCTCGCTGCGAATCGATAACACCTGTCGTCCGACAGAAAGCTTCGTCACTTCACTTGCGACACAACTGAACAATTCACCCAACTCGATGCATTACCCGTTGCAAGGCTTTCATTTTGACATAATATCCATCTGAGCTAACCGTTGCCGTGCCCTTAAAGGCATGGCTGACACCGTCCCAAAGTGGATCAAAGCTGGTAGTCAGCAAAGAGGATCAGGTGAATGGCGTGGATCAGCTCGAAATCGTCAATTCAAACCGCCCGCCGCTAGGAGCAATCGACAGTTGCCGATAGCTGGCAATGGAGGGGATATCGACATGCACATGAGCGGTTTCCGTCGCCGTGATACCGATCACTTGTGCTCCGGCAGCAAGCCCGGCGGAGATCCCCGCAGAGGCATCCTCGAACACAACACATTTTGCAGGTGCCACGCCGACCAGATCCGCCCCTTTGAGGAACGGTTCAGGATCGGGCTTGCCTTTGGTGATGTCATCAGAGGTAATGAACCGCTCTGGTGTCGGGATCCCCGCAGCCCCAATGCGCGCACCGGCGACAGGCACCGAGCCAGACGTCACAATGGTCCAAGGCACTGACAAGCGATCAAGCTCCGCGATGAAGTCGAGCGCACCATCAAGAGCGACAATGCCCTCCACATCGGTGCTTTCCATGCGTTGCAGCCAGCGGATCTCCTCCTCAAGGATCGCCTCATCCTTGCCAGACAGCAGATCACGGATGGATTCGTGAGCCGGCCGCCCGTGAATTTTGGCAAGACAAATCACCGGATCCAAATCATGACGCTCAAGCAATGCACTCCAGCAACGGGTCACCGGCGGTGTGGAATCAATCAATGTCCCATCAAGGTCAAACAGACAGGCGTCAAGCAACAGGGAATGGGACTTGGACATACATACCTCGCTAAAGCTGAAACCGGCCCGGACAATCGATCAGAGCATCAGCATCTGAGGGCCACACAGAGGCCCTTTCCTTACCATCCACTTGATTGGGGGGAAAGGCAAAATCAAAAAAGCACGTGTTATCCCGGCTTTGAAGGCTGGCAGGGTCGACGCCACCCTCTCCGGCATGTCAGCAACACAAGAGGCCGATATATATCGCCATTCGCGGCCTTTTTCCGTGCCAGACAGTCCGCAAAGAGGGGCAACAGGTGCAAAGCACACAAGCAACCCGAATAGACCTATTTTCGGGTCGCACTCAGCCTTCATTCATGCCATATCTGGCTTGAAACAAGCGCCACACCATCGCCACCCGAGCAATGCGGCCGATATCTGGAAAGAAAGGCAAACCATGTCCACCGCCATCATTATTCCTGCTCGCTATGGATCCAGCCGATTGCCCGGCAAACCGATGCTGCCGATCCTTGGCACCAGCATGCTTGAGCGCATATGGCGGATCGCCAAGGCAACGACGGGCTGCTCCCGTGTCGTTGTCAGCACCGAGGATGAGCGCATCATCAAACATGCCGAAAGTTTCGGTGCCGAAGCCTTTCTGACCCCCGATAGCTGCCGCAATGGCTCGGAGCGTTGCTTTGCCACGTTGGAAGCGGCCAACATCACCGAAGATGCCATCCTGAATTTTCAGGGCGACGCGGTCCTCACTCCGCCTTGGGTGCTGCAAGCCATGATCGATGAATTTGCCCAAGCAAAAGACGATTTTGACATCGTCACCCCGGCAACGATCCTTGACGACATGATGCTCAAGAACCTTGTCGAAAGCAAAAAGGCCAACCCGGCGAGCGGCACCACCGTGGTGTTTGACGCCAGGCGCAACGCCCTCTACTTCTCGAAAATGATCCTGCCTTACATACGCTCCACCGGCCACACATCGGTCTATCGCCATATCGGCCTTTACGGTTATCGCCGCGAGGCGCTTGAGCGCTATGTCAAACTCGCCCCCTCCCCGCTGGAATTGACCGAAGGGCTGGAACAATTGCGAGCGCTGGAAAATGGCATGAAAGTCCGCATCGTCACCGTCGATTATCAAGGTCGCACCCATGCCTCGGTCGATGCCCCCGACGATGTCAAAATCGTCGAGGACATCATCAAAAGGGAAGGCGAGCTGGTATCATGAAACTGATCCTGGTAAGACATGGCAACACCTTTGGCCCCGGCGACAAGGTCGTATGGGTCGGGGCACGCTCCGACCTTGATCTGGTAGAAAAGGGCCGTAAACAGGCAAAAGAGGTGGGCGAAGCCATGAGGACCGCCAACATCACCCCGGACTGCATCCTGTGCGGCCCACTGAAGCGCACAGTTCAGACTGCCAGCATCATGGCCAACACCGCAGGCTGGGTCGACTTGGCCCCGCAGGTGAATGACGCCCTGTGCGAAATCGATTATGGCACATGGGAAGGCCAGTCAAACGACGATATCCGCGCCGCCCATGGGGACAAGGATATTGACGGTTGGCAGAAACAGAGCATCTGGCCCGAAGGCTATGACTGGAGCCCGAGCCCCGACGCCATTCTCAAAGGCTGGAACGCCATGATCGCGACCATCCAAGAGCAATATGGCCCGGATGCGACCGCAATCATCGTCACCAGCAATGGCATCCTGCGCATGGCAGCACCGCAATATGGCATCAAGGCCGAAGAGGCAAAGGTCGGCACCGGCCATATCTGCATCATCGAGGATGGGGCCATCAAAGTCTGGAACAAACGCACGCTAAACTGATGGTCAGCAACTCTGGCCCCAGCCATCAAGAGCCGATATTTGCAGCGACGTTCAGTGGCTCAGCGCTTGCTGCATGTCAGCCTAAGGAACAAAACACCCCGGTCAACCGTTTCTCCTTGAATGATGCTGCAAAAACGCGTTCTGCGACCTCGTTTCCGAGCATTGCGCCCAAAGCAAGGAACAGTCGTTAAATGAAAGACTTGACCAAATGGCAGTGGGTATTGGTGCAAACCGCAAGACGCCTGTGGGTGCGCGCGGCCTTGATTGGTTGCCTTGGGGTGGGTGCGGCGATCCTTGCATCCGTAGTGGACCAAAAGCTGCCGATTAATCTGGGCATCAATATCAGCGCCGAAGCCATTGACAGCATTCTCTCAATCATTGCGACCAGCATGTTGGCCGTTACAACATTTTCCCTTAGCGTCATGACGTCGGCCTACCAGTCGGCCACCAGCAATGCGACCCCGCGCGCCAGCAAGCTGCTGATACAGGACAACATCTCCCAGACGGTTCTTTCCACCTTCATTGGCTCGTTCCTGTTCAGCATTGTCGGATTGATTGTGCTCAAGACAGGGGCCTATGGACAGGAAGGGCGAGCCGTGCTGTTTTCTGTCACGATTATCGTCATCGCCCTCATCGTCATTTCCCTGTTGCGCTGGATCGACTATCTCACTGAGCTTGGCCGGGTTGAAAATGCGGCGGAACAGGTGGAGCAGGCAGCCCGGAACGCCTTTCTGCTGCGTATGAAGGCACCCTATTTAGGTGGCCGTCCCCTGAACGACAAAACGACCATCCCCTTAAGTGCCAAGGCTGTGTACCCCACCAAATCCGGCTATATTCAGCATATCGACATGAGCCATCTCTCCGACTGCACGGCCACCACCCATGCCGATATCTATCTCGTCGCAACGCCCGGCTCCTTTGTTTTCCCGGACACGCCTCTTGCCTATCTCCACACCAATCAGACAGACGAGAATGGCTGCGACGTCGAGGCGCTGTGCAAATCGGTCCAGAAGGCCCTGACCATCGAGAATGAGCGAACCTTTGATCAGGACCCGCGCTTTGGCCTGTGTGTACTGAGCGAAATCGGCACACGCGCCCTTTCCCCGGGCATCAACGATTCCGGCACCGCCATTGATGTGATTGGCCGCTTGACCCGCCTCATGCATCTGTGGGCAGAGCGTGACGACATCGTGCCGGACAAAACCGACGATCGCCAACAAGGGGATGCAAAATATGGCAACATCTTTGTCCCACCTCTCACATCGTCTGACCTGTTCGATGACGCCTTCAACCTGATCGCCCGGGACGGGCGAAGCCAGATTGAAGTCCAGTTACGCCTGCGCAAGAATCTCAAACGCTTGAGCCACATCGGTGATCAGGCCTTCAAGGACGCAGCATTTGATCAGGCCGCACGCGCCATGAAACGCGCTGAAATCGGATTGGAAATCGACGATGACAAAGAGCGCCTTGCATCCATCATGATGAACGATTAGGCCCCCTCACGCCTCAAAAAGAGCAAAGACAGCCTCCTCTCGGTGATCAGGCTGTCTTTGGTTGTTTGGAAACAGGCAGAGAGCTTTTGGATGTGTCGCGCGGACGATTTGCGCGCTGCCCCGCCCAGACCGAAGAGAGAATGATCACCGCCCCCAAAGTCTGCATCAACGAAAGAGACTGACCAAGCAACACCCAGCCAAGCAGCACCGCCGTCAACGGGCTCATCATGCCCAGCATCGAAACCGTACCGGGTTCAATCCGGGCAACACCGCGAAACCAGATGGCATAAGTCAACGCCGCACCAATCAACCCCAGCCAGACAAAGCCCGCAATATTCGTGAGGGTCAGCGAAGGCAAGGCCGGTTCAAGAATGAAGGCAAGCGGGGTGAGGATCAGTCCCCCGGCGGTCAATTGCCAGGCCGTAAAACTGAGCGCAGACACTGGCGGTTGCCATTTCCGACTGAGCACCGTTCCCGCCGCCATGGATGCCGCGCCCCCGATACCGGCCACAACGCCAATCGGATCAAGCTTGGCGTCCGGCCCGATGAGCAAGAGCGCCACACCGAGAACACCGGTAGCAGCCGCCGCAACGGAAGCCGCCCGGATCGGTGTGCCAAGCCACCAGCGCGCCATGACGATCACGATCATCGCCTGCAGCGCGCCCAAAGTCGCAGCAACCCCGCCCGGAAGCCGATATGCCGCCACGAAAAGCAGCACCCAGAAGAGCGAGAAATTGAAACTGCCCAACAGGAACGTGCGCCCGAGCCAAGCCCGAGGAGGCAGAGAGCGCGTGACAGCAACCAGCAACAACCCGGCTGGCAATGCCCGCAGCGCGGCAAGCGTGATCGGATAGCCATCCGGCAACAGTTCGGTGGTCACGAGGTAAGTGCTGCCCCAAATGGCAGGGGCAAGCGCAGTCAGAAAGATATCAGACGTGCGTGACATGGAATGCATCTCCTGGTGCTTGGCTCAAGTGAACAGGACAAGGGGCAAACGCGGACGGTCCGGGCTTGCGCCAAAGCCAACACCGCGCATCAGGTAGGGTGCCAGTTCCCTGAGCACCAATACCTGTGCACCCTGATCACGCCATTTGCGACGGGCAAAGAGTGAAATAAACATAAGATAGTCCCTTTAGGCAAGCGACCGCATGCGTGATAAAACATCCAAGCACCAGCAACAGACAATATCGTGAAAGACATCAATCGTGAGTGACACCATCAGGCAGCCTCCTCGATAAGCTTTGCTCCAGACAAGGCGGTTGCGATCCGGGCGACATGCCTGCCCTGAAAACGGGCACCGGCAAGATCGATGTCCGTTGGAGCGCGCGATCCATCACCGCCCGCAATGGTCCCGGCACCATATGGCGCCCCACCGACAATCTCACCTGCCGTTGTCTGACCGGCAAAACTGTAGGGCATACCGGCGATCAGCATGCCGAAATGCTGGAGCGGAATTTGCGTCGACAGAAGCGTCGCCTCATGCCCGCCATGCTGCGAGCCGGTGGATGCGAACACTGCTGCGACCTTGCCCACCAATGCGTTGCGCGCCCAAAGCCCACCGGCAGAATCAAGAAAGCTCTTCATCTGACCGGCCATCATGCCGAACAAGGTCGGTGTACCAAAGATGATGGCATCATAATGTTCCAGATCCGCCGGACTGGCGACAGGCGTGTCATCGGCAACAAACCCTGCATTGCGCCGAATATCATCAGGCACGGTTTCCGGCACGCGCCGAATATCGACCGAGGTTCCCGGAATATCAAGGGCGCCCTCAGCTTCGGCTTGGGCAAGGGCACGAACATGGCCATAGCTGGAATAATAAAGAACAAGAATACGGGTCATAAGATCCTCTCAGGAGTTGGTGTTCCATGGCCCAAGAGAATGACGGATTGCGAAGATCAGAATAATCGGCCCATTGTCACTTCATTCTTTACGCTCATTGAAGAATGTCAGGCTGGCAAGGCAGCGCTGAGATGATCAAGAAACGCTGTTACCCTTGCATCCATCCCTAGGCGCGAAGCCGTAACAGCAAAGATCTCCGGCGCAGGAAGCGCCCAGTCGGGCAAGACACGCACCAGGTCCCCCCTCGCCACAGGCGCGCTCGAGACGAAGTCCGGCAAGGTGCCGATGCCCTCGCCCGCAATCAGCAGATCGCGCAACACAAGGCTGTTGCCCACACGCACGGGCGGATCGAGATCGATGATCGTCTCTCCAAGCGATCCATGAAGCGCCCAACTGGTCAAATGGTCGGCCAGAAGAAAGCCGATAACCCGATGTTGCTTGATATCTTCAGGAGATGTCGGCGTGCCAAAAGCTGCCAGATAGGAGGGAGCGGCGAAGATCTGCTGCCGCATCGTCCCGATCTTGCGTGCCACCAGCGCAGAATCCGGCATCCCCGAACGGATCCGGATTGACACATCGAACCCGCCCTCAACCATGTCCACCACCCGGTCATCCATCGACATGGTGAGGCGCAAGTCGGGATAGGCCTTGAGAAAGCCCGGCAACATAGGCGCGATCACGGTTTGCCCAAAGGAACTGGACACATTCACCTTCAAATGCCCACGCACCGCTCCAGCGCCATCACGAATGCGGGTTTCGGTCTCTGCGACAGCATCCAGAATGCCCCTCGCCTCATCATAATAAAGACGTCCCGCATCAGTCAGTGACATGGAACGCGTGGTGCGTGTCAGAAGCGTCGCGCCCAGACTCTCCTCCAGCAGCTTGATTTCGCGGCTCAGAAGCGCAGGGGAGACACCAAGATCCTCCGCCGCACGAGCAAAGCTGCCTCGCTCGACGATCCGGCGGAACGCATGCATGACGGAAAGCTTGTCCATTCCAGTCCTCGATCTAATCTTACCTTGCAATTTCAGGCAGCTTGTTTGTTTGGTCGCGGCAAAGTCCGGTTCAGACAATCAAACCAAATCAAGTCGACCGGAATCGCTCGCAAATCATTCATGGCACAGGTGAAGGCGTGATTGAATCACCTCAATCAAAATCGATGTGCGCGATAGCAAGGCCACGCCCTTTGTGCCAAGCCCGAACAACCTGCCATGCCCCATCGAAAGCCAGCAGAAATATCAAGCGGATCGGTGCAGCTTCAGCGCTCACAGCTCCACCGGGAGAGGTGCCTCAAACACAGGATGAAATTCTGATTGTACAGAAAATTCAGCAACATCTTTCGTTGCAAAAGCCGATTCCCACCGCGCCCAAAACCCGTTCTAACTGAGCAGTGTAGGCGCTTTGGTCAGCCGACAAAAGTGAGCTTGCCGACAAATTAGGAGTAAAAAATAATTTCCGACACCCCATGAAATACCAATCATCAAAAAAATAAATTTCAACTAAATATATTACAGTAGTTTAATTTTGCTTTTTTAAAGAATAATTTAGTTTTTTTGTTGCGTGTTTATTCGAAAGTGAACAATAATTTTCTACATCAAAATATTATTGCATCAATCGCGAATTTTCAGATTTTCGTTCCACCAAACAGCCCTCTTGGGAACATTATGCCAAGCTCATCCAAACTCAACCATGCCCCACTTGCCGCGCGAGATAAAGAAGCACTTGTTGCCAGAATAAGAGACAGCGTCATCGGCGAGCGGGATTGGATATCATCTGCGTTTGGACCTCGCCCGCTCGTCTATGCAGATTACATCGCCTCCGGCCGCTCTCTGACATTTCTTGAAAACCGCATCTCGGACACCGTGCTACCGATCTATGGCAACACGCATACCGAAACATCTTACACGGGCAGAGAAATCACGGCCCTCAGAGAGGAAGCGCGCGCCACAATCGCAAAGGCGGTGGGTGCTACGGATGAGCATTGCGTTCTGTTTTGCGGTCAGGGCGCCACCAGCGCAATCGATCGACTGGTGCGTGGCATGATGCTTGAACAACAGATCAAGGACGGCCATGAAGCGGTCGTGTTCGTCGGTCCTTACGAACACCATTCCAATGATTTGCCATGGCGGGAAACCGGCGCGACGATTGAACGGATCCGTCTGGGTGTTGATGGTCGGCTCGATCTGGACCATCTCCAGTCCCGCTTGGCCGCTTACGACGACAAATACACCAAAATCGGCGCCTTTTCAGCAGCCTCCAATGTAACCGGTGTGCGCAGTGATCTGGCCGCTCTTGCCAAGATACTGCACGGGCATGGAGCCTGTTTTGTCTGCGACTTTGCCGCCGCTGCCCCTTATGTCGAGATGACGCTGACGCCCGAGGATGACGATCCGCAGGCCCGGATCGACGCGCTCTTTTTCTCTGGTCACAAATTCATCGGTGGGCCGGGCGCGTCAGGCATTCTGGTGGCTGACAAATCCCTGTTCAAATCCACCAAGCCCGGCGTGACCGGGGGAGGAACAGTCAGTTACGTGACAGCACAAGACCAGATCTATGTCTCCCATCTTGAACGTCGCGAAGAAGCAGGGACGCCCAACATCGTTGCAGACATTCGAGCCGGAGCTGTCATGGCCCTCAAGCAAGCCGTTGGCAGTCAGGAGATTGAAGCCAGAGAAGAGGCAATCATCCAATCGGTGATGGCGCGCCTTGCCCAAGAACCGAACATCCATATTCTGGGACCGATCGATCAGCCGCGCATCGGTGTCTTGTCCTTCACCATCGAACAACAGGGACAATTGCTGCATTATGGTTACGTTGTCGCTCTGCTCAATGACCTGTTTGGCATTCAGGCACGCGGTGGCTGCTCTTGCGCCGGGCCTTACGCCCATGATCTTCTCGACATTTCAACTGACAAATCCAAATGTTACATCACCGCGATTGAGGACGGATACAGCCTCTTGCGCCCCGGTTGGGTGCGTTTGGGCTTCAACTATTTCTTTGACGAGCAGACCGTTGACTACATAACCGAAGCGATTTTGTTCATCGCACGCTACGGATTGCATTTTCTGCGTGATTATGATGTCGACAGCAGTAAGGCTGTCTGGAAAAACAAACACATAGAAAGCAGCGCACTGGCAAGCCTTGACAAGTTCTGGGATCAGTCACTCGCGCCCAAAACCACCCCTTGCGGGGATATTTCAGGCTTTCTCAAAGAGGCAAAGGCATTGGCGTCACAACGCAATGCCCCAACCTTGCACCGCAATCCTGTTTTTCGCCCTGACCTTGAAAGCCTCAGAGACTTCTGGATACCACAGGACATCAAGATTTCGGAACAGGAGCAACCAGAGCTAAAATTGGGATAGCGCCCGGTTTATCCCGCGCCTTCACACTTTCCATAGATTGATCAACGATTGGACAAACAATGGCGAACGAAGAAACCTCTCTATCTGGGTCATTGATCGCCTGAGCCATTCCTATTATGGCAATGCCTTGCGGTCTCTGCGCGAGGATGACCAATGTGCCTCGGCAATGGGGATCAATGTCACGATCCTGAAAATCCAGGCCTTTGTGATATCAGCTTTCTTTGCAGGCATCGCAGGTGCCCTGTGGGCCTACACGACCGGCTACATTTCTCCCAATGACTTCAACTTCTCCCAATCCATCCTTGTGCTTGCCATGGTGGTTGTCGGAGGTCTGGGCTCCCTTCCCGGGGCACTCATCGGCGCCCTTCTGTTGATCCTTTTGCCAGAAATACTCCGAGGCGTCGGCGATATCCGCAATATCATCGTTGGCCTTGTGATGTTTGGGGCAATCCTGTTCCTGCCCAAAGGCTTGTTCGGTGAGATCTCCGCTCTCAATCTGGCCCGTCGTTTCCTTGGAGCGCACTGGACAGGCTCCAAGGGACAGGAAGGGATCGGGTGGAAATCATGACGATACTCGAACTGGATGCACTGACCCGCACCTTTGGCGGCCTGAAAGCCGTCAACAATGTTTCCATCGAACTTGCTGAAGGCGAATTGATGGGACTGATCGGGCCAAATGGAGCTGGCAAAACCACCCTCTTCAACCTGATTTCCGGCTTCACGCCGCCCACCTCAGGGGACGTCTTGTTCAAAGGCGAGAAGATTACAGGATTGGCTGCCAACAAGATTGCGCACAAGGGCATGTCGCGCACCTTCCAGAATTTGCGCGTCTTTCCCAATATGACGGTATTTGACAACATCACCGTCGGTGCTTTGGGCATTGCTGGGGTCACCCCACTCTCCTCACTCATAGGCGGGAAAGCGAAAGCCAATCAGATTTCTCAGAGAAGTTGGGAAATGTTGGAGAAAGTCGGACTTGCCGAGCATGCAGATGATCTCGCCGCAAACCTCTCCTACGGCAAGCGGAAATATCTTGAAATCGCCCGCGCTCTGGCCATGAAGCCTGAACTGCTCATTCTTGATGAGCCAGCCGCAGGCATGAATGACACGGAAACCGCCGAACTCGCCCAATTCATCAAAAGCCTCAAACAAGAAGGTTTGACCATCATGCTCGTTGAGCATGACATGGGCCTCGTGATGGGCATATGCGATCGCATTGTCGTGCTCGCATCGGGCAGCAAGATTGCGGATGATGTGCCAGCCAATGTCCGCAAGGATCCCGCTGTTCTGGAAGCCTATTTGGGGAGTGATGAGCAATGAGCAATCTTCTCGAGATAAAGAATCTCTCTCTCAAAATCGGCGTTCAGGAGATTCTTCACGATGTCAGCGTATCCCTGCCCGAAAAGGGGATCGTATCTGTGCTTGGTGCCAATGGTGTTGGCAAAACATCACTCATGCGTTGCATCTCGGGCATCTATTCGGCCACCGGGGGTGAAATCTTGCTCGATAGCCAAGACATCTCGGGCCTCAAAAGCAACGAGATCGTTGATCGCGGTGTCATGCAAGCCCCGGAAGGTCGACAGATTTTCTCCAACATGACAGTGCTTGAAAACCTTGTCGTTGGCGGTGGCCCGCTGGGCCGACAAGAACTTGACAATGTCTTGTCCTTGTTCCCGGTTCTGAGGGAAAGACTCAAACAACAAGCAGGCTCCATGTCCGGTGGTGAGCAACAAATGCTGTGCATCGGCAGGGCATTGATGCGCAAACCCAAAGTCCTGCTTCTGGACGAACCATCTCTCGGCCTTGCACCACGTCTGGTTGGGTTCATCTGCGACCTGGTGGCAAAAATTCGACAAGAAGGCTACGCGGTTCTGCTCGTTGAACAGAATGTCAAAGCAGCCCTTCGCGTCTCCGATCACGCCTATGTCATTGAACATGGCAAGATCGTGGTGGACGGCAAGTCGCAGGATTTGGCCAACGACCCCCGCATTGCCGAGGCCTATCTGGGGGGGCATGTCCATTGAGCCCTTCTCTTACCCCATCAACACCATGTCAAATACTGAGCATCGGAGTGTCTCAATGACCAGTACGGTAGCCTTTCCTCCCACGATATGGGCGCAAACAGCCCCTCCACGCGAGCCAACAGCTGCACTTGAGGGCAAAAGAGAAACCGACACCGTCATCATCGGCGGAGGTTTTACCGGTCTTGGGGCCGCACGGCATCTTGCCAAATCCGGACAAGATGTCATTCTGCTCGAAGGCATGGCCATTGGCTGGGGCGCATCTGGCCGCAACAATGGGCAGGTCATTCCCACGCTCACCGCAGCGGAACCCGACGCATGGGTCGCCCGATTTGGAGAGACCGGCAGACGCTTTTCAGAATTGATTGGAGCGTCCGCCGACATGCTGTTTTCTGCCATCCGAGAGGACGATATTGTCAAGGCCGCAAATGCAGAGCAAACCGGCTGGTTTCAGCCAGCCCATTCCCCCGGTCGCACCAAACTGAGCCAGAAGCGCGTGGAAAGCTGGCGTCGCTTTGGGCTGGAGACGCATTATCTTGATCGCGCAGCAACCACCGAGCTGCTTGGCACAGACCATTGGTATGGCGGCATGCTGGCCCCCAGCGGCGGGCATATCAACCCGTTGGGACTGGCCCGCGGTCTGGCGGGATCCGTTGAAGCCCTTGGCGTGGAAATCTTCGAACAAAGCCCGGTGCTGAGCTACGCCCATGACGGTGCGAAATGGATCGTCAAGACAGCAAGGGACGAGGTCACGGCCCGCGCGCTGATTTTGGCGACCAATGCCTATACAGGCGAAATCGTCCCGAACCTGAGCAGCAGGCTGGCGCGCTCAATTGTGCCAGTCAATTCCTGGCAGATGTCGACCGAGCCCTTGTCGAGCGACTTGCAGGCAACAATTCTGCCCGGCAGGCAGGCAGTGTCCGACACGCGCGGAGACTTGCGTTTCTTCCATTATGACAGGGACAATCGCCTGATCACCGGGGGCGCGATCATGGGCTTTGGCGATCTGACTGCACGGATTGCCCATAAGGCGGCGCACAATCTTGCCGATAGCTTCCCCCAATTGTCTCCCCCCAAAATGACCCATGTCTGGAACGGTTATCTTTCCATGAACTGGGATCGTTTCCCGCGCGTCCACAGTCTGGGGCCAAATGGCTGGACGTGGATTGGCTGCAACGGTCGCGGTGTCGCGCTGGGCTACGCGCTCGGACGCGAAATGGCCCGAGCGATCGCAGGTGAGGACGTGGCAGGCCTTGCCCTTCCCGCCACAACGCCAAAGGCTTTGCCATTCCATGCGATCGGCAGAAAGATTGCCCCCTTCTATCTCGCTTGGTACCAGTTCAAGGACAAACGCGAACCCAAACTCTAGAGAAAGCCGCCATGAAAGACATTCCTATTCTGGAGCGTCGCCGCATTGAAGCGATGATCCTCAAACATGTACTTGATGTCATCACCGAACGATCCGGCAGAGAAGAAGCCGAGGCCGTGATCGGAGAAACCTGTTCCCGATCTGCGATTGAACAGGGAAAAAGCCTTGCAGAAGACCTCAACCATGCCCCTGATCTGGCTGATTTTGCGGCCATCCTGCCCAATTGGACCAAGGAAGACGCTCTGCAAATGGACGTTCTGGTCGCCGAAAAAGAGAAAATGGAGTTCAACGTCACCCGGTGCCGCTATTCCGAAATGTATCGCGAAATGGGTTTGGGTGACATCGGACACTTATTGTCTTGCAATCGAGACGGCGATTTCTGTATCGGCTATAACGAAGATATCGAGCTGACGCGCACGCAAACCATCATGCAAGGCGCGTCCCACTGCGATTTCCGATACAAAATGAAGAAAGGGTAGATCATGGCCGTCGAAAACTGGGTTTCTCGTGATCTTGACTATCTCACCGCATTTCGACACGATCTGCATGAAAATCCCGAATTGCTCTATGAGGTTCATCGCACAGCCAAAAAGGTTGCCGACGCGTTGCGTGATGCCGGTGTCGATGAAGTCGTTGAAGGGTTGGGGCAAACCGGTGTCGTCGGGGTCATTCGAGGCCAAAGCAATAACTCGGGCAAAATCATTGGCTTGCGCGCCGATATGGATGCTTTGCCGATCGAAGAGGCGACCGGCCTGCCGCACGCCTCCAAAGTGCCGGGCAAAATGCATGCATGCGGTCATGATGGCCACACCACCATGTTGCTGGGGGCCGCACGCCATCTGGCCGCGTCCAGAGCGTTTGATGGAACGGTTATCGTGATCTTCCAGCCCGCCGAAGAAGGGGGCGCAGGGGCACAAGCCATGATCGAAGATGGGTTGTTTGATCGCTGGCCCTGCAATGAAGTCTATGGCATGCACAACATGCCCGGCCTCGATATTGGCAAATTCGCGACAGCGTCTGGCCCGAATATGGGGGCCGTTGACATGCTCGACATCACGATCACTGGCAAAGGCGGGCATGCAGCAGAGCCTCACAATTCGATTGACCCCTTCCCCGCGCTGGCAGGCATCATTCAGGCCCTTCAAAGCATGAGCGCGCGAAGCGTCGATCCTTTTGAGTCTCACGTGGTGTCATTATGCGCGATTGAAGGGGGCAATGCGCACAATGTCATTCCACAGCAACTCAAGCTCAAAGGCACGGTCCGCACCCTGAACAAGGACGTTCAGGACCATGTGGAAGAGCGGGTGAAGCAGATTATCACGCAGATCGCTGCGGGCAATGGTTGTGTCGGCGAGGTTGAGTATGTGCGCAGTTACCCTGTCCTGATCAATCACGAAGACCACACAGAGTTTGCAGCCAAAGCTGCTCGCAGCATCGCTGGCGAAGACAATGTGACAGTCGACATGGTGCCAACTCTGGGCGGTGAAGACTTTGCCTTCATGTTGAACAAGGTTCCCGGCATGATGATCAATATCGGCAACGGTCCGTCTGCAAATCTCCATCACCCGGAATATGAATTCAATGATGAAGCGATCAGTTGGGGTTGTTCCTTTTGGGTGCAACTCGTCAGGGATCGTTTGGGGACAGTCTGACCATCCGGTCTGGTTGGAGCAAAGATCCTGAATCTATCAGTTGGCCGCATCCGCTTGGTCGGATGCGGCACTTCATGACATCAGCGAATGCGCTGCTCGGCTTGGTCAAACAAACAAATATGGTGTTCGTCCACCCCGAGGCCCAACATGCTCCCGCGTGGTGAGATGGCACCTCTCTCCACATTCACGGTGCAACTTTTCTCACCGACTTTGCCATAGAGATAGCTCGCCCCACCGAGAAATTCGGAGAAATTGACATTGAACGGGACAGGCGCCTGTCCATCTTCGGCCAACCGCCAATGTTCCGGCCTGATGCCGACAAAAACCGGCGTTCCGTCCACAGGTGGATTGCGCAAGGGGGCCGTTTTGAGCACAACACCGGCAACCTCGACCCCGTTGGAACGCATGATACCATCGAGAAAATTCATCTTGGGACTGCCGATAAACCCTCCCACAAACATATTGTCCGGATCGTCATACAGAGTGGACGGCGAGCCAACCTGTTCGATGCGCCCATCGCGCAGAACAACGATCTTGTCGGCCAGCGTCATTGCTTCGGTTTGATCATGGGTCACATAGATCATCGTGTTGCCGAGCTTCTGGTGCAGGCGCGCGATCTCGATGCGCATATCGACACGCAATTCCGCATCAAGGTTGGAGAGCGGTTCGTCGAACAGGAAAACATCCGGATCGCGGACAATCGCACGTCCAATGGCCACGCGTTGACGCTGTCCCCCCGAAAGCTGGCCCGGTCGTCGATCCAGATAATCGTTCAGTTGCAGCACGTCGGCGGCCTGCTGGACCTTTGCCGCAACCTCCGATTTGGATCGCCCTGCAACCTTGAGCCCAAAGCCCATATTCTGCGCGACCGTCATGTGCGGATACAAAGCATAAGTCTGAAAGACCATGGCAATCCCGCGATCAGACGGGTCTTCTTCCGTGACATCCTTGCCTGCAATCAAGACATCCCCGCACGTCACCTCCTCAAGACCCGCAATCAACCGCAAAAGAGTGGATTTACCACACCCTGATGGCCCGACAAAGACGACAAATTCACCCCCTTCGATATCAAGATCCACATCACGAATGACTTGAACCGTTCCGAAGGATTTGCTGACGCGCTTCAGACGCACGCCAGCTTGCTTTTGTATGTGATCCAGATTCACTTGCTCATTCATGGTCATGCCTCCCTGCGCAACCAGACAAGCATTTCGCCCGGCTCGCGATTATCCCAAAGATAATAAGGGATCGCGTTGAGTGTCGCAGATTTCCGCGCTGGTGGCTCGGGGTTGTAAAGAGCCTCATCACAGCGATATTCAACCAATGCGTCAATGCTCAGAGTCATTGTGTCAGGCCAGACGGTTGAGTGAGTGGTCTTGATCGGCACCGTATCCTTGACAACATAGCAATTCAGAGGCGCGTCATGATCCACGCCCTCGACACAATAGACGATTGGCCCGCGCAGCATGGCAACGCGCCCCTGATCGTGGGCAATTTTTGTGTTGGCAAACAGCTTTTGAGGCTGCATGTCGAGATCGAGAGACAGCGTGTCACCGGACTGCCAAACACGCGAAAGGCGCAGATAGCCTTTGTCCGCGTCGACCTTGAGCGGTGAACCATTCACGCAAAGGGCGTAGTTGTCAGCCCATTGTGGAATGCGCAGAGACAGGGTGAAATGGGTGGGCGCATCGAGTTGAAAGTCAAATTCGACAAGGCCATCGACAGGATATTTCGTGGTTTGCGTAAGGGTCAGGTTTGCGCCTGCAACTTTGAGATCCGCCTTGTTCTGGCAATAGAGATGCACCGCGATCTCATCTTCAGATACCCCGTAAAAATAGGTACCAATGGAAGCCAGGAGCCGCGACACATTGGGCGGACAGCAGGGACACCGATGCCAATGCCAGCGGTGATGGTGCCCATGGCTTTCCAGCGGATTGTCATAGAAGAACTGGCTGCCCTTATCGGAAAGGCCGGACAACACATTGTTGTAAAGAGCCCTCTCCATGACGTCGGAATAGCGGGCATCGGGCTCGCGGCCAAGCATGCGACTGGCCCAGAAGACAAGCGCCACCGCAGCGCAGGTTTCTGCATAGGCGGAATCGTTGGGCAGATCATAGTCGAAAGTCAGCCCTTCATTGTCTTTCGATGGCCCAAAGCCGCCTGTAATATAGAGATTGCGCCCGGTCAAATGCTCCCAGAGGGCATCCAGCGCCGGATCGAGACTGTCATCTGAAAATTCTGTCGCGACATCAGCCATGCCCGCATAAAGATAGGCAGCGCGCACGGCATGCCCCACCACTTCGCGTTGCTCGCGCACCGGCATATGGGCTTGGCAATATTCCAGCGTCGAGAAATGAAAGTCCTCTGGACTTTCTCCCCGAGCATAGGCTTCGGCATCAAAATAGTTTGGCTCCTCGCCGCGAACGTCGACAAAGAATTTCGCCAGATCGAGATAGCGCTGTTCACCGGTCACCCGCCCAAGCTTGACCAGAGCAAGTTCCAGCTCCGGATGGCCCGGATAGCCACGTTTTTTGCCCGCCTCAGGACCAAAGGTCGCGTCGATGCAATCAGCATAGCGACACATGATATCAAGAAACTTGCGTTTGCCAGTCGCATGATAATAGGCGATGGCCCCTTCCATCAGATGGCCCGCATTGTAAAGCTCGTGCCGATCCCGAAGATTGGTCCATCGCTTGCCCGGCTCGATGCGTTGATACCAGGAATTGAGATACCCATCATCAGCCTGCAATCGGCCATAGGCATCGATGATTTCGTCAATTCGTGTCTCCAGTTCGGCATCGTGATGGTGATTGAGCGCATAAGCCGCAGTCTCGATACTTTTCCCGAAATCGGAGTCCCAGAACATTTGCGTTGTAACGGTGTTGTTGTGCTGGAACGGAATGACAATGCCGGGATTGGGCAGATCGGGGTCGACCTGCTCCAACATGCGGGCTTCCATGCAGCGGTCCAAAAGGATCTTCGCTGTTGTGGTAGCGATGACGTCAATCTTGGGGCCAAAGAAGCCCCCCACCTCGACTTGGTTGACCGCAAGCGGGCGGAATTTTGCCTTGGGAGGAATGATACTTGCGGTCGCATTGGTTTGTTGTACGTTCATTTTCTTGTCCCTGTTCAGGAAGAAACCTATTTGACGGCACCGGCCGTAAGACCCCGGATGTAGGATCTTTGAAGAATGAGAAAGAGGATCATGCAGGGGATCATCATCAGGGTGACACCTGCTTGCACAGCGCCCCAGTCGACCGAACCGAAACGCCCATAGCGCACGGCGGTCATGAGAACCGGCATGGTGAATTTGCTCTGGTCGGTGAGCAGCACAAGCGCGGCAAGGAACTCGTTCCATGCATTAAGGAAGGCGAACAATCCCACGGTGACAATGCCGGGCAGAACCAGCGGACCCATCACCTGAACCAGCATCCGCCAGCCCTTCACGCCATCCACACGGGCCGCTTCCTCAATTTCCTTTGGAACCGCATCAAACGCATTGCGCATCATGAAAACCGAGAAGGGCAATTGCAGAGTGGTATAGATCAGGACCAACCCGATGAGGGTATTCTGAAGCCCCAGCTTTGCCAGCAGAAGGAACAGCGGCGTTAAGATTGACTGGAAAGGGATCATCATCGTCGACAGGATCAGCACGAAAATGAAACCTTTGAGTGGGAACCGATAGCGCGAAAAACCATAGCCCGCGAGCAGGGCAACCACGATTGTCAGGGCCGATGTTCCAACGGATACGAACAGTGAGTTTCCGGCATAATGCAGCACCGACTGGCCGAAATTCTCCAACCTGTCATAACTGTCAATGCTGAAACCATGGCGCGGCCAAGGGGGCAGCGGCGGGGTGGTTGACTCCACTGGCGACCGGAAACTTGATAACACGACCCAGACAAGGGGCGTGAGGAACAATAAAGAGACCAGCGTGGCTGTGACGTGAAACAGCACCTTGTGATAGCGATAACGACCCTTTCGCATTGCCGGAGCTTCGCTCTTTGCCGGTTTGTGCTGCATGGTTATGGCGTTCATTTTTTTGCCTCCTTGTCGCTCAGGAGGGTCAGTTGGATGACGCTGAGAACCAGCAAGATCAACAGCAGCACCATCGAGAGGGCCGCACCATAGCCAAGGCGGAAAGAAACGAAGCTCTCGTTGAAGATCTTGTAAACGGCGGTGACCGTGCTGTTTTGCGGCCCACCATTCAAAATGATGTAGAATTGGTCAAAGGCCAGCATGGAGCCCGAAATGCACAGAATGAGCGCAAGGGCAAAGGGTTTGCGGATCAAGGGCATGATGATGTAGCGAAACCTCTGAGGCCACTTGGCGCCATCGATGCGCGCCGCTTCGATATAGTCGGTCGGAATGGATTGCAGACCGCTCATCAGGATCACCATGAAAAAGCCCGCCATCTTCCAGATGACCATGGCGATCACCGACCAGAAGGCTGGTGTGAAATTCGCCAGAATATTCACTCGATTGCTGGTCAGGCCGATATTTTGCGCCAAGGGGGAAAACAGGCCGGTATCAACATTTGAAAGCCATACCCACAGCAAAGCAGCCGAGGCAAACCCTGTAACCACAGGCAGAAAGAAGATCGTTCGATACAGTGAGATTGCCTTGCCCTGCCCTTGCACGATCAGCGCCAGCGCCATGGCAATGCCCAACAGCCCGATGGTGATGACGACGGTATATTGGATTGTGAACCACAGGGACGACCAGAAACTCTTGTCGGTGAGGAGCCGTTCGTAATTGTCAAGGCCAACCCAACGGGGGAACCCCATCAATGGCCATTTGTGCAGGGACATCCAGGCCGCCATACCAAGAGGGACAAGAAAGAAAACAATGACAAGGAGCAGGGCCGGGAGCACGAACAAAAGCCCGTTCCATTGCGCTAGACTGTGCCGTTTGCGTCGTTTGGGCACAGGTGTCTCGGGACCTGCCGGGAGACTGTCGGTCATGGAATGATCCTTAAGAGCAAAGAGCCGAAAGGTCCGCCGACTGGAGACTTGATCCCAGTCGGCGGTTGCTGCAAGCGGTAGATTGGAGGATCTTACCGGGAGCTATCGATGATGGACTGCATCTCTTCTTGAGCGTCGTCCATGGCTTCATCGACTTCTTGGCTGCTTTCAGCAAAGAAGGCTTTGTTGAGCATGGTGACCCATGGCCCATTCTGAGAGTTGATCAGGTCGTTGAACACCGGGCTGTAGGGTGTGCGACCACGATCCATTGCCTTTGCGGCGATCAGATAACGCGCATCAAGCCCGTCAAGTGCGACTTCGGCAACGTCAGCGCGAACCGGAAGCGAGCCGTTTTTGGCGAGAATCGTCTGACCTTCCGGCGAGTAGGCAAATTCGATAAAGGCTTGAATGGCTGGTATTTTTTCATCTTCGGTCGCAGCCGAAACAACGATGTTGTCGCCCCCCGCAAAGGAAGACCAGTTGCCATCTTTACCCGGTAGATAGGTCACGCCATATTTGAGATCGGGATATTGATTGTTCAGCGCTCCGATCGCAAAGGAGCCAGAGGGTGCAATGCCGATATTGCCACCGGCAAAAGCGGCAAAAAAGTTCACACCAGCATCGGTCTGCGATCCGGCGGGCACCAGACCATCTTTGACCATGCCACGGTAGAATTCGATCGCGTCTTTCATCTGCGGCGTTTTAACGGTCGCCTTTGCGCCTTCCCCTTCAAACAGATTGCCACCCGAAGCCCAGACCAGTGGTGTGAAGGTGAAGATGTTGCAGCCACCGCAATTGCCGGAAAAATAGTAGCCATAGGTTTCCTCACCAAGGGCGGCAACAGCCTCTGCATCCTTGCGAATGTCCTCCCAGGTGGTCGGCGCCTTCTCGGGATCAAGACCGGCTTTCTCGAACAGATTCTTGTTCCAGATCAGAACCGAAGCATCAGCCGAGAAAGGCATGCCATAGATCTTTCCATCATAGGTACCGACGCTCAGATGGGCCTTGGAAAGCTTGTCATAATAAGGCAGACCTTTGGCAAACTCGGTCATATCCTTGAGCTGACCGGCCATCGCGAAGGAAGGCGTATAGATCAGGTCAAGAGACAGCGCATCCGGTTGGGATCCCCCCGCCGCTGCAATGGCATATTTCTGAACCAGCTCATTGACTGGCACGATCTGCAGTTCGGCCTTGTCTTCTCCCTTGGCGTTAAAAGCTTCAACGAGCTTTGGCATAAATTCAGATCCGTCAGAACGGACCCAAAGGGAAAAGGTCTCTGCCTGTGCCAGGCTGGGCAGGGCGAGTGCGGCAATGGCAACACCACCGAGTAATGCTTTAAGGGTCACTTGTCTTCCTCCTCTTAGGTTGCCTCACAGAGCAGATTGGTGAGACAACGTTTGCGCTAATTGTGTATTTCTCGCCCTATCGACGTGTCGTGAGCGATACAGGGACTTTTTGTCCACCTACTCGGACGGTCTTCCTCCACAAGACTGTCGCACGACCAAACGGCACGGCAACTTTCTCAAGCCAGGCTCGATTGGCTTGCCTTCAATCATATCAAGCAGTGCCAACCCGGCGCTCGTGCCCAGACAGGTGAGCCCCATATCCACCGTGGTCAGTGGCGGGCGCGTTGCGTTGGCGAATACTTCCCAATTGTCGAAACCGACAATGGCAACATCGTCAGGGACCTTGATCCCGATATGCGCAAAGGCATCAACAACGCCTCTGGCAATCTGGTCATTTCCGCAAAAGATGGCATCGGGCCGATCTGCGGTGGCTTCAAACAGCCTGTAAGCCGTCTCGTATCCATGCGCCTCGGTCCAATTGCCAAAGATGGCTTCACAGTGAGGTGCAAGCCCAGCCTCTTGAAGAGCTGTCTTCCATCCAGCTTCGCGCAGATGCGCTGCCTCGAAAGACGACATGCCAGTGATATGCACAATCTTGCGTCGCCCCAAGGTGATCAGATGTTGGGTCGCGATCTTGGCGGCGTTGAAATCATCCGGCACGAACCCGATCGAGCCTTCCGGGCATTTGGAATAGACATAGACGACCGGCATTCCGAGCCGAGAAACGTCCACGGGCAGTTCGCGATCAATGCGCTTGCCGGTGATCACCAATCCGTCGACCCGCTTCTCTTCCATTGCGCGCAAGTTGAGCTGCATCCGTTTTGGCTCTTTTTCGCCTGCGCTCAGAAACACCGAGACACCCCGATCCGTCATGGCCGTGGAAAGGCCAGCGGCGACCGGAAGGGTAAATCGCCCATAGGTGTCGTCGGTCAGCAAACCAAGGGTGAATGAACGCTGTTGAACAAGCCCCCGCGCCATGGTGTTCGGGCGATAATCAAGATCCTTGGCGACCTGTTGCACCCGCAAGCGTGTATCTTCCGACATGCGGCCCGTTCCATTCAGAGCACGCGATGCAGTCGTTACACTGACCCCGGCTTTCGCCGCGACATCTCGAATAGTGACACGTTGGATCACCGTTACTGGGGTGGGACTTGTCTCTGAAGTCACGGCCTCTACCTTTCGGCGCATTACAAAAATACGATGAGATAACGTTTGCTCACTCATGGTTTACCGTTTGCGCAACGTAAAAATGGAACGATTGGCAGAATGTGTCAATGAGGAAATTTCTTTTCCGAGCGAAACAAAATCCGTTTTATTCGGAAAATTTCCGCAAAGCTCAGACTGCATTTTTCAATGCGATGAGGAGCGCAACGCCATGCGCAACAATGCAGTCTCTTGAAAAGCCCCATAGAATTCGACAGCAACAAAGATGCTCCAAACATGTCGATGCATCGTCCGCATGACAGCCTCTTGGGGGCGGAAATTCTGTATCACCCTGTTAACAACTGGCAATCCGGACCGGGTTTTGAACAATGCGAATTGGGAAAAGTGCTCCACCACCTAGCTGGTTCAGTGCGCAAAATCCAATGGAGAAATCCCGGTCACAAAGCCCGAATCCACGCGCCGATATTTACAAGAGCAATCGCTAAACGCTCCGTAACCGCAGCACCAATAAGCGGGAACTTCGTAAAACCGGGATTGCGCCCTCCTCCAACACCAAGGTGCTGTGCTCTCCTCACGGTCCAGAAGAGAAGGCCAGATCATAGGCGGGGGGACAGGCGCCAATTGCCATCCCGCCCATGAGGAAAAGCTGAAATTCTTGGCTAGATGAAAGTCTTCGAGCGCCGTATCTGTCGGGTTCTAGGTCGACATCGTTCAACACAGCGATTGCCACAGAGTCGCGTTGATAAAGAGCGCTTTGTGGCAAACATGGTTGAGTTGGCTCGGTAATATGGCCGCTATGCATTGCACGGCAAGTTATTGGCAAAGCCAATGACTGAGAGTGGCTACCGTCAGATCAAGGCTGTCGGTGCAAGGACAGCCTATATTGACCGGGATCACCGTGGGAAACCGGTTACTGCGAGAGCGTCAACACTCGCTTTCGGGATGAGTTCCTGAATGGAGAAATCTTTTATAGCTTGAAGGAAACTCAGATTTTGATTGAGAAATGGAGAAACACTACAACACCAAACGGCCACACAGTGCATTGGGTTACCGCCCGCTGGCACCTGAAACCATCATACCGATGGAACAAAGGCCAGCGATGCACTAACATTCAAACAGAACCAATAAAGTGGGGCTGATCACTCCTGTTTCAGCCCCTGAATGATTGAATTGCCTGGATACTAGGTAATCCGTTTAACACTTGCCAAGATCTCTTCAGCCTCGAAGACCTTTTTCCAGTCATCTTTCATAAGAGCCGGAACTCCGAATTCGATTGCCTTATTGCAGGCATCCGAGAACACACCTTCGACTTCCTCGAAAATGACTGCGGCAAGAATATTCATGTGACCAAGAAGGAAATCCCGGGCACACTCTTTTGAAACGCCTGTCTTCACGACCTCGTCCATGGCCTCTCGCATCACGACAAGCAGCGAGGCGCAGACAGTTTCCGAAAGTCCCGGTTCCAGATAAGCCATTTGCTCGACTGTGCAGCGATATGTGTTGGCAACCGGAGCGTAAATCGCGCGGGCAACTTGATCTCCAAGGGCATAATGCTCTTCGGGACCTTGCATCAGCGCGTTAACAACACCCTGTTTTGCAGCAATGCCACCGAAGTGATCATTGCGTCCTGCTTCGGTCGTTTCATCGTTGAAAATCGGCGGATGGCATGGGTGCGTGATGAAATAGGTGATATCTGACCGCTCCGGCAGATAGCCGGCATAAGGCGCTGCGGCATCAAGGATCACAACCATCGTGTTTGGTGCAAGTGTTGGAATAAGGTTTGCTGCCAACTTTCCGATAACTGTGTCAGGCACAGCCATAATGACGACATCAGCGCCGTCAATGGCCGAAGACTGATCCACTGTATCCACGCCATGCTCTGCCTTGAGCCGTTGTTTGCCGGCATCAGAGACTTCCACATGACGCACTTCGAATTCCGTGTTCATTAGGTTGCGCCCAAGACGCATTCCCATTTTTCCACCGGCTCCAAATAAAGCGACTACCGTCATTGAAGGTGTCCTCCCTAACTCTCAGTCAAACAACAATTTGTTAAACTGGTATGATGACATGATGATCATATCTGCGTATATTTGATGGACAATGTCAACCACGCGATCGGAATTGACTCGTTTATTCGCAAAATTTTATCCGGAGGAAGCAGTGGACACGCACAAGAACCAAGAGGCCCTTTCGTCATCCCCATGGATCACCTGGTATGGAGATGACTTTACAGGAGCCGCAGCCGTGATGGAGGTTCTGGCTTTTGCCGGATTGCCCACAATTCTGTTTACAGACATTCCATCCGACGATCTCAGAGCGCGATTTTCCAACGCTTTAGGCGTCGGATTGGCATCGACCGCACGGTCAAAGAGCCCTGAATGGATGGCGGAAAACCTGCCTGAGCCGCTGCGTTGGCTCGACAGCTTTGGCGCCCCATTGTTGCACTACAAAGTGTGTTCGACCTTTGATTCCTCTCCGCAAAGCGGCTCGATTGGCGCGGCGATCGAGACTTGCCTGAAGGTTCGAGCATCAAGAGCGGTTCCCCTGATCACCGCGGCTCCTCAGATGAGGCGCTACCAGTCTTTCGGCAATCTTTATGCAAGCACTTACGACGGCGTATATAGGCTGGATCGTCATCCTGTCATGTCGAAACATCCGGTAACGCCGATGAGCGAAGCGGACCTGTTGCGCCACCTGAGCGCCCAAACAGATTTGCCTTCAAGTCTCATCGATCTGGAAGCACTTTGGAGCGACCCTCAGGCGGCGCTTGATGCTGCAATCCAGAAAGGCGCCAAGATCTTGTCAATCGACTCAATGGAGGCAACATCGGAAGAAGCCGCCGGACGGCTATTGTGGGAGAACCGTGAGGCTCTGTCGCTGGTCGTTGGCAGCCAAGGCGTCGAATTTGCCCTTGTGCGTCACTGGATCAGGACCGGCATGCTGGCCCCCTGCTCCGATTTGCCATCGCTTGACGCTGTCGACCAGATCGTTGCGGTTTCAGGTTCCGTCTCTCCAATGACGGCAGAGCAGTTGGATCATGCCGCCTCGGACGGTTTTGAGATCATACGGTTCAAAGGCGAGTTGGCTTGCGGCTCTGATGAAGCTTTGCAGACGGAAATCAATCGCATAAGTCAATTATCTCTCGAAGCACTCGACAAAGGCGCAAGCCCTCTTGTCTGTTCGGCACGCGGGCCCGACGATCCGGCCGTAGCGGCCTTCCATCACGCCCTCTCCTCAAGCGGCATGGAGCCAGCTTTGGCCAATGAACGCATTGGGATTACACTGGGAAAGGCTCTGGATGAAGTCTTGAAGGCCTCTTCGGTACGGCGCGCCATCATTTCGGGCGGCGACACCTCAGGTTACGGCTTAAAGCAGCTGGGCATCCAGGCTCTGGAAGCAAAGGCGGCAACGATACCGGGGGCATCCATTTGCATCGGTTTTGGTGATACGCCGCATGACGGCTTGGAAATCGCCCTCAAGGGCGGCCAGATGGGGACGCGTGACTTTTTCAGCTGGGTCCGGAGCGGAGGTGGCACCCGCTAAAATTCCCGTCTCCTAAGCACAAAATCGCTGTCCGGCCTTGCCGATTCAATCCTTGGCCGAACAGCCATACATGTTAGCTATTATAGAGCGCGTTTGTTCGATCCAGATGACGCTGCATTTCCAGCACGGCAGCTTCATCTTCCTTGGCCTCCATATGATCGACAATCGCTCTGTGTTCCTTCAGGGTCGTCGCTTCGTTCCCAGGCCAGTGCAACAACTCATGTTGATATTCCATGAGCCAGCGGAGCATCGCACAGGAGGCGGCTCCGATAATGGGATTTTTCGTGATCTCGGCGATGCGACTGTGAAACTGGATGTCAACTTCAACAAATTGGCTTGGATTGCCCAACTCTTGTTCTTGCCTGACAATCAAATCCCTCAGATCCTGAATGTCCTCTTTCGAGGCCATTTTAGCAGCTTCTCGCACGATGCCACGCTCAACCATCCGTCTGGCCTGTTTGAGATGGTCAAAGTTTTTCGGCGCAGAATATAGCAACAGACGCGCAATCTCGTTGGCATGATCAAGAACCGCAGTGGCGGTCAATAGATTTACGCGAGACCGTTCGCCATGCTTGATCGTGATCAGGCCTTGCGTGTGCAGGGCCTGCAAGGCTTCCCTGACAGCAGGCCGTCCGACTCCGAAACGCTGCATGAGATCCCGTTCCGAGGGCAAGTAATCATTCGGAGCAAACTCGCCGGTTCTGATCATCGAACGGAGCTCATCCAGAACCTGCTCGGAGAGTTTCTGACGAACTATCTTTCGATCGCTCTTTTGATCACCTATCTCGCTCACTATTTCATCCTTCCAAACCTTGCGCACACTCTTGAGGAGCTAGCGTTATCTTGAACAGCATCATCCTGATTTTTTTGCAAGCCCAATCCGTTGGATCTTCCAGCCAATTGTTACGGTCTTTCAAAAAGCATATCCGCAAAGTGTGCAGCGCTTAATTGCGATGACCCTTGAAGCGATAAAAATTCACATCATCGCAACGAACAATCATATCTGAACCATGCAATCATTGCTTCATGCCGGATATCAGCTGAAGGCTTTCGGCACCAAGCAGCGTGTTACTCTCTTTTTAGCGCCGCATGGACACAAAACAACTGACATTTCCCTTGGTCTCGCATTTACACTGGTATAATGATAATACCAGATTGAGCAAAGGTATACAGGAAAAGGCCCATGCAGGACAGAAATACGAGCGCCGACGTCATCAGGGTGACCTATAGGATTGAAACGACTGAAAGCCCTGAAAAGATTGCACTTAAAATGGCTGGAGATCAGTCAACAGGCACCTTTACCGAGTTGCCGGGCGAGTCAGAAGAAGTTCAAGCGCGCTGTGCTGCCCGCGTTATCAGTGTTGAAGATTTGGAGCCTCACAGCTTCGCTTCCATTCCCGATCCTGCCTTACGAGGTCCCTTTAATCGCGCCGATATCGCGATTGACTTCCCACTGGAGGCAATCGGAACCGATATTGCGGCTCTTGCCACCATAGTCATCGGGGGCGCTTTCTCTATTCGCGGCGTCACCGGCATCCGTATCATGGATATCACTCTGCCGGACGCGTGGAATTGCCATCCGGGACCTCAGTTCGGCATTGACGGTTCCCGTCGGCTGATGGGAGTGAATGAAGGAGTGATGATTGCCTCGATCATCAAGCCGTCTCTTGGTCTGCTACCTGAAGAAACCGTCCCGATGATTGCCGAGCTGTGCGAAGCCGGTGTCGACTTCATCAAGGATGATGAGAAACTAATGAGTCCCGGTTATTCTCCCCTTGAAAAGCGCGTGGAAGCTTTCATGCCCGTACTCAAGGATCACGAACAGAAGACCGGCAAGAAGGTCATGTATGCCTTTGGAATTTCTTCCGCAGACCCAGACGAGATGATGCGAAACCACGATATCGTCTTGAAAGCAGGCGGGAATGCAGCCGTTGTCAATATCAACTCGATTGGCTACGGGGGAATGAGCTTTCTGCGCAAGCGCTCTGGCCTGTGTCTGCATGCCCATCGCAACGGTTGGGACATCATGACACGCAATCCCGGATTCGGGATGGAATTTTCACCCTATCAGAAAATCTGGCGCCTGCTCGGTGTGGATCAGTTCCAGATCAACGGCATTCGCGCCAAATACTGGGAATCCGATGATAGCTTTGTAAAATCATTCAAAAATTGTATGACACCGATCTTTGATGAAAGCGATCGCCCCTTGCCTGTCGTGTGCTCTGGGCAATGGGGTGGACAGGCCGTGGATACCTATCAGCGTACCGGCAAGACGCTAGATCTTATGTATCTGGGCGGCGGGGGCATCCATGGTCATCCCAATGGAGCCGCCGCGGGGGTAAGGGCCATTCGTCAAGCATGGCAGGCTGCAGAATCTGGCCTCACATTGCCGGAAATGGCAAAATCCTGCCCCGAGCTTGCTGCCTCTTTGGCAAAGTGGGGCTAAGCCAAACCTTGATATTGACGCAAGCATGGTAGAGTTGATGTGGGGCCGATCATGGCAATGACAAGGCCAACTGATCCGCCCCACAAATGACATTGTCCCGTTCGTCTATTCTTGGAGTCTTGATCGGCATTCTTCCCGGAATTGGCGCAAGCACCGCCGTAACGGTCAGCTACGGGAAAGCCGTGTGTTGATCCAAGGATCCCCAGCCGGTTCGAAAAAAGTGCTGCCGAAGGGATTGTCGCGCCGAAAGCGGCCAACAATGCCGCCGCTATGGGACTTCGGTTCCGCGGCTCACATGGGTATCCCCGGCAGTGAGCTGACCGCGATCATTCTGGGGAAAGGACGAACAGTGGTGCAGCTAAAATGGCTGCACCATCAGGCGCTTTCACGGGCGACCAGTTCCGACTTCAGATCAAGAACCCGCGGAATGCCTTCCTTCCTCTTAATGGCATCAAGAGCATATTGAGCTGTTTTCTCACCGATCAAACCGCGAGGGGTTCGCGTCGTGGTCAGGCGGGGCGTGATTTGTCGCCCAAGAGGAATGTCGTTGAACCCGGCAATTGCCAACTGATCGGGAACAATAATCCCGAGCCGTGCACAAAGCAGGAGAGCAGAAACCGCCAGATCATCGTTGCTGAAATAGATGCAATCGGGGCCGTTGTCGGCATTCACCATGCTCTGAAAGACATCTTGTGTGAGGACACCTTCCGGATCATCGATATTGAACAGCGATGGCGCCATGAAGCCGTTTTCTTGGAGCGTATCCCTGAAGCCGACAAAGCGCTTGAAGGCCCTCGTATCCATGTCGAGCTGATTGCCACAAAAGGCAAAACGCTTGTACCCACGCCCGATGAGATATCGGGCCATATCCGCCCCGGCCAGAAAGTGATCGAAGCCGACAACCAGATCGATAGGATCTTCAGTAAGATCCATCATCTCCACCACAGGAAACCCTGCATTCTTCATTTGCAGTTTCGACTGCTCGGTGTGATCGACGCCTGACAGGATGAACGCAGCCGGAGACCAGGCCATCAACGCAGCAATGGCCTTTTCTTCGAGATCAAGGGAATAGTCGGTGTTGAAAAGCATCATCTGATAGCCAGCTTCCTGCAGCAGCGGCTGAGCATGGGCAACGATGTCCGCAAAGACACTGTTCGATATCGAGGGAATGATCATCGGAATGATCAATGAGGATTTGGCGGATAGCATGGAGGCCATCTGGTTGGGCACATAGCCCATCTCGGCGGCAACCTTGCGAACTCTCTCGCGGGTTTCCGCCGCAACGTCAGAATGTTCCCTCAATGCTCTGGATGCGGTCATCTTGCTGACAGCGGCAGCTTTGGCCACATCCAGTAATGTCACTCTCGGCATGATAGACCTGTGTCCTTGCTGGCAAAAGCCCTTTGGTTTTCAAGTGATTTCATCACTCGATGTCCTGTGCGCTCCCGCATTTGATCTTGACAGAGCAGTGTCTTCAATCCAATATTCTGTTATCGGTAACGGTATCGATATCGGTACCGATATCAACTTGATTACATTACAAACACTCTACGGAGTTGGCAAGGCAATTTGCCAAAAGCTGAAATTGCTGGAGGAAGGAATACCCAAGATGAAGGTAGCAGCAATCGGTCTCGGTTCCATGGGCTATGGCATGGCACAAAGCCTGATACGGGCGGGGCATGACACTTACGGATATGACATTGTGCCAGAGCGAATGCAAAGCCTTGTTGACGAGGGCGGAAAGTCGGCAGAGCTCGCCGATATCGCGCCGGACCTTGACGCGGCCGTACTGATTGTTCTCAACGCAGCACAAACCGAGGCCGTCCTCATCGGCGACGAAGGCATTCTTTCCAAGCTCAAGAAAGGCGCAGTCGTTATGTCCTGCGCAACCGTGGCACCGGATTTTGCGCGTTCAATGGAAGCGAAATGTGCTGAAGTCGGTGTCCATTACGTGGACGCACCGATTTCGGGAGGCGCCATCAAAGCTGCGCAAGGCCAGCTTTCCATCCTGTCGTCAGCGACCCCCGAGGCCTATGCCGCTGCAGAAGAGCTACTCGATGCCACCGCAGAAACGGTTTTCCGACTGGGCGACTGCGCAGGTGCTGGCTCTGCGATGAAAGCCGTCAACCAGATGCTGGCCGGGATTCACATCGCTGCAATGGGTGAAGCCATCACCTTTGGCATGACGCAAGGAGTTGAGCCGGCAAGTTTTGTCGAGGTTATTTCCAAATGCGCCGGAACCAGCTGGATGCTCGAAAACCGTGCGCCTCATATTGTCGCTGGCGATTATACCCCCCACTCCGCAATCAACATCTGGCTGAAAGATTTGGGTATTGTCCTCGACATTGCCAAGGGTGCCAAGTTTGGCGCTCCGATCACCGCAGCGGCTTTGCAACAATATCTTGCAGCAGCAGGCACCGGGCTGGGCTTGGAGGACGACGCGGCAGTTGCCAAGGTCTATGCCCGCAATGCAGGCATTACCCTGCCCGGCATGGACTGATCTGCAAGGCCAAACACTACACGGAATGTGGCGAACAGTCCTCGTCTGTTGATCGACCTAAGGTCATCGCTTGCCAAAAGACTGCTCGCCCTCACTCAATCAAAGCCATTATGCCCAGGAGGATATTGCCAATGGGAACCTTGCTTGGCTGCATAGCCGATGATTTTACAGGAGCGACAGATCTGGCCGGTTTGTTGGCACGCTCTGGAGTGAAAGTATCCCTACGGATGGGCGTCCCATCAGAAGAGCCAACGGACGCAACGACATTCGAAGTCATCGCCTTGAAATGCAGAACCGCCCCGCTTGATGAAGCCCTGCCGGAGGTGCGCGCAGCCTATGACTGGCTCAAACGAGCCGGTGCAACACATTTCTTCTGGAAATACTGCTCAACCTTTGATTCCACAGCAGAGGGCAACATAGGCCCGATTGCCGAAGCCCTGATGGAAGAAATCGGCACCGACCAGACGATCTATTGCCCGGCATTCCCCGAGAACGGACGCTCGATCTTCATGGGCAACCTGTTTGTCGGCGAACAGCCCATTGCCGAAAGTCCGATGAAGGACCACCCCCTCACTCCCATGCGCGACAGCAACCTGATGCGCTTGCTTGAGCCGCAAGTGAGCAAACCGGTTGGACTTGCCAACCGGCTCTGTGTTGCCAAGGGCCCCGAGGCGATCAAGGCACGGCTTGAAGAGCTACGCAAAGACGGCATTGCCCATGTGGTGATTGACGCTGTAGCCAACGAGGACCTCTATCTCATCGCCGAAGCCTGTCAAGAAATGCCCCTTCTGACGGGTGGCAGTGCCATCGCAATGCCCCTGCCCCATTTGTATTTGCAACAAGGCGCTCTGTCTGCTGATGAAGCAAAGACGGAAGTTCCCGACTTGACAAAAACAGCGATTATCCTGTCCGGTTCCTGCTCCGCCAAGACCCGCGCACAAGTTGCCGCTTACAGCCAAGCAGCCCCGAGCTATCAGCTCAATCCGCTGGATCTGGCAGAAAACGGACCGGAAAAGGCTTTGGAATGGCTTGCCGCTCAGGATTTGGCAAAAGCACCGCTGATTTACGCATCAGCAGAGCCGGATCAGGTCAGGATCGCTCAGGAAAAACTCGGCACGATGCGAGCAGGCGAAATCGTCGAAGAAGCTCTGGCAAAACTCGCAGTCGCCGCTCGCGATCAGGGAGCGGAGCGCTTCATCGTTGCCGGAGGCGAGACATCCGGTGCCGTGACCAAAACCCTTGGCATCACCACTCTGGATGTGAGCGCCGAAATCTCCCCCGGTGTGCCCTGGTCCTTCTGCAATACAGGTGGCAAGACAGTCGCACTGACCCTGAAGTCAGGCAACTTTGGTGATGTTCGCTTCTTTGACGATGCACTCAGCAAGCTAGAGGAGATCGAAGGTCAATGAGCGAAGAAGCACAATTGCGCGAGCTGATATGCCTGCTGGCCAAGTCGATGTTTGATCGCGGCCTGACCGGCGGCTCAACCGGCAATATCTCCGCACGCACGCCCGATGGCGGGCTGCTGGTTTCACCGTCTGGCTCCTGCTTTGGCCGACTGGATCCGGCCAAACTGAGCCGGTTTGATGCCAAAGGAATGCTGGTCAGCGGTGACAAGCCGACCAAGGAAATGCCCCTGCATTCCGCCTTCTATGACACACGCTCAACCGCCGGTGCCGTGGTGCATTTGCACTCTTGCCATTCGGTCGCCCTTTCCATGATGCCGGAAGTCGACGAAGATGACTTCCTGCCCCATCTTACACCCTACGCCATCATGAAACTCGGCAAGGTCAAGCTTCTGCCATTCTTCATGCCAGGTGACGCCGCAATTGGTGACGCGGTCAAGGGATTGGCAGGCAAACGGTCTGCCGTGATGCTCGCCAATCATGGTCCGGTTGTTGCGGGTAAGGACGTTGAAGCCGCGTGCAACGCAATCGAGGAGTTGGAGGATACCGCCCGACTCGCAATATTGACCAGAGGCCACTGCCCAAGAGGCCTGAGCGAGATGCAGGTGCAGAATCTGGTCACAAAATTCAATGTGGAGTGGGAGTGATGACACAGTTTTCCGCCAACCTCGGGTTTCTCTGGAGCGATCTTTCCTTGCCTGACGCCATTCGCGCCGCCAAAGCGGCCGGGTTTGATGCTGTCGAATGCCACTGGCCCTTTGAAGTGCCGGCTGAAGACGTGAAAGCCGCCCTTGATGAAACAGGCCTGACCATGCTCGGCCTCAACACGATCAGGGGCGATGTGGCTGCGGGCGATAATGGCACGGCAGCCATCCCGGGACGCGAACAGGAAGCCAAAGCAGCCATTGATCAGGCGATTGACTACGCCGCCCGCATTGGTACCCCGAATGTCCATGTCATGGCGGGTATTGCCGGAGGTCCGAAGGCGCATGCGACCTTCATCTCCAATTTGACATATGCCTGCGAGCAGGCATCAAAACACGGCATCACGATCCTGATCGAGCCCCTCAATCACTATGATGCTCCGAATTATTTCCTCGCTACGTCAGAGCAGGCAAAGGCGATCATCCTTGAGGTCGGCGCGCCCAATCTCAAGCTGATGTTCGACTGCTATCATCTGCAGATCATGGAAGGAGATCTTGTCAGGAGACTGGAAAAGATGCTGCCTTTGACCGGGCATATCCAGTTCGCGTCTGTTCCGGATCGAGGGACACCGGATCATGGGGAAGTGAATTACGATTTCATTTTCGAGATGACAGAGAAACTGGGCTGGACCGCGCCGCTGGGTGCTGAATACAAGCCCGGAGCCACGCCAACGGACGAGACCTTGGGCTGGCTCAAATAGTGATCCCGCTACGTTGCTGACAAAAGAAAAGCCTTGCCGATCAGATCATCGGCAAGGCTTTTCCCGTTTCTTGCAATGTTAGCCAAGCAATCTCAGTCGCGGGGCAGAATACGCCGGAGCGTTTGCAAATTCTTGCCGCAGACCGACAGCCCGTCGCCGCCATAGTTTTCCAGAAGGATCGGGCTCGAAAAGCCCTCGGCCAATGCCATCCGGATGGCTTCACGATAATTGATCACACCGAACTCGAGAGGAACCGGTGCCGTTGCAAATGTGCCATTCTCGGGATCCTCATCGCGAATGTAGTTCTTCACATGCCAGTATTTCATGAAAGGAGCGACCTTGGCGAGCATGACGTCCCATTTCTCCATGGGCCGATGAAGCCGGATAAGGTTGCCGATATCGGCACAGATCCCGACATTGTCCCGATCCACATCGGTTACGAAACGGACCGCACTGTCCGGCGTGCCGATATAGGTGTCTTCATACATCTCCATCGCGATGTCGATGCCGACTTCCTTCGCATGGTCGGCCAGCTCGCGAATCCGGTTCACGGCAAGCTGCCACGTCTCCGGATCATCAGGGTTGCTGTAACCCTCCGCAAGCCAGAACCAGAGCACCTTTTCCTGAGCTGGCGTGAAGGGGCCAAAGAAGCCAAAGGCCACTTCCTTTGCACCCAGGTCGGCAGCTGTGTCGAGGAACCGATGGCAATAGGCCAGCATCTCATCGCCCACATCCTTATCGATCACGCATTTACGCGAGGTCGACATTGCCGGAATGGTCAGCCCGGCTTCCTTGACCACAGCCTTGAATTCTTCAAGGCGTGATTTCTCAAGGTCCGCAACCCGCATCCAGCTGTCAGTCGGATCAAGCTCGGTGAAACCTTCCTCGGCAATTTGGGCCAGCGTGTCAGCCCACGCCTCGGCTGGCGCGTCCTGAACAAGAGTGCCATCAGGCAACACTGGAGAAAAGGGAATCATCGCACAGGCAATCGGCCAATTATCGCGCGTCCATCTGTACTTGCTCATAATATTCGCTTCCTTTAGTGGAATCTGGTCGAAGGTAGGGTCGCAGGCCAGTCGTGACCCGCGCCCCATGCGTCTTCAGGGTTAGGCATAGGCTTTTTTGTAAGCGATGATGAGATCATCAAAATGCGCATCGGCCTTGAAGCCCAGAGCTTCTGCTTGCGGTGTCGTGATGGAACCTGGCCATGTCGCGACAATGGCTTCGATCTTGGCATCCGGCTGGTCCTTGACCAAAGCGGCCACCTCATCGCCTGCAATGGCGCGCAACCGGTCGACCATTTCCTCAACGCTGACACTCAGGCCGGGCAAGGTGATAGCCCCGCGATCCCCAACTACGTCCTGTTTCAAAGAAATGGCATGAACAACCGACCCTACCGCCATGTCAGGCGATCCAATGTGAAGACGGATGGAGCGCGACACGGGCAAAATCGCTTCTTGCCCTGCCAGAGGCTCGCGAATGATGCCGCTTGCAAAACTGGAAGCCGCACTATTCGGTTTGCCGGGACGAACGACGATGGTCGGGAAACGGATGGTCCTGCCGCGCACAAATCCTTTTCGGCTGGCGTCGCGCACAAGATATTCACCCACGACCTTCTCCATCCCGTAGGAAGAGAGCGGCATCGGCGTGCATGACTCATCAATTCCTGCATTGCCTTCGCAGCTGAAGACGGCAATCGACGACGTAAAGACCAGAACCGGGGGCTTGGGTTGAGCACGACAGCACTCGATGAGGGAGCGCAATGCATCGACATTAACCTTCATACCCAGATCAAAGTCCGCTTCGGCAGCCGAGCTGACAACTGCAGCCAGATGGAGAATGATGTCAGGTGCGATATCCTTTATCTTGGCCACCATAGTCGGATCCGTGAGGTCACCGGCCAGCGCTTCGACCGCGTCGATTTCATCGGCCAAGCCCTGCACGGCATCGCCAAAAAGATCGCAGGCATAGACAGTGGTGACAGGAGCTTCCACACCGTCTACCGTGATTGTTCCAAGCTCGATTAGCTTTCGCACAACGCGCTGACCAACAAATCCCCCTGCCCCAGTGACAAGAATTTTCATTTTAATTCCTCCATAAATCGAGAGTTTTCTCTCATGCCTGTTCCCGGCCGCGGTCCTGCGACATGAGGCGAGGCAGAATTGAACTACAGACAGACAAAGCCAGACGGTTTGTTAAGCAAGGCCGCTCTCGTGAAAGCCGTTCGGTGATGATCAGTCGTTTTGCCTTGAACAGCAGGCGTCGCTTGCATCGGCTCGCCCGTGCGTTCTTGGCGTGGATTTCGATGTTGACCGCAAGCGGCCAACATCGGATTTGGTGCGCGGCCTTAGAGCAGGATGGTTACAATTTCAGGCCAGATCAGAAGAATGGAGATCGCCAGAAGCTGCACACCGATAAAGGGAAGGAACCCCTTGAAGATATCGGTCAGGGAGATGTTCTCAGGAGCAACCGACTTGAGATAGAAGGCCGCCGTCCCGAAGGGTGGCGAGAGGAAACTCACCTGCATGTTCATACAGAACAGAACCCCGAACCATATCGACACCTGCGAGGGATTAAGCTGACCAATGAACCCGATCTCTTCAACGGGGATGCGCTGCACGATCGGCAGGAAGACGGGAATGATCAACAGAACGATCCCGACCCAGTCCATGAAAGCACCCATAAACAGGAGGATAAGCATCATCGTCAGAAGGATCACCATCGTGGGCATTTCGGAGCCGACGATCAAATCTGCGATGTAGCGAGGGCCACCTGACAAGGTATAGGCCCCAGCAAGAGCAGCAGCACCGATTGTCACCCACAGGATAGTACCTGTCGATTTCATGGTCCGCATCATCGAATCCCACAAAAGACCGACGGATGCCTCCCCACGGATCAATGCAAACACGAAGACCGCAAAGGCGCCCATTCCGGCCGCTTCGGTAATACCGGTAATGCCGCCATAAATGGATCCAAGCACAACACTGATGACGGCGAAGGGTGGCACCAGTCCTTTGCCGTGTTTCCAGCCTCTTGCCGACCTTTCACGACCGAAAACAAGAAACACCAGCACAACACCCAGAATAGCCAGACCGGCAAGCCAGGGAACATGCCAAGCCATGCCCAATGGAATGGGTTCAACATTCTCACCGAAATTGGCATTCTGACCAGTAACCGTGAAGAAGAGCGCCCGCAAAAACAGCAAGAAGCTGACGCCTGCCATCAGGATCGACAGGAAGGCCGCGAACATGCTCAATTTCTCAGGCCCGGTGGGATCACCCGGTTTGCGGTCCGGCAAGGGAGCGTCTTCAGGGTAAAGCTGGGTTCTGATGATGATATACAGAATGATCATCGAGGCGAGCATGAAGCCGGGCAGGAAGGCTGCCGTGAAAAGAGCCTTGATCGAGGTTTCCGTGATGAGCCCGTACATAATCAGCACGATGGACGGAGGAATCATGGTCCCCAGCGTTCCCGAAGCACAGATCGTACCAACCGCAAGAGACTGACTATATCCAAGGCGCAGCATTTGCGGCAGCGCGATGAGGCCCAGAAGGACCACCTCCCCGCCAACAATCCCCGACATGGCCGCCATGATCACCGCCATCAAGGACGTCACGATGGCAACACCGCCGCGAACACTGGAGAGCCAATAGTCAAGCGCCTTGTACATCTCCTTTGCAATGCCGGAGCGTTCCAGCAAAGCTGCCATAAAAATGAACAGCGGTACGGAAATCATGACATAGTCTGTCAGAAGCCCGAAAACCTTCTGCGTGAGAATATACAGAGGCCCCGTACCGGGTCGTCCGGTGAGAATTCCATCACCAAAGGTGAGCGGATTGAGCAGCAATGAGGGCTCGAACTTCATGATCATGACCAGAACGGCCAGGAAGAACGAGGCAAAAGCCAGAGGTACGCCAATGGCAAGCAACAGGCACATACCTATGACAAGGATCAATGAGATAGTTCCGACGTCCATTATTGAACTCCAACATTGCGTTTGAGGGCATCAATTTCTTCTTGATCGACTTGATCTGCGGCGTTGTGGAGGACTTTGACTTCATTCCAGTCGGAGAAGATGTTGATCACTGACTGAAGCGCGATCAAGGTGATCACGATCAGAATTGCAGGCAGCACAGTGGCCGGAAGTGGAGGGTCGAAGGCGGTGCCATACATTTCCCACTTGTAGAACTTGTTCACGAAGACCTGGATGTAGCTGCCGTAGACAAGGAAGAATGCGGGAATGCAGACAATGATGACGGCAAAAACATCCAGAATCCGCTGGGTTCTGCGGGACAATATGTCATAGAGCAGGAAAATGCGGATGTGGCAGCGCTGCTGCATGGCATAAAGGCCGGAAAACAGAAAGACGAAGCAGGCCAGCCATTGCGTCATCTCGTTGGCCCAGAGGGTTGGCGCTTCGAAAACGTACCGAAGGAAGACCTCATAGAGCATGATGCAGCTCATCACGACAATCATGATCATGGTAATGCGCGAAAGGAAAAGCGTGGGGCGGTCTATCTGACGCCAGTGCTTGAACTCGCCGTGCGCGACCCTGACTGTCAGGCTTCCCCAGATGAAGAGAACCGGCACAAGCACCATTGCAAGCCAGTCAATGACGTCTGCATAGCCTCCAAACAATCCGGGCAATCCAGAAGAGATGTCTTTTCTCTCGTGATGCTGTCTCAGAATTTCAACGAGGCTTTGGTTATCGGGCGGATAGAGATCGAGGATGAATGCTGGCATATGCCAGATAACCCAACCCGCACAAATCAAGAATGCGGAAGGGATGATCCATTCCCGCAGTTCTCCAGTCGACTCTCGCATAACCTTACCTCCCTATGCGACTTCACTAAAAAAATGGAACTGTGATTGGACCCGGACCCATAATGGACACGGCTCAGAGCCGGCACATGGCTCATGCCACGGACAAAGATCAGACCATTATGGATGTTTGCTAATCGGCAGAACCAACTTTGAGCACCCCAAAACCAATTGGGTTCAAGAGCTTCCTCCCAGTTATTCAATCAGCTCAGAAAGCAGCTTCGTCAGAGGAACCGCTTTGCGATTGCGGCGTGACGTCTCCGGAGTTTAGCTGCACCTCGTAGTCCTTGCATGCAGCCAAGTGCCACTCAAGAAAGAATCCTCCAACCCCTTCAAAAGCCAATCAACACATGTCAATAACGACAAAGTTGCCTTCTTCCATTGGTTTAGACGGTAACTTCTAAATTTGGAGATCGCAATAAAAAACATTGAGATTTTCAAATAATTATGAAATTATGGATTTACACGAGAAAAGGCGGAATGTTTGTGATAACAGAAAAAATCGACATTATAGATATTTACGAAAGCCTTCGTGATCGATTGGTGAGCGCCGAGTTTTCGCCGCAACAGCGAATACGAGCCGAAGACCTGCGTCTGGAGTACGGGGTCTCTGCGTCGACCATCCGCGAAATCTTGTTTCGGCTTTCTACCCAGGGCCTGATCGATTTTCAGGAGCAGCGAGGGTTTAGGAAACCCGATCAGCTCCCCGAACTACAGAATGAGCTGACGCATTTTCGTATTTTGCTTGAGCGCGAAGGAGCCGTGCTGTCCGTCAGAAACGGCGGAATCGCCTGGGAGGCGAAGTTGTCGGCCGCTCACTATGCCTTGAGCCACATAGAGAAGCGGGCAAAAGATCATGAGCCTTCGTCAGAGCTCTTGTTTCTCTGGGTTCGCGCCGAATTGGGCTTCCACCAGACACTGATTGATGCCTGCAGAAACGAAGTGCTCAAACAAACGCACGAAACGGTTTTCTTCCGCCATCGCCAGCAGCTGAACAGACAAGACCGCGACTTCCACAAGGTGTCGCAGAACATCCATCACCATAAGAAAATTGTTGATGCAGCCCTTGAGAAAGACGAGGAGCTCGTCAAGCAATATGTCACGGAGCATTTGATGCAAAACCTTGTGACAATTGAAATTCAACATGACGCCATAGAGAAGTAACCGGCTGATATATAGGGGGTTTTCATACCCTGATTGAGTATTTGAAGAATTGTCTGAAGGACATGTTTGCTTCCGCCTTCAACGATCGAAACGGAGGAGTTTCGGTTGTCCTTCTGACAAATATGTGACCCGTAAAAGGGTTTGAGGAGGAGTCTGGATCAGGCTGGTCTGGACACCTAGATGTTTCAACATATGAAAGGAAACTCTGGTGAAAATTAAAAATAAGTTGGCCGTCACCACGGCTCTCGCTCTTGGAATGCTGACGACTGCAGCCGTTGCGGGGGATGTGACACTGCGTATTCAGTCACAGATGGCACCAGAATCGACTCAAGGCAAACTTCTGGCCCAGTTTGTCGACGATGTCGAAACCATGTCTGAAGGCTCCATCAAAATCGAGTTCTTCTATTCAGCCGCCGTTGTCAAATCAGCTGAAACCTTCGATGCAGCGTCTACCGGCATCCTCGACTGCGACATGACCAATGGGTCCTACCAAACCGGCAAAAACCCAGCCTTCCAGTTCGTTGCTGACACCATGGGTGGTTATGACACCCCAATGCAATATCTTGCATGGGTCAACTTTGGTGGCGGTCGTGAAGCCATCAACGAAATCTACAAACCCTACAACATGCACTATGTCGGCGCACAGGTCGGTGGTCAGGAATCTCTTAGCTCCACCAAACCCCTGCCGAACATTGATTCTCTGAAAAACTTCAAATTCCGCTCTCCTCCGGGCCTGGAAACTGAAATTTTCCAGTCTCTTGGTGCAAAACCTGTCGTGATGGATTTCACCGAAATCTTTACCGCACTTGAAACCGGCATCGTCGACGGCGCTGATGCTTCCACTCTGGCTCAAAACACCTCGCTCGGTGTTTATGACGTGGCCAAACACACCACCTATCCGGGCTTCCATTCGATGTCTTCGGACCAGCTCGCTTGCCGTCAGGACGCATGGGATTCCCTCACCCCGGCTCAGCAGCGCATCATCGAAACCGCACATAAGAAGCTGATGGCAGACTATGTCATGGTTACCATGATCGAAAACGGCGAAGCATTCGCCAAGATGGATGAAATGGGTGTGACCACCTATGACTGGTCTGCAGAAGATCGTACGAAATTCCGTGATGCTGCTAAAGCTGCATGGGATGAGTGGGCCAAGAAAACTCCGGAAGCTGCCATGATGGTTAAAAGCCACAAGGACTTCCTGAAACGCATCGGTCTTACCAAATAATCTGATCGCGATAGCTGCACCCCCGGCACATCTTGTTCCGGGGGTGTTGTCGTTTGTATCTTGCTCAAGATGCCCAAGGCGACCAATCAGTATAAGCACCCCTTGCAATCAGGAAGGATCTGACAATGCTTTATGTGCATTCGAATGGGGCGACCATGCCTGCTCTCGGGTTTGGAACGTTTCGGATGGAACCCAAGGATGTCGTCAAGATGGTGCCTTTGGCGATAAAACAGGGATTCCGTCACATTGACACGGCACAGGCCTATGGCAATGAGGATGCAGTCGGCGAAGCCTTAGTCGCTTCAAGGATCCCCCGGGACGAGATTTTTCTGACCACCAAGGTCTGGATTGATAACTTCGATCCCAAAGACTTCCTGCCATCCATAGAAGACAGCTTGAAAAAACTGCGCGTCGATCATGTCGACCTGCTTTTGCTCCATTGGCCGTTTGTGAAAAAAGTGCCCATGGACGTCCAGATGGCCGAGTTCAACAAGGCTGTAGATAAGGGCATGACCCGTCATATCGGCCTCAGCAACTACACGGTCAGCCAGATAAATCAGGCTGTCAGCCTGAGCAAGGCTCCGATCGTCACCAATCAGGTCGAATATCATCCCTATCTGTCACAGAAACTGGTGCTCAATGCCTGCAAACAGCATGGAATGGCGTTAACGAGCTACTACGGCATGGCGGATGGACTGGTGCCCAGGGATGAGAGGCTTGCTGACATTGGATCGGCTTATGGGAAGTCCGCGGCGCAGGTTGCCTTGCGCTGGCTTCTTCAGCAACCCAATGTCGCCGCTCTGTCGAAAACCGTCAATCCATCGCGACTTTCCGAGAATTTCGACATCTTCGATTTCAATCTTTCGGCAAGCGACATGGAGGCAATCCACGCGCTCGCCAGAAAAGACGGCAGATTGCTCTCCCCCTCTCCCAGAGCCCCTGAATGGGACAATTAGGCAAAAGGCCTCAGAAGGTCCACCAATCCTAGCTGAGCAACACCCCTTGGGGGTTGCTCACACGCTATCAAGAAATCCGAAAGGCCGGAGCGTTGCAGGGATGGTCCAGCATAGCCTTGAGTTCGGCATCCAGATGCAACATCGAGATGGACACGCCGGACATGTCAAGAGATGTGCAATAGTTGCCCGTCCAACTCCGGGCAATGGTTACATTGTGGGCCTTTAATCGCTGACGGACACGCCGCGCCATGATGTGCAGCTCCATCATAGGCGTTGCCCCCAGCGCATTGACCAGCAATGCGACCTCCTCACCTCTTGCTGCGCCCATCTCCTCCAGAATGAGATCGATCATGATGTCCGCTGTATCGTTGGCGCTGGCCACGGGCTGGCGCGCAATGCCGGGCTCACCATGCACCCCCACGCCCACTTCCATTTCGTTATCCCCCAACAAGAAAGTGGGTCGGCGGGTCTCAGGCATCGAACAGGGCTCCAGTGCCACACCGACCGTATAGGTCCGTTCATTGGCCTTGCGTGCCAGAGCCTCGACCCGATCGATAGACAGCATTTGATCGCAGGCAGCCCCGGCGACCTTGAAGACAAAGATATTACCCGCAACGCCGCGTCGTCCTTCGCGCTCCTCCTTGCGAGAGGATGCGATGTCATCGGTGGTAATGACCGTGCGCACGTCGATGCCCTCACGCTTGGCCATGTCGGCGGCCATTTCGAAGTTGAGGACATCCCCCGAATAGTTGCCGAAAAGATGCACCACTCCGGCACCACCATTGGCCGCTCTCGTGCAGTCAAGAATAGGCATTGGAGGGGGGGAAGCGAAAATGTTGCCAATCGCGACGGCGTCCGCCAGTCCGCGCCCGACATAACCATAGAAATAGGGATCATGCCCGGCCCCACCGCCGATCACCAGTCCCACCTTGCCCGGACGAGGACCATCTCGAGCCACCAGCGCCCGGTTGGACGCTTTAACCGGCTGCAAATAGTCCGCATACTCCATGACAACGCCTTCCAGAGCCTCATCAACGGCATCCTCAGGAGCATTCAGGAACTTCTTGACTTTGGTGCTCCTGACCGCCCCTGCAGTTTCACTCGTCTCATTCGCCTGCTGTCTTATGCCTCGGGGAATGAAGGTCTTCTTGCCTTCGGCGCTCAGAATGCCAATGCCCGTGGTGGCATCAGTGATCAGAATGTTCAAATAGCCACCGCGCAAGGTGGCAAGAATCGCGGGAACTTTATCCGTTCCCCCGGCAATCGCGATCCGGGTCTTCACCGCAGCCAGCTGTTCGAGCGAAATCCCGATTGTGCGATCCTCAAGCGGCCCTTTGACCAACGCACCCCGATCATCAATATAGCGACCGGCAATCGCCCCCACCGCAGTCGCATAGGCATCTCGCAAAATCGGATCGTCATGGAGGAATCCGGAGCTGTGCAGGGTCGAGCCTGGACGCATAGAGGCGATGCCGAAGACAATGCTGTCCAACTCATCAAGGCATGCCAACTGCTCCCGGATCAACGCCTCGCTCGTCAGTATGTCATAAAGCTCCGGGCTGGAGACGATGGCCGGAGCGGACAAGGGAATGCACTCGGCCCCCACCGCAGCAGCCATTTTGGTCGCACAGGCCGCCGGTGCATAAGGGACATGACCTGATGTGGATCCTGTTGCCTGCACCACCCGCAGGTCCTTGAGCTTGTCGATCCTGAGTGCATTGGCCGTGGCCAGCACGGTCCGTCCCCAACCGACTCCAACGGTGTCGCCCGAGCGAAGCATTTCATCCAGCACCTGCGCACCAGCAGCGCCAAGCCGGTCGATCAGCGAGCGGTCGCCGCCTTCGCCGGGGATCACCACACAGTCCTTAAGGCCGAAATGCTCCTTGAGCGCCTTGGAAATGGACAAGGTGCGCAAATGCTCTGTCGCGATGGAAATATTGACCAGACCACGTGTGCGCGCATCCGCCAGATAGGAGACAACAGTTGCCCGAGAAACCCCGATGATGCGGGCAATATCACCCTGTGTCAGGCCTTCTTCGTAATAGAGCCAACTGGCCCAGAGAAGCGGATCATTGCCGAACCGAAGAGGAATGGTCGTTTCGCCAGAGGCCTTTTCGGTACGGGCCAGTCCTGTCTTTCTCTTCGGGGGCATTAGCAGCCTCTCTGTTCAAAACTATCAGCAAAGCACTCCACGATAATGGCAGCCGAAGCGGCCCCCGGATCGATATGACCAAGACTGCGATCTCCAAGATGGGCGGCACGGCCACGAACCGCCTTCATGGAACGGGTGCTTTCGGCACCTCGGGAAGCAACCGCACGGATCTCAGCCAGAATACCGGACAGTGGAGCTCCCTTCTGATGGAGAGACCGTATGGTCTGGGCAACAGGTAGCCAGACATCCATCATGGTCTTGTCACCGGCAATCGCCTTTCCGCGCGCGCCAATACCCTCGCAAATCGCGACAAGGATCATGGGCGCTTCACTGTCCGGAATGGCGTTGCGTCCATCAGCCAAGTCGCTGGCAGACAACAGACCCGAAGCATAGAGCGGACCTGCGGTGGCTCCGACGGCTTCCAGAAAGCTCCCAGCGCTCAGACTGAACAACGCGGACAGGTCAAACGATTGAAGGTCGGCATCATTGAACGCCTGAACGATGGCGGAAAAGCCACGCGCCATGGTGTAGCCGTGATCGCCGTCACCAATTTCACCGTCGAGCTGACCGAGATAATCGGCCTGCTCCTTCATGCGTATCGACACTTCCCGAAAGAAGGCGACCATATCTTCGATATCCACCTGTTTCATGCCAGAATCTATATCCCACGGCCCCAATCTTCGCAACCAGAACGCAAGTGTGGCAGAAGGATTGGAACACCCATTGCCTGCGACGTTTCCGCATCTCTCGCCCCCTCGCGTCATCCTCAGCCCCTTATCCAGTCATCCATCAAGACCTGACCGGTCAGTGACAAAAGACAACAAAAAAGGCACCGCGCATCGCGCGGCACCATTTCACAAAAGTCGGGTTGCCAATGGGTACCATCCGGTCACGTCAGACGGGCAGAAATGCCATCGGCAAAGCCGGAAAGAATCAGGCAACAGGATGTCGCCCCAGCATCCAGAACACCGCGAGACCGTTCACCGAGGCGCGCGGACCGCCCCAGCTTGGCCACAAGATCAATGGTGCTGTCCCGTCCGACCTCAGCCGCCGCCTTCATCGATGCCAGAGCATCGGTAAAACTCTGACCATCAGCGATGGCCTTGTCAAAGCTTTCGAGGGCTGGCGACAGCGTGTCCAGCAAGGTTTTGTCGCCAACCTTGGCGTTGCCGATACCCTGCACCCCGTCATGTCCAGCCCGAAGCATCGCGCTGAACGATTTGGGGTCAATCGTCTCGGCATCACCAAGGGCTTCGGCCATGTCAGAAAACATCATACCATAGAGCGGCCCCATCGAGCCCCCGATCTCTGTCATCAACACGTTGGAAAGCACCTCCATCGCATCGGTCAGAGTACCATCGGGATCCAGATCCTGAGCCGCCCGACCGAACCCCTTGGCCATGTTGACGCCGTGGTCACCATCCCCGATCTTGCCGTCAATCTCTGACAGATATGCCTTATTGTCCACGATCACAGCGGCAATTTCAGCGAGGATGCTACCGGCACCCTTATTTGCAATAGCTTGCATATCGTTCTCTCCCTTAAAGCCCCGGACAATCGGTTTCCATTTCCAGAAGCGACTTGAGCTCGTCGTCAAGCGCCATCACCGTGAGCGTTGCGCCAACCATTTCCAGTGAGGTGAAATAGTTGCCAACAAAAGACTTGTGAATGGAAAGACCACGAGCCTCGATCTGCTGGGCCATGCGATCATAAAGGACATAGAGTTCGTTCACCGGTGTTGCGCCCAGACCCGAAAGGAGCACGGCCACTTCCTTGCCCTCAGGCAGATTGTGATCATCCAGCACCACTTTTACCATGTCGTCGGCGATCTGGTTCGCCGTGCCCAAATCCTCGACCCGGACACCGGGTTCGCCGTGGTGGCCGATGCCGACTTCCATCTTGCCCGACTCGATTTCAAAGTTCGGATGCCCGACCGCAGGCAAGGTGCAGGGACCGAGCCCCAGACCGACCGAGCGGCAGCTGTCGATCGCCTTCTGCGCAGCGGCAAGAACGTCCACAAGCGAAGCCCCTGTTGCGGCCTTGGCACCACCGATCTTCCACATGAAGATCTCGCCGGCAACACCGCGCCGCTTTTCAAGTTCGTCAGCCGGAGCGGAACAGACATCATCGTTGGCAACGACGGTGCCCACCTCAATGCCGTCCTTCTTGATCATCTTGGTGGCCATTTTGACATTCATGTTGTCGCCGGCATAGTTGCCGTAGAGCACCGCAACGCCAGCACCACCATCGGCCGCCTTGATGGCATCCAGAAAACTTTTGGCAGTAGGGGACGAGAACAGCTCGCCTACGGCAACTGCATCAACCATATTCTTGCCGGTATAGCCAACAAAGGCGGGTTCATGCCCCGAACCACCGCCGGTTACAATACCGACGCGCCCCTTCTCACCGGCAAAGCGGGAGACAACGACCCTGTGATTGTCTTCATGAAGGCGCACAAGATCGTCATGGGCCCGCACAAAACCGGCAATTGTTTCGTCGACGATGTCATCGGGATTGTTGAGAAAGCGTTGCATGTCACTGTCCTTGTTTGACCATGTTGCCATCGCCGATCACCGGATCGACGGTATTTGAAATGGTAGCGGCATCGGAAGCAGAAAAAGCTGATGACCACAGCAACGGGCAGGACTTGTTTTTCACCGCACGCACGAAACCAGGCCGGAAGGTGAAACGGCCACGGCAGAACGCATCAGCATCACCGGGCCTCCTCATCCTATCACAAACCTTCGGAAAAACTGGGCCATAAATTCCTTCCGACAAGCCTCCACTTGCCACTCTGGTTTCAAGGAATAACACCAAGTTTTATCATTTGTCAAATATGATATGACTATTGTCATAATTTAGCATTTTATGTCTTATTTTCAAAAGCTTGAGCAGGGGAATTATAACCAAATCACGCATAATCGTCTTTGGGGCAGTGCGGGAGGGGGCGGCCAAGGTGAGGCCAAGACGCTCATCAGTTGTGCGATAACTGCGTCGACCAAGGATGGTCTTAAAAGGATCACCGTACACCTGTTTCGCCACAGCGCGGCTATCTGGCTGGCCGAAGCCGACCGCCCTATGTCAGAGATCGCACAATTCGTCGGTCATTCCGATACGCGGACCACCGAAAAGATCAACGCGAAATACTCACCGGACTACAGCAGCAACCACGGAACTGGATATAGAGGAACGAACCAACGAAAACCTCCCACCAGCACACATATGCGGAAACAAATATTTGATTTTATTGAAGAAAGGATGGTGGGAGTAACTGGGATTGAACCAGTGACCCCTTCGATGTCAACTTTCTTCCCCCCACTCGAAACCGCAGGAAATCGACAAGCGAGAACTTCGTTTTGAACCAGCGGGAACGTCTTAAAACCGGGAAATCATTATGGCTCCATCAGAAGCCTGCTGCTGATCACTCGCCGTGTCTCTGGCGAAACACCAAATTCTTTCGCCAGAGATTGCCATTGTAATAACGCGGCTTTGACATCAGCGATGATTTCATCTACCCGACCTTTTGGCAGAGAGGCTTCTTTTCCCAGCTTTTTCAGATGCTCAATGCCGGGATTGCGCCCCTCCCCCATCACCATGGTGCTTTGCTCTCCTCGCGGGCCGGAAGAAAAGGTCAGATCATAGGCTGGTGACAGACGCCAATTGCCATCACTCACCATGAGAAAGCTGAAATTCTTGGAGTGATCATCCCGATTATGAGCCAGAACGTTGAAGACGGCCATTCTGTAGAGACTTTCAACTTCTCGAATGTCTCTTGTCAGCATCTGCGTCAAAGCAACTAGATCCTCATAATCCATCGATGGTGTTCGGAAATCTGAATGAAGCAGGCCGCAAGCCGTATGCATGTGGAAGCGCCGCTCACCCACACGATCAAACCGCCGGATCCCGAAATATCCCGGTCCGTTCGCAGCCGGGAACAAATGAACATCCGGCATTTCAATGCCGGCATCCTTGGCCATCAGGGCATAAACATATTCCACGGCTCCCGCGTCGATCCCGTCTTGACTGTTGGGAAACTTGATCAGCCAGTGGTCAAATCCGTCTGCCAAATCAGACACACCAGGAATAATCACACTGCGATCCTGATCGACACCGAGTAGAGCCTTTGGTCTGGCTCCTGCGGAAGAGCCATTCAAGGCCAGAAGATCTTCAAGGACATCTTCCGCTCGCCCTTCCAATATCTCCCGGGCCTGATCTGCCAACGCATCAAGACTGATGGTCCCTTCCTGCTCACCGACAGCATGATCAGGCTCATAAACCAACGCGCCGAGCGCCCGACTACCCATATAGGCGAGACGATCCAATGGAGAGATTTCCTGCGGCAAGACACCATGTGATCGGGCAAAGCGATCAAACAGCAGTCTCCCCCAGCCATCCGGCAAGCTGTCATTGAACAGACCCGGAAGGCCTTCAAAGAGAAAGGGATCGAAACTTGAAACACCACGCTTCAAAGGAAGACGCAAAGGGGAAAGCTCCTTCCCGGCATTGATGAAAGAGGCATCATATTCGAAATAGATCCGCCCATCCCGAATAGCGAGGCGACCAACAGAAATGGCATCTTCTCCGAAATCAAGACCAACCTTGATTTCCCTGACGGGCTGAAAGTCGATCATTTAAGGCGCCCCCTCTGGCGTTTGAGGCCAGGTTCCGGCTTCAAGACGTCATCGATGGAAGCAAATTCTTCCGCCCGATTTTCCGTTGCCTCGATCACCTCCTCAATCCCGCCCACGACCATCAGGAGCTTGAGAAAAGCCTCAAGCGAGATTGAGCCGGTCTGTTCAAACTTCCGCAATGTCGGCAAAGGAACGCCCGAACGATCAGCAAGACCGGCCTGTGTCAAATTCATACCAAGACGTCTTGCGCGGACATTATCCCGCAGCTTCGCCTTACCCTTTGATGCTGTAACAAATGATATCATAGTAGTATCTGAAAACCAAAAATCCGAATTACTAATAAAATAATATTATTTGCATCACAAAGCAAGGCCTACTCTGGCCAGAATGAGACACATTGAAATTCAATCCCCACACCAATCGGCTCGCAGTCTCGATAGGCAGGACCGCAAGCCGAAATGGCAGAAATGGAGGCATAAAATGGCAGACCTGTTTATCAGCATGGGCCATGACATAAGCGTGAAAAATTTAGGTAGTGGATCATTCAAATTTCGAGAGTTGACGTCTGATGAAGTTTCTAAAGTGGTCGCCGAGACAAGAGCCAGTGGTGGTGAAGTCTCCGGTTACTACAGATTCGACTCCGATTTGTCCGATGAATGCATAAAGCAGTTCGATGAGCTCCTCGCTTTTGAAGCCATCACGGGGACAAGACTGGCCAGAAATGATTTCATGAGTGAGCCCGACGAAGATGGCGATCAATTCCCCAATCTCAACTATATGGCTGCGGTCGATGAAACCTGCCGCATGCTGGTGGTGGGTTACTTCATCCAATTCAATCCACCCTCAAACATGTCTTCAAAGGCGTGGAAGGAGAGTTTCATGGTCGCGCGGGATCATATGGAATTTAATCTAATAGAACAGGTACCCTAAACGTATGCCGCAAACGGCGATGAAATCCTGACTGGAGCAGCTCAGGAACCCATATATTTGGCAGACAATGTGTTTGAAGCGATTGCTTCCGCACCCATGCGTCTCAGTCCCCTTCCTTGCGGGGTATCGGCCACTCCGCATTTGCGGTTGGATTCGCGCGGCAGGCGATGTCTCAGTCCCCTTCCTTGCGGGGTATCGGCCACTCCTTTTCCGCTGGCTTTTCTGGGAGCTCGCCTACGTCTCAGTCCCCTTCCTTGCGGGGTATCGGCCACTCCCTGAGCCCGAATATGGGGAAACCCTGTATTTTTCCATGGTGGGTCTCAGTCCCCTTCCTTGCGGGGTATCGGCCACTCCGTAATTCCTAAAAAAAACCGTTGATTTTGTTACGTCTCAGTCCCCTTCCTTGCGGGGTATCGGCCACTCCGTGGATGCGACGGCATTCTCCAATTCGGCAGGTGCATGTCTCAGTCCCCTTCCTTGCGGGGTATCGGCCACTCCAGATTATGGAGCAAGTCGCTCCGATGGCATGTTCACGTCTCAGTCCCCTTCCTTGCGGGGTATCGGCCACTCCGTGAATTGGAGGCGTTGACTCTGATTCACGACGACAGTCAGTCTCAGTCCCCTTCCTTGCGGGGTATCGGCCACTCCTGGGACATGAATAATGCACGGCTCTCTTTAGAAAGTCTCAGTCCCCTTCCTTGCGGGGTATCGGCCACTCCCTGACACGTGGAAAATGCAACATCTTAGCTTCCCGTCTCAGTCCCCTTCCTTGCGGGGTATCGGCCACTCCCGACCACCTAGATATTCCTGAAATTACTCATAATAATCAAGGCCAATCCATTAACCTGGCTGCATTTAGCCACTCCAAATTCAATTTTTGAGTACAATTTCAAAAGTCTCCCTGTTTTATCTTTTATTTTCAATATCTTAAATCATTCCACAGACCTAATGCCAGAAAAAAATCATGCTTTATTAGCGCGTTTTGAAGACATCCGGCTCAGAGGATTTGAATAAAATGCCCAAGCCATTGTTTTGAAGCGTATCCTTATCCGAAAACCATACACACTTTTCGGGATACGCTCTAACTCAAATCAAGAGGGCTCGAAAGTGGATAAGGGCCACTCATTGTTCCATCTTGGCTTCCAGAAACATCCCTCCAGTTCTTGAAATCCGGTAACTCGCCCGTATCCAATTTATGCTGGCCCGCCATCGTATCACCAACACTCGGGTTGGCCATTGCTTCCAGCATTTTGATGGAAGGATGATCAGCATGCGCAGGAAGATCCCGAACCTCCATCTGTTTGTTCATCCAGTCACGGAAGTGCCCGATCCATTGAGAAACACTGGAGTTGTTTCCAATAGCAGCCTCGTCATCGGGGGAGTGGACCAAATCGCACTTTGCGATAGTCACTCGGGGCGAAATAGCACCATGCCCCATCCCTTTGGCCCTTCCGAGCTGATGCCAAAGAGACCCATCCTCAACACCAAAGGTCAGAGCATACAGTAACGCGCCAAATTCCACCGGATGGAAATTGTGAACTCTGATCTGGCCTGTAAAAATGGTACCCTTGGGCAAAAACCGCACATTTGTCTCGGTATTCTCGTTGCCATTGCCTCCAGGAAATGCAGGAGCTTCTGCGCTGCGAACAACGGTACGCTTTCTCCCAGCAGGCACAGCCGCCTCACTGGAGTAGCTTACGGTACGATCACTGCCCAAAATCCCATCTGCAACAACATCTCCATGTCGCAGATAGAATGGCCAGAAACTTTCGCGCGGCTGACCAAAAACACCTCTCCTGGATGCAGATTCCGGCCTTGTATTTTCCGGGGCAAACGCAAAGCCGATGGCAACCCGGCCACGCTGTGCATCTTCTCTCCTCGTCCCATCGGCACGTTTACCAGGCTTTGCCCTTTCAGGACTATCATTTGCGCCATCAACTTCACCAAACATGGCGCGCGCAAAATCCCACCCATCCTCTTCCGACATCCGTGGCAAGTGATAACCATTGGCTTCAGAATAGAGACGTCCAGCAACATCACCAACCGAATATCCGTGTGGCACGCGCATAACTCTCGAAAGAGAAAACCAGAATGATTGCAGCCCCGGGGCCGGTGGATCATCAGGATCAATATTCTCCAGATTGGCTATGTCCCCTTTCCAGAAAACCGGAATTCCGAGTTTTTCCTCCCTCATGCAATCCGGAATTGCTTCCTCGTCACTGCTGGCCTTAAACCCTTTGAACTCACCCTGCCACCCTTTTGCAAGCAACCATGTGCGCCAAGCTCCGCGTGGGTTTCCCCCATCTCGGGCATATTCCGAATGCATGCCATGAAACACATCCATCCAGGCATCCGGAATGAGGTAACCTGTAATGCCGGGTCCAGGGAAAAGAGCTTCGTTCTTTTTGGGTGTCCCTTCTTCCGCTCTAGGGTTAGAGGTTCTCGTTGCCTCTTGACGATAAGGACCTGTACAAATAACGTACATATCCTTGATTGGATGCGTACTAGACTGAAAAGTCCTCGATGAACCGGGAGCATCTCTCGTCAGGCAAGCACGAGGCAATCCTTTACCCTCCTTTTCCAGCGCATAAAAATACTTGTTTGGCCGCATTTGATAGACTGGTGGTAGCTGCGCATATTTCTCTGCAACGGACATACTTGTCTGCCAAGTCGAGAAATCAACTCTATTCTGTTCAGACAATGTATTAAGAAGGCTATCAATAGGAACCAAGACAAAGCGAGCGTCCCTATGCCGCACAGGATAGATCCTCCACCTTCCTCCTTCCCGCTTTAGCCAACCTGCCTTGACTTCTCCCACCTTAACCGAGTGATAGTCACCCATACCGGCAAAATCCCGCACACCATGGTGATGGCTGGAATTGATACGGCCCAGATGCGAGAAGGTTGCTATCTCCACAGCAGATCGCAACATGCCCCGCAGGCTGGTTCCAGGCAAACAATAGCGCTTCCCAATCTTCAAGGGTCTCACCTCTGAAGAAGTATCCTCCTTCGCACCGACACATATTGGGGTTTTTGCTGTCCACTCGACATCAATCACAGCGGAAAGACTGCCTTCCGCCAATGGTTTGTCAAAACGTATATCTTCACGTTTAACTGGAGCCGCCTGAACATAACCCGGTTCAATCGGAATAAATCGATAAGGTGCCGTAGCCATATCAGCCATTCTCCTTCATTGCGGCCAAGTCGGTCGTTTCCACGTTGAACCAGCCAAATCCGCGATTGGTTGCATGACCAAGCATCAGCACATCCCCCTGGAGGCCCTCAAGCAGCAGCATGAAGAGCTTCCGATCTTCCCTGGTTGGATATTCCACTCCATCGGGCGAAGTGCGCTTTTCCAATAAAAGCGAGACATCCAGCTCGACACCGACAAAAACCTCGTGCTCAAAAAGCGTTGAGTCCAACACCGAGCCAGAAAACCGATCAATGGCAATAGAGGTCAAACTACCTTTCTCTTGCGCACCGGCACTTTCAGGTTGAGAGAAGCGAACAAGACCACGCCAGCCTCCAACTCCGAAAAGCCTCTCAACCGATGTTAGTTCGACAGGGCTGGTCCATTCAGAAGATTTGCGAAATCTCCTGTCACCACCATAACCCTCACACTCGGAAAGAAATGCAGCACGCGCGCGCAACGCACCAACCAAAGAGTGGATATGGAGAACTGGCGTCTTATCATTGCGTTTAAGGGCTTTGATGCAGTTTTTGGCTGTATTTTCGCCCTTGCGTCGAGCCGGGTCGACCGAGAGAAACGGGCCATCGCAAAATAGCTTGAGATTAATCCTCTCTTGCCCTTTGCCCTGCGGCTGGATCGTCAACGTCCCTTTTGGAACCATTTCCTCAACTACGCCTGTAGCTGGCAAAAACCGGGTCTGCTTCAACAAGACTTGTTCCTTGTTCTTGGAAAAGCGAAATACTCCAAGGCCATGCTTTATTCCCGAGCCAATGCTGAGACCATCGCGTGTTGCGAAGGGAGCGAGCAAAACCGCAAGTCCATCTCTTGCTTCATCCAAAGTACCGAACCAGACACCGTCAATCTCAAAGACAGCACCTGCTGGCAGCATTTCCTGATTAAAAAGCTTCATATGCTCAGCAGTACCGGTTTCGCGAGAAATGGCAACATGAGTGGCAATCCAAGTCTGCTCTTTCATTTCCCAATAAGGCAACCCTACCGCAACGCTATCATCTGTTCCTTTTAGCTTGCCGGCATAAAGGGCGAACGTCCCCATTGCCCCTTCGTCACATTCCTTGATCGCACCAAAAAAGCCTTCCAGCTCACCTTTAGCCATTTGCAATTCATGCTGTTTCCGCAGTGCACCCTTGAGCGAGGTTGAGGGCAAGCATGGCGAACCATCATAAGCACGAACAATTGTCGCAACCCGCGTTTCCAATTTTCCGCCGTCAACATCCGTGCTCAGATTTTCCATCAAGGGCCGCAGCTCGGCCAGGGCTTTGTCCTTGCCATCTCCAATATGGCAATCACTGGCAAGTTCAAGCTCGAATGAAAAGCGAATATATTCCAATAGCATGTTCATCGCCCCACTCATTTAGCCGAACTCATCCGGACTTCGCCAAAACCATTCTCCGGCACAAAAGGATTGCCTTGCCAATGCTTGCGAGCAGTATCAAACCCTGCAGGAACAGGGAGGCCACACGAAACAAAGCTTTCCAACGCAACCTCGCATCCCTCGGGAACAACGAAGCGGAACACCGACCCAGCATTTGTCACCAACCAAGGATAGTAACCATCGTCTGTGGGTGCGTATCGTGCCGAGAGATATCCGCCCAGACGCCGTTGAGAGGCATAGAATTTAAGGTTCAGATCCTCGTCGGAGAAAACTATCGAATTTCCTGTACGATCACGCAGAGCACCGGCCAAATAAGCTTGGTATTGTAATCGAAGCTGCTCTTCAGCTGGCTCATCGCCAAAAGCGAAAAGATCATTCGGCGTATGCAAACACGCATCGGTCTCGAGAACCATGATCACCTCGCCAGAAATCCTGTCAGAAATCGGCTCGAAAGGCTGTATAGAAAGACTAGCGGATACGCGTGTCTTGCCAATACCAAAAAGCCGACCCGGTAACGCCCGTAAAAGCTCGGCAAACTCATCATCATTCAGAGCACCCTTGGAAATTCGCCCCTTCCAGACAAAATCTTTGGGCTCGACCGCTGCGAAAGTGAATAATTTCCCGGTATCAGCAGTCCCGCTGTCGTTGATTGCCGTATGCGTGCGCACATGATAGCTGGCATCGAACGAACGTGGATAGCTCTGGCTTCTTAGTTCAAAAGGCTTGGAACCTTCCTTCCAGTCCATTGCGAAGGAAATCATTTCACCGTCTTCCGCCCAATCGCTCGGTGAAACATCAATGGCATCTAGAAGTTCGCCCATAGTTTCCAAATAATAAAGCGAAAGCGGAGGTGTCATCGGTCTGGTTTCATCTTCTCTGGCAGGGCGAAGCTCTGCCATCACACAGCCTGCCAAACTCTGATATAAAGAACTATCTGTCTCATTGGCTCCTGTAGATTGCGCGATCGCGGCCTTGAGGACAGATCCCGGCACATCAGGCGAACCGGTAAAAAGATTGGAGTTCCAACGACCAGAGGAAACAAGGAAGGGGGCATCGAAGACCAGCACGACCTCTGCCGCGCCAGCTCTGACGATTTGAGCGATCACACCCTCGTCTACTGCATGCTCCGTTTTTGTTTCAACACCATTTTCGAGCAGAATGCGCTCAATTTTGCCAAAACCTGCACTTTTGTGAGCCCCTATCGCAGGTGTCAGTATGAGTGCTTTACGCACCCAATCTGCCATCTCGTCTTCATCACCATCCTTCGTCTGAATTTCAATATATCCAGAGAAGTCAATAGTCTCTCCAACAGCTATCGGCTGTTCAAGCACTTGAAGACTGCCGTGAGAAACTGCTCCGGTAAACCCATCGACAGCAACACGTGTCATAGCTGATGAACGGTCTTCTCGTCCCTCAATGACAAGGTCGGAAAATTCTATTTCTCCATACCTTGGCTCCCAGGCACTTGAGTTGCTTTCAAATGCTTCATCAGCATTTTCCCCTGCTGTGGCCGAGACTTGCCCGAAAAGACGGTCAACCTTCTCTTCAGGCAGTCTGTCACTCTTTGCAGCCATGGCCCGCATGACATGGCGCACGACCCCTCGAATTTGCGAACCAGGTATTATGATCCTGCCCTCATGATTTCGCAGAAACGGCGCATCAACACCATGAGCAATGGCTTCGATCCCGGCGATCATCAGAGGGCCTGTCAGGGAAATAGTAAGATTATAGCACTTCATTTCACCCAATCTCCGTCTCTAGCTCACTGGATACCATGAAAGGGCGCATGAGATCCCATGTCTCAGCAATCCGAACTAGGCCAACGAAGGGAGCTCCGGCGGAGACACCGAAAGCCGGATCAAGGAGCGCGGCTTTTAGGGCCATGACAACATCTTCACCATTTTCGCCTCTACTACGGTCTACCGCAGTTTGCAGCAATTCTTCCAGATTACTTGCCTCTCCGGCCAGTTGTCCAGGCAACCCTTGAGAGCGCGCTTCAGAGATCAGATTATACAGTTGGCTTCGCGGCAATCCGGTTGATGGATCCGTAATCCGCCGATAGCTATCGATAAAACTACGAAGGCCCGAAGCACCCTCAACCACGAAGGCAGAAGCATCTGAAGTCTGGTAGAGTTTTTGACGAAACCCGCGAATACCACCCACGTGAGGCTCAATGCTCTCAATAAGCTGAATTGAAAGCACATTTTCCGGTTTGCCTTCCTTTGCGCGCTGATAGGCCTTGATCTCGTCGACGATGTCGTCCGCCATCGCGACAGCTCGTGTGATCGGCATCTTGTGATGGCAAACAAGGACACCAATCGCACTGGTCATCGTCTCACCGCGAAACGCCCAGCGCTCTCCTTCCATGTCATCCGCCAGAATGGGCAATATTTCGGCCAGTTTCCAAGCAGGAAGGACGAAACGGGCTTCGTCTCCTCCCCACATAAGGATTTCGAAACGAAGACGTCTGCCATCACAATACATGCGACTGTCATTTTCCAGATTATCAAGAATCCGATCCAGAAACAGCGCGCGGGCTTTGGTAACAGCTTCTGAAAACGCCCTGACGGCATCACCACCACCGTGCTGATCATTACGGATCGCCCGCTCGCGAATTGCTGTAAATTTGTTACCATCAAAATAGACAACTGCCATCTTACCCTTCAGGGAGGGAGAAAGGCCCGGCGGAGGATCATTCACCAGATCGGCAAAACTGTCAGCATATTCCAGATTGCGATCCGTACGCACTCCGATTTGCCTGTAGATTTCTTGCCTCAATTCACGTCCAAGTATCTGACGAGAATACACACTGGAAGAAACAATCAGTTTCTTGCCACCCTTGGAAAGAGACATACTCCCCGGTCGGGTGCCATCTACCATGCAAGGTCGCCGAAAAGACTGTGCCGGTGGCTCACCTTTGTCGATGGTCAGGTTCATCATCTGACGTTCACGAATCTTGCCAATGGCATATCGGCTCGCCGCCAGATATCCGCTTTCATAGGGAACAACCGCGCACAACAGGGTCAGATGCGGCAAAATGGCGACCAATTGGGGTTCCATATTGGCAACATCCTCTTGGCCACTGGCCAGAGATATCAGGCGCGCCTCGACCTGCCGTTCGTCAACATTTTCTGCTACGTTCAATATGGCTTCAGCTTGCGACGCTCCGGCAAAAACCAACTCCAAGGCTCCCATATCCAAGGCACCCAGAAGTCTTTCCGGAACCAGAAGATTGGCAAAGCCCCCACCACGAATGACTGAAAGATCGTCTGTATCAACTATAGACGAGGCCAGATTAACAGCCTCAACACGAACAAGGAATCTCCTCACGCGACCACTCCCCAAGATTGCACCGAAAGAGAGTGCAACACAGGCATGAAGAGATCAAGCGACATATTGTCTCTCGCACCAAAAGCAAAGCGATCGACCTGAATAGTCCCCTTCCTTACGGGGTAACGGCCATCTCTCGTTCACGTCCATCAACCGTCCGCGCTGCAAAGTTTCAGTCCCCTTCCTTACGGGGTAACGGCCATCTCATAAGGCCGTGCATGCTTATACGGCAGCAACGTGTTTCAGTCCCCTTCCTTACGGGGTAACGGCCATCTCAAATATTCAAAGCCTCGCAGCCATCATGGCTTTGTTTCAGTCCCCTTCCTTACGGGGTAACGGCCATCTCCCAGGCATCGCTGACCGACCCAACCAATGGAGTTTCAGTCCCCTTCCTTACGGGGTAACGGCCATCTCCGATCAGCTTGACGCTTGCTTGGCAGGAAATGCGTTTCAGTCCCCTTCCTTACGGGGTAACGGCCATCTCTTGGAGCAAAAGTGCAGGGCGCTGCGAACATTCGTTTCAGTCCCCTTCCTTACGGGGTAACGGCCATCTCCGACCAGCTAAGCCTTGCTGAAATCACTCGATAAAATCAAACTATTTCCATAGACTGGCATGAATTGCGTCCGCCACAACAAGCTATTTTTTAAAATTCCATCAAATAGAGTGATTTTATCCATATTTTTCAGCATATTATTAGTTTCCACAGAGGTTCCAAGCAAAACTAGGAAATTGCCACTTTCCACATGACTAAATCGAGGATAGTCCCATGTCCCGCAAACTCAAAGGTCTTTTCTACACCATTGCAGAAGCATCCGCGCTGACAATGGCCTTTGCCCGAGTGAAGGAAAACGGAGGGGCACCGGGTACAGACCATGTGACGATTGAACGATTTGAGAAACGCCTACGTCATGAAATCGGAAATCTTGTCGAAGAATTGCTGGAAAGCCGTTACCAGCCCCGCATAGCCAGACCTGTCAAGATTCCGAAGAAGAGTGGAGGAACTCGACAGCTTATGATCCCTGCGGTACGCGACCGTGTTGTCCAAACCGCCGCATCGCAACTTCTTGTACCCGGCTTCGAGCCAATATTCGAGGAATCAAGTTTTGGATACCGTCCAGGTCGATCCGTAGACCAGGCGATCTGGAAAGTTGACAAATATAGACGCGAGGGGCTGCGTTGGGCTGTAGATGCCGACATCAAGTCCTATTTTGACAATGTTTCGCATGAACATCTGATTTTGCGGCTCAACGAACACGTAAATGACGAGCGTTTTACTGACCTGGTGAGCCTTTGGCTGGAAACCTATGGCGACAATGGGAAAGGCCTACCGCAAGGTTCGCCAATTTCCCCCGTCTTGGCCAATCTGTTTCTCGATCCGCTCGACGAGGCATTCAAACATGGCAAATCACGCATTGTTCGCTATGCGGATGATTTCGTCCTGCTGGCGCCAACACGGGATTTGGCAGAGGAGGCAAGAGAAAAGGCCTCAAAGTTACTCGGCAAGCAAGGCTTGAAGCTGCATCCTGAAAAGACACGTATCGTTTCCTTCGATCAGGGGTTTCGATTTCTAGGTTGCGAGTTCGTGCGTTCAATCGTTATTGAAGATCCATGGGACGAGGGCGAAAATCCGACCTATGCTCCCGCTGAACTGGATGAAAGTAAGGACCGCACAGGCCGTTCAATCCCTTCACGTCGAACGCTTTACCTTGCCAGCCCCGGCACCCGCCTATCACTTGGTACGGGTGATTGTCTTGAAGTTTCTCAAGCAGAACGCCCGAGACTGCGGCTAAGGCCGGAAATGCTTGACCGGTTGGAAATATATCCCGATGTTGAAGTCGACATGTCAGCACTGCGCACGATATTGGAAACACGGGTTCCTGTTGCATTCATGAATGCAGGGGGAGACATTTCAGGGATGGCCGGGCCACGCGTAGGCATCAATGCAAAGCTCCATCTGGAACAAGCAAAGGCCTCGTTGGAAGAACAGCGTCGCTTCAAGATAGCAAAAGCAATTGTGTCTGCCAGAATTCACAATCAGCGCGCGTTGTTAAGGCGATTGAACCGCTCGAAAAACGATTTGAGCGTTGTAAGGACGTGCGAAGAAATAAACCGGGTTTTACGCAAACTTCCCAAAGATGGGGCCACATCAACACTGATGGCCTATGAGGCCCGGTCAGCCAAGCTATACTGGGACGTACTGGGGCAAATGCTGCCTGAAACCTGGATATTTCTCCGCAGGCGCAGACGCCCTCCGGAGACGCCATTCGACGCCCTTCTGTCCTTTCTTTCCGTCATACTCACCAACGACATTGAAGGCGCTGTATTGCGAGCGGGTCTTCATCCTGGCTTTGCCGTGCTTCATTCAGTAAAAAATGGCAATGCAGCATGTGCGACTGACCTGGTTGAAGAATTTCGTGGACCAGTCGCAGAGGCTTGTGCAGTAACTTTGGCGGCCCAACGCGCAATCAAACCTGAAGGTTTTGAGAAAGGCCATAATGGTTTTCATATTTCTTCTCCGACCCGTGAGGCGATCATTCGGGGCTATGAACGTTGGCTATCCAGATCAATTAAAGACCCTAAAACATCCACCAGTATTCCTTGGCGCCAACTGATATTGCGACAAGCAAAACGATATGCAAAAGCGCTTCTGACCCAGCAAAGCTACAAACCCTATCGAATGGATTATTGAGAGGTGTCATATGCCCCGGACAATCATGTTTACCGTTTTTGCGTATGATATCAGCGACAACAAGCTCCGCCGCAAGGTCGCAGGAGTCCTGGAAGATAGTGCGGTTCGCGTACAAAACTCGGTCTTCGAAGCATGGATGAGCGAAAAACAAGCGAACCGCCTTATCAAAAAAATTGAAAAGCTTCTGGTTGCAGGTGACAGCTTACGCGTCTACGTTGTTGGACAGTCAAGTTTATCCCGATGCCACACATTCGGGGGACCTGCCATAACAGGTAGCCCTTCCTTTCTAATCATATAAATCAAAAAATGAGCCCGCCAACTTACGATTTCTTCAATAACACGGCTTCGAGCGCAACCGGAATGGACATTCGCGCGTTCGTAAGCTCCAATCTGGTATCTGCCAGCCCCTCGGAGCTAGCCGAAAACTTTTGCTGGGCCACAATATCATTACTGATTGAAGGAGACTTCGAAAGTATTGGTGGATATGACATCGCACGCAGGGTGCGTGGAGCTCTTTGGCCGACTCTCACGAAAAATGCCTGCCATCAAGCTCGCGAAGGCAAGCCCTGCAACGATGGTCCGATCTGTCTTCTAGATCTCCTGTGGAACGAAATAGGCCGTCTCCCTCGTGGCCGTGAAATCCCGAAACCGTGGGTATTGCGCGCCTTCCGTAAACCAGTTGGCGCAGGCCGTCCACGTGCCATCGTCCAATTGGTGCTTTTCGGGCTCGCATCCACCTATTGTCAACTTATCGCAAATTTGCTGATTTCAATATTTGAGAATGGCGTCGGCCATTGGGACAAACCCTGGCGCCTGCTAGACCATGAAATCATTCGTGATGAAGGACTGGAAATCCAGGAATTGGGCAACGGGCTTTCTCTTCGCTTGCTTAGCCCGCTGAAACTACGCTCAGAGGATCGAACCATGAGCAACCTGATACCTGGATTGATTGACCGGATTGAGGGGCTTGGACGTTGGCATGGTGTCAAGCTGGAGTGCGATTTCGGTGCGCTACGCAACATTGCCCGTTCCATCGAGATCATTGGAGACAGAACGTCACAGCACTCGTGGACTCGGCGATCTTCCCGATCCGGGACCACTATTCCAATGAATGATACACGCGGACTTATCAAGCTTCGTGGTGATTTGGAACCGCTAGCACCTTTTATCAGTCTCCTTCCGGTCGTCCACGCAGGTAAAGACACGCGCCACGGACACGGTTGGATCAGCCTGGTACACTAAAGCTATCAAGAAACACAACTCGAATATCCCCACACCATGTATGTCACGATGCCCAAGTCGTTGTTTTAACGCATATGCTTAATCGAAAACCGTACCCACATCTCAAGGATACACCGTAGATATCAGGAAGCAAACAATTCCATTGGAATGACGACTGATGGCTGATAGCTGGGGCAAATCCTATGGACAAAGCGATATTTCATTTTTTCTGAATTCCCAACATATCTTGCTTGCAATCTCGAGCGCAGCACACGACGATACCCACATCTGGAAATTGCATACGGGGGATGCCGAATGGACAGAAAGACCTGGGCCGAAAGCCAACTGTTGGGGTTGAACGAGAATAACAATAACTATCAGCCAGACAAGTGGAGCCAGAACCGCGGCATCTCTGTGCGCACCTTCAGGCAGATCCTAATCTGGCCCCTATTCGTCGAACTGGACAGGCAGGCTTTGAAAAATGAAAAAGCCGTCCACGAGGATGACCTGCCCCAGAGCCTTGCTGGGCTTATGAGCAAAATCGCTCAGGAATTACAATCGCCAAAAGACAAAAGCGCTTCTTCATTCTCCAGCGCGTGGAGGAAAGAAGAAGATCTTTTGGAACATATTGAGAAGAGGTCAGAAGAATCTGCCGCTCAAACAGCAGAAACAAACAATGAAGCTGAAAATAAGCGCCACAAAGCAGATTGCATCAAACATGAAAATGACAAGTATGCCGAATTTGTCTTTTTCCATGAAGTAATTCAGGATTTTCTCTATCAAAGACGCCCGATCTCTTCGACAAATCGCCCGAATAGAGACGCAGTTTCTCGATTACATTTGTTCAAGCGCAACGACATCACGCAGCTTAAGGTAAAACTTGCGCATGATGAGGGAAAAGGGCTAGAAATTACTCTGGATGTAGACCGCTGCAATCTCTATTTGGCCTCAACCGGCATCGTACTTTTGGCGCTAGAGGTTAGCTGGAATGAGGGAAGCAAAAATTCGCCTCCCGTCTTGTCGCTTGCAGATGTTGAGGCCCTGACAGATCAGTTGCGACGTTGCTATAGCCCCTTTGTCCATTTACCATTTAAACTTAGTAGCAAGGCCGATGAGGAAGAGAGCTACAGATCAGGCCTTTGTCCTGAACAAGTGGACTTGATTTTCTCACCGTCCCGGACACCTATCTTGAAACAGCCAAAGCAGCGTCTCGCAGTCATAGAGGAGCGACGGCAGGCCTTGGACGATTCGGGCAAACATAAGCGCTCACCCCAATTATTCCCACACTGGCAAGAATTGATCGCCCCCTTCAACCCCGTCAATGTCAGTCAATCAGACCAAGCATATATGACCACAATTGGCAAGGGCATGCCTTTCACCTGCCGACATATCATGGATGAGCGCATCCCCATAATGACGTTTCTATCGCTGTCAAAACAGAATTGTGATGGGCCATCTTGCTTGTCAACGGTCAGCCGGGGCGACTGGGTAAGATTATGTTTTGCGGATGGCTCTGGCGCTGATCCCATGCCTTACAACCCCTTGTTCCTAAGAGACTTCGAAGAAAAACACTGTTACGATCGTTTTTTCCTGTCCCCAGCAACCCCCGACAAAGCTGTTCGATTGATGTTCGCAAGCTATGCCTTTACGACAGTGGGAGCCGGTGACTATTTTGACAATATCCTTCAAGAGCATTTCCGAAGGCACTATTTTCAAATGAGTCTATTGGCCTATTTGGAGCATTCAACTTTGCTTGGCTTTTCCAAACGACTGACCAATGTGGTTGCCAGCTATGAGGAAGATCGGAACGACAAAAGACCAGATCCGAAAGTGGAACAGCAATTCCACCGGGCAATCAGCGACTTAAAAAGAGAATTCTTGCTGTTCACACATCAATACAGATTTACCGGCATTTCCAATCAGGTACAGCCCATTGAAATGTATAATCAGTGGCGGGAAGTTATCGGACTTAACTCACTGTATGAAGATGTAAAGCAGGAGCTGGATACCGCTACCGATTTCCTTCTGGCTATAGACCAGCAACAACAGACCGATTCTGCCGCAAACCTCAATGTGCTTGCGTCGTTGGGCCTAGCCGCCAGTCTCATTTTCAGCTTCCTTGGTATGAACATCCTGTTTCAGAAAAATCCGATTAATCCTTTCTGGAATGACAATAGCACTTTCGGTTCTCAGAGTTTTTCTTCTGCAATTTGGGTAGACCTCTTTTACGGAGCAATAGCCTTTCTCGTTATCAGCGGAATAATTTACGCTGTGCTTTACCGGCTGGTCGGCTCTTCGGGCAGGACCATTCAAGAGAGATTTACATTTAGAGCATTGAAATACGGGATTATTATTAGCCTCTTTGCTGCTATATTTCTTGGATTATGGATAAAATATCCAATTTCACCTTCCTGTGAAGACTCCCCTTCCCCGCAGAGCAGAACACAGAACAGTTCCCAACTTCTGCACACAGCGGATTCAGACAGGAAAAGAGATATACGACCCAAAGAGAACCGTCATGATTAGGCCATTCGTAAGTAGTTCCACTTTGCTGAAGACCACCAATCTGATAGCTATGATAGCCTTACAGTAAAGTTTTCCGCGTCGGCATGAGAATTTGTAAGTATCAATTATGGCCAAACGAAAATCCCCGTCACCAGCCCCTACTTCACCCCGTTATCACTTTTTTCTTGGTGGACAGGACCTTGAAATGGTTGAGATTGCTCATTTGCTCGAGACGGATGCCCGATTTCCGACTCGTAATGACTCACTGCCATGGGGGGCCTCAGCCAGTCACTATCTGGATGAAATTAATGCAGTTCTCGTATCTGGAGACATCCCTGTCACTGTAGAACTTCGTGACGATCTGAATCAATATCAACTGCCGGGATATGGGCACATAATTTGGGTCGATCATCACAATGATCGTTCAGGCCACAATCAAGAAACAGCACTCGAGCAGATTTTCACTTTACTGAAATGGCCTGAAGAGGCTTGGACGCGCAGATTAGCTCTGGTCGCGGCGAATGATAAAGCTCATATCAAAGGAATGGTTGAGCTTGATGCGACAGAAGAAGAACTCAATCAAATTCGCTGTGAAGATCGACGAGCACAAGGTGTTACCGAAGCGAATGAAAAGCAAGCCAAACAGGATTTGCGCAACGCCAATATCGCAAGCAACTGCCTATTAGTAGAAACCTCGCTAGACTCCTCAACAGCCATTGCAGATCTCTTTTCTCTCGACCTAGACCCGAACAAAGCCTCGAATCTGCTTGTTCTTATGCCTAACAAATCAGCATTCTTCGGAGAAGGCCTAATCGTTGTTGAGTTGGCAAAAGCCATTGAAGGATCTTGGTATGGCGGAAACCTCCCAGAAATTGGCTTTTGGGGAAGTTACGAAACCAACAAGACTCGCTTGCTAAATATAGTAGAAGGCGCGGCTTCTCTACGCCATCTGGAGTAGCCAAAGCGTACAGCCAAGTCTCGTCGACTATAACTACCGAGAGCGCTGCGGGGACGGCCAATGACATCGGTCAGAATGTGGATTTTGGTGGTATGGCCCCCCGCGACGGCCCGACCGCCTGATTTTTCGCCCCTTTTCCGCCATGGGCAGAACGGTGAGCCTTGACATAGGTGCTACCGATAGCGGTGCTTTTGGTCACTGCACCTTAAATCGCCAGAGCCTCAACAAGGTCAACCCAGAACCGTTTGTGCGACCACCTGTTGAACCGGTTATAGATCGTTGTTGAGGGGCCATAGTCTGCTGGGCAGTCGCACCAACGGCAGCCCACTTTCAAAACAAGGATGATGCCAGAAATTACCCGGCGATCATCGACACGGCAGGCACCTCCTTTGTCGTTCGGCAAAAGTGGCTCAATCACAGCCCATTGCGAATCCGACAACCGAAACAGATGTCCCATTCAAGCCTCCAATCCGTTGATTGAGCCGATTGAATCTGATTTGCCTCAATAGTTCAATGGTATCGATGGGTTTTGACCCTGGGGCTTAGTGACACGAATATTCTCCTTAAGAACATATGCTATTCAGCTAGGAGGCTTTTCACACCTGTGCGGGTGAAGGTCTACCTAGAATCATTCCGAAACCAGCACCATCTCCAGGCCGAAGTTCTGATACCTCTTAGCGGGGAGAAGCCAAAAGTACTTCTGCAATCAACGCAAAACCAATTAATTTTCGCTGCTTCACCTCGGGCTGTCGAGTCAGCCATATGCCGGAAAATAGTTGGGCACGATCAGGCGCCATTTGTCGATTGCGCCCGAGACGTTACCGGCTTTAGCCATTGCTTCAGCTTCCCTTGATCGGTCTCGCGCCTAGGTCAACCGGTCCACAAGGAGCTTTATCTTGGCTTCGGTATTCACGTGTGCCCCCACATCATCGCTATAACCAGCCGGATCAGCCAATTCATATTGCACGAGGCTGATGCCTTTGTTGAAAACGTACCGCATGCCCGATGGGTAATCCGTGATCGTGACGCCGTCGAGTGCTTTAAGGATCAACGTCTCCAAATGAAATGACTTGAAGAGATTCCGGCTCTTGTTCCACCCTTTGATCATCTTGATCAAAGGCACGAGGTTACTGTTGTGAGCTTTGTTGGCCGCTGTCCATAGTTCTACATGCTTTCTAGGGTCTGTGGGTATCCACTTGTTAAGCTCGAGGCTTGGGATAATGTAGCCGCCACCGTTGCGATTAAAGGCGGGCACCACGTCTACCTTGAAGTCGGTGAACGTTATAGTCACAGCCGAACCGTCCGGCCTTATATCGGGAGTTTTGGTGTATGTCTTTCGGAGTGACTTCTTAATGCTCTCAAGCAACGCTTTCTTTCCATCACGGTGAAAGTACTTAACATCAAATACAATGAAGATGTCGACATCCGCCTCTTTCAGTGGCCTAATCATGGTTCTACGACGATATGATCCCGTTAGAAACGTGTCGTTGATGACAAAATCGCGATCCAATACTCCGCGAATGTCGCGTTGGCGGCTAGCGAAGGCCTGCTCTTGCAGGTCTGTGATTTCAAGATTGCTGCGGAAAACACGAAACGCTTCTGCAATTGTTTTTACCATGACTAGCTCACTGCAACAATTTTTTATCCGGGCACCACAACCTATTTGATTACAACGTAGAACGGCTCGCTATAGCCGACCAAACGATCATCGCTTTTGCGGATGACAAAGGCTTCAGCCATGTGGACGCCGTGGTATTGCAGATCCTCCCAGCGACGATTAACTTCGGTGGGGTGTTCAAATCCACCCCGCCCCTTTTTTAGTGCTATAGCCACGGCACCTGTATTGGTGATCCGCCATCGGACATAACAGTCCGCGGGCACCAGTTGGAACTTATTGACCCTGACGTCGAACCACAAGCCGCCACGTGGTGGAAGCGCCTCCCCGTTCTGGACCGGATAGCTTCTATCTGTTTTGTGATTGGAATATTCTGCGGACACTTGGACATTGCGAGAGACGTGTTCTGCAGATTGCCAAGGTGGGGCATGTTTGTGAGCAGGGTTCTTGAACCGTGCAGGCAAGATGGCGATGCCGAAATCTATAACACTGTCGACGAGGCTGTCGAGGTGGGCGGCGCTTTCCAGCAGCATCGCATTGGTCCGCTGCATAGCCAAGGCCTCAGCCTTCTGCACAGTCTCGCCCTTCGCGAAGTCGTCGCCGAACACTTTTCGCCACTTCTCTATGCTATCGGATCGGGTCGTAGCATTGATCGCATCGTCAATCCACTTTCGGTACTTGTTCACGAAGTTGCGGAAGTTGGCATATTGAGTGTCGTTCCAAAGATCGGCGAAATCCTGGGCCGGAAGTGCAGGATTAGGAACTGCCGGCTTGTCGGGGCGCGCTTGCAGCCAGTCATCTAGCCTACCCATGATGGTTTGCAAGGCACTCGGCGTATCACAAAATGCACTCGAATCCTTATCAAACCACTCGATACGATGACCGATCAGAGTTGTCAGCAGTACAGACTGACAACTGAAGCGTTTCTTGATATCGCGGTTGTATTTGATGAGGCGCGTGGCTTTACGGAACGAGTTGTTCCCCGAATAGCCGTTTTTCTCACGCATCCAACGCGTATACTCTAAGGGCTGGGAATCTTCGAACTCATCCTTGCGCTTGTTGCAGACTTCCAAGGCACCTTGGAATTTGCGGTCCATCACCAAGGGGGCAATGTCGATCTTACAGTCGTCTGCGTAGGTGATCGTGACGCAGTAATCGTAAACCACAGTTTTGTCGCAATAGCGGCCACTGTCGAGAAAAACACGCCCTAACTCCTTGACGTACTGGGCAGCACTCCAACCATTTACTGCGTGCACTTTGACCAGAAGGTCTGCATCAAACTCGCCACCATCCACAGGGCGAATGATTGTATCGTGCGCCCACGAGCCCTGTTTGATGAACGTGGATATCTTCGGCTCCCAATCCGAGCCTCGAATGAAACTTTTAATGGTTTCTACCCGTTCTTCAAGTCGGGCAATGCGGGTTTGATTGAGATTGACAGTATCGGCTAAGAAATCTTTGAATTGGCTGACGAGTTTCATAAGTTGGCCCCCATATTTCAATAATTGTAAATTTATTGTCATGCAACCTTGATGTCTCGCGGGGCTGGGGATTTATCAATTTCAATACGCCATCAGCACGAACTCCGGGGGGGGGCTTGATTGCGCTCTTCGGCGCAGCGAGCGCCCACTTGCCGAGCGACCATACCGCAGCGGCCAGGGCGAGCTTCTAGTTCTAACGAATGTCCGCTTCTGTTGGCAGCCTTCAGGATCTCGAGCCAGCGGGAAATGTCCTCAACCCACCCGAACTGGTAGTCGCAGCCTAGATGCGTCTCCTGGTCCCCTGAATAGCCGCTTTCGCCTTAGCGGCACCACGGATCTCGCTCCTGCAGGAAATGACCTCAATCCGCCAATTCTGTTCTCAAATTCCGCAAGATGCTCTGAGTTGTATTTTGTTCCTGCCGGTTCCATCGTTCTCTTCGCAGTAGGTGTATTGCCTCTGCATTGTGGCGCAAGGAAGCGTTGATGGATCAATGTTGAAACCGCGTTTAAGATTACTTTCTCTTCGCACGGAATTGGTCGATCTCATCACCGCCATTCGTCCCGGCAGGGACATTCTTCACCCTATATCCGGGCGATCTCGTATTGCTTCAGTAATTCCCAATCAAGCGGTTTCCCATTTAAAAGATGTTCCATCACGCCACATTCGATGAAGAATGGTAGCCAATTTTCTAGCTATTGCGACCCTGGCCTTTTTTCCACCAGATCGGCCAGCAATTTCCATGCCCCATTCCTTTAGCGAACAGGTGTGTTTAGTGCGGGTCAGCACAACATTGGCCGCCTCGAACAAATAGCTGCGCAGCATTGCATCCCCACATTTTGATATGCGACCGGACCAATCCATTTCTCCGGATGCATACCGCCTTGGTGTCAGGCCGATATAGGCACCAACCGTCCGGGATCGTGTAAAGCGGGTTGGATCATCAATGCATGACAGATAGGCAAGCGCGGTCATTGGGCCAACGCCGGGTACAGTCATGAAAGCCCGGGATTGCTCATTGGAGCGAGCAAGGCGTTTGATCTTGTTTTCCAAGCACAGGCGCTGCTGATCAATGGCTTCGCGAGCGGTTAGCAACGGTGATACAATATCGGCAAGTTCCGGAGCCTGTCGGACGACATCTTGTGCCCGTTTCAAAAAGATACCACCATTGGCTCGCCCAATCACGAGGCCAAAGGACTTGAACAGACCGCGTATCTGGTTCTCGATATCTCGGCGCATCTGAACCAGAAGACTGCGTGCATTCAAGAGGGAACGAATGCGGTGGCTTTCTTCGCTTTTGATCTGAACCTGGCGAAACCAGCCAGTCTGCATGATACGGGCGAGGCCCAAGGCGTCATTGCGGTCCGATTTGTTGATCTGCATCGACAGAGCAGCACTGGCATGGCGAGCATCGATGCAGATCACCGGCAGATGCCTTGCCTTCAGTTCACGCCAAAGCCAACTGGACGTTGGGCCAGATTCCAAACCGACGCGGTGAACCGATGGTGCATGCTTGTCCAGATATCCGGCGATCTCGTCAGGATCAGAGGGGACAATGCCTTCCTTGATCCGCATGCCATTCTCGTCAACGATACAGATAGATGTTTCTTTCAAGGATACATCCAGTCCAACATAGGTCGTCATCGGTTCCCTCCTGTTCGATTGCCAAATTGCATTTTAGCAGGCTGCACTTGGCTGTCCGACTTGCACGAACTAGGAATTACGCCATGTTGAAAAAGTCGTAGATTTTGAGGGAAGATCCGGCGCGGTAAGGCGGGTTTTGATGGCGTTTCACGCCGGGATCGGGATCAGTTTTGCCATCTTGCGCAGGTTCTGGGCTGTGGCTGCCAGTGTGAACTCGTCTTTTGTTCCATTTGGTCCTCGAAGACGCAGTCTATTCAGCCCCATCTTCTTCTTCATGTGAGTGAACAGCATTTCCACTTTTCGCCTGGCGCGTCTTGAGGCGATAAAGGCATCCGTGTCTGCTAGATCTCGTGCGAAGTCTCGCGCTCCTTCATGGATCGATCTGGTGATGTGTCGGGTAGCTGTGTTGGGACAGCATCTGAACTTCAATGCGCAGTTCTGACAGTCCGCTTTTGCAGCACGATACCGGATGCTTTCATCGTCCTTCACCTTGGGTCGGATCGTCTTGAATTGACGGCGGCTGGGCAGCAAGTCTTTGCCATCAGGGCAAATGTATTGGTCATTCTCATGATCGAATTTGAAATCGGCCCTCGAGAATGTCTGATCGAGCCGTTGCAATCCGTCGAGGACAGGAACATGTGGCTCGATACCCTTTTCATGAACAAGCCAAGCAAGTGTTTCCGCGTTGCCGTAAGCACCATCACCGACGAAGCGCTCTGGATATATACCAAACTTCTCTTCAACACGATCAACCATTTCCAGTGCTGCATTGACTTCCGCCTGTCGGATCGGCGCGGTTGTTTCAACATCAACAATCACGGCATTATCTAGGTCCACCAGATAGTTGGTGGAATAGGCGAAGATCGAATAGGCCTTCTTTGCCCCGGTAAAGCGTGCTGTCGGATCAACGGGCGATAGCACCTTTGGCTTCACGGGCGTTGCAGCGCCGAAAGCGGCATCATCAAGGGGCTCGAAGTATTCTTCTGTTGCCCGCGTGATCCGTTCTGGCGTCCAGTCTGATGCTTCAACTTTGTTCAGTCGCTTTGCATCAGCTTGCACGATAGAAGCATCCACACCCAAAGCCTCATCGCTCTTCTTGGTCCAAGAGTAGCATTTTTGGTCCATTCCTGCCGTTCACCAAAAGCAATTTCCTAAAAGCCAGCTTCTCCATTGCGGCCATTCGTTCAGATATGCAGCATTTCTGAAGTCGGTTGGCAGGAGTGCGGAGAGGCTGTGTGAAAACCCCATTTATGAGCGATTGATGGTATACTCATCTGAGGTTGAATCGGAGATTTGGCATGTCACGATTTATCGAAGGTATTGGGCGTTCTGAGGTCGCGTTGTTGCCGGACTGTCTTGATGATTTCATCGAAGAGCATAACCCAACTCGGGCCATTGATGCGTTTGTCGATATGCTGGATTTGTCCGCTTTGGGGTTCAATACCATTCCCAAGAATACAGGTCGTCCTGGCTATCATCCCGGTTTGATGTTGCGCATTTACATATACGGTTATCTCAATCAGATTCAGTCGTCGCGACGTCTTGAGCGTGAATGTGGTCGTAATCTTGAACTTCTCTGGTTGACGTGTCGCCTGAAGCCGGACTTCAAAACGATTGCTGATTTTAGGAAAGACAATGGCCCGGCCATCCGCAAAGCCTGTAAACAGTTTGTCGCCCTGTGTCGTGGCCTTGACTTGCTTGATGGTAATTTGGTTGCCATTGATGGAAGTCGGTTCAAGGCGGTGAACGCCAA
>CAXXSO010000049.1:0-19582 GCA_963676965.2 uncultured Cohaesibacter sp.
ACGACAAACACATAATCCATCTTGGTCAGGTCATCGACCTCGATATCATCAAGCGCGGCAACAGTTGCATTGATGCCGTTGGAGCGCATCGTTGCACCAAGATCTTCGGCAATCGATTCCGAGTTGCCCGTCTGCGTGCCAAACAGAATATGAGCGGTCAGGCTGGCGGTTGATTCCTGTGCATTGGCTTTCTGGCCCTGCAGCATTTGGGAATGCAAACCGGCATAGAAACCAGCGAGCCATGATTTCTGATCACTGGAGAAGGGCGCATCATCAGGAAGAAACGGGAGAGTCATGATATTTGATCCGGTCGTTGGAATGGGCGAGGAGGGCGGAACGGCAGGTGTCCTAAGACACCTGCTTGATCAGCTCCATGCTGGACGTTGAAGCAAACAGGGCTTCAAAGTCGGGCAATGTGCCCATGGCTTCACGGTTCAGTCGATCCTGCATCAGGATCCAGCCATAGGTTCCAATGGAATCCATCAGCCGGACATTCCGGTTTGACAGGGCCGTCTTATAGTCTTTCATTCGCTTGTCGGACACCATCACGGCAATTTCCGTTTCGGAATAGCCGGACAGAGCCTGACGGCCAATCGCCGCCAATTTGGTCATCAACGTAAAGTCTTCGGTGAGGATCAATTTGCGCACGCCGGAATTGAGCGTTGCTTCATCGATATCTTTCCCCTTATAGCGGCCTTTGACGATCTGTTGCGCCATATTGATGACGGTGTAATTGTTCAGCAGCTCATACATCAGCTTGGTGTCGGTCTGACCCTGCTGAGGTACCATGCCGTTGGCAACCAGTTTGCCATCACGATAAGCTTCCTTGAACTTGCGGATCTGGTAGGAAACCAGAGCCTGTGCCAGCTCTTCGGTCAGCTCTTTTGGTGTGTTGGCTTTCAGGATCGTTTCATAATTCTGGTAGGTTTCGAGCGCCAGAGGGGTCGCAAACTTGAAGTGTACGAGCTCGGTTTCGAAATTCTCCAGAAGGAAGCGGGCCTTGGCCGAGTTGGTGAATTTCACATGCCGTTCCAGCAAGGTTTTCACCGCAATCTGGTGCAGCTTGGCGCGATCACTGCCCGAGTCGAGACGGTGCAGCTTGACCGAGTCATGGCTGTAGAGCGTTTCCAGCTGATCACATGGATCATACTGATAGGCCACACCGCCGGACATGCCGTTACAGAAACCCTTGCCGAAACCACCAAGGTTCATGATGGCACCGTTGGTCATATATTCGCCGCAGAAATCACCAACGCCCTCAACCACGGCCGTTGCGCCAGAGTTACGCACCCCGAAGCGGTCACCAGCGCCACCTTCGACAAACAGAGACGAGCCGGATGCACCGAACAGGGCAAAGTTGCCAATCAGAAAGTTTTCTGCTTCCCCGCCACCCGGAGAGTGGATGGCGATGTTGCCGCCGGAGGCGCCTTTCCCAACACCATCGTTGCACGTGCCGGTATGATGCATCACCATACCGGAGTTGCAGAAAGCAGCATAGGACTGACCCGCAGAACCGTGGGTATGGATTTCCAGCCGTTCCGGTTTGATCAGTTTGCGGCCACGGTCATCTGTATAGATGATCGGCATCGAGGCCAGATGTTTTTCTGACAGTTCATGCTGCAACATGCGTTCGATATCGATGGCCAACTGACCACCAACGGTCTTGTTACGGTTGTCGAGTTTCTTTTCGACCACCAGCTTGATCCGGCTTTGATGGCGCTGTACAGCCTGGTTCTTGAAGTCTTTCAAGAGCTGATCGTCGATATCGAAATGGGCTTCCAGATAGACCGGCTCCTTGACTTTAACCTCGTGGACCACCTGTAGCATTCTGCGCAGATCCATCTGACCGATGGCGCTTGGATGCTTGACCAGATGCAGATAGTCCGCACGGCCCCGCGCTTCCTTCAGGCTCCTGAAGCCAAGGTCTGCGAGAATTTCGCGCACTTCGTGAGCGATGTTAAGCAGATACTGAGCCAGCGCCCGTGGATCACCGTCAAACACTTCCGAGTTGGTCGTCAGACCTGCCGGGCATTTGACGTTGCAGTTCTTGGCCATGACGCATTTCAGCATCATCAGCGCGGTGGTGCCAAATTCGAAGCTGTCACCGCCCAGAAGGGCCGATTTGACAACGTCAGACGCCGTCTGATGGGCGTTCGAACACCGAAGGATGACCTTCTCGCGCAAGCCATTGACGCACAGCGCCTGATGCACTTCTGCAAGGCCAATCTCGGCAGCGCGACCGGTATTTTTCAGCGACGTCACAGCTGCAGCACCCGTGCCACCCGTGTTGCCGGCAATGTTGATCACGTCCGCGCCAGCCTTGGCCACGCCAACAGCAATCGTGCCGATGCCTTCAGACGACACAAGCTTGACGATAACCCGCACCCGGGCCGCTTTTGCATCATGGATCAGCTGTGCCAAATCCTCGATCGAATAGGTGTCGTGGTGCGGAGGAGGGGAAATCAGCTCCACTCCCGGCGTGCCACCGCGGGCTGCGGCGATTTCCACCGTCACCTTCTTGCCGGGCAACTGGCCACCTTCACCGGGTTTTGCACCCTGTGCGATCTTGATTTCCAACTCTTCAAGGGTCGGATCGGCCAGATAACCGGTCCACACACCAAAGCGACCGGACGCCAGCTGCTTGATACGGCTTGAGCGAATGGTGCCATAGCGGGAAGAATGCTCGCCGCCTTCACCGGAGTTGGAGAAGCCGCCAGCCATGTTGGTGCCATGCGCCACGGCCTCGTGGGCCGGAGCGACAAGCGCACCATGGGACATGGCACCGGAGGCCAGTTTCGTCGTCACTTCATGCGCAGGCTGGATCTCGTCCAGCGGCAGTTTCGGATTGGCCGATTTCACATGGTCGAAATAGAAATTTGCCTGACCGGACGCCTTGATATGGATGACCGTGTCTTCGGTCTCAAGGCTTTCCAGCTCCTTGCCGAACTTGCCTTTGAGCGCAACCGTCAGGGCGACCAGCCGGTCATGGGAGGCATTTTCGCCAAGGGTGATGTCGAAGTGACCTTCGCCATTCGATTCCACAGTCATGCCACGAACAACAAAATTGTTGTTGCCGACCAGATCGTGCTGGAACAGCTCCTGCGCGAATTCGTCGGCCGACACGGCCCAGGTGATATCTGCTGGGAAGGCAAGCACGTCACGCAGGGCCGCCGGACGCTTCTCGCGCTCCCTGAACAGCTCGAGCGAGAATTTCCGATAGCTTTCGGTGATCTGGAATGCGTCAATCTCTTCCGGAGTCAGACGGCCAAAGCTGGTCTTCTTGTAAGCTTCAGAGCCTTTGCCATATGCATCTTGCAGGCGCGCGACTTGCAGCAGGCGCAAGTCCGTCGTGTCGATGTCATCGGCATCCCCAGATGGCTTGTTGCTCTGGATCGGCTCTTGGGTCATTTCCACAAAGCCACGCACGGCTGCGGTGCCATAGGTGTGGCCAGCGCCTTCGGAGCGTTCCTTGAACAGGCCCAGCAGAGGAATGTCTTCTTCCTTCTCTACCTGACAGGCACGCTTGTGCCAGTCGACTACGCTTTGCGCAATCGCGGCAAAATCCACGCCGCCAACCGTGTTGCGCATATTGGGGAAGTAGCGCTTGAGGATCGGCTCGTCGGTATCAAGGAAGTTCGGCTCGAAGAATTCGCCGCCAATATAGCTTTCTGCGGTACAGAGGCCGACTTTACCCATGGTTTTCATCAGCGACTTGTTGGCCGCCTTGATGTAACGGGCAATGCCTGCCTTCATTTCTGCTGCATCGCCTTTGGCAAACAGTTTGGCGCGCGCTTCAACGACAATCGGCATCAGGGCAGAGGCCCCGAAACCAAGGGTCGTTGCGACCTGATGCGCAGAGGCAATCTGGCCACTCTCGGCAATGATCGATACGCGGAACCGCAGGCCCTGCTCAATCAGGCGCTGGTTGGCAGCCGACACCATCAAAGGCAGCGGAATGGCAGCAAGCTTCTGGTCTACCATCGCGTCAGACAGGATGATGATACCACCCCGCTCACGGGCAGCAGTCTCCACCTGATCACAAACACCATCAACGGCTGCGATCAGATCGGTCTGCGTCTTTTCCATATCCGCATTGTGGTCGATCTTGAACACCATCGCAATTTCGGTGACCAGAACGTCGCTCTGGGCGCGGATGGTTGCCAGTTCATCAGGCGAGAGTACCGGGCTCTGGACGACCAGCTGCTTGGTTTCTTCCTGATTGAAGTTTGGTTTTGGACCCAGTGCCACGCGCAAGGTCATGCCATCGGCTTCCCGCAAGCTGTCGAGCGGCGGGTTGGTCACCTGCGCAAAACGCTGCGAGAAATATTTCGCCATGCCGCCTTCCTGATTGGTCAGCGAGTTGATGGCGACGCCATAGCCCATGGCCGAAATTTTCTCGGACCCGGCCTGCATCATAGGATCGAGCAGGAACTTGTAGCTTTCCTGATTGAGCCCATAGGCAACTGACCGCTGTACATCATTGAAGTCAGGGGACAAATCAGTCTGGCCTTCCTTCTGCGGCAGATCAGCCAGATTGTTGCGGGCCTTCTCCAGAAGCGACCGGTAATCACGCTTCTTGGCCAGCATTTCCAAGGCATCGGCAGACGTGTAAGACTTTTTGGTTTCGTGATCGAAATAGAGCATGCCGCCCGCCTCGATCCTCCCGCGACGAACAATGCTGTCCGGATCAAAATCGATCTGACCGGCTTCGGACGTCACGCACAGATACTCGTCCGTCTCAACCGAACGCAAAGGACGCAGTCCCAAGCGGTCAAGACGGGCACCAATCACCGTACCGTTGCCAAAGATCAGCGCAGCAGGGCCGTCATTTTTCTCTTCATACAGAGAGAAATATTCAAGCATCACCCGCACATCATCACTAAAGCGACTGTCATTTTCCCATGCCGGAGGCATCATCGCCACCACGGCAGTGATCAGGTCCAGATCATCTTCAATCAGGCGCCGTTCCAGCGTCTGGTCAAGACGGGCAGAGTCTGACTGTCCGGGAGGTGAATAAATCTGCTGGTTCTTCATCTGCGCGATGGCAGCCTCGGACAGGCGATTCTTCTTGTCGGTGTTCAACTCGCCGTTATGCGCCATCAACCGGAAAGGCTGCGCCATTGAAGGCTGCGGCTCGGTGTTGGTCGAGAAACGGGTATGGAAGAACATCGAATGGATTTCGTGGTCTTCATCCATCAGATCGATGAAATAGGGAATGATCTCGTTTGAGTTGAGACGCCCTTTATAGACCTGGGTATGAGCCGACATCGACAGCGGATAGAGCCCCTTAAGGCTCGGCTCCAGATAAGCGACCTCTTCGATCGACATCAGCGCGTTATGGATGCGACGATCAAAGGTCTTGGCATCCATGTCATGGGGTTTGATAAAGACGACCTGATGCACCGTCAGCATATATTTGACGGCAGCAGGGCGAATGACAGCATTGTTGACCGGAGCGTCGCGCACCAGAATGATCCGCAGATCATGCTTTTCAAGGCTTTCCTTGATCAGCTTGTCGGCCGCATCCCAGGATCGTTTGTCCGCTGGCAGGAAGAAGTTGCCAACACCAAATTCGCCAAGCTCCAGCTTGCCCATGCCGGTGATCTTGCGGAAGAAGGACAGGGACAGGTCAACGCACACCCCCGCACCATCGCCTACGCCTTCGGAGCTCATGCCGCCACGATGGGGAATGGTACAAAGAGCTTCGTGCCCCTTGACCAGAACATCATGGGTCTGCACCCCGGATTTGTAGGTCATGAAACCGACGCCGCAACTGCTTTTCTCAAAGCTGTGGTCATAAAGGCCATAAGAATGCTGAGACTGTTCCAAACCGTAAGTCCTCACTTTTTGGTGTGCGGTCCGCATTCCGGGCTCGACTTGAGAACCCGAGAGGGACAGACCGCTGTCTTTTCTCGAAACCGGGCAACTATGCCCTTCGTGACGGCGACAATTTGGTCGCCGGCTCTGTCGCCAACGGCACCCGGTCCGGTGCCTCGCGCCCTGTGCCTTGCGTGAGGATCTGTGTCGATCTGCTCACCTCCGCGGCATCCGTATCTAACATCAACGGTTTGGGGCGCAAAAATCCCGAACAACCATTGTAAATAAAAAGGTTGCCGAGAAAATAGATTTCAGAACTGCCCAAGTGCGTAAATGTTAAGCAAAGAACCGTCAAGCGTGGAAGAGAAAAAAACGAAGAGATTTTGCATTAAAAGGCTGTTTTGAGGCTCTAAATGCGCAATTGTTTCTCTTAAGCCGTGAATTAAATACGATTGTTCCGTTTGCGGAAACTTGCAAAAAGGCGCGGATTTGTGGGAATTTCTGCGTCAAAAGGCCACAGTCTTGGAGACTGTGGCCCGTTTGGTGATGAAACAATTGTATTCAGCATCTCTGGCGGCGGCAAGAGGGTGCCGAACAAAAGATTTTGGTTATGAAAACTGAGCGGCCTTATGGGCCGAACCGTGTGATGACCATGTTGCCCCGGCGGTCATTATAAGCCCGCACAACGAAGGGACGTCCGCCTTTGACCGCATCCATCATGGTTTTGATGCCGCGACTGTTGGTGCGGAATGAGCAGCCCCGCGAGGAGCACAGGCTCTGCACCCATTTGCCATTGTCCCGATACATCAGCTTGTTTGGTTCACCGGGCCGGAAAGCACGGTCAGACCAGGCACATTCACCGCTGCGCGGCGCACGGGCTGCTGCCCCTTTTGACGCTGGACGGAAGGTGAGGGTGGCAAAAGCTTCTTGTGTTGAAACCCGCTGTCCGGCAACGGCTTGCATTTGCTGGCCGGGATTGCACATCAGCACATAGTCATTTGCCGCCTCAGCATGACTGCCAAGCATGAGGCCACCCGCAAGAGCAAGCGTGGCTGCAAAGGCCGATGTTGCAAGCGTTTGAGGGGACATGATGAAACTCCTTTGGTGATTTGTTTTACTGATTTGTCAGCCGCTACATTCGTGGGTCGCATTGAGGCGACAATCGGTTCAAACAAAAAAGCCAAAGGAACGATTTTTTTAAAACACCCCGAAAAATCATGCGGGAACTTATGCTGCGATGGCCCCTAGGCCGTCGCTTGACCAAAGGCCCAGCCATCACTGAAAGTGAAGCGCACAATGTCTCCAAGCTGTGCCGGTTGGTCAGCATAGGCAGCAACCGGCGTCTGATCCGGCATATGCAATTGCAGCCGGTAGCGTTCGCCCAGATAGGAACATCCGGTCACTCGCGCGGCCAAGCCTTTTTCCTGATGCAACTGTACATGCTCGGGTCGAACGCAAATCTGCACGGCGTTGGAATCAGCAAGCCCTGCAACCTTCTCACTTTGCCGCACCGAAAAGACCTGCCCATTGACCACCACATCCCGCTTTGAGCCCTCATCATGTCCATCCAAATGTCCGGTCAGGATGGCGCTCTGGCCAATGAACCGAGCAACCCGTTCGCTTGCAGGGCGCTGATAGAGGTCTTGCGGTTTGGCCACTTGCGCAATCTCGCCATCAAACATCACCGCGATCCGGTCGGCCATCGCCATTGCTTCTGCCTGATCATGGGTGACATAGACCATCGTGCTCTGGGTTCGGACATGGAAATCCATGAAGGTCTGTTGCATCACTTCGCGCAAATGGGCGTCAAGATTGGCCAAAGGCTCGTCAAGCAACACCGCGTCGGGCTTCATCACCAGACACCGCGCCAATGCCACGCGCTGTCGTTGCCCCCCTGACAAGGTGGCGGGCGATGCATCGGCAAAGTCCGTCAGGGACACCACCTCCAGCGCCATGGATAGTGTCTCTTCCAGCTCTGTTTGGGAAACCCTGCGAATTTTCAGCGGATAGGCAATATTGTCAGCCACCGACATATGTGGCCAAAGCGCATATGATTGAAAGACAATCCCCATATTGCGCTCTTCGGGTGCCACATGAAGGCTTTCATTGGAAAGGATCTCGGTATCCTTGGTAATCGTGCCCGCACTGGGATGTTCAAAACCAGCCGCCAGCCGCAGCATGGTGGTCTTGCCGCAACCAGACGGACCAAGCAGAGCCATCATTTCCCCGTCCATGATATCAAGGCAAACCGACTTCAGGACGTCTGCTTCGCCAAAGCGCTTGCTGACACCATCAAACCTCAGCTTCGCCATGGGACCACTCCTTTGGGCAATTGGTTGCCGAGCAGTTCGACCAATGCCATCAAAACAAGCACGACACAGACGACCAGCACGGCGACGGCAGAGGCAAGAACACTGTCGCCGCTGTCATCGAGATTGAAAATGACCACTCCCAGCGTCTCATTGCCCGAGGACCACAAAAGCGCTGAAACGGTCAACTCGTTAAAGGCTGTGAGAAAGACCAGCAATCCACCAGCCGCAGCGGATGGAGCGACCGCTGGCAGCATGATGTCGATGATCCTGCGCACCCGCGTTGCGCCGCAGGCCTGTGCGGCTTCCTCCAGATTGGGGTCCATCTGTTGGAAAGAACTGAGCACGGGGCGAAGGGAGATGACGAAGAAGCGTGCCAGATAGGCGATGAAAATGATCGCCAAAGTGCCATAGAGACTGACATGGATCAGCGGGATCCGCTGGAATGTCAGGATGCAAGCAATGGCCAATACGATACCCGGCAGGGCATAAGGCACTTCGACCAATATATTCAGCAGATAGGCCAGTTGGTTCTTGTCGCGATTCATGCCATAGGCCAGCGGCACACTGAGCCCAAACAAGGCCAGAGCCGCGCCAATCGACAGCGCAAAGCTGTTACCAAAGGCCCGGATGGTTGCCCCCTGACGGAACAGAACATCTCTGTAAGCCTCAAGGCTTGCAGTCTCGGCGGACAAGGTGAGGCCGAAGGCAGGCACCATCGATGCCGAAATCAGGGCCAGCATCGGGATGACGAAAATGATGCAAAGCAAGGCCCATAGCGCCAGCTCGACCGCCAGGCGATAACGCCCCAGCGACAAAGCCAAGGGACGGCCAACCACCCCATGTAGACGGAAGGATTTACCCCTGACCAGCCAGTGATGCAAGCATCACGCCAAGGGTGGCGATCAGGCCGATCAGGATCGCCAGAATGGCCACTTCCGACAGGACCGATGGACCGAAGGAGGATAATTTGGAATAGATCAGCGTTGGCAACATCTGGATATTGGCCGGAATACCAAGCATCGCCGGGATGCCGAAATTGCCAATCGCGGTGACAAAGGTCATCGCAATGCCCGCAATCAACGCAGGGCTGGTGATTGGCAGGACGATATCGCGCCAGACTTGCCAGTTGGAAGCTCCCGCCAGCCGTGCAGCCTCTATCTGCTCACGCGGCAATTGACGCAAAGCGGCGCGCAAAATGAGGAAAATGATCGAGCCATGCTGAATGCCGAGCAGCAGCGCGATGCCTTCAAGGGAATAAAGCGGCTGCGGCGAGCCGAGCGGAGGGGCAAGGCCGAGCATCTTCAACAGAGCACTGGTCGGCCCGAACAATTGCAGCCACGACAAAGCGGTGATTTGCGGCGGGATCATCATCGGCAGCATGAAGCAGAAAACAAGCGCAGCCTTGCCCCGTATATCCGTCAAAGCCACAAGAAAGGCAAACAGGCCACCGAGCAGCAGCGCAATCAAGGTGCCAAGGGCCGAAATGGAAACGGAATGCCATGTTGCATGCCATGTTTCGGACGCAGTGAGGACCGAAATCAGATGAACAGATGAAAAGCTGCCTTGGATCCAGACGCCTTCAAGCATCAGTCGCAGGATCGGAACGAGGCAGAGCAGGACAATGATCGGGGCAAGAATGGGGAGAAAAAGGCCTGACCGGTCAGAAAACCGGCCAGAAAATGTGTTAGGCGCACCACCATAGCCAAGGGGGCGTGGGGGCATTATTTCACTCCGAACAACTCGGCGAAATGCTTTTTGTTTTCTTCGGCATTTTTCAACGCAGCAGCAGGGTCAAAAGCCATCAGCTTGATCTGCTCACGAGCCGGGAAGCCGGCAGGCACAGCCATGTTGGATTTGGCCGGGATATAACCCTGATCCAGAACCAGCTGCTGGCCGGCGTCGGACAGCAGGAAATCGACGAACTTATGAGCGGCTTCAACATTCTTTGCGGTCTTGAGAATGGCAACCGGTTCGGTAACGTAGGAAACACCTTCTTCGGGAAAGACAAAGTCAACCGGAGAGCCTTTGCCTTGTTGCGGATGGCAAGGAAGTCCACGACCACACCATATGGCTTTTCGCCAGATGCAACGGCCTTGAAGGTGCCGCCATTGCCACCCTTGGCACGGGCGTCATTTTTAGCCAAGGCTTCATAATAGTCCCAGCCCAGCTGTTCATTGCCGGTCAGAGTGGCAAGATGGATCAGAGCTGCACCGGAATAAAGCGGGCTCGGCATGGCGATCATGCCCTTCATGTCGGCTTTGGTCAGATCCTGCCAGCTTGTTGGTTTGTCCTTGACGCCGGTGTTATAAACAATGCCGCTGGTGATCAGCTTGGTGGAATAATAGAAACCTTCTGCATCATAAAGTGCTGAATCAAAGCCTTTGGCGAAGGCTGATTGATATGGCTGCAAGCGACCTTCCTGCTTCAGGCTTTCAAGGGTAACCGTGTCAGCAATCAGCAGCACGTCAGGGCGTATATCGTCAGCCGCGATTTCGGCTTTCAGCTTGGCCATCACTTTGGTGGTACCATCGCGCACCCAGGAGACTTTGATGTCTGGATTGGCCGCCATGAAGGCATCCACAGTCTGCTGGGCATCCTTGTTTGGCTGGCTGGTATAAAGCATCAGTTCGCTCGACAGGGCAGGGGTCGCGACAAAGGCGGCAAGAAGAGTAGAGGCAACAAAGGTCCGCATGATACAGCTCTCGATAATCGAATCCGGGGGTGGCGCAGGACGCCGATAAGGAGCGCATCTAAGGCAGGAACCATGAAGCCGCCATGACGCCAATATGAAAGTCTTTTGACAAACGAAAGACGGTTTCATGACAAGGCGCAAGGATGCCGAACTATCGAGAAGCCCGGTGCGACAAAAAGAAAACCCCTCGCCATGGACAAGGGGTTTTGTTGGTCTGATGCGTTTGGCAATCAGCCATAGCGTTTTGCGGCATAGCTGCCCGGGGCATCCTCGATTGGTTCGATCTTGCCACCACCAATCGCGCGCGCAGGTACTTTTTTGTCCCCATGCTGCAAGACCCATTGATGCCAATCCGGCCACCACGAGCCCGGCGTTTCCTTGGCAGCCTTTTTCCATTCTTCCAGCGTGCCCTCGGCTGGGCCGCCGCGCCAGAACTGATATTTCTGCTTGTCTGGCGGATTGACCACGCCTGCTATGTGACCGGAGCCGGACAGCACGAAATCAACTGGCCCGCCGAACAATTTGCTCCCCTTGAAGACCGATTTCGCCGGGGCGATATGATCATCAGCGGTGGCCAGATTGTAGATTGGCACCTTGATTTTGGAGAGATCCAGCTTCTTGCCGCCAAGGTCCATCTTGCCAAGGGCGAGCGCATTTTCGTGATAGCATTTGCGCAAATAGAAAGAGTGGTTGGCTGGCGTCATGCGCGTGGAATCGGCATTCCAATAGAGCAGATCAAACGGGAAGGGTTCCTTGCCACGCATATAATTATTGATGAAATAGGGCCAGATCAGGTCATTGGAGCGCAGCATGTTGAACGCGCTGGCCATTGATTTGCCATCCAGAAACCCTGCCTCGTTCATCTGCTCTTCAAGGTCTTCGAGCTGCTCTTCATCGACAAAAACCTTTAAGTCGCCCGCATGGGTGAAATCAACCTGCGTGGTAAAGAAGGTCGTCGAATTGAGCCGCGCCATCCGCCGCGCCGCCATATAGGCCATACCGCTTGCCAGCAGGGTGCCACCGACACAATAGCCAATCGCATTGACCTTGCGTTCACCAGTGATTTTATGCACCGCATCCATGGCAAACAGGATGCCTTCCTCGATATAGGCCAAGAAATCCTTGTCCCGCAGGGATTCGTCAGGATTGACCCACGAAATGACAAACACCGTGTGACCCTGCTCAACGCACCATTTGATAAAGCTCTTCTTCTCATTGAGATCGAGAATGTAGAATTTGTTGATCCATGGCGGCACGATGAGGAGAGGGGTCTTCAATACTTCTTTGGTTTTCGCTTCATACTGGATGACCTGACAAACATCGCTCTGGGCAATCACCTTGCCCTCGGTCACGGCGACATTCTCGCCCAGTTTGAACACCGAATTGTCGGACTGGCGAATGATCAGATCGCCACCGCCAGCCTGAATATCCTCGGCCAGCATCTGCATGCCCTTGATCAGATTTTCACCGTCATTCTGCATGGTCTCGCGCAGCAATTCGGGATTTGTGAAGACATAGTTGGACGGAGACAGCGCGTTGACCACCTGACTGAGATAGAACTGCGCCTTGTGCTTGGTATGGGCATCCAGATCGTCGGCTTCTTCGACCATGTCGTAAGCCCAGCTCGAGGTGATCAAGTAGAGCTGTTTGATGAAGTCGAAAAACTGGTTCTGTTCCCATTCCGGATCATTGAAGCGTCGGTCTCCTTTCGCAGGTGGCGCGATGTCGGCCTCATTGCTGCCCATCATCTTGCGCACCGACTGGCCCCACAGATCCATATAGCGCCCCCACAGGCGGCTCTGGGCTTCCATCGCCCGCTGCGGATCTGACGTCCAGAATTCACCGACCTTGCCAAAGGTCCGGACCATGTGATTAACCGCCTCGACCGTGTGGTCATCCTTGCCATTTTCCCGTGGCTTCAGATAAGCGGAGGCAGCCTTCCCGGCTTCCTCGACGATTCGGGCGAAATTGTTGGCGAATTTTTCCGGGTCATGGACCATATATTGCATGAAGTTGTTGGCCTGTAGCGGTTGGCTGTCATCCCCTTTGGGCGCTTCCTGCTTCTGGCCTTGGGCGGGTTTTCCGCCGTCTTTCTTGTCTTCACCCGACATATGAACCCCACTTTTCGCGTTCTGCTTACCCGGCAAATCCAGCCTCTCACCGATGGTGTCTGAGGTACCGTAGCGTCAACAACCATCGTCTACGGCGCTCGGATATGCGTGTATGACATGGCAACTTGTCTTATTAGGCGCAATTCGCGCTGGTGTGACAAGGCTTAAGATTGCCACCTGCCATTGTTAGTTAGGCTAATTCAAATTAATCGATATTTCACCTAACCCAAACACAATGAGCGCATGATGCATCATGCATGATTGCTTTCTCTGTGTGCAACAGTGCCTTGTGGGCACCGCGGCTTTATGTCGACATATTGATTTGAAAATCATAGAACCCACATGCATGCCAAGGTGCTGTCCAACGCACGATTGAATGTTTCAACAGCAAGGCTGTCTACAATGCCCCGGAAAACAAGCGAAATGATGACAGGATGCAAGCGCACAGCAACCAAGATGTTGGGGCCTGCACTTGCATTTCTGCTGCTGTCCGGCTGTTTGGCAACCAACCCTGAATTGGCCGAACAGCCGATTGTGGGTCGACCGCTCGGGCCAATCGAACAACAGCCAACCGATTTGGTCCAACCGCCCGTTACCGCGCACACCGCCGCGATTGACAAGGAAAAAAAGTTGCTGGAAGAGAAAAACCAGCTCAATAAATATGTCAATCAGCGGGCACCCTCCCAGTTGCGCTATTCGTTGCAAAAGCTCAATGAGGGCGAACCGGACGATGGTGTATATCCGACCATCAAGGATCTCTCCACCAACGACGACAATTTGCGCAGTCAGGCAGAGCGCAAAAGGCTAGAAGACGAGTTAGAAGCCTTGAACCGGTAAGCGGCCAATGCCATAATTTTTCCAAAAATGGCGACCCTGAGGGACAGATCGTTTGGCCCAAAGGCAAATTGCATGTGCAAAAAGAAGAAAATAATGTAGCAACGTGCCTTGATGTTGGCCATTTTCATTAGCATTTTCACGGCCTCGGCCACCCCATTCTCCAAATTTTGTCAGGAGCCTAGCAATGGATGAGTTCCATAAGATTCGCCGCCTCCCTCCTTATGTCTTTGAACCGGTCAACCGGATTAAGGCGAAGGCGCGTGCGGCGGGCGCGGATATCATCGATCTTGGTATGGGCAATCCTGACCTGCCGACCCCCAAGCATATCGTCGAAAAACTGACCGAAACCGTGCTTGACCCTCGCACGCATCGATATTCGACCTCACGCGGTATTCCGGGTCTGCGAAAGGCACAGGCTGCCTATTATCAGCGTCGATTTGGCGTGAAACTCGACCCGGAAACGGAAATTGTCGCAACCCTCGGATCAAAAGAGGGCTTTGCCAACATGGCGCAGGCCATCACCAGCCCCGGAGACGTGGTTCTGGTGCCAAACCCGACTTATCCGATTCACTCTTTTGGCTTCATCATGTCAGGAGGCGTGGTCCGCTCCATGCCAGCTGAACCCAATGAGGAATTTTTCCGGGCAATTGATCGCGCCGTGCGCCATTCGATTCCCAAGCCCATTGCTCTGATCGTCAATTATCCATCCAACCCGACCGCCTACACGGTCGATCTGCACTTCTACAAGGAAGTCGTCCGGTTGGCCAAGGAACATGACATCATGGTTTTGAGTGATCTCGCTTATGCCGAGATCTATTTCGACAATAATCCACCACCCTCCATCTTGCAGGTGGACGGTGCCAAGGATATTGCGGTCGAATTCACCTCCCTGTCCAAGACCTTCTCCATGCCGGGTTGGCGCATGGGCTTTGCGGTTGGCAACGAGCGGATGATCACTGCTTTGACCCGTGTGAAGTCCTATCTGGATTATGGAGCCTTCACCCCGATACAGGTGGCAGCAGCCTCCGCCTTGAATGGTGCGGACAATTGCATTCAGGAAGCCTGCGATATCTATCGCGCGCGCCGCGATGTGATGGTCGAGAGTTTCACTCGTGCTGGATGGCCAATCCCAAGTCCCAATGCGACCATGTTCGCCTGGGTGCCAGTGCCTGAAAAGTTCCGCGGTGTCGGCTCTCTGGAATTTGCCAAACAGCTCGTCGAGAAAGCCCATGTGGCCGTCGCGCCGGGGGTTGGCTTTGGTGAATATGGCGATGAACATGTTCGACTGGCCTTCGTTGAGAATGAACAACGCATTCGTCAGGCCGCGCGCAATATTCGCCGTTTTCTCTCCAGTTCCGACTGAGTGACCCGGATTAAAGGGGCGTTGCGGGCGTCCGTAAGGTCAAATGACGTCAAAGCCCGTCAGATTGACCTTGCGGAGCCGTTTCGCCTTGCGTATGTATCATCATAAACCGAAGGCATGCAAAAATGCGGCGCTCCGCAAAATTGTCATGCATGGAGCTTTGATCCGAACCAGAGCGAATTGACGATAGCCCGGTGTCCCGGATAGCATCAAACCGCCCTATGACAACGGACCCTGTGCCATGGGGTATGGCATCTGCCCGCCTTTGTGCCGTGCAGATCGCCCGCCTACCGGCCAGACGCCGCAAAAAAATGAAGAAGAGACTGGAAGATCTGTAAATGTGCGAATCCCTGAAGCTAGGCCTTGCAGGCCTTGGAACGGTCGGTGTTTCTGTCATCAAACGCCTTGACGCTCTGGATCATGAACTGGCCCAAAAAGCCGGACGCACCATGCAGATTACCGCCATTACCGCCAGAAGCCGCAACAAGGATCGCGGCGTCGATCTGTCGGCCTTTGAGTGGTTTGATGATCCGGTGACCCTGGCAAAGAGCGACAAGATCGATGTCTTCGTCGAGCTGATTGGCGGCGACAATGGCCCGGCTGAGGCGTCGGTGCGTGCTGCGCTGGAAAGCGGCAAGCATGTGGTCACCGCCAACAAGGCCCTGCTCGCCAAACATGGCAATGAGCTTGCCCGCCTTGCCGAAGAAAAAGGCGTATCCCTGAATTTTGAGGCCGCCGTCGCCGGTGGCATTCCGGTCATCAAGGCCCTCCGAGAAGGCCTGACATCGAACAATGTCTCCCGCGTCTATGGCATTATGAATGGGACGTGCAACTATATCCTGACCCGGATGGAAGAGGACGGCATCAGCTTTGAAGAGTGCCTAGCTGACGCCCAGCGTCTTGGTTACGCAGAAGCAGACCCGACCTTTGACATTGAGGGCAATGACACCGCCCACAAACTGGCCATCCTGACCAGCCTCGCCTTTGGCACCGAAATCGATACCGACTCCATTTTCCTTGAAGGCATCACCTCGATCAACAGCGCCGACATCATGGCCGCTGACGATCTGGGCTTCCGTATCAAATTGTTGGGCGTGGCGCAAAAGACCAGCTCTGGCATTGAACAGCGCGTTCACCCGACCATGGTGCCCAAAGAATCCGAGATCGCACAGGTCTCTGGCGTCACCAACGGGGTTGCCATCGACGGGGATGCGGTTGGCTCTATCACGCTGGCCGGGCCCGGTGCTGGTGGCGATGCGACGGCATCCGCCGTTGTTGCCGACGTGATCGACATTGCCCGTGGCTTGAAGGTCGCGCCGCTTGGTCGCCCTGTCAGCGCCTTGCAGCCCTACACCTCTTCCAATCTCGGCACCCATGAGGGCGGATATTATATCCGCCTTACGGTCAAAAATCGTCCTGGCGCCTTCGCGTCGATTGCCAGTCGCATGGCAGAATGCGATATTTCACTTGAAAGCATCGTGCAACGCCGTGGGCGCTCCAAGATCGTAGCGACCAAAGTGAACAGTTTGTCGCAGGAAAAGCCCAAAGATGTCATACTCCTAACGTATGAGACAACTGAGGAAGCTGTGCGTAAAGCCCTCGATGCGATAGAAAAAGACGGTCATATTCTGGCGTCTCCACAAATGATTAGAATAGAAAGACTATAAGCAGATACTTTTATTGGATGCATTCGCATCCAGAGCATTGGTTCATGGGGATACACAATGAGTGAGATTAGAGAAGCCGCAGTTCTCGACAGGATTTTGACCCTCGAGATTGTTCGCGTTGTTGAACGCGCCGCAGTGTCCGCTGCCCGCCTGAGAGGTCAGGGCGACGAGAAAGATGCCGATCAGGCTGCTGTTGACGCCATGCGCCGCGAACTCAACCAGCTGCCTATCGACGGCACTGTGGTGATCGGTGAGGGCGAGCGCGATGAAGCCCCCATGCTCTATATCGGCGAAAAGGTTGGCAACAAGCTCGGCCCGAAAGTCGATATCGCTCTGGATCCGCTCGAAGGCACCACGCTCTGCGCCAAAAACCAGCCCAACTCTCTGGCCGTCATCTCCATCGCCGATGAAGGCAGCCTGCTCAATGCTCCCGACGTGTATATGGACAAAATCGCCATCGGCCCGGGTTACCCCGAAGGGCTGGTCGATCTTGACCGTACCCCGATTGAAAACCTGACCGCTCTGGCCAGTGCCAAAGGCGTGCCCATCGGTGAACTCAATGTCTGCATCCTTGACCGTCCCCGTCATGCGCAACTGATCGAAGAAGTCCGCCTGACCGGCGCTGCTATCCGCTTGATTGGCGATGGTGACGTACAAGGCATCATCCACACCACCGATCCGGATGAAACGGGCATCGATATCTATATGGGCATTGGTGGCGCACCTGAGGGTGTGTTGGCCGCGTCCGCTCTGCGCTGCATTGGCGGTCAGATGCAGGGGCGCCTGGTGATCAACAATGACGAACAGCGTGAACGTGCCATCCGCATGGGCATTGAAGATCCAACCAAAAAATTCGAAATGATCGAGTTGGCCGGGGGTGATGTGACCTTTGCTGCGACCGGCGTGACCGATGGCAACATGCTCGACGGTGTAAAATTTGGCCGTGGCGTCATCAAGACCGACACGGTCGTCATGCGTTCCACCACCGGCACCGTTCGCTACATCAAGGGCGAGCATCGTGAATTCGAGAAATTCCATCTCGATTGATCAACGCGCCTGATGGCCGATGGATTATTTTGAAAAGGCGGGCCTTGGGTCCGCCTTTTTGCTGTTTGTTGCGGCGCGGAATGCTAGATTTCCGCCAGCCAATCCGATTCCTCTATAGAAACGCCCAACCATGCTCCCCAATGCCAGCAACGCAAAAGCCTATCTGAATGTGACCTGTTCCGCCAAGGAGCGGCGCTGGGTAGAGCAATTGGACGTCCGGCAAATGGAACTGGCCAGCGCCATTGCCCAAAGCTGTGACATCCCCGAAATTGTCGCCCGTGTCTTGGTTGCGCGTGACCAAACCATGGAAAGCGCCAAGGACTTTCTCGACCCAAGCCTTAAAAGCCTGATGCCGGACCCGTCCGTTATGACCGACATGGACAAGGCCAGCGCGCGCATCGCCCAGTCGATCAAGGCGGGAGACAAGGTTGCCATTTTCGGCGATTATGACGTTGATGGGGCGACCTCCAGCGCCCTGATGGCGAAGTTTCTGCGCCATTGTGGGTGTGAGGCCAACATCTATATTCCGGACCGGATATTCGAGGGCTATGGTCCGAACCCCGACGCCATCGAACAATTGATCGAGCAGGGGCACAAACTGATCATCACGGTAGATTGCGGTGCTACCTCCTTTGCTGCCCTTGAACGGGCGAAAGAATTGGGCACCGACATTGTGGTGCTTGACCATCACCAGGTGGGGGAAAGCCTGCCGCCTTGCGTCGCTCTGGTCAATCCGAACCGCCATGATGATGTCAGCGGATTGGGCCATTTGGCTGCCGTCGGCGTAACCTTCATGGCGCTCGTCGCCATCAATCGGACCTTGCGGCAAGGCGGCTTTTATCAGTCCCGTTGTGCCCCACCCGATTTGTTAAGCTGGCTCGACCTGGTGGCTCTGGGCACAGTATGCGATGTGGTGCCGCTGCAAGGGCTCAACAGGGCCTTTGTGGTCAAAGGTCTGATGGTGATCCGGGCAAACAAGAACCGTGGCATGTCGGCCTTGCAGGCCGTGTCACGCATCTCCGGGCCGGTGAGCCCCTATCATCTGGGCTTCATGCTTGGACCAAGGATCAATGCCGGCGGCCGCATCGGCAATGCGGCCCTCGGGGCGACATTGTTGACCTGCGATGACGGGACACGGGCGGACCAGTTGGCTGCGGAATTGGAGCGGTTGAATAAGGAGCGTCAGGCCCTTGAGCAGATCATGCTTGAAGAGGCGATCGCTCAGGCCGATCAAATGCTGATGGCAGACCCTGAAGCTTCAGGCATTGTCACCTCCAGCCCCGATTGGCATGCGGGAATTGTTGGCCTTCTGGCCTCTCGGCTTAAAGAACGGTTTCGCCGCCCCGCCTTCGCCATTGCGATCAATCCCGATGGGACAGGCACCGGCTCGGGGCGGTCTATTCTTGGCACTGATCTTGGGGCCGCTGTCCGGGCCGCGGTTGACGATGGCTTGTTGATCAAGGGCGGCGGTCACGCGATGGCGGCTGGTCTCACCATCAATAGTGACAATATCGACCGCTTCAAGGCCTACCTTGATGACAAGCTACGCTCAGAGGTCAAGGAGTCGCGCGCGCTTGATGACCTGAAAATAGACGGAGCGCTGACGGCCAGTGGAGCAACAGAAGACCTGATAAGGTTGCTGGAGAAGGCTGGTCCATTTGGTGCGGGCAATCCAGAACCGGTCTTTGTCTTCCCGTCCCACAAGATTGCCTTTGCCGATGTGGTCGGGCAGGGCG
>CAXXSO010000050.1:0-11651 GCA_963676965.2 uncultured Cohaesibacter sp.
TTCTTCAGCTGTTGCCGTATTCTGCTGTACCCCTTCGTCTATTTGTCCCAGCCCCTGATTAACCTGGGCGATGCCTTGGGCCTGTTCGTTGCTGGCTGCGGCAATTTCAGCGACTAAGTCAGTTACTTTAGTAATCGCGCCGACGATGTCCTCCAAGGCTTTGGACGTTTGTTGAGCAATCTGGGTTCCATTTTCGGTTTTTGTTACTGAGCCTTCGATCAACTCGGCGGTCTCGGAAGCGGCTTTGGCACTCCGTGCTGCCAAGTTGCGGACTTCCTCCGCAACTACTGCAAAACCTTTACCGTGCTGACCTGCTCGGGCTGCCTCGACAGCGGCGTTCAGTGCGAGAAGATTTGTCTGAAAAGCAATTTCATCAATCGTCTTAATTATTTTGCTGATGTTTTGACCTGACTCACTGATCTCTTCCATCGCTGCTACCATGGCCGCCATCTGATGCCCGCCGTTTTGCGCGGCCTTATTCGCTTCGCTTGCCAATTGGTTCGCGGTGTTGGCGTTATCAGCGTTGGTCTTGGTTTGACTGGCCATCTCATTCATGGAACTGCTGATTTCTTCAAGAGATGCTGCCGTTTGAGTGGCTCCTTGCGAAAGTGTCTGGCTTGAATCAGAAACTTGACTGCTGGCAGAATCAATTTGTTCTCCCGCAGACTGGATTTGTGACATGACGTCAGTTAATGACCGGTTCGCTCGACTCAGTGGATCTTTTATAAGGCCGCTGGCCACAAAAGTGAGATCACCATCGGCAATCTTATTGAACGCCGTGACCACCTCATCTTGCAGGTTGTCGGTAAAAGCGTCTAAGGTTTTTGCCATTTCCCCCATCTCATCTTTGCGGACCATGTGCAGGCGGTGACTGAGATCTCCTTTTCCAAGGTTGTTCAGCATTCGCTTGACCTCTTTTAACGGATTGACGATGCTGCGGGTTGTGAAATAGGCCATCATCAGCATGGCAAAAATCGAAAGCAATAGCGCTGTATAGATCGCGTTTTTTGATCTGGATGCAGTAGATTCGATATCCGATTCAATTGCGTGCATGCGCTTGGTACTCGCAGAGTGAATCAATGCCGCGTTGTTAATCAGTGCCCGGATTGACTCTTTTAACGGTCCCATAGCCTTGTTGCCAGCTTGTGGCGTTCTGATTTCTCCGGCCTGTATTCGTTGAAAAATCCCCTCAAATCCTTGCTTATATGATTTTGCTCCACTGGCCATTTTTTTTACGGCAGCTTGCTCATCCGGTAGATAGGCAACCTTTTCCAACGCTGTAATGCTCTTGGTCAGCTTGGTATACTCCTGTTGCCATTTGTCAAAATAGGTGGAAGTTTTTTCTGTTTTACTGATGTTGAGAAAAATATCTTTCTCATAACGCCTCAGGCCCAATGCCTGGCTGGATGCTGTGGCAATATGTTCGGCGATAGCGCCATCGGTTTCAAGAGTCGTGATGATCCGTTTCGAAAGGCTTGTCGAGCCCCAGATGCCGGTCCCACCGGCGATTACTAAAAAAAGAAGTAGTGTGGCGAAGCTGCCGCTGAGGCGTATCCAGACTGGAAGGTTGTTAAGATTCATGATTTGCCTCCTTGGGATGTCCGCTGGAAGTGGGATGAACATTGCTGGAAAACTATTTACAGCAACAGCGTCTCTGCGCAGTGTGTTGTTCGATATAAATTGGTTGAGACGTTATCCTTTGCGTTGTGAAACATTCGTTGTGCAGAGAGTAAATGTTAGCTGGGTGGTAATTGTTAGTTTGTTTTTCATGAAGCTATAGCTTTTGCAGGTTTGGTTTTTGTTAGGATGTGAATTTTTTTGTAAATAATGTGTTGTGTTTGTTTAGTTGGTTAAATGCGCGTTTGATCAGGTACGATGAAAGGGTGTCGCGAAATTTTCTTGATTTGGTTACACTTCCGACATTTATTTGCGCTATTGACCGGATTTTATGATGCCCCTTCCCATAGACCATATCCTGCCGCAATTGCTGGCCGAGCTGCAAACGCACGACAGTGTTGTTCTGCAGGCCGAACCGGGCGCGGGCAAAACCACGCGGGTGCCGTTGGCGTTGCTGGATGCCGAATGGTTGCAGGGCCAGCGGATTATCATGCTGGAGCCGCGCCGTCTGGCTGCGGTGCATGCGGCGCGTTATATGAGCCGTCAGTTGGGTGAAGAGCCGGGGCAGACCGTGGGTTATACCATTCGCCATCAGCAGGCGGTGAGCAAGCAGACACGTATTGAGGTGGTGACCGAAGGGGTGTTGACGCGACGCTTGCAGAATGATCCGACTCTGGACGGGGTAGGTCTGATCATCTTTGATGAATTTCACGAGCGGGCATTGCAGGCCGATCTTGGCATGGCCCTGGTTGGTGATGTGCGGGCGGCCTTGCGTGATGATCTGAAAGTGCTGGTGATGTCGGCGACGCTTGATGGCGCGGCATTGGCCGATTACTTCGGCGGTTGCCCGGTGGTGTCGAGCGGCGGGCGCTGCTATCCGGTAGAGGTGTTTCACCTCGGCGATGATGATCGGCTGGAAGTCCAGGTGAGTCGGGCGGTACACAAGGCGGTGGCGGAGCAGCCGGGCGATGTGCTGGTGTTTTTGCCGGGGGCACGGGAGATTCAGCGTTGTTGTAATGCTCTGGCTGGACGGCTGGATGGCGATACCTTGGTGTTGCCGTTGTACGGTGCTTTGCCGTTTGAACAGCAACAGCAGGCCATTCAGCCGACAACCCAGCGCAAAGTGGTGTTGGCCACCAACATTGCCGAAACCAGTCTGACCATTGAAGGGGTTCGGGTGGTGATCGACAGTGGCTTGGAACGGCTGATGACCTTTGAACCGCGCACCGGCATGAACCGGCTGGTGACGCGGCGTATTTCCCAGGCCAGCGTGCGCCAGCGCAGTGGCCGGGCCGGCCGGACCGCTGCCGGAGCCTGTTACCGGTTGTGGTCGCCACAAACGGAGGCGGCCATGATCGATTATGTGGCACCGGAGATTTTACGCAGTGATTTGACGTCCCTGGCTTTGGAGTTGATCGCCTGGGGCGTGACCGAGGCCGATGCGTTGCCGTGGGTGGACGCGCCGCCTGCGGCCCATATGAATGCCGCCTTCAACTTGCTGCTCCAACTGGATGCGATTGATCAACAACGCCGTCTGACCACAGTTGGTCGAGCCATGACCCGCTTGCCGCTGCATCCGCGTCTGGCACGGATGCTGGTGGTGGCTGAAGATGAAAATGAGCAGGTTTTGGCGTGTCAGTTGGCCGTGGTGCTCGAATCGCCGCAATGGTTTCGCAGCGGGCAGGGCGATACGGTGAGTGACAGTGATCTGCTTGACCATCTGGAACAGTGGCAGCCGCATGGCAAGAAATCGTCGTCGCGCATCTCACCATTAGCCCATCAAAGCTATCGTCAACTGTGCCGACGTTTAGGTTGCTCGCCGACCACAACCCCGAGCCGGAATAGCGTTGCTTTGGGGCGTTTACTGATTGCCGCTTACCCGGATCGGGTTGCCCAGAAGCGGGATGGCAGTATAGAAGGCAGCACGGATCACTTCCTGCTCAGCAATGGCCGTGGTGCCCGCCTGTCGCCGCGCTGCCGGGTACGGCAGCATCGCTGGCTGGTGGCGGTGGATGTCGAGTTTTCCGCTTCTGGTGAGGCCTTGATCCATCGTGCTTCGGCGCTGGATGAGCGTCAGTTGGACAACCTGTGGCCACACCCTGTGAACTGGCAGATGGAAACCGTGTGGGATGACAGCGGACAACGGGTGGTAACCCGGGAAGCGCGGCGTTGGGGAGCGTTGCTCCTGTCGTCACGTCCGCATGCACTGGATGCGGAACAGGCTCTGCCGATTGTGCTCGAACAGATCCGCTCTGGTGGTTTGGGGCGACTCAATTGGACCAAAGAGACGCTGTGTTTGCATCAGCGGATGGCGTTTGTGCAACAGCATCAACTGGTCGATGATTGGCCACAGGTTGATGATGCGGCACTGCTGGATTCGTTGAATGTCTGGCTGGCACCGTGGCTCAATGGCATGAGTCGTCTGGAGCAGGTGGCCAAGTTGAACCTGCTCGAACCGCTCTGTAGCCTGTTGAGCTGGCCGCAGCGTCAGCAGCTGGATGAACTGGCTCCGGAGCGTTTGACGGTGCCCAGTGGTTCCAGGATTGCCGTGGATTACAGCGATCCGCATCAGCCGGTGCTAGCCGCGAAATTACAGGAACTGTTCGGTTGGCAGCAAACGCCACGGATTGGTAAGGGCCGCGTGCCGGTCATGCTGCACCTGTTGTCACCTGCCCGGCGTCCCATGCAGACCACCACGGATTTAGCCAACTTCTGGGCGACCACCTATGATGAAGTTAAAAAGGAACTCAAAGGGCGTTACCCCAAACATCCGTGGCCGGATGATCCGCTGCAGGCTCCCGCTCAACGCGGTGTGAAGAAACGGTCAGATCGCTAACGTCCTGTCCCGGTTCGTTTTTTTTTCTTGGCGGCAACGCCAATTGCCGTTACACTGGCGCCTCTTTTGACATCACGAACAGAGCCCAACAAATAAAAGGAGTCTACTCATGGCCATTGCCAGTGCACGCCACATTCTTGTTTCCAGTGAAGAGAAATGCCTTGAACTCAAATCGCAGATCGAAGCCGGTGCTACCGACTTTGCCGAATGTGCCCAGAAATTTTCCCAATGTCCGTCCGGTCGCAAAGGCGGCGATCTCGGTCAGTTTGCTCCCGGCCAGATGGTCAAGGAATTTGACGAGGTGGTGTTCAGCGGCGAAGTGGGCAAGGTCCTCGGCCCGGTGAAAACTCAGTTTGGCTATCACCTGATTGAGGTGACCAAGCGTTCCTAAAGGTGTTCACCACGGAGATAAGGCACAGAGACACGGAGAAAGATCAAAACCCAGGGTTTTTAGGTTTCTCCGTGGCTCCGTGTCTCTGTGGTTCATAGGTTTTAAAGCTTAACAGGGTGTTGAAAAAGTCCCATCCGGGGCCTTTTCAACGACGCAAGCCGAAAATGCGATTTCCGTCTTGCGACCAAAATCAAGCACTTGAAAACATGTCCTTGATTTTGGTCGCCCGTCCATGGACTCCATAGGCTGTTTTTCAACAGCCTGTTAAACCCACCAGAAAATTTAAAGAACCACTGAAAAGCCGGAGCAGGAAATTTCCTGTCCCGGCTTTTTTTGTGTTGACGGGCCATGATTTATTTAGTAAGTAAATGTTTACTTACTAAATGGAGGACGCCATGGGACGACCTAATCTGAAAAAAGAAGTGATCGAAGAAGCCGCCATTCGCCTGTTTGCCACCAAAGGGTTGGCGCGCACGGTGATTCGCGATATTGCCCGGGAAGCCGGGGTAACGGAAGGGGCGCTGTATAAGCACTATCCCAGTAAAGACGCGATGGCCTGGGCGCTGTTTCAGCGCGAGATTGACCGTTTTACCACGCCATTTGCCGCACTGCTGGCTGAGGAGATTCCCGCTGCGCAGCGGCTGGTGAAAGCCATCGACTATACTTACGACTATTATCAGCAGTCTCCGACCCGCTTTACCTTTATTCTGCTCACGCAGCATGGGTTTCCCGAGGAAGATCTCGAAGCGCAGACCAACCCCAATGATGTGATCATCCGTTTCGTTGACGAGCTGCATGGCGAGAAGCAGGGCGATGCCGTTTTAATGGCGGCCATGGTGATGGGCGCTGTCATGCAGCCACTGGTGATGCACCGTTACGGACGGATTCCCTTACTGACCGAAGAGGTGGTTGCTGAAGTGAGTCGGGCCGCGTGTCGCATGCTGGAGGTGGATGATGCGCACTGAGACCAAAGCCTGGGCGTGGCTGACGCTTTGGCTGGTGTTTCCCGCGCTGGCCACCTGGACATCGTTCACCCTTCAATGGTGGCCGCAGGTACTTTATCCGCTGTCCAAGGTGGTGCTGGTGGTGGCTCCGTTTGTGGTCTGGCGTCTTCGCTCTGTGATCGCGGCATCACGTCAGGCCGGCGTCAAGGTGACACGTGGCCTTTGGGGCCTGATCAGCGGTATTGTGCTTGGTGCGGTGATTTTTGTCGCCTGGCTGATGCTGTTTCAGGGCCAAATCAATGGCGACGCCATTGCCGCCAAACTCACCTCATTGAATCTGCTTGACCATTACTGGAGCGTGGCGCTGTTTATCGCCATGGTTAACAGCCTGCTGGAAGAATGGTACTGGCGCGGCTTTGTGTTTGAACGGCTTAAAGAGCGCAGATTAGCCACCGTTTGGGTGGTCGTATTAGGAGGTATCGGGTTTGGCTTGCACCATTATTTCACTTTAATTGTTTATTTCTCTTTACCGATTACGTTATTTTTCACATTCGCCACCATGGTTGCCGGGGCTCTGTGGAGCTGGATGCGCACTCGTGGGGTTTCACTTGTCGACTGCTATGTCAGTCACCTGATTGCCGATGTCGCTTTGTTATGGATCGGCTGGCAATTACTCGGAGGGACTCATGTCATATGACCCGCACGTTCAGGAACAGATTCGTCAGGGGCGCAGCAAGTTTATTGCCATGGCCGCCACCTATTTTCTCGGAGCTTTCAACGATAACTTTTTCAAACAGGCTGCGTTGCTGCTGGCCGTCAGCACGGCCATGACCCAATTGCAGGGCACGGCCACCACCTTGTTTGCGCTGCCGTTTATCCTGTTTTCCGCCGGAGCTGGTTGGCTGGCCGATCGCTACAGCAAGAAGCATGTGGTGATTGGCGTCAAGTTTCTCGAACTGCTGGCCATGCTGGTGGGCGCCTGGGGCGTGATCACCCTGCACTGGAACGGAATTCTGGCCATGGTGTTTATCATGTCGCTGCAATCCACTCTGTTTGGTCCGGCCATTAACGGCTCCATTCCGGAACTCTACCCCAGCGTTTATGTGACCAAGGCCAATGCGGTGCTCAAGTTGGTGACCACACTGGCCATTCTCATGGGCATTGCCCTGGCTGGTATTGCGTTGGATCGCGGTATTGCCGAGGATCATTTTTATGACGGACGTCTGGTGGTCGGCATCGGCGTGGTTGTGGTGTCACTGATTGGCGTGGTGTGCAGCTTTGGTGTGGTTAAACGTCCGGCACAGGGCACAAAGACACCGTTTCCCTGGCTGGGACCGTGGCATTCGGCTTGTGATTTGTGGCGGCTGCGTCAGGACCGACCCTTGTTTCTGGCCATTATCGGTGATGCGTTCTTTTATTTCATGGCGTCGCTGGTGGTGCTGGTGATCAACACCCTCGGTGTTCAACAGTTGGGCTACAGCTCAACGTTGACCAGTCTGCTGATCGTTGCCTTGATGGTGGGGATCTGTGCAGGGTCGTTCCTGTCCGCACGGCTGACTCGGGTCGATCGCTGGACTCATGTGGTGGTGCCATCAGCGGTGGGGCTTGGCATTGGGCTGACGGTCAGTGGTCTGGCACCGCTTTTGCCTCAGGTGGTTCAATTGCCGGTGCTGTTCGTGGCCCTGTCGGTCAGCGGTTGTTGTGGTGGCATCTTTATCATCCCTCAGTCCAGTTTTATTCAGGTTCGGCCAGCCGATCATGAACGGGGACGGGTGATCTCCGTGTCCAACTTTGGCGCGTTCAGCGGCATCCTGTTTTCCGGACAACTGTTCACTTTATTAGACGCGACCTTGAGTCCCGCCTGGGGCATGGTAGTGTGTGGTATGTTAACTTTGACAATGGCCGTGGTGTTTTTTCAATTGCTCACCAAGGAGGCATGGCGTGTTTAGATCATTTTTCCTGTTTATTTTGCGCACCCTGTTGCGCTTGCGCTATCGCATTGACATAAAAGGTCTTGATAAAATCCGTCGTGACGGCAAGGTGGGGATGTTGTTTTTGCCCAACCATCCGGCATTGGTCGACCCACTGATTGTCAACGTGGCGTTGCAGCAACATTTTACCGTACGCCCATTGGCAGACCGGGCGCAGGCAGATCATCCGGTGACCGGATTTCTTCTTAATAAAATGCAGGCGTTGTTGATTCCCGACCTGAGTCAGCAGAGCAATCAGGGCGAGCGTGGTGATGTTGCCGAGGCGCTGCAGTTGATGGAGCGCAGCCTGGAGCAGGGCGAGCATTTGCTGGTGTATCCGGCTGGCCGGATCTATCGTGGTCCCAATGAGGAGTTGCGTGGCAGTAGTGCCGTCGATCGTCTGGTCAAAGCCGTGCCTGAAGCACGGGTGGTACTGGTGCGTACCTCGGGATTATGGGGGAGTCGTTTCAGTCGTGCCCACGGCGACAAACCCCATTTCTTTAAAACGCTGTTGACCATGTTGCCGAAACTGCTGGTCAATGGTCTGGTGTTCATGCCCAAGCGCACCGTGACCGTCGAATTTATCGAAGAGACGGATTTTCCCCGCCAAGGCAGCCGCCAGGAGATCAATGGGTATCTGGAAACCTTTTACAATGAGGTGGCGCAACCGGCCTTTACCGTGCCCGATTATTTTTGGCAGGGCAATCAGACCTGTGAGTTGCCTGCACCGCCTCAAGCGCAGTTTTCCAGCGATGCCAGTCATATTCCAGCGGCCACACGGCAACTGGTGGAAGAAAAAACTCAAGGAGATCAGTGGGCATCATAAGATTAAAGATGACATGACCCTGGCCTATGATCTGGGGCTTGACAGTTTGGCAGTGATGGAATTTTTGACCTGGTTGAATGATGAATTCAGCGTTGATGTCGAAAATCTTGATGCCTTGCAGCGGGTGTCCGATTGCCTGCTGGCCCGCGCGTGGCGAAGGTCTTGGCTTTGCTGCGGAGCCGCTCAAGCCGGTGGCGGATGGCTGGTTTGATCAGCGCTCGGATAAGACCTTGGCGTTTCGTCAGGCAGATAATCTTGCTGAGTTGATTCTTTATCAGGCCAAGAACAACCCGGACCAAGTGATTGTTGCCGATCAGCAGGGCGGGGCGAAAACCTGGCGTCAACTGTTGACCGGTGTGTTGGCGCTGCAGCCGGTGTTGCGTGAGATTGAAGACGACTCTATCGCCATTATGTTGCCGTCGTCGGTCGCGGCCTGTCTGTGTTGGCTGGCTGTGGTGTTCAGTGGCAAGCGCCCGGTGTTGCTCAATTGGACCACCGGCGAACGCTACCTATCTCATGCTCTGGAACAGACCGGCACAACCCGCGTGTTGACATCGGCCCTGTTAATCGAAAAACTCAGGACGCGTGGTGTTGACGTGGGCAAGGTGGATGCCGAGTGGATGGCCATGGAAAACCTGGTGGGTCAGTTAACTCTGGTCGATAAACTCAAAGCACGCCTGAAAGGGCAGTTTTTCAGCTTCTTTTTATCCACCAAAGAGATTCATGATACCGCTGCCGTGTTGTTCACCAGTGGCAGTGAGGCGTTGCCAAAGTCAGTACCGCTGAGCCATCGTAACATCCTCACCAACATGGACGACATGACCCAGGTGATTCCGCTCAAAGAAAGTGATCGCCTGTTGGGGATGCTGCCGCCGTTTCACTCTCTTGGTTTATCCGGCACCATTGTCATGCCGTTATGCCTGGGACTGCGTACTGCCTATTATCCCAACCCGACCGATGGGGCGATTCTGGCGCAACATGCTGTGAGGCCTACCGTTGCTCGGTGGTGGTGGGTACGCCGACTTTTCTCGCCGCCATTGCCGGTTCTGCCCATGAAAATCAGTTGCAGAGCCTGCGTATGATCTTTACCGGTGCGGAAAAATGCCCGGAATCCACTTATCAGCTACTCGCCCGAACGTTGCCCGCAGTCCATTGTTTGCGAAGGCTATGGTGTAACCGAATGCTCGCCGCTGGTCAGTGTGAATTCGCCGAACAACCCGGTGCCGGGCACCATCGGCCAAGTGATGCCGTCGATGGACTACCAACTGGTTCATCCGGAAACCATGCAGCCGTTGCCTGAGGATCAAGCCGGTATCCTGGTGGTGCGCGGGCCGAATGTGTTTAACGGCTATCTTTGAAAAGAGTGTCAAATCACCGTTTATCGTGCTTGACGGCAAAGCCTGGTATAACACCGGCGATCTGGTTCGGCGCAACGAACAAGGTGGTTTGACCTTTTGCGGACGGCTCAAACGTTTTGTCAAGCTCGGTGGTGAGATGATTTCCCTGCCGGCGATTGAGGAGACGATTGGTGCAGCACCTGAGTTACAAAATGTTGCCGTGGATGGAGACGGACCGTTGATTGCCGTGGAAGCGATCAATCCCGGATACCCATGCTGAGCTGGTGCTGTTCAGTCGGGTACCGCTGGAACGCGAGCAGGTGAATCAGGTGATTCGTGATGCCGGGTTGTCGCCGCTGCATAATATCCGTCAGATCCGTATGGTGGATGAGATTCCCGTGTTGGGGACCGGTAAGACCAATTATAGGGCTTTTGCGGGAGATGTTGGCGGAGTAGGTTATTATTTAAGATCGATGAAAACGCTGGCAGAGTGGTGAGTCCACTCTGCCAGTTTTGTTTTGGGGGAATCGTTGCGATGGTCAGCTTCATCCGTTTGCCTTGATGGTACCCACATGACGCGGGCTTCCGCGCCCGCCCGTCGGTCGCCTTTTGCGTCGACAAAAGGGGAGCAAAATCGACTCCCGTCATTGCGCCCTTACGGGTTCCCTCTCTGCGTTCACTAACACCGCGATGTCGGCAAAATTCGCTGACGCTCAAACAGGTTGCCGACGACGACCATCGCGCTGACCGTTCTCTTCGTTCGGCGCTGCTGAACGGGAGAGCTTGGCTGCTGAATAACACACGACTGCAGGGCGGGCACCGTCCCGCCCGCTTGATCGGTACCACACCAGAGATAGAGCGCGACTTAAGGTTGTTATCAACGTTTTACGCCAAAGATGATGAGTTGCATGATTCGCCGACCAAAAGGGCGGCGAGCCGGATCTGCAAAGCATAGCGGAAACAGACACAGTGTCGGTTGATCTGAGGCGAGCAGGAGGTGTTCAGCTGGCTTTTGCATACTTTTGAGCGGCCAGTCAAAAGGATGTCGGCTGCCGGGACGAAACCCGGCGACTTTGACTTTGATCTTGAGCTTCAGTGGTTTGCAACTTGAAACGAATCGCACCAGCAAACCTCATCCGTTCGCGATGTTGGTACCTACGTGACGCGGGCTTCCGCGCCCGCCCGTCGGCCCCCTTTTGCGTCGACAAAAAGGGGGAGCAAAATCGACTCACCAAGGGGTTGTCATCAATCAGCCTTCACGGAGGTGTTGCGGATCTTTTTCACGTCAGCCGCGTTATCGGTCGTCGCCATAGACCAACTATAGCTCCTCCCTCTGCCTTGCTGACGCAAAAAATCTCACGCAACACCACTCGTTCATCTGATTCATTTAACAAACCCTCCTATTGCACCCTATCGGGTTCCCTCTCTCCATTCTCTTACATCACAATGTCGGCAAAACTCGCTACCGCTCAAACAGGTTGCCGACAACCATTGACGCTGACGTTCATTGCGTTCGGTGCTGCTGCTGAGACACGGAGGGGCTTGGCTGCTAAATGACACTCTGCCGCAAGGGTGGGCACCGTCCCACCCGCTTGATCGGGGCCACGGAAGAAATAGAGTGAGGCGCAAGCCTGTTATCAACGTTTTACGCCATGGCTGATGAGACGCAAGATTCGCCGACCAAAAGGGCGGCGAGCCGAATCCGTGAAGCATTACGGAAACAGACCCAT
>CAXXSO010000051.1:0-36051 GCA_963676965.2 uncultured Cohaesibacter sp.
CTTTCACCTCTAAGTAAGATCGTGGAGTCTCCATTTGCTGTTGTTCTCGCAATTCTAATGGCCTCTTGTATTACATCACTAGTTCCTACAATTGAGTCGAAGACAATCTTTCGAGTCTCTTTATATTTAATTGCCTTGTTTACAATCTCCTCGACTGTCTCAAAAGTGATGATTCGATGATGGGCCGTTTTATCAATGCATAATCTATTGATTTTATAAATCACCCGGTATTTCGTCTTCTTTGTCCCCCAACAACTGGAAGTTTCAATGTCCTCGGGAATTGTGAGGGTTACTCCACGCACGAGAGATTCTAACGATAGACCTATAATGGATTCATGGGATATTTGAAAATTAAGTAAGGTAATTGCTGCAGAGTTAAGATGCAAGATAATATTTTCACTATCTATAATGATAATACCCTTATCAATGCTATTGATAACTTCATGAATTTCAGCTTTTGTCTCGATCATTTTGTTATGCTGTTCGATGCTGGTCACTTCATTGGTGATAAAGTTTACCATGTATTGCAATAGAGCTTTTGCTTTCTCTTCTCGATCCTTTAGATGGTCATTTTGTTCCTCACTCACACAAGCAAGGGAGGCAACTCCAATACAATGGGTATTAACAGTTATTGGATAGGAGATATTTTGCATCTCGGTACACATAGCATAATTGGAACAATTTCTACATGTTTCATTATCTTTCTTATCACGATTTATGAGAATTTTTTTAGTTTTAAGAACCTCTTGAAAAAGGGAATCACTTGGACATGTATGATTTATTCGAGAGGTAAAGCTGCCGGTTCCGGCAATTCTCCTCAATGAAGAGTCAACAACAGTTACATCAACACCGATACTTTCACTGATGAGCAAGGTTAGAGGCTGAATCTTATTTTGCAAAATTTTCAAGTAAGAGGAATACATACTATTAACTCTTTATCTATGAGATTTATGTAGTATACCAGTCTCCATACAGGGTGTAAAGATTAGTCACAGTAGAATAAGGGGGAGAGTCAAAAAGGAAAGCTCCCCACGGGGGAGCTCTTTAGTATCCTTAACGAGTTGGAGAGACCTTTAAAGCCTCTGCAATTCTCCTAGCAGTGTTTAATTGGTGCTCTCTCTCTATACTCTCAGCCAAATCGGGGTCCCGTTTTCTTATGGCTTCTACAATCGCTCTGTGTTCACCACAGACTTCATTATATCGACCAGGAAGTTCGAGTGCTAAAGCTCTGTATTGCTCACTCAGTTGATAATATTGCAATACTAGATCCTCTAATCGTGGTGATTGAGCAGCCTTGAAAATCATGTCATGAAATGAATAGTTCGCATCAAGCATATGTTCATGGTTATTTTGTGAGAGGAGGTTTTCCATCTCATCACACAGACTATCTAATTGAGCTATTTGCTCATCTGTAAGATTCTTTACTGCTAAACGGGCACATGCCCCAGAAAGAGATGCTCGTATATAATAGATTTCAAGAATCTCATCAACTGACAACTTCTTAACAAAATAACCTCTATGAGGTTCATTTTCAGTTAATCCAATTGAGGTTAGCCTATTTAGAGCCTCTCTTACGGGAGTTCTACTTACCCCCAATCTTTTAGAAATTGTTAAAGTATTAAGAAAATCACCAGGTTTCAATTGTCCGGTAAGCACCTCATCTTTGATTGTCTCAAAAACAATTCGTTGTACACTCTTATAGATATTTTTAACTTGATGATCTGGTTCTATTCTAGAACCAATATTGTCAGAAGAATTTTCCATAATTATCCTTTTTAAAAAATAGTTACTAAATCGCAACGCATTATATATAATACACCCATATATTTGGATAAACAATAGTGTATCTTTTGCTCAATACAAATATATGATCTTAGTGTTCTAATGAATATCCAGCTTTTTTTAAACTATTTCTTGTATAAATAAAAACAAATTCACAGGGTTCATCAAAAGGATTATAAAACCAATGTTTTTCACCTCTTGGAACAAATAGTGTATCACCTTCGTTCAACTCGAACTCTTCATCTTTAATACCTGTCACGCCCTTCCCTTTCAGAATAAACATAATCTCCTCTGCTTCTGGGTGGGTGTGTTTCTTATGGATAGATGTATGTGGGTCAAATTTACTATACCCAAATGTGATATCTTTCGCTCCGAGAGAATCTTCATCTACTAAGATTACTCTTGATGCTCCATCTAAATCTTTTATGGGTTCTATTTTTCCTTGAGCTAATGCTAATATGAAATCAGATTTATCCATTATTTATCTCCTTTATTTTCATCCTGTGTTATACTTCGTTCAAGTGAATATTGTATCCAATACCCAATATATTATAAATCTTTTATCTTGACAATCCTTATTTTTCCTGTATATTGGATATTGGATTGTGTATCCAATATTTTTAGGAGGATCGTATGAAGAGAATGAAAAAAAGAATTTTAATAGCTTTAGTTCTATTATTTACAAGTTCTATTCTTTTAATGGCAAGCGGACAAAGTGATGCCCAAAGTGCAAGCAACGTCGATGACGGTAAACCAATCAAGCTAAAATTAGCTTCTGTATCAGCACCCCCAGGACAATTTCTTAATAGTGATGGTGTTAAATGGTGGATGGATGAAGTCACAAAAAGAACTGATGGAAGGGTAACCTTCGATACATTCTGGAATGCTTCAGTTGGTTCAGGAACTGCTCACTTAGAGCTTCTCACCAAAGGGATGGTTGATATCATCTTAGGTTGTAGAATTTACACTCCAGGAGTTACTCCACTTGGTCCTTACCATTATGTAATTCCTTTTGGACCTACTGACCCAAGCTTGGTTGCTCGAGCTACTCGACAAATGTACGAAGAGATTCCAGCATTCAAAGAAGAGTTAGCAGCCCAAAATGGTCTTCTCCTCTCTAACTTTGTAACAATGCCTTACAACATCATTAGTAAAACAAAAGTTAGTACATTGGATGAATTTAAGGGTAAAAAAATTGGATTAATCGGTCAATATTTTGGTCGTTGGGCAACTCCTGCTGGATTAGTTCCTGTAGTTGCTCCTATGCATGACAGATATACTCTAATGCAAACTGGTGTTACTGAGATGGACTTCCACCCAATGACACACATGAATGCATTCAAAGTGCAAGAATTAGCTAAATACTTAATCGAGGTTGAAGCAATGGTTGGTGCTCCTTGGGACCTCATAATCAATTTAGAGAAGTTCAATACTCTTCCAAAATATATTCAAGACATTATGATTGAAGTTGGAAAAGAGGCAGAACTTGTATTAGCAGACGAACTCAGAATGGAATGGAATGAAAGACTCCAAAAAGAGTGGGGAGCTTTAGGTATTGAATTCGTTGAGTTCTCAACTGAAGAGAGAAACAAATGGGCAAACCTCGTTGATGATATTCCAGCTGAATGGGCACAAGAGATGGAAGAGAGAGGTCTCCCTGGATATGAGATCATTCATCGTTTCCAAGAGATAACCACCGAAATGGGTTATACTTGGGCACGTGAATGGGCTGTCCAAGAGTAGAGATACATATGTGTGTTATGAGAAGTGTTGTCTAAACACCCTTTCATACCAAACAATCGTAAGACCACCTTATTTACTTGGTGGTCTTACATCTTACTTAGTGTTGATAATCATACAATTTGATAATAATTCAACTTTTTTCTAATAAATATACTATATAAAATGGAGTTTCCCATGAATGTAAATACAACTATTCCAGATACAATGAGAGCGTTACGCCTAACCTCTCCCGGAAAGTTTGAGGTTCTTAACGTCCCTGTCTCACACCCAGGAGAAGGCGAAGTATTATGTAAAATTAGAGCAGTAGCTATCTGTGGAAGTGATCCAGAAATCATCAGAGGTGATTTAGCTGGAACATGGCCACCAGCATATCCGTTTACTCCAGGACATGAATGGTCAGGAGAAATCGTTGAAATCGGTCCTGGCGTACACGGTTTTGCTGTAGGAGATAGAGTAGCCGGTGAAGCCCACAAAGGGTGTGGATATTGTATTAACTGCTTACAAGGAAGATATACTCTCTGTTTAAATTATGGGAATAATGAAGCTGGTCATCGTCACTACGGATTTACCTCTCCAGGAGCTTATGCTCAATACAATGTCTATTCTATTAAAAGTATTAAAAAGTTATCGGATGCTGTCTCATTTAAAGAGGGCGCACTCGTAGATACTGGTGGAGTGACGTTACATGGGATGGAACTTGCAGGAATAACTCCAGGTGGAACTGTTGCTGTAATTGGACCTGGCCCTATCGGAATGATTGCGATGCAATATGCTAAAGCATTAGGCGCTTCAAAGGTTATCATGATTGGACGAGGAGCTCGGTTAGAAGCTTCTAAGAAATTTGGGGCTGATAAAACAATCAACTTTGAAGAATCTGATCCAGTAGAGGCAATCAAAGAGTATACTAACGATTTTGGTGTTAATGAAGTTATTGAATGTTCTGGAGCCGCAGGAACACTAAACCAAGCTATTCGAATGGTAGCAAAAGGTGGAAGTGTTATTTTGATGGGAGTTCCATCAGATAAGGTCGTTGAACCAGTTCCCTTCAAACATATTGTCCATAATGAAATTGCAATTTATGGTTCAAGGGCAAATCCAAATGTTTCTTGGAAGATCATTGAATGCATCGCCTCAAAAAAGGTAAATGTAAAAGATCTCATAACTCATGTATTCCCATTAGAAGATTTCTCACAGGCTTTAGATGTCTTTGTGAATAGAAAAGATGGGGTAATTAAAGTTGTTATCGAACCAAACGGTCCTGAGATAACTGAATAATAGGAGTATTATATGAATCGTTTTCTAAAATACGGAGACAAAACTCTGGCAGTATTGCGCTTAGCATTTGTTGGTATTTCAGGCATTGCCCTACTTATTTTGACTGTCATGACTACAGCAGATACCTTCATGAGATTTGTTTTTAATAGCCCTTTCAAAGCTTCGGTTGAAATTAGTCAATTAATTCAACCATACATCGTATTCTTACCTTTCGCGTTTGCCCTAAATTCGAAGTCTCACGTACGGGTAACCCTATTTACTGAAAAAATTAAGGGAAGAACTCGATTAATAATTGAGTTTATCCCATTCGTTATTGGAACAATCTTTTTCGCAGTGATGACCTATATCAGTTGGATCAGATTTTATGATTCTTTCAGAATCAACGAAACTATGCTTGCTGCAATTCGCCTCTATTGGTGGGTTGGAAAATTGGCAATGCCTGTAGGATTAGGTTTAATTACTTTAGAGTGTCTTAGCCAAGGAATTCACTCATTTGACGATATTATTAAGTATCAAGGGAAGGTGTCATAATGGAACCAGTTACAATAGCACTTTTAGGGTTACTATTCTTAGCAATCCTTCTTATTTCAGGAGTCCATATCGGAGTCTCCCTTGGTGTTGTAGGATTTTTAGGTACGTGGATGCTCCTCGGTTTTCAACCAGCATTATGGGGATCTGTCAATGTATTTTACGACCAAGTTGCCTCCTACTCTCTTATAACAGTTCCTCTCTTTATTGCTATGGGATATTTAGCATCCGCCGGAAAATTGAGTTCAAACATCTTTAACTCCCTCAATAACTGGATTGGTAAAGTGAGAGGTGGTATTGGTGTTGCGACTGTTGGAAGTTGTACTTTATTTGGAACTATTTGTGGTTCTTCATTAGTAACATCTTCTGTATTCTCTCTAACAGCAGCACCAGAGATGAGAAAACAAGGGTATGATAAGACTCTTGCATATGGTATTTGTGCCTCTTCCGGTATTATTGGAATGTTGATTCCACCTAGTATCTTAATGGTTGTGTACGGTGTCCTTTCAGGTGACTCAGTTGGAAAACTATTAGTTGCAGGAATCACACCAGGGTTGATGCTCACAATCTTTTACTCTGCAGTTGTCCTTCTTCTTGCAAAATTCAAACCAAGTTTAGTGAAAGATCATGAAATGCCAACCTTATCAGTCAAAGAGAAACTTAAAGATTTAATTAATCTATGGCCTGTATTTATCGTCGTAATTGTTATCTTCGGTGGAATCTTTGGTGGTATTTTCACCCCTACAGAGGCTGGAGCAATTGCAACATTTATTGTACTTGCTTTGTTGATCATTTTAGACGGAAAAAAGAGTTTCAAATCGATCTCAGCGGCATTAAAAGATACAGCACGAACCTCTGCGATGATTTACCTAATCTTTGGTGGATCGGCAATCTTCTCTCAGTTCCTCGTGCTCTCAGGATTAACAAATCAATTTGCCCAATTCATTATTAGTTTAAATCTATCAAAATTTGCATTCATGTTTATTATCTCAATGCTCTATTTGGTGCTTGGTTGTTTGCTTGAATCAATCTCGATGCTCTCTATCACAATTCCTCTCATCTACCCTATCCTAGGGCCTATGGGAATTGACCCTATCTGGTATGCAGTTGTCGTAATCGTTGCAATCCATATTGGTATGATTACACCTCCTGTTGGGTTATGTGTATATGGCGCTAAAGCGGTCGCAGAAGCCGACGTATCCCTTGAAGATATCTTCAGAGGGGTAGTTCCATTCTTCCTCGTCTCTCTTTTCGCACTTTTATTACTCATATTCATTCCAACACTTAGCACATTCTTACCTAATCTGGTGTTCCCATGGTAGGCAATAATAATCAAAGGAGTTCAATTTAATGAAAGATTTAGGTGTAATTATTATTGGCGCCGGAAAGATGGGTGCGAGCATTGGAGCTATCATCGCATCTAACGGAACCAAAGTTGTCCTCATCGATAGAGATTTACAAAAAGCTCAAGATGGGGTTAATAGAGCACACACATACATTACAAGATTGTTTGATGACAATCTTGTAACATGTGATATCACTAAAGAGATGGCAAAAGAGTGTATCGTGGCTGACGTCAGTTACCTCGACCATCTTGATTCTACATGGATGATTATTGAGGCAGTCTTTGAAGATATTACTATCAAACAAAACCTCTTTAAAGAACTGGATGAAAAGGTTCCTCCCCATATTATTTTAGCTAGTAATACATCAGGTATGATGTTAAGCAGAATAACAGAAGGGATAAAAACCCCAGAGAGAACCGTCATAACCCATTTTTGGTATCCTGGACATTTAGTACCCCTTGTGGAAGTGGTAAGGGGTAAATACACTGAGCAATGGGTTATCGATAAGGTAAAAGAAAATCTCACCTCTTGGGGGAAAGCTCCTGTAGTTGTGAACAAAGATTTACCCGGTCAATTAGCAAATAGAATTTTGCAAGCAATCATCAGAGAATCTGCGAATATTGTAGGCTCAGGAATTGCTACAGCTGAGGATGTAGACACAGCAATCAAGATGGGCATGGCATTGCGATTCCCTGCTTGGGGACCTTTAGAGCACATCGATGCTGTAGGGTTAGATTTAGCCTACTCTGTGCAAAAAGATGTACTTCCCAGCCTCTACAACGGATCAACTCCACCTGAGATCTTTGAAAAGTTCCTCTCAGCAGATGAACAGGGATATAAAAGCAGGAAAGGATTTTATGATTGGAATGTGAAAGATATGGAAACACTTGAAACGAAAAGAGATGAGTGTATTATCGGTATATTAAAACTATTACGCAAATAGTGAGCAATTGAGGAAATTATGGAATTACAATTATGGATCGGGACCTATACGCAAGATATCGTATTTGGAACAGGACAAATTTTACATGGGAGAGGAGATGGGATTTATCATGTCACTTTCGATACCGTTACACATGAGTATCGCAATATTGTGGCAAATAAGAATATCGTAAACCCCTCTTATGTTGTTCAAAGTGATGATGGTGAGTATCTCTTTGCTGTGAATGAGACGAAAGTTTATAACGAGATGGCAAGTGGGTACGTCAGTTCATTTAAAATTAATAAAGAGACCAAAGAACTGACATGGATATCTTCACAACCAACGTATGGAACTGACCCCTGTCATCTATCAATTAACTCAAAAAGAACTCACCTATTTGTTGCAAATTTCATGAGCGGTAGCATTGCGATGTATAAGGTTGACCCACAAGGGAAGCTAAGTAATGCTACATGTTCGATACAACATGAAGGGTTTAGTATTAACCTTAATCGGCAAAAAGGGCCTCACGCACACGCTGTGATACTATCAGCAGATGAGAGATTCCTTTTTGTGCCCGATTTAGGAATTGATGCTATCGTGGTGTACGAAATTGACTATGAACACGATACTCTTGTATTGAGAGAGGATCTAAAACTGGAAAGCAAAGCTGGCAGTGGTCCCCGCTCGATAACATTTCACAAGACACTTCCATACGCGTACTGTATAAATGAACTTGATTCCACAATCGATGTGAACTCGTATGATAGTGAGAGTGGAAAGCTGACGTTTATACAATCTTACTCAACACTACCCATTGATTATACGGGTGAAAGTACTTGTGCTGATATACGAATCAGTTCATGTGGAAACTATCTATTAGGTTCAAATCGAGGCCACGATAGCCTTGTGTGTTACAAAATAGATACGGAAAGTGGATTACTTACAACACTTAATTTCACCCCTACTGGTGGTAAGTGCCCACGTAATTTCTTTACATATGACTCAGCAATTCTTGTTGCCAATCAAGATTCAGATAGAATTACCATATTCTCTTTGAGTGATGGCAATGTTGAAGATACAGGAAACTGTATAGAAGTACCCACCCCAGTGTGTATCAATAATCGAAATAATTAACAATTTTTCAAAACATTTGTAGATGAAGCTATCGAGAGTAGAGATACTATCGGTAGCTTCTTTTATTTCCCCTAACTTTATGTGTACTGCACTAGACCTTCAGAAAAATTTGGTTAATAGTATGTCCTTAATTTTTTGTTGCAAGTATCTATTTAATGTATAGGTATTTAAAGGCTTAATAAAGAGTTTACATTAATTAGATAAATTTTTCTTGACAACTCATGCTTTATAGGTTTTAATTGTTGCATGCAACAACTAAAAGTTGCATGCAACAATTTAGCCAGTTTCATGGCACATCTCTAGGGAGGAGAAAATGAAGAAATCGATTATTTTGGTGCTCATGCTTTTACTGACTGTTTCAGTATTCGCAAATGGTGCTCAAGAAGATTCTCAGGCGGCATATCCGTCACGAAACGTAAGAGTAATCATTCCATGGTCAGTAGGTGGGATGACAGATGTATTAACAAGACCAATTGCTAGCCATTTAGAGAAGAATTTTGGTGTCGCTTTTGTAGTTGAGAACAAACCAGGTGGTGGTGGTGTTGTAGGTTCATTAGAGATTGAAAATGCCAAAAATGATGGCTACACAATCGGAACTACCTCAATGTCGACTGTTTCTGCAAAATATGTTTCACCTGTTTACCCCGACATTCATAATGTTGAATTAGTAAGCCAAGTTATTACTATTCCTGCTACAGTAACTGTAAACGCAGATTCTCCTTTCCAAACTGTGGAAGAGTTGATTGCATGGGCCAAAGAGAACCCAGGTAAATTAAAGAACTCAAATAGTGGAACTGGTGCAAGTGCACATATCTATGCTGCTTACTTTGAAGCTGCAGCTGGTATCAAAGTTAACCATATCCCATATGCTGCCTACGCTGAAGCTATTACAGCTCTATTAGGTGGACATGTTGATATGACAAACATTCCTCTTCCTGATGTTGCTCCACACGTTGATAGTGGCGATTTACGTCTTCTCGCAATCGCTTCTGCTGAAAGACACCCTTCATATCCTGATGTACCAACTCTAAAAGAACTTGGTATTGATGCTGTAATGGGTAACTACAGTGGATTTGTAGCACCAAAAGGAACTGATCCAGAAAAGATCAAAATCATTGATGATGCTATCGGCCTTGCTTTACAGGATGAGACAATCAGAAAGTTCTTAATTGATGCTGGTTACCAACCTGTTTACCTTAACAGTACAGAGTTCGCTCAAGTTATCGATAGTGCTGAAGCCCAACTCGATTACTTAGTTAATGAACTTGGAATTACTTTTGTTGATGATTAATCGTTAAGCGATTACAATTTACTCGGCCGCTTACGTTTATAAGCGGCCGAATATCTAACCTAATTTCCAATTGGAGAATAAAATGACTAAAAAACACTCCGACATAATAGCTGGTGTGGTGCTATTCGCGTTCGCGGGGCTCTTATATATTTTAGCTGGGTTTATGCCAACACGAGAGGGTGTTGCTCAGGCTCTCAATACAGGGTTTTATCCCCGTATGTTAGCTATCATATTAGCAGTTCTATCAGTTTTGTTGGTAATTGAAACAACACATAAAAATAAAGACTCTAAAAAAGTTGGCCCTTGGTGGGAATCTTCTTCAGCGTTTATTTTATTTATTGTCACCTTGGGATTGTTAATGCTTTTCCCATTGGTACTTAAAACTTTAGGTTTTGCTACAGCAAGTTTTGCTTTCATCACTTCGCTCGTAACCCTCCTTTCAGAGAAAGGAAAGAGAAAACCTCTTATGATAATCGGCATCTCATTCGGCATTACCCTAGTTGTGTATGTTGTGTTTAAGATGGTTCTAGAGATCCCATTCCCAATGGGCTTATTAATATAATATACCAAAGGATTATAATTATGGAATTATTTTCATTAGACCTATATATCTCGGGACTGCAGTATTTCGCTAACCCTATGATGTTCCTCTCCTCCTTTTTAGGAGTGTTAGTAGGAGTTGTATTCGGTGCTCTTCCTGGCCTTACAGCAACTATGACAATCGCTGTATTTATCCCCTTCACCTTTGGACTTACCCCGTTCATCTCTTTCGCCTTCTTATTGGGACTCTATTCAGGAGCTGTCTATGGAGGTTCTGTTTCAGCTATTTTGATAAATATCCCAGGAACACCCTCTGCTATTGCAACGAGTTTAGATGGATATCCTATGAGTCAAATGGGGAGAGCCGGAGAGGCTATCGGAATTTCAACTATCAGCTCAACCATCGGAGGGATCTTAAGTGTATTCGTCCTTATGTTTGCTGCCCCACTTATCGCAAGTGTTGCACTAAAATTTAGCGCTGAAGAGTATGTTGGAATTACATTGATTGGATTAAGTGTTATCGCAATCATCTCTCCAGGATCCACAATCAAAGGACTCATCAGTGGTGTAATCGGTTTGATCATTGGTATTGTTGGACTCGACCCCATCACAAGCTATCCCCGTTTCATTATGGGTAAAGCTGAATTACTTGAAGGAATCGACTCAATCCCTGTCATGATTGGTATGTATGGATTATCTGAAATGTTAGTTCAAATTTCAGACATGCAATACTCTGTAGTAATTAAACAAAAACTCTATAAACTTATCCCACCATTAAAAGATCTTAAACGGATCATTGGTACAGTAATTCGTTCCTCTTTCATTGGTGTATTAATTGGAGCATTACCTGCCGCAGGTGGTTCAATTGCTGCATTAGTTGCATATGGACAAGAGAAGCGCTTTGGTAAACGAAAAGAGCTCCTTGGAACAGGTATTATTGAGGGTATTGCAGCTCCAGAAGCAGCAAATAATGCAAGTACAGGTGGTGCATTGATTCCAATGCTTACCTTAGGTATCCCAGGTGATGCAATGACTGCAGTACTTATGGGTGGATTAATCATTCAAGGTTTGCGCCCAGGCCCACTTTTATTCCAAACCCAGATGCCTTTTGTCTCATCAATCTTCATTAGTTTACTTCTATCAGTAATCTTTATGTGTATCATCGGATTACTTGGTGCTCGTTATTTTGCCCGACTCATCGGATTCCCTAAGAAGTATCTCATTCCTGCTATATTGGTCTTCTCATTAGTTGGATCATTTGCAATAAGCAACTCAATGTTTGACATTGGAGTACTCATTTGCGCAGGTATCGCAGGCTTCATCTTACGAAGGATGTCCTTCCCTATCGCACCAGTTATTCTTGGTATGATTTTAGGACCACTCTTTGAGAGTAATTTCAGAAGATCCTTAATGTTATCAGAGGGGAATTGGGGAACTTTTGTACAACGCCCAATCAGCCTATTCTTCTTGATTGTGGTTGTTTTGGTATTAGCTGGCCCAGCAATTATTAAGAAAGGAAAATCTTTGCTCACAAGCAAAACGGAGAAATAAAATATGAAAACGAACGATTTACTATTCACTCAACAAACAATTAAAAATAGAACCATCCAAAACCGCTTTGTTGCCCAACCTATGGAGGGAAATGATGCATGTGATGGGAAAGTCTCTCAACGTGCGATTGACCGCTATACAAAACTTGCTAGTGGAAAATGGGGGATCATCCTCATTGAAGCTCTCTCTATTACCGATGATTCTCTCGCACGAAAAAATCAGATGGTTATTAAGAGAGAAAATCTTGATGGCTTTAAGAAGTTAGTAAGCGAGATGAAAAAGGCTGACCCCGATTCTACCATCATCTTTCAAATCACCCATTCAGGGAGAAAAGCGGGAAAAGCGTTCTCTCAACCTGCAGTTATGTATGGTCCAGGACCTGATGATCACCTCCTCACCACTGAAGAGATTGATGAGATTCAGAGACTATTTGTAGAGGCAGTATTACTCGCTGAGGAAGCTGGTGCCGATGGAGTTGACTTTAAGTTATGCCATGGCTACCTAGGATGTGAAATGTTACGCCCAGCAAATATCAGAGATGATAAATGGGGTGGTTCCTTTGAGAACAGAACCCGTTTCTTCCGTGAAGGTCTTCAAGAGATTCGCTCAAAACTAAAGAGCGAAGATTTCTTGCTTGGTAGTAGAATCTCCTACTACGAAGGAATCGTAGGTGGATGTGGTACTACTGCTGCGAATGATGCTGTAGAGGACTTAGAGGAGATGGATAGAGTAATTGAACTTATGAGCTCCCTCAAGCTCGATTATCTAAATGTATCGGCAGGTATCCCTGGAGTTACAAGCGAAATCACTCGCCCTACTCACACTTCAAAGTGGTTCTACCTACATCAATTCAGATATGCTCGTAGAGCAAGAAAGTTTGCTGGTGATATGAAAATTATTGGTTCTGCCTACTCTGTATTAAAAGAGGATGCTCTAGAGGCAGCTCAAGAGAATATTCAACATGGCGATATAGACTTTGTAGGATGGGGTCGTCAGACTTTAGCCGATCCACTATTCCCACAGAGGGTAAAAGAGGATAAAAAAGTTAATTATTGTGTTTCTTGTTCAGGTTGTTCAAAATTAATGGTAAAACAAGAAGAAGTTGAATGTATAATGTTTAAAAATAAGTAAGGGAATTAGTCTAGGATATGAGTAAAAAAGTAACTGTATACGACATCGCAAAAGAATTAGGGATCTCACCAAGCACTGTTTCAAGAGTTCTCAACAACTCATCCCTTATCGGGGATGCAAAAAGAGACCTCATTCTGAGTACCGCAGAGCGTATGGAGTACAAAAAACGTCCTATCAAAAAGCAGAAAGGGAGAGCAATCATCAATATTAGGTTGTTCTTACCTCCTGCAAAATATAGCTATATACATCTCTTTTACGATATCGCCGAGCTCCTTTCTGGAATCCAGAGAGGATTTGGTGATACTCGCATTAATGTAATTACAAGTATTAATGATGGAGATGTATCCCTTTTTGATTCAAAAAAACTTGGGGATATTGATGGATCAATTTTCGCTTTCACAGAACCTTCTCCCCAACTAGAAGAACTTCTAGAAGAACGAAATATTCCTTTTATTCTGCTTAACAGATCTCATCCTGAACATAATTATGTGATTGTTGATAGTCTTTCGGGAATGGACCACTTAATCGAGGCACTATATCGTCGTAAGAAAGATAGTCTAAACCCTTGTTATATTGGTTTCTCTCCCCTCTCTCAAGTCTCATCTCAACGTGAAAAAGGGGTACTCCTTGCGTGTGAGAAACGGGGAATTGAATTTTCAGAGAGTAATATTATCAACATCGATTCAATTGGTGAACTGAGAGAGACAGTACTGCCTACAATCAAAGAACACTCCTACAATGCTGTTCTCTGTTTTAACGATATGCTAGCTGTTTCAGTTTATCAATCAATTCTACACCAAGGAAAAAAAATTCCCGATTATTTCTCTCTCACAGGTTTTGACAATTCACCTATCTTAGATCTCCTTGATCAACGAATAGATACGGTTGAATTCTCTTTAACAAAGTTAGGGAAAGAGGCGGGGACATGGTTAAGTAAAAGAATTATTGATAGAGATGAATCACCACTTCAAAAAGCGCTAGAAGGAATATATATACCCGGGGAGACAATCTAATCATGCCAAAGAGCGCTTCGACACTCACACTTAACAATACTACCTATCCTGTGTTACACACCCATGTGTTAGTCATTGGCTCAGGAGCAGCTTCACTCTCATGTGCAGTACACCTAAAAAGGATGGGATGTGATGATCTACTCATTGTCACCGATAACCGCAATGGGGGTACTTCACGTAACACTGGAAGTGATAAACAAACCTACTATAAATTAAGCGATTCTACGACGCTCCCCGATTCACCATACGCTATGGTCAACTCATATACTCAAGGTGGAGCTGTTCATGGCGATATCGCCTTTGTTGAAACGCAAAACTCATCGCGTGCATTTTATAACCTCATCTCCTTAGGAGTCCCTTTCCCATATAATAAGTATGGGGGATTTGTTGGGTATAAGACTGACCACGACCCTAGTAATCGAGGAACCTCCCTCGGCCCTTTCACCTCTAAAATCATGGTAGAACAATTGCAAAAAGAGGTCGACCACCTTCAGATTGAATTGCTCGACCACCATGATGTAGTTCGACTTTTAGTTGATGATAATGATATGGCAATCGGTGCCCTCATGGTTGATAAGCATCAATGTGAAACTGAGAGTATGGGCTTTAAAGTAGTTTTAGCCGAACATGTGGTGTTGGGTACCGGTGGACCTGCAAATTTCTATAAGGCCTCAGTATACCCAAGAGTTCATTTTGGAAGTATCGGACTTGCCTTTGAAGTTGGAGCCGAAGCTGTCAATCTCACTGAATCTCAATACGGTATAGCTAGCACCAAATTTAGGTGGAATTTATCGGGAAGTTATCAACAAGTACTCCCCCGTTATATGAGTACAGATAAAGATGGGTCAAATCCAGTCGACTTTTTAATCCCCTATTTCTCTTCGTGGCAAGACCTCACTCGAGCTGTTTTCCTCAAGGGCTATCAATGGCCGTTCGATGCTGCAAAGGTACCCGATGAGGGCTCTTCCTTAATTGATTTGCTTGTCTATAATGAGACAATCGTAAAAGGGAGAAGAGTATATCTCGATTTCACTACAAACTTGCAAGGAGATCCCTCTTGGGGGACTTTTGGTAAAGAAAGTGTAGATGAGACAGCCCTTCACTATCTTGAAGCCTCCAAGGCATGGGACCAGACCCCATACAAACGTCTTAAGAGACTGAACCCTATTGCTATCGAACTCTACCTTACACATAATATCGATATCTCTAAAGAGCCCTTAGAGGTTGATGTATGTGCTCAACACAATAATGGTGGCTTAAGTGGAGATATTTGGTGGGAGTCTACTTCAATCAAACATCTCTATCCAATAGGTGAGATTAATGGTTCTCATGGAGTCTCCCGACCAGGTGGGTCTGCATTAAATTCAGGACAAGTTGGAGCTCTACGAGCTGCAACTCGTATCATGGGCTATGAAACACACAACAACTACACCTTTGAAGAAAAATCTCAAGCTATCCCTTCTTCAGTTGAGGAGATTGTCACCTATTGCACCAAGTGGACTTCCCGTTTTTCTCAATCATCTGAATCAATTCAAGAGGCCAAGGGGAAGTTAGATTCTATTTTAGCTGAGATGCAACAACGGATGTCTGCTGCTGCAGGACCTATCCGCTCCCTCTCACTTGTCCAAGAAAAATTGAGAGAGGCAATAGCACAACAAAAGAGTGCCTTACAAGATTTAGCTCTCCCACCAGTACTTGTTCCAAGAGCTTTACGATTGCGCCATATGTTAATTGCACAGGTGTGGTATCTATTCGCCGTCGAGCAATATATCAAGCAAGGTGGAGGCTCTAGGGGTTCTTTCCTCATTGTAGGGAAAGAGGGAATTCCAGCACATGAGAAACTCTTAAATTATTCGATTATTCCAGAAAATGTTGAATTTAGAAAAGTTGTTCAAGTCCTTTATAACGACAGTGAGGGATCTTTACAGACAAGAAATGACCTATGTAGAGAAGTGCCCACACAATCGTTCTGGTTTGAACGTGTATGGGCAGATTTCAGGGATAAAAAATACTTCGATTAAGATTAGAGACGGGGGATATGTAATCCTCCATCAACATTGATAACCGTACCTGTACTGAAAGGAAAATCACCTTTCACCAACGAGGTTACCGCATTTCCAATATCTTCAGGAGTTCCCCATCTCATTTGGGGAACCAATCCCTCTTCCAATAATCTATCATACTTACTCACAACACCACTGGTCATATCGGTCTTAATAATACCTGGACGCACCTCATACACTTGAGATCCCTCACTTGCTAATCGAGTAGCAAACAGCGAAGCGGCCATTGAAATTCCAGCTTTGCTCATACAGTATTCCCCCCTATCGGTTGATACTGTTGTGGAGGAAATTGAGGAGACAAAGACAATCTTTTTATCTTGTAGGCTCTTCTCTTGTTCCCATCTGTTCACGACAGCTTGAGTGAGAAATAGGGGACCTTTTAAATTAATGTTCATCAATCGTTCATACGATTCAAGAGACATCTCAAGTAAGTCTTTTCGCTCTTTAGGGGCAACTCCAGCATTATTAACTAACCCATCGAGAGAGCCGTTGAGTTCAAATGCAAAAGATATCAATCTTTTACGATCTTCTTCACTTGAAATATCCCCTTGGGCGATTGCGAAGAGTTGGTTATCATCTTTTGCTGCCTCTGTACACATATTCAGCGTCTCTAGGGCAGTCTTTTCATTGCCAGCATAATTGATTACGACAGAGAAGCCGGCTTTTGCCAATGCAAGACAAACGCCTCGACCAATTCCTCGCCCGCCACCTGTTACTAATATAGTTTTTGTCATATTTACCTCTTAATTGTTGCATGCAACAATTATATTATACTGTATGACCACCCATTTAAAAAGAGGGTATAGTACGTTTCTTTATAATATCACCCATTTTTACTTCGGACGCAATCGTGGCGAAAAGAATTATTGCCCCACCTATGAGCATATGGTAGGTAAAAGGTTCTATGTTGAGCAATACTGAGAAAAGGGCCCCAAATAACGATTCAGTTGATAAGAATATTGCAGCCTTTCCACTGGCTGTATATTGTTGAGCGGTTGTTTGGAGAAAGAATGTTATTAAGGTACAAAAGATGCCAGAGTAAAGAACTGCTGGGAGGCCCACCATGTAATCTATTGTGGGTAAAGATTGGGCATCCATCAAGAGGAAAACAACTAAGGAGAGAATTGAGGCAATAGCCATTTGCATAAAGGTTAATATTGTCGTATCAATTTTTTTACTCGCTACATCTAAATAGGAGATATGGAGAGCAAAGAAAAATGCGCACAATAGGGTAAATAAGTCTCCTTTGGTTAGACTGAAGGTTCCATCACCCGAATAGCTTAAAAAGACAATCCCAATGAATGTTACTAAAGGTAAAAAGAAAAATTTTAATTTAGGCCTTCTTTTGAATATTATCCACGTGATAAAGGGGACCATGATTACATTCACCCCTGTTAAAAAGGCATTATTTGAAGGAGTCGTGTAGCGTAACCCTGCTGTTTGCGCATAAAAAGCTAAAAAGAGGATAACTCCAGCGAGCGAGCCCCAACGAAACTCCTGTAGTGTGATTTTTCTAACCCTCTTGAAAATAAGGACACCTAAAATAAGGGCAGAAACTGAAAAACGAAAAAGGAGTGTTAAGGTAGTGGGCATTCCACTCTCTAATGCCCAGTGGGTTGCAATGAACCCAGTACCCCATATAAGTCCTGTAAGTAGTAATGATAAATCTGCTGTAATTGATTTCACAAGTTCACTCCGTTTTGATGATTTTAGGGAGACGGCCCTCTACTGTCAACACACTTTTAAAATTATGGCCCATGTTTATTGATTGAAATAAGTTATTCACTGCAAGAATTATCTTTTAAGTTGAGATATGAGATAGGTAAGCATATAATATCGTATGTTTACAACCTTACAAAAACGGTACACAGCAATTATCATCCTCATTGCAACCCTATTTTTAAGCTTATTAGTTGTAATTAATTATATTCTCCTTCGATCACACTCGATAACCTCTGCACAAGAGACCTCAAATATGATCCTATCGAATGCCGATAATCAAATTAACCACCTATTTTACTCAATTGAATCAACGGTTGAGGCCTTATCTATGCAAAAAAGTATCCAGGATATTGATGTAGAACAGATGAAAGACCAATTCATCTCCCATGTTCTCTCCAAAAACGAAATTGTACGGGCCCTCTATTTAGGAACTGTTGATGGGAAAATGTATGAGTGGGGATCAGGCCCTGGTTTTGTCGATTTTACCCCAACATTTCCCGAAGATTACGATCCTCGAGAGCGTCCTTGGTATAAGCGAGCACTCGAATCTAATTCATATGTTCTTACTGAGCCCTATCTATATGCCTCAACAAACTCCCTTGGAATTACAGCGGTAAAACCTGTGTATAAAGGGGATAAGCTTGTTGGGGTCCTTGGTCTCGATATTGTCCTCGATGGAGTTAAAAACCTTGTTAACTTAATTGAGGTTGAAAAAAGTGGTCGCCTAATTTTGCTCACCCAAAATAATCAGGTGTTAGCAAATCAATTTAACGAAGCAAATCATAAAAATGAGACTCTTACTATCTTCCCCTACTCTAATATCCTTCAGAACTCTGTTCCATCAATTCAGGACCTCTATGGAGATACGTTCATGGTCCAACACACAACGAATGTAGCCACTGGGTGGGTGATTCTCCTATGTATCCCTTATCACGAAATTTTATCGTTCTCGTTAGAGAATATGAAAATCATCATTTTCTACGATATTCTTCTGATGGTCCTGTTAGGATTAATTGTAACGCTCCTTAGCAAAAAGGTTCTCACCGATCCTATCAATGAGATTATCACAGTGTTAAATAGACACGAAAAAGGGGATATTAAAGCAAAAATCAAGGATCAAAGAGTTCCTGAATTCCAAATAATAGCCACCTCCTTTAATAATGTGATAGAGATGAAATTAGAACAAGAAAAGCAGATGGAGAAGCAGGTAATCAAGAGGACAAAAGAGGTTATCAGACTTCAAAAAGAGAATATTAGACTTCGAATCGTTGAGGAAAAAGAGCGGATTTATTCTAACTTACACGACTCCTTGGGAGCTCGTCTCACCGGAATTAATATCAGTAACAACGTTGCAAAACATGCATTAGAGAAAGAGGATCTTCCTACGGTAAAACAGATGCTCGAGCGAATCGAATCAAATACTGGAGAGGGAATTTTGGATCTAAAAGAGATTCTCCTCGCAAAAGAGAGTGATGAGATTTCAGTTCAACAATTTACAACGTTCATCCATCAACGACTTACAGATCGTCTGGCATTGAAGCGAATGAATTATGTAGCAACAATTCCATCCGATGTTGTACTTGAGGCAATTGACCAAGAGACCTTACAAAACCTCATGAGTATCATTGAGGAGCTTGTTACCAATACCCTAAAGTATTCAGAAGCTCAAGTGGTGGAGCTCTCGATTGAAATTAAGGAGGGAAAGCTCACCCTTATCTATAAAGATAATGGAAAAGGTTTTGATGCAAAGAAGGCCATTAAGAGTGGTTTTGGTATCCCAGGGATACTCTCACGTGTTGAGAGACTTGGTGGAATTTTGAAGATTAACACAAAATTTGGAAAGGGAGTGCTCTACCACATCTCCGTCCCCGTAAAGGATAGCGTATGATTAATATAGTTATTGTTGAAGACTCCTACGATGCTCGAGAGGGTTTTCGCTATCTACTTTCACTCGATAGTGAAATAAGGGTCTTACATACCTACGACAGAGCTGAATCTCTCATTGAGAATAGAGAAGTTCTCTCCCATACAGATGTAATTCTCATGGATATCGAACTTCTTGGAATGAGCGGTATAGAGGCAACAAGAATCATAAAAGAGACAAATCCCAATATAGACATCCTCATCCTGACAATCTTTGAGGATAAAGAGAAGATTATGAACGCAATCAATGCTGGAGCAATGGGATATCTACTAAAAAACTGTGCACCAAGAGATCTTCTGAGTCAGATAAAGAGTATGCATGAGGGGGGCTCTCCCCTTTCTCCGTTCGCGGCAAGAACACTACTACAAGAGGTCTATCAACGAAATGATAATTCAAAGGTACCCGAAGATTATAAACTGACGAAAAGAGAGATTGAGGTGTGTAAGGCAATCATCGAAGGGAAGACCTATCGAGAGATGGCCGAGGAGCTGAACATGGCAAGTAGTACAGCAAAAAAACATATCCTTAACATCTATAAAAAGCTACAAGTGAACTCAAGAGTCTCCTTTATTAAGAAGGTGATAAATGAGAATCTCATTGATGTCCTCTAAGAGTACACCAAAGGGTGTATAGATTGAAAAAATAGGGCAATTACAGATAAAAAGACTCCCCTTTTGGCTACTTTCTTTACCACTGTGAGCAAGTGATAATTATAGAGAAGTATGTCTTAAAAGGAGAAAATCATGAATGAGAAAAAGAAGGGAATTCTAAGTTGGTATTTTAACTTTAACTTACTGTATCGAATTCTTATTGGTCTTGTTGCTGGAGCTATTGTTGGTATTATCTTTGGTGAAAGCATTGTATGGCTAAACCCTCTTGGTAGTTTATTAGTTAATCTACTCAAGATGATTGTTATGCCAGTTATTTTAGCTACATTAGTAGTTGGAGCTGCAAGTATCAATCCTAAATCGTTAGGTAAAGTTGGCGTTAAGATTATCATTTATTATATGGTAACAAGCGCATTTGCAGTATTTATCGGTCTTTTAATGGGAAATATTTTCAAACCAGGTCAGAATCTTGCACTAGGTTCATTCGCAGAGACTGCTGGTAAAGAGTTGGTAGCCCCAAAATTTGTCGATACATTGTTAAACATTATTCCAACAAACCCCTTTGGTTCAATTGCAAAAGGTGATGTCCTTCCAGTTATCTTCTTTGCTATTTTCCTAGGTATTGCTATCTCTTATCTTAAACTGAGTAAAGTAGAAAGAATCCAAAAGAGTGCTCAAACATTATTCGAGATTTTTGATGGTCTTGCTGAGGCTATGTACCTCATCGTAAACGGCGTATTACAATATGCTCCTATTGGAGTTTTTGCATTAATCGCAGTTGTTTTCGGACGTCAAGGAGCTACCGCTATTGGTCCACTAGGGACTGTAACTGTCGCAGCCTTCCTTGGGTATGTTCTTCATGTAGTAATAGTCTACTCCATTATCCTCATGTTAAACAAAATTAGCCCACTTAAATTTTTCAAAGCAGCTAGAACCCCAATGATTACCTCTTTTGTAACCAGAAGTAGTAGTGGAACATTACCTGTCACAATGAAAGCTGTCGAAGAGAATATGGGTGTCTCAAAGAAAGTATATTCCTTCACCTTACCATTAGGTGCAACAATTAATATGGATGGAACAGCAATCTACCAAGGTGTATGTGCACTATTCATTGGTTTTGCAATTGGAATGCCTCTCACATTGGGACAACAGATCACAGTTATCCTCACAGCAGTACTTGCCTCTATTGGAACAGCTGGTGTCCCAGGAGCTGGAGCTATCATGTTGCTCCTCGTATTAGACTCAGTTGGACTCCCTGTTGTTGCCGGATCTCCTGTAGCAGCTGCATACGCTATGATTCTTGGTATCGATGCAATCCTCGATATGGGACGTACAAGTGTTAACGTTACTGGTGATATGGTTGGTACTTTGATCGTAGCCAAGAGCGAAAAGATGGTCGATGAAAGCAAACTCTAACTATAACAATCGTATAATTATCGTAGGAGGAGGTGTAGGTCCCATGGCTGGTGTGGACCTACACCGACTTATCATCCAAAACACTAAAACTGATGGGAGAGACCAAGACCATCTAAGGGTTCTCCATATCTCTTTTAGTGATATTATAGAAGATAGAAGCGAGTCGTTAGCAAATGGAACATTTTATCTTCCAGCTCGCAACATGGCCCACATAGTTGAACAAGCATTACTCTATTGTGATGCCTTCAAATGCAAAGGTGTAGTAGGAATCCCATGTAATACCTTTCATGCAAAACCAATTTTTGATGAATTTTCACACCAATTAGAGCCCTTTAAAGAGAGTTTAGATATTGTTCATATGATAGATGAGACAATTGGGACAATCTCAAAGAGTGTTCCGAAGGGAAACCGTATAGGTGTGATAAGTACCAGCGGCACAAAAAATTCGAGACTCTATGATAAAGCATTAGAAATTGCTGGATATATCCCCCTCTATGCAGATAATCAAGAGTTAATCCACCAAGCAATCTATCACGAAACTTGGGGAATAAAAGCAACATCAACAAAGACTGCAGAGAATCAGGCTATTTTATATTCGGCTATTGAGAAACTCTATCAAGAACATGTTCAGGCAATCATCCTTGCTTGTACAGAAATTCCTTTAGTTGTCCAAGAACAATCCTTTAAAGGTATCCCTCTCATCAATCCGGTAGATATCCTTTCAAAGGCCCTCATCGAGAAGGCTACAATTTAAATCCTCCCTACAACTTTTTATCCTCCCTCCCGTACATAGATGGTACCAATAGTTGACACTTTTTGTTATAGTGTTATCTTAGTTGGAGGCTTATGATGAATCATCGTATAATTGTAGCTGGATCTGGAGTTTTTGGAACTGCCCTTGCGCAGCGGTTATCGTGGAATAGTGAGAATGATATTACCCTATACTCTATCGAATCGAAGGTAGTAAAAGATATTAATGAGAATCATCAAAATAGTAAGTATTTTCCTGGAAGACATTTGAATGGCACAATTACAGCCACCGATGATATCGAGTGTAGCTATAGTGCCGATTATATATTTTTAGCTATCCCCTCTTCACAGATAGAATCGTATACACAAGCAATCTTCCCCCACACAAAGAAAGATGTCGTGATAGTGAATCTCTCAAAGGGGCTTAGTGACAATGGAACATTTCTAACCGAATCTATCCCATTCACGAACCTTGTCTCTCTCAAAGGACCAACCTTTGCTGTTGAGCTTATCAATGGAGTTCCTTCAGGAATGACTGTAGGGGGTGATGAAAAGCTCTATAACCACCTTAAAGAGATCTTTATCCATACAGGAATTTCATTAGACTACACCGCTGATATCAATGGTGTAGAATTGATGAGTGTACTGAAAAACATGTATGCGATAGCGATTGGAATTGTTTCTGGCCGCTATAACTCTGCAAATGTAGACTTTCTTGTGATGACACGAGCAGTAAACGAGATGAGAGATATTGTCGAACTCTACGGATGTGACAAAGAGACAATCTTTACCTATTGTGGAATTGGTGATTTAGGTCTTACAAGTTTAACCGATCTATCGAGAAATAGAACATTAGGATTGCTCATTGGAAAAGGTTTTTCTAATGACCCAAAGAGTTCAACGGTAATCGAAGGGTTACGAACAATTAAACTCCTTGGACAATTAGTTCGGGAAAAAGGGTATGAGCACCGTTTTGTGGTCCTCGAATCGTTGTATCAATTAGTGTACGGAGATTTCTCGTTGAACGATTATATCGTCGCTGTAGTCTCTTAAATATATTGGAAAATTCTAATTCTTTGGTGTACCATGAAACTATTGGTGGTGGAAAATGGATAAAAAACAATTAACAAGAATTATTGATGTCGCAGCAGGAAGAGCTCCTGCTGATCTCGTGTTGCTCCATGCAAAAATCGTTGATGTGTTCAATGGGGAAATCTTTGAGTCCCCTTTATACCTCAAAGATGGACTCATTGCAGGCTTCGGGGGAGAAAATTTCCCTAAGGCTCTTCAAACCATTGATTGTGAAGGTAAGTATATTGTTCCAGGATTTATCGATGCTCATGTACACATAGAATCTTCTCATTGTTCTCCCGCTGCGTTTGCCGATGCAATTGTCCCATGCGGAACAACAACAATTATCGCAGACCCCCACGAAATATGTAATGTAAGTGGGATCGCGGGTCTAGATTATATGTTGAAGGCCAGTGAACACACACCTCTTCAATCCTTCTTTATGGTCCCTTCATGTGTTCCCGCCACTAATAACGAACACTCAGGAGCAATCATAGAGGCAAAAGATATTGCCTCTCGTATAGATAATGAGAGGGTATTAGGACTTGGTGAGATGATGAATTTCCCCGGAGTCATCTTCTGTGATAATCAAGTGATGGATAAACTTCAAGTCGTATATAATGCAAAAAAGGTAGTGGACGGCCACTCTCCAGGAATTTTCAACTCACAACTTGATAGTTATAGCGCCAGTGGAATTCATACCGACCATGAGTGTGAAACACCCGAAGAGTTAGTTGATAGAATCAGACGAGGAATGTATGTCATGTTACGACAAGGGTCCGCATGTAAAAATGTACTCCCCCTACTTGCTGGACTTAACTCTAGAAATATTGATCATTGCCTCTTTTGTACTGATGATAAACAGCCACATAGCATCCTTGAAGAGGGGCACATAGATTACAATTTCCGTTTAGCTGTGAGCGGTGGAATAGAGATAATGGATGCCATTCGCATAGCAACTATTAATGCAGCAAACTGCTATAACCTCACCGACCGAGGGGCAATTGCCCCTGGAAAAAGAGCCGATTTCTTTATCACCGATTCCCTTGAGACATGTAGAGTTGAAGAGGTCTATATTGGCGGAAAAGTAGTCGCTCGTGAGGGTTCCATGGTAGAGAAAAGTGTCGCCATAAAACCAATTGGAGTGAGTACCACCATTAACATCAAAGATTTCTCATTACAATCACTCTCTTTACCCCTAAAAAGCTCACACGTTCGAATTATCGATATTATTCCAGGTGGAGTTGTTACAGGAAAGGGGGAAGCTCATGTTACCCTTAAGAATAATGAGTGGGTTCATGAGAGCTCAAAGGATATACTCAAACTTGCAGTAATAGAGCGCCATAAAGGAACCGGTTATATCGGAAAAGCTCTCATTCGAGGGTACGGTTTAACTCATGGAGCGGTAGGAACTACTATAGCTCATGATTCTCACAACATCATAGTCATTGGTGATAATGATGAGGATATGGTAAAGGTTGTTGAATCTCTTATCGAAATAGGTGGGGGAATCTCTTTAGTGAAAGACCAAAAAGTACTTGGTACGTTAGCACACCCAATAGCAGGACTCATGAGTGATGAACCACTAGAGAGTGTCCACTCTCAGATGAGCACTTTACATGAAATTGCCCATTCACAATTGAATGTCCATCGAAATATTGACCCCTTTATGACCCTCTCGTTTATGGCTTTACCAGTCATCCCCTCGTATAAACTTACCGATATGGGGTTATTCGATGTAACCACATTCTCCTTTGTCCCCCTTGAGATTGATTAGTTCTTTAATAGTTCATCAAGAAGGGCAAAGAATGCAGTAGAATCAATACTCGTTGTAACAATTGTTGAGGAGTTTGGATCATCCTCAACACTAACTTTGCCGTAATACTCATCCATCTCACAATACACAGTTACCCTCATCGGTCTTTCGAGAAAGATTTCGGGATTTGTAAGGTATGCTATACACACAGCATCATGAAGAATTGGATCTTTGAGGTTGTTTTGTTGATAAGCTTTTTGGTAAAAACGTAATGAACTGCACATCATCAAGACGACAGGATCGTTAAGGTGCTCATAGTGCTCCAACCGTTTTTCAGATATTCTGACGAGTGAAGTTACATTGAGGGGTACAAGAACAATATGTGCTTGAGAAGAGAAAACTATTTGAGCTGCTTCACTATCGTAATAAAAATTGAATTCAGCATATGGGGTAACATTGCCACAATCGATACCTCCTCCCATAATTACCAGTTGGTGTATTAAAGGGATAATATCTGGGGCAATAGAAAATGCAATGGCAATATCTGTTAATGGACCGGTGGCAACAACTGTGATTTCGTTGGGATGCTTTCTAATCATATCGATAAGAAATAGGACTCCCGAAGTTTTTTCAGCCTCTTTGGTGAGTGGAGGAAAGATTACCCCGCCAAGACCATCTTCACCGTGAATATGGGATGCTTCCCGAGGCTCTTTAACTAACGGGGTAGCTGTCCCCCTATATACTGGACAGGTTTGACCGAGTTGCTGACATACTGACAAAGTATTTTTGAGCGTTATTGGTAGTGTCTGGTTTCCCGCTGTCGCAATAATCCCCTTAATATCAAGTTTTTTACTCTTAGTAGCCATAACGATTGCTACCATATCATCAATTCCAGTATCTACATCTAAAATTACATTAATTGCCATACCCCATTCCCCCTCCCCTATGGTAAAGGGAAGAATCAAATCTTGTCTATAGAGTCACATTGCTTCTTTTATCGATTCTATATATGATTATTTCATTATAATTACGAGCAGTATCGAGGAGTGATCATGGCAAAAGAGGGGAAAAAAGGGAATCAACTTTGGATCTTATTTTACTCAACTCTACGCCTCAGTGCATTCACAATTGGGGGAGGCTATGTAATCGTCCCTCTGATGCGTTCTCTCTTCGTTGATAATTACAAATGGATTGATAAAGATGAAATGCTCGATATTATAGCCATCGCTCAGTCCTCTCCAGGACCAATTGCTGTTAACACGTCCATACTAGTGGGTTATAAGATAAAAGGGCTTGTAGGAGCTCTCATCACACTCTTAGGAACAATTATACCCCCAATGGTTCTCCTTAGCCTCCTCTCGTTAGTCTACTCCCAAATAAAAGAGAATGTGGTGATTCAAAATTTACTATTTGGAATGGGAATTGGTGTTGCTTCGGTTATCCTTCATGCAGTGTATGTAATGGCAAAAGCGGTTACAATAAAAAAAGAGCTCCTTCCAATAATCATAATGGTTGTCTCATTTGCCCTTAGCTACATCCTAAAGATTACAATCATCTATGTATTACTCATTGGAGCTATCCTTGGAGTAATCCACTACTATTGGGCACTACATAAATCATCAAAAGGAGAAAATTGAAGATGTTAATAGATCTTTATATCAGTTTTTTCCAAGTTGGATTACTAAGTTTTGGTGGAGGATATGCCGCGTTACCCCTCATCCAAAATCAAATTGTTGATATTCACCACTGGATTGGTGTAACAGAATTTTCCGACATTGTAACAATCAGCCAGATGACTCCAGGTCCAATAGCCTTGAATGCGGCATCCTTCGTCGGAAGTAAGATGGGTGGAATCCCAGGTACATTGGTTGCAACTGCAGCAGTTGTGACAGCGCCCCTGATTATTACCCTAACACTAGCCTATTTCTACTTTAAATATCGCCAGATGGGTCTTATGAAGGGCATCTTATATGGGTTAAGACCAACTGTAGTATCTTTGATTGCATCGGCTGGATTATCTATTCTACTTCAAGCGCTGTTTAACACAAACACTTTTCCAATTGATTTTTCACAACTTTCGTTAGTCTCACTCTTTATTTTTATTGGTGCCTTTATACTACTTGTTTATAAAAAATTGAGCCCTATTATGATTATTTTGCTCAGTGGTGGTGTATATACATTAATTGCGCTAATTTTCCATATATAAGTGAAAAATCTATTGTTTATATGTAAACAAATAATTACCAATCTCTAATTTTAGCACTATTTTTTTCCTCTTTTTTACCAAAATTGCGTCAAAACTAATAAATAGGTCTTTACATAATGGATTAACATCATTATTGTTATGACATGGACGTTGGAAAAGCAATTCGAGATTTACGACTCAAGGCTGGATACTCACAAGATAAACTAGTTGCAAAAACTGGTATATCCCGTAGTCAGCTTTACTTCATTGAATCAGGAAGATGTGTTCCTAGAATAGAGACGATCGAGAAGATCGGAAACATTCTTCAAATGAAAGTTTCAGATATTATCATCTATGCAGAAACTAATTACCCTACCGAACAATAGCCTACTAATCTAGACATTCTGCGTATAGTATTCTAGTCGAGACATATACTTTAGTCGCACCTAACACTGCACTTATATTTTTATGAGTGCAGTTTTTTTTGCCCATTTTTTCAATGTATCATCTCATTTCTTCTATATAACATTTACCCCTAAAATTTAGTAAAATTTTAGTATTTTTACCCATAGATGGCAATTTTCTACATTCAAATGTCCTATATTTGTATTCTTCCAAATAGGTATAAAACTAGTATTATTTGTTCACCTACCTAACGAAGGGTTACGTACAAATTCAACCCCTTTTCTGAGCAACTGCTCTATAAAAAAGTTCCCCTAGTAGCTTAAATTTTGACAATTATTCATATATTTGGATAAATTTCTAGATGGTGGTTTTTTAGATAGCCTTACGATTTTTCCTAAATATTTGGCTCTTACCTCACATTTTTTGCTCTCTCTTAGAAACTTTTTTATACAGTAGTCAAGTCATTACCATATAAAAACAGAGTGCCATGTGAAACAGCACTCTGTTGATAATTAAAAATTATGATAATCTCTTTTTCTTAGATACAACGCACAGCATGGAACCCATGATGTACAGCAGAGAGAATATTATCTGGATTCTCTGCATCGCCAACCAAGGCGCAATCAATTTTATCAGATAGTGCATCGTATAATGTTGTATTAGCTTTGTATCCTGAAGCAATGGCAACAGTGTCAGCTTCTAGAGTATATTTCTTTCCATCTTTCTCGTAGATGACTTTACCATCTTCGAACGAAAGGACCTTCGCAGAGGTAACACTCTTAACATTACAGTCCTCAATAAGCTGTCGAAGTGCTTGGTCATTGTTTTTACAATGTCTTGCGGTAGCTAGAATCTCAGGAAGCATCTCAATCATTGTGACCACTTCAGCTCTCTCTGCGCAATGACATGCGGTTTCACAACCAACTAAACCAGCACCTACGATAACAACACGCTTACCATACTCTTTTTTACCGGTAAGGAGGTCATTTGCTCCTGTGACCCACTCTTGGTCAATTCCTTTAATTGGAGGCATGACGGGGGTAGCACCTGTTGCAAAGATAACCTTATCGTATCCACCTGCGATCACCTCTTCTGGAGTAGCATCTTTCATGAGGGAAACTTTAACGTTACTACGGTGTAGCTTACCTACTAGGTAGTCAACATACTCTTTAACATCCATCTTGAAACGGGGACCACCTGCAGCAAGTAAAAGACCTCCAAGTACGTTGCGTTTCTCCCACAACTCTACTTGCATTCCCCTCTCTTCTGCTGTGAGGGCTGCCATAATACCACCAGGACCGCCTCCAATAACTAATACTCGTTTTGAAGGATCACCCTTCTCTACTGGATAGTAATCTTCTGCAAAGGCGTGTGGATTGACTGCACAATGCATAATTTTACCACTGAATCCAGCATAGAGACACTCATTACAGCCAATACAGGGGGTAATGTTGTAGGTCTCATTCTTGATTACTTTCTGTACCCAGAAAGGGTCAGCAATGGCCATATGACCAAGTCCGATCATATCAGCTTTTCCTTCTTGCAATGCAGCTTCAGCATCAGCGGGATTCTGCATCTTTCCTTGAGAAAGGACGGGTACTGAAACATGCTTTTTGATTTCTGCAGCAATAGGAAGTTGCACCTTTCGAGGTTGATATACTGTATTAATTGCTTTGTACCAAGCTTCATAACACCCAACATCAACATGAAGTGCATCAACACCAGCTTCTTCGAGGATTTTTGCCATTGCAATACCTTCCTCTATCTCTCTTCCACCTTCCACTCCATGATAAGGGGTAAATTTATAAAGAATTGGGAAATTTGGACCGACTGCTTGACGAATTGCTTTCACACACTCTACAGAGAAACGCATTCTATTCTCTAAACTGCCACCGTACTCATCGGTACGTTTATTCCAAAGTGTTGATTGGAATTGGTCCATGAGGTACCCACCGTATCCGTGAAGTTCAACAGCATCGGCACCTGAGAATTTAGCAACCGCTGCACCCTCACCCATCTTTTGTACCAAGAATTTGATGTCCTCTTTGCTGAAAGCTTTGCATTTTACTTCAGGAAACCAGAAAGACCCAACTTCACTTGCTGAATAAGGTTGAATATCTCCAGTTGCATACTGCATTCTTCCGAGGCCTGGGGTAAGTTGTATACAAAGTTTTGCACCATGATTGTGTATCCTTCTTGCCAAAAAATCCATCTGTTCCACCGTTTTTGGAGAACCTATGACATTACAGGCCTTTGCCTCATACTCCATAGTTACTTGGTTTGCTCCAGTAATAATAAGGGCGAACCCACCTTTGGCGCGTTCTTCATAGTAACGAATTGATCTGTCGGAAAAGGAACCATCTGAATTTGTCTGGGTTCCCATCGGGGCCATGTAGGTGCGATTGCGCAGCTTCATCCCTGCGATTTGTGTCTGCTCTAAAAGTTTCATCACTTTCTCCTCTACTAAAATTTTGTATATTACCTTGGTAAGGTTTTTTAGTACTTGAGTACACTTTAACAAAGAGGAGAGGGGCTGTCAATATATTTTTATCGATATATAGTTATTTATAATCAACTCTTGTTGAAGAGGTAACCTTCTGGTACAGTTTATTTTTAAAGGAGAGTGGGGTATGAGTATGAAAACGCAGATTATTGCGAAGGGAAGTGAACTGTTCAGGGACAAAGGGTATGAGCAAGTTACTGTAAAAGATATCTGTGAGGCGTGCAATATCACCAAGACCACCTTCTACTACCACATCAAATCAAAGCAAGATATTCTCTTACAGACTTATGATGTTATCGTAGATAATCTCACCCCAATGCTTCAAGGAATGCTTAACCTCCCCTCTAGTTGGGATCAGATTAAGCATCTATTTGACCATCTCATAACACAGTTCATCGCTTTAGGACCTGAGTTAAATAGTCACCTGTTAATTGTGAATCTCAAAAGAAAAGATCGCGCATTGCACCTTCGCCCCCATCTTGAGAAGATAGCAGTTGATATTATCGGATCTGGGCAGTCAAAAGGACAGTTTAAGAATACAAATGATCCAAAAGTACTCTATGAAGCAGCCGCGTACATGTTTACCGGATATGAATATATGTGGTGTACACTCTCTGGTGATTTTGAATGGAGAGAGTTGTTCTTTAAGTCCCTCGAATCGCTCCTTGAGGTAGAACCGGAACTAAGAAAGTAGGATCTAGCCTAGTGTGGGCAATAAAAAAGGAGATTTGCGATTAAACAAATCTCCCACTATCAAAATTTAGCCGTTTAAAGCTCAACTTCATCAATCATCTCTGCAATGGAACACCCAGGAGCTACCATTGGGAACACCTTATTATCTATTGGTATTTCACAATCGATAACAACTGCACCACCATAGTCGAAAGCTTCTTGTAACACCTTCCTTGGGTCATCTTTCACTGTTAAGGTCATCCCTTTAACACCATAGGCTTGTGCCAATGCAACCCAGTTTAAATCAGTATCGAGTGTCGTCTCAGCATACCTGTTATCATAAAAGAATGTTTGCCATTGGCGAACCATTCCCAGTGTATGGTTATTCATGATTAAGATTATTACTGGAATTCTATAGCGAGCTATGGTTGCAAGTTCATTACAGTTCATTTTGAAAGATCCATCACCTGCTACATTTACAACTCTTCTCTTAGGATCACCAAATTGAGCACCGATTGCAGCACCTGTACCATAGCCCATCGTACCAAGACCGCCAGAAGTTAAGAACTTCCCCTCTGGAGTATGTCGATAAAATTGTCCAGCCCACATCTGATGCTGTCCAACTTCTGTTACGATCACTGTATTGCTAGGGGCAACATCACTTAAAGCTGTGAGTACATCAAAAGGTCGTTGAGTCTCCCCTGCAATTCTCATTGCATGCTCAATTTTCCACCTTGCTATCTGTTTCATCCAAGAGGTGTGAGTAATTGGCTCTTTTGCCATTGTATTGAGAGTTGTTAAGATATCTTTCACATTACCAATCACATGATGGTGAGTAAGGATATTCTTATTGATCTCAGCAGGATCTACATCAATATGGAGAATTTTTGCATTCTTAGCAAATTCACTAGCCTTGCTTATTACACGGTCGGAAAAACGAGCTCCGATAACTATCAAGAGGTCACAATTTGACACTGCAATATTTGAGACTCTGGAACCATGCATCCCTATCATTCCACAAAAACGGGGATCGGCAGAATCTATAGCACCGTAAGCCATCAAAGAGACCCCAGATGGGACATCAAAGTGGTCAAGGAATTGTTTTGTTTCTGCCTGAGCCTTACCCAATATAACTCCACCACCGAGGTAAGCCATTGGGTTCTTAGCCTCTTTAATCATCTTAATTGTTTTATCAAGATCGCGCGTCTTATACTTGTTATCAAAGGTGGCAGTTAAATCAATCTGCTTCTTTGTATATTCACATGTATCTGAGGTGATATCTTTAGGAACATCAATTAACACAGGCCCAGGTCGCCCAGAGCGGGCAATCTCAAATGCCTCTCTGATAATGAAAGCTAAATCTTTCACATCTTTCACAATATAATTGTGCTTTGTGATTGGCATAGTTATTCCACTAATGTCGACCTCTTGGAAACTATCTTTTCCAAGAAGCGATGTAGGGACATTCCCAGTAATCGCAACCATAGGAATTGAATCCATATAGGCTGTAGCTAACCCTGTAACAAGGTTAGTAGCCCCAGGACCACTCGTTGCGAATACGACCCCAACTTTTCCTGTTACCCTGGCATATCCATCTGCAGCATGGGAAGCTCCCTGCTCATGACTTGTGAGAATATGGGTTATTTCATGGCGATGCTTATATAAAGAGTCGTAAATATGTAGTACCGCACCACCGGGAAATCCAAATACTGTGTCAACGTCTTGCTCTTTCAAACAAGCAATAATTATCTCTGCTCCACTTAATTTCATGTGTCACCTCCGTCAAATTTAATCGGCGAATACAGCTCCAGTGGCCGCACTTGTTACCATTTTAGCGTATCTTCCAAGATACCCTGTTGTGATAGGAGGAGTAGGAGCACTCCAACCCACCTTTCGTCTCTCTAATTCTTTCTCATCAACTAAAAGAGTTAGAGTCCCCTTGTTGATATCAATCTCGATCATATCTCCTTCGTTCACGAAGGCAATAGGTCCCCCTTCGGCAGCTTCAGGACTAATGTGACCAATAGAGGCTCCACGTGTCGCTCCACTAAATCTTCCATCAGTGATGAGAGCAACATCTTTATCGAGTCCCATTCCAGCTATAGCAGATGTAGGTCCAAGCATCTCTCTCATACCAGGGCCCCCTTTAGGACCTTCGTATCTGATGACTATTACATCTTTCTTCTTGATTTGACCTCTCCTAATAGCTTCACTTACAGCCTCTTCTGATTCAAAGACTCGAGCAGGACCTGTATGGGTCAACATCTCAGGAGCAACGGCAGAACGTTTTACTACAGCGCCATTTGGAGCTAAGTTACCTTTCAATACGGCAATTCCACCAGTCTCACTATAGGGATTTTCAACGTGTCTAATTACTTCACTGTTATAATTCACTGCGCTTGCAATTTGTCCACCGACAGTTTTCCCCGATACAGTGATACAATCTGTGTTGATCAAATTCTTTTTATGAAGTTCAGCCATAACAGCCATAACCCCACCAGCTTCGTATAAATCTTCAATATGATAGGGTCCTGCTGGTGCTAAATGGCATAAATTGGGTGTACGCTTGCTTATCTCATTTGCACTAAAGATATCAAGTTTTACATGTGCTTCGTGTGCAATGGCAGGGAGGTGAAGCATACTGTTCGTGCTACAACCTAAAGCCATATCGACAGCTAAAGCATTCTCAAACGCCTTTGCAGTCATTATCTGAGATGGGGTAATATTCTTCTCAAGAAGCTCAATAATCTTGTACCCCGCCTCTTTTGCAAGACGATCGCGTTCAGCATAGACAGCAGGAATAGTTCCATTTCCAGGAAGTCCCATTCCAAGTGCCTCTGTAAGACAGTTCATACTATTTGCAGTAAACATTCCAGAACATGAACCACATGTGGGACAAGCTGAGTTCTCAATCGCCAACAATTCAGCATCACTCATCTTACCAGCAGTATGTGCTCCAACAGCCTCAAATACAGTAGTTAAGTCAATTGAACAATCTTTCTTTCCAGGGACACGACCACTTAACATAGCGCCACCGGAAACGAATATGGTAGGGATATCTATTCTTGCAGCTGCCATTAACATGGCAGGGACAATTTTATCACAGTTGGGAACCATAACGATGGCGTCAAAAGGGTGCGCCGTTGCCATAATCTCTATTGAATCTGCAATAAGTTCTCGAGAAGCTAAAGAGTATTTCATCCCTTTATGCCCCATCGCTATCCCATCACACACTCCAATAACACCAAAATCCAAGGGTGTACCACCGGCAAGTCGAACCCCAGCTTTTACGGCATCAACAATTCTATTTACATGTACATGACCTGGAATAATGGAGTTTGCTGAGTTAGCAATTCCAATTAATGGTCCTTTAATCTCTCGATCACTTAATCCAAGAGCCTTCATTAGGGATCTGTGTGGAGCTCTGTCCACACCAGTTTTCATACTATCACTTCTCATATTTTTGCCCCATTTTCTTCTCTCTTTGTATACTCTCTGAATGCAGCAAGTAGCTTCATTGTAATTTCTCCAGCACTTCCGTTTCCAATCTTTTGTCCATCAAGAACGGTAAGAGCAATAATTTCTGCAGCTGTTCCTGTTAAGAAGGCCTCATCACAATTGAGCAAATTAAAATGGGTAAAAGGCTCATCTTTAACTTCGTATCCTAATGTGTGAGCAATTTCAATAACTGCTTGTCGAGTAATTCCATCCAAGGTTCCAAGATAGATAGGTGGTGTCCAAATCACACCATCTTTCACCATAAATACATTATCACCAGTACATTCGGTAACAATACCCTCTTCATTCAACATGAGAGCCTCATCGGCTTGGTAGCGATGAGCTTCAATTGAAGCGAGAATATTATTAAGATAATTGAGACTCTTAATTTGAGGGTCAACTATAGTAGCTTTATTTCTACGATAACTACTTGTAATCACTTTAAGTCCAGCTTTATATGCAGCTTCGGGATAAAGTGCTACTTGTCCGGCAATACAAAATAGTCGAGGTGGATGTGCTTCAGCACTAGGATAGAGGCCAAGACCATCAGCACCTCGAGTACAGACGAGTCGAATATATCCATCACTCAGATTATTTTTCTTACATGATTGGAGAACAACCTCTTTAATTTGAGCAATGGTCAAAGGAAGTGTAAGGTGAATAGCTTTAGCAGCACTTGCAAAACGCTTCAAGTGTGCATCTAATTTAAAGACAGAACCGTTATAGGCTCTAATACCTTCAAATATACCATCTCCGTAGAGTAGACCGTGATCAAGTACTGGAATTTTAGCTTCACTTAACGGTACAAACTCTCCATCTAAATATACTAATTGCTCTCCCATTTCATTCTCCTCGTCTCTTACTTAAGTTTTATTTTTTATCTAAATTTTCGATTGCTTCAGCAACCAAAGTACCCATTTTTTTTGTACCAACTAAGGTAGTCCCTTTACTGAAGATATCTCCAGTACGGTACCCCTTCTCTAATACTTCACTTACTGCGCGCTCGATTGCCTCAGCCTCCTTTGTCAAAGAGAAAGTATAACGGAGCATCATTGCAATTGATAGGATTGTTGCAATTGGATTTGCTTTATCTTGTCCTGCAATATCGGGAGCTGAACCATGAATAGGCTCATACATTCCAAAGTTATCCTCTTTTAAGGATGCAGAGGGGAGCATTCCTATGCTACCGGTAATCATCGAGGCCTCATCGCTTAAGATATCA
>CAXXSO010000052.1:0-57277 GCA_963676965.2 uncultured Cohaesibacter sp.
CCTTTGCTACGGTGGTGTTGCGGCGCATCGGGACGATCAATTTTGCACTCTTCTTCATTATCACGGGCAGCGGCTGGTGCCTTGGTGCATCTGGTGTTGCATTTGGGCAGTTCATCGCCGCTGGTGGGTGTTTCTGCGGTTTTGTCGGGGGCCATGGCGGCTTCGGCCCGGTTTGCTTTCAATCGCGGTTATGGCGGCTTTGCGGCTTTGCAGTCCCGGCATACCTCGCCATGCCTGACCTTGCATCAGTTGCGCCAAAATCAGCAGGCGGTGATGTTTCTTGTTATCTGGCTGGTGCTCAATTTGGTCTTTGGCCTGATGGGCGGCAGCGGAACGATTGCATGGGAAGCCCATCTTGGGGGCTTTTTCTCCGGCTTGCTGGTCTTTCCGTATCTTGATCCTTATTCGCGGCCGCCCAGACCACCCAAAAAGGATCCGCCGAAGAAGAAACGGCCAGATCATCTCAAGATGATCAAGTAGAGTTTCAGACTTTCAGGTGAGACAAAACAGGCGAGGGCTGCTTTCAGTCCTCGCTTTTCTTTTGTTCACGCGCTTGTAATAGCTGAATCGCATCCAGACACTTGCCTTCTGGTTCATTTCATCGCAGACTTTCAAAAAAGCCAAATTAGATCCCGCATAGAAGTGAAAAACTCACAGCGGGGCACATGACATATCATGAGGGGAAAGAGCATGACCATTTCACAAATTCTCAACCAGAAAGGGCGCGATGTTTTCACCAAGTTGCCCTCATGTCCCTTATCCGACGTCGTCAAGCTGTTGCGTGATGAGAAGATCGGTGTTGTTCTGATCGTGGAAGGGGAGACACTGAAGGGCATTTTGTCCGAGCGCGATATCGTGCGGGCTCTTGGTGAATATGGGGCCAGCATTCTGTCTGATCCGGCAAGCGCGCATATGACCGCAGAGGTTATGGCCTGCCGCGAGGGAGATACGATTGCAACCGTCATGGCTCATATGACAACGGGGCGTTTCCGCCACATGCCGGTCATTGAAGGGGGCAAGATTGTTGGTCTTGTATCCATCGGCGATGTGGTCAAGCAACGCATTCTCGAAGCTGAGAGAGAAGCTGAGGATATGCGCGCCTATATTGCCAGCGCCTGATAATTGCTTTTCATTGGTTCAAGCGCGAAAAGGCAGGAATTCCTGCCTTTTTTGCTGCCTGATTGAACCGGTAAGGTGCTGGTTAGGCCTTCAGGTCGTCTGACAAGTCAGAGAGTTCGCGAATGGCGCGCAGGGTCGCGTCATAGCCAGCCTGAATGGATTCGTCGGCACGATGGAAATCAAACATGCCGATTTCGTGCAGCCGCGGATTGATCGTCAGATCAGGCGGGTCACCTGCCAGGCGGGAGCGGCTGATGCGGTCCTGAATGATGGTATAGGCGTCAAACATGATTGAGGAAATGCTCTGGCTGTCTGAATCCCGGCCGTAGAGCATGTTGCGGAAGCTGACAAACGGACCGCCGACTGCAATGGATGGGTCATTGTCCGGATGGGGCTGGATGCGATCGTCATTTTCATGGGCGTTGGGAATGACGGTGCCGCGCCCGAAGCTGTCTGAACTGAGATTGACGGCAATGACCACGCGGGCTCCCATGGCACGGGTCAGGGATACTGGCACCGGATTGACCAGAGCGCCATCGACCAGATGGCGACCATTGACATTGACCGGATTGAAGATGCCGGGCAAGGCGTAGGAAGCCTGCATGGCGGTGACCAGATGGCCCTTGCGCAGCCAGATTTCGTGGCCGGTGGACAATTCAGTGGCAACTGCCATGAAGGGGCGATCGAGATCCTCGATCTGGATGTCTTCAAGATAACGGCGGAGCAGTTTGGTCAGGCGCGCGCCGCTGATCAGGCTCTTGCCGGAAAAGGAAACGTCAAGCAGGCCGAGCAGGCGGCGCTTGGTCAGGCTGCGGGCAAAGTCTTCCAGACGATCCAGCTCGCCAGCCAGATAACAGCCGCCGACGACCGCGCCAATCGACGTGCCAGCAATAATGTCTGGCCGGATGCCATATTCGTCCAGTGCGCGCAGGACGCCAATATGTGACCATCCTTTGGCAGCACCGCCCCCCAGCGCCAAGCCAAGGGGGGCAGGAAAACGCATTGGTGGCGCCGGGTTGACGTCCTTTTCCTGTAGTTCAGAGCCGTTGCGGCCGAGTATGTCCAGCACCTGTGCCAGCATGGGTGGTATCCTCCGTCCAGATAGTTTAGGAGGCAGAGGTTCAAAAAACCACTAACAATTAGGAGGTTTATCGGCAAGTCGTTGTGATTTGGGTGTGATCGGCGCGCGGAAAGCAGGGCGTCCTTGCGTCACTTATAGACTTTTTCGGGGTCGAAAAGGGGCTTGTCTTCCCTGAAGGAGAGGCTTGCCTTGCCATCTTCAAAGGATGCGGCGCGATAAAAGCAGGATTTGTAACCCTGATGGCAATTGGCCGTAGCTCCACGGGTGCGAACCTTGATCCAGATTGCATCCTGATCGCAATCGGTGCGCAGTTCGATCACATCCTGAACGTTGCCGCTGGTCGCTCCCTTGTGCCAAAGTTCCTGCCGCGACCGGCTCCAGTAATGGGCCTCCGCGGTTTTGAGGGTCAGTTGCAGGCTTTGGGCATTCATATAGGCAAACATCACCACATCACCGCTGTCGGCATCGGTGACAATGCAGGCAATCAGGCCGTCCTTGTCAAATTTTGGCAGGAAGTCATGGCCCAGTTCGATCTGTTGTTTGTCTTTGCCTTGTTGGGAGGAAAATGGCTGGCACATGGGGGAGTTTCCTGTTGTTGTGGTGGCCTTGTCTTGCGGTTTTAGAGTGCGGGCAAAGTTTGGGCAAAGTTTGGGCAAAGCTGGGACAAAAGAAAAGGGGCGAAGCGGCCCCTTTGTCGTCTATCGGTGCTTTGGGCCAGATCCTAGCGATCCGTCACCAGTTTCATGAAGCGGTTCTGTTTTGCGATGTCTTCATCGAACACGCCGGTAAAGCGGGTGGTGACCGTGGAGACGCCCTTTTTCTGGACGCCACGCATTGACATGCACATATGCTCCGCTTCGATCATCAAGGCGATACCAAGCGGATTGAGTGTGGTCTGGATGGTGTCGAAGATCTGAGCGGTCAAATTTTCCTGCGTCTGCAGACGACGGGCATAGCCATCGATCACGCGGGCCAGCTTGGACAGGCCAACAACGCCATTGCGTGGATAATAAGCGATATGCGCCTTGCCAACAAAGGGAACCATGTGATGTTCGCACGCGGAGTAGAATTCTACGTCGCGCAGCAAAACCATGTCCTGATAGCCATTGACCTCTTCAAAGACTCGCGACAGCGGGGCGGCAGGGTCCAGACGATAGCCGCTATACAGATCCTCATAGGCCTTGACCACTCGGGCCGGGGTGTCGATCAGTCCTTCGCGCTCCGGATTGTCACCAATCCAGCGGATCAGGGTACGGACAGCTGCTTCTGCTTCTTCCCTGCTGGGGCGTTCGCACAAGGCCCAATCTTCTCTGCGCTCAGCACCGGGGAAGGTATGCAGATTTTCCTGGTTGATATTCTTTTTCAAGATCGTTCCGTGCCCCGAATTCGAGATCTGCTCTTTGTCCTTGGTATCGACAATCATATCCATATCAGATCTGCATGCCTCTTCTCTCCGGGCATGATGTTTGTCTACCAGCTATCATACCACATCAATATCCCTTAAAGTGTCTGAAATAGCTGCGCCATCATGCACTTTTTTCCAGTTTTGTCAGCAGCAATTTAGTGATGCGCACATGATATGTTATAACATAACATGCTTTCAGCTACCACTATGAACAAAGTTGCGTGACTTTCTTGTCTCGCTTCCCATATAGGCGTTATAGGAAGGAAGACCAGTTCTGGATCCATTGACCACTGAAAAAACGTGAAAATTTGCTATGCTTGATGCGATTTACAATAAGAAAATCCTAGAATTTGCCGGGAATATACCGCGACTGGAGCGGTTGAAGGCACCGCAGGCCTCCGCCAAGGCGCATAGCAAGCTGTGTGGCTCGACTGTGGAAGTCGATCTGGTGATGGATGAGGGCAGAATCGTTGACTATGGCCAGACAGTGAATGCCTGCGCGCTTGGTCAGGCGGCAGCTTCTGTGGTCGGACGCCTGATTATCGGGTCGGATGGCGATGAAATGCGCGCGCTGCGCCGAACCATGCAGGCGATGCTCAAGGACAAGGGCTCGCCGCCGGATGGCAAATGGGACGATATGAAATATCTCGAACCAGTGCGCGATTATCCCGCCCGTCATGCGTCCATGTTGTTGGTGTTTGATGCGGTGGAAGAGGCGGTCAACAAGATCGAAGCTGCAGGTGAGGCATCTTGACCCACCTGTATGTGGTTGGGTGGTCATCATGAAATATCTCGCCATCGGGCTGATCAAGCTTTACCAGATTTTTCTCTCGCCTTTCATGGGACGGCACTGTCGCTATGGGCCTACTTGCAGTCATTATACAGAAGAGGCAATCAGCCGATTTGGCTTCTGGGCCGGTGGCTGGATGGGGCTGGCACGGATCATGCGATGTCATCCCTGGGGACATAGCGGCTTTGATCCGGTGCCTGAGCTGTTGCCTGATGGCGCATGCTGGTATAAACCTTGGCGTTACGGCCTTTGGGGTGGGGACCATATCGACCCGGCGACCAAGCTGGGAGGCTCTGATTGATGATCGGAGGCTGATATCCGGGTTCCCGTCCTGACCAGGGCCTGAAACTGATCGATTACGATAAATAGCAACGCTTACCTGCATTGTAGGCAGGAGTTGAGCAGGAGACACTTATGGTCAATCTGACTTTCCCCGATGGATCTGTACGCGAATTTGAAGCCGGAATCTCCGGTGTGGATGTCGCTGCGGGTATTTCCAAATCTCTGGCCAAGAAGGCCGTCGCAATGAAACTGAACGGCGAATTGACGGATCTTGCTGATCCGATCAATGCCGATGCGGCCATTGAGATTGTGACCCGAACTGATGACGCTGCGCTTGAGCTGATCCGACACGATGCCGCCCATGTGATGGCCGAAGCCGTACAGGAGTTGTTCCCCGGCACGCAGGTCACCATCGGCCCGGTTATTGCCAATGGTTTTTATTACGACTTTGCGCGCAATGAGCCGTTCACGCCTGAAGATCTTGCCGCTATTGAGCTCAAAATGGCCGAGATCATCAAACGCAACGCCTCTTTCACCAAGGAAGTGTGGAGCCGTGATGTCGCCAAGAAGCATTTCTCCGATATGGGTGAAAGCTACAAGGTGGAACTGGTCGATGCGATTCCCGAAGGCGAAGACCTGAAAATCTATCGTCAGGGCGATTGGCTTGATTTGTGCCGTGGTCCACATATGACGTCAACCGGCCAGATTGGCTCCGCGTTCAAGCTGATGAAGGTTGCCGGTGCCTATTGGCGTGGCGATTCCAACAATGCAATGCTGAGCCGTATCTATGGCACCGCATGGGCCAATGAGAAGGATCTGAAAGCCCATCTCACCCGTCTTGAAGAGGCTGAGAAGCGGGATCACCGCAAGCTGGGCCGTGAAATGGATCTGTTCCATTTTCAGGAAGAAGCGCCGGGGTCGGTTTTCTGGCACGAAAAGGGCTGGACCCTGTTCCAGAATCTGATCGCTTATATGCGTCGTCGCCAGAAGGATTGGGGCTATAAGGAAGTCAACAGCCCGGACATGATGGAAAAGTCCTTGTGGGAGACTTCTGGTCACTGGGAAAAGTTCGGTGAGAATATGTTCACCACCCAGACGCCTGATGAACGCGTCTATTGCTGCAAGCCAATGAACTGTCCGGGTCACGTGCAGATCTTCAAAAACGGCCTCAAGTCCTATCGTGACCTGCCGCTGAAGATTGCCGAATTTGGCAAGGTGCATCGCTATGAGCCTTCTGGTGCGCTGCATGGCATGATGCGCGTGCGGCACTTCACGCAGGATGATGCCCATATCTTCTCGGCTGAAGATCAGATCACGGACGTCTGCGTTGATATGAACGAGCAGATCATGTCGATCTATAAGGATTTCGGCTTTGAGGATATTCGGGTGAAATTCTCTGACCGTCCTGAAAAGCGCGTGGGCTCTGATGCGGTTTGGGATGCGGCGGAAGAAGCCCTGAAAACTGCTGTTGATGCAGCAGGTCAGGACTGGACGCTCAATCCGGGCGAGGGGGCTTTCTATGGTCCCAAGCTTGAATATGTGCTCAGGGATGCCATCGGTCGTGACTGGCAGTGCGGTACGGTTCAGGTGGACCTCAACCTGCCGGGTCGCCTTGGTGCCTTCTATATCGACACCGACGGCAACAAGGTTGCACCTGTGATGATCCACCGAGCCCTGTTCGGATCGCTTGAACGCTTCTGCGGTATTCTGATCGAGCATTATGCCGGTCACTTCCCGCTCTGGCTGGCGCCGCTTCAGGTGGTGGTTGCGACCATTACGTCGGATGCGGATGCCTATGCTCGTGAAGTGAAGGAAAAGCTCACGGCTGCTGGTCTGAATGTCGAGCTGGATCTGCGCAACGAGAAGATCAACTACAAGGTTCGCGAGCATTCTTTGGCGAAGGTTCCGGCTTTGTTGGTCTGTGGCAAAAAAGAAGCCGAAGAGCAGTCCGTGTCGATCCGTCGTCTCGGCTCCAAATACCAGACCTCCATGTCGCTCGACGAAGCGATTGCGTCGCTGGTGGATGAAGCCATCGCACCGGATTTGCGTCGCGCCCGCGATGCAGCGGCAAGTGAAGCGGCTGAATAAGCTATTCGGCCATCAGAAACTGATTCAAGTCCTTGCGACTTTGATTCAACGAGGGCGGCATCTGAGGATGCTGCCCTTTTTTATGTCTGAAATAAACCTCCACCTGCGGTGGAGGACTGGACAAGTTTTACATTTTCAGTAAGAGACCTCCTCACTTGAACCATTGGCGTGGTTTTAAGAACAGAAGCGAGGAGGTTTTTATGGACAAAAATCACCTATCACACAGCACTTGGGACTGCAAATATCATGTAGTCTTTGGCTCCAAATACAGGACCAAACGTCTATACGGAGACTTGCGGCGTGAGTTACGAGATCAATTTACGAAGTTGGCGTCACAAAAGGGATGCCATATTGAGGAAGGGCATCTTATGCCCGACCATGTGCATATGTTGATCTCAATCCCACCCAAATATTCAGTGGCCCATATAGTGGGCTTCTTAAAGGGTAAAACGGCGCTATATGTGGCAAACAAATATGCCCGGAAACGTCGCTACAAGGGATATCATTTTTGGGCACGTGGTTACTTTGTTTCGACAACGGGCTATCAAGAGGAGGTCGTCAGACGCTATATCCGCAATCAACAGAGGCAGGATAAGGCGAGCGACTTCGCGGATATGTTCAAGCCAAACTATTGAAACCAAACAAGACCACTTCTAGTGGTTCAAGCGAAGCGTAACAAACCTCCGCCTATGGCGGAGGTCAATGACTTATTGTTCTTCAACGGGTTGGGTTGGCTGTCTGAAAGGTTGAATCGGATTGTTGAGATGATGATTCAATCGGCTCCTGATGCTTTAAAGTAGGGCGCAGGGGTGACGTTCGCCCAATTCGGGGATCAGGACGCAATCACAATCGCGCGCGTCGGACTGCCATTGGGCGCGGGGATGGAGACCTGTCACGGGGATCACAATGTCGGCCTGCTGGCAGGCATTGAAGAGCAGTTGAAAGGAATGTTTGAGACTATAGGTGCGACGCTCGAATGCGAAGAGGTGATAGCCTTCTTCGGTGTCTATCAACAAAGTCAGGGTGCAGGCCGGATCAAAGTGATAAGCAAAATGACAAGTGACGGCGAGATCATCAAAGGTGGCGTCAAAGGCGATGCTGACTGTGAATGTCTGCGGACCCGTTGCTTCTCCCGGCTCCGGGCCATCGGGAAATCTGGCTGGTTGCTCGCCCCAGAGAAGAGCCTTCAGCCAGTCGCGCACGGTCTGTGGGGGCGGGCCTTCTGATTTGCCGATCCGGATGACGGGAAGGCTTTGCCCAGACGGCCCATCGCTCATTGGGCTTCGGCCAGCACCTCTATGTCGCGATCAAGGCCGGGGTCGACGGAGAAGTCGCGGTTATAGATGGCGTCATTCTGTTTGGCGATGGCGGTATAGTCGCCAGCAGACAAGGCGAGCGTGGGGAAAGCACCGATGGCCTGTTTGACCACGTCGCCACCTGGCGTGAGGACGGTCCAGATGGTGTTGGCCAAGGCTTCGCCGCCGGGCTCTGACACCAGCCGCAGGGTGACCTTGGCGGCATTGTGGATCATGGTGACATTGATCAGCTTGCCTGCCTCGATCTGGATATCGCCGCGGACAATGGCGTTTGAGGAGCCATAGCTGGAGACGATGTGATAGGTGCCTTCAGTCAACTTGACCACATGGCCGGGTTTGACATTCTTGGCAATCAATTGCTGACTGCTGCCATCGCCGTCATTGCGGGTATAGACATCGAAGGTCAGGATGCTGTCGTCAAGCGGGATGTCGCCTGAGGCCACGGCATTCAGGCGCACGGCACCGGCATGCAGGATGAAGCTCTCCGAATAGGTGCCGCTGCGATCCAGAATGATGCGTTTGGTCAGATTGGCATATCCATAGCCTGCATAGACAACATAGCTGCCGGTTTTCAGGTCCACTGTCACGGGGCCGCCATCGACTGTCTCAACCGTTTGCATTGTGCCGTTGTCGTTGCGTTTCTCTGCAAAGATGCGCCAATTGACGCCTCGTTGCAGCACTTCACCCTGCTCGGACAGAAGGGCGGTCAATTGCAGGGTGGCTGTGCCATTTTCATCAATTGCTGGTGCTGCAGGCTCGGTCGGGGTCGGCGCTGCCGGCGCGGCGAGATCAATTGGTGCTGCGGGCTGGACTGCTGGCTGTTCGGAGGCCGGATTGGTTTCGGCTTGGCTTTGGACAGGTTGGTTCGCCTGCTCTGGTGCTTTGCCATTGATTGGGCCGGGAACAATCTGGCCCGGAGCTGCACCTTGCTGGTTCTTCAGTGGATTGTTGGCAGGCACAGGAACGGTTTCGGGCAGCTTGAGATAGGAGCGAGGGGCGCGGTTGCCCGGGGTCTTCTTCTGGATGATATCGCCAAGATTGAGTGGCTGGGACGCGGATTGGGCAAAGGAAACAGACGGGCTCGCCATGGTCATCAGGGCGATGACGAGAATCCATTGCAGCAGAGCGGCAATCTGTCCGATACGAGAAGAATGGTCTCGAGTGTTCACTGGTTTGTCCTAGCCTTCAAAATCCTGTTTCGCCAAACTGTTTTCCATGGCCCTGACACATGGTTCTGATGCATGGTTCTGGCACATGGTTGGCGGTGGGGCCGACTCGCGTCATCGATTGGTTTTTCTTTAGCATTTGCGCGATGGTCAGAGCAATTGCTGCCTCAGTAGAATCATGCTTCTGTTTCACAGAGATTAGCCCGATTTACCGCCTGGTGCCCATGGGACACTCACGCAGGCAGCTTTGCTGCTATGAAGGGGAAAGGTGGTCATTTCTGGGCAAAAAGACAATTGGTACTGGTTTCGGTCTCGTCCGCTTCTTAGGTATGAGGGAGAGTCCTGAAAGGAGAAATGCATATGACCAATCCATTGCTTGATCATCTGCTGACGCGTCGCAGTGCGTTGGCGGCTTTTCTGAAAGCGCCTGCGCCGAGCGAAGAGCAAGTTGAGACGATGCTGACAGCTGCTGCGCGTGTGCCCGATCACAAGAAACTGGTGCCTTGGCGCTTCATCCGATTTGACCAAAAGGCCTGTGAAACATTGGGGCAGTTTCTGGTCGCGCGCAGGCAGGAAATTGAGCCGGATGCTGATGAAGAGCGACTGGCTGTGGAGCGGGATCGCTTCCTGAGGGCACCGATGGTCATTGCTGTTGTTTCAAATGCACGAGTCGATGCGCCGGTGCCGCAGATTGAGCAAGTGTTGTCAGCCGGTGCGGTCTGTATGAACCTTGTCCATGCAGCCCATGCCCTGGGATATAACGCCCAATGGCTGACAGAATGGTATGCGTTTGACGGAAAGATGCGCGAAAAGCTGGGCCTGACTGGTGAAGAGCAGATTGCTGGCTTTATTCATATTGGCACCTATGAAGGTGAATTGGCGGATCGGCTGCGGCCGGATCTTGATGCCATTGTGACCCATTGGGAGGCGTGATGTTTTACGACGCAAGGCACAATGATCATGGCTTGCCTCATGATCCGTTCAAGGCGCTGGTCGGTCCGCGACCGATTGGCTGGATCAGTACGAAGAGCAAGGCGGGTATCTCCAATCTGGCTCCTTACAGCTTTTTCAATGCCATTGCGGCTCAGCCCAATCTGGTGATGTTTTCCTCGCAAGGGCATAAGGACTCGGTGACCAATATCGAGGAGACAGGGGTCTTTGCCTGCTCGATGGTCAGTCATGATTTGCGTGATGTGATGAACAAAAGTTCCGCTCCGGTCGCGCCAGATGTGAGCGAATTTGAACTGGCGGGCCTCACCGAAGCGCCCTGCGAGTTGATCGATGCGCCCTATGTGGCCGAGGCGCCGGCAGCGCTTGAATGCCGGTTGCTGGAAGTGGTGCGGCTCAACAAATATGAGGGCATCGACAGCAGCTATGAGATGGTGATCGGTGAAGTGATCGGGGTGCATATCAAGGACGACATGCTCATCGATGGCAAGGTCGATGCTGCGTCAATGCAATTGCTCAGCCGTCTTGGTTACATGGATTATGCGACGGTGAATGAGGTCTTTTCCCTCTCAGGACCAAAGGACTGAGAACGCCCTTTTGTGGAGACAAGAAAAGCGCCGGGCTTCGTTTCTTGAGAAACTGAGTCCGGCGCTTTCTTTTTTGATTCAAGTTTCTGTCAGTTTGATTCAACTGGTTCGGACTTTGATTCAACTATCTGCAAACCTGATTCCGGAAGCCATAATAAGGCGTTGATTTATTTTAATAATCCTGCGCGTCTTAAAGTGGTTTCGGCGCGTCTTAAATGCGGTCTGTCGATCATTTCTCCATCGATGCCAACGACGCCGACATCTCCTGCCTGAGAAAATGATTCAACGATCCGGCTGGCCTTTTCAATCGCTGCTTCATCGGGGGTGAAGACCTCATTGATAATCGCCACCTGTGCCGGATGGATGGCCATCTTGCCGACAAACCCATCGCGTCTGGCTTCCAGACATTCTTGTCGCAAACCGTCCGTGTCGCGGAAATTGATGAAGACCCCATCGACGGGTGCCACTTCGGCGGCGACCGCTCCCATCAGACAGAGATCCCGGACCAGTCGGAAGGGGGAGGTGAAGGCCCCGTCTTCATCGCGATTGCGTTCTGCGCCAAGGTCTGCGGAGAGGTCTTCCGCTCCCCATGTCAAGGCGGTCAGGCGCGGACTCGATTCCCCATAGGTGCCGAGGTTGAAAATCGCGCTGGCAGTTTCGGTGGCCACCGCCATGATCTTGATCTGGTCCAGCGGGATGCCAGCCACAGCTTCTGCCGCTCGCATTTTGACGTCGAGGGCCGTGATGGATTTTCCCGATTGGCTCTTGGGCAACATGATGCCATCGGGCTGGTGGGGGATTACGGCATCAAGGTCACTGTCCGTCAGTTCGGTGTCGAGGGCGTTGACCCTTACATAGATGTGGGGGCGGTCCCGGGTCGGGATCTGCTCTTTCAAAAAGGCGGTGGTAATATCACGGGCGGTTTGCTTCTGGCTGAGGCTGACAGAATCTTCCAGATCGATCAGAATCACATCGGCCCCGGCGCTCAGGGCCTTTTCCATTTTCCGCGGGCTGTCTCCGGGCACGAACAGATAGGAGCGCATGGACCCCTCCTTTTGTGAATCATTGTTGCTCGGTCGGGCGCTTCAGCATGAAGGCCTGTCGGGTGCACTTGGCCACCAGTTTGTCATGCTGATTGAACGCGCGATGCTCAAAGGTGACGATGCCAGCTTTTGGGCGGGATTGCGATTCCCGGCGATCCTTGACTTCGGTTTCCACCCTGACCGTATCACCATGAAAGAGCGGGTGCGGGAAGATGACATCGGTCATGCCAAGATTGCCGATGGTTGTCCCCAGCGTTGTTTCCTGCACCGAGATGCCGATCATCAGGCCAAGGGTGAAGAGGCTGTTGACCAAAGGTTGGCCCCACTCGGTCTGTGTTTCACAGAAATGGCGGTCAATATGCAGGGGCTGGGTGTTCAACGTCATGTTGGAAAAGAGCATATTGTCCATCTCGGTGACGGTGCGCCTGACTTCGTGATGGAAGCATCTGCCAATTTCCAGTTCTTCATAATAGCAACCTGCCATGGGACTCCTCCTTCGATCTTTCTGAAGATCTGTGTCTGGATCTTTTTTAGCAGTTTACGTAAAAGGGCAAGCGTGACCACCTTATTCTTTCGTTAAACATTCATTAACCATGTCGGGTCAGAATGGTTAATGAATTGTAACCAGAGTGAGTCTCGATGTCCTTGTGACGGATCGTATCGGTCAAAAAGACCGCATTTGTTCAAATGCTGGAGAGGAATGTGACCAGTTCGGTTTCACTCAATATGCCAACAAGATTTCGGGCGGCCTTTGAAGAGGCCAGTCGCACCACCGGTGCGAATTTTGAATATCTTGTGCAAACTGCAAAACGAGAGAGCGGTTTGAATGCGACCGCCAAAGCTCCGACCTCTTCGGCGGCGGGGCTGTTTCAGTTTGTCGAGCAGACCTGGTTGCAGACCATGAAGGAAGATGGGCCATCCCTTGGCTATGGCAATGTGGCGCGTCATATCACCAAGTCCGGCTCTAACTATGCGGTCAGCGATCCAAAGATTCGCCAACATATTTTGGATATGCGCAATGACCCGAAAGCTTCGGCCTTGTTGGCGGGCGCGTTGGCGCGCAAGAATGAGGCATCCCTTTCGGATCGCCTCAACCGGACACCCAGCACCGGCGAGCTTTATGCAGCGCATTTTCTCGGGGCACAGGGCAGTGGTCGTCTGATCGAGTTGGCCCATCACAAGCCCGATCTCGAAGCCTATAAGATCTTCCCGCAACAGGCGGCGGCCAATCGCAACATTTTCTTCGAGCGCAATGGCGAAGCCAAGACGGTGTCAGAGGTCTATCAAAATCTGACCAGTACTGTGCCGGGCAATGCGGTGCCGGAGAAAAGGAGTGCATTGTCGCGCTTCTTCAATCTGGGCAACTGGTTTAAACCGAAAGCATCGATGCAGGAAAGCCGTTTTGCCCATGCAGACGCAACAAAGAGTGGCACGGTTCAATCTGCGCGGAAACCGACCCAGCAGGTCGCCTATCAGGCGGGGGTGATTGATCTGGCAGGGGATGGCCCTGCCGCGCACGAAACGGCATCATCCGCGCAGTCGGTTGCTTCCAATGCGGGTATGGCCAAGCCGGACGCCTTTTTCTCCGATCCGGACCAGGCTCGCAGTGACGTGATGCCGAGCCGCTTTGGCATGGCCTATCGCCCGTCTGTGGATGAGGGATCGCTTGATCCGCGTTCGCGTTTTGCTCCAGAAGTGGGCAATAAGGAGTCATCGGCCATCAATGAACGGGTCAGTCGCGTCTTTGCCGATTATGCGGCAGAAGCGGATGACAAGCTGAAGATCAAAGCGAACAAAGCGGCAGAAGCTATCGAAAACCAGCCAATTTCCCAAATGGCTTCTGCTGCGATGCCTTTGCCAAAACGCAAGCCGATTTCTGCGGATGCGTATGTTGAAGCATTGGGCGGGGCTCTGCCGCGGCCCAAGCCATCGCAGGCACCGTCCAGCCGGGACAAACAGCCCCTTGATTTGTCCAATAGGGAGCAGGCCGAGGCGAAAGACGCCGTGAACCGAGACTTGGTACGGCGGCGCTTTGGAGCGCTTGATCTTACCGCTTTCCTCGACCAGAGCGTGGTGAAACCGGGCAAGTCCAGCTAAACCGATCAAGCCTACGAGGCCCTCGTTGCCTTGATTTGGGAGGCTTGTCGCTTATCTAATTCCTTTTCCATTTATGGTGAACCGATCGTTAAGAGTTGCTGGGTCACAATGGTCCCGAGTAAGGTTCGGGATTGCCTGTGGCCTCTGCAGCGACGTCTACAGAGGGTACTTCCCGACCTAGACGATCCTGCGCTATTGGCTTGAGAGGCTGCGCGAGGGTTGTTCCTTTAAAGTGATGCGTTGGCCTTTGGCCGGGAACTAGTCGGGATGATTGTAGCCAAGTTTCTCTCCTGGATTGACACCGCTCCTGTGGAACGGCGCGCAGAGGCGACGAGTGCGCTGGCGCGAGCCTATCTTTATTCCCCGCTTGAATCGTCCGAGAAAGAAGCCGCCGATACGGCGCTGACCATTTTGCTCGATGATCCGGCTCCCATGGTGCGTGAAGCCTTGAGTCAGGCGCTGGCCAGCTCGCCGCATGCGCCGCGTCAGGTCATTCTCTCGCTCATTCAGGACATTGATTCCGTTGCCTTGCCTGTCGTGGCCTGTTCCCCGGTTTTGCTGGATGGGGAGCTGGTGGATCTGGTGGCTGAGCGGAGTGTTGCTATCCAGACTGCAATTGCATCGCGTCCATCGATCAGTCCATCCCTGTCGGCTGCGATGGCCGAAGTGGCCGGACCTCAAGCCTGTCGGGCCATGTTGGAAAATCCCGGTGCGCAACTGGCGGTCTTCAGTTTGCGGCGGCTTGCTGAGCGCTTTGGTCAATTACCGGAGTTGCGCAATGCCTTGCTGGCTCTTCCCGGGTTGCCTGTCGATATACGTCAGACGTTGATTGTGCAGCTGGGGGATGCTCTGGAGCAGCTGGGGCTGGTCAAAAGCTTTGTGAGCAGTGAGCGCCGGGAAAGTCTGGTCAAGGATGCCTGCGACAAGGCAACGGTTGATCTGGCCTTTTGTTGTGTTGATCGGTCCGAGATGCTGGCGCTGGTGGAGCATTTGCGTCTCTCCAGTCAGTTGACCGCCGATATTTTGATCCGCGGTCTGTGCATGGGCAATGTGGAGCTGTTCATCGCTGCGATGGTCAGTTTGACCGAACTTGACCAGAGGCGAATTCTGGCAAGTGTCGAGGATCCAAGTGAAGGGGTTGTGCGGGCGCTGTGTCGTAAGGCGGGGCTGGCTGATCGGATCGTGCCAGCGGTGCATTCGGCTCTGGCTGCCTATGGGGATTTGTCACGCGTGATGGATCCGCTCGCGTCACGTGCGCGTTTTGCCCGCCTGATGGTTGATCGAATTCTCAGCGACTATAATGGCCTCGTTGATGACGAGATGGATGATTTGCATGCCTTGCTGCGTCGATTTGCGACCCAAATTGCACGCGACGAAGCGCGGGAAAAGCGATTTTCTTTCCAACAGATCAGTGCCGCTTGATTGGCATCTGTTGTTGTGGTCAAACACTGAAAAGAAAAAGGCTGCTTGCCTCATGGGAGCAGCCTTTCTGATTCTGAAACCGGGATTGAGTGGCGCTTAGTCGTCCAGCTTGTCCGGGGCGACTTCGGCAATCCAGTCGTGGGTAATGTTGGCCAGCTCTTGAGCAAGAGCCTTGCCGACCGCATTGTCCTCGGCGCGGGCATTTTCCTTGACCACCGCCTTGATGGCCTGCACATGCTTGCGCAACATATCCTTGGGCAACTGATCCCGGTCTTCGATTTTGTCGATCAAATCACACATCGAGCCCGCAATGTTGCCAGCGATCGGAAAGCCCATCGTGTGGGCCTGGCCTTTTAAATCGTGGCTTGATCGGAAGAGGGTGGTCAGACGGTCTTCTGAAAAGCCGTTATCCTCAATTTCCTGCCAGGCAACTTGAAGCTTGTCGACTTCATCCTGCATCCAGGTGCCGAAATTCACTGACAGGCGTTGCAGGGCCTGCTCTGCCTTGGCGACAGGATCATAGTCGCTGGAGTTCGGCAAAATCTTGATCTTTCTGCGTAGATCGACTTTGGGCTTGATGATCTCATAGTCCGCCATCAGGTCTGTCCTCTGCTTGCCCCTCTTTTGATCATTGGTCATGTGGGGCTTGCTCATTTTTAGCGCTGCAGACGCACGGCGTGATCATGCCGCGTTTGCGTCGCTTTTCCGTCTTTCATTGCCCTTATAGAGCGGGTTGGCAAATCGTCGGCGGTCTGGTCCATAAAAACCTGCGGCCTTGATGAAAGGGCGACTATTGACCAGACAGGTGGCCACACGAACATAAAGAGCGTTGGCCGAAATCGGTTTGCACAAAAATTCTGTTACACCCGCATCGCGGGCTTCTGTGACGCGCTTCTTTTCGGAGTGCCCAGTCAACATGATAATCGGTACAGTGGGATTGGCGGATGATACCGGATTGCGCATCATCCGTGTCAGTTCAATGCCGGAAAATATCGGCATGAACCAATCCGTGATTACGATGTCGGGCTGGTTGGTCTGAAACAATTCCAGTCCAGTCGCTCCGTCTTCTGCTTCGGTTACTTCACGCGCTCCGAAGCCATGGATCAGGGTTCTGACGACGCGCCGCATATGGGTGTTGTCGTCGATGATCAGGAATCGAAGCTGTGACAGATCTACATTGATCATAGACTTACTGCTGGTTGTTGAACAGCTTTGTTTTATGGGACACCGCCCGACATTCAAGGCAAATGCGTATTATCACGGGAGTTTAAACCGGCGTCTGTTAAAGAAGCCTTAGGTTGGGTTGCCTTTCGACGGGGTGCCGGTCGCAGTCGCGATCAGTAGCGGAATTGTTCTGCCAGGATACGCTCTGCCCAACCCTGCTCCGGATCGAGCATGATAATGCAGGTATTGGAAGCGTCTTCTCGAATATTCACTTCGACGATAGAGCGGAACTCCACATGATCGGCAACGGCGCTCAAGGGGCGCTTGGCGGGCTCACGGACAACAATTTTCACTTCAGCCGAATTGGGCAACAGAGCACCACGCCAGTGGCGGGGGCGAAACGGGCTAATCGGGGTGAGGGCCAACAAAGGCGAATCGATGGGCAGGATCGGACCGTGCGCTGACAGATTATAGGCTGTGCTGCCGGTTGGTGTGGCGATCAGAATTCCGTCGCAAATCAATTCTTCCATCCGCACCTTGCCATCGATTTGAATTTCGAGCTTGGCAGCCTGCGCGGTCTGGCGGAAGACCGAAATCTCGTTGATGGCGAGGCCTTCGTGAATCTTGCCGTTGGAATCCATTGCCGTCATGGCCAGCGGGTGGACCTCATTGGGCTCAGCCTTTTGAAGATGGTTGAGCAGATCATCTTCGCGGAATTCATTCATCAGGAAGCCAATGGAGCCGAAATTCATCCCATAGATAGGAATGCCGGAATTCATGTGGCGATGAAGGGTTTGTAGCATCAATCCGTCCCCCCCGAGTGCCACGATCACATCAGCGTCGCTGGGGGGCACCGAGCCATACCGATGGGCCAGTCGCATGCGCGCCTGTTCGGCTTCTTCCGTCGGGATGGAGAGAAAGGCGATCTTTTCGAAGGGCCATGACATTGGATTGGTCCGTTTTTAAACTGCCGGGTTGGTAGGCTCCGCTCTGTGGAGTAGCATGGTTACAGGCAATTTCCAATCGGGAGGCATGGAATGGGGGAGAAAAACAGCGATGTCGTGGTGATTTATGGCACTTGCCCATCGATGGACGTGGCCAGGAGGCTGGCCGGGGCGATGCTGGAGGCGCGTCTTGTGGCTTGCATCAATTTGCTGCCGGGTATGGTGTCGCTCTATCGCTGGGGTGGAAAGATGGAGGAGGCGAGCGAGATCCTGCTGTTGGCCAAAACGCAAAATGCCTGTCTGGAACCGCTCAAAGCCTTGTTTCTGGAGCTGCATCCCTATGAAGAACCTGCCTTGGTGGTGTTGCCGGTCAATGACGGGCTGGAGGGGTTTCTTGGCTGGGTGGCCGATGAAACCTGTCCGTAAATGCCATGGACTTTGACTGTGCTTCTGACGGGACTTCGGGAAAGTGCTGAACAGGGACTGTTTGACGCTTTGCAGGCGCGAGCAAATATGTTTATATCGGCATCAGGTATATTGTATCCAAAAAATCAGACGAAAATGCAGAGGGCGCGATGACGGATAAAGTGTTCGAGAATCTAATTGGAGGACGCTGGGTTGGCGGCGCTGATTTCAACGAAAATCGGAATCCGTCCAATCTTGCAGATGTGATTGGTCTTTATGCGCGGGCCGGAGAAGCCGAGGTCGACATGGCGGTTGCAGCTGCCAAACAGGCGCTGCCGGGCTGGGCCATGGCATCCCCACAGGTTCGGGCTGATCTGCTGGAGAAGGTTGGCGCAACCATTCTTGCGCGCAAGGAAGAGCTTGGTGCGCTGCTGTCACGCGAAGAAGGCAAAACGCTGGCTGAAGGCATTGGCGAAACGGTGCGCGCGGCTCAGATCTTCAAGTTCTTTGCCGGAGAAGCCCTGCGCAATGCTGGCGATTTGCTGGCCTCTGTGCGGCCAGATATCGATGTGGAAGTGACCCGCGAGCCGGTTGGTGTTGTTGGCTTGATCACGCCGTGGAACTTCCCGGTTGCCATTCCTGCGTGGAAAATTGCTCCCGCTCTTTGCTATGGCAACACGGTCGTGTTGAAGCCTGCGGATCTGACCCCGGGTTGCGCGCATGCCTTGGTTGAAATCCTCGCAGAGGCAGGATGTCCGGCCGGGGTGATCAACCTTGTCATGGGGTCTGGTTCGGTGGTTGGCAATGCGATGCTGGCCCATCCGGATATTGATGCCATTTCTTTCACCGGTTCGGTGCCTGTCGGTCGCTCGATTGCTGTTGAGGCAGCGCGTGGGCTCAAAAAGGTTCAGCTGGAAATGGGTGGCAAAAACCCGATGGTGGTGATGAATGATGCCGATCTTGATGTTGCGGTTGGCTCTTGTCTCAACAGTGCCTTCTTCTCGACGGGTCAGCGCTGCACCGCTTCATCGCGGTTGATCGTGCAGGCAGGCATTCATGACGCCTTTGTCGACAAACTGCAGGCGGCCATGTCGGCTTTGGTGGTGGGCGATGCCCTTGATCCGGCGACCCAGATCGGGCCGGTTGCGTCTTCGTCTCAGCTGAACAGCAATCTTGATTATGTCTCCGTTGCAGCCAGCGAAGGGGCCGAGGTGATTGGCGGTGAGCAGGTTAACGGCAAGACTGAAGGGTATTATCAGCGTCCGGCCTTGTTCGTGAATGCCACCAACCAGATGCGCGTCAGCCGTGAGGAAATCTTTGGCCCTTGCGCCAGCGTCATCAAGTTTGACGAGTTCGACGAGGGTTTGGCGCTAGCCAATGACACCGAGTTCGGGCTGTCATCGGGTATTTGCACGCAAAATCTGAAAATGGCCCGCGACTTCAAGCGTTTGTCGCAGGCGGGTATGGTGATGGTCAATCTGCCAACCGCCGGGGTCGATTATCACGTTCCGTTCGGTGGCCGTAAAGGCTCGTCCTATGGTTCGCGGGAGCAGGGGCGTTATGCCGCTGAATTCTACACCACGGTCAAAACCGCCTACAATTTTGCAGGCTGATCAGTTAAGTCCCCCATTCAGGTGGGTGTCCTCGCGGGCATTCTGCCTGGGTGGGGGATTTTTTCTTTTGATTCGGGAGAAACCACGTCATGCAAAATGCGATTGGTGATGAGACTGGAATTGGCGAACGGCTGGCCGGGCTGCGGCAGGTGATGCAGGCGCGTCGGCTTGACGCCTATATCGTGCCGCGTTTCGACGCCCATCAGGGTGAATATTGCGCCCCGCATGATGAACGCCTTGCCTGGCTGACCGGTTTTACCGGGTCGGCGGGACTGGCTTTGGTGACCGCGGATCAGGCCTTGTTGTTTGTTGATGGCCGCTACAGCGTGCAGGTGCGCGAGCAGACCTCTGCCGAGCTGTTTGGTTATGAACATTTGATTGATGCGCCGCTTGAGCAATGGCTGGCCAAACATGCCGCCAAGGGGTGGGTTATTGGCTATGATGCGATGCTGTTGCCGCCCAGCTGGGTGAAGCGGTTCAGCGCAGGGGCCAAGGCGGCAGGCGCCGCGCTTGCCATCACTGATGACAATCTTGTCGATTTGATCTGGCGTGATCAACCGGCCAAGCCGAGTGCGGCCATCGCTCGCCTGTCTGAGCAGATTGCCGGGGAAACTTCGTCTGAGAAACGTGCCAGACTTGGCCGCATTCTGGCAGAGAAGGGCATGGACTGGCTGGTGGAGACCCAGCCAGACGGCATTGCCTGGCTGTTGAATGTGCGGGGCGGCGATGTGGCTTATAACCCGGTGCCCCATTCCTTTGCGATTGTCGGGGCGGACGGCTCTGTATGCTGGTTTGTCGATCAACAGAAATTCCCTCAAGGGGGTGAAGGGCTGGGCTTTGATGGCATTCAGTTTGCGCCGCCAGAGGCTTTTCTGACCAAGCTTGAAGAGCTGGTTTCTGCAGGTCAGAAGGTCCTCATTGACCCGGATTTTGCACCCTATGCGGCGGTGCGGGCGGTGGAAGCTGCCGGAGGCAACGTGCAGTTTGAACGCGGGCCGGTGGCGATTGCCAAGGCTGTGAAGAATGAGACCGAACTGGCGGGCATGGCGCAAGCCTGCAAGAAGGATTCTGTCGCCTGGATCCATACCCTTGCTTGGCTTGCCAATTCGGTGGTGCCACGGGCCAAGGCGGGCGATCCGATCACCGAGCTGGACGTGGTCGATCATATTCTTGCCGAGCGGCAAAGATTGGATGGCTTCCGTGAGCCGAGCTTTCGCACCATTGCTGCCTCGGATTCAAACGGGGCCATGTGTCATTACAGCGTTGATGAGAGCAGCAACAAGGCGTTGCTCGAAAGCTCGATCTTTCTGCTTGATAGTGGTGGACAGTTTGATTGCGGCACCACGGATGCGACCCGCACCATGGCCTTCGCGCCGGTGAGTGACGCGGTGCGCAAGGCTTACAGCCTAGTGCTCAAGGGGCATATCCGCCTGGCGATGCTGCGCTTCCCCGATGGTACGCGCGGGCATCATATCGATGCCATTGCCCGCCAGCCTCTGTGGCAATATGGGATGGATTATGACCATGGAACCGGGCACGGGGTGGGGCATGTGCTCTGCGTCCATGAAGGGCCACAGCGGATCGCCAAGCCTGTCAGTCCTTTTGACCTTGTACCGGGGATGATTGTCAGCAACGAGCCGGGTTATTATGAGGCGGGTCATTACGGCATCCGGATTGAAAATCTGGTTGAAATTGTCAGGTTGGACAATGGCTTTATGGGGTTTGAGGATTTGACCTTTGTGCCGATTGCCCGCGAGCTGATTGATGGAAATCTGCTTGATGCGGATGAAGTCAATTGGCTCGATTCTTACCATGCGCGGGTGTGGACGGAGATGGAAGAAATGGTTGACCCAGCGTCACGTGAATGGCTCCGGAAAAACACTGAGCCTTTCGGCCGCTAAGTGCGCGGATTTTTTGCGTCTTTTGCCAAAGATAACAAAATTTTTCCTGTTGCAAAACTTTTGCAAAGATTATTTGTCAAATTGGGCAAAAAATTTTGAATAAAAGCGTTGCATTTCTGGTGAGTTTGTACTCGACTTCAGGGTACCGTTTTCGGGTGTCCGAAGCTTGGCTGCTGCTTGGCTTTTTGGCATCCAATCGAGCGGCTGGCAGAATGTGGTCTCGGCAGAATGGTGCCCGGAACGCATCGCCAGCAGCAACATCACAATGATAATGATTTGAGAGGGATCAAACAATGAAGTTGCTTACCAAAGCTCTGGCTGCGACTGCTTTGGCTGCCGTTATGGCAACCACCGTGCAGGCGAAAACCCTGGTCTATTGTTCCGAGGGCAGCCCTGAGGGCTTTACCCCGGCGCTGTATACGTCAGGCACCACCTTCGATGCGTCTTCCAAAAACGTCTTTAACCGTCTGGTTGAATTCGAACGTGGCGCGACCAACATTGTTCCGGGTCTGGCTGAAAGCTGGGACGTTTCTGAGGATGGATTGGAATATACCTTCCATCTGCGCAAAGGCGTGAAGTTCCAAACCACCAAGGACTTTACCCCATCTCGCGACTTCAATGCTGATGACGTGATCTTCTCCTTCATGCGTCAGAAAGATCCCAACCATCCTTACAACAAGGTTTCTGGCGGGACTTACGAATATTTCGGTGGCATGTCCATGGACAGCCTGATCAAGGAGATCGTCAAAGTTGACGATAACACCGTGAAATTCGTGCTTTCCAAGGTCGAAGCTCCTTTCATCGCCAACATGGCCATGGACTTTGCTTCCATCCATTCCGCTGAATATGCTGATCAGGTCGCCAAAACCGGCAACCTTGAAATGTTCGACCAGAAGCCAGTTGGCACCGGTCCTTTCCAGTTGGTTGCCTATCAGAAAGATGCCGTGATCCGCTATAAAGCTCATCCTGATTACTGGGCTGGCAAAGCACCGATCGACAATCTGATCTTCTCCATCACGCCGGATGCATCCGTTCGCTATCAGAAAATGAAAGCTGGCGAGTGCCATGTCATGCCATATCCTAACCCGGCTGACATTGAAGCGATGAAGTCTGATGACAGCATCACCCTGATGCAGCAGCCTGGTCTGAATGTGGGTTATCTGGCCTACAACAACCAGAAAGAAAAATTCCAGGACGTTCGTGTTCGCAAGGCACTGAACATGGCCATCAACAAACAGGCCATTCTCGATGCCGTCTTCCAGGGCGCTGGTGAAGCTGCGAAAAACCCGATCCCGCCAACCATGTGGTCCTACAACGACAAGGTTGTCGATGATCCATATGATCCGGAAGCTGCGAAGAAACTGCTTAAGGAAGCTGGTGTTTCCGGCATGAAAACCAACATCTGGGCCATGCCTGTCCAGCGTCCATACAACCCGAATGCGCGCCGTATGGCCGAACTCATTCAGGCTGACTGGAAAGCGATTGGTGTTGACGCGAAAATCGTTTCCTACGAGTGGGGCGAATATCTGAAGCGTTCTTCTGCTGGCGAACATGATACTGTTCTGCTCGGCTGGACCGGTGATAATGGTGACCCGGACAACTTCATGTATGTTCTGCTTGGCTGTGATGCCGTTGAGTCCGGTGCGAACCGTGCAAAATGGTGCAACAAAGAATTCAACGATCTGCTGATCAAGGCAAAAGAGACTTCGAACATGGAAGAGCGTACCAAGCTCTATGAAGAAGCTCAGGTTGTCTTCAAACGTGAAGCGCCTTGGGCAACCATTGCTCACTCTGTTGTCTTCAAGCCAGTCAGCAAAAAAGTGGTCGACTTCAAGATCGACCCATTTGGTGGTCACATCTTCTACGGTGTGGATATCAAGTAATCTGATGACAAAGGTGAAGGCGGATTTGTCCGCCTTTTCCTTTTTTTGTATCGGGCCTATGGATTGCGCAGATCGCATCCGCTAAGGGTGGTCCGAATTTCCCGCCGCTCAAGAATGGATAACTGAAAAGTCGGGTTGCCCGATAAAACAAGAGCGGGTGGCGGGTTGGCTGCTGAAATGACTGAAAGAGCAACAGGCTCTTTCCGCAAACGGACTGGCATCTTTCATGTTAGGTTTTCTCTTGCGTCGAGTCGGGATGCTGATACCGACTTTTATCGGCGTGACACTGGTTTCATTCTTTTTCATCCGGCTGTTGCCTGGTGATCCAATCTTGCTGCTGGCGGGCGAACGGGGCATCTCGCCCGAGCGCTATGCCGAATTGCAGGCCGCTTTCGGGTTCGACCAACCGGTGATCATGCAGTATTTCGACTATGTAACCGGCCTGTTTCAAGGTGACTTCGGGATGTCGATGTCGACGCGACGTCCGGTTTGGGACGAATTTTTCGCCCTGTTCCCCGCAACTTTGGAACTGTCCTTCGTCGCGATCATCATTGCTGTTTCCATCGGTATTCCTGCCGGGGTTATTGCTGCGGTGAAGCGTGGCTCCTTCTTTGATCATTCTGTCATGACGACCGCTCTGGTCGGCTATTCGATGCCGATCTTCTGGTGGGCGCTGCTGATGATCATTCTGTTTTCCGGCATTCTGCAATGGACCCCTGTTTCGGGCCGCATTTCGGTGATGTTCTTCTTTGAACCGGTCACTGGCTTCATGCTGATCGACTCGCTGTTGTCTGGCGAGGAGGGGGCGTTTCAGTCCGCGGTGTCGCATCTGATCTTGCCATCCTTTGTGCTGGCGACGATCCCGATGGCGGTGATTGCGCGTCAGACCCGCTCGGCGATGCTGGAAGTGTTGGGCGAAGATTATGTCCGCACTGCACGCGCCAAGGGCTTGACCAAGTTTCGTGTCATTGGCCTGCATGCATTGCGAAACGCGCTCATTCCGGTGGTCACGACCATTGGTCTGCAGGTTGGCGTGCTGTTGGCTGGTGCCATTCTGACCGAGACCATTTTCTCCTGGCCGGGTATCGGCAAGTGGATGGTCGATTCCATTTCCCGCCGCGACTATCAGGTCGTGCAGGGTGGCTTGCTGATGATTGCGGTGCTGGTGATGAGCGTTAACCTGATCGTTGATCTGCTCTATGGCCTGATCAACCCGCGCATCAGACATCACTAGGTGGGAGTGTGACATATGACTGATATTGCAAAAGTAGAAGACATTTCCCGCCAGTCGACCAAGGCGGTGCTGAAAGAATTCTGGTATTATTTCAGCGAAAACCGGGGTGCGGTTATCGGGCTTTGCGTCTTTATCTTTCTGGCGCTGGTAGCGATTTTTGCCCCCGTTCTGGTGTTGCATGACCCCAATTTACAGTTTCGTGAGGCCTTTCTGATGCCGCCGGCCTGGCAGGAGGGTGGCTCCAGCCAGTTCCTTCTGGGCACCGACGCGGTGGGGCGTGATATCCTGTCGCGGCTGATCATGGGCTCACGTTTCTCGCTGTTTGTTGGCGTCGTGGTCGTCTTCATCGCGCTGACGGGTGGCATTTTCGTTGGCGTGATTGCCGGTTATTATGGTGGCAAGATCGATACCGTCATCATGCGCGTCATGGACATCATTCTTGCCTTCCCCAGCCTGTTGTTGGCTCTGGTGATGGTGGCGGTGCTTGGGCCGGGCCTTTTGAATGCGATGATCGCCATTGCGATCGTCTTCCAGCCGCACTTTGTCCGCCTGACCCGCGCTGCGGTGATGGCCGAGCGGGAGCGGGAATATGTGGTGGCCGCGCGTGTGGCCGGTGCCAGCGATCTGCGGCTGATGTTTCTGACCATTCTGCCAAACTGTACCGCGCCGCTGATCGTGCAGGGCACTTTGTCCTTCTCGAACGCCATTCTTGACATTGCCGCTCTTGGCTTCCTTGGGCTTGGTGCTCAGCCGCCGACCCCGGAATGGGGAACGATGCTGGCCGAAGCACGCGAATTCATTTTGCGTGCCTGGTGGGTCGTGACCTTCCCCGGCATTGCCATTTTGATAACGGTTCTGGCGATCAACCTCATCGGTGACGGTCTGCGCGATGCGCTTGACCCGAAACTGAAGCGTTCATAGGAGGATTTGCACATGAGCTTGTTGGAAATCCGCAATCTGACGGTCGAGTTCGATACCGCCATGGGGCCTTTCCGGGCCTTGAAGGGCGTGGACTACACAGTCAGCAAGGGTGAAGTATTGGCGATTGTCGGCGAGTCCGGTTCGGGCAAGTCGGTCGCCATGCTTGCCACCATGGGCCTGTTGCCTGACAGCGCCACCGTCAATGCCGACCTCATGTCCTTTGATGGCCGGGATCTGAAAACCCTTACGCCAAAGGAACGGCGGCAGGTGATTGGCAAAGACATTTCGATGATCTTTCAGGAGCCGATCGCCAGCCTCAATCCGTGCTTTACGGTTGGCTTCCAGATTGGCGAAGTGCTGAAAACCCATTTGGGTATGGACAGCAAAGAGGCAAAGAAGCGCACCATAGAACTGTTCGAGTCGGTGGGCATCCCGACGCCTGAAAAGCGCCTGACCAGTTTCCCGCATCAAATGTCCGGGGGCCAATGCCAGCGTATCATGATCGCCATGGCGATTGCCTGCAATCCGAAGCTTCTTATTGCCGACGAGCCGACCACGGCGCTGGATGTGACCATTCAAAAACAGATCCTCGATCTGCTGATGGACATTCAGACCCAGAGCGATATGGGCCTGATCATGATCACCCACGATATGGGCGTTGTGGCCGAAACCGCAGACCGGGTTGTGGTGCAGTATAACGGCGAACAGATGGAAGAGGCCAATGTGCTCGATCTGTTTGAAAGCCCGAAGCATCCTTACACCAAGGCTCTGCTGTCTGCCCTGCCTGAGCGTGCTGAGGGTGACCGTCTGCCGACGGTGAGTGATTTTGCCAGTGGCTTTAGCAAAGAGGATACGCTTGCATCATGAATGACAAGACCAATCCCATTCTGCATGTGCGCAACATCACCCGCGACTATGTTTCCAAGAGCGGGATGTTCGGCAAGACCGAGACCGTTCGGGCGCTCAAGGGCATCGACTTTGACCTGTTTGAAGGGGAAACCCTGGCGCTGGTTGGGGAATCGGGGTGCGGCAAGTCGACACTGGCCCGTATCCTGACCCTGATTGATGTTCAGACGTCGGGCGAGCTCAATATTCAAGGCAAACCTTACAATATTGAGAATAAACGTGTGACGTCAGATATGCGCCGGACCATTCAGATTGTGTTCCAGAATCCTTATGGCTCGCTCAATCCGCGTCAGAAGGTCGGGGCCGTGCTGGAAGAGCCGCTATTGATCAATCATCCGGAAATGTCGGCGGATGAACGGCGTGAAAAGGCGATGGCAATGCTGCTCAAGGTGGGGCTGCTGCCAGAGCATTTCGGACGCTATCCGCATATGTTTTCCGGTGGTCAGCGCCAGCGTATTGCCATTGGCCGCGCGTTGATGCTCAATCCGAAAATTCTGGTGCTCGACGAGCCGGTATCGGCGCTCGATCTGTCGATTCAGGCGCAGATCCTCAATCTGCTGAAAGATTTGCAGGACGAATTCAAACTGTCCTATCTGTTCATTTCGCACGATCTGTCGGTGGTCAAATATCTGGCCGACCGGGTGATGGTGATGTATTTCGGCGAGATTGTCGAACATGGTACGCGGGATCAGGTTTTCAATGACCCGCAGCATGACTATACCAAGACCTTGTTGGCAGCGACGCCGCAGACCAGCATCGAAAAGATCCGCGCCCGCGTGCAGAAGCAGGCAAGCGCTTGATCCGAGCGAATGGTTCTAGACATGAAAACCCGCCCGGTTGATCTCCGGGCGGGTTTTTCTTTGCCTCATGGCAGGGCGTTAAAGGCCGAGATAGCGTTTGAGCGCATCGGAAGGGGCTTTGAAGACATCGTCGGTCGGCCCGCTTTGGGCGATATGGCCTTCATCGACCAAAGCGGTGACGTCGGACGCGATTTTGGCGTCTTCGGGATGGTGGGTGACCATGATCACCGTCTGGTCATTCTGTCGGGCGAGATCGGCCACCAAGGCCAGCATTTCCTTCCTCAGGGCTGGTCCCAGCGCGGCGAAGGGTTCGTCAAGCAGCAGGACTTCCTTTTTGCGTAGCATGGCGCGGGCAAGGCTGGCGCGCTGGCGCTGGCCGCCGGAAAGCGCGCGAGGCGGGCGGTTGCCCATGCCAGTGAGGCCAACCTGATCGAGCGCTTGGCTGACCGCGTCTTGTTCGCCCAAGGTCAGTTTGAGCGATGGATTGATGCCCAGGGCCACATTGTCGGCGATGGACATATGGGCAAAAAGATTGTGCTCCTGAAACAGCATGGCGACAGGGCGCGCTGCCGGGGGCAGAGGGGCAAGATCCTGTCCATTGATGCGGATCTGGCCCGATGCAACAGGCAGGAAACCGGCAATGGCATTCAGGATGGTGCTTTTGCCAGCGCCTGATGGGCCGATCAGGGCGCAGAATTGACCTTTTTTGAGCGACAGGTTGGCGGTCAGTTGCCAGTCATCCAGCGCGATATGTAAATTTTCAATCTCGATCACGGCCACCAAGTCCCTTGTCAAAGAGGAGAAAGACAGCAAAGGCAAACAGAGTCAGAAGCAGACCGGTGCCGTAGGCCTGATCCATGCGATAGGCCCCCATTTGCTGATAAAGATAAAGCGGCAGGGTTGGCTCTGCAGGGGAGCCGAACAAGGCGATGACCCCGAGATCGCCCATCGACAGGGCCGCAGCTATGCCGAGGCTGAGGCCCAGCGGGCGCCGCATCAGGGGCCAATGGATCAGCCGGATGGCTGCCCTGCGATCCATGCCGAGATGAAGGATCTGGCGGCCATAGTCGCGCTCGATCCGGGTCATGGCGGGCGACAGGAGGATCAGTGCAAAAGGCACCGCTTGCAGACCATTGAGCAGGCTGGCAAGCGGCAGGGCCAGATCATCGACAGACACATGCTGATGCAGCATGACAAACAACCCCGCGCCCAAGGCTATGGGTGGGGCAACGAGAATGGCAAAGCCCGGCAGCTCGCCGATGCGCCGCCATTTGCCTTTCAAATGCAGCGACATTTGCGCCAGAGGCAGGCTGATCAGCAACATGATAGTGCAGGCCCCGAGGGAGACCAAGATCGAGCGCAAGGTCGCCATCAGGACGGCACCTTTATCCATCTCATGCAGGGCCAGACTGATCGCGCCGCGGCCGAAGGCGGCAATGAGGGGAGAGGCAAGAAAGAGCAAAGCCAGCGCAATCACCACACCATCGAGCAGGCGCAGCCATGGGCTGGTGCGGTCCTGACGGTTGATTAGGCCGCCAAGGCTCTGGCCCGTATCGTGGTCCTTGGTGATGGTGCGAAAAAGCAGGGCCAAACCGGCACAGAGCAGGATCTGTATGCAGGCAAGGATTGCGGCGCGTTCGAGATCGAATTCAAATCGGATGGCTTGATAGATGGCCAGCTCGATGGTTGTCGCCTTGGGGCCACCACCCAGCGCCAGCACCACTGTAAAGCTGGTAGCGCAGAGCAGAAAGACCAGCGCGAAGATGCCTGGCAGGCGTTCTCTGAGCATCGGCCGTTCGATATGGCGGGCGACTTGGCTATGCTTCATGCCCAATTGGGCTGCCAAGCGCCAGTGTTCCGAAGGAATGGAAAGCCAACCTTGCAGCAGGATTCGGGTCGCCAGTGGCAAATTGAAAAAGACATGGGCGAGCAGTATGCCGAACAGGCCGTAAAAGGGCAGTTCTGAGAGGCCCAAAGCTGCGGTTGCCTTGGCCATCAGGCCATTGCGCCCCCAGATGGCGATCAAGCCGAGAATGGCGACAATCACCGGAAGAATGAAAGGTGCACCGAAGAGCGACAGGATTGCACTTCGACCGGGAAAATTGCGACTGGCCAGCGCTCTGGCTAATGGGATGGCCAACAGGGTCGAGAGCACGGCGGAGAGGGTGGCCTGCAACAGGGTGAAGAGGATGGCGCGGCGAATGTAGCGCTCGGATACCAAATCCGTAAGAGCCGTGAAGGGTGAGCCATTAGAGAGGCTGTCACTGGCAACTGACCAAAGGGCGATCAGGCTGGCGACGACCAGCGCTATCGGGGCCGTAAAGGCAAGAATTGCGGGGATGCCGTAGCCGAAAATACCGCTTCTGGCTGTCTGTTGCACGCCATTGCCTTTCGCTGGGGCTGCACTGCCCGGTTGGTCGGGCAGTGCATTGATGAAGACCTGATTTATTGGCTGAGGGCTGACAACCATTCATCCAGCGCTTTGCGACGGATGGCGGGGACGTCATTTGGTGCGATCAGGCGGGCTTTTTCCGGCTGGATCAGGGTGTCATAGGCTTCTGGCAAGTCAGCTTTGTCGAGAGCCACCGGATACATCCAGTTGGTGGTCGGGATGATCTTTTGGGCAGCAGTTCCCGTCAGGTAGGACAGGAAGTCCTTGGCAAGGTCTTTGTGCTGGCTCGATTTGGTGATGGCGGCCAGTTCTATCTGCATATAGTGGCCTTCGTCAAAGGCGGCGGCGTGATAGTTGGTCTTGTCCTCTGTCACGATATGGTAGGCAGGCGAAGTGGTGTAGCTCAGCACCATCTGGGCCTGACCTTCAAGGAACATGCCATAGGCTTCCGACCAGCCTTTGGTAACGGTGACGATGCGCGGGGCAAGTTTGGACCAGACTTCTCCCGCCTTGTCGCCATAGATATCCTTGATCCAGAGCATGAGGCCCAATCCCGGCGTGGAAGAGCGTGGATCCTGAATGAGGATCTTGAAATCCTCCGGGGCGTTCAGCAGCGCATCAAAGCTTTTGGGCGCATTCTTTACCTTGTCGCTGTCATAGACAAAGGCAAAATAGCCCCAGTCGAAGGGCATGTAGGTTGAGGCATCCCAGTCGATTGGCAGGGAGAGGTGATCTGTCTTCAAGCCATGGGCCTCGAACAGGCCACTTTTCTCAGCGTCGGCGACGAGGTTGGAATCAAGCCCCAGCAGAATGTCTGCCTTGCTATTCTTGCCTTCAAGGCGCAGGCGGTTAAAACCTTCGGTGGCGTCGCCCGGTGCAATGAAACTGACCGTGCAGCCGCAGGTCTCCTCAAAGCCTTTTTTGATGGCCGGACCGGGGCCCCAATCGGCCACAAAGGAATCATAGGTATAGACGGTGAGGGTTGGTTTGTCGGTAGCGCTGGCAGACAGGGTCGTGGACACCAAAAGGGTGGCGCTGATAAGCGAAAGGGTCAATGCCTTCATTCGTTTTGTCTCCAATGGGCGTGACGGCGTCGCTGTCGCATGGCCGGTCACGATTGGTGAGGCGTCTTGAGCATCAATGATGCGCAAGGCACACAAGCGATTGACCGGACTTGAGGAGCGGGGAGGGAGGCTTTGTGAAAAGCTTCGTCTCTTCCTACGCCGGTGTGATCCGGATCAGGTTCTACGGGTTCGCGCATTCGCATCTCAGCTCGGATTGGCCATTCTCATGACTTGGCGAGCACCCCGGGACAGGTGGCATTCTAGTGACTATTGATCGCGAAGACAATCAAGGAAAGGGGCTTTCCCCGTCATCGATTGGAAGCGGATTTTTCCTCTTCGACGAGGGCGGACATTTCATCGGCAATGTCGAGGACATCCTGAAATTTCTGCTCCCGAGCGCGACGGATTTCTTCCTTGGTCAGCACTCTTGGCGCGGGGGGCTCTTGTGGTGCGTCCTCGATGATTTCCTCTTCGGGCTGGTTTGGATGGACCAGATAGGTGATATCGGCTTCCTGTTGGAAAGCCGGATCGGCGCATGGAGTGCTGGCCGCGCGTTTTTCATCCACCTCGGCAAGGAAAGCGGCGACCCGATCATTGAGGTCATCTTTGACGAAAAGCGGGGCGTGACCTTGTCCTGGCACTTCGTAACATTGGCAATCAGGGTGGCGGGAGACCATTTCTCGGACGGTTTCGGCCTTGAGAATGTCGGAATGCTCACCCCTCAGCACCAAAACGGGCGCGTGCGACATGGCCATGAATTGTGGCCATGCGTTGGGCAGAGGGATCGAGAGGTCCACTTCGTCCATAGCCTTGGCAATTGCGATGTCATAGTCCCTGACCGGTTTGCCATTTTCGTCCCGGAAGGTCATCTGGGCCATTTGCTGCCAGTTTTCTTCGCTCAGCGCGTCAAACTGGCCGGAATTGGCAATCTTGGCGAAGCTGACTGCATCTTTCCAGTCTTCGACTGGCATGGCGCGGTTGAGATAGGTCTTGATGCGTGACAGGCCAGTCACGTCGATGACCGGACCGATGTCATTCATGACCGCTCCTGCGATGACATTGGGGCGCAAAGCCGCAATGACCAAAGCCAACAAACCGCCGCGCGATGTGCCAATGATGATTGCTTCATGCAATCCGGCAGCCGCGAGGGCATGCAAGGCGTCATTGGCTTCGACCATGATATTGTAATTTTCCGGATTCTTGTCATAGTCCGACGGACCACGTCCACGACTGTTGAGGATCATGACGAAACGCGGATTGTCCGGATCGCAAGCAAGGCGTTCTGCCAGGGGGTGAAAATCCCGGCTGTTGCGGGTGAGGCCGGGCAGACAGAGCACCGGGGTGCCTTTGGCAATTCGGTCACCAAAAACCTCTCCGCGCAGGATCAGGCCATCACTGGTGGTGATTTCAAACCGTCTTACCATCGGTTCCATTGGATCGCTCATCCTTGCAACTCCCATAAAAGGAGGCAGGTCATGGCGAAAACCTGCCTCTCATTTCGTCTTACCCTGTCTTATGCTCGCTGCCAAGAGGCTGGTGAGGGTAGACAGCCTCAAGCGGGTGGATGCGCTGTTGCAAGGTTGGCTTGTGTTATGGATGGCCGCGTTTCAGGTCCTTGGATATTGCAAGTGGCCGGTTATGGATGCGTGCCTCATAGACCTGCAAATTCTCCATCAACTTCATGACATAATCGCGGGTTTCGGTGAAGGGGATCCGTTCCACCCAGTCAATGGCGCTGACGCGCGCTGTGCGGGGGTCGCCAAAGCGTTCGATCCATTGAGGTGGACGACCCGGCCCCGCATTGTAAGCCGCGAAGGTGAGAATGTAGGAGCCGCCGAACCGCTCAAGATTTTCCTTGAGAAAATGGCTACCGAGCCGCACCGCATATTTGGGGTCACTGGTCAGCTTGGCGCGGGAATAGCGTAGACCGAGTTTGCGCGCCGTGCGTTTGGCGGTGGCTGGCAACATTTGCATCAGGCCGCGAGCGTTGGCGTGGCTGACGGCCTGGATGTTAAACACGCTTTCCTGTTTGGTCAGCGCATAGATCAGGGCCTTGTCCACGCCATTGGTTTTTGCCGATCGCGGGATGACATTCAGCGGGAAGGCCATCTTGTGGGCTGGCATGTTGCGGCTGAGTGCGATCTTGCCGATCTGCACTGCATATTGGTGCAGACCGTAACTCTGGGCCAGATGATGCGCGAGCGCAATTTCGGACGGGTCATCAAGGGTGCGCGCCAGATGACGGAAAATTGGACCGGAGCGGGTGCCATGTCCGACCGCTTTCAACCGTTTGATGGCCCGCACGAGTTCGCGCCGTTCAAACCGCGCCTTGACCGCAGCGCTGGCGGCGGGTGGATGGGACAGCTTTAGCGTTGTCTGGCCAAGCTCTTCGAGCGCCAGCTGGCCGTAATAATAAACCGGGTTGGCGGCTGCCTTATAGAACTTCTCGGCCACCTGCCGATTGCCCGCCGCTTCCCATGCGCGGCCCTGCCAATAAAGGCCGCGGGATTTGTCACGATCACGGCTCGCCTGTTTCCAGCTCTTTTCGAAATGGATGGCGGCGGTCTTGTGATCTTTCAGATAGCGCAGGGCAAAGAAGCCTGCATGGAATTCTGCTTCGGAAATATACTTGCCGGATTGGGCGGTGTGCCGGGCCGCGATTTTGTAGGCGCGGCGGGCATCGCCCTTATTGAGCATGATGCGCGAAAGCAAGCGGCGCTCGATCCACCATTCCCGGTGGTTGATCAGCTTTTTCGGGTCGCGAGGGGCCTTGATCAGCATATCGGCGGCCTTGGTGACTTTGCCACTGCGGCGCAGATATTGGATATAGGAAAAGATATAGCCCGGATCGGACCGCAGAGAGCGCGGTACGGCGCTGAGCTTTTTGCCTGCATTGCGCTTCTTGCGGATGACCGCGACACGGGCATCGACCAGACGCCTTTGCCCACTGGTTAGCAGCTTTTTCATCCGGATTGCCGCGTTCGCACGTTCGCGATAGAGCAGATAGCTTGCGCGGTGGAAATGATCATCTCGGCTCAGGACTGAGCGCAGGTTGGACAGGATGCGGCTTTCAAGCTTGGCAGACAGGCCTTCTTCCCGCCAGATCGGGCGAATGATCCGTGCCGCCTGTTTGGCTTTGCCCGCACGGGCATGGGCGATGGCGACCTCGATGGCGGCGGAGGTGGATTTCGGGATCTGATTGCCGAAGGCACGGGACAAGGCCGGGCCCGGCGGTGTTTCGCGGGCAAGGGCTTCCTCAATCCGGCGCACCGTCAGGCTGCGGCTTGGCCAGTTGGTCTTGCGATCATAAAAGGACTTGATCTCATAGGCGGGAAAGTCGCGATAGGCCCCGACGGTCAGAATGTAGGTGAGGATTGTCCGATCAAGCGAGGGCTTCATTCCCTTGTGAATCGCCAGTGCCATCTCGGGCTTGCGTTTGGAGAGCGCATCAAGAGCCTGCTCAAGTGAGCCGCGCTTTGCGGCAATGTCTGTGCGATGGCGTTCTACCTTTGGCAGGGCGGCTTTGCTTGGGGTGCTTGCCTTGACTGGCACGCCAGCGGCCGTTGTGCTCGGCGAATTGATCGGTGCCAGACCCGGTTTGGTTTTTGGCAGTGCCGTCAGCTTCTTGGGGTGGTGGCTTGTCTCGATGCCGTGAGTGTCGATCAAATGCTCGACGGTCTGATGGGTCAGATTGACCGGAGCAGGCGTGACCGTTCCGGCAGGGGCTGGCACGGGTGACGGCACGGTGGCCGCAAGAGGCGCAGCATCCGGTTTGGGCTGCGGCAAAGGATGGGTGGTACCTGCACTTTGGGTGAGGCCGGGGGCGGACAATACGAACAGTATTAAGGCCGTTAGCGCAATTCTGTGCATAGATAAGACCATACCTGCTTGAAAATTTTCATAATTATCGGTTTATCTTTCTTTGGGACATCAATCTTGCAAAATTATGATGAACAAATCCCTTCGTTGGATGACAGATTCGATTTTGTTGCATCACAAGCCAAATCATGGTGTTATGCACCCAAGATATCGGCAATTTGCCGGAAATGATGATCTATTCGGCAAATTGCCGGAAAATTTTGATAAAATGACAATAAGCGTACTGAAGAAATCTAATCAGACCGCGAAAAATGAGGAAATACAGCATGTTCAAAGGATCTTGCACCGCTCTTATCACCCCTTTTCGTGACGGCGCTGTGGACTACAAGGCCTTTGAGTCTTTTGTAGACTGGCAAATCACCGAAGGCACCCATGGTCTCGTGCCGGTTGGCACCACCGGAGAATCTCCAACTCTGAGCCATGACGAGCATAAAAAGGTCGTTGAGACCTGTGTTAAAGTGGCCGCGGGTCGTGTGCCGGTGATCGCGGGTGCGGGGTCCAACTCGACCAGCGAAGCGGTTGACCTTGCCAAACATGCCGAGAAAGCCGGCGCTGATGGTGTGCTGGTGGTGACCCCCTATTACAACAAGCCTTGTCAGGATGGTCTCTATTTGCATTTCAAGGCAGTGGCAGATGCGATTTCCCTGCCGATCATCATGTATAACATTCCGCCACGCTCTGTGATCGACATGAGTGTGGAGACCATGACGCGGCTGTTTGAGGATTGCGAGAATATCGTTGGTGTGAAGGATGCAACCGCGGATTTGACCCGGGTGACCCGTCAGCGTTTGGCGATGGGGCCAGAATTCATTCAGTTGTCCGGTGAAGATCCAACCGCGCTTGGCTATAATGTGCAGGGCGGTGTGGGCTGTATTTCAGTGTCTTCCAATGTGGCACCGCGTTTGTGCAGCCGGTTCCAAGAAGCCTGCTTGGAAGGCGACTGGACGACCGCACTGGAGTTGAATGACCTTCTGTATCCGCTGCACCGCGCCATGTTCCTGCAGCCTAACCCGGCTGGTGCGAAATATGCGTTGTCCTTGCTGGGGAAAATTGAAAATGAGATTCGGCTGCCATTGATCTCCGCCAAGGAAGAGGTGAAAGCCGAGATTGAAGAGGCAATGAAGGTTGCAGGTCTGATCTAAAGGGCTTATCTGTGTCTCCATGGCACAGAAAAAGAAAAAAAGCGATCCGAACAACCGTGTTGTCGCGGAGAATCGGAAAGCGCGACACAATTATGAGATCGGCGATGTGATCGAGGCGGGGCTGCAGCTCAAGGGCACGGAAGTGAAGTCCTTGCGGCTGGGTGTGGCCAACATTGCCGAATCCTATGCGTCGGACGAAAACGGTGAAATTGTCCTGATCAATTCCAACATTCCTGAATATGATCAGGGCAACCGGTTCAATCATGAGCCGCGCCGTCCACGCAAATTGCTGCTGCACAAGCGGGAAATCGCCAAGTTGCTGCAAGGGGTACAACGGGACGGGATGACCATCGTGCCGCTGAAACTCTATTTCAACGATAAGGGCATTGCCAAACTGGCCATTGCGTTGGCGAAGGGCAAAAAGGACTATGACAAGCGGCAGGATGCCAAGAAACGCGACTGGCAGCGCGACAAGGCACGCCTGATGCGTGAGCGGGGCTAGGAGCCTATTGTCTCTTGATGGGCAGGCATTCTGAGCGGGGAGGGCTGTGTCAGCTTTCCTGTTTGATTGCCTGCTTGAACACGCAGTCTTCCTTCTGGATGTTTTGTCTTCCATCTAAGTGTCTTGCTTTCATCTTGAAGGGCAAGGCGCGGATTCTCTTATCTTTTACAAGGCTATGCAAGCAGAACAAATCAGCCCTTTGAGGAAAGAAGGGGAAAACCGGATTTGGGGGTTTCATATTCTGCGAAGGCCTCTATAAAGATGACACTTCCATGACGCGGGGTGGAGCAGCCCGGTAGCTCGTCAGGCTCATAACCTGAAGGTCGCAGGTTCAAATCCTGCCCCCGCAACCAACTTCAAGAATTCCGGCTTCTTGACTTGTCTTTTGACAGGCGGTTCGTTATGGATTGCGCGAAGCACTTAAGTGCTTTCTTGGCGCGGGGTGGAGCAGCCCGGTAGCTCGTCAGGCTCATAACCTGAAGGTCGCAGGTTCAAATCCTGCCCCCGCAACCAACACTTCCTGCTGATTTTGTTGCTGTTGCAGGACTGAGGACAAATCCTTCAATATCTCTGGTTTCTCCCGATTTGCCGTGGCTGACAGAATGCCCGCGATGTCGCCATAGAGATCAATTCTAAGTTCTTTATCATTGGATGTTGGTGTCAGAACGATTTTGTCGATTAGATCACGGATCAGTTCCATTGCAGCTGATCGTCCTTCATCGCCATTAAGCGAATTGATCAAACCATCGATTTGCTGTCGATAGCGTTTGGCCTTGTTGGGTTGGAATGCTTCGGGCTCTGGCGCTCCTTGTGCCAATATGGCCTTGAGTGTTTCCTCGCGTTTGTTGTTTCGGATTAATCTGCCTTTGATCTGCTCTGCAGGGATGCCGCTTTCAATCGAGTTCATCAGATTTTCATTGGTGGTTTCCAGTTTTTCAAATTCCTGATGGTAGGCATTCAAGGTCATGCTTTGCTGCGCGGTGAGGGGCCTTATATGCTTGCCATATTCGTGGCAGAATTCCTCGAAGAGGATGTCATTCATCAATTGCTCGCTTAAAGCTGACAATAACCAGTGTCTCCAGTTCCGTTCTTTTCCTGGAGCGTCTGTTAGAGCAGGTGCCTTTGTTGCGAGTAGTTGAGCATCCATAGCGCAGTTTTGAGATCATCGACATGCCACCGCTACAGTAGCCGCACCTGATGAGATATGAGAAAAGGTGTTTGGGGCGGCTGCATTCAGTGAGCTTCTTTTTACTCGTAGGTGTATATTTTCCCTGGACCGATTTGACCCTGTTCCAAAGGTCCTGATCAATGATCTGCTGCTCAGGAACATCGATGACCACCCATTCTTCCTCAGGGTTTATCCGAGAGGCTCCTTTTCTTGTGATTGGATCTATTAGGTATCGTTGGCGATTCCAGATTTGGTTGCCGATGTAAAGCTCATTGTTGATTATGCCGGTCCCGCGCGACCGATTGCCATAAATCGTGCTCGGCCCCAGTCATTTGCTGACGGGGCTTTAATACCTTTTGTGTTGAGGGCAATTGCGATATCGTGCGGCGATTTTCCGACGGCATATGCGGCGTGCGACTTTATCCAAGTAGTGGTCTTATTTGTTGAAAGCCGCAGATTGCGGTGCGAGTGGATGCTGATTCAATCTTTCTACGGAAAGGAGGGTTGAAGGCGACGGTGGCACGGGACATCGCCAAGACCGAAGACTAGGTTCAGGACTCATTCAAGTCCATGCGATAATGATGGAAACGAGAGCGATTGCAGCGAGGAAGTTAACAGCTAACCTGTCATATCTTGTTGCAAGCCGCCTCCAGTTTTTGATTTTTCCGAACATCCTCTCGATAAGGTTGCGCCTCTTGTATGCTTTTCGATCCAGCGGATATGGGAGAGTTCTTGATGCGGTGGATGGGATAACTGCCTCGATTTTTCTCCCGGCCAGCCATCTTCTAAGCTTGTCGGCATCATAGGCCTTGTCTGCCAGGAGCCTTTTTGGGGGCGGAAGATCATCGAGCAAAGGAATGGCCATCGATATATCAGCCACATTGCCTGGAGTAATCATAAAAGCTACCGGCCGGCCTTGATCATCGGCCACTGCATGGATTTTGCTTGTTTTTCCACCACGTGAGACGCCAATCGCTTGGCTCCACGCCCCCCTTTTGAGCCTTGGGCCGAACGGTGAGCCTTCACATGGCTTGAATCAATCGAAAGCTCCTGAGGTACTGGACCATTTGCTGCAACCTTTTCAAATATGCGTTGCCAAATCCCCCGGCGTGCCCAACGATGATAGCGGTTATAAATAGTGGTGGCTGGTCCATAGTCTGAGGGAACATCTCGCCACCGGCATCCCACTTTCAAGACATGCAAAATTCCTGAAATCACCACACGATCATCAACCCGAGGTTTTCCCGGCTTGCCACGAGGAAGGTGTGGCTCGATAACAGCCCAAGCCTCATCTGAGAGCCAATAAAGATCTGACATCATCTCCTCCGTTACATGATACTCATATCATATGAGGATTTAACTGTTAATTCAATGATATGTATGGGTTCTCAACCTAGGCTCCAGACTCAATCAAATCCAGAATGCAATGAGGGTTGCCAACGCGACTGCGGATAGGAAGTTTCTTGCGAGTTTGTCATAGCGAGTTGCTACGCGTCGGAAGTCTTTGAGGCGACAGAAAGCATTTTCGATAAGATGGCGATCCTTGTAGCGCCGCTCATCATAGCGGATTGAACGCTTGCGATTTGAGCGGCTAGGAATGACCGGGACGATGGCCGACTGACGCAAGTGCTTTCGCAGACTGTTTGCGTCATAGCCTTTGTCTGCGAGTAAGTATCTCGCACCTTTCAAACTGTTCAGCAATACAGGCGCAATCGTACTATCTGCAGCATTGCCACCAGTCAATTTGAACGCAAAGGGGCGGCCAATGACATCGGTTAGAACGTGGATTTTGGTGGTTTGGTCACCCCGCGACGGCCCGATCGCCTGATTTTTCGCCCCCCTTTACCGCCATGGGCTGAGCGGTGAGCCTTGACATAGGTGCTATCGATAGCGGTGCTTCTGGTCACGGCACCTGAAGTTGCCAGAGCCTCGACAAGATCGACCCAGAACCGTTTGTGCGACCACCTGTTGAACCGGTTATAGATCGTTGTTGAGGGGCCGTAGTCTGCAGGGCAGTCACACCAGCGGCAGCCCACTTTCAAAACATGGATGATGCCAGAGATTACCCGGCGATCATCGACACGGCGGGCTCCTCCCTTGTTATTCGGCAAAAGTGGCTCAATCACAGCCCATTGCGCGTCCGACAACCAAAACAGATGTCCCATTCAAGCCTCCAATCCGACGATTGGACAGATTGAATCTGATTTGCCTCGTCGGTTCAATGGTATCAATGAGTTTTGACCCTAGTCCTTATTCGATTTTCAAAGGCAACAGATTGCGAGATAACTGGAAAACTGAGTTTCCAGCGGACATATTGGTGACAATCAAGAATGAGACCATCAAGGCCGGTCTGAAGGATTACCTGACATGAAAACCGGCATAATGCAGCCATATTTCTTTCCATACGCGCAGCAATTCCGACATATTGCTCAATGTGATCTATGGATCATTTTTGATAGCCCGAAATATACACGCAAGTCCTGGATTAACAGAAACCGTATCTTGGACAGGAATACTGACTGGAGCTATATTTCGGTTCCCGTGGTAAAAGGAGCCAGCAAGAAGGCAATCTGCCAAGCTGAACTGTCGGAGAGTGAATGGCGGCAGGCCATACTGGATAAACTTAAGGTCTATAATCCCATAGCACCATTCTTTGATGAAACCGTACGATTGGTTACAGACTGCTTTGACCAAGATATTTCTACAATTGCCGACCTGAATTCTTTCATTTTGGAATCGATTTGTCGGAAGCTTGATATTCTGACACCGATTAAGAGGCTCTCACAAATGGATCTAGATTTGCCGCCAAATGCTGCTCCAGGGGAATGGGCGCTTGTTATTTGCAAGGCTATTGGTGCTGATAGATATACAAATGCGCCGGGTGGGACTGGTTTATTTGATCTCGAGCTTTACAGTAGAAACGGGATAGAATTTGAGTTTTACCAACCCAAAAACCTCATTCATGCAACACCTGGCTTCACTTTCGTTGAAGGGCTTTCGGTACTGGATAGTCTGATGTGGATGGGTAGTGAAAGTCTCGGGAAATGGTGTTGCGATTTGTAATTGTTGTTGCCAGAACAGTTCTGATGGGAAACTCTAAACGATTGAATGACTAACGATGTTTATATAGCGACAGCGCAACATACCCACATATTGGACGGCAGCAAATGGGATGTTGCGGCGCGTCATTGATCGATCAGCGAGGCTTCAGCTTTGCGCAAAAATCGCATTCTTCATCCATTCAACTTTGAGTGTTGACCTGAGGTCCAATACTAGCTGTGCATCTTAGCCCCTTTGGTGATCTTGTCGGCGACTTTTTTATCTGCTCTCAAGGCGATGCCAACGGTGTTGAGCTCGTCCGGGCCATGCTCGGCGAAAACGGCGCGATTGGCGTTGTCGTGTCCTGTTGCGAACATCTCCTCGATATAGGCTACGGTTTCCACATCCCTTTCTCTCGCCCGTCTACGAATGTTAAGAAGGGTACTGGCACCAGCCGAAAGAACGATAACGGGTTGAACACACATCGGTATGTGAAGGTTGTTCTCACTGTCTCTGTAAGGTGATCCGATGATGTCAGGATTGGCACCGGTGATACCACTCATCAAGAATGCGGTGACATTGAGCTTCTGCCAGGTGGCTAGGTCATCACGAACAATGATGGCGATTTTGGTGTCGAACATATGTGATCTCACTTTCCTTTTGCGGGCCGCGCGTCACCGCGGAGATTCAAGATAAATATCTATGAATCGTCGGCAAATATTCAAAATTCATGACCTACATTCTGTCATTCATGCTATAGTTCGTATAACATTCGTATGATTAGACATCTAACGAAATTTTTTCGAAATCTGGAAGCAGCAATGAGTATTGACCGAACGGATCGACGAATTTTGGCACTTCTGTCGAAGAATGCGCGGATGACCAATAAAGAGCTCGCATATGAAGTCGGTTTGGCAGCATCGAGTGTCCACGAGCGGCTGAAGCGACTTCAGGAAAGTGATTTGGTAGCCGGAGCGCATGCAAACATTCGCTTGGAGCATATCGGCCTGTCCCTGAAAGCGTTGTTGTTCATTCAGATGGTGGAGCACAAAAAGACTGATCTAGATCAGTTCCTCAGGGAAGTTTTGATGATTCCAGAGGTTCTCGCTGGATGGATGATCAGTGGCCGATTTGATGCGGTCGTGGAGGTTGTCACCAAGGATACCACCCATCTGCATAGGTTGGTGGTTGAACAGTTTTCATCACGAAAAGAGATTGGCCGCATCGAAACATCGATTGTCTTTGAAAGCGTCTTGCGGAACGATCTCTCAGAAACTCTTGATCTAATTGACGAAGAGAAGGGCGCAACTGTCTGACAGTGGTATAGCGAATGTCAAATATGTCCGCCGACCAGCCCTCTGCCGGCCAAAAATGCTGTGCTTCAATCGAATGGTAGTAATGGGGAAGCGGATTGCCGCCTGCCATGGGACAAGCCCAGCCAGTCAGGGACTTGTACCGCGCTTGCGCGTATTTGTGGCGCAGGCCGTGCAGGTTGGTGAAACCAGCTTTCAGGGTTTGATACTCAAACGCCTTGCGGTGTTGGATGTAGCTTTTGTCTGGCGGGATGAGTGACTCCTCACCTGCCATAGCCTTCACCTCATCCAGTAAAGCCCGCTGGCGGGTTGTCAGAATGGGAATGACGCGGGCACGCCCACCCTTTGTCCATGAAGGGGACAGGGTGATACTGTCGCCCTTGTCGGCCATCTCTGGCCGAAACTTTAACGCCTCTTCCATACGCAGCCCAAACGCAGCCATGAGCTTCATGGAGGCTTGCACTCTGTCGGAGGGAATGGCTTCCAATTTGTCCATATCAAGCGTTTGCGCTCGGTTCTGGCCGTTGCCCTGTCTGTTCTCAATCCCAAGGCTCGCATTGTCACGGGGTAGAATGCTGGACTTGTTCACCTTGGCCAGCAACCAGCGCAAATGACCCATTCGGTTTTTGAGGGTTCCTGCGGTCAATTCGGCACACTGCCAGCGTGCAATCAGCTTTTGAACGTGCTTGGGCTTGAACGACCGTGCAGCGGGCAATTTGAAACCCATCTCTTTCAGCTCATGAGCGATAAGCTGCAAAGCACGGTGACGGTTCGCCTGTGTGGCAAAGGAACCGTCTCTGTTGTGTTCGCAGATGGTTTTCAAATCGTAGGCCAGTGCATCCATGATGTTTTCTTTTGTTGGTTAGTGTTTATGGCCGCTTCTCATGCCGTGGCATGACGGAAGCCGCTGCAAATGCAGCGCAGAGGGCAAGGTTACTTAGATAGCTAGTCTTTTCATCCTTTCTCATGTGCCTATAGGCATTCAAACGACCCAGTGAGGCCGTTTCTCCTGTTCGGCCTTGTGGTGGGGTGTCTTACTGCTCAAAACTCTCCTATTCGCCTCTCAGGGGCTCCGTGCGTCGTTTCCGTAGGTCGTTCCGCAACGGTCGGGAATTCGTGTCTGTGTTTCCTGTTTCCCTTCGCGTTCTCGCGCATTTCTCATCTCCTTTGTCAAATGTACTGTGCGCTCATAATGGCGCAGGGTGTTTCGTGATGGTGCCGTACGGCTGGCAGCCGCCTCAATGTGGTGACCATCACCGACAGGACGTCTCTGTTCGAAATGCAGCGACTGTCCAAGGTCGTGTTGCCATGCCATGTGTCCAGCTTTGCGCTTGGAGCGTCCCAGACGACAGTCAGCAGCGCAATTCGCCTGTTGGCCCTGACCTACGCGGCCCATGCAGGAAAGTCTGCCCAGCAGCGAGCTGAGATCGTCGACAATATCAGGGATGACCTCAATGGCCTAGACTAGCTATCCAGAAGCATAGTCAAATAAACTGCTTTGAGCCATGGGTCCTGAAGAAGAAGGCTGCTTTAGATTTTTGACGGCCGACGTTCTTTGATTGAGTCAGCAGGACAAGCAGGTTGCGCGCCCCCAACCAACGTTCCCCTACATTCGGCAGAATAGAGGGGCTGGTGTTTTCAAGGAATGCCGCCCAAAATCCGTGGCTGTCGATAACTTACCTTCCTCTATCTTAGCCAATCAAAATCTGACGGGGCCAGCTCCATGTTAAAATAGGCCGGTTTTATCGCTGCATGTTTCAGATGAGGTGTTACCCGGCTTTGTTTTGTGGAGTTTTGATTTGTTGGTCTGTTTTGGCTGAGAAGAGGCGGGCGAATTCTTCATATTGCTTTTGTGGCATGGGGCGGGCGAAGAGGTAGCCTTGGAATTCATTGCAACCGATCGACTGCAGGAAGTCGCGCTGTTGCTCATTCTCAACCCCTTCTGCAATTACGGAAAGCTCAAGCGTTTGGCTGAGAGCCACAATGGTCTTGGCGATTGCCACATCATTGGGCTCATGAGGCAGGGCCTGAACAAAGCTCTGATCGATCTTGAGTTGATCAAGGGGAAGCTTTTTGAGATAGAACAGGGACGAATAGCCGGTTCCGAAGTCATCGAGCGAGAAGCGCACGCCGCGTTTGCGCAGCAGCTCCATTTTCCCAATGACTTCCTCGGCCTTGTCAACCAACAGGCTTTCCGTGATTTCCAGTTTGAGCTTTCGCGCAGGGGCCCCCGAACGCTCCAGAGCCCCCAGAACACCATCGACAAAGTCAAACCGATGCAACTGAATGGCACTGACATTCACCGACAAGCTCAAGTCTCCCATAGCAGGATGGTCTTGCCAGGTGGCCAGCTGGTCACACGCGGTTTCCAGGATCCAGTTGCCCAATCGGGTGATCAGCCCGCAGCTTTCTGCGATCGGAATAAAGACCGAAGGAGGCACAAAGCCCAGCTCGGGATGAGGCCATCTTACAAGGGCTTCTGCACCGGTCACCTCTCCATTGCTGGAGATCTGGGGCTGATAGAAGAGTTTCAGATCCTCATTGTTGATAGCCAGATGCAGGTCCTGTTCCAGCTTCATCCGGTCAGCCAGATCCTCCTGAAGCTCGGGATCAAAGAAGCGAACAACATTCCGTCCGTCCTTTTTGGCCTGATACATGGCTATGTCGGCATGTTTGAGGATCTCTTCATACGAACTGTCATCCGGCCCGAATGTGGCAATGCCTATACTTGTCGTGCAGCGATGCTCGATGCCGCATAGCTGGAAGGATTTTTCAAAGGCATCAAGCACACTGAATGAGAAGATCTCTGCATCAAGGGCCGCTTCACTTGCTGTTTCCCCGGCAAGAGACGGCATCAGGATGACAAATTCATCGCCACCAAAGCGCGCGACCGTTTGCTCTGCCCCCACGCTGGCTTGCAGGCGCCGTGCCGCAGCGATGAGCAACTCGTCCCCCGCATCATGGCCCAGCGTGTCATTGAGCGATTTGAAGTTGTCCAAATCCAAAAACATGATCGCGGAAAAGGTGCCTTTCTTGGCATTCACCTTGAGGGCATTTTGCAAGCGGTCGATCAGCAGCGAGCGATTGGGAAGGCCCGTCAGCTGATCGAAAAAGGCGAGCTGACGCACCCTTTCTTCGGCCCGCTTCTGGACCGACAGATCGTAGAATGTCAGAATATGATGCGTTGTGGTGCCAGTCTCGTCCAGAACGGGGGAGACGGCCAACCAGCGCTCGACCAACATGCCGAACTTGTTTCTGAACCGCACTTCGCCTTGCCACCCCTGGCCGGTTTCAATGGACAGCCAGAACTCGCTATAGGCATCCTCAATCTCCAACTGGCGTTCCAGAAGGTCATTCAGAGACGTCTTCAGAAGCCGATATTCGTCATATTGAAGCAAGTTGAGAAGAGCTGAATTGACTTTCAGGATTGCCCGGTTTGAATCAATCACCGCCATTGCTTCAATGCTGTCAAACGCGGTGGCAGCAATCTGAAGATCAATATTCATGGCCTCAAGCTCAAGCGTCTTTCTCTTGATCTCGTTTTCTGCCAGCTTGCGGCGGTCAATTTCCAGCTTGAGTTCGTTATTTTTGTCTGCAAGCAAGATCCGGTGCTTGTTGATGATGCCGAATTCTTCTTTCAGGCGCAGATTTTTCCGCCGCAGTTGATTGAACCCGATGGTCAGGATGAACATGATGGTGGCAATGCCGAACAATGGCAATGCGTAGTTCTCGTTCACAGCGCCCCCCGCCAGGTTTCCCTTGGGCTGAAGGGCAAAGATTGACGCGGGCACGTTTCTCAAGGGTATCGACACGCCGACCATTTTGCCTTGCTCGGCGGTGGTTTGGACGTCATGTCGGACTTCTCGGGCGGTTTCTGCTGCCTGCCGATAGGCTGTCAGATAGGGGCTATTGGTGTCGGCCATCCCGTCTGGGCCAAGAAACAGCTTGCCATCATGGAAGACCAAATGGGCCAGAATATCGCGTTTGGTGACACGAAAGCGCAACAGGTCCTGGATTTCATTGAAGGCACTGATGGTGACTATACGCCCTTCATAGGTGCCGTTGTGATAGACGGGCGCAAAGGAAAAAACATGTTTGCGATCGATGTCGATGATCGATTGTGCGGTGAATTTTGAAGCAGGATCAACCGCCCCGTTAAAGCGCACCTTCTCACCAACGCTTGCGATCAGATTTTGCTGGCGATCAAAATAGGCCACATAGCTGTAGACATTGTTCTCGAGCGAATTGGATTTGCGAAGGAAATTGTAGAACCGTCGTTTGACCTTCTCGATGCTCTGGGCCATCGTCGCCTTGTCGACGAGTTCCTTGTCTTTATGCGCAATATAGTCGCTCAAGGCATAGGAGGCGGCGATGCGCTCTGCGGTTTGCTGCAAACGATCAAAATGCAGTTCGACATCTTCCACCTTGCCTTGGGCTGCATTAAGAAAATTCTGATTGGCAAGGGACAGCATCGATTTGTGCGTCTCATTCATATGGAATGCGACAAATGAGGAGATAGCCAAAAACAGAGCCGCTCCGAAAATCGGCCAATATTCCTGCACTGATCTATATTGACAGGGATTCATTGTGGTTCCTGCTTTGCTTCACAAGATCCACAGTGATGCGACGGCGTCTCGATCCGATCCAGATCGCGCAGAGGCATGAGATGGAGCTGCCGCACAGGCGAAGAAGTCTCCAATGGAGCGCAGGGCATGCCCAATGCCCCAACGGCAACCGCCAAAGCCGCCACCGTAGCCCCTTTGCTCCCCTGTCCGTCAAATTCAAGCCGTTCCATTCCCGCCGTCTCGCTCGCATATCCCAGATACGCGGATTAAAACACGGATTGGTAAATAAAGGCTGTGGTGACGTGGGCTTATAAGTTGTCTATCTCTCGCTGATAGCAGCTATAATTTTGATTAAGTCTGGATTGGTGCGACAGAAGGCACGCAGCTTGAGGGGTGAAACCGGCATGTCGGGGATCGCGGGAAGCGGTCCACGGAGGCAGTTCTCAGAAGGTGTTTTCCGGCTCATTTCGCCGATCCTTTGAAAGGATACACCCACTGAGAACACTATTGTGAGCGACTGCTTCGCCTACTTGATGAAATTATCGCGAAGCAGGGACACAACTTCCCTTGTGCGCCCGTCCAACACGGCTTTCATGCCGAACATGGCCGTGGAGAAAACCTGCGAGGCTTCGACCTTCGGCGGCATGACAAGTTCCATCCGGTTGACCTTGACATCGAGCAGGGCAGGGCCGTCTGCGTCCAGCCATTTGCGCATTGCGGACTCCAGATCACCGCTATTCTCAACCCGCCATGCATCCAGTCCGCAGGCATCGGCCAGTTTGGAAAAGTCCGGATTTTTGAGGTCCGTGAAGGAATCCAGAAGACCTTCCACACGCTGCTCCATTTCAACGAAACCGAGGGAGCCGTTGTTAAAGACCAGCAGCTTGACCGGTATGTCGTGTTGCACCAGTGTCAACAGATCACCCATCAACATGGTCATGCCACCATCACCGCAAAGGGCAATCACCTGTCGCTCCGGGTAGGCGGATTTGATGCCGATGGCCTGCGGGTAAGCGTTCGCCATGGTGCCGTGCAGAAGGCTGGTAAGGAACCGCCGCTCACCCTTGGCAGTCAGGTATCGCAGCAGCCAGACCATCGGCGAGCCACCGTCAGCGGTGAAAATGGCGCTGTCATCGGCCATCTTGTCGAGCATCCGCGTCACCGTCTGAGGGTGAATGAGTGCGGGATCATGAATTTCGGCATCGTCTTCGTAGGTGGAGCGATCTGCCTCCCATTCTTTGAGGGTCTTGTTCAGGTGTTTGTCTTGCGTGCGGTCTTGCAGCTTTGATAACAACGCGTCAATCGTGCAAGCGACATCGCCGACGAGGCCCATTTTGACCGGTGAGCGGCGACCGATGTGCGTGTGGTCACTGTCAATCTGGATGACGCGCTCCGCAGAGGGATAATATTGCGTCCAGGCGAAATCCATTCCAAGGCAAAGTACGATGTCGGCATTTTCAATCGCATCTGCGCCAGCGCGATTGCCCAGAATACCGGTCATTCCCACATTGTAAGGGTTCTCCGGCTCGATGAATTCCTTGGCACGACTGGTGTGAACCACGGGTGCCTTGAGCTTTTCGGCCAGAGCGACGACCTGATCATGGGCCGCACGCGCGCCAAAGCCGGCATAAATCGTCACCGCCTCTGCGTCATTGAGAATAGCGGCCAAAGCACCAAGCTCATCGTCCGATGGCAGTATTCTGGGCTGGGGCCGATGAACGGACCATGCCAGATCATCGTCGGTTTTCTCACGGAACATGTCACCGTTGACAATGACAACGGCCACACCGCCACGGGTCAGGGCTGCTTGCGCGGCAAGGGCGGTGATCCTGCGTGCCTGAGAAGGATGGGAGATATATTCGCAAAAGACGCTGCATTGCTCATAGATCCGGCGCTGGTCAACTTCCTGCGGAAAGTTCAGGCCTGTTTCTGCTCTGGCGACGTCCGAGGCAATCAGCACGACAGGTGCGCCATTGCGGTGGCTTTCAAAAATGCCATTGATGAAATGAAGACTGCCGGGGCCGCAGGTGCCAGCGCAAACCGCCAGCTCTCCGGTCATGTAGGCCTCACCGCCGGCTGCAAAGGCGCCGACCTCTTCGTGGCGGACACCAATCCATTTTAATTCCGACGTGCGAATCGCGTCCGTGAAGTGGTTGATCGTATCGCCAACGATACCCCAGCAGCGCTTTGCGCCAGCCTCAACGAGCGTGTCAACGAGGATCTCTGCGACGTTTTTCTGCATCAGATTTTCCTTTAAATTATTGTTTTTTCTGCTCTGGTTGAAACCAGATCAATTACGGGACGGAAACTTTCCGCGCTGGCGGCTTTCCACCAATCCGCGTAGATTGTTTCTTCCGGCTCATCCAGCAGGACACCTTCGGGCAGGAATGTATGGACGCGGTCCATCGGTACGGCCTTTTCAGGACCGACGCGATGCATCAGATTATGGGCTTCCAGCTCTGAGGGGTGTTTCAAGCCAGCGGATGCGATGATTTCGGAGAGGGCCTCCAGCGTTTTGGCATGAAAGCGGGCGGCGCGCTCACCCTGAACTTCCGGGATGAGGCCCCGCTGACGCCATTTGTCCTGTGCTGTCACACCGGTCGGGCAGGTTCCCAAATGGCAGCGCTGCGCCTGAATACAGCCGATTGAAAACATGAAGGCTCGTGCGGCGTTGCACCAATCAGCACCTTGGGCAATGTTGCGGGCCAGCCCCATGCCGGAATAGACCTTGCCGCTTGCCGCAAGTCTGATTTTGCCTTTAAGGCCTGCCCCCACAAGGGCGTTGCGCATGAGAACAAGTCCTTCGGACAACGGCATCCCGACCCAGTCGGAAAGCTCAAGCGGTGCTGCACCCGTTCCGCCTTCGCCGCCATCGATCACAAAGAAGTCCGGCGTTATGCCTGTCTTCAGAATGGCCTTGATAATGGCAAAGGGTTCGTGCGGCTGCCCGACGCAGAATTTCAATCCAACGGGCTTGCCACCGGAGAGTTCGCGCATTTGAGCTGCAAATTCCAGCATCTCGATCGGCGTGGAAAAAGCCAAATGCCCGCGTGGTGAAAGACAGTCCTGATGGGCTGGAACATTGCGGATTTTGGCGATTTCTTCCGTCACCTTGGCGGCGGGAAGCAGGCCGCCATGGCCCGGCTTTGCCCCCTGGCTGAGCTTGATCTCGGTCATCTTGACGGCATCATGACCCGCATTCTCGCGAAAAAGCTCCGGATCGAAATGTCCGTCCTTATCCCGTGCGCCAAAATAGCCCGACCCAAGCTCCCATACGATGTCGCCGCCATGTTCAAGATGGTGGCTGCTCAAGCCGCCCTCGCCGGAATCATGATAGAAATTGCCCTTTTTCGCGCCAATATTCAGTGCTTTCACCGCATTGGCTGAAAGCGCGCCGAAGCTCATTGCGGAAATATTAAGGAGGGAGGCCGAATAAGGTTTGCTGCACTGGTCGCTGCCTACAGTGATCCGCGGGGACTCATCCGGCGTTGGTTCAGGTGCAATCGAATGGCCGACCCAGTGATATTCTTCGGCGTCCACGTCACGTTCGGTTCCGAAAGGATGCGTGTCGGTTTCGTTGCGCGCCCGGGCATGGACCAGATTTCGGGCTTCAAAGGAATATGGTTTGCCGTTCAGATCATCTTCGACGATATAAGCCCGCAGATAGGGACGAAGCTTGTAGAATATCCATCTGATGCGCCCTGCGACTGGATAGTTGCGGGTAATTGTCCAACGATCTTGCGTCCAGTCATAGATGCCGAGTGCCAGGACCGCAGCCGCCAATGCCGCAGGAATATACCACCCCATAAGAACAGCACCGATCGCCAGGATGCCAGCCGCAATCGGGATGATTCCCCTCTTCATTACATCAAGCATATTTTCTCCAGATCTATTGCATTAAACAGAGCGCGTATCCGGACAGATGACGCCTTGAAACCGCTACTTGCAAACGTAACGCTCATTTCGGAGCATTCTCATAAACTTGTTTAAAAGCAACAATATGAACCTGAACGGTCTCATGACCCAAATGGTTCCATAAAATCGCCAAGCGGGTAAAATAAATCGGAGGTTATGGACGCGGCAGTCGAAAAGTCAGCTGCGCGTCGATCCAGTTGCCAATATGTTCCGCAAAAAGATCCGCGCAGATTCACCTAAAGCCTGCATGGAGATTTGAGGAAAAGCCGATTGGTGGAATTGGATAAGATGGTTTCAGTGAGCCACTGAGCCGTGCTGATGAATGCCGATTTTCGGTTGCGGCTGCCGCTGTGGCTGCGGCATAGGGCCTTGGGCTGGGAGCCTATAGCGCTTTTTGGGCACGAGTTGGGGAGTGTCTTTGGGCGTGTTGGCAAGTCCCTCTTCAATTAGGTCTCAACCAACACTCTCTTACATTCATCAACATTGTGAGACAGACGCCTCGAGAAATGCCCAAAAGACATCCGTACATGCGATATCTACGGGCATTTCTCTCTCATAGCGTGAAAAGGCGCCCGCGCGATCCGTTTTTCTGGTCCCTGATTACTTGAGGGCGGCTGCCGTCGGGTGCCATATTTAGGAGGGGCGGGGGCGTGTCGATGATCAGTCACATGCTGCTGTGATTATGATTTCGACCTTAAGATTCGCGCGGGCCAGCTTTGCTTCGCCGCAAGCGCGTGCCGGTGCATGGCCCTCTGGCATCCAAGCGTCCCAGACTGCATTCATTTCGGCGAAATCCTCTTCAATATTTGAAAGCCAGATGATCGCTTGGAGAATGCGCTCTTTGGAGGAACCTGCCTGTTGCAGCAATGTGTCGATACGGTGTAGGCATTCTGCTGTTTGTTCTGTCACCGAAGTTCCCTCGCCGACCTGACCGCACAGATAGAGGGTTCCGTTATGTTTGACGATTTTGCTCATGCGGGTGGCTGTTTCCATGCGTTCGATCATTTTGATCCTCCTATCGCTTTGGGTCCCTCGGTTGTGCCTTTATGGAGAGAGGCCAATTCGCCCAATGTAACGGGCTTCAGAGGTGTTCGAAGCCTGAAATAACCAATCTCGTCCATGCTTTTACCGGTTGTCTGCGACATAAGCATAGAAACTGATAGGCCACAATTGCGGCCTTGACACGGTCCCATGCCGGATCGGCTCTGGGTCTTGACCTGATTGGGACCGGGTGCGCCCAGTTCGGCCAGTTTTCGAATGCGGCCTGCGGTGACCTCTTCACATCGACAGATGATCGTGTCGTCCTTTGGCTCCATGGCTTGCACGCAAGGAGGATAGGCCCTGTCAAGGAAGGGGCGAGCGGCCATCTCAAGCCGCTTTTTTGTCTTCAGCGGATCTGCGATCCTGTCCCGCTCGGGCTTTGAAAGAAAGCCAAGCTTTGATGCCAGTTGAAGGGCTGCCAGCCGACCGGACAGCTCGGCTACTTTTGCTCCACCGATGCCCGCGCCATCACCGGCAATAAAAATTGTTTCCTTAGAGCTTTGGCCCCAATCGTCCAGTTGGGGGCTAAAACAAAATTGTCCGTCATCCCAAGCATGTTGCAGCCCCAAAGACTGACTGATCTGGATGTTTGGCGTGACGCCGTGATGCAGGAAAATGGTTTGGCAGGGCAGGGTTTTAGGCCCCTTGTCGGTTTCGAAGTGCAGCGCTGAGGCTGCATCCTCACCCTTGATGGACAAATTGCGAGCCGCTGTGTAGCGCTGAACCCCTGCTTTTTTCAACGTTGCGAGCAGTTTGAGACCCTTGAGCAGATAGGGCCAGCCACGCAAGGCACCTCCAAGATGGACCAGAGAGGCCAGAAAATCACTTCGGGTCTGGGTCTCCACCAGCGCCAAGGGCTTTTTTCCTGCCTCTACCATCTGGCTTGCCAAGACGTAAAGGAGTGGGCCGCTGCCCACGAGGACGGCATCCTCAGCGATCAAACCGGATTCTTTGAGCAGGATTTGACCTGCACCAACGGTCATGACACCGGGCAAGGTCCAACCGGGGATGGGCATCGGGCGCTCAAGCGCTCCGGTGGCCAGCAGGATGCTTTTCGCTTTCACCTGTTGGGCTCTTCCATCGCGGGAGAAAGTCAAATGCCCGTTCGCTTCAACCTGCCATATGGTTGCGCCGGAAATATGGGTGATTTTGTCTCGTTTCAGATCAGATAGCAGCGGCAGGCCCGCCAGATAATCGGGGCCAAGAATGTCGCCACGCAAAGGGGCGACCCGTTCGATGTCACGATAGATCTGTCCACCAGCACGTGCTTGCTCGTCAATGAGGAGAACGCTCATGCCGTGAAGGGCGGCTTCGCCCGCTGCGGCCATCCCCGCTGGGCCTGACCCAACGATGGCGAGATCGGCTTCAATCATGGCTATTCTCCCCTTCAACCTGCGGCGATTTCTCGATGATCATGCCTTTGCGGACCTGACATTGGCAGGCCTGTTGGGTGATGCCATCAATCAGGACAAGGCAATCAAAACAGGCCCCCATCATGCAAAATGGGCCGCGCGGGGTGGCTGAAACCGGGGTATGTCGAAAGACACGAATGTCGAGCGCCAACAGGCTTGCTGCGAGGTTGGCACCTTCAGGCAATGACAGTTCCTGACCGTCGAAGCGGACAGATACCAAAGGCCCGTCACCCTCGGCACCCGATGAAATGCTATGAAAGCTTGAAGCGGTCTTCACTAAATTTCTCCAAGTCAGGGGCGTCGGTTTTTTGATCAAACCAGCCGGGTAGCAGGCGCGCATGAACGGCCGCAAGCGTGACGGCGCTATGGCACGTCACCAGATAAGCGCCGGGCATGGTTGGGCTTTGCTGGTAGATTGGCAGGCCGTCTTTTGAAAGGACCCGCAAAGCGGCCCAGCTGCGAACCAGTTTGACCTTTGCCAGACAGGGGTGGGTTCTGACAGCATTGGCTGCAAGACCCGCAATCCCGTCAATGGTCACATCCGTGTTGAGGCCAAGTTTCTCGTTGGTTGCGCCGATCTGTATGCCGCCCTCATCAACCTGTCGGGCGATAAGGGAAGGGCGATTGATAAAGCGCGGCATCTTTTCGGTAATCAAAACCTGTCCGCGTTCTGGTTGGATGGGAGCTACAAATCCAAGTTTTGGTCCCAGTTCCATGGCGCCAAGACCGGCTGACAGGATGATGCGGTCTGCCGCAAATGTTTCGCCGCTACGGCATTTGATAACAAACTGATCGGACTTGGAAACAGTTTCCACATGTCGGTTGGGAAGATAGGTTCCGCCCAGTCGCTGGACGTCGATATGCAAGGCATGAAGCATCTTGAGCGGATTAACGTGGCCGTCCTGATAATGCAGGATCGCTGCATGGACATCCGGCCCGATGCTTGGTTCTTCTTGGCGCAACTGGTTGCCACGCAGCACTTCATAGGGATAGTCACCGCCCAGTTTGGCTTTCAGCGCCCCATAGGCTGCCAGTTGGGTCTGTAATGACTCTTCGGAAAAATGATAGTCATAGCCACCCTTTTGCTCCAGTCCCAAATTGACGCCGGTGGCATCTTGCAGCTCGGCTGCAAATTCGCCCCAAAGGGAGGTCGAGATCTGGTTCCAGCGCGCATAATGAGGCGCGTTAAGTCCTTTGGATTGTACCCAGACCAGACCGAAATTGCCCCGACTGGCGCGAAAGGATCCATCGCCACCATCAACAATCGTCACTGTGTAGCCTTGCTTCAACAGGCCCCATGCGACGGACAGGCCAACGGCTCCGCCACCTATAATGGCAAAATCTGTGCTCATGAGATAACCGGATCTTTTAGGGGATAATGTGGGAGGACGAGGCGTGCCTCATCCTCATTATTCGAGGCTATGTCTCGACTATGTTATTCGTTGACTTTGTCGAGAATGGCCTGACCCCATTCAACGCCGATGTCCTTGAGGACTTCTGGCCACACTTCAGCGTGAACCTTGGCCGCCATGGCGGCGAGCTGCTCGTCGGTGAGCCTGATGACCTTGGTTCCCAGCTCATCGGCAAGGCGTTGTTCATTCTTGGCCTGATCTGCTTCTGCGACCACCCAGCGCTTGGTTTCGAAATCGACTGCGGCTTTTGAAAGCGCTTCTTTTTCAGTGTCGCTGAGATCCGCCAGTGTGCTGTTGGAGATGATCATGTACCAGACTTCGAAATGCGTATTGGCCGGAATGTAGGTCTTTGTCACATCGCGGAACGACGCGTAATAACCTTCTGCACCCGAACCGATAACCCCGTCGACTACGCCGGTCTGAATGGCGGTGAAGGCGTCAGAGAAGGGAATGGGCGCGGGGATGTATCCAAGGGCTGAGCCCGTCAGCTGGAAGCTTTTGATACCCGGCACACGCACCTTGATGCCCTTGGGCTTGGAAGGATCGCCCGGGCTTACGGCTTCGGTGTTCAGGGAGATGCCGCCGAAATAGACCGGATAGGCGGCCAGCATGGTTATGTCCTGCTTGGAAAAGAGTTCGGCGACTGTTTCACGCACGATACCGCCGGGGCCATAAATTTTCTTGGCCTCGGCCCAGGTGGCTGCGAGATAGGGCAAGGCACTGATCTGCATTCTCCGGTCAGCACCAGCGGCTGCGGGCTGCGTTGCCATATCCACGGCACCAACCGAGAGACGCTCCTGCACGGTGGTGTAATCGCCCAACGCGGAAGCTGGAAAAATCTTGATTTTTATGCTGCCATCGGTTGCCTTGGCGACGTCTTCGCCGAACGCTCTGAGTTCCTTGTCAATTGTCGTGTCTTGCGGACGCACGTGGCTCATTTTCAGGGTCGCAGCAGAAGCGACCGAGCTGAGCGCGAACAAGCTGACTGCGGTGCACAGGGCTAGTTTACGGATATTCATTGCATTTCTCCTATGGATCAGATGATTGGACACGTTTTTATTGGTTTTATTGGTTTTATTGGTTTTATTGGTTTTTTTATTGGATGTAGCCGAACAGACGCGGCAGGAAGAGGGATAGATCGGACCAGAGGGATGTAAGGAAAACCACTGGAACATAGCCAAACAGGATTAGAACCATCGCTGGTGGAATGACCTTGGTGACCTTCACATTGCCGATGCGCGCACCAAGATAAAGAATGGAGGCGTAAGGGGGCGTGACCCCACCCATCGCCGTGTTAACGCCCATGATTGCGGCAAACTGGATGGGGGATACGCCAATCGCATTCATCAAGGGCAACAAAAGCGGTGCGATCAGAATGATTGCGGTGGCGTCGTTGACCACCATCCCGACCAGAAACAGCAGGATATTGATCAAGACGAGCAGGAGAGTTTTGTTTTCGGTGATGGAGAAGATCGAGCTGACGATTTCCTGCGGAACGCTTTCCATGACAAATATCTGACCGAGAATCATGGAAAACAGGATCATCATCATGATCGTCCCCACAGCGGTTGCCGCTTCTTTGCCTGCTGAAAAGAAATTGGACCATCTCAGGCCCTTGTAAACCAGAAAGCCGATCGGAATTGAGTAGATGACCGAAACCGCTGCTGCTTCTGTTGGTGTCATCACCCCACCGTAAATGCCGCCAAGAATGAACAGGGGCATCAGAAGTGCGGGAAAGGCATTGAAGCCGCGCTTTGCCACTTCGTTGGAAAGCTCGGAGAAGCTGGGCTTTTCGTCTAACACAAGATCAAATTTGCGACTCATCCAGAGATTGATGATCGAGAAATTCATCATGATGAAGAGGCCGGGCAGCAAAGTGGCCAGAAAACATGCGAGGATCGATGTTTCGGTGACCCAACCATAGATAATCATGGTCACAGATGGCGGAATAAGCAATCCAAGAATGGACGAGTTTGCAATCAGAGCCGTGGCATAGGCGCGAGGATAGCCGCGCTTTTCCATTTCCGGAATAAGAAGGGGGCCAATCGCTGCAATGCCCGTCAGGCCCGAGCCGGAGATGGCTCCGATGATGGCGCAGCTGACTGCAGCCACGACACCAAGGCCACCACGAATATGGCCGACAAAAACATTCACAAAGCGCAGCAGGGATGCGGCAATTCCACTCTCGGACATAATCGTGCCAGCAAGAACAAACAAGGGAATGGCCAGCAGGACAGGATTGCCCAATTGTTGGAAGCCCCAGAGCATGTTGCCCTTCATGGTGACATCCCCGATGAAATACATCACCATCAAGGCTCCACCAAAACAGTAAGGCAGAGGCACGCCCAGCGTCAGAAAAATGACCAGAACGGCAATGGCTAGCAGTGCAACTTCAATCATCGGGCCACTCCTGCGTTGGAATTGCTGTTTCTGAGTGCTTTGATGTGCTGGATAAGATGATAGACGGTGTAAAACATCATCAGACCAAGCCCGACCACGAGCGCGACATCTGAATAGAAGGTCGGAATATAGAGGGTTGGGCTTTCTTTCCAGACACGCCAGGCATAGCGGGTGAAGTCCCAGGCCCAGCTCATGAGCCACAATCCCACCACCAGCGAAATGATCTCGCTGATAATTGCTAGAATAACGTGGGCGCGTTCGGTCTTCAGAAAGATCTCCAGCACGTTGGCCCGGATATGCGAATTCTCACGGCTCGCATTGACCGATCCGAGAATGTAGAGCCACAGGGCCGGGTAGGCCATGGTTTCTTCCAGTCCCATGACTGGTATCTGGAGTACATAACGCGTGATCACCTGAACGAACTGTCCCATTGCGACAATGCAAATCAGTCCCGTGAGTAAATATTTAGCAAATTTATCCATCTGATCCCCTTTGCCGCTTTTTACGGCATTGCTTTGACTTGACAGAAGTGGGGGTATTAAATCAAATCAGAAAATTCTTTGATTCAATAAATTTTGCTTATGACCTTGGTTATTAGGGGTAATCATGAACCTGTCATTTCGCCAGCTTAGTACATTTCTGGAAGTTATCCGCTCTGGCTCGATTTCACAGGCAGCCCGGACGATCGGCCGGACCCAACCTGCTGTCAGCTCTTTGATATCCGGTCTTGAAGAAGAGCTTGGTTTTGCGCTGTTTCACCGCAAGCAAGGCAAGCTCATTCCGACACCGGAAGCGCAGTATTTTCGAGAGGAATGTCAGGAAATAATCGATCGGCTGGAACGGTCCAAACGCACGTTGCAAGGAATCGCCAACCAGAAACGAGGGTTGTTGAGGCTGGCCTGTCATCCTGCCGCGGCA
>CAXXSO010000053.1:0-6944 GCA_963676965.2 uncultured Cohaesibacter sp.
AGCCGTGGTGGATCCTGCTGGCCATCACCATTCTCTATGTCGTTTTGGGGATGCTCATCGACAGCATCGGGCTGTTGCTTTTGACCTTGCCTCTCATTCTGCCGCTTGTCGATACCACAGGGATGAACCCGGTCTGGTTCGGCATCATTGTCATCAAACTGCTCGAGATTGGTCTGGTCACGCCTCCCATCGGGCTCAATGTCTACATGATCAAGGGATCCCTTGGCGACATCGTAACCCTGCCTGAAGTGTTCAAGGGCGTTACCTGGTTCATCGTTATGGACTTCCTGACCCTTCTGATCCTGATACTGTTCCCCATCCTGTCGCTCTGGTTGCCGCAATTGGCCTTCAACTAGAGCGCCGCTGCAGGCTCGCACAGGGCGCGCAGCACAGAATGTCAACTTTGATCTAAAAGTCAGCATCCCATGCCAAAAACACTTTTGTATTCGCCCATTGCTGCCAGAACAATGCTTTAGCCTTGAGGCATCGTCAGACAAGGAAAGACCACGATGCGTTCAAATTCACTGATTGAGAAAGACCGTGCCCATTACTTTCATCCCGTCTTGCCCCTGCGAGCCCATGAGGCGCGTGGTGCAACAATCATGCAATCGGGAAAGGGCGTGTTCCTTACAGATGCCGAGGGCAATGAACTACTCGACGGCTTTGCGGGACTCTGGTGCGTCAATGCCGGCTATGGCCACGAAAGCGTTGTAGAGGCCGCCACGGAACAGATGCGTCGCCTTCCCTATGCGACGGGCTATTTTCACTATGCGAGCGAGCCGACGATCGAACTGGCGGCAAAGCTGGCAGACCTGGCTCCCGGCGACCTCGATCATGTTTTCTTCACCCTCGGGGGTTCGGATGCGGTGGATACGGTCATCCGCATGGTCCGCTACTATTTCAACGCCAAGGGCGAAGCGAACAAGAAGCACTTCATCAGCCTTGAGAAGGGCTATCATGGCTCAAGCTCCAACGGGGCTGGCCTCACGGCTTTGCCGCTCTTTCACGACAAGTTCGACCTGCCCATGCCCTGGCAGCATTACCTGCCCTCGCCCTATCCCTATCGCAACGAGGCAGCATCCGATACAGATATCATCGCACAGGGCGTGGCCAATCTGAAAGCCAAGGTGTCGGAACTCGGGGCCGAAAATGTCGCCGCCTTCATCATGGAACCTGTGCAGGGCTCCGGTGGCGTAATCGTGCCGCCGGAAGGCTACGCCAAGGCAATGCAGGACACCTGCCGCGCGCTGGACATCCTTTTCATCGTCGATGAAGTGATAACCGGCTTTGGCCGCACCGGCCCGATGTTTGCCTGCGAGCATGAAGGTCTGACACCGGATTTTCTGACCACGGCCAAGGGCCTGACGTCGGGCTATGTGCCCATGGGTGCGGTCTTTGTTTCCGACCGCATCTATCAGGTCATGGCTGATGCCGCCCCTGAGGGTGTGGCCTTTGGTCATGGCTTCACCTATTCGGGCCACCCGGTGAGTGCTGCCGTTGCGCTTGCTGTGATCAAGCTTTATGAAGAAGGCCTGATCGACAATTCCATCAAGGTCGGGGCCTATTTCGAGACCCAGCTGAAAACCCTTCTCGATCACCCCCTCGTCGGCGACGTGCGCGCCAAGGGGCTTCTGGCAGCGATCGAGATCGTCACGGACAAGGAGACAAAGGCCAAGCCGACAAAAGAGATGAATGTCGCCGCCCGCCTTGCCGAGGCAGGCTATCAGAACGGCGTCCTCTTCCGCGCCTTTGCCGATGATATCATCGGTCTGGCTCCCCCCATTTGCATCAGTGAGCAGGAAGTGGATCTGCTGATCTCCCGCCTGCGGACGACGCTGGATGCGATCCGATAAACAGAAGCAATCATCAACAAGAGAGAGACAATGAAGCTTAGCGATTACAAGGCCCTGACCTTTGATGTATATGGCACGTTGATCGACTGGGAGAGCGGCATGGTCGCTGGCCTCAAACCCCTGACAGATCGTGTCAGCCGCAGCCTCAGCCGTGATGACATTCTTGAGGCCCACGCCTATTATGAATCGACCACCCAACGCTGGACTCCTTCAAAGAAATACTATGATCTTCTGGCCGTGGTTTATCGCCATCTTGCCGAGGAGTGGGGCGTCGAGGTGACTTGGGAAGAATGCGAAGCCTATGGCCTGTCCGTGCGCCAGTGGCCTGCCTTTGAAGATAGCCGCGAGGCGCTTGCCTATCTCAAGCAGCATTTCAAGCTGGTCGTCCTGACCAACACGGACAATCTCAGCTTCTCAGGCTCCAATGCCCGGCTTGGTGTCACCTTCGACGGCGTTTTCACCGCCGAAGACATCGGCAGCTACAAGCCGGCAGATCGCAATTTCGACTATATGCTTGAGACGCTGGCACGGCGTGGCATCGAGAAGCATGACATCCTGCATACCGCAGAGAGCATGTTCCACGATCATGCCCCGGCCAACAAGCATGGCCTTGCCAATTGCTGGATCTATCGCCGCTTCGACAAGGAAGGCTTCGGCGCCACGATGAATCCCGGCGACATGCCGAGCTATGATTTCCGGTTCAACTCCATGCGGGATCTGGTCGAAGCCCACAAGAAAGAACTGCAGGCTTGATTGATGCTGGCGGGACGCATTACCATCGCCTCGCGCCTCGAATGAAGCGATAGCGCCCCGCCGTACAGTCTGATGATCATCAGAGAACTGATCATGCTCGCCGGGAGGTTTCCAAGGGTTCAGAGTATGACAAGACAGCCCAAGCTTGACCGGATCGATATCAAGATTCTTGCGTCTTTGCAGGCCGACTGCAACATGACCAATGTGGAACTGGCCGACATTGTCGGCCTGTCTCCCAGCCCCTGCCTGCAACGTGTGAAGCGGCTCGAGAAGGCTGGCTATATCCAAACCTATCGCGCGGTCATCAATCTGCGAAAACTGACCGACTATGTCACGGTCTTCACCGAGGTCACGCTGGCCGACCATCGGCGCGCGGACTTCCAGAAGTTCGAATCCCAGATCGGCAAGCATGAAAATGTGATCGAATGCCATCTCGTCAGTGGCGGCTATGACTATCTGGTCAAGATCGTCGCCCGCTCCGTCGCCCAGTATCAGGAGATCATCGAAGAGCTCCTCGAACAGGAACTCGGCATCGACAAATACTTCTCCTATATCGCCATCAAACCGGTGGTCGAGAAGCATGCAGTTCCGCTGGATGACCTGCTGGTTTCCAAGTAGCAGCTGGCTTGGTCTGTCTGCTCTATGCCCGATAGCATGATGTGCTGAATTTCCTCTTCTTTTTGGCACGCCATGACGCCCGCAAGCGATAATCGCAATTTCTCGCTTTCGCGGATCAGTACACTTTTGTTCGGCAAAGGAGCAGCATATCAATGGATCTTCAAGACAGCACATTATTCAGACAGCAGAACCTGATTGGCGGCGAGTGGCTGGCAGCAGACACCGGAGCCGTGATCGAGGTGGACAATCCCTCGACGAAAGGGCTTGTCGGCACCGTGCCGGATTGCGGCGCAGCTGAGACCGCCCGCGCCATCGCCGCAGCCCATGACTGCTTCAAAAGCTTCCGCACCACCCCGGCAGCCCATCGCTGCGCTCTACTGGAGACATGGTTCGATCTGATCATGGCCGCACAGGATGATCTTGGCCGGATCATGACCACCGAACAGGGCAAACCCTTTGCAGAAGCCAAGGGGGAGATTGCCTACGCGGCCTCCTTCGTCAAATGGTTTGCCGAGGAAGGCAGGCGCGTCTATGGCGAGACGGTGCCAAGCCCGGTTGCCGGACGCAAGATCATGGTCCAGAAGCAGCCGGTGGGCGTGTGCGCCATCATCACGCCGTGGAACTTCCCCGCCGCAATGATCACGCGCAAGATCGCGCCGGCGCTGGCGGCAGGCTGCACCGTCGTGATCAAGCCGTCCGATCTGACGCCCTACACGGCACTCGCCCTTGCGGTGTTGGCCGAACGAGCCGGTTTTCCCAAGGGCGCGATCAATGTGGTCACCGGAGGGGCCCAAGACATTGGCTGGGCATTGACGGCAAGCGCGCTCGTGCGCAAACTGTCCTTCACTGGCTCCACCCGCGTCGGCAAGCTCTTGATGGAGCAATGCGCTGGCACAGTGAAGCGCCTCAGTCTGGAGCTCGGAGGCAATGCCCCTTTCCTCGTCTTCGATGATGCGGATCTCGATGCAGCAGTGGAAGGCGCCATGGCCTCCAAATTCCGCAATGGCGGCCAGACCTGCGTCTGCGCCAACCGCATTTATGTGCAGTCCGCCATCTATGACGCCTTTGCGGCCAAACTTGCCGAACGTGTCGGAGCGTTGAGGCTCGGAGATGGCTTTGAGGCTGGTGTCGAGATCGGACCGATGATCAATCAGGCAGCGATTGCCAAGATCCAGGCCCATCTGGATGACGCTGTTGCCAAGGGTGGTCAGATCCTGGTTGGCGGCACCCAGGCCGACCCTTCTGAGCGCTTCATCAGCCCGGCTGTCGTCTCAGGGGCAACGGACATGATGTTGGTGGCCTCCGAGGAAACCTTTGGCCCCATTGCTCCCCTCTTCCGTTTCGACAAGGAAGAAGAGGCTATCGAGGCAGCCAACAACACCCCTTACGGCCTTGCGGCCTATTTCTACACCCGGGATCTGGCCCGGGCCTTCCGTGTGTCCGATGCATTGGAGGTCGGCATGGTCGGGGTCAATGCAGGTGCCATCGCGACGGAGGTCGCACCCTTTGGCGGCATCAAGGAAAGTGGCTTTGGCCGCGAAGGTGCTCATCACGGCATCGAAGAGTATCTCGAGATCAAGACCATCCACATTGATGGCCTCACCTGAGGAAATCGCCGCAACATACAGCCCGCCCATGAAGGAACAGGAGAAGACATGACCAGATCGTATCGTATTGCGGCCATTCCCGGCGATGGCATTGGCAAGGAAGTGCTCCCCGTTGGCCAGCGGGTCATTGACAGGGTGGCGCAGAAGCACGGCTTCACCGTTGCATGGACCGACTTTGACTGGTCTTGCGAGCGCTACCACAAGACCGGAGCGATGATGCCCGAAGATGGCATTGAGCAGATGAAGGCCTTCGACGCCATCTATCTGGGAGCCGTGGGCTATCCCGGCGTTCCGGATCATGTCTCGCTCTGGGGCCTATTGATTCCCTTGCGGCGTGAATTGGAACAATATGCCAATGTCCGGCCAGTGCGTCTGCTGCGCGGCATCACCTCCCCGCTTGCAGGACGCGGGCCGGAAGATATTGACTTCATCGTGGTGAGAGAGAATGTCGAGGGCGAATATTCATCGGTCGGCGGCCGCGTGTATCAGGGAACCGAGAACGAAGCGGCCATTCAGGAAAGCATCATGACCCGGCGTGGCATAGACCGGATCATGGACTATGCCTTCCGCATCGCCCAGAACCGCAAGGCGCGCCATGTGACCTCGGCGACCAAATCCAATGGTATCATCCATACCATGCCCTTCTGGGACGAGCGCTTCGCCGCAGCCAAGGACCGTCACCCCGGCATTGAGACGGCCCAGTTCCATATCGACATCCTCACCGCCCATTTCGTGCTTCATCCCGACTGGTTCGATGTGGTGGTCGGCTCCAACCTGTTTGGCGATATCCTTTCCGATCTCGGGCCTGCCGTTGCTGGCTCCATCGGCATTGCTCCGTCCGCCAACATTAACCCCGAGGGCACCTACCCCTCGATGTTCGAGCCGGTGCACGGCTCCGCGCCCGATATCGCAGGCAAGGGCATTGCGAACCCGATCGCGGCGGTCTGGACGGCGGCCATGATGCTGGACCATCTGGGCGAGAAGGACGCGGCAGCCGAGATCGAACGCGCCATTGAGGCCTCACTGGAAAGCCCGCAAACAAAGACCCGCGATCTGCATGGCACCGCAACCACCGCCAGAGCCGAAGCAGCCGTGCTTGAAGCGTTGGGATGATGCCGGGCAGCTCCCGACACGACCGGACAGAAGGAAGAGAATATGAAGAAAGAACAGATCGTCTATGACGACTTCGCAAAGGTAGAAATGCGCCTTGGGGTGATTGAAGAGGTGCAGGACTTTCCCCGTGCCCGCAACCCCTCCTACAAGGTTTGCGTCAGCTTTGGCGCGCTTGGCAAACGCTGGTCGAGTGCCCAGATCACCAATTACCCGAAAGAGGATCTGATTGGCCGCAAGGTGATCTGCGTGGTCAACATGCCCCCACGCAATATCGCCGGCTTCCAGTCTGAGATCCTCATCATGGGCGTGCCCAATGACAAGGGCGAAACCATCCTGCTTCAACCCTGCGATGATGCAGTGCTTGGCTCGGAGGTTTTCTGACAGGGCCAAACATCTGCTTGCCATGTTGAGATCATGCAAACTGGTGACGATCGTCAGATTGAGATTTTTTATTTGAGCGAGAATCTCAAGTTGATGTCTGGTGTCGAGATGATTGGTGGGGTCATCAAGAATGAGAATTTCAGGGCTTGCGCTAGAGCACGGGTCCCCGTGACTCGCTGCGCTCCCCACCAGACAGAGTAGCGAAGCGGCGAGAGGCAAAGGACAGCGGATGAAGGATCAATGGTCCTTTGACCTTGGGTCCCCAACTCACATTATCTACGATTAGTCCGGAAGCATTCATGCCTTACTCCGCTTTCTCAACAAGCGGGGAGAGAACAAGACCGACTATGTCAAGAAAGCACGCGTTGGTGCATGATAGCTGCAAAGCTAATTCTGGCATCTTTGGCCCCTGTCCGGACACCCCACCCAGGTTTAGAAATCGAAAAGATGGCAGGTCTCCTGACTTGCGGGTCAATGCTTGATCAGCCTTCCCGGATTTTGTCGAATATGTCCGACCTCCAGTGGCAATTTGATCTTTGCTCGCCGCCTATAGTTGTGGGGGCCGTCACGGATTTGGTGCCTCGGGGCTCCTCCTCACCGTGTTCCCTTTTCATCCCTT
>CAXXSO010000054.1:0-22649 GCA_963676965.2 uncultured Cohaesibacter sp.
GACCGTCTTGCAGGGTAAGTCTTATTGCTTAAGGTTTTACACAAGTGGCAATCGTCGACTTTCGCTTTTTGCACCAGATCATTACCAGTCGCTGCCAATCAACAATGCAGCGCCGTGAATGTGGCGCCGACAAGGGCACGCGGGTCGAGGGGACAGCGAATGAGTGATGAAAATCTGGACCGTTTGGAACGGGCGCGAAAGCTGGCCTCCCATGGGCGGCAACAAAAAGACGGTGTCCTGATCTTGCGCACCATTGCCATGCCAGCGGATACCAACCCGGCCGGAGATGTTTTCGGTGGCTGGCTGATGTCGCAAATGGACTTGGCTGCAGGCAATATGGCCGCGCGTGTGGCGCAGGGGCGCTGCGCTACGGTCTCCGTTGAGGGGATGAATTTCATCGCCCGGTTAAGGTTGGAGATGAGGTACGCTTAATGCCTCTGTGACCAAGGTTGGCAATAGCTCGATTTCCATCCATCTCGATGTCTGGGCTCGTCCTCGGCTATGGCCAACAAGTCCGATATCGGTCACTGAAGCGCAATTTGTGTTTGTTGCGCTTGGGGATGAGGGGCGGCCTCGTCCCGTTTTCTACGATTGATGTGACCCGCCTTGTCAAAGCAATGAAAAACCCGCCATCAAAGCAAAGCCTTGGCCTTGTTGCTTTGATGGCGGTTTGCTTTTTTTACGCTCAAACAGGCCGTGCCCTAGAGGAACTTGTCATAGTCGGAGACCAGCAGGTGGGTCGGGGCGACATCTTCCTCGATGTTGGAGAAGCGGCCTATTTTCATTTCGAACCAGTTGTCGGTGCGGTCGTCATTGACCGTGGAGACTTCGCCGATCAGCACGTCGGCGCCTTCACCCCAGAAAGCATGCCAGATGCCGGGCATCAGAGTGACCGCTTTCGCCCGGATCGAGCTTGAGCAGGCCACCGGCAGGCAGGGTGACCAGACGACCATCAACCGGAAACGGTGACGTCCTTCTCGCGGTTGACAGTGCCGTCTTCATTGGGGGCAAACAGTTCCAGTACCAGTTTTCCGCCACCGCGGTTGATGATGTCTTCGGCTTTCACATAATGGCGATGCATCGGAGAGAGCTGATCCTTGCGGCTGATACATGATCTTTTCGGCATAGAGCATGCCGGTGCCTTTTTTCAGGTCTTCGGCAATGCCATTTCGGACGGGTGAAGAGGAAGAGACCCAGTTCGTCGAATTTTTCGAGCCCATAATCAGTGATATCCCAGCCCATGCCGCGTTCGACCAATATGGAATTCTCTCCTTTTTTCATCTCTTCAGGGAGAGATAGGCAAAGGGAGGCATCACATAACCGAAGGAGCGGATGAAGGCATCGCCTTCCTTTAGGATTTCGTTGACAATAGGAACGTTTCATTGTCTTGTCCTGTTCATATCTACACTGAGTAATAATAGGGTTGCCGTTACGAAACAGCCGGGTATGTGAAGAAGATACCATATCTTGAGACCCTTAAATCGTTTCAAACTGATAGCTAAAGATAGGTCTTATCTGTTTGTAAGTCGGTATATAGTGGCGGTGGTCTAAGGCAGATACGTCAGGATGACGTGTTAAAGGCTGGTGGCCGCAACTTGGCTCCTTGATGACACGATATCGGAAACGGATACGATGACAAAAGGGAATATAAGGCCAACACAGAAAACGATTGCAGAAATGACGGGGTTGGCCGTCACGACAGTTTCTAGGGCCTTGCAGGGGGATCCCGAAGATCGCCGAGGCAACCCGGAGGGAAGTGGCCCGCGTGGCTTCTGAATCGGTTATGTTCCCGACAGGGCGGCTCAGCGTTTGCGAACTGGCAAGACACGGGTTATCACCCTGGTGCTCAATCCGTGGATGAAATGCTCGATTTCGGCAGTTCGATGATCACTGGACTGTCGCAGTCTCTGCGCGGGACGGATTATCATCTGACCATCACGCCCCACCTTCACCGAAGATGTCGATATGGAGCCGATTCGACGGTTGGTGCAGAATAATCTTGCCGATGCATCGTGCTGACCCGTACCCGCAATTTCGACGAGCGGATCCGTTATCTTCTGGAGAAGATTTTCCCCTTCATCAGTCACGGACGCACCGATTTCTCGCAGGGCCATAATTTTGTCGATTTTGACAATGAGGCCTTTGCCTATCGGGCAGCGAGCCGACTGGCCAACAAGGGCTGCAAGAAGATCGCAATCATTCTGCCGCGGGATCAATTCACCCTGCATCAGCATTTGCGTTATGGCTTCATGAAAGCGGTCAGTGAGCGGGGGATGGATTATGTCATTCCGGAAAGCCTGTCGCTGGAATCTTCCGTCACCGAGATGCGTAGCTGGGTCGATAGCTATTTCGGGCCCAATGGTCCGAATGATATTGACGGCTTTGTGTGTCTGGGCGAAAGCTCTTATCTGGCGGTGCATTCCGGCCTACGCGAGCTTGGTCGCCAGCGTGGGGTGGATTATCACGCGGTGGTCAAGACCAACTCGGTCATTCTTGAGCAGATTCATCCTGGCCTTGAACGATTCTCCGAAGATATTCGTGAAGCGGGTGAACTGATGGGGCGGGCGATGCTGGCGCAATTGCGTGGCGAAACGACGGGCGTGCAGCAGATTATCCAGACGCCGCAGGCGGTTTTCACTGAAACGGACGATAGCTGAGGCCGCGATGGGGGCTTGGGGCTGATTTTCAGTGGATGCTGCGCGGGCCACGGTGCCGGCCTGCGCCAAATCAATGCCAATATGCCAATAAGTGCCTGTGGTCCGGGGGTGGCTCCGGCTGGAGGCTGGAAAAGAAAAATGGGAGAAAGACTGTGAGCGATCAAGCCAGAATTCTGTGTTGCGGGGAAGCATTGATTGACATGATCCCGGCTGAAATCGAGCCCGGTGTGACTGCCTTCCAGCCTTGCTCTGGTGGCGCTGTCTTTAACACTGCGGTTGCTTTGGGGCGCCTTGGGTTCGCTACGGAATTTCTGACTGGTCTGTCGTCGGACATGTTCGGACAGCAATTACAGGATTTTCTGGCGGAAAGCGGTGTGGCGACCAGTCTGTGCAAACGCTCCAACCGACCAACCACGCTGGCCTTCGTGAAGCTGGAAAATGGGCATGCAAGTTACTTTTTCTATGACGAGAATTCCGCAGGCCGGATGATAGCGCTTGAAGATGTCGGAGAGGTTCCAGACACTATCGAAGCTGTTTTCTTTGGCGGTATCAGCCTTGCAGTTGAGCCTTGTGCCCGAACTTATGAGGCCTTGTGTGCGCGCGAAGCTGCGGGTCATCTGGTGATGATTGACCCGAATGTCCGGCCGGGCTTTATTTCTGATGTCGATGTGTATCGCAACCGGATCAATGGCATGTTTGGTCATGCGGACATCGTCAAGCTGTCGGACGAAGATCTGAACTGGATGATGCCAGATGTGCCAAGCCTTGATGATCAGGTCAAGGCGGTGCTGAGCCATGGCCCGGCAATTTTGTTGGTCACCAAGGGTGCGGAGGGCGCGACCGCCTATCTGGCCGACGGGCGTGAAATCTCGGTGGCGTCCGAGCCGGTGATTGTGGTTGATACGGTCGGTGCCGGTGACACATTCAATGCAGGCATTCTTGCTAAGCTGGCGGAGTTGGATCTGCTTTCCAAACAGGCCGTGCGGTCGATCACCGACGATCAGATGCGCGATGCGCTGAGCTTTGCGTCCAAAGTCGCCGCGATCAATGTATCGCGCAAGGGGGCGAACCCTCCTTGGCGCAAAGAGCTATGAAGCTATGAGGTGAGGGCACGGATTTCCTTCATTCCTGCATCAAAAGGGCCTTTTATAGGCCCTTTTTTATCAGCAAGCTGCCTCACTGTATGGGCTCACTCTATTGATCTGGCTCCGAGATTGCCAGTCTTGTCTATCAGTGGAAACTTCGCTCCGGGTTGATCGCTTTTGGTTAATATGTGACATTAAACGTGTAAGCATTTCGTGCTTTCGGCGCGTGTCGATGGGGGGCGAGGAGTTTGTGGGGATTGTTCTACGTTAACGAAGGGGTGCTGCGCGCTTCTTGGTGAAGCGAAAAGGGGGAGAGCATGGATGTGAAGCGGGTGTTGGATGCGGTGTCCACCTGTTATGAGGCGGTCATCGACGAGAGTTTGTGGCCTGAAGCTGTTGACCGGATTCGGGATGCTTGTTTTGCCCACACTGCGGTCATCAACTATTTCAATTTTGAGACCGGCTCCAACCATGACCCCTATGATCTGCCCGATCTTGGCTTCACGTTTTTCAGCAGCAACCTGAAACAGGATGTCGTTGCAGACTATGCGCAAAAGACAGCCCAGTCGGAAGGGGCGCTTTATCTAGAGGTTCAGGCGCTGATGCGCAACGCCAAGAATGGCGACTTGTTTCTGGATACGGATCTGCTGCCGCGCGATTTGGTTCAGGTGTCCCCTGACGAGATGCGTAAGCTTGAACCCTTTGCCACGTCGATACAAACCATCGATATTTTCCGCCGTGTCGGTGTGGTGCTCAATCGAGCGGAGCCTTGGCGGGACGTTCTGACGGTGCAGTTTTCCAAGGACCATGATGAAATACCGGATGGGGCAGGCCAACAGCTTGCTACAATGGCTCCCTATATTGCGCGGGCGCTCAATTCGGGCCGGATGCTGACCGCGCTCAGGCGACGCTATTCCATGGTGCTCGAAGTGTTGGATCGTTTGGCGATCGGTACGGCGATTGTCACTGGGGATCGCGAAATCGTGCTCAAGAACAAAGCCTTCGATCGATTGCTGGCAGATGGTGACGCTTTGCGCGCTTCGGGGGATAGCAATTTGCGCACTGTTGATCCCGATGCGGAAGGAGCTTTTGCTCGTCAGATCCAGCGGGCGGCGGATTGCAGCCTCAAAAACAGCCTGCATAGTGGATTGACGACCTCGCTCTCTCGCGGGTTGGAGAAAGATCCGCTCAGTCTTGATATTTCGCCGGTGCGGTTCAGCGCCTTTGATGGGTCGGCGAGTCGAGGCTATGCCATCATCTTTGCCATTGCGCCGGAATGGAAGTTGGCGACCAATGGTCTGTCATTGGCAGGCAGCTTTGGCCTGTCCAAGGCGGAGGGCGAGAGCCTGACCCACTATCTCAAGGGCTTCACCTATGAAAATATCGCAGATATGCGCGGCGTGTCGCGCGAGACGGTGAAAAGCCAAATCAGGTCTGTGCTGAACAAGACCAATGCGCGCAATCGTACCGAACTGGCCCGCCTTGTGGTTGCCGCGCACGTGCCGTTGCTGGACGACTGATCCTGTCTGCTGGTTGATCTGCGACATTCTGTCCGCCTGCTGGTGCATCTATAGCAGTTGCACGGTCTACGACCCTGTGCCAGTTTTTTGCAAAGTGTGACAAAATAGCGGGACCAAAATGTCAGACATCACGTTGCCGGGGGAGATCAGGCAATGCCCGGCCTGCCACCAAGATGGCTTTCAAGCGCAAAGGGCGGGCCTGGGTGGCTCATGGGGTGGGCAAGGTATCCGGTTTCTTTACGTCTGTTCATTCTGTGACCATAGCGAAGTGATTGAGAGTGAAGCAACCCGTCGCTCGATTGCCCTGTCGGGCATTGTCCTTGTTCTGCTGGGTCTGGGCTTGAGTGTTTTACTGGATGCGCCGGGCAATGACATTGTCTCATTCCTGTTGATCGGGCTTGGAGGACTTGCCATTTGGTCTGGGTATTTCGCATTTAATCGGCGTGCACCCGTTGTCGGACTGGTCAAGGGAGAGAAGCCGCCTGTCCCGATTGAAGAGACGCTCTATACCTCAGCACAGGAGGCTGAGAAGGGTGCCTTGCGCAATCGGCAGGTGACCTATGCCGTCTATGGCATTGCCGGTTTGACGCTGCTTTATTTCCTCTATGAGCTGATTAGGCTGATGTGAGCATGGAAAGAAGAGACACGCGCATGGAGACGCATTCCTATCCCTATCGCTTGCAGGGACCATCGGTCAGCCTGATCGGGTTGTTGATCGCTGTTTTTGGCGGGTTGATGCTGTTTATGGCGTGGAGCGAGCCGGATCGCTTCATTGGCTTGTCGGTCGGCTTCCCACTCGGAGCCTTGCTATATGGCGCTCTGGCTGCGATTGCATTTGCTGCCATTTTCATAATGGCCCGGGCGTGGCTGGCTCAGCGAGATGGGGAACGTCAAATCATCTTCATGATGGACCGCGTGCTGCTGCCCAAAACCCCCTTCTCCAATCAGCTCATTGCCATCCCTTATGCCAACATCAAAAGCGTTCGGCAACAATCCGCCAGTCGCGCGGCCATGCGTTTCATTGTCATCAAACATGACAAAGGCCACACCCAAATCGCCAATTTTGGATTCCAGACGACAACGGCGTTTGAAGCGGTCTTCGAAGAATTGCGAAAAAGAGTGGAGTAGTGGTGCCGCCAGAGGGTCTCTTTTGGTGGTCTATATCATTGAAAAATAACGATATTATTCCTATTGATTGGTACCAAAGGGTCGATTTTTGTACCAGTTTTAGTACCAGAATTTACAGGGGATTGAAGAGGCGACCATTGGCTCCATCTCAGCCTTGACGGCTTCGAGTGCCGCATTGTCTTCAGCCAGAGCGCCCACCTGATCGTGCATCTCTTCGATCACAAATTGTTTCCGGGTGACATCTTCGGTCAGAGCATCCTTCTCAGCGGTCAGACGACTCACCTTTGACTGAAGCCCTTCGAGCACCTTGAGGGTCATCTCTTCCATCGACATCTCACCAGTGAGCACCTTCTCCTCACCCTTGACATACATGCCGTCCTTGCGGATCGCTGGGAGCACATCGCGGGTCACCCAGTCTTGGAACTTCTTGACGCGCGGTTTTTCTGATGGGTTAGCTCGCATAATCAGTTTGTAGAGACCGCTCTCTGAGAACAGGAGTAGGCCGTGGGATCGGCTGGCAATGTTTTGCAGGCCAGAGTTTTTGGCCTCAACATAACTGAGTTTTGCCAATTCGTCGGCATCGAGATTTGACACAGCCATTGAGGTGTTTACCCGACCATCTCCCCGAATATAGAAGTCCAGCGCTCGACAGACATCGGCAGCGACGAACCAAGGATCATTAGGTTTGTCCGTGAAAGTGAGCATACGGATGTCGAAGACGTTCTCCCCTTTGACGGCATATTCATGGACAGGCTTGTTATCGAAGGTGAACGTGGAGACAGTTGGGGTGATGGTGGTTGGTTTTTTCTTCATGAGCATCTTGAAGTGATCCTTATGTTAGCAGTTATTGCCACATGTGGGCCACTACCCTGAACGACCACCCTTATGTTGACTGATTGGAACAACAGGACACGCATGGGCATTAAGGGACTTGCATTGCAAATACCTAGCTGCCGGGTTCTCATGCTGGGTTTAGTTTTGGGGATCGTTGGGCTTGGAATATAGGTATCTACTCAACCGTTTGCAGTCCAAACCACCCTCGCAAGCATCAGGTGCCAGATAGAAGACAATCCTCTCTTTCAGAGCGGCTTGGAGTTGCTCATGGATTTCTCGCCACTGTGGGAGCATTTCTCGCGGTACGCCATGAACTCTGAAGGACCAGTGACGATACTGAACCCTGAACGCACAAGTGCCGCTTTCTTTTGAGAAACAGACGATCTGAACGTTTTGTCGCTTCTCAGTATTTGGGAATGCGAATGCTTCATATGGCATCATGTTGCAGGGCACTTTGTCGGACTTGGTGACGACTAAAAGCCCCAAAGTATCCGGTTTCTCGGCAAGGCCACAAAGTTGCTTCGTGTTTTTAAACTCGGCATCAAGAGCTTCATTCAAGGAGGGATGTGGAAAGTGAGCTGAAATCCGTGCCTTAAAAGATCGATTTACGACAACAACCGGAACATGGAAGACTACGACACCATCGATCTTGTCATCATCCCGTCCGAAGAACCGTTCCATGACGAAATGCTCATCGACACTCTCGCTAAAGCAGACTGGGCGGGACTTTTTCTTGTAGCTCACATCCTCTTTGCGCAGCTTCAGAATAACAATTGCATTGGGTTCTCGTAATCCATCGAATTTCTGACCGACGCAGTAGTAGAGATATCCCTCTTCAGCCTTGAGGAACGATGCGGCATAACTTGCCGAAGCGAAGAACAGCGATATTGCAGCAGCCAGCAAAAGCTGTATTCGGGAAAAATGTAGGAGCATTGACCTTATCCAGAGGGCGAGTTGGACGAAGAAAATTTCATTGAGTTGAAGCAGGTGCTTTCAAGGAGACACACCATTAAGTTGGTCGCATTATGAGTGTCATTTGTTGCTTGCTGATTAAGGCTTAGGCATGGAACAAAAAATGTGGTGGGAGGGGTGAAGACCATAGAGCCTCATAGCCCACCACGTTTCTTGAGGTGCCAATAGCGGCAGGAAGGGAGCGCTTGAACGAAGACCTTCAGGGACACTTCAAGTTCACTCAAAGTGCCACCTTCAGCGCTCGACCTTCCCACCTACCACTGACGAGCATGAACAACAGCAAAGACACCAGACACCCTTACCTGTGTCTTGCGGTCACGCTCAGTCGCTCACTGGAAGACCTGCCAAGGAAAGAATCTGGTCCATCTGTGAGTTCTCGTTGTCGTTGAAATTGTCTGGATTGATTGTGGTTGGAGGGGTGGGGCTCAGAGTTATGCGTATTATAACCCTATAGAGAGACCTGATTTCATCATACGCATAAACAGGATCTTGAAGACACCGCGAGATAACCCGCGACGTCTTGAATTGTTGTCGGTGATGATAGGCGATCAGGCCATGGCTTCCTTGACCAGATATGACCTGCGCCCCTGTCCCTTGCCTTCGACCTTGTAGGTGACACCGAAGACATTGAGAGCCTGTCGCATTTGAGAGGCGCTGTCCTTGAGGCGTTGCTGAAGGCGCTTGACGGTGTTCGGTGTCATACCCAAGCCACCCCTGATCTCACTGAAGCTGACCCGCCCAACAGGCATGGTCTCGGCATAGGCCAGCAAGGCGTCATTATGCTTGGACTTTCGGGGAGACGTGCGGCCTTCCTTAAAGCCATAATCCCAGTCCACCACCTTGATCCCCGGCATTTGCTGCTTGATCCCTTCAAGTGTTCCGACGCCCTTCTTGTTGTTGGGCAGCAGTATGAAGACATCGGTGGGTTTGCAGTTGCCATGCTCGTCTATGACCCGGCGACACTGGACACGGTTGATGGCCTGAACCACATTGACGACCAGAAAGCTCACCTCAAGGTCAAGCTTGAGTTTCTTGAGCTTCTTGGAGGTGAAGAAGGAAGCATCCTGCTCACCCTTGATCGCCATGTAGGCGTTGGGAACCGCCAGATTGTCCCTAAAGGGCAACCCGGCAATGACCGCGACATCATGGTCTGCCCAGTCGTTGCGACCGTCCACCGCGCCCCAGTGGGCGAAGCTCACTTGCTTGAAGGCGTCTCCATAGGCCACCATGTTTGGCTTCACGTCCTTGTGGCAACAGACGAACACCTTGCGGTCATCATCCAGTTCAGCCTTGAGAGAGGTGAAGAGTTCCCGTGCCACCTTGGGCGCATTGGGGATCATGGTTGACTTGCCGACACTGTGGCCCATCGAGACATGCAGCGTCACATTCTGATAGGAACGGGCGTCAGAGGGAATCGACCAGACACGAGCGCCTGTGCCAAACAGGTCATAGAGAATATTCTGGTCGGCTGTAGCATCAAGGACCACGGCCCCGCAATTGACATCATTCATCAGATACCGGGCGGTGGTGATCAGCTCTTCCTTGCCCTTCTTGGCATACCAGCGCCACTGGGTGACAACTGTCTGGATGCCGTTCAGGATCTCATCGAACCGCTTGACCTGTTCAGCATTGGTCTGCCTGTCCTTCTTGCGGGTCATCAGTCGATCAAGAGGGATGGTGCGCAGATAAGCTCTGAGTGGGATGAAGTCTTCTGCGGATAGCCCTTCAAGCATCTCGTCGGGGATCTTTGCGCCTTGCTCAGACCCCTTGTTGTTGACGATCAGGCGATGGATGGAGATGAACTTGTCGAGGGCTTGGACGGCTTCAGGGATGTCTTCGGTCTCAGCGGCAGCGGGAAGGATGGAGCGCAGCATCTGCACTTCGTTATAGTCCACACGGGCCTCTTCGATGACATCAAGGGATTCATCAATGACCACCAGCTTACGGCGACCAGCCCTGAACCGATGGAACTGATGGAAGGCGGACTGTTCGGTCTCTTCGCCCCTTGAGACAGCATCAAGCGCCAATCGGTAAGCCTGATGAGTGATGATAGCGACGGGGATCTGGGAAAGGTCTTCCATGGTGATCTTGTTGTCTGAGTGTCGTGCGACAGCGACCTCCTGACCCGCCAGACCATTGATGGTGTCGGCCAACTCATCGGCCTGACAGATCTGTCGAACAACGATCAGAACACCGGGATGGCGCTCAAGTGCAAGCATGGAGCAATAGACAGACAGGCCTTGGCTCTTACCCGTGCCTGTGGCTGGCTTGAGAACCTGCCAGCGGCCATCGGTACTGTGGGTCTCCATGTGGATCTGGTGGTTAAAAGCGTTAGCCATCTGGTGCCAGACTTCGCGAAGGGCAAAGCTCGAAGCATTGTTAAGGGTGTCGGTCCAGTGGCGGTTCATGGCTTGGACGAAGTCGAAGGGTGTTACGTCTGAAGATTTGACCTGCATTGAGTCGGTCCTTTCGTGGGTATTGTTGACCTTCAGACACACCTGTCCTGTGGCTCTCAATGGAGCAGGAGTGGACGGGATCTGAAGGAGTGGGTTGGAAGACAAGAAGCATTGAGTTGCTCTTGTCGTGCCCTCAACGGGAACTGTCGGGCATCATTGAGATGCACTTTAAGATGTCAGACAGACACCTTGAGTGATGAGACAGAGGTTATTTGTCGAGGGTGGTTGTGGGTGCAGTTTGGTCTAAAGATATCTATAGATGAAACTGACACCACAAATGGTGACCTAAAGGGACACTTGGAGTGAAATTGAAGTCGCCTTGAGGCTGACCCCTTCCACCTCCCACCCAAAAGAACCAACAGGCCACCTCATTGAGGTCTTCAGTCGCTCCCCCATTCGAAGCAAAGGGAGCCGCTTTAAGTTGTCATGGGGTGAACCTGAAGATCTCTATGAGTCAGCTTGTCCTTCCCCCACCCACCAGACACATGGTCAGACAGAAGGCCAGATAGAAAAATGGTGTCTATGAAGGAGGTGGTGATAGGCGATAACTTATTGAGATATTGAGGCTTCTTGTCTTTACCTCAATAAGTCAGGTTGTCGTTTGACGACAGGCGCACTTGAAGTGCAGCGAGACGGTGTCTCTATAGGGGGTGGGAATGATTGGTCGAACAGGAAGCGGCATCGACCACCGCTCCCGTTCATTGTTAGCGTTGCTTGTCAGTGTGTTGTTGGGGTGGCCGGAGCCTCGATAATCGTGAAGTCGTCAAACTCTGGGTGATCCTTGAGATGCTGGAAGCCGATCTCTTCAGCGTCCCACCAGTTCTTCGCTTCAGGGCAGTCATGATGACCAATGGTGTTGAGGTTGTCGTCGATTAGGCGAAGGCTGTAGGTGATGGTCTGGGTGCTCATGATGATATCTCCTGTTGTTGAAGAGAGAGTGTTGTGTTGCGGCCACAACCTGAATCCTCGGACCTCGAAAAGCAAGCCAGATTATCAATAACCAATTGAAATAATTGAGATATTGCCACATGTGGGATGTTTTATGTGCCACAAAATGGCAGAAATGACTCGCTCATGGCTTTCTTGTCGCCCTTTGTGATACACGAAGCGCCAGTCAAATTTCCTGTGGAATCTTCAACAGCAAAACCGAAGCCCCGCTCACTTGCCCCACATGGTCAGGGCCTTCTCGGATGCTTCGGGCTTGTCCTTGATCCGATAGATCGTCTGCCGTGATAGGCCGGTGCTCTTGGAGATCTCGGAGATGGTCGAAGACCCTGCCAGCATATCCTGAACCAGCTTGAACTGCTCACGGCTGTAAGTGGGCTTTCTGCCCCTGTACTTGTCAGCCTTCTGCTTGGCGGCTTCGATCCCTGCCTTCTGTGCTGCCTTCCTTGTCTCTGTTTCAGCTTGGGCCATTGCGGCCATGAAGGCGATCAGGGCATCCCGCACCGCTCCTTGCATCGGGTCATCTGTCGAACCGTCAAAGGTCATCCGGTTGATCACGGTCTTGATGACGACACCCTTCCTCAACAACAGGCGCATGGTGTCTGTCACATCATCATAGTTGCGCCCCAGACGGTCCACCCAGCGCACCACAAGCGTGTCCCCATGTCGGAGCATGTCGAACAGTCGCTTTCCTTCAGGGCGCTCAGAGAGCTTCGTTGAGACGCCTGAGACTCCATGATCTGACACCACTTCATCGAACTGGAAGCCAGCTTGTTCTGCTTGGGTGATCTGATGGTCGAGGGTCTGGTCGGCGGTTGATACGCGAGCATAAAGGACGGTGGTCATGGTAGCCTCAAGTTGTCTTCAAGGGTGATGACCGTATAGAATCATGTCCAGAATCCCATATCAACCCATACGGACACACTTTTATGGGCACTTGTGGATATCCGCTGAGGTATGGTCTAGAGGATAAATGAGCCGCTCTAAGGAATATTTCCGGTTGAACTGGAAAAATTACAAGGCTGTTTAATGGATGACTTTGCAGCCGAAGGAATTTGAGCGCCCTAACTATGGGGGACGGGGGAGCAGTGCTCATGCGACTATCCGTATACTGGTTCGCAGATTTTTCTGAAAAATAGACGTATATGAACCGGGTTTTACTGAAGACATTTCGCAGTCTGGTGGGGATCTTCCTTTAAAGCGATATATGCGATTTGTTCACTGTGAGTGACATTATGTTGACTTCCTGTCGAATCGCCTTTATAAGAAATCTTGGTTGGCACTCATTTTGAGTGACGCGAATAAGTCTTCATAATTTGGAGGTGCACTAAATAGTCACAGCCGTGGAAGCTTACTAAGCTTCTAATCTTTGACCTGCGCAGGTTCATCGATGTCCCGAGGACAAGAGAACAGTGTGCGTCGGCGAGTCAGGACCACAACGAAGACAATTGTGGTCCTGTGTATGCGAGTGAAACTACCGGCATCCGTTTCCTTTCGGAAGAGAAGACTCACCTTAGGCAATCCTGCCTCTGGTGAATTCTGAAAGGAGTTTATCATGAGAAGTGATAAGAAACTTACCAGCCTGCCGGAGCGGTGTCAGAAGGAGCACTCACCTCCAGAAAATAAGCCTAAGTGGTCTAAGATTCTGAGAGTGGTGCTCTTGGGTGTCCTTGTTTGGATGCCGCGATTGTGGAGAATTCTTGAAATCATCTATGGGTGGTTCAATCGGCTGCAGTCGTAAGGCACCGTTCTCAATTACACAGTGGAACAAAATGTTTGGACAAGCTTTAAAACTGTTGCGACGTCATCACGGTCTCAACCAATCAACGCTAGCGACAAAGCTTGGCGTATCACGTTCCTATATTTCTGAGCTTGAGAGTGACAATAGAACCCCATCACTGGACCTTCTCAACCGTTACGCCGTGATCTTCGATATCCCCGTTAGTTCGCTCGTGTTTTTTGCTGAAGCCCTGCAAGATGACAAAAATATTTCTGGCGGCCTAGAGAAGGCGAAAGGGGTGATTGCGAAAAAGATCATAGCTCTGTTAACGCTTCTCGATGTTGATAGCGAGGTGAAACTCTAGCCTTGAAAGCCACTCAGCAGTCCCAGCGCAAAAAGAAGCCTTGGCGCAAGAAAGCGAGAAAGTTTTACCAGCTTCGAGAGAGTCCTCTCTACAGGGTCCAAAGCAAGAAAAAGCTGGCAGAGATACTCTTCACGTCATTACCCGCTCTTACTGGAATGGCGGACAAAACCGTTTCTCATTATGAGTATTGGGAAGAAGAGAAGTCAGATGGATCGATGAGGCCTCTCTGTCGACCTCATGAGGGGCTCGACATAGTGCAAAGCCGTATTGCATATTTGCTAGCCTGTATTGAAGTGCCTGATTATGTCCATGCCCCTGTTCCAAAGAGAACATATGTGACTAATGCAGCTGCGCATCGTGGTTCAAGATCCTTCTGCCTGATGGACATTAAGAACTTTTACCCTTCGTGTAGAGAAGACAAAGTGCTCGCGTTTTTTCGGAATCGTATGAAGTGCTCTTTGGATGTATCTGTAATTCTTGCTCGTATTTGTTGTGATAAAGGTGCGTTGCCACAAGGATCGTCTAGTAGTCCCATTCTTTCCTACTGGGCCTATTCAGAAATGTGGGATGAGATCCATGAAATCGCTCAAAACGCTGGGAATATTTTTACGCTTTACATTGATGATCTATCTTTATCTGGAAATGTTGTTTCTAAGAAAACTGTGTGGGAAGTCCGGAAGGTAATTCATAAGCATGGTCTTTCCATAAAAATAAAGAAAACACGTTGGATCATTGACGCACCAGCTAGTGTTACAGGTGTCATCGTTGGTCCTGAAGGCCTCCGATTGCCAAACAAGCAGCACAAGAAGCTTGCGCAGGCTCAGTCAGACTACTCTAAGCCGGGTGGAAACAGAAAGAAGAAGACTAACGTGCTGCGAGGAAGGCAGGCGCAAGCGTCTCAAGTATTGGACCATTAGTTTTTTCTCCCTTTGTTGAGGAGAGGCTGGCTTTTGAGCTTAGAGTGGATGCATTAGCTGTGCAAAGTGTGGTACGAAAACGTGGTACGAAGCAATTGTTGCGATTTATCTAATGTAATGTATATTTCAGATGTTTACGATGGTGTCTTGGGGTGGGGTATCCATAGCGCCGGGGTCACCATTTTCAGCACCTCATTGCGCCCACGCCTTCTCCATTGCCTCACGCTTTCGTTTCAGCGCTGAGCCTCGGCCATAGTTGGCTGCGCTGGATTGGTCTGAGTGTCCCATGATTTCCCGTGCGAGATTTTCAGGGCAATCGGTGTCTCTCAACAGATCCTTGAAGCGGTGGCGGAGGCTGTAGACGGTTTTCTTGTCGTCTTTGACCGCCTTCCTCAGTCGCTTCATCAAGACTTGAGAGCAAGAATCTTCGCCCCTGATACGGTCGTATCGCGGAAACAGGCGGGCATCAGGGTCAGTGCTCTTACGCTTGCTGAGAGCTTCGGCAATGGCGACTGGAATCGGGACATCCCGTTCACTGCCAGAAGTCTTGAGGTTCCTGTCGCCATAGGCGCGAATGGAAATGAAGTTGTCAGCGACATCAAGGTCACGGCTTCTCAGGCCCACCACCTCACCAAGCCGCGCACCTGTGTCCCTCATGGTTGCCCAGATCAGGCCTAATTCGTCATCGGTGTCCATGATAGGAGCGAGCAACACCATATCCTCCTTGTCCAAGGGGAGGCGTTGATCTTTCCTGTGCTGAGAATTGGGCACCTCAAGCTGGTGAAACGGGTTCGCCATGTCGATGTCATATTCAAGGATAGCGTCGTTCACGGCTGCGCTGATGTCATTCAAGCGGCGTCTGGCGGTTGATGCAGCTAGCCCAGACTTCAATAAATGGTCCCGAACGGCTCTGGCATCGACGCGGCGCAAGCGGCTCAACATCTTGTCGCAGACCAAAGACTTGCCTAAGGCCTCGTATAGAATGGTCTTGTGGCGTTCGATGGTCGTAATGGTGACCTTTTCTCGCCTTGGGTTGGCTTGAATGCGCTTGGCTTTGTAGTCATCCAATGCGCTCTCAAGTGTGACCGGAAGTTCGCCTGATGACAGCCCCCGAATGAGTTCTTCTGGTACCAAGGGTTCGTCAGGTTCGTTTGCCAGATCCTGTATCAAGGCTCCCAACGCTGCATCTGCTCCCATGTCATGCGGATTGTCCGTATCAACGCCCATGGCAACAGTCGCAATCGTTTGAGCACGAAGGCCGTATTCTCTCATCTTTTCGAGGACAACAGCTTGGTGGTTATGAGCCTTTTGCGGCTTTTGTGAAAACAATGTGGTCACGAGACCCTCAAGCTCTGCCACCTTCTTCAGCATCACCGAGTAGTCCTTGCCAAGGCTCTGCTTGATTTCCCGCTTGCCCACTGAGCGACGGAGAGGGGCTGGTACGGTTCGACGATAGCGATAGATGCCAGTTTTCGAGACAGAAACGTATGGGGGAAGGCGGCGATTCTTGGGCATTTTACTTGTCTGCTTTGTACCAGTTTTGGTACCAACTAGCAGGCGGGAATGGCTTAAATCAAGGAAAAATAAGAGCTTTTTGGGATAAAGTGGTGCCGCCAGAGGGATTCGAACCCCCGACCCCCTGATTACAAATCAGGTGCTCTACCAGCTGAGCTATAGCGGCGCTTTGTGAAAAGCTTTTTACAATCAAATGTTTAAGTGTGTCAAAAACGTTCGCCAACTTGAATTTGTTGGGCCGGTTCACAGTTGGTTCACACTATCTGTTCGATTGACGTTCCTTTTCGACCTTTTTCACGATAGCTCTTATGACAGTTTCTTTGTTGATGTAAAGCTTAATTATCTTTTCCACATCGGCTTTTTTCCAACCGACAATGTCGGCGATTTCATCGTCTGTCAGGCCCGCCTTTTTGAAGTGGGGCACGGCTGTGCCGCGCATGTCGTGCATGGTCTTTTCGATGCTGCTCCGCATGTGTCGTGTTCAAAAGAAGACAGATATGACCGATGAGACCGCACTTGCAGCCAGCCTCTCGGTCCTGGAAACCATGAGACTGGAAATCGAAAAAGCCTATTGGGAAGATTGAAAATGACTCTGAGCTCAATCAAAACGCTCTGGAAAGAGGAGGTTTACTTTCTCTAACTCAGTCATGTCTTTGCCATGATCGCCTGACACTGGTGGGATAAAACGGGTCATATGGAAGCCTTATGCAACCGTGAAGCTGAATTCATCATGTGTTTTGAATGGTATATTGCCGACGCTCGGATTGGTAATATGTTTTTACCAAGATCATGGCATTGTCTTTTTTGCGATGTCATAATTAACTATTTTAACTATCGAATATTTGCGTGCATCCAGTTAACTAGGTGAGAAATTCTTTAAAATAGGTAAAATATTTGTCCTTCGCCTAAATATTTACAGAATATTAACCAATTTCGTTAAGAAAATATATTTACAAATTTGGTTAAAGTTGCGTAATAAACCTGATCAAATGGCTATCAGCATCGTAACTTTCTGAATTCCCGCCGAGCTTAAGTGTGGGCGAGCTCCAATTGTTCAATAACTCGGAGATCATCTGCGATGTCTAGTCTTTCCACAAATCTCGCCACTGCAGAGGGCGGGGATCGTTCACCCAGTGAAGCTGGATTGAAGAAATCGGGATCTTTTTTGTCTCGATTTAAAGTCGGTTCACGGATTTATGCAGGTTTTGCATCTGTTCTGGTGCTGCTTGTTTGCCTTGCTGGCTTTTCAATCAGTTCTTTCGACAGTCAAAAGCTAAGCTTTGCGAGTTATAGCGATATGTCTGGAGACGCCTTGCTGGTCAATAATCTCGAGAGCGCTGTTTTAGTTTCGCAGTTGTCTCTAAAAGATTTTTTCGCGACTTCTGATGACGCTGAAAAGGTCCAGTTCGGCAAACGATACAAAGACATTCTGACGCTGATGGATGCAGCAAGCAAAGAAATCCATAATCCTACGCGTGTTGCTTTGCTCGACAAAATTCGTTTGAATCTCGCAGAATATAAGGCCGGCTTTGAACGTGTGGCAGAGTTGACAGATCAGCGCAACGATCTCGTTTATAAGAGATTGGGAGTGGTTGGTATCAATATTCGGAAGAATCTTTCAGATATTCGCGAGGGCGCGTTTGCTGCAAATGACTACGAGTCAGCCAGTTTTGCTGGCACGGCACAAGAACATTTGCTGCTCGCCAGACTGTATGTCATGAAATTCCTTGACGACAACACGCAAGAGGCTATTGATCGCGCCTTGTCAGAGCTTTCCTCTTTGGATGGTGCGATGACGCAGCTTGATGCAAGCCTTCAGAATCCTCAACGGCGCATGTTGCTTTCGAAAGTTCAAAAGGACTTGCCGAACTATCTTCAGGCCGTAAAAGATCTGAACAAGACTATCCTTGCTCGTAATACAGTTCGGGATGAAGAACTGAATGCAAACGCAACTACTATATTGGAAGAATCTGAAGCAATAACTGCATCTGCTGATGAAGATCAAAGAAAACTGCAAAAAGAAGTGAATGACGGCATCGACAGCGCTGAGTATTTGATGACCATCGTTAGCGTCTTTGCCCTTGTGGCAGGTCTCTTGGCTGCCTTCTTTATTGCTCGTGGCATTACCAAACCGGTCCTTAGCCTGACAAATGCAATGGCGCGGCTCGCCAATCAGGATTATACCACCGTTGTTCCGGGTGGCGAAAGAGCCGACGAACTTGGGCAGATGGCCCGGGCAGTCGATGTCTTTAAGCAAAATGGCATACGGGCAAAAGAACTTGAAGCCGAGCAGCGCGAGCAAGAACTGCGGGCAGAGGCAGAAAAACGCAAAATGATGATGGATATGGCTGAAGAGTTCGACGCTCAGATCGGCACTGTTGTCAATTCCGTTTCGGCTGCATCAGCCCAATTGAATACGAGCGCAAAAATGATGTCTGATGTTGCGGTCGAGACGGAACGTCAAGCAACCGAGGCTTCAGCTGCATCGCAACAAACCTCCAGCAATGTCCAGACTGTTGCGACTGCAACAGAGGAAATGAACAGCACGATTTCTGAGATTTCCCTGCAAGTGGGCAACGCATCGAAAGCTTCAATCGACGCGGTGGAAAAAGTCGGTGCGACCAACGTGCAAATGTCCACTTTGGCCGAAACCTCTTCCAAAATTGGTGCCGTCGTTGAGATGATTTCCAAGATCGCAGAGCAAACCAACCTTCTGGCGTTGAACGCGACGATTGAATCTGCCCGAGCCGGGGAGGCTGGCAAAGGGTTCGCGGTGGTTGCTGCCGAGGTGAAAGATCTTGCTGGCCAAACCGCGAAGGGCAACAGAAGAAATTGCACAACAGATTGGTGAGGTTCAGTCTGCAACCAATGAGGCTTCTGTCTCAATGCAAGGCGTCAGCCAGGCTATTCAGCAGGTGAATGAAATATCTGCGGCCATTGCATCAGCGATGGAAGAGCAGTCAGCTGCCACAGGCGAGATCTCCAGCAGCGTTCATCAAGCCGCGCAAGGGACTGAAGTCGTCAACGCCAATGTCTTGGCTGTTTCGAAAGCCTCTGAAGAGGCCGGGGCGGCGTCTGGACAAGTGATGTCGGCAGCGTCTGAGCTGGAGCAACAGTCCGCTACCTTGAAGGCTGAGGTCGATAAGTTCATCGCTCAGATCCGCGCAGGATAAAGGCACTTCAAGGAATAACAAAAAAGGCTCCCAAATACATTGCGGAGCCTTTTTATTTGGCCAAGTTGTCGGAAAAAAAAACGGTCCAGACTGACGTTTTCAGTCGAAGCGGGTCTTTAGGCAGACTTCAAGGAGTGCCAGTTCCAAGTGGCCATACCGGAAGACCGGCAATGCTTTTGGGCAATCAGTTTGTAAGCTGGACCTGAAAGCTAACGCGCAATATAGGATCCTGTCCGCCCGCGCCAGGCTTGAAGTTTGTGTCTTTATGCCTGTTTTTGTTGCCGGTGCTTCTTTTCCTTGATCAGCATGCCCGCGACACCGACGATCTGACTGGCAATGTCATCGGACAGGGCTGGGGACAGGGTGGCCATGTCAAACAGGGCTTCCTGTTCGTCATAATCGACAAAGCCGTCGGCCATGGTGACCATGCAGGCCGCAAAGAAAACCGTGCGATGGGCTTCCGGATCGATATAATTGAAGGCCGCAGCAATGATTTCCGGCGTGGTGTAGGTATCTTTGAGGCTGTTGAAGTGATCTTTGGCGTGATCGGTCTTATCAAGGCCGACACAGAGGGCTTTGACAATCGGAGCAATGTCGACTTCTTCCTTGGAGATCTCACCATCCAGCGCAGACAAGGCCGTGATCAATGTCGCCTTGGCGTGCATGTCATCACGGAAATCAATGTCGATTTTGCTGCGATCAATTGTGCTGAAAAGTCCCAAACTCATATCCTCCAACAAGGGGCGGGGTGCGTCTTGCTATGGGTTGGAATTTGGTGTTCTAGATTAATAAGTCAATAGACTTTCATTGTGCCGGAAATGTGGATGCCCAGGGTTGAGCTTTTGGCCCATCCCTGAAGCTTTCTTATCCCGACGTCAGAATGGCTTGATCAGAGGCGGGTCCAGGTCTGGCTGCGGCAGATCAGGCCTCCCACGATGCAGCCCGCAACCTTCAGCTTGTTGCCCTTCAATGTCATTTTGCTTTTATAGGGTTTTGTCCTTGTCCGGTGCCCAGATGGTGCCACCGGAATATTTACCACCGCCATCGGACGACATATTCTTGATGATGCTCTTGCCCAGAGATGTCGGGTTCTTCTTGCCAATCACCTTAACAATCGTGCCGCAGATCTTTTCGCCGCAATCGCCGATTTTGACATGGATATAGGCACCATCGTCACCCGGTGCGCTTTTCCATGTGCCATTAACCGGGTCGGCCAGCGCAGGGCTTGCCAGCAACAGGCCTGCGCCTGCCAGTGCAATCAGGGTCTTTTTCATTCTGTCTCCTCCCAGAGAATGTTCAATAAACGAATGGTTGTTCGTTTCTGGCATAGTGTGACCATGAAGTTACGTTGACGTCAAGCTGTCGTAGGGGGAGTGCGCCCGAGCGGTGTGGGAAAGCCTGTCATGCGTCCCCTTTTGTCTCGCAATAGGAAAAGTACTAAGAAAGTGTTAAACTGTATCTGAGGGGCAACAAGAGCTTGTTTTTAAAAAAGGCCCACGGGGAGTTGCGTAATGAGAAAGTTGTTTTTGGGCGGTGATGGCCATGTCCGTCGCCGGAATTGCATTGTCCAATGGTGTCACTTCTGCCGAAGCCGGTTATTGGGGCAAGAAGAAAATCAACGTCATCGACAGCCAAAAGGCAGGGGCATCGCATTTATGTGCCTGCTCACTGGGACAAGAAGACAAAATCCTACATTTACCCAGAAATCATCACTGTCAAGCCGTATACATCGGGGCATCGCCATTATGCCGTGCGCTATCGGGCCGTGCGGGTGCATGAAGGCATGACCTTCAAAACGCACGCGAACCGTTAAACAGGCATCTGCCTGTTTGCAGCCATTTGATGCGATGGGCAGCAAATATCGCGGCAAACATCGGGTCTTCAGGGTCTGTCCGTAAGGGGATCGGTTTGGCAACAAAAAGGCAGGGCTGTTTTGGCCCTGCCTTTTTGTTCTGGATCTCATTGAGGCGTTTAGTGTGAGAATAGCCCCTGCCGTTTCAGCAAGACCGCATAGAGGGTCATGGCGACGGCGTTGGAAACATTGAGGCTCTTGATGGGGCCGGGCATGTCGAGGCGCGCCAGAGCGGTGCATTTCTCGCGGCTGAGGCGCCTCAAACCCTTGCCTTCGGAGCCAAACACCAGCGCCATCGGGCGCTTGTCGTCCTGCTCGCCAAGGATGGTTTCGAATGGCTGGCTCTCTTCAGAATCAAACCCGATCACGTCAAAGCCTCCATCGGCCAGATCATCAAGAGCGCGGGCAAGGTTGGGCACTGTGACCATCGAGATCATGTCAAGACCACCGGACGCAGTCTTGGCCAGTACGCCTGACTCTTCAGGACTGTGGCGGCCAGTCATGACGATGGCTTCGGCGCCAAGCGCCACGCAAGAGCGGATGATCGCGCCGACATTGTGCGGGTCGGTGATTTGATCAAGCACCACAACGAGCTGGCGATCGAAAATGTCTGAAATGTCGAGTGGGGGGCAGGGGGTGAGCGATCAGCACTGCGCCCTGATGCACGGCGTCGCGGACCAGAAGGTCAATATCTTTCGGGTTGGCAGTTTCCACCAGACCATCAAGCCGAGCGGGGTTGCCGCCGATTTTGCGAATCTCATCCACCAGCCGCGCCTGTGCATTTTGTGTGGCATGCAGGCGGATCAGGTCGCGCTCTTCATTGGCGACTGCACTGGCAATTGCATGAATGCCGAAAATGCGGGCTTGATCATCCTGTGGCCGGCGCTTTGGGCGGCCTGCGGCATTGGCTTGCGCTGCCTGCCGTGCCTTTTTCTGTTTTTGGGAGCGATTTTTTGTCATGGGGCGAGTTATGGCGGATTTTCGGCAAAGAACAAGCGAAAAGCTGCTGAATGTCGGGCTTTCCCTTGCTTTTTATGACAAGGGGGGCCGCGGAGCGCTGTGTGAACCCTGCTGTCAACCGCTTGATAGGGCGCGTTCGGGGGTGAGCTGATTGGCACCAAATGGTGCGCAGGGGAGGGGTGATGGACGGGAGGCGTTTTTGTCACATATATCCTTAGCCGTTGGAAGCGTTTGGCGTTTTTGCGGAAATATCCCCAGCGGATTGGCGGAATATCGCAATACCCACAAAAATGATAAAATCCGTGTTGACTTCGTTCATGTGGTTTTGCATAAAGCCGCTCACGAACTGACCGCGACTTGGCGGGCTTTTCGAGACCATCCTGTTCGCAGGGACAGGAAGATGAAGCTTGGAGGAGTGTCCGAGTGGTTAAAGGAGACGGACTGTAAATCCGTTCGCTTAGCGTACGCTGGTTCGAATCCAGCCTCCTCCACCATCTTCATCTTGTAGTCTCGCGCGGGTGTAGCTCAATGGTAGAGCAACAGCCTTCCAA
>CAXXSO010000055.1:0-60273 GCA_963676965.2 uncultured Cohaesibacter sp.
ACGGTTTTGTGGCTCACAAGGAAGCTTAAAAGGTGGCGTTATTGCCAACGCAAGTTGGTATGTCTACCACAGCTTCGCCGGGCCATCATTGAGCGCCTCGAACACGGTTGGTCTCCGGAACAGATTGCAGGTCGCCTTAAGTTGGAACATGGTGGGCCGGACGAACAAAATCACATGCGGGTTTGTCATGAGACGATCTATCGCTACATCCATTCCCGTGATGGTAGAGCAAGCTCTGGCAGCATCTTCTAGAGCGCCGTGCCCGGAGGGTTCTCGCTATGCCGGGAAATGTCACGGACGCCGCTTTGCGGCTGAACTAAGCATTCTGCATCGCCGGATAATGTGAGGAAGCGCAAGCAGTTTGGTCATAGGAATGCGACTTGATCAGTTCCGTAAGAAGTTCGGCAAGGCCAATGTTACATCGCTCGTAGAACGGATCAGCCGCTTCACAGTCTTCATCCGAAACAACGATCGACAATCCAGACCTGTGATGGAAAGCCTTATCAGAGTATTGGATGCCCTGCCTCTGTTTGCTCGTCGAGCTATAACATTTGATCGCGGTACCGAATTTACCGATTGGCCCTACCTGAAAGCAGGACTAGGTATTCAAACATGGTTCTGCGATCCACAATCGCCATGGCAGAAAGGAACCGTTGAGAACACCAATCGAAGAGCCCGGCGATGGCTGTCGAGGGATGTAGATCCGTTCGAGATGAACGAACAAAACCTTCTCGCGGTCTGCAACCTGCTCAACTCAACCCCGCGTAAGTGTCTTGGCTTCAAAACACCAACAGAGGTCTTCCGACAGAAAATCATGCCTGTAATCGCCGTGCAGACTAAAATGGAGCTCCCAACGGTCGCGCTTCAAGTCGAACTCACAATATCGCCAAATACTGGGAAGGTCTTTGCCTGTTCCTCACTGACGGGCGTATCGAGATCGACAACAACAGTGTCGAGCGGACAATCAGGCCGATTGCCCTCAATCGAAAGAATGCGCTCATGGCCGGTCATGATGCGGGAGTCGAAAATTGGGCGATCATCGCCTCGCTCATCGAAACCTGCAAACTCAATGGCATAGATCCCCATGCTTGCTGACCGGAACGCTCAAAGCAATAGTCCATGGCACAAGCAGAGCGACATCGATGCGCTCTTGCCTTGGAACTATCCGCGCAACGTGTGAGCGGAACAGCGATTACCGATATCTTACTGCGCGCCTTGCTCTATCAAGGAGAAATCAGTCGTGCTAAAGCGCCGGACATCATTGGTCTAAGCGAGCGGCACGCCGTGTAACATCATCCAGCCTAATTGAAGCTGGAGCCTTAAAAAGCGATAGCCGAGAGCGCCTTTGCAGCTTGGATTTCGGCCAAGTTAGCAGGACGATGGATGCCAGGGCTGTTTCCAGATGAGGGATGACAGCCTAGCGCCGCGACAGCAGTCTATATTATCTCCGGCAATAATGCGACCTAACCGACTTCGAATGATCTATCATTGAGCCATTATTCCCACACAAGCCACGAGGCGTTGCTTGTGAGAAATACCGGAACAGACGCTCAAGAGCGTGCCATAAAGAGCTTGGTCATTTAAGCTGAGTGAGTTGGGTTTCTTTTGCATGCCTTAATCAGGGCATTAGCGATTCTGAATTCCCGTTCGAGGGCCTTGCGGGCCTTTTGGAATTCGGATCTTTTTCCCATTCTTTTTTAATAATCTGAAAGTCGATCATTGGGTCACCTTTGCACCTCTCTGGTACTGACCGGTTGGAAGAACTCTACCACGTAAAGCAAATTGAGCTGGTCAAGGCGATACCAAATACGGAGCTTGCGATCAGCGACATGATGCAACACGGCATACCTCATGATACTGCGGTCGGCAACCTCACCGACACCATCCATCATCTAAGCGTGCTGCTCTCGCTGCTTGAGATGTTCGGCATCATTGCCGTCGTCATTGTGCTCGCGCCTTGTCTTCATTTGTTGGCACCACGTGTCAAAGGTGGCCATCACTAAAGCAAAGCAATCTGTTTTTTGCAAAAGTCATTGACCTCCGCCATAGGCGGAGGTTTGTTACGCTTCGCTTGAACCACTAGAAGTGGTCTTGTTTGGTTTCAATAGTTTGGCTTGAACATATCCGCGAAGTCGCTCGCCTTATCCTGCCTCTGTTGATTGCGGATATAGCGTCTGACGACCTCCTCTTGATAGCCCGTTGTCGAAACAAAGTAACCACGTGCCCAAAAATGATATCCCTTGTAGCGACGTTTCCGGGCATATTTGTTTGCCACATATAGCGCCGTTTTACCCTTTAAGAAGCCCACTATATGGGCCACTGAATATTTGGGTGGGATTGAGATCAACATATGCACATGGTCGGGCATAAGATGCCCTTCCTCAATATGGCATCCCTTTTGTGACGCCAACTTCGTAAATTGATCTCGTAACTCACGCCGCAAGTCTCCGTATAGACGTTTGGTCCTGTATTTGGAGCCAAAGACTACATGATATTTGCAGTCCCAAGTGCTGTGTGATAGGTGATTTTTGTTCATAAAAACCTCCTCGCTTCTGTTCTTAAAACCACGCCAATGGTTCAAGTGAGGAGGTCTCTTACTGAAAATGTAAAACTTGTCCAGTCCTCCACCGCAGGTGAAGGTTTATTTCAGACATAAAAAGGCCGCTCCGATGATACGAGGCGGCTCTTATGCTAATGAAAGACCCGAGTTGGTGTTCAGCAAAAATTGCCTGAAAATCGGGTTGCTAGCCGCACCAATGGACACAAGCAGAGTGACATCGATGAGCTCCTGCCCTGGAACTATCCGCGCAACGTGTGAGAGGAACAGCGATTACGACAATCCAAGGCAGCAGTGCAAAGTGCCGAAAGTAAGATACGGCAACCAACGCTATCAAAAAATGACAAAAGCGCGAGAACTGAACCGAAAACTAGATATATTTGCGTGATATCTGTTTGGTCGCGTCTCGGTTCGAGCGGACCGCCAAGTGTCAAGCCGAACTGAGACGCATTGGCCATAGGGCCAATTTCCAAGAAATGACGATATGTCTCTTCTGGTAACGCGGCCCCCGGTTCTGTACCGACAGTAAATGACGGAAAGGTCATTTGACCGTATCGCGTCGGTGTTCCAACAGATCATAATCAGATTGCAGCCCGAGGAAAAAGCCCTCGGACAGACCAAAGTAGCTAGCAAATCGTCGATCCATATCAGCAGAAATCGCTCGTTTTCCAAGAACGATCTCGTCAATTTGGCTGCAAGGAGCATGAATAACCCGTGCAAAATCATTTCGTGCTCAGGTTCATAGGCTTCAGAAACTGCTTCCAGCAGAACTTCATCAGGATAAGGGTTTGGCAAATAATCCGCCGGTATATTCGATGATTTCGGCATTTCTCTGTCCTTCTTCGCGCCGGGGAACACTCTGCCGGCTGGTTCTATCCGTCTTCAGAAAAGAAGTCCTCGTCCAGGCGCTGTACCTGAATGGTGCGATAGGCCCGAGGTACCCACACCATGTTCAATCATCAGCTCCGCCAAACGAACCCCGTCTATTTGTATCACGCGTTGTGGCAGGTTTCTCGTATATTTCGTCGCACTGTCAGTGAAGGATGAGGTGGTCACGAAAACACCTTTTTGTTGCGCCGAAGCCAACCAGAGAACCAACAAATGCCTGCATGTCCGGCCTTCCGAATCTTGTTCGACGAAGCATGTCTCTTGGCCTGAACATATATGCGATCAAGACCCAGTCGTTCTTCATTAATGACGCCGTCCACGCCACCATCCCCAGATCGCCCCAATTGCTCTGCTGCGTTTTTATGAGATCCGCCATATCCTATGGCGATGAGAAGATCGACGATTACCTGCTCAAAGAATGCTGGAGAGTTCTCCCGAATTCGATCAAGCAATTCGGTTTGAAGGGCTGTGTTCAAGGCTGCAAATGCATCTTCAATCTGCTTCCTCTGGAGGTCGATGCCTCTTTCGCGGTATCGTCAACATATTTCGAACGCGTAGAGGGCCCATTGCCCTGAAGGAAGGCAAGCGAAGCGCCGCCGAGAGGGACGTTTGTCATTGACCTGCCAACCGGCATCCCGCAACAACGCCGCAATCCGCCGGTAGCCGTACCGTCCATACTGCCGCGCCAGTTCAACCATGTCTGCAATCAGGTGATCTTCATCTGACCGTCCCTGTGGCAACCGCCTTTGCGTGGATCGATGCTGACCCAAGACACGACAGAGACGACGCTCAGAGACATTGATCTGACTACGAACATGATTGATGCAGGCACGACGGCGAAGAAGGGCTTAGAAGTTTCCCTTCGCAGCTTCAGACAGTATCGGCTTGTCCAAGGTCAGATCCGAAACGGCCTTTCTCAAGTGCCCATTCCACCATACTTCTTCTTCCATCTGTAATAAGTTTGCTCAGTCACGCCAATCTGACGGATCGCATCGAGACGAGGCATTCCTTGCCCCGTCAAGATCTCAACCTGACCGCAACTTCGTGACAATTTCCTCTGGTTTTGGTCGTTTGTTCGCCATATCGAATCCTCCGTTTTCCATAACTATAACGGTGGACCAATTCATCGGGGGAGGATCAGAATGGGTGGAACGCCGGATCAAGGCGACCAAACTCTCTGCCATCAAAAGCCTGGACAGCTTCAATTTTAAGGCCATCCCATCCCTGAACAAAATGATGGTATTGGAATTGGCCCGCTGTGACTGGATCTAGAACAGGGAGAATGTCATCGCTTTGGGGCCATCCGGTACCGGCAAAACCCATATTGCTCTGACATTGGGGCTGGTTGCTTGTCAGAGGGGGCTGTCAGTCAGCTTTGTGACAGTGGCATCCCTAGTGCATGACCTGATGGAGGCCAGAGATGATACGCACCGAAGAGATGGGCAATGGGGTTTCCATCGGGTCCGAAGCCCATCTAGGGTTTCTCTTTTCGCACCGGTCCCACAAGATAATTGTTCTTCATTAAAAAATGGCGAACTATTACGCGTATTCATTGCATGTAAGAGTTTTTCATGGAATTCTGTGTATCTCAGAAATGTTCACAACAAGTAAGTTTATTTCATGAAATGTCGCGCAGAGTATAAATTTTCAGGTCTCATCAGCGTTTTTCAGGAGAGTCGTCTTCCTGAGCTCGCGCGGCCTGTCGGCTATGCGGCCCTGATTGATGCATTCGAGCTTGGAGGTGCCGTTGCCGCTGATGCTGTGTGCGATCGGCTCCAGACACAAGGTTTATGAGCAGGGCGGTTGGCGCCTCTATACACCCCGCCACGAACCTGCCTCAACGCTTGAGGGTCAATCTGACCTTTGCTCTCAAAATATGAAGGGCTCGACCTGCTTGTTCTGAAGCGCCTGTTCAGTTCCCTCGAACCTCAAGACCTTGAAACCTTAATCAAGACGAAGCCAAATAGCAGCTATATGCGGCGTGTCTGGTTCCTCTATGAGTGGCTGTTGGGCAAGAGCCTCAACATCCCGAACGCGAAAACCGGCACCTACGCTGACATTGTCGACCGCAAGCTGCAATGGGCGGTAAAGGGGCGTCACATCCACCCGGCATCGCGTGCGAAACAATCTGCCCGGAACGGTCACCTTCTGCCCGATGGTTCGGAGAACCGACGTGCTGAATCATTTCGTTGAGCAGAGTCTAAACGAGCAAGCCCATGCAGTGATTGGCAAGATTTCCGGTTCTGTGCTCGCAAGGACTGCAGCCTTTTCTACTGCTGAAGGATTCAAAATCGAGCTACGCCATTGAAGGAGAGGCACCGCCGCAGGATCGTATCCAACGCTGGGGCAAGGCCATCGGCGAGGCGGGCAAGCATCCTCTTGATCAGGCCGAGTTCCGGCGCCTGCAAAGTATTGTGATCGGCAAGGACAATCGCTTTATCAAAATGGGATTGCGCAACGAAGGTGGCTTTATTGGCGAGCATGATCGGGGACAGCCGTCTGCCGCTGCCTGATCATATCAGTGCGCGCCATCAAGATTTACCTGACTTGCTCAACGGGTTAATCGCCTTTGACCATGATTATGCGGGCGGGCTGGACCCGGTAATTGCTGCAGCAATCCTCGCCTTCGGTTTTGTCTATATTCATCCGTTCGAAGACGGCAACGGGCGGATACATCGCTATCTGATCCACCATGTCCTGAGCGCCCGCGGCTTCAATCCGAGGGGACTGGTCTTCCCCATCTCTGCAGCCATACTCGACCGGATCGTAGACTATCGAGGGGTGTTGGAAAGCTATTCGGCCCGGTTGCTACCATTCATCGAATGGCGGCCGACGCCAAAGATGAATGTCGAAGTGCTCAACGACACTGGCGACTTCTATCGATATTTCGACGCGACCCCGCACGCGGAATTTCTCTATGAATGTGTGCAGCGCACGGTCGAACAGGATCTTCCGGAGGAAGCCGCCTTTCTCGAGCGCTATGATCTGTTCCGGACGCGTGTCGAAGCTATAGCAGACATGCCCTCTTCGATGATCGATCTACTGTTCAATTTCCTGAAACAGAACGAAGGCCAGCTTTCGAAACGGGCGAGGACGACCGAGTTCTCAATGCTGACCGAAGAGGAAGTAAAGGCTTTTGAAGCGTTGTATCAAGAACTGTTTCTGCCCATGTTATGAGCCGAGGCTTATCGCCTCGTCGACCGATGTTCTCAGGTCAGAGCAACGCTTTTGACTCTTGTCGGTATCCACGAGCTCGAAGAGGAGTTTCCGCCCGGTTTTGGATAGAGGGACGAAGCTCAATTCGTCCGTTGCCCGGCAGGACATGCTTGCATGTCCGAGAGGGGATGATCAGCAGTTTGACATTGGTCATCTGCTTCTGAACACACAACAGGCGGCGCTCCTCACGCGCTTCCATCAGTTCATTGACCAGGGCCGCAGCGGTGGTGCGGTCGACACTCATCCCTTTCTGGCAGGCAGAATACCCAATAATGCGTCACAGGCATTTTTGTCGCAGCGCTACCGCCCCGCACACCAATTTCGACAGCGAGAAACGGCAGGTTTTCTTTGCCAATGCAAGGGGTCTCCGGTTTTTGTCGAAGGTACAATGACGAAATCCGATCCCTCATCTTCTCGGGTCAAAAGAAGTGGTGTGCCGATTTCCACGGCAGTCAACCATTTGTCGGCATTCCTTCTAAGTTCTTATGTCGTTATTGATCTCATGTTCTCCAGTTTCATAACCACCTTCACATGTCTGATATCCCGAAAGGCCTGGTGCCGTCCGTTCCTGAGTTGGTTGCCCTGCCGCCATTGCTCAACTGAATCTTGGACGAAGCTGTCAGCTGAAAAAGCGCCTCTATTAAAAACCTAACGAGACGGCAAAAGCTTTGCACCTCGTTCTTTACAACACCTGTAAGAGCAAGCTTCGGAGTAGTTTTGAGCAGATCGGCAAGGCTCATTTGAGGTCAGCAAGTCCATTTCATAAGCTTCATTGTAGAGTGCCGAAAGGCAACTGCGTTTGTAGCGCAATGTGTTGTAGGCATAGTCTTCACCGTCAAGTATCTGGTCAAATTCGCGACGAATAGCTGCTGGCAGCGCCTTGCGCCCATTCCTACGCTGATCGGGCAAAACGCCCAAGGCCTCTTTAGGCAAGAGTTTGGGAAAGGTCGCGATTACGCGCAGATCTTCAAGTTGCTTAAGGACCATGTTCAGCGAGGCTCTTTCCTTTTGGGACATACTGGAAGCAAGCCCCAGAACCCAATTCCGGTCTAGCTCACGCGGGCCTAGCCCTTCTGAGATCGCCTGTTTGGAAAGGATACCGAAACGTGAGGTTTTAGCGCCCTTTTCCCTTATGGCCGCTCGAAACACGGCCCAGTCGATTTCAACTCTTGAGGCTTTTGGTTTTTCAGCTTTTATGGGTGGATGTCCATGCAGCGCCTTCGCGAGTGCTTTCGCATCATTCAGATCAAGAGCGTCCTCTGCGGCCTGCACCAACCAGTCAGCACAGGCCTCGATGGGCACATATAGACGCGGGAAGCAGCCTTGTAGATGGTCTGGAAAATCTCCTTGCGAAGTTGGAGACGTGCAAAAGGCTGCCACATCTGCCTAAACTGCACTTTGGGATCCGAGAAGCGCGCATCCATCCCGACCAGAGCCTTTCTGGCATTGCTTTCAAATTGACGTTCAGTATTTGAGGTATAGTGCAGCGGTGCCGTGTTCCATATGAGTCGCCATGTATCAAACGACAGCAGTTCGGCAGCAGACATATTGCGCAGATCGGGATCGTCACAAGAGAGGATCTTGCGCCAAAGCCCCCGAAGGGCCTCCGCTCTGCATTTGGAGCTTTTGGTGGCAAGATCATCAGCCAGCCGGGCATTTGGTCGGGGTCTTCAATCGGGCTTGCATGAAGCGTGAGTGCCTTGAAAACTCTCTGTAGATACAACCTGAAGCTATTAGGCTTCAGCCCATATGGATTGGGGTCTACCTGGCAGATTTCGGGCCAAACCTTCACAAGATCATCCGGTGTCGGATTATCCGGCAAGCCGATCTGTCCCTGAACAGAGATGATCTGCCACAGGGGCATCATTTCGTGCGCTTTGGCATAGACATGTTTGAGAGCGGCCGGAAGAGGGCGCTTGGCGCGACCCCGACTATCGTAGACCGGTGGTGTTCCAAGAGGAGATGATGGCAAAAGACCCGCCGCCACGATTTCGGGATAATCAAACAGCCGATTAAAAAACACCACCCCACGCCGCAAGACCGCCCGTTGATTTCCAACACCCAGCGCCTGGTCATAGGACCAGACCCATTGAGGTGTTATGTCAACGGGAGCCAGACCGGCCCGCCTGGCTGGTCCTTTCAATCCGTTGAGCAGCTCAAGGCGCATATCAAAAGCGGCATTGGACAGAATGAGCGCCCTCAGAGCCTCCCATGGATCGCTGGCATAGCCTTGACTGGCGAGAATATGGCGAACTTCACGCAAAGCAATCAGATAGGATCGCTTTGAAGGCAGCCGGTTACGGAAAACCGCGTCCATATCTTCGAATTTATTGACAAACAGCTTGTCGAAATCACTGACAAGAGCCGTCTCCAAAGGCCTGGCAAGCCCCAACAGTTGCAAGCCGGTACGGGCTTGCCGCCAGTTTTTCACGAAAGGCGCACCTGCTGCATCGGCTTCATCGCCAGCTCTTAGAATGTCCATGAGTGTTTCCATGCTTGATCCTTTCTTCACTTGAAACACAGACCCCGGCCGGGAAAACGTGGGTAGCTGTCCCGGCCAGGTTGAGGATCAGATCAATAGATCGGAAATGTCTGCGTCACCAGCTGAGGTCGCCATGGCCTCACTGGCCAGCTGGCAGCTCTTCTGGATCGCAATTTCAGACCGGTATCTTGCGGCAACCCTGTAGGAGTTGTGATGGCAAACCAGCTTGGCATATTGGATCCCAAATTCACCGTGTTCAGCCATCTCATCATAGATCATTGTGCGGGCAATGTGCCCGCCGGTTCCAACAACCGACCGCCAAGCGCTGCTATACTAGGCCGTAGACTCATAAATTTCTTATCCAGACGAGTGCTGCGACGAGTTTGATGGCTGCCAGAAAGTTCAGTGGGTTCTTTTCATATCTGGTGGCGATGGCGCGGAACTGTTTGATTTTGTTGAAGAAGCGTTCCACTGCATTGCGCTGTTTATAGACCCATTTTGAAAAGGTCACGGATGCCTTGCGATTTCGTTTGGGCGGGATGTTCGCCCAAGCACCCCGTTCTTTGGCTTTTGCCCGGATGGCGTTACTGTCATAAGCCTTGTCCGCAAGGATAATTGTATCGGCTCTCATGATGTCGAGCATATCATCAGCAGGGCGGCTGTCATGGACTTGTCCGGCACTCAGGCACAGGTCAATTGGTCGGCCTTCTGCATCAACCAAAGCGTGGATCTTGGTGGTCAAGCCGCCCCGGGAGCGTCCCATGCAACCATCATTCTGATCCCCCTTTTTGCCGTGGCGCCATGTTGATGGACCCGAACACAAGAACTATCGATCATGATGATGTCGCCGTCATAAGCCTCGGAAACCGCTTGAAGAAGTCGATCCCCAGATACAGGCTTTGCGCCAACGGACAAAACGATTGTAGCAGGTCGTATACGGGCCATATCGTTCTGGGATATCGGCCCAGGGTGAACCAGTTCGAAAACGCCAAAGGATACCATTCAGCACCCGACGATCATCAACACGGGCAACTCCCCGAGATTTGTTCGGCAACAAAGGTTCGATAATGGACCATTCGAAGTCGGTCAGTTCATAACGGCGGCGTGTCATGCAAGGCTCCTTAGTCTGGAATCCTTGAAACACAATCTCGGCGGAAATCAAATAACTTTTATGAGTTTACGACCTAGGACGGGCCACACGGGCTACGGTCGTAATTCACATAGAGTGGGCGCTTCTCGACGAAAACCTTCTCGCGTAGTGCCCAGAGATAGGAAGGATCCTGATCCTGTAGGATCAGTGCATCGAAAAACTGGTTCCAGTAAGGGTCCAGAGAGACCTCAAGCTCGTCGCCATGTGTCTTCTGTTTTGTGTGGGCGATAGCAGAATCGGTAGCAGCCCGTGTTCTCGTCGAAAAAGACGCCTTCGCCAAAAACGTGATGCAAGTGAACATCCGAAGGCCGAGCGGGCAAGCCAATCCCGATTCCAATTGCCGCCGCCCGATTGCGAAGAGCATGTCGAAATTGCGGTTTGAACTGTTTAGTTGCCTTTTCCAACATGGTTTCCGCTTCAGCTAGCAACTCGGACGCTTTGGGCAAAGAAAGAATCTTTGTCATCTTGAGGGGCTTTTGCAGATGTTCGCGCCTCGCCATCACATTCTCATAAAGGCGAAGCGTATGATTGGCCTCTTCGTTGCATCCGTAAACGGATGCGAACCGCCGCAATTCCTCAAAAGCTGTTCGCAAATAGGCCCACCGCGGCGTTCCGTCATTTTGCTCCGCACTCCGGGCTTTCAAATCCAACATAAGTGCACCGAGAGCCTTTTCTGACGAAAAGTCGGGGCCCAAGCCGGCAGAGCAGGGCGGACCAGAGGAACAGCCCCCAGCCGATGCTCCATGCGCTTGAGGATGGGGACGGAATAAAGCTCATCACGCCATAACCGCGCAAGGGTGCTCTTCCAGTCATCCGGGAAACCTTCCTTGTGGGACGGAAACCTTGAAGTCAACTGGACGGTTGAGACCTCGAGTTATACCATCAAAGTCTTCTTTATGCCGGATCTCCTTTGCCACAGCGGACGCCATGGCGTCAAAGTCCGCTCCTAAGCCAAGCGCCGAGGAAGGCACCCTGCAAGCCGATCATTTCGCGTGCGCCTACACTGTCCAACTCACCAAAGGCACGGACATCTTTCACGCAGGGATCGGCGAGACATCTATCCGAACAGAACGCCATGAAGCGATCAAGCAGGGTAAGTTCAATGGGCAACAGCGTCTTGAGCCCTGGGAAACCGGCAACATGCTGCATATGCGGCTTGTTCAGGATTTCATTGAGATTAGCTTGCACGGCCCAGCTCCTTCTTGAAGTTCTTCTCGGACTCGATGATCTGCTTCTGCCCCTTGCTGTAGGTTTTGGATTTCAGGATAAAGGCATAATGTTTTTCTACCGTCCGACGTGTATTGTTCAGCATGTCAGCGGCCAATTGCAGGTTTTCCGCATCCAATCGGAGCAAAAGCGAGGCATAGCCATGACGCCAACGATGAAATGTCATAGGAATTCCAACCGCCGTTGCAACTTGGGTAAACCAGATATGGAAATGGCTGGCGCTAATGGAGGCTGTCTCTCGCTCAATGGATGGGAACAGATGCAAGTTACCCTTTGAATGCGGAAACAGAGGGCGAATGAACTTTAGATACCATTCGATGACCTGAGGTCCATAAAGCTCGTCATTCAGTGAGGTAAATGGACATGCTTCGCAGGCCTTCGTCTCGACAGCCTCCAATGTGAATCCATAAAGCCCTGTAGCGGAAATCACTCGGCATGAAGAAATTGCGCGTGGGCCCCGACATGCGCAACCCCCAAGCACATTAGAAAGCCGGATTGGCCGACCGGCATATTCAATGGCGCAGGCAGCCGCAACTGTTCCGAACTTCCGCACTTCTCTAAGCTCTGCATCACTCAAAGCACGACCATCAGCAGCGGCGGCATCCAGAATTTTGTTCGCATGAGCTTGAGCGATACGGTGAAGATTGCGGAATTTCTGCTCCATCAAGGGGTCACTTAGCAACCGTCGACACCATTCTCTAGCTTCCGGTGTCATGCCTTTGCATTCGGCTTTCGCACGCTTCAGAAAGCGACTTGACTTCATCGCTCTGGCCAGATCCCCGACAGAAAATCCGTTGCGCGCAAGAACAATGAGCAGCGAGCTGTAGTAGCCGGCAGAGGTCCGCAGAGAGATCGCGCCGGGCATTCCCTCGGCCGCAGCGGTATAGCGAATGGTGGCATGAATATGGTCATCTTCAAGCAGACAGGACAAATCATTGACCCCACGCAAATCATTCACAGGCGCATCATACCCGCATTGCGGATTTGCATGGCATCTGGTTAAGACCGTGAAATGATACTTCAAAACAGCTCGGTAGGCGTCTTGCGTGGATTTCTTGACCACATAACCATCTTCGCAATCGATTTCATCGGTCTTTGTCGAAGCCACCGCAACCAGCTCATCGATATAGGCTTCGACGTGAGCCGGCAGTCTGTTCGCCTCACGTAAGAGTGGCAATTGCGGTATGGGACACGAGGGCAAAAGGGCCGCGACTTCATCGATGAACCGGAAATCAGACAGGAGTTTGAGGCCGGAACGGATCGTACCATAATCCTTGCTGTTCGGGGCCGTCTCAATCAGCCGTTCAATGAAACCCTCTTGCTCCATGTCCTTAGGATCAAGACCGGCACGTCGCGCGTAATCAATCAGCTTGTTCAAACCACTCAACGCTCCCGCATGGATAAGCCCTCCATTCGCTATATGCGGTTTGAAAGCCGCTGCCAGATCCGCCCAGTCATCGAGCCGGGCTCGACGTTCCTGTTTGGCGGCCAACTCGCCGTTAGCCATTTTCAATGCGCTCAAGAGATCGATACGAAGTCGCTTGTAAGGCCCCATGGCGATATCAAGATCAGGGCGAGGAATGAACGTTCCTTGTGGCGGCGGGAAACTCCATAGCCATCCACTCTTCCGAAGCAGGCATGAGCGAGGGCATATCGGACCTGGTCAAGAAGGCTTTCCAAGCGTCTCAACGCATGAAGACGATAGTCTTTCGGATCGTTGTTTCTGATCCACGTTCGAACATCTTCGAAGGTTTCGATCTTGGCAAGAAGGCTGGCTTTTGATGATTGTGAGGGAGTTGTACACATAGTCGTTCAATTCTCTTAGAGTTTGCTAAAAAATGACGGATTTCCGCCTAAAAACACGTCATAAGCAAAACTTCAAAAAACTTGGCCGTGCCTAAAATGAACTGGGCTTCTGCTTATTTCTGCTTATGACAGGGGAGCGATCTATCGGGTAGAAAAGCCGCCAAAGAGCGCCTTCTTGGCAAAATCTGGCGTCACGACAGTTCCGTTCTCCGGCCGGTTCGACGGCTCAGAAACGAGACGCTTTTCCCTTCTGAGGCAAGGCATGGGGAAACTGTGTCGCAGGCAGATCCAGAGGGATTTCCTCGTATACCCAGAGCGCAACTTCGAGCCAGCAATAGCGGCGCAGACGCGAGCCGACATAGATGGTTTTGAAAGGAAGGGCCGTTCTGCTCTCACGAATGGATTTGCTGAGAGTATCCGCTCTGACGTTCATCATGAGTGCCATCTCGTCAAAGGTCAGAAGCGGGGCGGGTCAGTTTGACTGACAAGGAGTCGACGGTTTTAAGGATGGATGAACCGGGATAGCTTTTATGGAGGCTGTTGAGATGCTCCTCGAGCAGGCCGCCTTCGGTTCTCAGAACCGCGCGGAAAATTCCATACCAAGAATAGGCCCGATCTGATCGTTTAAGCCCAATGCTGGCAAAGAAATCCGGATCGCGCATAGGCGAGCGGCTGACCGACAGGAAATTGGCAAGCGTTTCCTTGTTAATCTTCTGATGGCAGACGTTGATTCGAGACATCGGTTTTCTCCTGTTTTTGATGTTCAAAAACAAGATTGGCCAAAAGAGAAAAAGCGGAAGAAAAAAGGGAAATAATTTTTAAGGAGCCATTCGTCGATGCCCCATTCTGGCGGGGGTGAAAGAGGCTCGAAATGTTAAGTACCGGACCAGCTAAAAGCCGCTCCCTGTCTGTTGCATATATATATAAAAGAGTGAACATCAGGCTTCAATATCCCTTTTCCTCCCCTGCCAAGAGAGTCGGCGGGATGAAACTGTTTCAAAGGTTTGCTTGAAGAAAACCAACAAGGATATTCAGCATGCTCGAAAGGAGCATCATGCGCTGCTCCAATAGCTTCCATTCCTTCAAATTTTAATCAACCCGCTAAATCACCCTTCACCATAGCAACAACAATCCGGCGTCCGGCTAAGCGAAAATACCATTTAGATAAAATTCGAACTATTCCGAAAAGAGGATAATCAAGCCTCTTTGGCAATTTGGTCTCAGGTTCCAACCGGAGATTGAAACGTCATGAAAACGGGATATGTAATAGCGTCTACGATCGCCTTTGCGGTTTCTTGTACCCTGACCAATGCCATGCCCTTCAGCCCAACGGCTATTCCAAACAGCCTCAAGGGTATCGCAAACAATCGTGATGTTGATCCGATCGTTGAACCGGCCATCATTTTCCAAACGCCAGGTCAAGCCTCGGATCACAGCAGCAGGCTTGCGTGGCTCGCAACCACTTTTTGAAGAAAAGCGCAACAATTTGCCGATGGCCTTGTGGGCCTTGCCGATGCAGCCCATATTTGCAACTGGCGTCTCTGCCACTCAACGCACCAATCCCGGATGTAGGCGAGCAAGCAAGCCTTCGTTCCCTAGCCCCGCCTGAGGAAAGACTGCCAAAAGCAAGCTGGGCTAAACTTCGCCGCTCCACTTTGGCACCAATGGCCTTCGTACGTTATTGCAAGCAGAACAAGGCCAAGTGCGAAACAAGGGGCGCGTCTCAGATCAAATTATCCAGCACCACGCTTTCCCTCATCGACCGCGTCAACCGCGATGTAAACCGGGCTATTCTGCCGCAGAATGAAAGCAAGGATGTTTGGCGGGATAATGTCAAGGTTGGCGACTGCGAAGACTTCGCCCTGACCAAACGGGCACAACTCGTCCGGATGGGCTTTTCATCAGCAGCGCTGCGTATGGCAGTTGCCAAGACCCCGCGGGGAGAAGGCCATGCCGTTCTCGTGGTCTCCACCACGCGCGGTGGTCTTCGTACTCGACAACGCGGAACAACGAAATTCGCCCGTTCCAGCACACAGACCTTACCTGGGTGAAAATGCAAGGCTCCAAAGGCCCCCTGCTCTGGCATCGAATTTAGGCCCTGACCACCGTCCGATGACGCAAGACCGCCCGCTGCATTGATCAATCATGCAGCGGGTTTTCTTTGCGCGGCTTGCTAGAACTCATTGCCTCTAAACAGATCCTCACGGCGGCGAAGCGAGCGGACTTGGAAGTCACTGACGGAGGGCAAAAGATCATCGGGCAACCTAAAGGGACGGGCCACGCGTGGCTTTTTTGCGCCGTTGGGCGCGTTAAAGCGCGAATAGAGTTTTTTGCCGGTCTGATCATACTCGAATTTGCTGTCCGCAACATCGGTCGGATGACCCGGCTTGGCAGCTAGCAGTTCGGGCGGCAAGTTCCGTAAATTCTTGTCTGAACTGAGAGGGACCGGCAGCCTTGCTTCCCCCTCACCGAGGGTGTCGTCAACTGGCTTGACACTGGGTGCCACCATGGCCTTTTCTGGCTCGGCTGGGGTCGGTTTGGACAATGGCGCTGGGATGGGTGCCCTTTTTCCTCGCTCCTGAACATCCTCCGAAGTAACAGACAATGCGCCCGGGCTATCCGCCACATCGTCTCTCTCGGCGTTTTGCTCGCCATCAGCCACCGTCTCTTGCGTCTGTCGTGGCATGGGCAAGACCGGCAATGTCGCCCCAACAGGCGCTTCAGGTCGTTCTTCAGGCTGGTTTTCCGCTGCGCTCTCTTCCGGTTCGTCCGTCCCCTCCCCGTCTTGCGCATCGCCAGTCTCTTCAACCGGCTTGATTTCTTCCTGATGTCCTTCTGCGGGCTTGACGAGAGATTGGGCGCTCACATCAATTTCCTCTGGCAACAGAGCCCCCTGTTCATCCTGCTCCAACGGTTGCCAGTCAATCGTGGTTGATTGGGTCTTGTTCGCCGTTCTGAGGTGGGTCACCTTTCTAGCCGGTTCCTGCTCGAACTTGACGAAGTGCATGACCACTTGCCCGTCTTTGACTTCATAGGGGAATTTGTCCTCCGGCATCCACATCAGAAGGTTCACACGCTGGTTGGACTGAAATTCCTCAAAGAGACGCACATTGACGCCATCCATCACCGCCTCGAATGGCGAGAGATCGAGGATCTTTTGCTTGATATCATCGGGAAAGGTCCAGTGGAAGAAGTCAAACAGCGGGATGAGGGACGCGTTTGCCAAAAGATTGGCATAAGCCTTTCGGCCCTGATGCTCCGGTGGCAGGTTGAATTTGAGCCGCAAATTGTTGATCTCGTCTTCCTCGCGCCCATGCATCGACAAAAAAGCAGACGCCTTGGTGTCGCCTCCGGCTGCAATCTCCATCTCAGCAAGACATTCCCAGCCATCCCAGCCGCCACGAGAGCGTTGCCATCCTTCGGTTTTGAACCCGATATTCTTGATGATGGCGCAGACCGACTGAGGAGGCCTGGTGATCCGGCGGGTCCATTCCTGAGGATAGGTCGGAACATCAGCAAGCGGAATCGGCAGGGATGGTGGCTCGACCGGCAGCTCAACAAGCCCGACGGTCTGCCAGATCGACCAATCTTTTATCCTGCTGAACGTCTCGCCGCCATTCTGGTCCAGCCAGCGAACCAGCATAACGCCCCCTGCCCCGCTCAGCATCAAAAACAGGACGATGATCAGCGCAATCAAGAAGAGTCGGTCCTGCCGACGCGCCTTGACGGACCGCTTGCGATGATCAAAAAATTTGTCGATCTGTTGATTGGGCATTCGCAGGCTTTGGTTCCCGTTCCGTCTCATAATGCTGACGAAGCTTGTATTTCCCATTGAATACAACACTGCTCAGAGCTATTGAGATAATCAACTCTTTTGTTGTTTCGCACACATTGCAAGCGTAAGTTTCAGTCACATTCCCGCCTCGGGCATAATTTCAAAGGCTGTGGCACACCGACCAAACTCACTCAAGGGCGTTTATATTGCCTACCCTGCAGTTCATCAGCCTTGTTCTCTTCTATCCGCTGATCATCACGCTTCTAGCCCTGTGGTGCGCGCGAAGGGAAGCCAAAAAGGCGCGGGATCGGGCGCTCCACGATCATACCCTTTGGCCATCGGAGCGCTTTGCTCAAACCCAGCGCTTCTTTGCTGTCACCTCGACAAGAGTCACCGGCCTTACGCTCTTCTATTTCTACCTCACCGCCGCGTCCTTACTAACAATCCTGCCCGTACCTGTTGACTTTGCCGCGCTGTGCAATGCTCCCAATTACCGCGCTCATATCGAACTCGATGCTTTCCTCGCATTTGATCGCGTGGGGGTCTACTTTGCGAGGCACTCGGATAACTGGACTGTCTGGGGTGCACTCACCTACGACCAAATTCAGCAGCTCTATCTCAACGTATTCCTGACGATCCCTCTGGGGCTGTTTCTGAGAGCACTTTTCAACCAATCTCTGACACGAACGTTTTTGATCGGGTCCGGGATCATTCTCTTCTGGGAGCTTAGCCAGCTAACCGGGGTTTGGTGGCTCGCGCCTTGCTCGTGGCGAACCTTTTCTACCAACGACCTCATCATGAATGGGACCGGGATGCTCCTAGGCATATTACTCGCTTTGGCTGGGCAGACCCTCGCGTGCAAAAGAAAGTAATCCACAACCAAGAAAATCCAGAAATCCGGGATTCCTCATAAATTCAATACGATAATTCCCTAAAACGATTTGACGCAATCAGTAATACAACCTAGGCATGTTCACCATAAAATTGAAATTTTTTCTTACTACAGGTGTACCGGTAGCCTCTTTGTCATAAGATGACTAGATAGTTACGATTGTTTCTAAAATTGTTTTCGGGAGTTCAAATGAGCCATTCAAATGACAACCAAACAAGCAAGGTCTGGTATCTGGCCCAGTTGAAACCGAACAGTCATCGCATCGCGGAAGTGAACCTCAGCCGTCAAGGCTTTGAGAGCTTTTGCCCCATGGCAATGGAAACAAAACGGCAGAGGGGAAAGTTCATCAAGGCGGAGAAGCCGCTCTTTCCGGTTATATTTTCGTTCAGCATGACCCTGAGCAAGGCCCCTGGACGCCGATCAATTCGACGCGTGGTATCACGCGTCTTGTGACCTTTGATGCCACGGGACCGCGGCCCATACCAATGGATTTGATGGAAAGCCTCATGCACCGGTTCGGGTCAGCGGCAGATCTGGACGAGACTGAGCTGAAGCCGGGACAGGTTGTCCGGCTCATCGAAGGACCGTTTACGGATTTTCTCGCGACTGTCGAAAGCGTGGCGTCAAAGGATCGTATCTGGCTGTTGCTTGACTTCCTCGGCCAGAAAACGCGCGTTCAGTCAACGCGACAGCAGGTGTTTGCTTAGTGCAACCGCTACAGGATTAAAACAGAGTCGCGCCCACAATCAGCCCCGCCGCGAAAACACTCGTCAACATGATCAGACTGAGCATGAGCATGGCACTGTGACCATCGTCATAGACGGGTTGTTCGGTTGTTGCCGGCATGATGGATCTCCTTCAAAACGCCCTTTCAGGCTGACGAAGGGTGGTTAACTTTGCGTTACGACGTTCGCATTGATCGCATAAAAGAGCCAGAATCCGGCCAAAATTCGACCAATTGCTTAACGATCGGTTAGGAGACTGACCACTCACGATCCGGCCAGAGCAGCTTGAGGGATCGCGCAATGGGGTCGTGCCACCCCTTTCTTCCCTGCCCGCAAGCTCTCCCCTCAAGCGCATCCTCAACCTGACCCGGCCGACTTTCTTCAATCGCCTCGATCAAGGCTTTTGCCTGCGCCAAATCCTTTTGCACCTTGGCCTGATCATGTCCACGCTTTTGGGCAAGGATCAGCTTGTGCACAGCAAACCGTTCCGGACGGGGAATGGACACGGGGACCCCGCTTCCCCATGGCAGCAGGCCCGGAATGGCATTTTCGATCAGCCAGGCAAGATACTGCAAACTCATCGCACCAGCGCCCAGCTCCTTGAGCGGAACCGGCTGTTTCTCGTCCCTGTGTCTTGTTGGCGTTACCAGATCCACCACATAGCCGTTCGCCGCCCGAAACCGGGCTGGCGGTGCCTTCGCATCAAGCCCGGGGAGCATGCCAAAAGAAGGATCCGCGTCTTTGAGGATCGACAGCATGTCAAGGCCGGTGTCGGCTTGCAACGCAACATGTGCGGCTGCAAGGTCCGCGTCATCGGTTGCCAGAATGGCAGACGGGAGTAAATATCCAAGGGTCAACGCGTAACATTGATAAGCCAGAGTTCCGACCAGCACACCACCATTGCGGAACAGGCCGTGAAAGGAAAGCACATCAACCACCCGTCCCGAGGCCGCATGAGACAGGGGCAGACCAAGGCTTTCCAGAACGGACAGATCCTTGCGGCGCGCGCGCGCCCGCATCGATGCCGCACGAATGGCTTCAACCTTCGCTTCGGTTTCCTCGCGCCCTTTCGGGCCAACAAATAGACTCTTGCGCCCAGATCCGACCGGCATCTTGACGTAGATATTGACGATATCGCGCTTTGTCTGCTGATAAAGCGAGCCACGCAAGGCGCTGCCGTCATCATGCGCCTTGCGAATGAGATCTGTCGCGAGATTCTGATAGGCTATGGGAAGAGCTGTCATGCCGCTTGGTATAGACAAATTTCTCATGATTGTCTATACCAAGCGACAGTCCCTCTCCTGCCCGATTGATGGAGACGATTGTTCCATCTTTCTACATCGATCCTCAGTTTTGCACCCGATAGCCGCGCCTGAGTTTGGCGGCAATCTGCTTTCGCAAGGCGAGAACAGCATCTTCCGCACTTGAAAAGGCTTCCCACCGGCACCGCCCTTACCTGCCGATTCTGCCCCATTCGCGGCTCAGAACAGGTGTTCCAAACAGGTCAACTGTCATAGAAAGCGAATAAAATCGATGCATGTTATGCTGCGGATCAACACGATAAAGCAGAAGGCGCATGATGGCGAATTCTTTGCTGGTTGGTGAAACTGGGCCACACCCCATCGTGCCGCGCGCGCGAGTCCGCGTCCAATGAATCTTTTGAATCAATGAGATGGTATTGATTCAAGAATCCAATCATAGTTGGAACAGTTGCGCCGCCACTGTCATCGGACAGGAACGAACATGACCAGATCTGGCTGCAAAGCCCGGCCGCATCCAGCCTGCGTTAAGTAACTGTTAACCAAAAAGAACTGGACAGAATCGGAATTTCCGATCAATTATTCCCATGACGCGTTTTCGCTGTTTTTCCAAAAAAAAGCGTCAGCGCTGATTAGAACAATATGAGGTTTGCTTTGCGTGATAAGGCCCCCCCTCTCAGTCCTTCCGAACAGGTTGGCCAATATGCCAATCTGCTCTCGGCGCAATTGAGCGCCTTGCGAGAGCGGATGTACCCGCCCCATGCGCAAAAAACCTTGCGGAAATTCTCCGCCCCTGAATCGGCGCGCCTGCTCTCCATTGCCGAGAGCACCATACGGCAGATGTCGCTCGATGGAGAAGGGCCAGACCCCGAGCGCCTGTCCAATGGCAGACGCATCTATTCGCTCGAAGAGGTCAATGAACTCCGGCACGTTCTGGCCGGGAAACGCCCCTCTGATCTCCTCAAATTTCTGCCCAATCGGCGCGAAGGCGAAGGACTTCAGGTCTTGGCGGTCGCCAATTTCAAAGGCGGCTCAGCCAAAACGACGACAAGCGTTCACCTCGCCCATTTTCTGGCCCTTCAGGGCTACCGCGTGCTCGCCATCGATCTGGATCCGCAGGCCTCAATGAGCGCCATGTTCGGCGCCCAGCCCGAGCTTGATGTTGGCTCGAACGAGACCCTTTGGGCCTCCATCCGCTATGATGAAGAGCGGCTCCCCTTGCGGGAAGTAATCCGCAAGACCTATTTCCCAGGTCTTGATCTGGTGCCGGGCAATCTAGAGCTCATGGAATTTGAGCATGCAACGCCGCAAGCAATTGTTTCGGGTCAATCGCGGGGAGATGACGTCTTTTTCCGCCGGATTGCCGCCTGTCTCAACGAGGTAGAACAAGATTATGACATCGTCCTGTTCGACACGCCGCCACAGCTTGGCTACCTCACGCTAGGCGCACTTTTTGCGTCTTCCGGTTTGCTAATCACCGTTCATCCTTCGATGATCGATGTTGCCTCGATGAACCAGTTTCTGCTGATGATGAGCGACATCATGAATGTCATCGAAGATGCTGGCGGTGACATGAACATGAATTTCATGCGCTTTCTCATCACGCGCCACAATCCCAATGACGCGCCACAGCAACAGGTCGTGGGCCTTTTACGCATGTTGTTTGGCGAAGCGGTGATGACCAACACGGTATTCGAGACCACGGCCATCGCCAATGCTGGCCTTGACAAGCGCAGCCTTTACGAGATCGAATCCGGAGCCATGGGACGGGACACCTATCGCCGTGCCATTGAAAGCATGGACTCGGTCAATCAGGAAATCCTGACCTTGCTCACCCAGAGTTGGGGGCGCACATGACCGCAAAGAAAGCCTCTCGCACACAGATGTTTGGCGCTCTGGTCAATTCGATTGCAGAGACCAACAAATCCTCGAACTCGGGCGAGGCAACCAAAGCCCCCTCGCCTCGAGTTGGGTCTGGCGTGGTCGCAGCGACCAAGGAATCCATCATTTCGGAATTGCGCGAAGAGCGGGATCGCTTGAAGGCACAGCTATCAGATCATCCCACAAGTGATGTGGTTGAGCTTGATCCCCAAAAAATTGACCCCTCCCCCTTCCCCGATCGCCTCAGTGATGCTGCAACGGAAGAAGCGATCCTGACCCTTCGCCAGTCCATTTCTGAGCGCGGTCAGGAAATCCCGATTTTGGTCCGCCCTCACCCCAGCGAAAAGGACCGCTATCAGATTGCCTATGGCCATCGGCGCTTGAAGGCTGTCGCAGGTATTCCCGGAAAGTTCATTCGGGCGGTTGTTCGTGATCTATCCGACGCAGAACTGGTTCAGGCGCAAGGGGTTGAGAACAGCAGCCGGCAGGATCTCAGTTTCATCGAACGGGTGCTTTTTGCCGCGCATGTTCGCGCTTTAAGCCCCGATCCAAGCGAAGAGGTTGCGCGCGTCAAACTTGCCTTGTCGATCACCGATGCAGAAGCGTCTTATCTCAAGCGGATCCATAGCGTGGTTCCGGGCGATCTCATTCGCGCCATAGGTCCCGCCCCCAAAATCGGACGACCCCGCTGGATGAAGCTTGCTGAGTTGCTTGAGATGGATGGAAGCGCGACAAAGGCGACTGCCGTCCTTGAAAGTGACACCTTCAAAAGTGAAGGCCTGTCAGATAAGCGTTTCCAAATTCTGCTCAAGGCGCTCAGTAACGAGGACGCGGCCAAAGTGGATTCATCGCCAGCCGTGGAAATCTTCGCCGGAGATGTTCAGCTGGGTGCGCTCAAATCCGGACGCAAGAATTCTGAACTGGTTCTGTTTGATTCCGGCTTTGCCGAGCATGTCACAAAGGCCCTACCGGACCTCTTTGAAGCCTACAAGAAAAGCTAACTTATCCCCCTGCCCCAAACCCAATTTATCGTGGGGCTTGAAACGTCGAAAAGAAAGGAGACAGACACAAAGAAAAAGGCTCCCAAGCAGCGTTTGCCACCCAGAAGCCCTGTAACGTTTTGCACCCTTACAGAATCAGCTTCCCCCATAAATGTCAAGGCACAACGTTCTTTTGAGCGAACAATTTTCTTTGCCTGATTGAAAATCATGGAGTTTTCTTTGACCTCCCCCTTTGGGGCCCGTGGTCTGTCTGTCGAGATGATAGACGGGCAACGGATTGCTGCGTCCTGTGATCAGTCTTTATCAGCTGATAAATGGCAAATCCTCCGCGATCTCACCGATTGCCGCCGTGCCTATGATCTGTCCGACCGCGCCATTGGCGTGTTGAGCGCCCTTCTGTCCTTTCATTCCGAGGACACACTGGATGCTGCTGACAACCTCGTGGTCTTTCCCAGCAACAAAAAGCTCTGCGCTCGCGCTCATGGCATCTCGGAGCCGACCTTGAGGCGTCATCTCGCCAGTCTCGTCAATGCTGGTCTTCTCGTTCGCAACGACAGCCCAAACGGCAAACGCTATGCCCGACGCGGTCAGGAAGGCATGATTGTTCGCGCCTTTGGATTTGATCTCCGCCCACTCCTTGCTCAAGCTAATAGCATTCACCGGGAAGCCGAGACCGCACGCAACGAGAAACAGCTTCGAAGCGCCCTGCGTGAAGACATCACTCTTCTGCGCCGAGCCATTACCAAAACAATTTCCTTTGGAATGCAGCTCAATCCTTCCGCTGAATGGGAAGACTTCCAATCCTCTTTAAGCTCTCTCGACCAGAGAACAGATCGCGGCCTCTCGATTTCCGACCTCAAGGCCCTGCACACCCGCCTCAGCACTCTTAGCCAAGCTGTGCATAACGCTCTGGAAGATTTAGAACTTTCCAGAAAAGTGAACGGCAGCGATGCTCAAAATGAGCGGCACATACAGGATTCAAATAAAGATTACCTATTTGAATCTGAAACAGGCCTCGATGAGACAACGTCCAAAAGTGCCGGATATCGCGATCCAAAACCACACCAGGCTGAGATCTCGATGGTCAAACAATCACCTCAAGACATCGACGTATCCATCGAACGGCTTGGCGATACAAAAACCTTAACGTCACGACACTCAAGGCGCATCGAGAACAGTTTGGATCTTCCAACCATCTTGTCTGCCTGTTCCAAGATTAGCTACTGCCATCGCTTCGCGATCCGAAATTGGAGCGATTTTGTCGAGGCGGCTGAAACCGTGCGATCCATATTGGACGTCAATCATTCTGCCTGGAGCGAGGCAAAGACGGCACTGGGGCCAGTGGCCGCGTCGATCACGCTCGCTGGGATCTTGGAGAAATGCGACAGCATCCGGTCACCCGGCGGCTATCTGCGTTCTCTGACAGCCAAGCCGGGTTTTTCACCAATACCGATGATCCAGAGCCTGCTCGCGAGTAATCTTGCGGCTTCCGGAGCTTGAGGTAGGCAAGAGTGTTTTTAACACCTGTTAAATCGGATCGATGGGTGCCGATCCAGAGAAGCCAATAGGGCAGGGGGCTTTGATATTTAACAGCTGTTAAAAATTGCCTCTACTCCACGGTGACGGATTTGGCGAGGTTTCTGGGCTGGTCGACGTCGGTGCCCATGAAGTTGGCCGTGTGATAGGCCAAAAGTTGGACCGGCAGGGCGTAGACAATCGGCGCGATGACGACCACCGGCATTGTCTCGTTAATGAGGGCAATGGGACCGTGTTTCAATTCACCTGCCGCGTAGCCTTCCGCATGGATGTAGGAGATTTCCTTGAGCTTCAGCGCTCCTTCCATGGCCAGCGGGAAGTTGGTGCCGCGACCAAGATAGAGCACATGCTTGACCTTGGAGAGGTCGTGGGCCAGCTCGGCGATGCTGTCTGATGCCTTCAATGCCTCGCGGATATAGCGCGGCAATTCGCTCAGCGCCTTGGTGTAGGCCTGTTCTTCTTCCTCCGAGATGGTGCCGCGCGCCCGACCGGCCATGATGGCAAGGGAGAGCAGCACCGACAGCTGACAGGTGAAGGCCTTGGTGGAGGCAACGCCGATTTCGGGGCCTGCAAGGGTTGGGAAGATAGCATCGCTCTCTCGGGCGATGGTGCTTTCGGTCACATTGACGATGGAGGCGATATGTTGGCCTTCGGCGCGGCAATATCTCAGGCACGCAAGCGTGTCTGCGGTCTCGCCCGACTGGGAGATGAACAGCGCAAGGCCGTCTTTCTCCAGTGGCATTTCGCGATGACGCCAGCATAATAGGCCGTGCCGCAGGCACTCATGGCAATGCGGCTCAGTTTGGCAAAATCGAACGGCAGATCCTTGCCGAAGCGCACGGCACCCTTGGAGAAATCAACATAGTTGGCCAGCGTGTGCTAGATCACCTCGGGCTGCTCGTGCATTTCCTTTTGCATGAAATGCTTGTAGTTGCCCTTGTCGACAATCTGGGTCGAGGACTGCGCCATTTTGGATTGACGCTCGACCGGATTGTTGGCTTCGTCATAGATCTGGATCGAGGTGCGGCCAAGAACCACCCAGTCGCCTTCTTCCAAGTAAGTGATCTGGTCGGTGAAAGGCGCAAGCGCGAAAGCGTCCGAGCCAAGGAACATCTCGCCATCCCCATGGCCAACAGCCAGCGGCGAGCCGCGACAGGCGCCGATCATCAGGTTTTCCTCGCCGCCAAAGATGATGGCGAGGGAGAAAGCCCCATGCAGACGACCAAGCACCGCCGCCACGGCATCGACCGGGGCCTTGCCGGCCTCGAGCTCCGACTGGATCAGATGAACCACGGTTTCTGTGTCGGTGTCGGTCTCAAACGTATGGCCCTTGGCGGTCAGCTCATCCCGCAGCTCGCGGAAATTCTCGATGATGCCATTGTGCACGGCAGCGACATTGCCTGACTGATGGGGATGGGCGTTGGTCTCACTGGGGATGCCGTGGGTGGCCCAGCGGGTGTGGTCGATGCCAATGGTGCCCGGCAGCGGATCACTCTCCAGGAGCTGTTCAAGATTGCGCAGTTTGCCCGGTGCCCTCCTGCGGCCCAATTGGCCGTCCGAGATGGTCGCAACTCCGGCTGAATCATAGCCGCGATATTCAAGACGCTTCAGAGCATCAATGAGCAGGGGAGGGGTCTGACGATTTGCAATGATACCAATAATACCGCACATAATTCACTCTCAAATCTATACAAACTCTGCGAGTAAAATGGCACGAAGTGAGCGACAGATAAAATGCAATCTATGAGAGAATTAACTCTTGGTTAAGGATCTGGGTTAAACTGTGATAATCAGCGAATGAAATAAGTGTTAATACTTATGTCTTGCGCCATAAGCCTTTGTGGAGCCGTTTGGCTTCTGCTTCCAGTTCCGTCTGACGTTTGCTGCCTTTATCGACAGCGGTCCCCCAGCCTTCACGAATGATGATATCTGCGACATCGGTGTTTCCAAGCCAGCATTGGGCGGGGTAGGTCTTGCGCACCGAAATGTCTCCCTTGATTTTGACATTGCAGAACAGAGTGCGCTGCCTCAACATCCGGGAGAGATGCGCGCGCGCTGTTCCGCCACAGGGCCAGACCTTGCCCTTCTTGAGGCGGCAGCGCTTGCGAAAGGGGACCGCGTCGACATTGCTAAGTTTAACCTTGATAAAGCGTTTGCCATAGCGAATTTTGAACGTCCCTGCCGAGAGAACGATTGTGTTCTTGTAGGCGGTTGCTGTCTTTCGTCGCGGATCGATTTCGTCGCGATAGTCCTTGATGCGTTCAAGCGGCTTATCGACATGGGCCCAAGCCGGTGTCATGTCGGGTGCGACTACTCGCGTTGGAGCCGAAACCAATGTGACGTCAGTTTCGCTATTTTTCTTGGCCACTGCATTTTGAAGTGGGGCAGGGGAGGGGGAAAGGGGCTTTTCACTTGAAACTGCCTGATTGGCCGATTCACTCCCGGTTGTCTCTTCCGGTTTCTGCTTTCGAGACCATTCCGGCGTGGGCTGAACGAAGGAGGCAATCATCGCCGTTGCAAGGAAAATAGCAGCGAACAAGAGCATACCGAGCCGTAAGGCTTGAGCATCAATTCCGGAAATATATTTACGCCATGGGGGCATCAGACCATACTGCAGCGTTAATGAAAAATTACTTGAATTTCAACGATTGTGCTATACACCACTAAATAGCGAAATTTGGCGAGAAAGCCTAGTTAAAATATGACTGCCTTGGCTAGCCAGAGAGCCATGAAGGCAGTCGGAGATGTTCTATGAAGGCCGTTCTGGCAAAGATGTTCAAAGGAAAGAAGAGTGGGCGGCGACGCCTTGCTCTCAACCATCATCCGCGTTCCGTTTTTGCCATTGGCGATGTACATGGATGCGTCGAATTGCAACGCCAGCTCGAAGCCCAGATCCTAGCTGAGATCGGTGAAAACAACCCTACACTGATCATTTATCTTGGCGATCTAGTTGATCGTGGTTTGCACTCGGCCGAGGTCATCGATCATTGCCTTTCACCCTTGCCGGACGGGGTTGCTCGTCTGTGTCTTTGTGGCAATCATGATCAGGCCTTTTATGATTTTCTAAAAAAGCCAAGCCTTAAATCCGAATGGTTTGAATTTGGTGGCCGCGAAACGTTGCTGTCCTATGGAATTGATGTTGAACAGCTGCAAAAACTGAAGCTGAAAGCCAAGGATTTTTCGGAGCTCATTCGCCAAACGATCCCACAGCAACATGTGGCATTTCTTGAAGGGTTGCCTGTTTCGGTCTCAACACCATGGGTGCATTTTGTCCATGCCGGCATGCGCCCCGATGTTCCAATGGACGACCAGTCTGACGAGGATCTGATGTGGATCAGGCAGGAGTTTCTGATTGATCGTCACGCCTCGGACAAGATGATCATCCATGGGCACACACCAGCTGAGAGGCCGATGATTGGCCCGGGCCGCATCGGTATCGACACCGCAGCCTATGCTGGCGGTCCGCTGACGGCCATTCACATCGAGAGCGGCTCGAGCAGTTTCATTCAGGTGCGTTGAAATCTGTTCGTCGGCGTTCGCCTATTTGGCCGCGGATTGAACTATCCACTCTCCCCAAACGAAAAAGCCCCCAGAAAGGGAGCTGTTTTCGTTTGCGAAAAGGGTAGGGCGCTTTATTCTGCGGCCTCGTAGGAAGGTTCCTGTGTGCCATTGAAAGCAGGCATCGTTGCGTGTCCAGGGGCTGAGACACCCTTACGGAGTAACACCACTGGAACGGTCAGCAAAATGATCTTGATGTCGAGCAGGAAGGAATGGTTGTCGACATACCAGACGTCGAGTTTGAAGCGCTCTTCCCAAGTAATCGAATTGCGACCTTTGATCTGCGCCCAACCGGTTAGGCCAGGTTTAATCTCATGGCGCCGATTCTGAAACGACGTGCATTTTTCAATGAAGCGAGCGTCTTGTGGTCTCGGACCGACAATGGACATATCGCCGTTCAGGATATTCCAGAGGCTGGGGAGCTCATCAATGGAAGAGGCTCGCAGCATCTTGCCGAACTGGGTAAGCCGGTCTTCGTCACTCAGGGCATTGCCATCAGCGTCGTAAGCATCACGCATCGAACGAAACTTGATCACTTCAAAGGACTTGTTGTTAAGCCCGATCCGGGTTTGGCGAAACAGGATAGGTTTGCCTAAAAAGCAATACACCAATACGGAGGTGACAAGCAGCAGTGGAGACAGCACGATGAGTGCCGACAAACTCATGACAATATCAAAAAATCTCTTCATAACGCACTACGCCGAAAATTGACGCTACCCAGTTGAACGAAAAGTAAAAAAAGTCTTATCTCGTAGGTTGTAATAATTTGAAAACCGTTAAGCTGTCAAGCGTGGATTGTGTATCAGCCTATTGCGACTCCAAGGTAGAAATTTGAATAACTATTTGAAAAACAATGGATAATGCAAAGAAAGTTCTTGCACAAAAAATGTTTTTAGAAAAGATTAAGGTTAATTTTGGGAGAAGAAGGGCGGCCATAGGTTGTGACTACTACGGAGGCAAAAAGACGCAGTTGGCCAAAACGCTCGGCGCAGATCGGAGTCTATCTATCTGTTTTGATGGGACTTGTTCCCTTTGGCGCGGTGCATACCTTGCCAAAACTGTTTGCAGCGATCGTCATCGCGTTGGTGGCCATGCTGGCCATCTGGTTACCCGTCAGGAATGAGGCTGTCGGACGGTTGATCCGCAAGGCATGGATCATTCTCAGTCTGCTCGTACTATTTGCACTGCTTCAGTCACTGACGTTTGAGAACAACCCCCTCGCTCATCCATTCTGGAAATCAGCCGGGGAGCTGGCTGGTTTCAACCACGGTGCAATTTCGGTTGAACCTTCTCTTACCCGTTTTTCTCTTTTCTCTCTCATCCCGCCTTTCCTTCTTTTCATTGCTATCTTGCATAGCTTTCAAGGTGACGAAGACCTATGGCGGCTGACAAAGGTGCTTGGTGTCATTGCACTGGTGTTTGTGTTCTATGGCATAGCGCAGGCGCAACTCTTCCCGCATTATGTTTTTATACGAGAGCTTGATGCACCGGTACGGCTCTTCACCAGCACATTGATCAACCGAAACCACGCAGCAACAATGGCAGGCCTCGCAAGTCTTGTCCTGTTGACAATTATCCTCCGGGAGGCGAGGGGAATACCATTCGTCAAATTTCCAAAGGTGGTCTTTTTCCCTTCCCGCTTGCCTTCAAAGAGGAGATGGCCGTTGGTCATTTGGTCGGTTGGACTGTTTTTCAGTCTGATCGCCTTATTTATGAGCCAGTCTCGGGGTGGGCTCGGTGCAACGGTGGTGGCATGGGGCATTTTGATGCCACCCTTGCTGGCGCGGGCCTTGGCTCAGCCGAGCTCTGGGCACACAGGATTTTCAACCTCGCGATATTTCCGCCTGAGACGTATCCTGTTGGGCCTGCTGTTGCTCATCGTCGCGATTGGCTTCACATCAATCTATGCGGAAGGCACTCTGTTTCGTCTTGCCGATACCAATGCAGAGGTTGGGCGTTTTTGCAATTTTCCGGCGATGTGGCGGATATTCTTGGACAACTGGATGCTTGGCACGGGCTTTGGCACGTTTGAAGTGATCTTCCCGGTCTATCGTGAAGCCGCATGCGGGACCACAGGGATCTGGACCCAAGCGCACAACTTTTGGCTCGAGGGGTTGATGGGGTTCGGTATCTTCTTTGTGCCCGCTGCATTATATTGTGTTTGGTCACTGGTTGATTGCTTTATCACAGGCATTCGCACAAGGCGTTCGCAACGATTTGTGTCCTGGATCGGACTGGCCTTTGTTATCCTGATCGCCCTGCACAGCTTTGTTGAATTTTCCTTGCAAATACCTGGAGTCGCTATTTACGCAAGTGCGTGTCTTGCTGCCTTTTCTGGCATATCGCTTGGCCGGAGCAAAAATCGCCTACGTAGAACCAACTAGGGAGTGCGAATCTAAATTGGGTGTAAGTTTTGTATCGCTATTGAATCTATTGGCTGCATTGTTGTAGTTATGCAACTGATTTTTTTTAAATTGCTCTTAACCAGTTATTTGCGTTCAAACGAGATCAGTTTGTGGCAATAAGAGGGCATGGCATTTTTAAATGGGGGCATCCATGCGCCAGAATTCAAAGTTTTCTCGTAAAGCTGCTTTGGCAGCAAGTATTACTTTCGCTCTTACTGGTTGTACAGCCTTGCCGAGATCTGGCCCCGACGATCAAATGATTGTCAAGGGTGCAACGACTACGCTAACGGCCAAAGACCTCAACGCGCTGCGCACCCAATATGCATTGCTTGAAATCAATGAAGCGATGCTTCCCTATTTTCAGGAAACATTGCTGACGAGCTTTGCGCCTGGATTTAAAGGCGGGAGGACAACAGCACCGTCCATTCCGATCGGCATTGGCGATACCGTAAAGATTACCATTTTCGAATCTGCTTCTGGCGGCCTGTTCATCCCAGCCGAAGGCGGGGCGCGTCCCGGCAACTATGTTGAGTTGCCTGAGCAGACGATCGACGGGTCTGGTACCATCTCCGTTCCTTACGTTGGTCGCATCCGCGCAGCAGGCTATTCTTCTGGCGCAATTGAGCGCGCCATCGTGAAAGCTCTGGCCAATCGTGCCATCGAGCCACAGGTTCTGGTCACAGTCACCAATAGTCCCTCCAGTCAGGCGACCATCATCGGTGATGTTGGCGCCAGCCAACGGATCGCTATCAGTGCCAATGGCGAGCGCTTGATGGATGTTCTGGCGCGCTCTGGCGGCATTAGCACGCCGGCGGAAGAAACCTATATCACGGTGAGCCGACAGGGCCGCAAGAGCAGGGTGCTGTTTAAGAATATCGTCAAGAATAGCCGTGAGAACGTATTCATCTATCCCGGTGATACCATCTTTGTTGACCGTGAGCGCCGCACCTTCGTTGCCTATGGTGCGACCGGATTGCTCGGTCGCGTCGATTTCTCCGAATCGGATTTGACCCTTGCCGAAGCAATCGGCGAGGTTGGAGGCCTTAATGACAATCAGGCTGATCCAGCGCAGGTGTTTATCTATCGTGAAGTGAGCCGTCATACGCTGGAGAAAGCCGGAACGGATCTTACGAAGATTTCTGGTGAAATGGTTCCGACCGTGTTCCGTCTGAATATGCGTGAGCCAGCATCTCTCTTTATGGCCAAGAAGTTTGCCATGCAAGATCGCGACCTTATTTACGTTTCCAACGCAGATTCGGTTGAGGTGATGAAAGTTCTCGGCTTCATCAATAACATCACTGGCGCGGTGAGTTCCATCACCGGTAACGTGAACAACACTCGGCTGAATGTTGAAGACCTAACGAATTAACGCTAAGTCCAGTGAAATGGCATCAATTACCATTTCACTGGACTCAATATGGCTTGGCGATTATAAATAATGGAAGATTTTAAATTTGCTCGCTATATTTGCATGAGCAAGTGAAATTGCCACCCAACCGGGCGAGGACGATATAATGCCTATTAAGATGAATAAAGTCTCCTTGCTGGCAGCCCTACTAATGGGTGCGGCTGCTGCAAGCTTTTCAACCAACGCGATGGCTGTTTCCTGTTCGGGCGCGGATGCTGGAAGCGCAACTGTTGCTGCCTTCAAAAATGATCCTTCATCTGTACTGAGCAGCGCTGACTTGGCAAGCGCCATTCAGTTGATTGCGGTGACTGATAGTGATTTGCTGAGCGACATTATTGCAATGGCACGCACTGCGAGTGCGGATCAGCAAAGCGCGATTGGCGAAGGGCTTGGCCAGGCGGCATCAGCATGCGTGGCTGACCAAGCTGCATATGCTGCAGAAATCCAGACAGAAGTTGAAGGCGTCGGTGGTCCATTGAAAACTGCTTTTGCTGCTTCGACCAATGAGGTTGAGACTGCGGCTGTAGGCACGCCCGGCAATCAGACCATCACTCCGACTGGCGATACTGGAACGGGAACCGCTGTCGTCGGTGGAACCGACAGCACTACATCTGGATCTAATAGCGAAACGACTACTGGTTCATCGACGGCGAGCAGCTCGTCTCCGGGGAGCACGACCCCATCTTTCAGCAGCACCGGAGCCGCGAGCTCGAATGCGCGAAACGTTAGCCCTTCTACCTAAAGGTGGACGTTGCGTTGAATAGATAAATGAGAGCCTCATTCATGGATTGTGAATGAGGCTTTCTTGATGATACCATTGAGTTCTCAGTTGTCAGGTATTTGATATGGCTAGCCAAGACGGATTTTCGGGTAACAATTATAATCATTTTCCTCGGGAGGAGGAAGATGATGGAATTGATCTCGAATTCCTGATTTCAGCCGCCCAGCGACAATGGAAGATCGTTGCCTCTGCCATGCTTATTGGCCTGATGCTCGGTGTGGCCTACCTGATGAGCGCAACGCCGCTCTATACGTCTTCGACGCGTATCTTCTATCAAAAATCACAAACCAAGGCGATCGATGAGCTTGCAATAGAAAACTCCATTTTTGGCGATGAGACAGAATTTGCATCACAACTGGAGCTTATCAAATCAGAGCGGATAGCAGAGAAAGTGGTCGAGGCGCTCGATTTGCATCTGAATGAAGACTTTCTGAGCGAGGGTAGATCTGGTCTTACATCGGTTATTTCTGCCGTTCGAGAAATATTCGATATCGGAAGCTGGTTCAGTGATGCTGAACTGAGTGAAGCGGAGCTAGCTAGCCGAAAAGGTGCTGCGGCTGGGAAATTAATGCGGAATGTTGGGGTTTCACGCGTAGGGCGGACCTACATCATTGAACTGTCTTACACTTCAGAGTCCCCGGCATTAGCTCAAAAGATTGCCGGACAATTTGCCACTTCGTATCTTAATGATCAACTGGATTCAAAGTACGACTCAACACGGCGGGCGAGCGATTGGTTGCAGACAAGGATAGCTGAACTCAAGGAACAGTCCTTAGTCGCAGAACTCGCGGTTCAAAAATTTCGTGAAGACAATAATCTAGTTCGGGCTGGCTCTGGACCAAACTTGGCAGAAGCTCAATTAGCAGGGGCAAATGCGCAATTGATTGCTGCGAAGGGTGAAGTTGCTGAAGCAAAAGCTCAATATGACAAGTTGGACGCCGCTATTAGGGCGGGCGATGTTTCCATAGCAGTTGATGCATCGCTCGATAGCTCTATCATCACAGGTCTCAGAGAGAAATACTTGGAGCTATCCAAGCGCGCAGCTGAGTTTTCAGGAAAACTTGGGGAGCAACATATCCAAGTCGTTAATCTTCGCAATGAGATGCGTGAGTATCAGCGCTTGATGTTTGATGAACTCAGCCGCATCCGTGATAGCTTCAAAAGCAAATATGACATTGCTTTGGAAAGACAAAGAACGCTTCAAGCCAATCTGCAAAGCATGGTTGGAGCGACATCAAGTGCCAACAAGGTGCAAGTGAAGCTACGCGAGCTTGAGAGAGAAGCCACTACAATCAAATCATTGCTGGAGAATTTTCTGACCAGATATCAGGAATCACTTCAACAACAATCATTCCCGGTGAATGATGCTCGTATCGTTGCTAAAGCATATCGTCCTGGAGCCCCTAGCCATCCGAAAAAAATGCTCTCGCTTATTCTTGCGTTGTTCCTCGGGGCTGCTGTTGGAGGAGGAATCGGGGCTTTTCGAGAGTTTAGGGAACGGTTTTTCCGAACTGGAGATCAGGTTCGCGATGTATTGGGATTGGAATTCCTCGGACTTATTCCTAAAGTCGCACCAGAGAATAATTGGTCAATAAAGCAGTCGTCCTCTCAGGAGAAGAGCGCAACTTTTATCCGTCATGCAAATGGCATGACAAACTATGTATCCCGACAACCATTGTCCTCTTTTGCCGAGGCACTTAGAGGGGCAAAAGTGGCGGCTGATATTACACTCGATTCCCATGGCTCGAAAGTAATTGGCGTGATTTCATGCTTGCCGAGCGAAGGAAAATCGACAGTATCTTCCAACTTGTCTCAATTGCTCGCCCTACAAGGAGCCCCCACACTGCTTATCGATGGTGACATGCGCAATCCCGGCTTGACGCGTTCTGTTGCTAGACATGCGTCCTCTGGGCTTGTTGAAGTGTTAATGGGGGAGCAGCGGATTGAACAAGCGATGATGAGTGATCCGGATTTGCCTGGATTGCGCGTACTGCCCGCGGCCATCAAGAGCAGGATTTCGCATACCAGTGATTTGCTGACATCGCAACATATGCAGCGACTGTTGATGCTTGCTCGTGAGAAATTCTCTTATGTGATTGTGGATTTGCCTCCTGTGGCACCCGTTGTTGATGTGAAGGCCTTTGCGAGTCGTGTTGACGGTTTTGTGTTTGTGGTCGAATGGGGTAAGACGAGCCGCTCGCTGGTGAAATCCATACTGAGCGCAAACCCTGCGATCCGAGAAAAATGCCTTGGTGTGGTTCTCAACAAAGCTGAAATGGATCAGATGAAGCTTTATAGGGCCTATGGATCTTCGGGACTATTATTATTCGAGCTATTCGTCCTACTATCGCGATGACAAGGATTTGGCGAAAAAGGAAGCAGGTGAATAGGTGCTTCGGTTGGATAGAGCAATCAAGATGCGCTCAAACCTTGTAGCTTTTGCCTTGGCAATTGGGCTAGGATTTTTTTTGTGTGCTGTGTCTTTTGGTCGGTGTACTCGGAGATATCTTATCGACCGGGATTGGCATTGGTTGAGGAAGTACTTTCCGGCTTCTCTCCGGTTTCGTGGCCCCAAACGCGCGAAGATCTGGTAAAAGACCGTATTTCCAGCCTACCGAATTCCTGTTTGTGGGCTCACAACGAAATCAGGACAAAGCTGTCTTTGATGCTACTGGATCGCACCTTCTCTACGAGTTCAAATTTCAGGGGAAAGTCCGCTGCACTTCAAGACAATCTGACGTTCTCAAAGGAAGCAATTGCCTGTACCCCTCTGCGACATAACTTATGGCTCGGTTTTTTGAGACTGAAGTCTGTCTTGGGATTCGAGAAAGATGAAATAGATCACTTGATCACTTTCACGCGTGCGTTATCACCTATCCAGAGTAATGATCGAGAAGTTCGAATTAAGGCGTTCATTACAATTCCAAAATCAAAAGAGTTGTTGCAAATGAAGTCGGTACAGGACGATCTAGTCTATTTAGTTCGTTTTGATCGTGGCGCAAATGCTTTGCAAATACTGAAGGCATTTCCTGATTTAAGTTTTTTGCAAGATGTTGTCGAAAGCCGTCTGACGCCGGAAGAAATTTCCTGGTTGCAAAAGGTTTCCAATTTGAAGCCTGCTGTGGAAGGGTGAAGTCAAAATTAAGAAGTTAACCCTTTGATTCAGTAAATGTTTATAATCACAAATGGATCATCGACTTGTCTGCATTCATTTTGTAATTTGGATTTGCGAGCGATATCTTGAAGTTACGGGTGGCATACTCAGCCACATCCGGTGCGGTAGCTATTTTTGCCCATCTGATGTGCAGATGGAGGTTCTGCTTTTTCGGCCATATTTCAGCCTGAATAAGGTGGATCTGACTATCGGTTCAAGCAGTCAGTCTCGTTTTTCCACTCATCGTGTCGTAGGCCTCATTTGTATTGACCCATTGGAATCTGCACAGTTTATGCTGCTAATTTGAAAGCCGGTGTTCGCATTGCGAGCGCCTGATGCGGCCGTTGGAATTGTACAACAGGGGCTCACAAGACCCATAATCCGCCAAACGGGATGTACTGAACGATTATCATCCCTGGTTTGGTCAAGAAGTTTTGATCGAATAGGTCCTGAACAAGTCAGGCGTGCCAATTGCGTGATGTCATGAGTTTGTTGATAGACACGGTATTGTGCGCTTCTCCCCCTTTGGATGTTTGCCCGAGAAGTTTGCTTGTCAGTTTATAAATTCTTGCTTAAGGCCGTAACTTCGAACGATTGCTGTGAAGTGCCTGCTGGTAAAAAACCAATCCATTGTCAGAGCGAAGCAGGAACTCGCGATCAGCTCGACCAAGAGTTTCAAACCGACTGATCAAGGCATGTTCCAGAGCTGCTGTCGCAGTCGAAGTTTTTCTTGTGCGTGTTAGATGTCATCCAAGAAGCTCTCGGGTATGGCAATCAATCACCAACGCCAATGACGCCCAGCCGCCCTTTCCCGTCCATAATCGGGCCAGGTCTGTTGACCATTTTTCATTGGGCGCGGTGACCTCGCCATAGGCTTCCCTGAAGATCCTTTAACTGCTTCTCATATTGAACGTGAATGCCTAGTGGATTGACTCGCAAAGAATTTTCCATGCCTCGCTTGGCATCTTCAACCCATCCTTCAATCTCAGAAGGCGACAGATCATAAGAACGGCTCGCTTCTGAAACAGTTGAATTGCCCCTAGAATTGTAGACACCTTGTCCTTTGAAAATGAGGCAAGGAGACTACGATGGCCTATACCCAATTCACAGAAGAATACTCGAGATTGAAGCAGTCAAGCAGATCACAGTACGCGGCTACTTTGTTGCAGAGGTATCGGAGCGGCTTGGTGTCAGCACTCATTCGCTTCACGCGTGGAAGAAGCGATGTGGCAAGCCCATACCAGAGATCAAGGCGACCGATGCGCAAGCTGCCGAGATTAGACGTCTGAAGCAGGAACTGGCTCGGATTGCCGAGGAGCGAGATATTTTAAAAAGCAACGGAGTACTTTGCAAAGAATGCAAAATGAAGAACGCCTTCGCTGTTCAACGTTTGACCTTATCGTACTCATCGCTGTGTTCCCTTTTTATGGCGTGAGCAGACTTTCAATGGGTCAATACATATCTTCCTTCTCAGGCGATCTACCTTGGCATATGGTACGAATGCCTAGGGCCAGTTCTTTGCGTAGGTCCGAAAATTTAGTGCGATCTGACTATGTGGTTGTTTTGTCTTCGCGTGCGAAGGCTTTAGGGTATTAGGGTATATGACTAGACTGGCAAACCTTGGAATAATTACAAATTCTGAAAATTCAGGCCAGCCGAGCATGATTGGTTATGGCGAACTGATGCTAAGGGAGATGGCGGCTGTGGGTTTTGGCTGTGAAGAATACCGGACGGCCGGTTTATTTACAGGTAGAGGTAAACTTGGTCGTAACATTGATCGGTTTGTGGTGACACCTTTCAAAGTCATGGGCCAAAAGGCCGACATCATCCATGCAGTAGATCCCGGAAATGCAGTGTATTTTCCAATACTGCGGGCCAAGAAGTTCTCAGTAACTGTGCATGACATAATTCCCTACCTGGCCGCATCGGGACGGCTTAAAGGCTTTCAGCCCTCATGTGTCGGTGTTCGGCTGATGCAACACCTAATTACTCGGTTCAAGCAAAGCGACGGGATAGTCGTCGTATCAGATAGTACACGGCGAGATCTCATCGAAGTCACAGGAGTTGAAGAAAGCAAAGTACGTGTCATTCCGAATGCGCTATTTCAAAACTTGCGTCGCATGGACGATGCTCGGGTTCAGATCTTTTTGGCTACGAAGCGGCTTCCAAGGGACAAGCCACTAATCTTAAGCATTGGAAGGAATTTTTATAAAAATCGTGAAGGTGTCATAGAAGTATTCGCTGGTTTACTTAGGCACAGGAAGAATGCGCATCTTGTTTTCGTCTCCTCACCAACCCAAGAGTTGAGAGAGACTATTGGCCGTCTAGGACTTTCAGACCATGTGAGTTTTCTGAATTATGTCGCAAAAGCGGATATGGCTGCGTTATATTCCGCTGCATGTGCCTTGCTCTTTCCGTCGCTCTACGAAGGCTTCGGCTATCCAATATTAGAAGCCCAGATGTGCGGCACTCCCAGTTGTTTGTTCGAACGCCGGGGCGCTTGCTGAGGTTGCCGGTTCTTCGGCCGCCATATTTGACGTTACGGACACCGAAGGCATGGTAGCTTCGCTGGCCCGCATTATCGATGATGCCAACTACGCTCAAGAGCTTGCCATCAGTGGAAAACTGAATGTAAAGCGATTTTCATTGTCAGATTGGCGCACAGCCTATGATAACTATTTCAATGAACTTTTCGAGATGGAAATGTAGAATGTGATGTTGTTTTTGCCGAAGCAAAAAAACTATCCAATTTCATACCAGATTTGTTAGCAAAAGCATTTCACTATGTCGGAAAGAACCATGGTCTTCCTGTTTTTTCAGTTTTTGCGTTTATGACGGCGTTTAATCACCAATCGCAGCAAATGGTCGTAGAGCTTCATCTTGAGACTGATAAATTGTATTCTGTAGAGGATGTTGATTGAAAGCTCTAATCCCTGATTTTCGTCTGTTGAGAGCAGGTCGTGTGATCTTGGCGTTCTTTTCAGCGCAGGCTGCGTCTCAGTTATTTGCACTAGTTTCTGGCTTGTTAGTCGTTCGATTGCTCTCAGTTGAAGATTATGCCGTCTACGCGTTGATAGGTGTTTGCATCGGCGCGGCTGCTGTTACTTTCTGATTTGGGAGTTTCATCGGCAACTATTACTTTACTCAGCCGAGCAAAGGGTTTGGAAAACTTCCTCGCTATTCAAGCAGGAGTAACAACTTTGCGGCTTTTGCTTGTGACCGCATCAACTGCATTCTTAGTGCTTATATTCTCACACAATAGCACTGTCTCACAGAGCTTGGGGAATAGGTGAGATGTGGTTTTTTCTCCTTCTCATGGCAGCAATTTTCATATTGCAGGCTAGCGCGACATTGGCGCGTTCGATCTTGGCTAGCCAAAGTAAACTTGATGTCATTAATCGCGTTGATCCTTTGGTTGGTATGCTAAGAACGGCAATTCTAGGCGTGGTATTCCTGACTACAGGCACTTGCTCGCTAGCCGTACCGGTCTTTGCTTGGTTGATTTCCGCTGGAATTTTGTCTTACTGGCTCAACCGGAACATACCACGTGTTCGACTTTGGCCACTTTCGAAACCACCGGAAGCTCTGCTTCCTATGCTATGGCCGCTTTTACCGGGCCATATCTATTACCTTGTTTCGGGTTTGGTTCCGGTAATGGTTCTTGGTGCACGAGCTGGTCCAGAGACCTTGGCTGCATATTGGGCTCTTAGCCGTTTAGGTCCTAATTTTTCAAAGCCTGAGGCCATTGCTCGACTATATTGCTCATCCCTACGTATCAAGAGGGCACGACAGAGGGTTTTTCCGCCGGAGTATGCTCGTGATCAGCGTAACGCTTATAGGGGTGCTAATTATAGTGACAAGTAGCTACATCTTTTCAACGACGTTTCTGCTGTTGCTCGGATCAAAATATAGTCATCTCGGTCAATATGTTTGGATTGCTGTTGGTGTGGCAAGTGCACGGTTGCTCGTCGATGCCGCCTATAAGATGTGTATTGCTAGTGGTGAAACTGGCCGTCAGTACTTGGCGGTCGCAGCAGGGATTTTTGCACAGTTGGTAGTCTATTATTTCTTACCCCGATGCGGGAACTCGGAGATATCTATCTGTTTGTATCAGCTTCGACCCTAGCCGAGCTATTTGTTTATTCTGCTCTTTATTTGCGTAGTGCTCGCATTCTTAAACGGCGGGTATCTGGAATGCCTGAAATTGCCCAGATATCTCCCAATTTTCCTCCCGTGGTTTGCGGTGTAGGAGATTATGCAGCTAAGCTTGCGGCCTCATTCAATAGCTTAGGCTCGCCTATTGTGAACATCGTTGCAAACGCTCATTCAATCCGAGGGGGAGAGCGAAGTTTGGGTGGAGCACGATCGTCGAAAGAATTATGTAGGGTTCTCAATGAAACAGGTGTTCGGTCTGTAATAGTGCACTTCTCTGGCTACGGGTATGCTCGGAGGGGACTATGCTGGTGGCTACTTCGTGGATTGCGGCAGTGGAAGCAAAGCCATCCTGAAGGACGTATTGTGACTATCTTTCATGAAGTTTATGCGATCGGCCCAATTTGGAGAACTAGCTTTTTGGACCGTCCTATCCGCAACGGCGTATTGCCCGTGGCTTGGTGCTTATTACGGATCGCTGTTTTGTTACTTCGGCCATAGGTGCCGCGCAACTTCGATCAGTTGAGCCGTCCTGCTTCTGTAATATACTTGCAGTCTTCTCAAATGTCGGAGAACCTGCAATCGTAGCAAGTTTTGACGAGCGACCGAGCGATGCGGTGATCTTTGGTGGACGCAGGCAGCGGACACTGGTCTATGAAGCGCTTAAACGAAATGAAGCCCATTTTGGGGCGTTCTTTTCGGCTCTAAACGTACAGAAATTGCTTGACATAGGTCCGAATACTCAATGCCCAGGCCAAATTGCAAACTGCTCGGTTGAAGCTCTCGGAGTTTTTATCGGCAGATCGAGTAAGTCAGGCTCTTTTAGATTGCCGATTGGGATTACTCCATTATCCATCAGACCGGCTCACTAAATCAGGAATTGCTGCAGCCTACTATTCGCACGGTCTTTGTGTCGTGAACACTAACTTGCGCTCATCTTCCGATCACACAGGTGATCTCCCTCCGCATATCACAGGATATGCTACTTCCGATAATATTGGTGTGAACGCACGAGCGATAGCCAGTGCAGGTCATGTTTGGTATAATGCGCATAATGTCGCCACCGTCGCCCAAATACTCCTCGAAGCCGCCGAATTGGGCTAAGTACCAATCTCGTTGACGTTAACATGCTCTGCTCTGCGCTCTGAAAACTGGATCGTTTTGATTTAGAGTTTTCCGCGCTATTCTTCTGGCTGGGAGAAGGAGAAAAAGCGATGAAAGCCTCGAAGTTTTCGGACGCACAGAAGGCGTTTATTTTGAAGCAGGGTGATGATGGGGTGCCCGTTGCAGAAATCTGCAGGAAGGCAGGCATCAGCCAGGCGACCTATTTCAACTGGAAAAAAGAAGTATGGTGGATTATTACCTGATGAGATGCGCCGTCTGAAAGCCCTTGAAGACGAGAATGCCAGACTGAAGAAGATTGTTGCGGATCTGACGCTGGACAAGGAAATGCTCCAGGATGTTGTGCGCCGAAAGCTCTGAGGCCTGCCCGCAAGCGCAAGCTGGTGGATGAGATGCTTGTCGATTGGGGGATTTCGATCAGGCGAGCCTGTCGTGTTCTTCTGTTCGATACCTCAAGCTATCATTACAAGTCTCGTCGCACCGGTCAGGCCGCTCTTGAACAGCGGATCAAGGTGATTTGTGAAACACGCGTACGGTATGGATATCGTCGCGTCCATGTGCTGTTGCGTCGTGAAGGTTGGTTGGTCAACATGAAGAAAACACGTCGATCTACAAAGAGTTAGGACTGCAGCTCCGGAACAAAAACGTCGAAGCGGCGGGTCAAGGCCAAATTGCGGGAAGATCGTCAGGGAGGCCGTTGGTCCCAATGATATTTGGGCGATGGATTTTGTTCATGATCAGCTAGCAACAGGAAAGAAACTCAGGATTCTGACAATCGTTGATATCCATTCACGCTATAGCCCTGCTTGTGATCCACGCTTCAGCTATCGTGGCGAGGATGTCGTTCAGACGTTGGAGAGGATCTGTTCTGTCTGCGGCTACCCGTCAACAATCAGGGTCGACAACGGCAGTGAGTTCATCTCACGCGATCTCGACCTATGGGCCTATGTAAACGGGGTGGTCCTGGACTTCTCAAGACCAGGGAAACCAACGGACAATAGCTTCATTGAGGCCTTCAACAGCAAGCTTCGCTCGGAATGTCGGAATGCAAATTGGTTCATGACCCTTGCGGATGCGCGTGAAAAGTTGGAGACTTGGCTCAAGCACTACAATGAGGATCGGCCTCATTCGGCAATCGGATATAACGTTCCGATTGCTCTGCATAATCCCGGTGCGTAACCAGCCAGTCACTGTGATGAAAGCCGGAAAATTCTAATTTCCGGCGGTCCAAACTTGGGGCCCAGTGCACATTATCTCTCGCGATATGGACTTGTGGGCATAACATAACGGTGTCACACTGGACTTCTCCCGGCTGGGCAAACCGACTGACAACGCCTTCATTGAATCGTTCAATGGCCGGTTCCGGGCAGAGTGCCTGAACGCGCACTGGTTCTTGAGTCTATCTGATGCCGCTGAAAAGCTGGAGGTTTGGCGTAGAGACTATAATGAGCAAGACCCCAGAAATTTCTACCTCCCGACCGAGAAAAACTTGGGGAGCACATAAGTGTTGCTCCTTTGAAAGCATAATGTTCAGCAAAGTGAAGAAACTTCAGGCTTTGAAATATTCTAGCCCATTGTGGAGGAACTTCCCTATTTTATCTGGATATCAATGAGCGTCATTATTAGTCATCCAACAGGAAACGCAAATCTTCGAGCTGTCTTGCGGGCGTTGCAGGACAGAGGGATTCTCCACGAATTCTGTACGACTTTGTCCATTCCAACGTCACTAATAGCAAAAGCTCCTATTTCGAAAGAAATGAAGTCTAAACTCTCAAGCCGAATGTTTCCAGAAGTCCCTACTACTGCAATTTGTACTCGTTCGCTGCGTGAGGCTGTTCGACAATTTGCAAAAGTTTCAGGTTTAAACGGTCTGACTAGGCATGAAATTGGGTGGGCGAGTTATCATCAAGTTTATTATGATCTTGATAGAGCGGTGTCCCGCAATATGCCTCGTTTTGTGAGTGAGGGCGCGCGAATAGTTTACGCCTATGAGGACGGCGCTCAAAAAAGTTTCCAACAAGCGAAGAGATTGGGCTTAAAATGCGTTTATGATCTTCCCTCTCCACACTGGCGTGCCGTTAAGGAAATACTCGAATTTGAAAGGGATCGAAGACCGAGTTGGGTTCGAACGATGCCAGGGCTAAAAGACAGTGAACAGAGCCGAAATAGGAAAGACGAAGAGCTTTATCTCAGCAGAAAGAGTTCTGGTAGCTTCTAGTTTCTCTCGCTCCGCTGTTGGAGAATTTCTGAAGTCAAAGGACATCATTTCAGTAGTTCCCGTATGGAGCTCCAATCCCGCGAACAGCTTGTCCGACATGCCGTAGGCCTAGTGAGCCATTAAAGGTTTTCTTTGCAGGTCGACTTAGTCAGTCCGAAGGGGTTCGCTGATTTGATTGATGGGCTAATGCGGTTAGATATCAGTTGGCATGCCACCATTGCAGGAGGTTTGCCAGCAGAGGTCCCAAAAGAACTGGAGCATATTTCTAAGCCGTGAAAACGTTGAATACTTAGGATTTGTAACACCTGAGCGATTGTTGCAATCAATGGTCCAAGCTCATGTATTTGTTTTCCCTTCGTTGTATGAAGGTTTCGGTATGGTTTTGACAGAAGCGATGGCCTGTGGCTTACCCATTGTGGCAACACCACATACTGCTGCGCCGGATCTAATCACTGATGGGTGCGAAGGTTTTATTATACCTATTCGCGACCCCCGACGCAATTGCCGAACGGTTGACTTTGCTCGCCGACGATGAAGTCTTACGTCAGTCTATGGGTAAGTCAGCGCTCGAACTTGCGAGGCGTTCTTCTTGGTCGGTTTACGAAGCAGGCGTGGCAGATATCGTTGCTAATGCTTCAAAAAAATGATTGAGATGGTCGAGTAAAATAGCAGGAAATTTATTGGCGCCATAATCTGGACAAACGCGAAGTACGGCGGCGAAGCGTAATTCGTGTGACAATTCTTTTGTTCTTCTTGTTTTTGATTGAAGGGCCGCTCCGTAAATGGTTTCTGCCTAATCAAGCAGCAATACTGAGCCTTCTGCGTGACCCCATAGCTCTTGTGCTCTATGCTTATTGTATTGTGAACGGAATACTCTGGCGACGTGGCTTTTGCTTTGCTCTGGATCTTGTTTGCAGTGGTTACTTTTTTTCTTGGCCTACTTCAGTATTTTCTAAATGGATATGGTATAGTCGGATGGATGTTGGGCATGCGAACCTACTGGCTTTACATGCCGTTAGGCCTTATTATAGTAAATAATTATCGCCTTGAGGATATTTTATATTTTTTTCGTTTAGTACTTCTTGTCTCTATCCCATATTCGGTGCTTGTCTTTTGGCAATATAGCGCGCCCGCTAGCGATTTTATTAATTGGGGGATTGCCAGGCGATAGCGAAGGGGCCGTTTTTCTCGTCGATGGAGTTATTCGCCCATTTGGTTTGTTCACCTATACAGCACCAAATGTACAATATACGGCATTTTCGATTGTTGCGGCTCATTACCTTTTACCTTCGTGAGTGATAGAGGCCTGGAAGAATAACCTTCTGCTGGCGGTCTCAATGATATCGGTCGGAACGATGGCAGTGTTGACTGGTAGTCGAACAATCTATTTTTTGGCCGCTGCTATTTTGAGTTTTCCAGTGGCGGGAATGCTAGTGTCTCGCCCGGATGCTCGAACTTTTTCAAGAATATTGGGGATTTTTGTCTTTGTCGGGTTCGCTGGATTGCTTTTTGTACTGATCTTCCCTGACATGTTTTCAGCTATGCAAATGCGATTTGTTCAGGCATCAGCCTCTGAAGGTCGATTATGGAATAGGATTTACTACAATTCTTTTAGTTTCTTCGATGGCACGGGTACTAATCATATATTAGGTTTTGGCGTAGGCGCGGGTGCACCAGGTGTGGTGAATGTTCTGCATCTTCCACCTTTGTTTTTAGGTGAATCTGATACTAAGCGCAATCTGAATGAGCTTAGGGCTGTTCTTTGGGCCGCTCTTCCTTTTACTCCGTTTCGGAACGGCGCTCTGGATCAGTAAGGTAGCCTTGCAATTAGCTGTGCGTAAGAAATACATCGGGTTGCCTGCTGCGGGCTATTTGATAGTGGCGTTCGCGTTTGGCAATGTAACCAATTCAACAATAGATGCCTTCATAGTTTGGATTCTATTTGGTCTAATAGTAGCAGCACATAAATCTGAATTTTCCTATTTCCGACAACGTAATTTTCAAACCTAGTCATGTTAATCGTAACGAACGCGCGTTTAGAGGATTTATAGCCGCGATCATTCATGACGGTGTTTTCAATTTCGTCAGATGCAGCCAAACAGCCGGGTTTCACGGACGGTGTTTTTCAGGATATATAGTCGGCGTTGGGGGGGCGACGCGGCACAAGCCGCATCTGTCACGGGCTTTGAGCAGCGATACGCTGAGCCAGTGACGTGCTCTCCTGAAATGTCCTCGATTTTTGGTTAGTCTGTTTCCCAACGAGGAGATAGACAATGAAGAGAAGCCATTTTAGTGAAGGCAGATCATCGGTATTTTGAAGGAACATCGAGCAGGGCTAACCGCGGCAGAGCTTTGTCGCAAGCATGGGGTCAGTGATGCGACTTTCTACAAGTGGCAATCCAAGTATGGCGGCATGGAAGTGTCTAAAGCCCGCCGTTTGAAAGCTCTCGAGGAAGAGAACAAGCGGCTGAAGACGTTGCTGGCCGAGCAAATGCTTGTTGTTGCCACTCTCAAAGAGATGCTCGGAAAAAACTTCTGAAGCTCGGTTCCCGACGACGTGCGGTGGACTGGGCCACGACACACAAAGACTGTTCCCAACGCAAGGCCTGTGAGCTGGTGGGGATCTTTCCCCGCGTTTACCGTTACCAATCAAAGCGCGATGACAATGAGCAGCTTCGTAAGAGGCTTGTCGAGCTATCGTCCGAGCGACGTCGTTTTGGTTACAGGCGTCTGCATGTCCTGCTTAAGTGGGAAGGCTGGCAGGTCAACTGGAAGAAGCTGTATCGGCTCTACAAGGAAGGAAAACTGACTGTGCGCAAGAGAGGTGGGCGAAAGCTTGCTTTGGGAACCAGGGCGCCCATGGCCAATGCAGAATGGCTTTGTTGAAAGCTTCAATGGGCGACTGCGTGATGAGTGCCTCAACGAGCCCCTCTTTGCCAATTTGCCGGCGGCCAAAAGACTGATTGAAGAATGGAGAATTGACTACAACACCAATCGAGTTCGCAACCAGAGCCAGACGAGATCAAAACTGGAACAGAGCTAACTTTTAAACGTGCACATAAGGGGGGAGCACGTCAAAATCGCAAGAAACAGCCCTTTCTCCACCCTTTCGTCTATGCATCGCGCAATCAGATTGAGAGATGCTTCAACAAACTCAAGAATGCCAGACCACTGGCAACCTGATACGACAAAATGGCAAAAAGCTAGCTGGACTTCATTCACATCGTATCAGCAAGGCTTTGGATCAAACGGTTTGTCAACGGAACCTAGTTATCTGAGCAACCAATTATTGCGCACACGGAGTCTGAAAATGTTTCACGACAGAATAAATGTAGTTTACTGCGTGGATGCGAACGTGGAGAGGGGATTCTATGCTTCAGTTCTTTCTCTTTTGAGAAAGACTAGTTACAAAATATTTGTCTATATTATTACTGATGAAAAAAAATCCAATTAGAGAAGAGCTTTGCAAAATTCTGTTGGAGTACGGGGCGAATTTTAAGTTATACAAAATTGACTCATTTCAGTTTAGAGGATTTAAACCTCTGGTTGGGAATAGATTTGCGTATTCAAAACTTCTGATTCCGGATATATTGAGAATAGATAGAGTTATATATTTTGATACTGATACAATTGTTGATACTGATGTGGTTGAATTGTGGAAATTTGACTTAAACGGTGCTCCAGCTGCTGCTAGGATAATATATCCAGTTTCTGGTGCTATTGAGAGTGAATTTTTACAATCAGTTGGACTAAATTTGAATGATCGTTATTTTAATACTGGTGTAATGATTCTTGATCTAAAAATTTTGCGGGCGATGAATTTTTCCGAAAAAGCGATCAAATTTTCGGAGGTTCACGAAAAAAACTTAGCAACGGCGGATCAAACTGTTATTACAGTACTGCTAAACCACAAAATAGAAGATATAGATACTCGTTTTAATACAATAGTACCACCAAATGAGGATCTCAAGAACTATGAACGTGGAAAGAACATTTTTCATTTTGTAGGCGCGCCTAAACCGTGGGACGCTTTTTCGAGTAAAATTCACAAAGGGTATTGGCTTTGGGAAGAGTATTTGCCAATCGAATTAAAAGAAAATTTTTTAAATTAAACATTTTAAAGAAAATTTTTAGAATAGCGAGAATATATCGTCGATATTGGAATTTATTTTCCAAATGATATTTAGCTCGCTTACTCCTTTGGTCTGAGCATTGTTGTTTAGACAAACACTTATTTTCGAAAGTGAGCCGCATGAAAATTGCTCAAATTGTTGCTTCGATCGAAGATGAGGCATCCGGACCTTCATACACAGTGCCAAGTCTCGCATATTCTCTTGCTAGAAAAAGCCATCAGGTTGAGTTGCATTCGCTTGGGTCGTCTTCGGTTGAGTGTCGTGACGCTGTCCGATTTGTTGGACATCAGGTGGATTTCCAACGCGTCCCTTTGCTCAAGCGACTCGGCATGTCGCGCCGCATGAAGCAATCGCTTCTAGTTTCTGATGCTGATGTGTTTCACACACATGGACTCTGGATGATGCCCAATATTTACCCGGCTGCAGCAGCGCGTCGAAGCAATAGACCGCTACTTTTGGCCCCGAGAGGTATGCTAGGAAAGAACGCACTCAAATTCTCGACAACACGTAAAAGTTTTTTTTGGCATCTCGCTCAGAAGCACGCTGTCAATGAGGTCTCATGCTTTCATGCTACTGCAGCAAGTGAGTATGAAGATATTCGGGCGTTCGGGCTTACGCAGCCGGTTGCGATCATCCCCAACGGGATAGATTTGCCTCCGCTCGATGGGTTGGTGGACAAGCAAGCTAGCTTTTCCTTACACGTGCCTTATGTACTTTCTTTGGGGCGTATCCACCCCAAGAAGGCTCTGGACAGACTCATCAGTGCTTGGTCAAAACTGGATGAGTCCTATTCTCATTGGCAGCTACGACTTGTCGGTCCTGATGAGGTTGGATATTCAAATGAGCTCAAGCGGCAAATTTGTGGTCTTGGCTTGGAGGGGAAAGTTAGTATTGAGCCGCCGGTTTTTGGCCGCGAGAAGGAGGCCTTGATGCGCGGCGCTGATCTCTTTGCACTATCTACGTTGCATGAGAACTTTGCCATGACAGTGGCAGAAAGTTTGGCTGTTGAGACACCAGTCATCTCAACGAAGGGTGCGCCGTGGTGCGGTCTTCAAAAGAAGGGTTGCGGATGGTGGATTGACCATGGAGCTGATGCAATGGCCGCTACTTTGGCGCAAGCGCTTTCGCTTTCGCAGGAACAGCGTATCGCAATGGGGCGGAGCGGAAGAAAGTGGATGCAGGAAGATTTTGGGTGGGATGGTATCGCCACTAAAATGAGCTCAGTTTATCGATGGCTAAGAAACAGAGAGAATGTTCCTGATTATGTCAGATTAGACTAATCGAGTTAAGTATTTGTTTCTTAACAATGAAAGCCTTAGGCGGGCAAGGTTCTGGTAATGGTTGTGCAGGGAAAAATCGACGTATCCGCAAACCGATCTGCCGTTAAATGGACGCGTAGGGAGCAGATAGGGCGTATTCTTTGGACATTAATTCATCCGTTGTTTGCTTTCAGCCCAAGGCCATTTTGGGCATGGCGAAGATTGCTTTTACGTGTCTTTGGCGCCTCGATTGGAAGCAATGTACATGTTTATCCATCTGCTAGAATAACCATTCCATGGAACTTAAGGTTAGAGGATGACTGTGCGATTGGAGACCGAGCCATTTTGTATGCGCTCGGACCTATTGTAGTGGCACAAAGGGTGACAATTTCACAAGGTGCCCATCTGTGTGCTGGAAGCCATGATTGGAGGCGACCAGATATGCCTCTATTGAAATTACCAATAAGTATTGGAGCTGATACATGGATTTGTGCTGATGCATTCATCGGCCCAAATGTTGATATTGGCAGCGAGGTAATTGTTGGAGCTCGAGCTGTAGCGATGCACGATGTCTCTGACAACTCGATTGTGAGAGGGAATCCTGCTGAAAAGATTGGCAGTACTGCTTCAGAAAAAAATGGTTATGCATAAATCACATAAAATAAATATAACTGTCGCCATTCCAGTTAAGAATGAACAGCTTAATCTGGATCGCTGCATTCAAAGACTAAAACGCTTTAGGGAAGTCGTTGTTATCGATAGCGGGTCGACTGATGGAACAAAAGAGATCGCAGAAAATCACGGCGCACGAGTCATCGATTTTAAATGGAATGGGAAATTTCCAAAAAAAAGAAACTGGTTTCTTTTAAACTTTTCTGTAGCAAGTGATTGGGTTTTGTTTCTTGATGCCGACGAGTTTGTCAGCGATGAATTTTGTGATGAAATTGATACGGCCACTAGAGATGGTGACTGCAATGGTTATTGGCTGAAATATACAAATTACTTTCTTGGTAGGAAGATGCGCTTTGGTGTGCCTCAGCGTAAATTAGCCTTGTTCAAGGTCGGTTCCGGACTGTACGAACAGATCGATGAGCATGATTGGAGCCAGCTTGATATGGAAATCCATGAGCATCCGATTATCGATGGAAAAATTGGTCAGATTTATGCTTCGGTCGATCATCAGGATATGCAGGGAATTAGTCGATTTGTTGGCAAACATAGAGAATATGCTCTTTGGGAGGCTCGCAGATTTGCTGAGCTGGAGAACAGCCCCGAGATCTGGCAACAGTTTACCCAAAGGCAGAGGTTTAAATACCGAAATCTGGATAAATTCTGGTATCCGTGGTTTTATTTTATCTTTTCATATTTCGTGAAGCTCGGCCTACTAGATGGATCCGTTGGATTCCACTATGCATTTTTTAAAACCTGGTATTTCCAGACTATACGCTTGTTGATAGCTGACCAACGTTCCAAAGAAAATTAGTCACTCAGTTTAGAAGGTAGAAGTTAATGTCCCGTCTTTACGACAGTCGAAAACGCATTCTTGTTACCGGAGGAGCAGGTTTTGTGGGTTCCCACCTGATAGACCGATTGCTCGAAATGGGGCATGAGGTTTTGTGTGTCGATAACCTTTTTACCGGAACCAAACGCAATATTGATCATATGCACAATCATCCGCGGCTCGAATTTATGCGCCACGATGTGACTTTTCCGCTCTATGTTGAAGTGGACGAGATTTACAATCTCGCTTGTCCTGCGTCGCCCGTTCATTATCAGCACGACCCAGTGCAGACGACCAAAACATCGGTTGCTGGTGCCATCAACATGTTGGGCTTGGCGAAACGACTCAAATGCAAGATTCTCCAAGCTTCTACCAGTGAAGTTTATGGTGACCCATCCGTGCATCCTCAACCGGAGGGCTATTGGGGTAATGTAAATCCGATTGGCTTACGCTCCTGCTATGATGAGGGTAAACGTTGTGCTGAAACGCTGTTCTTTGACTACTGGCGTCAGCATCGGGTGCAAATAAAGGTAGCACGCATTTTCAATACCTATGGGCCACGTATGCATCATGCTGACGGAAGGGTCGTGTCTAACTTTATCGTTCAGGCCTTGCAGGGCCACCCTATCACGATTTACGGGGATGGCTCTCAAACCCGGTCATTCTGCTTTGTCGACGATCTCGTTGAAGGATTTATTCGCCTTATGGAGAGTGATGATGACGTTACAGGGCCAATCAACCTAGGGAACCCCGGTGAATTCACTATCCGAGAATTGGCTGAAAAGGTGGTGGAGATGACAGGCACGGGTTCATCAATTATTTTTCAGGATCTACCGCAAGACGATCCAAAGCAGCGCCGCCCAGATATTACAAAAGCAAAAGAATTACTTGATTGGCAGCCCATTGTGCCTTTGGATGAGGGGCTGCGCTACACGGTAGATTATTTTGAAAAGCACTTATCTGATCTCGAATTGGCCTAAAATGTAGTTCGCCAGAAAACCTGTTCTATCGGGCCCACAAATAAAGTGTGGCCACTCGCTAGTTATGTTTGCAGCTTACTTGAGAAGCGAGACAGTTTCATGACAAAGACAGCCCTCATTACCGGGATTACGGGTCAGGATGGCTCTTATCTGGCTGAGTTTTTGCTCGAAAAGGGCTATGAGGTGCATGGCATCAAGCGGCGGGCATCGAACTTCAACACCCAGCGCATCGATCATATCTATCAGGATCCGCATCTGAAGGATCCGAAGCTGAAGCTGCATTACGGGGATCTGACCGACACCTCCAACCTGACGCGTCTGATCAGCGAAATCCAGCCGGACGAGATCTACAATCTCGGTGCCCAGTCCCATGTGGCGGTGAGCTTCGAAGCGCCGGAATATACCGCCGATGTGGATGCGCTGGGGACCTTGCGTTTGCTCGAGGCTGTGCGGTTCCTAGGGCTTGAGAAGAAGAGCCGCTTCTATCAGGCCTCGACCTCGGAGCTTTATGGTCTGGTGCAGGAGACACCGCAGCGCGAGACGACCCCGTTCCATCCGCGTTCGCCTTATGCGGTGGCCAAGCTCTATTCCTACTGGATCGCGGTCAACTACCGCGAGGCTTACGGCATGTATGCCTGCAACGGCATTCTGTTCAACCACGAAAGCCCGCGTCGCGGCGAGACCTTCGTCACACGCAAGATCACGCGCGGCATGGCCAACATCGCCCAAGGGCTCGAGACCTGTCTCTTCATGGGCAACATCGATGCGCTGCGCGACTGGGGCCACGCCAAGGATTATGTTCGCATGCAGTGGATGATGCTGCAGCAAGATGCGCCGGAGGATTTCGTCATCGCGACGGGTAAGCAATATTCCGTGCGTCTGTTTATTCAGTGGACCGCCAGAGAACTGGGCATCACAATCCGCTTTGAAGGCGAAGGGCTTGAAGAGGTCGGCATCGTCGAGGCGATTGAGGGCAATATGGCCCCGGCGCTGAAGGCAGGCGACGTGATCCTCAAGATCGACCCGCGCTATTTCCGCCCGGCCGAGGTGGAGACGCTTCTGGGCGATCCGACCAAGGCCAAGGAGAAGCTGGGCTGGGTGCCGCAGATCACCGCCGAGGAGATGTGCGCCGAGATGGTGGCCGAGGATTTCAAGGCAGCCCAGCGGGTTGCCCTCCTTAAGGAACATGGGCTCGACCTGCCGGTCAGCCTTGAGAACTGAGCTCAAATCCTAAGAGATCGGTATTGAAGCACTTTTTTTATCTTGATTTTATTCGCGGAGTGGCTGCTTTTCTAGTTATGAGTGGGCATCTGCGAGCCTTCGTTTTTAAAGATTACAGCCCCGGCGGTGGTGTAGTCGAGAAAGCTTTCTATCTATTTACCGGACTTGGTCATGAAGCCGTGATCATTTTTTTTGCCATGAGTGGTTTCTTGGTGGGGGGGGGGGGCTATTCATGGTTTGCTATCCAGAACCTTTAATTGGAGCAAGTATTTGCTCAGGCGCTTAACTCGATTATGGATTGTTGTTCTGCCTGCACTTGTGATGACAGTAATACTCGACCAATTTGGCATGCATCTTATGGCCGGGGTTGGATATGACGGAAGCCTACAGGCGTTATGGCAATCTGGACCGTTACCAAACGAGTATAAGGGGGATTGGGGGACTTTTTTGGCAAATGTTTTTTTCCTTCAAACTGTGACTAATCCAGTTTTTGGTTCTAACGGTCCCATGTGGAGTTTGGCAAACGAGTTCTGGTACTATTTAACAGTCCCACTTGCTGTTATGATTGTTTTGCCAAGGACGTTTTTGTTCGCACGTTTAGTTGGGGCTGCGGTGTTGTTCGCTACCCTATGGCTTCTACCTGAAAGCTTCCTAGTGGGGGCGGTGGTTTGGTTTGCTGGAGGTTGTGCAGGATTGGCAATAAAAATTGAGAAAATAAGGTATATAGTGGTTCTGCCTTTCTTAAGAATATTTGGTATTATAACTTTGCCTGTGGCGCTTATTACAGCAAAGTTTTTTCCCGGGTCAAACGACATTTGGTTAGGTTTGATTGTAGCAGGAATTCTTCCGATTTGGGCGTTCTTGCCATCTTTCTCAAATCTGTTTAATAGGCTATCAAAATTTTCTGCCGACACTTCCTTTACGTTGTATTTAATGCATTTTCCACTTCAAATTTTGATTGTTAGTATTGCATTGGAAGGAGGTAATCAGTTTTCCTTTTCTGCAAAAGGGTTGCTGTTCTACTTTGTAAGTATCTTATTTTGTTTAATGTATGCCATAGTTTTTTGGGCAGTATTTGAGCGACGAACAAATGAATTGTATCGGTTTTTAGAAAGCCGGTTTAACTCAATGATGAAGCTTTCCAGGCAGTATTTTTTGGGCGACTGAACAAATGCAAAAGTATTATGTGGCCGGACACCGCGGCATGGTTGGCGGGGCGATTATGCGCCAGCTGAAGGCGCGGGGTGAAGAGGTCATCACGCGCAGCCACGCAGAGCTTGATCTCACCGATCAGCAGGCGGTGAAGCAGTTTTTTGCCGATGAGAAGCCCGACGCGGTCATTCTGGCCGCTGCCAAGGTGGGCGGCATTCTTGCCAACAACAGCTATCCGGCGGACTTCATCTATAAGAATCTGATGATCGAGGCCAATGTCATCCATCAGGCCTATGAGACAGGGGTACAGTCGCTGCTGTTTCTTGGGTCTTCTTGCATCTATCCGCGCGCAGTGGCCCAGCCGATGCGCGAGGATGCGCTGCTGACGGGCGTGCTGGAGCCGACCAACGAGCCCTATGCCATTGCCAAGATCGCAGGTATCAAGTTGTGCGAGAGTTATAACCGGCAATATGGCACCGACTATCGTTCGGTGATGCCGACCAACCTTTATGGTCCGGGCGACAATTTCCATCCCCAAAACAGCCATGTGCTGCCAGCCCTCCTGCGGCGCTTCCATGAAGCCGCTCGCGATGGTCTGGAAGAGGTTGTCATCTGGGGGACGGGAACACCGAAGCGCGAATTCCTGCATGTCGATGACATGGCGGCGGCGTCCTTGTTCGTGATGGATTTGGGTAAGGAGATCTATGAGGCGAACACCGAACCCATGCTCAGCCACATCAATGTGGGCTCGGGCACCGATGTTTCCATTGGCGAGTTGGCGGCGATGATCGCCGAGGTGACCGGCTTTAAGGGCCGGATCGGATTTGATGCCTCAAAGCCTGATGGCACGGCGCGCAAGCTGATGGACGTGTCGCGCCTGAAGTCCATGGGGTGGCAGGCATCAATTGATTTGCGCAATGGCCTTGATACAACCTATGAATGGTTCTTGAAGAACAGCGACAGTCTGCGCGAGAAGTAGCACGAGCCGATACTGGCACCGGCAGCAAACAACGGTGAGGGATCGCACAGGAGTGACCATGACCGACAAGCAAATTACCCCCGTCCTTCTGTGTGGTGGCTCCGGCACGCGCCTGTGGCCCCTGTCGCGCAAGAGCTATCCCAAGCAGTTTGCGCAGCTGATTGGCGACCAGACCCTGTTTCAGGCCTCGGCTCTTCGGCTGAGCGGGCCGTCATTCAGCCAGCCGCTGATCCTGACCAATTCGGATTTCCGCTTCATCGTCACCGAGCAGCTTAGCGAGATCGGTGTCGACCCGTCCGCCATTCTGATCGAGCCGGAAGGGCGCAACACGGCCCCGGCCATCCTTGCCGCTGCCTATTGGTTGCAGCAGAGTGACCCTGATGCGCTGATGCTGGTGGCTCCGTCCGACCATGTGATTCCGGATGCTCCTGCCTTTCGCGAGGCGGTTTGTGCCGGTGTGGAGGCCGCGCAGGCTGGCAATCTGGTCACCTTCGGCATCAAGCCGACCTATCCGGAAACCGGCTATGGCTATCTTGAGGTGGAGGATACGTCCGCCTGTCAGGTGCAGAGCGCAACGCCGCTCAGCCGCTTTGTCGAGAAGCCCGATCTTACTAATGCCAAGGCCATGCTGGCCTCGGGCAATTATCTCTGGAATGCCGGGATCTTTCTGTTTTCCGTGCGCCATCTCATCGAGGCGTTCAACCGCTCGGCCAACCATCTGCTTGAGCCGGTCAAGCAGTCCGTCACCAATGGCAAACACGACCTTGGCTTCCTCAGGCTCGACCCGATCGCATGGAGTCAGGCCGATGACATTTCCATCGACTATGCGGTGATGGAAAGGGCCGAGAATCTCTCGGTGGTTCCTTTCCTTGCTGGCTGGTCCGATCTTGGTGGTTGGGACGCGGTCTGGCGTGAGAGCGAGCAGTCCGAGGACAAGGTCGCCATCTCAGGCGATGCCACGGCGATTGATTGCAGCAACACGCTTCTGCGCTCCGAGGACAGTGGTCTGTCGCTGGTTGGCGTCGGGCTTGAGAATATCATGGCGATTGCCATGCCGGATGCGGTCCTTGTTGCCGACATGTCCCGCGCGCAGGATGTGCGCAAGGCGGTCGATGCGCTCAAGATCAAGAAGGTGCGTCAGGCGGAGACCTTCCCGGTTGATCATCGGCCTTGGGGCTGGTTCGAGACGCTCATTCTGGCTGACCGGTTTCAGGTCAAGCGGATCGTGGTCAATCCCGGTGCGGCGCTCAGCCTTCAAAGCCATTTCCATCGCTCCGAGCACTGGATCGTGGTGCAGGGCACGGCCAAGGTCACTGTTGGCGACGAGGTCAAGCTCATGACCGAGAACCAGTCGGTCTATATCCCCCTTGGCGCCGTGCACCGGATGGAGAACCCCGGCAAGCTGCCTATGGTTCTCATCGAGATCCAGACCGGTGCATACCTCGGCGAAGACGACATCGTCAGATATGAAGATGTCTATGCGAGGGATTGATACCGCCCTCTTCTAAATTGGTCATTTCATTTTGAAAATTTCAGTTATTACAGCCGTCTACAATGCCGAGACAACGATCGCGAATGCGATTGAAAGTGTAGCTGGGCAAACGTATCAGGACGTTGAGCACATTATCATCGATGGCGGGTCAACCGATGGCACTCTTGGTTTGATTGAAGAGATGCGAAATGATCGCATGGTTGTTGTCAGCGAACCGGATCGCGGTATTTATGATGCTATCAACAAGGGGATTGCGCGCGCATCCGGCGATGTTATCGGATTGGCGCACGCAGATGATTTTTTGGCCAGTCAAGATGTGCTTACGTTGATTGCAGCCAGTTTTTCGGATCCTGAGATTGATGCCTGTTATGGGGATCTCGACTATGTCAGTCAGTCCGACCCCGACAAAGTCATCCGGCACTGGCGCTCAAGTATCTTTTCGAAGGCCAAATTGAAGCGTGGGTGGATGCCGCCGCATCCTACATTGTTTATGCGCCGCCATGTGTACGAAACACATGGCACTTACGATATTACTATGAGAATTGCGGCGGATTATGACGCGATCTTACGCTATTTCAGTAGGGATGACCTACGTGTCCATTATATACCGCAAGTTCTGGTCAAAATGCGTGTTGGCGGTGCTAGCAACGGCAGTCTGAAGAGAATTATCCGCAAATCCAAAGAAGATTATCAGGCTTTGCGTCGGAATAAGGTTGGTGGTGTCAGCACACTGCTTTTCAAGAATGTCTCGAAGATTCCGCAGTTTTTTTTGCGGTAAATGTTTGTTCAATAGTTGGAGTGTTTGCAGTGAAAATTGCTGTTGCCGGTATTGGCTATGTTGGACTGTCCAACGCCATTTTATTTGCGCAGAACCATGAGGTTGTGGCAGTCGATCTTGATCAGGGCAAAGTAGATCTGATCAATAATCGCAAGAGTCCGATCGTTGATGCGGAGATTGAGGACTATCTGAGCAATAGATCTCTCAACCTAACCTCGACGACTGATGTCAATGAGGCCTATGATGGTGCGGATATCGTCATTGTCGCAACGCCGACGAACTATGATCCTGATAGCAATTATTTCAATACATCCTCGGTTGAGGCCGTGATCCGCACGGTGGTAAGCATTAACAGTGGTGCTCTCATCGTGATTAAGTCGACCATTCCGGTGGGCTTTGTCGAGCAGGTGCGCGCCGAGACCGGCACTGAGCAGGTAGTGTTTTCGCCCGAATTCCTGCGTGAAGGCCAAGCGCTCCGTGACAATCTCTATCCCTCGCGGATCATTGTTGGTGAACGTTCGGAGCGAGCCGAGATCTTCGCCAAACTGCTCCTCGAAGGGGCCATCAAGAAAGATGTGCCGATCCTTTACACGGATCCTTCAGAGGCCGAGGCGATCAAACTGTTTGCCAACACCTATCTCGCCATGCGGGTTGCGTATTTCAATGAGCTCGACAGTTATGCCATGGCCAATGGGATGAACACACGCCAGATTATTGAAGGGGTCGGGCTCGATCCGCGCATTGGCAGTCACTACAACAATCCATCTTTTGGGTATGGCGGATACTGCTTGCCCAAAGACACCAAGCAGCTGCTCGCCAATTATTCCCAAGTACCACAGACACTGATCCGGGCGATTGTTGACGCCAATTCCACTCGTAAGGATTTTGTCGCGGACAGCATCATTGCCAAGCGGCCCAAGACGGTAGGCGTCTACCGGCTGGTGATGAAAACCAATTCTGACAATTTCCGCAGCTCTTCCATTCAGGGGATTATGAAGCGAATCAAGGCCAAGGGCATCGATGTGATCGTCTATGAGCCTGCGCTCAAAGATGAGAATTTCTTCAATTCAGCGGTTGTTAGCGATCTTGAGGAATTCAAGAGCCGCTCCGATGTCATTGTCGCCAACCGCATGTCAGATGAGATCAAAGATGTGACCGACAAGGTCTTTACCAGAGACCTGTTTGAGTCGGATTAAGGATATGTGTGCCGCGCCCGCTAAAGCCAAAAAATATTTTCTACTTATGATACATTCTGATCAGCAAGAGCATTTATTTTCTCATTTTGAGTGCTATAGATGAAGTACCGTCCCGAGATTGATGGTCTGCGGACCGTTGCAGTCGTTCCTGTCATATTGTTCCATGCCGGTTTTGAAGTCTTCAGCGGAGGGTTTGTGGGCGTTGACATATTTTTTGTCATCAGCGGCTATCTGATAACCTCGATTATCGTATCCGATCTGGAACAAGAGAAGTTCAGTCTTCTGAACTTCTATGAGCGACGTGCGCGGCGCATTCTACCTGCGCTGTTTTTTGTTCTGCTCGCTTGTCTGCCCTTTGCCTGGTTGTGGCTTTTACCACCAGACATGAAAGACTTTGCGCAAAGTCTTGTGGCCGTATCGACCTTTTCGTCGAATATTCTCTTCTGGCGAGAAACGGGTTATTTTGCGACTACATCTGAGCTAAAACCGCTCTTGCATACATGGAGCTTGGCTGTCGAAGAACAATATTATATTTTCTTCCCGCTTTTCATGATGATTACATGGCGGTTAGGTCGTCGCTGGGTACTCGGGCTGATTGCAGTGGCATTTGTGGTTAGTCTTGGCCTTGGTCATTGGGGGGCGTTGAACAAACCTAATGCGGCATTCTTCTTGTTACCAACCCGTGCGTGGGAGTTGTTAGTAGGTGTGTTTGCTGCATTCTATTTGCACGATTACCTAAAATTCCATCATGGTTTGGACCGACGAATCCATCAAGCATTGAGCTTACTTGGCTTCCTGATGGTCACTTATTCGATATTTGTTTTTGATGAACGCACCGCATTTCCAGGATTGCCTGCGCTGGTACCGACAGTCGGAGCCGGATTGATCATAATGTTTGCCTCTCAGGGAACATGGGTAAATCGACTGCTCAGTATCAAAGGGTTTGTTGGCATCGGCCTGATCAGTTACAGCGCCTATCTTTGGCATAACCCACTAATGGTCTTTGCTCGGCATAGAAGCTTAACGGAGCCGAGCCTTTGGTTGATGGGGGGCCTTTGTATTGTCACCCTTGTCATGGCCTACATCAGTTGGCGATATGTGGAGCTTCCGTTTAGAAACAAGCAAACCACAAGCCGGAAAATGGTGTTCTCTGCTGGGGCCGCAATGGCGGCTTTGATCATCTGCATTGGGCTATTTGGACATTTTGCAAAAGGAGTACCATCAAGATTGCCCGAAGCGGCACTTGCTGCACTGTCTGGTCTAAATGGAGATACAAGCGGCTGCCATAATAAATTGAGTGCTGATGAAATTAAAAGTGGGATCGTCTGCAAGATAGGAGCAGACACACCAGCTGATATTGCTATTATTGGCGATAGCCATGCCGCCGCGTTAACGGATGCATTCTCCGAAGAACTTGAGGCTCAGAGAAAAAGTGCTCTTACTTTCAATGGAAGCTGGTGTGCACCCTTATTAGGATTACGTGTTCTAGGCTCAAAAAAGAATCCTGAGTGCTATCGTGAAATCAAGGAATCGTTAACTGTTGTTGCGAACAATATGAGCATAAAAAAAGTGATACTCATTGCGGAGTGGTCTAATTATACAGAAGGAATGCGTTGGGGTGACAGAGTAAGAACAATATATGGATATAATGCTGATTTTGGAAGAACTGCAGACGAAAATACGGACTTTGTTGAAAAATCTTTATTTAGTACAATTAAATTTCTTAAAAAGTTTAATAAAGAAATATATATTTTAAAAGATTCTCCTGAGTATAATTTGAAAATTCCCGACTTTATTGCTAAGACAATTTTTTATAAAGAAGATTTTAATAATGAAATTATGAATATAGAAAAGTATAAAAACAGAAACATCAAGATAGAAAAAATATTTAAAAAAAAATTTCATGGTGTAATATTTATAGATACGCTTGACCTATTTTGCTCACGAAATATGTGCGAATTTATGACTGAAGATATGGAGCCACTATACAAAGATGGAAATCATTTATCTTATAAAGGCTCTGAAAGAGTTGTGAAGAGAATTTTTGAAAAATTATACCATTGAGCTAAGATATTTGACTCAATTTAGGGATTCCCTTTTTCGGCATTTTCTGAATCAATGGTTTTCATAGATTTCTGAGTGCAGAATGGGCAGAGCAGTATCACTTCGCAACGATTATGACGGGGTGGATTTTCATTTCAAACGCTGACATTCATCATTAACTCAACACCGCGTAAATGTCTTGGATGCAAAACCCCATTCGAGGCATTCGCAGAAAACTTCGGTGTTGCGCTTGAAATGTAAACCCACCAGGGCAATCTGAGGCAATGGACTCCATCTGGCCTATAGCGCACTTTCCGCGAACCTTCAGTGTCCAACGAGCACTGGT
>CAXXSO010000056.1:0-39529 GCA_963676965.2 uncultured Cohaesibacter sp.
CAGGTGCCGAAAATAGAGGCAAATCGTCAATGGTCATGGCAGGCGCCTGCCGGTCGCCTTCTTCCAGATGCTCCAGCACGTCGCGGGCCCGGTGGATCACCGCATCTGGCAGGCCAGCCAGTTTTGCCACCTGAATGCCATAGGAGCGATCCGCAGCCCCGGGCACGATTTCATGCAGAAAGACCACATCCCCCTGCCATTCCTTCACCCGGACGGTGGCATTCATCAGCCGGTCGAGCTTTTCATGCAGAATTGTCAATTCATGATAATGGGTGGCGAACAGCGCCCGCGATCGATTGACTTCATGCAGGCTTTCAATCGTCGCCCAGGCAATCGATAGGCCGTCAAAGGTTGCCGTGCCACGGCCAATTTCATCGAGAATGACCAAAGACCGCTCCCCTGCCTGATTGAGGATCGCGGCGGTTTCGACCATTTCCACCATGAAGGTCGAGCGCCCGCGCGCCAGATCATCCGCCGCACCAACGCGCGAGAAGAGCCGGTCAACAAGCCCGATATGGGCTTCCTCTGCGGGCACAAAAGCCCCCATCTGGGCAAGGATGGCAATCAGCGCATTCTGTCTCAGAAAGGTCGATTTACCGGCCATGTTCGGGCCGGTCATCAGCCAGATACGGCCATTCTGCTGGCTATCGTCAGGGCCGAGATCGCAATCATTGGCGACAAACTGCTCGCCCCCATCTCGCGCCAGAGCCAACTCGACCACGGGATGGCGGCCACGTTCCACCCGGAAGGCAAGGCTGTTGTCCATTTTCGGACGGCTGTAATTTTGCTCGTCCGCAAGGGTCGCCAGGGCGGCAGACACATCAAGCACCGCCAGCGCATGGGCGGCCTCCAGAATGAGCGGTGCGGCGGCCAGAACAGCATCACGCAGGCGTTCAAAGATGGAAAGCTCGATAGCAATCACCTTTGCGCCCGCCGACGCGATCCGCGCCTCCAGATCGGCCAGCTCGGTGGTGGTGAAACGCACCACATTGGCCAGCGTCTGACGATGGATATAGGTCTCATTCAGCGGCTCGGACATCAACTTGTCCGCATGATTGACAGTCACTTCAATAAAATAGCCAAGGACATTGTTATGCTTGACCTTCAAGGCCTTGACCCCGGTCTGCTCGGCATATTGGGCCTGCAGGGAGGCAATCACCCGGCGGCTTTGGTCCCGCAATGAGCGCAATTCATCAAGGCTTGCATCATAGCCTTCGCGGACGAAACCACCATCGCGTTTTTGCAAAGGCAACTCGTCGACAAGGGCCGCTGACAAGAGCTGGCCCAATTCATCCGGCATTGCCGCCAGAGCGCCCCGCGCCTCGGCCAGCTCTGCGGGTAGGGCGTCAGGTCCCACATGGCTGTCAATCTCTGAGAGAATGGCGAAAATTGCACCAAAACCGCTGCGAATGGTGCCCAGATCCCGTGGTCCGCCGCGATCAAGCGACAGGCGGGACAGGGACCGCGGCATGTCCGGCGTCGCCTTCAGTGCATTGCGCAAATCCTCTCTGAGGCCCGTCTGTTCCAGACACCATGCGACAGACTCCTGCCGCGCCAAAATCTCATCAAGCTGCGCCAGTGGTGCTGCCAGACGCGCCGCCAGAAGGCGCGATCCACCGCCCGTTACCGTTCGGTCGATCACCGAAAGAAGGCTGCCTTTCTTGTCGCCCGACAGGGTGCGCACCAGCTCCAGATTGGCGCGCGTGGCCGCATCAATCGACATGGTACGCGTTGAGACTTCCCGCTCCGGCGGCGACAGGGGCGGACGGGCCCCCAGCTGGGTCTTTTCCACATAGGCCAACACGGCGCTCGCCGCCATCAGCTCGACCCGCTCGAAATGGCCATGGCCGTCCAGTGTCGAAAGCCCGAAATAGTCAAGCAGGCGGCGCTCGGCACTTGCCCCGTCGAAAAAGGCCCGTGGCACCGGCGAGAAGCTCGCCCGCAGCATGTCTTGCACCGGCCGGATATCCTCTTCCCCCAGCATATGATCGGCCACAATCACCTCACGCGGATCAAGCCGCGCCAGTTCGGCCCCAAGCCGCAAATGGTCAAGCGCCAACACGCCATAATCGCCGGTCGACAAGTCCAGCCACGAAAGCCCGTAGAGATGGCCCTCATCGCCCTTCTTCATCCGGGCAATGGCCGCCAGATAGTTGGAGCTGGACGCATCGAGCAAACTGTCCTCTGTCAGAGTGCCCGGCGTCACCAGTCGCACAACATCCCGGCGCACCACCGATTTCGATCCGCGTTTCTTGGCTTCCGCCGGATCCTCGGTCTGCTCGCACACCGCCACCTTGTAGCCAACGGCAATCAGCCGTTCCAGATAGCCTTCGGCCGCATGAATGGGCACACCGCACATGGGGATGTCTTCGCCCAGATGCTTGCCGCGCTTGGTCAACGTGATTCCAAGCGCCTTTGAGGCCTTGATCGCATCATCAAAGAACAATTCATAGAAATCGCCCATGCGATAGAAAAGCAGGCTTTCGGATTGGCTGCTTTGATTTCGAGAAACTGCTCCATCATCGGCGTGGGCTTCTGGGCCGACTTGACCAATTCTGCGCTGGATGCTTTGCTATGCGTCTCTTCGGACATCTACCTACTGGACTTCCTGTTTGATGCTTTCAATAATAAGGTTTGTCAGGGCGACTCTTTTCCATACGGATTGCGGCAACTTAACAATCCTCAAGAACCGAGACCACAGACTGGACCAAATTGCCAGATTGTTAGTTGGCCATGACGCGTTAATGTGCATAACTGCCAGTGATACTATTTTCGAACATCTGCAAGTAGACCTTCGAAAATGGGGTGACCAGCGCCCGCTCGCACAACGGGTGCGCTAAGACCGGAGGAGTACACCGTGGGTGATGACAATGTAAAAGCAGGCGTTTCCGTAACAGACGAAGAAGCGCTGATTTTTCACCAGAAAGGCCGTCCCGGCAAAATCGAAATCGTGGCATCCAAGCCCATGGCGACCCAGCGCGATCTTTCGCTGGCCTATTCGCCCGGTGTGGCAGCCCCCGTTCGCGCCATTGCCGAAGATCCCTCGACCGCCTTTGACTATACCGCGCGCGGCAATATTGTTGCAGTGATTTCAAACGGGTCCGCCATTCTTGGTCTTGGCAATCTGGGCGCACTTGCCTCCAAGCCGGTGATGGAAGGCAAGGCCGTTCTGTTCAAGCGGTTTGCCGACATTGATTCCATCGATTTGGAAGTGGATGCTCAGGACGCCGATGTCTTCATCGAAGCCGTCCGCTATCTTGGCCCCTCTTTCGGGGGCATCAACCTTGAGGACATCAAGGCGCCGGAATGCTTCATCATTGAACAGAAGCTCAAAGAAGTCATGGATATCCCGGTCTTCCATGACGACCAGCATGGCACGGCCATCATCGCGGCTGCCGGCCTGTTCAATGCGCTCCATCTGACCAACCGCAACATCAAGGACATCAAGCTGGTCTGCAACGGCGCAGGTGCCGCCGGCATTGCCTGTATCGAGCTGGTCAAGGCGATGGGCGTACCCAACGACAATGTCATCCTGTGCGACACCAAGGGCCCGATCTATCAGGGCCGCAAGGAAGGCATGAACCAGTGGAAGTCGGCCCATGCTGTCAAGACGGACGCCCGCTCGCTGGAAGAGGCCCTGAAAGGGGCTGACGTCTTCTTTGGCGTGTCCGTCAAGGGTGCCTTGACGCCCGAGATGGTGGCCGGTATGGGGCCAAATCCGATCATCTTTGCCATGGCCAACCCGGATCCGGAAATCACACCCGAAGAGGTGCAGGCTGTGCGCGATGATGCCATTGTCGCCACTGGTCGGTCCGACTATCCCAACCAGGTCAACAATGTGCTCGGCTTCCCATATATTTTCCGTGGCGCGCTTGATGTACGAGCAACCGAAATCAACGATGCGATGAAGATCGCCGCCGCCCGTGCGCTGGCCGATCTTGCTCGCGAAGATGTGCCGGACGAAGTCGCCAACGCCTATCAGGGCAACCGGCCGAAATTTGGCCCGGATTATATCATCCCCGTGCCGTTTGATCCGCGATTGATCTCCTCCATCCCGCCAGCGGTGGCTCGAGCCGCCATGGAAAGTGGTGTGGCACGAAAGCCTATGGTCGATCTGCAATCCTACGCCCAGCAGCTGAGCGCCCGCCGCGATCCGCTCGCCTCCACCCTCCAGCGCGTCTATAGCCGCGTGCGCCGCAATCCGCGCCGGGTGGTCCTTTACCGAGGGTGAGGAGGAGCAAGTCATCCGTGCAGCGGTGTCCTTCGTCAATGAAGAACTCGGCACAGCGGTTCTGGTCGGGCGCGACGATAAGATTCGCAAGCGGGCTGAGGCTGCGGGCATCGATATCGATCGACCGGGCATCGAGCTGATCAATGCCCGCCTGTCGGCTCGCATCGAGGATTATGCCAACAATCTCTATCGCCGTCTGCAGCGCAAGGGATATCTCTATCGCGACTGCCTGCGCATGGTGAATAGTGATCGCAACATCTTTTGCCGCCTCGATTGTCGCCATGGGTGACGCCGATGCCATGGTCTCCGGTGTCACAAGGAACTATTCCATCGTGCTCGAAGATGTCCAGAAGGTCATTGATCCGCGGCCCGGTCATCGGGTGGTCGGTGTCACCATCGCGCTCTGTAAGGACCGCACGGTGCTGGTGACCGACACGGCCGTTCACGACATGCCGACCGCCGAAGAGCTGGCCGACATTGCCGAGGAAGCTTCAGGTGTTGCCCGCAAGCTGGGCATCGAGCCGCGCGTCGCCATGCTGGCCTACTCCACCTTCGGTCACCCCCGAAGGCGAACGGTCGGACAATCTGCGTGATGCGGTCCGCATCCTTGACCGCCGTCCGCGTAGACTTCGAATATGACGGAGAAATGGCCGCCGATGTCGCCCTGAATGGTGACTTGATGGCAGCCTATCCGTTCTGTCGCCTGTCCGAACCGGCCAACGTACTGGTCATGCCTGCCTTCCACGCAGCCTCCATTTCCACCAAGATGCTGCAGGAACTGGGCGGTGCCACCATTCTTGGCCCGCTGCTGGTCGGCCTTGACAAGCCGGTGCAGATCCTGCCGCTTGGCGCAACCGATGTCGAGATCGTCAATATGGCCGCTTTGGCTGCGTATAATCTCGGCGCTTGATGCCCAGATAACAGGTAAGCCAACAGGCAAACCAAATCGAAACAAAAAAGGCCGCTCATCGGAGCGGCCTTTTGCGTGTCATGCTTCAGTCAAATGCAAGCACAATCTCAATTGTGCAGAGCAACCGCGTCCTGCACATGGGACGTGCTGTAATGCTGAACATATTTCGGATCGATATTGTCCACCGGCATGATGATGAAGACATCGGTGGTGCCGAACTGATGATCCACCATGGCGCTTTCGCCGAAATAGCAGCCAATTCGCATATAGGCCTTGAGCAAGGGCGGCAGCTGCCGCAAGGCCTGCTTGTCATTGATGCTGTCCGGATCGCTTTGCACCAATGGCACCCTTATGTGGGGCCAGGCTTCCACCTTCCAGTCTTCCGGTGGTTTGCCCACCTTGGAGAGGAAAGTCAACGGTTCAGCCAATTCTTTCGGATCCGTTCCGGATAGCGAAGCGCAGCCGATCATCACGTCGATCTTGTGAATTTGGACATAGGCCCAAATGCCTTGCCAGAGCAGCTCGATGGTGCGTTTGGTGCGATAATCCTTCAGCACACAGGAGCGTCCAAGCTCCAGAAAGCGGCGATCGGGGTGGGCATCGAGAATGGGCTGGATGTTGAATTCGTTGGCCGAGTAAAAGCCGCCATACAGATTGGCCATTTCCTGGCGCAACAAGCGATAGGTGCCAACAATGCGCGGCGCCTTGCGGCTGAATTTCTTTTTGGGCGGCTCGTGGTCGAGCACCAGAAGATGGTCGCAAATGGCATCAAACGCATCCGCGTCCCGGCGGGTAAATTTGGTATGGCTGTCCGGCTTGGCCGCCATTTCCTTGTAGAAAACCTTGTAGCGCAGGCGCTGGGCCTTGCGGATTTCCCGCTCGGTCTGCGCAAGGCGAATTTCCAGCGAGCCAACCCGCCCCAGCGTGATTGGCATCGAACTGATCGGACGCCCGTCGCGCAGACGGTTGCGCCGTAGGGCCTCAAGGAGCTTTTTGGGCAAATCAGGCTTCTTGAACGAGGACTTGCCTGCCTGATCACCACCAAGCAAGGCTGTGGGCTCTTTGTCCAACATCGCCATTGGGTTTTTTCCCCTTCATTCCGTCACATCATTTTTGATTCGCGTTGACGGCGCTTCGCTCCCAAATTTGTGCCTTGTTTTTGGGTTGTCTGCAACCATTAGCGTCAAATTGGCCGCTCCTGCCCGCCAACCAGACCCATAATCCGGTTCTTGCCGTATTTTGCGGAGCGATAGCATCCCAAAAGCACAGATTTGTGACGGTTCTGATCAGCTCAGACTTTTGCTGACAATCTCAACGAGAGTGTCAGGCTCAACGGGCTTGACGATGAAACCGCTAAAGCCATGATCGAGACATTGCTGGCGGGTTTCTTCGAGCGCATCGGCTGTGAAAGCAAGCTTGGGTACCGAGCGATTGAGGTCTGTATCCTGACGCTCCAGCGCATCAAACAGGGCGATCCCGTCCATATCAGGCATATGCAAATCCAGCAAAGCCAGATCAAAGGCGGTGCCTGAGGCATGAAGGGAGGCATAAAGGCGAAGCGCCTCTTCCCCCGACTTGGCCATGGTGACCGTCATGCCAGCCTTTTGCAGCGCTGTCCGGGCCAAGAGCGCGTTGATTTCATTATCTTCCACAAGCAGGATATGTGCGGTCTCAGACAGAGTGGATTTGGCTTCTGTCACCTTTTGGCCGCTGTCTGAACCGCTCTGCCCAGATTGGTTTGACGGGTTTGGCTGCTGCACCAGTTGGTCCGGATGAGCGCGCAAAGCGGGATGGCCGAGCAGGGCTTGATGTAGCGAGCTTTGCCGCACGGGCTTGACCAGATAGGCGGTGATACCGCTGTCGCGCATTTGCGGAATGACCCGCCGTTCCCCCGGCTCCAAGAGGATGATTCGGCTTTGTGGCACGGGACGGGTCAGGCTGCCGCCGCGCAATGGGTCGAAACTTGCAAGAATGTCGGCAACCTTGTCTGGCTCTGCCCCATTGATCAGCAAATGATCCGGCGCCATGTCAGCGCCCTTCCGCTGCCAGGCTTCTAGGCTGAATGGTTGAAAATCAACGCCCCAATCCTGACAATAGGCATAAAGCGCGCGACTGTCGGCCTGCGTCAGATCGATGCCGACCAATTGATCTCCGGTGAGTGCTTGTCCCGCAGAAACGGGGCGCATTTCGGTGTGGCCGGGTTCCGGGGAGCGCGCCTCTTGCGCTTCCCCCGCCAGCCAGTCGCCTTTCAGGCGCAAGGTGAAGGTTGAGCCCTTGCCAACCTTGCTCACCAGCTCGATATCACCCTCCATCAGCCGCGCCAGACGGCGGGAAATGGCCAAACCCAGTCCCGCCCCGTCATGGGGCCGGGTGGTGGATTGATCCGCTTGTTCAAACTCCTCAAACAGTCGCTCAATCATCCCGTCGTTGATGCCGGGGCCGGTGTCGCGCACCGAGAGCAACAGGGTCGCCTGCTCTCCTTCCTGCAATGGGCCTTCGCAGTCAAGTGACAGATTGATCGCGCCTTCAGCGGTGAATTTGATCGCATTGCCCAGCAGATTGATAAGAATTTGACGCACCCGCACCGGATCGATCAGCATCTTGTCCGGCACCGCTTGCCCCACCCAGGAGGCTACCGACAGGCCCTTGTCCTGCGCGTCCGGGGCCAGCAATTCCAGCACATCCTCCATCAAGCGGGTCGGAGAGGTCCATTCCGGCCGCAAGGTCAACTTGCCCGCCTCGATCCGCGAGAGATCCAGCACATCATTGACCAGCGCGAGAAGAGCGGTCCCCGATTGCCTGAGCGCCTGATTGTAATTGCTTTGTTCGGCGGAAAGGGGCGTCGTTTCCAAGAGATTGGCCATGCCGATAATACCATTCAGCGGTGTACGCATCTCATGGCTGATGGTCGCCAGAAACCGCGATTTGGCCTCACTCGCCGCTTCCATGCGTTTATAGGCCGTGATGTCGCGGGCAATCAGCAAGTGCAGGCCTTCGCTGCCTCTCTCGTTTGCGCGCTGGTTGGTGCGCATCAGGGTTTCGGTCCATCTGAACCATGTATCGCCCTGCTTGGTCTCCAGGTGTCGCTCCCACAAAGGTTCCGCTTCATGGCGCAGAGGCATCTCGCTTGTCTCAGCCTGTTCGCCTGTTGCTTCGGCAAGGAAAGGCGACTGGCGGAGATCTGCCTCAAAATAGCGCCCAAAGGCATCATTGGCATATTGGATGCGTCCCGCATCATCCAGATGCAGCAGGATATCGTCCTGACGGTCGAGCAAGGTACGATACTTCTGTTCCGCCTCCCGCAATTCCCAATTCTGATCCTGCAAATGCTCGCATTGCAGGTCGATTTCCTTCAATTGTTGCTGCAGATGAGCTTCTTTCTCGGGCTGTCGGGTCGGATTGCCCACCGCCTCCACCAGATGCGCCATATAGATCATCCCCGCAAGGCCCCAGAGACTTGCGCCGACCCAGATCCACAGGCCGGGCATGGTCAGCGCAAAAGCACCAATGCCGAGCGCCAGAAAGCCGCAAGCCAGCAACACAGGACGAATGCGCCTGGGTGGCTTGGACGGATTGGGACGGGCAGGGGAAGGCTGGGCGCGCATGAGGATGTCCGGATGGTGATTTTCGGTCTTTTTAGCACAAGGCAGTGACCAAAGTCTTTCTGGATATGGAATGGCAAAAAGGTCAACAGGAACAAGTGGTCCTGAAAATGCCAATGACCCCATTCTTTCATTGCAATTTTTGACAAGCTGCCTACGTTAGTCATCCGCTCAAAGACAAACACCCAAAGGACAGGGCTGTCACGAAGCCAACGGAGGAAGCCATGAGCACGATGTCCCGCATTGAAATCGAATCCACCGGCGGACCGGAACAGATGAAGCTTGTAGAAAGGGACATTCCTGAACTCGCTCCGGGTCAGATTTTGGTCCGTCATGATGCCATTGGTGTCAACTTCATCGACGTCTATTTCCGCTCCGGTCTCTATCCCGTCCCGCACATGCCTTCCGGGCTGGGGCGTGAAGCCGCAGGCATTGTTCGCTCGGTTGGCGAAGGCGTCAGCCATATCAAGGCTGGTGACCGGGTGGCCTATTGTTCCGGCGCAATGGGAACCTATGCCACCCATCATGTGATCGATGCCAATGTGGCTGTGCTTTTGCCAACGTCGATCTCGTCAAAGGATGCTGCCGCTTCCCTGCTCAAGGGCCTGACGGTGCAATATCTCATCCGCCAGATCTACCCGGTCAAGGCGGGGGAGACCGTTTTGTTCCACGCGGCGGCTGGTGGTGTCGGCACTTTGGCGGTGCAATGGCTCAAAGCGCTGGGGGCCACCGTCATCGGCACGGTCGGCTCAGAGGAAAAAGCCGAGTTGGCCAAAAGCCTTGGCTGTGACTGCGTAATCAACTATCGCACCGAATCGGTTCCGGAACGGGTTTTGGACTTTACCGGCGGTGAAAAACTGCCAGTGGTTTTCGATGGCGTCGGCAAAGACACCTTCATGGACGGGCTTGATTGCCTGCGCCCGCGCGGCCTGCTGATCTCCTATGGCAATGCATCCGGTCCAGTGGAAGGGGTCAATCTTGGCATTCTCGGCGCCAAAGGCTCGCTAATGGTCACCCGTCCGACGCTCTATGATTTCATTTCCACGCCGGAAGATCTGACCGCAGCCAGCCAGGACTTTTTTGCAGCTTTGGCCTCTGGTGGTGTCAAAATCACCCCGCCAACCGAATATGCGCTGGCCGATGCCGCCAAGGCACATGAAGATCTCGAAGCGCGGAAAACCACAGGTTCGCTGATCTTGATTCCATAATCATGATTATATCGAGACCGTAACGATATTTGGTTTTCGCGATTTTTCCGCTTTTGAAAGGCCTCTCGGATAACCGGGGGCCTTTTTGCGTCGTCTGCAATGAAGAAGGCGGTCAGCGCCATGCGGGAAGCGCGCAAAGGGTCGATGGACATAGGCCAGAAGGGACGCGGCAGGACGTCTTGCAACGCCCCGCCAAGAGTGATCTGCCAGAAGGTCAGGCACTATGCAGAAGGTGGATCCGGCTTGGTTCAGTCGTCGTCCCGGGTCCGACCCTTGAAACGATCACTGTCTTTGATAGCCGATTTCACCATCTTGCCAAAGGCTTTGGTGCGCTTGCGATTCTCGGCAATGCTCTCGCTGTTGCGGTTGTCCTCGGCTTGCAATTTACGCCAGCGATCGAGCCGTTCCGGCTCCAGCTCTCCCGCCTTGATGGCCGCTTGTACCGCGCATTTCGGCTCGGTTTCATGCTGGCAATCATTGAATTTGCACTGGCTGGCCAGTTCGACAATATCGTCGAATACCTGCTCGATGCCGGTGCTCTTTTCATGCAGCCGCAGGGCGCGAATGCCCGGAGTATCCACCAGCCACGCGCCGTTGAGCGCCGGATGCAATGAACGGAAGGTGGTGGTATGGCGCCCCTTGGCATCATCCTCGCGAATGGCCTGGGTGGCATCTTCCCGGCCGGTCAAACCGTTTAGCAAGGTGGTCTTGCCCACCCCTGACGAACCAACCATGGCAATGGTCTTGCCCGGTCGACACCATGGAGACAAAAGCTCCACCGCATGGGCGTCCTTGGCATTGAGCCCCAGAACATCCACATCTTTCATCAAGCCACGGGCCTGATCAAGATAACTGTCCGTGTCTTCGCACAGATCCACCTTGGTGATCAGGATCACCGGATCCACCTCTGCATCCTTGGCCAGTGCCAAAAACCGCTCAAGACGCGCCAGATTGAAATCATCATTGCAGGAGGTCACGATGAACAGCACGTCGACATTGGTTGCCATGATCTGCTCGGATACATCCGAGCCTGCCGCGCGCCGAATGAGCGCACTGTAGGGATCGAGCCGACGGTTGATCAGGTCGGTATGATCCGCCAACACCCAGTCCCCGACGCCAAAGGCCGAAGTCGGTACCTTGTGCGGCGTGCGCAGGGTGCGGGTATCCGCCTCCCCCATGCCCACCACGACGGAGCGCTGGATTTCACTGATGCGATAGGGGGTAAGGGTCTCCACCTCATCCAGATCGAGTTGGCGCGTGAAATGGTTGCTAAAGCCCAGATCGGACAAACGTCGCTCCGTGCTGGGGGCAGGAGCTTTGCCCAGAAAGTCTTCAAAAGACATCATTGTCTTGCCTATAGGTAAAAGATCATCGTCGGCACAAGCCTTTCGGCGAGGCCGGTGGGTCCAGGCAAGATCAGAACTGTCATCAGACAGCTATTGCCCGGAGGTCAGTCATGACAATCATAAACATCCTCCTTCAGGGTCTGGTTGGTGTGTTCATCTGTTGGACCGGATGGTTTTGCCGAAATTGGGGCATTGATGACCATCGGAACGGTTCATCTTAGGCAGCTTGCACGCCATTTGACAAGATTGTTCCGCAAAGGGACCAATCGCTTATACACCATTCTGCTTAGGAGATGGCTGGTCAGGAGTGTTGGCCTTCTTGCTCTGGCTGCCAATCGGGAGGCGCCATTTCGAAACCCTCAAACACAAAGCCCGGCGCAACCGTGCAGCTGACCAGCGTCCAGTCGCCGGTACTTTCAGCCGATTGCCAATGGTGGCGCGGCACGATGATTTGGGGGCGTTCGCCGGCCAGAATATCCGGCCCCAAAATTCGGGACTCGGAGTTTTTGCCAGCTGCCGATTGGCTGAGCAACAAGGGCGCACCAGCATGCCAAAACCAGAGTTCGGAGGCATCCACCCGGTGCCAGTGGGACCGATCGCCCGCTTCCAGCAAATAATAGATGGCGGTTGAATAGCCACGTCCGTCCGGCCCTTCCGCATCACGGAAGGTTTCACAAAAATAGCCGCCCTCGGGATGCGGCTGCATCTCAAGGGCGGCTATGATGTCCTTGGCATTGGTCACGCCACAATTCCGTCAGATATCGAGGTTGGCAACATTCAGCGCATTGTCCTGAATGAAGTTGCGGCGTGGTTCCACATCATCACCCATCAGCTTGGCGAAAATGTCATCCGCATCGTCGGCTTCCTGCACGCGGACCTGCAGCAGGGTACGTGCTTCCGGATCGAGTGTTGTTTCCCACAGCTGCTCGGCATTCATCTCGCCAAGGCCTTTATAACGCTGCATGGAAATGCCCTTGCGCCCGAGGGTATAGACTTCGTTGAGTAGCGACATCGGACCATAGATCACATATTCCTTGTCGCGGCGACGCATGACCGTGCCATAGTCGAAACTCTCTTTGAGCTCACTGCCCAGCTTGTTGAGTTTGAGCGCATCGGCGGACTGCAGCAAAGCTGCATCGAGGAAGGCCACTTCCTTGACGCCGCGCACTTCACGCTCGAAGCGATACCCGCCATCCTCTTCGACATGGCCGCTCCAACCCTGTTCGGTTTCCTCAGCCACCCGGTCAAGGCGACGGGAGACCCGTGCCAGCGCTTCCTGGGTGGCTTCAGGGCTTTCCGAGGTGGAGCTGTCAAACAGGCCACTGATCGCCGCCTGCTCGACAACAGAGCGACTATAGCGAGAGTGCAGGCCATTCAGAACGGCGCCGAAATGACGGGCTTCATCCAGCAAAGATCGTAGATCCGGTCCAGCGCGCTCCACGCCCGACCCAGTGGTCACCACTGCTTCATCGATGCCTGCATCGATCAGATAGTTCTCAAAGGCCAGCTCATCTTTGAGATATTGCTCGGACTGGCCACGCTTGACCTTGTAAAGCGGTGGTTGGGCAATATAGAGATAGCCAGCTTCCACCAGTTCCGGCATTTGTCGGAAGAAGAAGGTCAACAAAAGGGTCCGAATGTGCGCGCCATCGACGTCAGCATCGGTCATGATGATGATCTTGTGATAGCGCAATTTTTGCAGATTGAACTCTTCCGTCCCGATGCCGGTGCCAAGAGCGGTGATCAGCGTGCCGATCTCCTGACTGGACAACATCTTGTCAAAGCGGGCGCGTTCCACATTAAGGATCTTACCACGCAACGGAAGGATCGCCTGATTGGCGCGGGATCGGCCCTGTTTGGCCGAACCACCTGCGGAATCACCCTCCACCAGGAACAATTCAGACTTGGCAGGGTCGCGTTCCTGACAGTCGGCCAGCTTGCCTGGCAGTGAGGCAATATCGAGCGCGCCCTTGCGGCGGGTCAGCTCGCGGGCCTTGCGCGCCGCTTCGCGGGCGGCAGCGGCTTCCACCACCTTGGAGACGATCATCTTGCCTTCTGCAGGATTCTCTTCCAACCACTCGTTCAAGGCCGCATTGACCAGATTCTCAACAACCGGCCGCACTTCCGATGAGACCAGCTTGTCCTTGGTCTGGGAGGAGAATTTCGGATCGGGCACCTTGACCGACAGAACGCAGGTCAGGCCTTCACGGCAATCGTCACCGCTGGGATTGACTTTCTCGCGTTTCAACAGCCCGGAGCTTTCCGCGTAAGAGGTGATCTGACGCGTGAGAGCTGCGCGGAAACCGGCCAAATGGGTGCCGCCATCGCGTTGGGGGATGTTGTTGGTAAAGCAGAGCACATGCTCATGATAGCTGTCATTCCACCAAAGCGCGGCTTCCACCGTGATGCCGTCTTTCTCCGCAGTGACGGCCAGAGGTTTTTCGATCAATGGCTTCTTGGTGCGGTCGAGGTAACGGACAAACGCCTCCAGACCGCCCTCATAGAGCATTTCCTCGGTCACCGGATCCGGTCCGCGATTGTCCGACAGCAGGATGCGAACACCGGAATTAAGGAAAGCCAACTCGCGCAGGCGATGTTCCAGGGTCGCAAACTTGAACTCGATATGGGTGAAGGTCTGGTCGCTTGGATAGAAGGTCACCTCGGTGCCCTTCTTGCCGTTGGCGGGGCCATTGACCTTCAGCGGTGCGACCGCGTCCCCATGGGAAAACTCAATTTCATGCTCTTTGTCATCACGCCAGATGCGCAAAACCAGTTTGGTCGACAGGGCATTGACCACAGAGACGCCAACGCCGTGCAGGCCACCGGACACCTTGTAGCTATTCTGGTCGAATTTGCCACCCGCATGGAGCTGGGTCATGATGACTTCAGCCGCTGAGATACCTTCTTCCTGATGCACATCGGTCGGGATGCCACGGCCATTGTCGGTGACGGTCACAGAGCCATCGACATTCAGCGTGACGGTGACCAGATCGGCATGCCCTGCAAGCGCCTCGTCGATGGCATTGTCGACCACCTCATAGACCATGTGATGCAGGCCCGAACCATCATCGGTATCACCGATATACATGCCCGGACGCTTGCGAACCGCATCCAGACCCTTGAGCACTTTGATGGAGTCTGCGCCATAGTCTGCGCTGTTATTCTCAACTTGGTTATCGCTCATGCGAATCAGTCATCCTTAGGCTGGGAGGAACCCTTCACTTATACGTGGTTTCGCTCCGCTTTCAACTCTACGAGCCTCTCAAAGCCCCAGCAAAGCCCACTTGTTCGGGGCCATTGTGGAGAGTTTTGCTACTGAATGCCAAAGCCCTGAAAAAAGCCCGTGAATCGAGCAGAAATTAGCGGTTTTTCGAGGCATCCTGACGGCTGCGAATATAGGCCAGAATCTGCGCCGCCTCCACTTGACTGATGCCATCAAGCGGCTCCATCGGACCATAGGACCAGTGCTTCTGCGGCGTGCCATAAAAGATCGCCTGAAGGAAGGCCCGATTCGACAGTTTGGAGCGCGCATAAAGAGCATGGACAAGGGGTGGTCCAAAGCTGGTGCCGCGCCCATTCACCCCGTGGCAATTCAGGCATTGGGCATTATAGAGCCTGTGTCCGGCGCGACGAATATTCTCACCATCAAGGCCACGTTTCAGAACCGGGTCGTCGTCGCCACGCGGATTGATAAATGGCCCACCGCCGATCCAAAGCATGATCAGAGCCGAGACCGACAGCACCATGATGATGAGGCTGTTGGGTGAGTTGGAAAACCGCCATTTGCGTCTTTTCTTGACCATCCCTCTTCCCTTGATCCATCAGGTCTAGCCTGTACGAATGGCCTAGACAGCAATACCTGCCTTGCGACGCGCAAAGTCCAGCACAAGTCCGAACGGACGACTAACAAGCACCATCAAAATAAAGGCCGAACTGACCGCGGTGACAATTTCACTCCACCGCGCCCCAGCAAAGAGCAATGTAGCAACATAAACAGGGACTTGAAAGCTCAAGAATGCAACGATGTCGATCATTGTTCTCACGCTGGTGGAGCCGTTGGGGACGCACATCATCCACCAATCGCGATAAAGACCGTAAGGTCGACCGGTCAGGATCATGACCGGCATCATGATCAGACGGGTCAGCAGGACCGTTTCAAGCGCCATTCCGGCAATGACCAGCTCGGTAAAGCTGGCAACCGCGGTGAAAAACAAAATGGTGACGGAGGTATCGACGAGAAGACGTTTCATTGCGCGACCATAGATGGTTTGCACCTGTCTTTCCATTCAGTTTTTCCGTTTCAGGCTTTGACTTTCTCAACGATGCCCATTTCTACATGGAATCGCTCGGCGCGATCCCCCAGAAGCGCAAAGACCGCATCATCCGTCCCGGTCACCCAGGCCTGACAGCCCAGTCGATCCAACAGATCGAACAGGGCGAGCCTGCGGCTTTCATCGAGATGCGCCGCAACCTCGTCAAGCAAGACCAGCGGTGTCCGTCCGCGTCGTTCCGCCACCAGATGCGCATGGGCCAGCACGATCCCAAGCAGCAGGGCTTTCTGCTCCCCGGTCGAGCATTTTGCAGCAGGCATATCCTTTGGCCCATGACGAACCAACAGGTCCGAGCGATGGGGGCCTTCCAGCGTTCGCCCGGCGGCCCGGTCCCTATGGCGCATCTCGGCCAGCAGACCCCGATAATGCTCTTCACTGTCAATGGCTGGACGGGAGAAAGCCTCTGTCTCCAACAGGCCCTCCAGCGCCAAAAGCGCATTCGGAAAGGCCGATCCGGCCTCCGCCCCATGCAGGATTGACAGGGATCGATTCAGGAACGAAATCATTTCCGCCCGCGCCGTGGCAATGGCCGAGCCATATTCGGCCATTTGCCCTTCGATGCCATCGAGCCAGACCCGCTCATTCGGGCTGTCCTCCAATAGGCGGTTGCGCTGGCGCATGGCCTTTTCGAACGCATTGACCCGCGCCCCGTGGCTCTTGTCGATGGCCAAAACCATCCGGTCAAGCCATTTGCGCCGCTCCGAGGCAGCCCCGGTAAACAGGCTGTCCATTTGCGGCGTCAGCCACAAGACGCTGACATGATCGGCCATCGCTTCGGCTGAGCGCGCCGCTGCACCATTGATCCGGATGCGCCGTTGCAAGCTGCCATCCGGTCCCGGCTGCAAGCCCGTGCCAAGCTTGACGTCGCCATAAGGGGTGTCAAGAGCAACAGAGACCGCCCAGCTACCTGACGCCCCCTCACGGGCAATGTCCGTATAGGCAACGCGGCGCAGCCCGCGCCCGGGCGAAAGAAAGGAAATCGCTTCCAGCAGATTGGTTTTGCCCGAGCCATTGGCTCCGGTCAGAACAACATGGCGACCAGTGAGTGGAAGAGACAGGGTCGTGTAATTGCGGAAATCCGACAGGGTGACCGATGCGGCGGCAATGCGATCCACGCCAGAACCAGCCCCATCCATTGCGTCTGAGGCACCGGATTCTCTTTCCTCATGGCTCGACTCAATGCCTGTCATTCAAGCTTTCTTTCATTCCGTCACGCTCCTGCCATTACGCCCTAGTCTGTCACGCTCCAGCTAGGGTCAGGAGTCAAAAAGGGCGCATGCTGCGCCCTCATTGTCAATTATCCAGCACAAGCATTCGGCACTGGTTCTAGACGCGCATCGGCATCAGCACGTAAAGAGTGCTGTCATTGCCTTCATCATGGATGAGGGTCGGCGAGCCGGAATCCGCCAGACGGAAACAAGCCTGATCGCTTTCCAGCTGGTTTGTGATGTCGAGCAGATAACGGGCATTGAAGCCAATTTCCATCGGTTCGGCACTATAATCGACAAGCACCTCATCGGTCGCCGTACCCGAATCCGGGTTGGAGACGGAGAGAACCAGACGCCCTTGCTCAAGGCTCAGCTTGACGGCACGGCCGCGCTCGTTGGATACGGTCGAAACACGGTCAACAGACTGGGCAAAGACCCCATTCTCAACCTTCATCACCTTATCATTGCCCTTCGGAATAACCTTTTCATAGTCAGGGAAGGTACCGTCGATCAGCTTGGAGGTCAGAACAACCGGACCGATGGTCAGGCGGATTTTGGTCTCGGACAATTCCACCGCAATATTGGCTTCCGGGTCTTCGATCAGCTTCTGGACTTCCAGAACGGTCTTGCGCGGCACAATCACGCCGGGCATCCCTTGTGCGCCTTGTGGCGCTGGCATCTGGGCCTGTGCCAGTCGGTGTCCATCGGTTGCCACCGCACGCAAGGTGGAGACACCGGCCAGATCCAGACTATGCACATAGATGCCGTTGAGATAATAGCGGGTTTCTTCGGTCGAGATCGCAAACTGGGTGTGATCGATCAACCGTTTCAGATCGAGCGCAGGGATAGTGAAGGTGTGCGAGAATTCCCCCGCCGTGATGTCCGGGAAATCGGTGATGGGCAGCACCTGCAAGGTGAAATGGGACCGGCCTGCGGCAATCGCCAGAGCAGTCTGGTCTTCATTGGTCTCCAGCGTCACTTCCGACCCATCTGGCAACTTGCGCACGATATCATAGAGCATATGGGCCGGCACGGTGGTGGCCCCGCCGATTTCGACCATCGCAGGCGCTGTTTCCAGCACTTCAAGATCCAGATCGGTCGCCTTGAAAATCAGATCGCCGCCCTCGGCGCGCAGCAGCACATTCGAAAGGATGGGAATGGTGTTCCGGCGCTCGACAACCCGGTGGACATGGTTCAGTGACTTCAGAAGAGTTGCCCGTTCAAGAGTGACCTTCATATCCGAAATCTCCCTGCAATATTAATTTACTAACGCACTTCCCCAAAGCCTGCCCAAAATGCCGCGCCGATCAGCTACCTTGCTGCGCGCGCATCCTGACAAAAGCTCGTAAACCGACAGCCTGAGAGCATCTGCGAAGTCTCTGCCCGTTGACGGGTGGGGACGCAACTTTGACCCGATTGATGTTATATGGCAAGGGGATCGGCGCGATTCCCGCGCGATCCCCTCACTTTTCTCCACGATTCTACGGCAAATGCCGGAAGGAACGCGAAAGCCTATTCGGAAATATTCCGCTTCAGCATTTCGATTTCCTGCTGCAGCGTATTATCGGACGATGCCAGCTCCTCGATCTTGCGCACCGCATGCAACACGGTGGTATGGTCACGACCACCAAACCGACGGCCAATTTCCGGCAGCGAGCGTGGCGTCAGCATCTTGGACAGATACATAGCGATTTGACGTGGGCGCACAATGGTGCGGGTCCGGCGCGAGGACAGAAGATCCGAACGCGACACATTATAGTGCTTGGAGACAACGCGCTGGATGTCCTCGATGCGGATGCGACGTGGCTCTTTCGAGCGGATCAGATCTTTCAGGGCCTGTTCGGCCATTTCGATCGAGATCGGCGCGCCGGTCAACTGATTGTGAGCCATCAGGCGGTTGAAGGCACCGTCCAGATCACGACCGTTGGACCGGATAATCCCGGCCACATGATCAAGCACCAGTTCCGGGATCGCCAGATTGGGATCACGGCGTGAGGCATTGGTGGCACGATCGGCCAGAATGGAGCGACGCAGTTCTTTTTCAAGCGGCTGCAATTCGCTGACCAGACCACCGGCCAGACGCGAACGCACACGCTCATCAAGGCTTTCCAGCTCGACCGGCGGACGGTCGGCTGCGACCACCACCTGACGGGCACCATCAATCAGGCTGTTCAGGGTGTGGCAGAATTCCTGTTGGATGCTCTTGCCTTGCAGGAACTGCAAGTCGTCGATCAGCAGAATGTCGATATCACGCAAGGTGTCCTTGAAGTCGAGCGCCGACTGGCTTTTAAGCGCCTGCACAAAGCTGTACATGAAGCGTTCGGCGGTCAGATAGAGCACCTTGGCGGTTGGATTGGACTTTTTCGCTTCCCATGCGATTGCCTGCAACAGATGGGTTTTGCCAAGACCGACTGACGCGTGCAGGAACAAGGGGTTGAAGGATACCGGCTGACCGGGTTGAGCCATCGCCACCTGCTTGGCCGCAGCGTGGGCCAGAGTGTTGGACTGGCCAACAACAAAGGTGTCAAAGGTCAGGCGCGGATCAAGCGGCGAGCCGCCACCATGATCGGAATCGTCGACCATCGGCATGCTGCCCTGAGGGCGCGCGAAACCGCCATCCTTGGAGGTTGCATCGGCTTGTTGTGGCTGCTGTTTGGCGACCGCTGGTTTGGGACGAACCGCGCCACGCACATAGAGGTCGATGCGGCGGACCTGCTCGCATTCCTCGCGCCATAGAGCCATCAGCAGATCCCCATAATGGGACTGGATCCACGATTTCAGAAAGCGGGTCGAGACAGACAGGGTCACAAGACCATTCTGCTCACTTTCCAGCTCGACGCTCGCAAACCAGCTGGAGAAGACATCTTCACCCAGTTCGGTCTGCAATCTCTTTTTCACTCGTTCCCAGTCTTCTTTGCCCACTTTCACCGAAGGCTCCTCTTGTTGGGAGTCTGCCCCTGGAAAAGACTGATGAGCTGCCGCACCCATCTCCATGTCAACATTTTCCTTCGTGGCCATTTGCTGCATTCTCATGTCTTTTTCTAGCCTAGTGTTTGTCTAGCCTACTAGCCGCAAAATGCAGCAAGGTCTTTGACAAGCCGCAATCCTGACGAGTCTTTCTCATTCTCTCGACTGCGACAGAGCTCCTGTTTTTATGACAATCAGGGACCCCCGGCAATCCGGGGTTACCTGAATATAGTCCTTAGAATTGGCGCCATGGCAGGCCCGCATACTTCCAGCCATTGCGTGAGGCCCGATGCTGTGTCTCGTCCAGATCCCCTTCGAATCCACCCGCGACATTGTAGCAGGGCCCATTCCGTCGCGATGTCATTGCAATTGCCGCATGGCGGGAGCGGACCCCCGAACGGCAAAGGAAATACAACGCGGCACTCTTGTCGATTGATCGCTTTTCAAGCTCTGCTTCGAGCCGTTCGGCAAAGTCGCCGCTGCCCTGCATGGACGGGTAGGATACCCACTCAACCAGCAAAACCTCCCGGTTCGGATCCTCAAACGTCGGAATTCCGACATAGGACCATTCCGCGTGGGTGCGAACGTCAACCAAAATCGCCGTTTCATTCTCTGCCAATTGTTGCCAGGCCGTCTTGACCTCGACATCACCGGCATAGCCTTCCAATTCGGTTAAAGACAAACCACACCTCTTGGGGCACCAGCAGCTGGTTCCCCTGACCAACAGACATTACTTACTTAACCTTGAGCACACCGTGTCCTGACGTTCATAACGTCAGTCCGGCATCTGCAAGCCCGCATGTCCAGAATGATTGCCATTTCCATCACCAACCAAACAGGACCGTTCCGTTGCCAGACCCAGGTCTCCAACGGTTACGAACCGAGAAGAACACTGTTTGATCCTGACAATGTTCAAACCGGAAAAGTCCGGATGACGATGACATCAATCTATGCAGAAATGATTGCCGGTCATTGTTTCAAAAGCGCTCACAGGAGCGTCTCTTGGTTATTTGTTTGGCAACCATCCATCTTGCAGTCAAAAAACCATACACAGCCTTGGAAAGGCGTGCAAGAAGCGTAAGACAAGATTCTTTGCTGTCGTCTGCGTCGAAAAAAGATCGCGCTTTTCAGCAAATTTGCTTGACCCTATCTATCCCCTTGCGACTCCATGCCTTCTGTCAACAAACTGTTATAAAAGGTCACAAAGAAGCAGCTGAAACTTTTTTTTGCCGCGTCTGTCTTGACCTTCGATGAGAATCGGAAGTTGCGCTGCTGGCTCCGAAGCGTTGGATTAAGGCGCTGTAATGCATGCCTTTTTCGGTGACGAGACCAAAAGAAGAACATGCGGCGCCATCTACGCAATTCCTACTAGAAATTGTGACAAATAGCAGACAGGTTGTATGGTAGAAAACAAGAAAACCCGGCTTGAACCGGGTTTCTGATTTCAAAGACCGTCTTAAGCAGCCAAAGCTTTAACGCGTTTGGACAGACGGGAGATTTTGCGAGAAGCGGTATTTTTATGGAACACGCCTTTTGCAACAGCACGCATCATTTCGGACTGAGCCTTGCGCAGAGCATCTGCAGCAACAGTCTGCTCACCAGCGGCAATGGCTTCTTCAACCACACGCAGATAGGAGCGAACACGGGTACGACGCGCTTTGTTGACGGCGGTCTTGCGTGCAATTTTGCGGGTTGCCTTCTTGGCGGAAACAGTATTGGCCATTGAGCCTATTCCTTATCTAATCTGCGACCCATTTAAGGGGCGCTCGCGCCGCTACATCACATCAGCCCTCAAGCCTGAACGGGCCGGAAGGACGAGCAGCAAACCTGACAAAACGGGGTTGCGTTTTGCTTTTCTCGAAAAGGCGCCCAAGTCACAAAGATCATTGCGATCAGAAGGGCGCCGACAACAAAAGGCGGCACTCAAAGGCCGCCCAATGGATGGCGCTTATAGTCAAACTTGGCTGGGGCGTCAACCAAAATGACTCAAACGGAAGGCAGAAATCCGCCAAACTTGCCGCAAACGGCCCCAAATAGCACTTGAGCCACGATCAGCGGGACATTTTTGCATCGCTCTCGTCGCTGTATGATATTGCAGTCTCGTGAACGGGTGTCCCCAAGAATTGCTCCAGCCACAAGCAAACGGACCCGGTCAGAGCGGCTCTCTGAGGCTCGGGTCCGTCAAAATGGGCAAAGAACCGGCTGCCTTAGCGGTCCTTGAATTGGGCCTTGCGCTTCTCAACGAAGGCGGCCATGCCCTCCTTCTGATCTTCGGTGGCGAACATCGAATGGAACAGTCGGCGCTCAAAGCGCAGACCTTCGGTCAGGGTGGTCTCATAGGAGCGATTGACACTCTCCTTGGCCATCATGACGATTGGCAGGGAGAAGTCTGCAATCTTCTGTGCAACCTTGATCGCTTCATCGACCAGATCGCCAGCAGGAATGATGCGTGATACAAGGCCGGATCGTTCGGCCTCTTCGGCATCCATCATCCGGCCGGTCAGGCACATTTCCATCGCCTTCGACTTGCCAACAAAGCGGGTCAGACGCTGGGAGCCACCCGCGCCGGGCATCACGCCAAGGGTGATTTCCGGCTGGCCGAATTTGGCCGTATCTGCCGCAAGAATGAAATCACACATCATGGCCAGCTCGCAACCGCCGCCAAGGGCATATCCGGCCACCGCCGCGATCACCGGTTTGCGGCACTGCGAAACCCGATCCCAAGGGGTAATGAAGTCGCTGAGATAGGCATCCATATATCCCATCTCTGACATTTCCTTGATGTCAGCACCTGCTGCGAAGGCTTTCTCCGACCCGGTGATGACAATCGCACCAATTTTGCTGTCTGCCTCAAAACCGTCAAGCGCGGTGGAAACCTCGGCAATCAGCTCTGACGACAGGGCATTGAGCGCCTGCGGGCGATTGAGCGTGATCAGGCCAACGCCATCACGGGTTTCAACAAGGATTGTTTCGTATGCCATCAGTCCCTCCGGCAATATGGAGCCCTTCACATGCTGCCCGTTGTTGCGGGCAAGAAAGAAGGGCGAAATCGTGTTTGAGCAATTCTCGGCATCAATCCGGAATCGCCCCTGTTGCGTTCATGGGTAAAACCATGATGAATGAAACCACCATGGACCACAACCAATGCGCAAAAGTCTGCCTCTATGGCTATCGGAGCCAGCAGACTTGCGCAAGCCTTTTACGTAAGCTGTTACTTTGCTTTTGGTTTCTCTCTCAAATGCATTCCTGTCAAGGTCATCAAAAGGTGTATCCGAGCCGGCGTCGTTCGATCAGGTTGGCTTGCGACCAATAGCCTCAAGCATATCCCAAAGGAAATTACCAAGATTTTCTGTCACATAGCCCACATGAGGCGCTTCGCTTCCCTTGGCTTCCCAGCTTTCGTGGAACACTTCACGCGTCCGGTCGGGGACAACCAGAACCGTTTTCATGCCCATGTCAAACGGCACTTTGAGATTGCGTGCCAGATCCTCGAACATGGCTGCCCGAGCAGGATTGAGGCCCGTCTGGGTCAGCAGCTTCTCATAGGGAGGCCGGTTGGGTTTGGGATCAAGACCGGCCCAGACGATATCGAAAATATCGTCAAACAGGTCTGTGATGCCCAGCCGCTCGGCTACCTTGACCGCATGTTTGCGCGTGCCATTGGTATAAATATAGCGTTTGCCGGGCAGGGCGCAGATGGCGGTTGCCAGTGACGGATCCGGCACGATGCCGCTATGGTCGATATCATGGACATATTCCAGAAAGTCATCTGGGTGAATTTTGTGCTCGATCATCAACCCCCTGAGGGTCGTTCCATGCTGCTTGTAATAGTCCTTGCGCAGTGCCGTCGCATCGTCCTCTGAGATACCAAGCAGCCGAGAGACATAGTCGCTCATCTTCACTTCCATCTGCTTGAACAGATCGATATGGCGCGGATAGAGCGTATTGTCGAGATCGAAGATCCAGCTGTCGATATCGGAAAAATCGGAAAGCGAGTTGGCGCCATAAGGCAAGGCGGATTGCATGAAAATATCCATTTGCATCGGCTCCAGCCGGTGGAGGGCTGGAATCAAAAAGGGGTAAACGATCTTGGACTGAGAGGAACAACACATGCCCCATCTCCGCCTGTCTCATCTTTAGGCTGTCCAATCGACAGGCGATATCGCGTTCAGTTGGGTGTCGATGGGCCTTGCGACTTGCCAAAGCCTGTCGCAACGTCGCATAGATAAGGATTATATGGAGCGGCTGATCCGGCAATGCAACCACCTTTCCAGAGACTTGTCTGGGGCTTGCCGGAATGTGGTCGTATCAAAAGGGATCAAGCGGAGGCAAGCGGGAGCCGAAGGCTTGAGAAGGGGCGCCTGTCTGTCAGGTGCAAGTGAGTGCGGGAATGAGTGAAGGCAAAGACAACGATTTCAGCAGTGAGTCGGATTCTCCAAGCCTGCCGCAGATGGATGCGACACAGATGAGCAGTCTGGATGACCGGCTAAAGGGCAAACGGCCTGCCATTGGTCTCTCCTCCAAGCTGTTGTTGCTGACGATTCTGTTCGTCATGCTCAGCGAGGTGCTGATTTTCGTTCCCTCCATTTCGAAATTTCGCGTCGACTGGCTGGTCCGCAAGCTCGAAGTCGCCGAAGTCGCGGCCCTCATCTATTCCAGAGCCTCCAATGATTTGATGGATGAAAAACTGGAGGCCGACCTGCTTGAGCGGCTCGATGTGCAAACCCTGGCGATGAGGAGCGATGGCCAGCGCCCGCCTGCTGGCGATGGTCGATATGCCCGGCCAGATCAATCGTGACGACGACATCCGCAGCATGCGACCGATCGAATCCATGCTTGCCGCCTTTGATACCCTGCTTTGGGGCGATGGCCGCACCATTCGTGTGGTCGGTGAAAGCAAGAAGGGGGTGGGGCTGATCGAAATGGTGTTTGACGAGACCCCTTTGCGCGACGCCATGATCACCTTCTCGATCAATATTCTTTTGCTGTCACTGGTCATTTCCGCCATGACGGCCGGTTTGGTCTATCTGTCGCTGCGTGCGCTGCTGGTGCGTCCCATCCTGCGTCTGCTTGGCAATATGGCGCGCTTCACCGCCGACCCGGAAGATGTCAATGCGGTGATCAAGCCTTCGGGGCGCCGCGATGAAATCGGCATGACCGAACAGCAGTTATCAGCGATGGAAATGATTCTCGCCCAAACCCTGCAAAAGCAACGCCGTCTGGCCGATCTGGGCCTCGCTGTCTCCAAGATCAACCATGATCTGCGCAACATTCTCGCCTCGGCCCAGCTCTTTTCCGATCGTCTGTCGATGCTTGATGATCCCACAGTGCAACGCGTGGTGCCCAAGATCATGGGCGCGCTTGACCGGGCCGTTGACTATTCCGGCGCGGTTCTGTCCTATGGCAAGGCGCAGGAAGCCCCGCCCGAAAAGCGCTTGCTGATGCTCCATCAGGTGGGAGAGGACTTGCGCGACTTTCTCGATCTGCAACCCGACGGTCGGGTGACCTTCATCAATAACATTCCCGACAGAATGGAAGCCTATGCCGATCCGGGGCAATTGTTCCGGATATTGATGAATCTCTGTCGCAACGCCGTCGATGTGATGCGCAATGAGGCCCGGAAGGTTCGGTCATTTGCCGTCTGGAGCTGCGGGCCTATGACGAGGGCAGCGAGACGGTGATCGAAGTGTCCGACACCGGACCCGGTGTGGCCGGGAGCGGGCCAAAGCTGCGTTGTTCAAGCCATTTCAGGGGTCTGTACGCAGCGGCGGCACCGGCTTGGGATTGGCCATTTCGGCTGAGTTGGTCCGCGCCCATGGGGGCTCAATCCGTCTGCTGGATCGCACACCGGGAGCGCATTTCGAAGTGCGCCTGCCCAGAGGCGATCATCCCGAGCTCAAGAAAAACCAATCCGGCCAAAGCCGTCCAGAAGATCCTTTCGCTTTAGAAACGAGGCAGTGATGACACCACAAGACTTCGACGCCTATTGCAGCACCAAACCGGGCACCAGTCATGTCATTCAATGGGGTGGGGCGTCTGTCTGGAAGGTTGGAGGCAAGATCTTCGCGATCTGTTCGACCTGGGCCCGTGCCGAAGACGTGGACACCGATGCAGATCAGGTCCCTTCCGGCTTCCAGCCCATCAGTTTCAAATGCTCCGATCTGGCCTTTGAATTGCTGCCGGAGCGGGAAGGCATCATCCCCGCCCCCTATCTGGCACGGGCCAAATGGGTGCAACTGACCCGCCCCGACGCCATGAGCGAGGCGGACATCAAGCTGCATCTGGATGCAGCCTATAGATCATTGCAAGCAAACTGACCCGGAAACTGCGCAGTGAGCTTGGCATCAGCCTTTAAGTTTCAAGACCCCAAAGGAGGCCACCATGGCCGATCCGCATATCAAATCAAAGATGACTGGCTCGATTATGTGACAGTCATCGCATATCGCCTCGGCTTCACACTGGCGGCTCCGGCGATCCTGCTGTTGCCATGGGAGCCGGAGACCGGTGTCCCTGCGCGGACAACTGACCTTTCTTGCGGCCATGCTCTGCGCCAGCAGCCTGCATATTCTATATGAAAAATTTTCGTCTCATCCTTCAGGCGGCGACTTGGGGCGGCTTGATCTGCGCCATTTTCGGCTTTCCCCTCTTCGGCCTTGGTGGCGCTTTCGTGACCCTTGCGGGCTGTGTTTCAAGGAATATTTCTGTTTCCGGGTGCCGGGTTTGCGTGCCCAGCCGATCCTGCTCGCCGCGTTATGGCTGGCATTGGCCTTGAATGTGCCGTTCGCTGCTCAGGGCTTGGCTGCTCTGTCGGCCTTGCTGTTTCTGGTCACCGCCTTTGCCAAATGGCGCATGCCGCTCCATTACGACATTGGCGACAAGACCAAATATGAGATCTAGCGACTGAAGGTCGAGCGGATCAGCCCAAGGCCTGCGGCGGCAAACAGGACCGCCGTCGCCCCATCAACCCATTTGCGCATTTTGGCATAGGCCCCGCACCGCACACCACCGGTCGAGAAAATCAGCACATAACCGACATAGATGAAAAAAGTCATCGCACGCACAAAGTCGCCGTCACAGGCACCTGCAGCGGGCTCTGATCGCCAGTGGCCCCCAGCGACAAGGTCGCCATCCAGACAAGGATGGCCTTGGATTGGAGAGGTTGAGCAGCATCCCCCGGCCGGAACCAATTGGCTTTCTTCTGGACGGTTCCACTTTGGGTCGCCTCAACCGCCGCAAGCGGCGTGCCAGCCAACCGGGCCGAGCGATAAGAGCCATAGGCGAGATAAAGCAAATAGAGCCCACCCAAGACCTTAATGCCAGACAGGATCAGGCTGGAGGCCTGCAAAATGGCCCCCAGACCGGTCACGGCAATCATGCCCCAGACCGCAGCCCTGCAGTCAGGCCAGCACTGAAGATCATTCCGCTTTTGCGTCCCGCCGACATCGACACGGTCACAGTGCCAAGGGTCGCAGGACCTGGCGAGGCGGCAACCACGAAAAAGGCAGACAAGTCCGTAAAGAGCGCGACGGGGTCAATCATGATATCTGGACTCTATGGCAGGCAAGGGGTGGGTTATGAGCGATAGGTATCATGCAGGTCCTTGCAGGTCACGCCAATTTGGCCCATCGCTGGGCGGGGCGAAGCCAGATCCTCACCATTCCATAGTCCGACACCAAATGACAATCTCGCTAATCTGCCAAGACAAGGACTGTGTGCATTGACGGTCCGAACGCCGATCACATCTTGACCCACGGCACCCGCTCCCTCATACTCCGAAGCGTAAAACTTTCGGCGCTGAGCGCGGTCCAGAGATCTTTCTCCATAGGGCAACCGCGGCGCACAGCCCGGAATGTGTTTTCATCAGGAATCCGGGCTGTCAGACCGGAGACTATGTTATGAAAACCATCATTGAACCCTTCCGCATCAAATCCGTTGAGCCGATCCGCATGACGACCCGCGCCGAACGCGAGGTCAAATTGCGCGACGTCCATTACAATCTCTTTGCGCTCCATTCCGACGACGTGCTGATCGATCTTTTGACCGATTCGGGCACCGGGCCATGAGTGCCGAACAATGGGCCGGCGATAATGCGTGGCGACGAGAGCTACGCTGGCTCCCCGTCCTACTATCGCTTCCGCGACAGCGTGCAGGACCTGATGCCCTTTGCCCATATCATCCCGACCCATCAGGGCCGCGCGGCAGAAGCCATCCTGATGTCGATCTTTGGCGGTGCTGGCAAGCATATCCCCAACAACACCCATTTCGACACCACCCGCGGCAATATCGAGGCCAGCGGGCCGAAGCCTATGATACTGGTGATCGCCGAAGGCAAGGACCCGTCTTCGCTCCATCCCTTCAAGGGCAATATGGATCTGGAAAGGCTCGAGGCCTTCTTGAATGAGTATGGCGACAGCGTGCCAATCGTCATGCTGACCATCACCAACAATGCTGGTGGTGGGCAACCTGTGAGCCTAGGCAACATTCAGGCCGTTGCCGATCTCGCCCATCGCTTCGGCAAACCTTTCATCATCGATGGCTGCCCGCTTCTCGGAAAATGCATATTTCATCAAGCAGCGTGAAGAGGGCCAGCAGGAGCGCTCGATCAAGGACATCGTGCGCGATTGTTTCAAGGTTGCCGATGGCATGACCATGAGCGCCAAGAAGGATGCTGTTGGCAATATCGGTGGCTGGATCGCCTTCAATGACGATTCGCTTGCGGAACAAGCCCGGGTTCGCCTCATTCAGACCGAAGGTTTTCCGACCTATGGCGGCTTGGCAGGCCGCGATCTGGAGGCCCTGGCACAGGGCCTGCACGAGATTGTCGACGAGGATTATCTGCGATATCGCATCCGCACCAACGAATATATCATCGAAAAACTCGACAAGCTCGGCATTCCGGTTGTCAAACCGGCTGGCGGCCATGCGGTCTTTGTCGATGCCAAGCGCTGGTTGCCGCATATCAATCCGCTATGCTATCCCGCCCACACGGTCGCCTGTCGCCTCTAATGAAATCGGTGGCATTCGCTCCTGCGAAATCGGCACGGTGATGTTTGGCCGTCAGACGGATGGCTCGGAAAAGCCCGCTGCGATGGAGCTGGTCCGTCTCGCCTTTCCACGCCGCACCTACACCCAGTCCCATGCGGACTATTTGATTGAAGCGTTCGAGATGCTGGACAAGGAAAAAGGACAGCCTCGAAGGCTTCCGCATCACCAAAGAGCCCAAAAGGATGCGCCACTTCACCTGTCAGTTCGCCCCGTTGGATGACTGGACGCCTGAACTGGCGCCTGAACTGGCGTCTGAATGAACGAGGAAGAAATGATCATCCGGTCCGGGTCTTGCGATCCGGATCGGGCACCTGGCGCGAAAAAGTCAAAGCGTCGGCAACTGGCTGCGGATATGCCTCAGCCAGCGCCGGTGGCCGCCGCTGACGATCTCTGGTCTGCCACCTCCAGGGTGATGCCAATGGCAGGCAACGACGGTAGCTTGTCGGTGACAATGCACAAATCATCCGGCACCGCCGATTGGGTCAGCACACTGAGCGCATGACCAGAGCGGGGCAATCGCCAGAAGCCCGGCAAGGCTGTTGCTGGCATAGGCCACCCGATAGCGTTGGTGGATTGCATCCATTGCGGCGCAGGCCGCCCGGTGATCGAGTGTTGTGGGCGCGGCCAGTGCCAGCGGCACGAATGGGGCGTCCAATAAGTGCGGCATCGCCTCATTGGCAACCCAGGACCAGCTGTTCGGTGCGGATCACCTCTCCCATATCGGGCGAGGGCAGGGAGACGAGCGCCATGTCGAGCTTGGCGCTGATGCAACAGGGGCCGTAAATCGGTTGAGGGCGCACAAACCAGCCGTAGGTCCACGTCCGGGAAGGTGGCGCAAAAGCTGCCAAGCAGGTCAGGCAAAAAGGCGCTGGCATAATCTTCCGTACAACCAAGACTGACCGAACCTCTAAGGCTCGCCCCGCTCAATTCCATCACCATATCATCATGCTGGGCCAGCAGGGTTTCCGCATGTGCCACGAGGCTTTCACCCGCACGGGTCAAGCGCACACCAGAGCCGGTGCGATGCAACAAGGTTCGGCCCAGTTGCTCCTCCAGCCTTTGCATCTGCATGCTCAGCGCCGACTGGGTGCGACCACCTCTGGGCGGCATGGCTGATCGAGCCACAGCGCGCGATGGTGAGGAAATGTCTCAGCAAGGAAAGATCAAGTGTCTGCATTGATATAAGCCAAATTGATATCTGTTTCAAATACTATCAATTTGCCTGAAGATGCAAGGCTTGATAGGAGTGAGGCAAACAACAATGCGCCGATCACCCCGGCAGTCAGGCAATTTGCTCAAGCTTCTGCCAGAGCGAAGGGCCTCCAGAGCAAAGGAAAAAACCATGTCCCTCAATGATGACGCCGATTTCTGGCACCGCGCCGACACCCACCTCATTCGCTATGGTTCGGCCTTCGAAAAACTGATCATCGAGCGGGCTGAAGGCAATTATGTCTATGACGCCGATGGCCGGGCCATTCTCGATTTCACCTCCGGCCAGATGAGCGCCTTATTGGGCCACAGCCACCCGGACATTGTGGCGACGGTCAACAGGCAGATGAGTCAGGTCGATCACCTCTTCAGCGGCATGCTGTCCCGTCCGGTGGTCGATCTTGCCAGCCGTCTTGGCTCGTTGGCTCCGGGGCTGGAGCGCGTCATGCTGGTCACCACCGGGGCGGAATCCAACGAAGCCGCCTTGCGGATGGCCAAGCTGGTGACCGGTGGCCACGAGGTCGTTGCCTTCGCCCAGAGTTGGCATGGCATGACCGGGGCAGCCGCGTCGGCCACCTATAGCGCCGGTCGCTTTGGTTATGGTCCGGCAGCGGTGGGCTCCTTTGCCATTCCGGCTCCTGATGCCTATCGCCCGCGTTTCAAGCATGCAGACGGATCGCTGGACTGGCAGACCGAACTGGACGATGCCTTCCATCTGATTGATCGCCAGACGTCAGGCAAGCTCGCGGCCTTCATCGCCGAGCCGATTCTGTCAAGCGGTGGCATCATCGAGCTGCCGCTCGGCTATCTTGCCGCTCTTAAAAAGAAATGCGAAGAGCGCGGTATGCTGCTCATTCTCGATGAAGCTCAGACGGGCATTGGCCGCACTGGCCAGATGTTTGCCTTTGAGCGCGACGGGGTGACCCCGGATATTCTGACCCTGTCCAAGACCCTTGGCGCAGGCCTGCCGCTTGCCGCGATCCAGACCTCCCATGCGATTGAGGAGAAAGCTCATGAGCGCGGCTATCTTTTCTACACCACCCATGTTTCCGACCCGCTGCCAGCCGCCGTTGGCAACACGGTCTTGGATGTGGTGACCCGTGATGACCTTGCGGCCAAAGCGGTTGAGCGTGGCACCCAATTGCGCAACGGTTTATTGGAACTGCAAAAGCAATATGACTGCATCGGCGACATTCGCGGCCGCGGGCTGCTGATGGGTCTGGAGGTGGTCAAGGACCGCGAAACCAAAGCCCCTGGCTATGAGCTAGGCACCCGCATCATGGAAGAAGCCATGCTGCGCGGCCTGTCTATGAATGTGGTCAAGCTGCCGGGCATGGGCGGTGTCTTCCGCATCGCGCCGCCTCTGACCGTGACCGATACAGAAATCGACCGTGCCCTGTCGATCCTGTCTGATTCAATGAAAGCGGCGATGAACTAACGCTAAACCCAAAAGCTGGCCTTCCTGCCCGATCACCTTACTGGATCGGGCAGGAGGCAATTCAAGGCCCCACCATCTCGCCGACCACCCGCGTCAGCAGGGCCAGATCTTCCTCGCGGCTGAGGCGATGGTCGCCATCCTTGATCAGGGTCAGCTTAACGTCATCCTGCGCCAAGCGCCCCACCAGATCGACGGCGACGGTCCACGGCACCGCGTCATCCTTCACCCCTTGCAGAATATGCACCGGGCAGCCGGTTTCGATGAGCGCATCGCCAAACAGATGCTGCTTGCCATCCTCGATCAACTCGGCGGTGATTTCATAAGGATCGCCATACTCGCTGGGGCGACGGAAAATGCCGGTCTTGGCCAGTTCGCACTTGGCGGCATCGTCAAAGATGTCCCACATCAGATCCTTGGTCATGTCCATGGCCGGGGCAATCAGCACAAGGCCCTTGATGCGGCTCATTTCCCGGCCAACGGCTGCCAGATGAGCCCTGACCAGCAGCAAGGCCAGCCAACCGCCCATCGATGAGCCGACCACCACCTGAGGCCCCTTTGTCTGATCCTCAAAGACGGCAAGGCTCTCTTCGAGCCATTTCGAAATGGTACCATCGATGAAAGAGCCGCCCGATATCCCATGGCCGGAATAGTCAAAGCGCGTGCAGCCAAGCCCCTGATGGGCCGCCCAGCCATCAAGGGTCATCACCTTCGAGCCTGCCATGTCGGACTTGTAGCCGCCCATCCAGAAAATTCCGGCCGCGCCGTGCCCGTGCCCGTGCCCGTGCCCGTGCCCGTGCCAGTGTCAGCGCCGGTGGCTGGGCGATGGTGAAAGGCGATTTCACGGCTCTTTTCTCCCTTGCCAACAAGGAGGATTTGCTTTTCGGTGGCTGTCATGGCTATCTCTCCGGCAGTCAAATGATGCTGCGCCATGTTAGCGGCGCAAAGTCCAGTCTCAGCCTACATAATGCGGCGGTTCCCATGAAAAAAGCCCCTACCATCCTGCAAGTTGTTCCATGGCTCGATTCCGGTGGGGTGGAGCGCGGAACGGTGGATATCGCCCAAGCCATCACCAAGGCGGGTGGCAAGGCACTGGTGGCCGCCGAGCCGGGTCGTTTGGTGCCCCAATTGGAGGAAGTGGGCGGTGAATTGCTGCCCTTTGAGGGGCGGAGCAAAAATCCCTGGGCCCTGCTGGTCTCCAACGTCCAGGTGCTGGAAACAATGATTCGGGAGCGAAATGTTGATTTGGTCCATGCCCGCTCCCGTGCGCCCGCTTGGAGCGCGCTGTTTGCTGCCCGCCGGGTTGGGGTGCCGTTCGTGACCACCTATCACGGTGCCTATAGCCAGAAAGGGCAGCTGAAGGCCTTCTATAATTCGGTTATGGCCAGAGGCGACGTGGTAATCGCCAATTCCGACTATACCGCCGCACTGGTGGCGGCACGCAATCCCGGCGCCAAGGATCGCATCATCAGTATCTATCGCGGCATCGACATGGCAGCCTTTGATCCTGCGGCGGTCTCAACCGGGCGTACTGACAAGCTCGCCACAGCTTGGGGCCTCAGCGGCGATCCGCTGATCATCCTGCCCTCGCGCCTCACCCGCTGGAAAGGCCAAAGCTTCATCCTGCCGGTGATGGGGGCGTTGAAAAAGGCTGGCCTCACCTTCAAGCTGGTTCTGATTGGCGATGATCAGGGCCGCGATGCCTATGTTGCCGAGCTTGACCAACTGATTGCCGATCATGACCTGGCCGATTGTGTCCGCCGCGTCGGTTACTGGTCCGACATGCCCGCTGCCTATAAGCGCGCCGATCTGACCATCGTGCCCAGTCAGGATGCCGAGACCTTCGGTCGTTCTGCCGCCGAAAGCCTTGCCATGGGCACGCCGGTTCTGGTGGGGGATCTTGGGGCGCAGCCAGAGGTGACCGCCTGCCCGGACGGGGTGAATCCGGCAAGCTGGATTGCCCGCTCCATCACCCACAACAATCCCGAAGGCTGGCAGGCAGCCATTGCGTTGCAGCTAAACCAGCAAAAGGGAATGGGTGCAGCAGCCATCGCAGATTTGGCGTCCATTGCGCGCGCCCATATGGAGCGTCGCTTTTCCCTCAAATCAATGGGAACGCAGACGCTTGCGGTTTATGATCAGTTGCTTGAGACGGATCTTGCGTCAGGCAAAGGTTAGCGAGCTTTGGGCAATCCCCAGCGAGGCAATGTGCTGGACCAGCCGTTCTTGCGGAATGTTCCGGGGGCGATATGAAATTCCCGCTTGAAGGAGCGAGAGAAGGCAGGCACGCAGTCATAGCCACACTGAAAGGCAATCTCGGCCCATGTCACTGGATTGGACGCTGGCACTCTCGGGTTCGCGCTGGTCAAGATTCCCTCCATTTCTCTCTGGGCCATATCGGGAGCAGCGCTGCGCCAAAGTCTTTCCAAAGGCAATCGACTGATCTGGTTCAATCGTGCCATGGCCTTGTTGTTGGTCGCCAGCATGGCTCCGATGCCGGTTCGTCTTTAGGCAACCCAAAAGGGTGCAGGGCAAGGGCCCCGACACCCTTTCAAAGACCGTATGGGTGATACTGGAGACGCTTAAGCCTGGTTGCTGGAAGGGCGCAGATAGATGAACCAATAGCAAAGCCCCACAAGGATCCCCCCGCCAATGATGTTGCCGATGGTCACTGGCAGCAGATTATTCACGAAGAAATGCGCCCATGTCAGGTCCGCAAAGTCGGCGGCGTTTCGGCCTGTCATCTCCCAGAATTCCGGACCAACAGACGCCTTGGTCAGAATGCCCATCGGGATCATGAACATGTTGGCAACGCAATGCTCAAACCCGGCAGCCACAAACATGGCAACGGGCAGGGTCACGGCCAGCAATTTGTCTGTAACAGTGCGTGCAGAGAAGGTCATCCAGACCCCCAGACACACCATCACGTTACACATGGTACCAAGGGCAACGGCCTGCAGGAAAGTATGGTGCAATTTGTGCTGTGCAATCGACATGTAGCTGATGCCCAGCTGACCATTGGCTGGCTCATAATGCTTTGCAGCCAACATGATCAGGACCAGAAGAATCGCGCCAACAAAATTGCCCACATAGACAAGGATCCAGTTTTTTGCCAACTGTCCCCATGTGATTTTCTTGCTTGCCTTTGCCACAACGCTCAACACGGTGCTGGTGAAAAGCTCGCCACCATTGACGACCACCAGCATCAAACCGAGGCTGAATGCTAGCCCGCCGAGCATTTTGTTTGCACCCCATCCCATATCGCCATTGCCGGTCGTGACAACGGTATAGAAAATGAATGCGATGCCGATGAAGGCCCCGGACATGACGGCGAGCATGAAAGAAACACGTGGATGTTTGGTGGCTTTGGCGACACCCACATCTTCGGCCTTCTGGGCCATGGCTGCAGGGAGCAGCGCGTCAAATTGGTCTTGTGGCATGAAAAAGCTCTTGATTGGTTGGCCTTCCTTGGTGGCACATCGGGGGAAATGGCCTCCATGCGGGAAGGGGAGAAAGGTTGCTGGTCATTTGCAACGATTGAATTTCTTTTGGCTCGCTCATAGCAGATCCTCCAACGCCGATCTTGATCTTGGTCATCTTTCGCTATGCTTTTCGCGCATGACTGCCGCCCCTTGGGTGATAGCCTGATGGACTCAAAATGTCCGTTTCCATTGTTTGTTTATTGATAGATTGTGCAAAGGCTTGTCGTTTCTGCCAATTAAGCACCGTTTGCGCTCTCATGTGACTTGAAAGGAAAGGCAAGCTGCGTCATATGTAGGGGACGCATTTGTTGCAATTTTACAGGAGACTACGACCATTCGCCGTCCATATCGAGCGCAACCAACCCGTGAGACGGGACCGCGCATCAACAATCAAATCCGTGTAGACGAAGTCCAGCTGATCGATGATGAAGGTACCAACCATGGAGCCGTGCCCGCGCGCCAGGCTCTGGACATGGCTGCCGATGCCGGGCTGGATCTGGTGGAAATTTCACCCAATGCTAAACCGCCTGTCTGCAAGATCATGGACTATGGTCGATACAAGTATCAGGCCCAGAAAAAAGCTGCAGAAGCGCGCAAGAAGCAGAAGGTCGTTGACGTCAAGGAAGTCAAGATGCGTCCGGGCATCGACACGCATGACTATGAAGTCAAAATGCGCAGTGCCAACCGCTTTCTTGACGACGGCGACAAGGTGAAATTCACCCTGCGTTTCCGTGGTCGCGAAATGGCGCACCAGAATCTTGGGATGGAGTTGCTCAAAAAGGTCAAGGCAGAGCTTGGCGAGCGCACCAAGGTTGAACTGGAGCCAAGACTGGAAGGCCGCCAGATGATCATGATTCTCGCTCCGAAATAAGCGCGAGCGGAACGGTCCGATTTTGAAAAGCCCGGTTCAATTGAGCCGGGCTTTTTGTTTGGTCCCGCGTGTTCTTCGTGCCGGACACGCTGCGCTTTGGACCCGTCTGGTGACGGCAAAGAGCGCAACATGGCCGACTGTTTTTTGTTTCCCTTTGAATAAAAGAACAGCAATTGCCTGCAATTTGGGCGCGTAGAACCGCATAAATACCTAAAAAGGAAACGCCAAATTAACGCTCTCAAATCAAGTTTTAGGAAACTGGTTATTGAAAGCTAAAAAATTGATGCGACCCTTTCTGGCTTTGACTCTCTTTGCATTTGGTCTTCCCGTGCTGCCCGCTGAGGCTGCGGCGCTGGATATCAATGGGATCGAGTCCGGGCTGAATATGACATGGATAATGGCCGCCAGTGCGTTGATCATGTTCATGCAAGTCGGCTTTCTGCTTTTGGAGGCCGGGATGGTCCGCTCCAAGAACAGCATCAATGTTGCCCAGAAAAACCTGCTTGATTTCACCTTCTCCGTGGCAGCCTTCGCCTTGGTTGGTTTCACCATTGCATTCGGTGCCAGTCAGATTGATTGGTTTGGCTTTGACTGGAATTATGTCGGTCTGCAGAAAATCACCACCTACGAAGCGGGATTCTTTGTCTTTCAGGTGATGTTTTGCGGCACGGCTGCCACGATCGTCTCAGGTGCGGTCGCCGAACGGATGCGTCTGTCTGCCTATGTTATTGGGTCCATATTCCTTTCTGCGCTGGTCTATCCGGTCTTTGTTCATTGGGCCTGGGGCAACGCCCTGCACGACAATTCCGGAGCCTTTCTGGCCAATCGGGGCTTCATCGACTTTGCTGGCTCGACCGTCGTTCACGCCACCGGAGCATGGGTGGCGCTGGCTGCCTGCCTTGTGCTGGGGGCAAGACAAGGGCGCTTTGATGAAGAGGGCAATCCAATTCGCCTCGCAGGTCACAGCCCGGTTCTGTCGGCTGCGGGTGGCTTGTTGCTGTTCATCGGTTGGCTTGGTTTCAATGGCGGTTCTACCCTGAAGGCGGGCGAAGGTGTTACTTTCATCATTCTCAACACGATTCTGGCCGGAGGCTTCGGAGCGGTGGCTGGCCATCTGCTCGGGTATGTCCAGGATGGCTGCTATTTGCCTGAGAAATCCGTCAATGGCATGCTAGGTGGTCTCGTTGCCGTGACAGCGGGATGTGCGGTTCTGACCCCCTTTGGCGCGATGGTGATCGGCACCATTGGCGGGGCCATCGCCATATATGCAAATGCCTTTCTTGAGCAAAAATGCAAAATTGACGATGCGGTGGGAGCCATTGGCACCCATGGCTTTGCCGGTGTGGTTGGCACCATCGGATTGGCGTTCCTCGCCCCGGCGGATCAATTGGCCGGGAGCCGACTGGACCAGATCTTTATCCAGTCGGGTGGTGCACTGCTCAATTTTGTTTTCTGCTTCTCCTTCGGTTTTGCCTTTTTCTGGCTTCTCAACAAAGCGGTTGGCTTGCGCGTCAATCGCAAGGAAGAAGAGGTCGGCCTTAACGTGGTAGAGCATGCCACCCGCATCGGGGTTGGCCATGTTGAGGAGGCGATGGAAAATCTGGTGTCCGGCCAGCTTGGCTTCAGCCAGAGGTTACCCACCGTCCCCGGTGATGAAGCGGAGAAACTGACTGACCTGTTCAACCAGCTCATGATCAATATGGAACACGAGCATCGCAAGCTGAGTGAACTCGATGCCCTGAAAGCGCAATCGGAAGAAGCCGAGCGCATCACCGCCCTGTCGAACGCCACCTTTGAAGGCATCGCCATGCTGAAAAATGGCGTTATCATTGATGGCAATCAGCGGCTGGTCGAGCTTCTGGGCTATCGTCTGGATGAGCTGGTGGGCAACTCCGTCACGCAATTCCGCGAAAAGGGCCGGGCCAAAGACCCGGCCAGCGTCCTGGCAGAGGATGAACGCGACTTCTATGAGGTGAACCTGATCGCCAAATCGGGTGAGCGGATTCCGGTCGCCGTGCGAGGTCGGGTCATCAATTACAAGGGCGAGAATGTCCGTATTGTCTGTCTGGTTGATCTGCGCGAACGCAAGGCGGCAGAGCGCAACATGCGCATCATGGCCCAACGCGATGCCTTGACGGGGCTGGCCAACCGCTCCCTGTTCAATGAAAAACTCGATTACGCAGTCAAAAATGCCATCAAGGCAGCCGGTAGCGGCCTGAGCACAGCCCTCATTTTGGTGGATCTCGACCGCTTCAAGAATGTCAACGATGTCCATGGTCACCAGGCCGGTGATCTGGTGCTCAAGGAAGCTGCTCTCCGGTTGCAATCCATCGTCGAATCAGGAGCGATGGTCGCCCGTTTGGGGGGTGATGAATTTGCCATTATTCAGCCCAACATCAGCTTTGCCAATCAGGCTGCCGATGCCGGTCATCGAATCGTGGCCGAAATGGCTCGTCCCATTGCGTTGAATGACAGCACTTCGGTGATGATTGGCGCCAGCGTCGGCATCGCTCTGTGCCCTGAACATGCACGCGATGCGGATGATGTCTTCTCCAATGCTGACATCGCCCTGTATCATTCGAAACATTCCGGTCGCAACATGTGTAACATGTACCGACAGGGCCTTAACGAACTGATGGAGAAGCGTCGGCTGCTGCAGGCCGATCTGGAAACCGCGCTGGAAGCGGGCGAATTCGAAGTCTATTATCAGCCGCGCGCAGAGGCCAATAGTCTGGAAATCTCAACCTACGAGGCTTTGCTCCGCTGGAACCATCCTGTGCGCGGCCTCGTCAGCCCTGCCGAATTCATCCCGGTCGCGGAATCCTGCGGCATGATCATCGAAATTGACAGCTGGGTGTTCCATCAGGCCTGCCTTGCCTCCAAAGGCCGCTTTGCTGGCAAAAATATCAGCGTCAACGTCTCTCCCTTGCAGTTCCAGCAAAAGGACTTTGTCGCCAAGATCGAAGCCATTCTGGCCAGAACCGGGGCCCAACCGTCCCAATTGGAGCTTGAACTGACCGAAAGCATGCTGATCGAGGATGACGCTCGCGGTCTGTCGATCATGAAAATGCTCAAGTCGATCGGCTTGTCGCTGGCACTTGATGATTTTGGCACCGGTTATTCATCCCTGTCCTACCTGTCCAAATACCCCTTTGATACGATCAAGATCGATCGCAGCTTTGTCGCCGCTCTGGGGCACGAAGACAATGCGGTTGCCATCATGAAGGCGATTATCAGCCTTGGCGCGGGTCTCGGTATGAAAGTCGTTGCCGAAGGCGTTGAGACCAGAGATGAAATTCTGTTCCTCAAGAACCAGAAATGCGACCAGTTGCAAGGCTATCTAATCGGCAAGCCGATGCCGATTGAGAATTGCGTCACCGCAGCCCCCGCAGATCTGGTCGATTTCTTGAACGAGCAGGGCGAGGAGACGAGCACCGACGCCCAAGTCGCCATGCTGCGCAGGATTGTCAGTGCCAAGGAGGAAAGTGAAACCTCCAAGGCTTCTGAACAGCCCGATGAAATGGCACCGACCGATCAGACACAATCCGCAACAGCTTAAGCAATCAGCGCGCCTGATCGCCGTCGTTTCGTCTTGCGCCTCACCTCCATTTTTTCCACCATCTCCCTATTGCCAAATGTTTTTTTGCGTTCCAGACTGGCTCCGGGACGCCTGATTTGGCTTTG
>CAXXSO010000057.1:0-130191 GCA_963676965.2 uncultured Cohaesibacter sp.
CACCATCCGTTCTCTTGCGGCCCGACGACCCGGAAATCGTGGCCAACGGCAAGCGCGTCTATACGGACCAATGCGCAGCCTGCCATGGCGACAAGCTGCAAGGAGAGCCCGATTGGCGCGGCACCAACGAAGATGGCCGTCTGCGGGCACCGCCGCATGATGAAACCGGTCACACATGGCATCATGCCGATGAATTGCTTTTCGGCATCACAAAATTTGGTCTCGCCGAAATTGCCAATCGACCGAGCTATGAAACGGATATGCCAGTCTTCAAAGATATTCTCAGCGATGAAGATATCATAGCCGCACTGTCCTTCATAAAGAGCACATGGCCAGACCGCATTCGACAAATGCACGACCAGCGCAATGCCCAAAAATGAGAGCAACCAATGGCGGCTCCCGCCATAACGCGAGAAAAGCATATGCAGTAGCCAAATCGAAAATTAGCTTAGCAAGCGCGGGATATTAGGAAAGAGGTTTAGTGGGCAGCAGCTTTGGGCCGCGATTTACCAGCGCTTCTTTCGCAAGCACGAAAGGCCTTGTTGGGTTCAGTGTCGCGCTTGTGCTCGAACAAGACACGAAACGCGTATTGCTACACAAAAGCGCTCATCCTAGCTCTTGAATAGCAGTCGCGGCCCGATGCTGTCATTCGTGGTAGGCGCGGCAGATGGCCGGTTTACAGCCCAAAGTGGACGTAGCAAGTCTCTCAAAGACAAAGCAGGATATTCCTGCAGCGGGGTCAATGACAGCTGCAGGTCGGTAAAAGGGTAGCTTATTAGAATTTCACTTGTTAACCTTGTTAACCTTGGCCAATTCTTCGGCCTCACTCAATTTTATTTTCAGCCACTCGCAGACGTAATGGGCAATTTCTATAGCTTGCTTCGATTTCTGCGTGTCCGGATTAGGGATCTTCCAAAGGCCACTGCGTGTTTTCACATCTTTCAGCACTACAAAATGCTCGTGTTCACTGATTTCGGCTCTCGAGATAGAACCTCCAGCATACCTTCCCCCCTTCGTGACTAGATCACCATTAGGCAGCTCTCTAGTAACCCCATCTGGCCCAATCACTTTATTGTTCAAGAGCGTCACACTCGAATCCCCAGATACAGAAATAGCCCCCCCGATAGAGACAGATCGCGGGCTAGCTTCCCGTTTCCCTTCGAAAACGTGCGAAGCATGGTCTCTCGATTGAAAGGCGTATTGGAGAATTGGATCATCTTTCTGAGTGGCCAACAAGCTATCGGACCACCTCTTTGAGGCTCCTTGATCCGTTGCACGCCGTAAAGCGGATACCGCTTTCACGTAGTGATCAAGAATTCCCGACCACGCGCGCCACAGCTTCCTGGTTTCCTCAACCGACGTAAGATCATCCGCAAAGTCTTTGACATAATTGACCTCCTGGGCGGCGTTTTCCAAGATTGTTTCATAGCCCGGTCTCATGAGCACCCCGATACGTCGTGTGTGAATCGATATGTTGTAGGCAAGATAATAACAGCTTTAACTCAATGATGAGATGCTTGCGATTGATACTGCCGGTATGGCTGGTCTTTGCCAACACTGATGAAGGTGGCGACTGCATTGGATTGATAAATGCCGTGCAGATTTCATACAAAAAACGTCTATAAAAAGCAGCGTAGATCGCTCCTCGCTCTGCCCTGCCTAACCCGAGACTGGGCAGTGTGACCGGTCGCTAACTGCACTTTACTGCCGTTCGTCTAGGGTGCAGCGGACGCCGGCTTTCCGCCCACCCAAGACTTTGCTTTGTTCGTGGCATCACATTCGTCATCACGTTGTCAGGATGCTTCTGACGGATGTCAGGCACATTTCGTGACGTCATGACGGACAGGCGACTTATTATGATGGCAGTTTAGACAGCGGCACAACAGATGCTCCGAATGCCATCAGACAACGGACCGTCATTGTGAAAAAGGTGATGAGAGGCTGATCGTCACCAGCGTCGTCAGCAACTTCCTGACCGGAATGCACGCAGCCAACAAGTTGCTCATCCACACTATTCCAAACGCTTGCAAAGCATGATGGTCGGCAGGTTGTTCTGATGTCTGTCATGACAGTCCCGACGGTTGTCAGGACAGCATGACAAAGAACACGATAGCGGCATTTCGGTCATGCATTGGCAATCCGCCTTTACTTCCTGCGCCATCCATCCTGGATGGCGCATCAACGGCTGTTGCCTTGGAGTTGACCTCGTCTGTGACGAAAGATCAGTTTAAACCGGCTGACTGCGGCAGTCATGATTGGCTTTTCAGTATAGCCAGACATCCGCCTCGAACCATCTGCACCAACGTGATGCTTGTCACGGCTTTTGGTTCCAACGCGTCATTGATCAGGTGCGTTTCTGGCCGTCACAATTACCTTTTGATGCACGGACAACTGTCACGAACTGAGGCCAAACACCACCTGTAAAGCCATCTTCCAGCAGTAATCTGCATAAACTTTTTTGATCGCGGGAATTCTTTCTATTTCCTTTTCGGAAGGGCCTTCGCTCTTCCGGTCAAACAACTGATGTCTTGATTAGGAGAATAGAATGAACGATGGCACATCTTACCCGACCACCGGGCAAGAACCAGATGATCTCTTCGGCACCTTCACTGGCACACCGATTTATCTGCACCAAGTCGAAGCCGCATTGGCCCAACTGCCTGAAGCCTTTACAAAGCGAGCATTCAGCGACGCTCTTGAAGGCGCCGGACTGGACGCTGCGGTCGATTGCAATATGGCGCGGGGCGTAATGCAGAAAGCCAAAGAACAAGGCTTGATGCGCCACAACAAGCAGTCCAATTTGTGGGAGCAGGCCCCGAAGAATTCACCGATACCAACTGCGTCGCCAGACACAACCGATTACCCCGCCGTTTTAACCGCCACGAAAACGCCCCCTCCAACCAAGGCAATATGGCGAATAAGTTATTTGCAGGTCATTTGCACAATGATCTGGGTCGCCTTGATGATCATCAATGCTCGACTGGGCTTCGAGATCGGAGGGAGCGATCCTGTAACAAGCTATACGATTATGGCTCTTATGATAATTTTGGACCTTTGCCGATCAACAGCAATTGGTGGCGCGCTGCGATGCGTGCGAAACCACCGATGGTCCTTGGCCAGCCTCTTGGCTCTATACATCACCGTCGCGACCCCGATATCCATTCTTTCGACCACCACGCTCTTATGCGTGCCTCTGCAGAAAGCGACGGACGAAGTGGATATGAGGGAAAAGCAGGCAGCCATCATTGAAGGATATATCATCACCTATAACAAGCAAAAGAGGGCTGCAGCGCTTTACCATGATGAATGGGAGACGGAATGTCGGCGCGATAGATGCGGGCCAAAGGCCGCAGAATATGAACGGCAATATAATCAAGCAGAGGCAATGGCAGCGGAGGCCATTGAAGCAGCAAGAAAGGCGGACAGTCGCCACAAGGATTTACCGTCATCAGACGAAACGGTGGTTGAGCGGATCGCGAAAGTCCTGCAACAGTTTCGAAATGATCCATTTGCGCCCGATCTCATGGTTCCACTATATATCGGAATCTTGGCCGAGCTATCAGCCCTCTGCATAACATTGCTCTGCAATACCAGGAAAGGCTGACATCGACGACATTGGTGATACCAGGCTACCGATCCATCTTGTCACCTTTGCCCCTCAGGTCCTGTCTTGCACGTCTCTCTGCATTGCGCGGATCTGGCGCCTTGGCCATCATGTTTTCTAGGCCCTGTTCCCGTAGAGACATTTTGGCTTCTGCATTTGGATCAACGGAGCCATATTGCTTTCGGTGCTGGTCACGATAGTCCTTAAGGGCGTCGAATTCATCCCGCAGTTTTGATCGCACCAACTTGATTGCGGCGTTGCCAACCTGCGTAGCAATGACATTCGCGATGCCGCCGAGAACCCGCTTCATTGGCTTTGACAGGACCTTGATCTTGTCAAGACTGACCTTGACGTCCATTTTCAGAATATCGTCAGACTGAGGCGCTGCATCAGGGTTATATGTCACCTGTACATCGACCAGTGAAGGATCCGCTTTGAATTGGCGCTCACACTGAGCGGCTTCTGAGCTCCAGATTCTCCGCGCATATTTCTTGATTGCCTTGAAAGCAGGTTGCCATTTGGCTTTTAAAATCGCTCTCTTCTCATCATCCTTGGGTGCAGATGGGCCAAAACTCAGCTTGTCTTGCTGGCCTGTTCCACTCGACGGTTGATAGGAAATCACTCCATCATCGACAGCAACCAAACCTGCTTCAAGAGCATCGTCGTATCTCTCGATATACTGCTCATTCAGTTTTTGTTGGCGTAACGCCTTGGCCCGGATTGCATCTGCCTCCCGTTTTGCTTCTTCTGCCTTGGCGATGATCTGATCACCCTCCGCCTGCTTTTGCTGCTGTTCGAAATATAGCTCGTTTTGACGTTCAAACAGGTCCTCTTCGGCAATCTGGATCTTGCATTCCTTAGAAGTCACATACTCTTCAAATTCCCGCTTTTCCTTTTCCAACTCCTGCCGTTTTGCCTCGATGCTTTCCTGCTGGCTATGTGCTTCGTCGATTGTTTTTCTAGCCTCCGGCAGATCTCTTCTCGTCACCGCAAGCTGCTCATGAGCAGCCATTTGCTGCAGATATTCAGCTCGTGGCAGGCGAAATCGCTTGGGGCCATACCGCATCAGGCCAGCGTCCCTGAAAACTGAAGTATAGAAATCATCTTGCCACTGTCGCATAGCATCACAATAGGCTCGACCCTGTTCGGCCAAATTGTCTTTTTTCCAGCCAGCGCCTCGACGGATATTATCAACGGCAGCTTTTCCTGGATGAAGCCAGGTGATCTCTCCACGCACAGGATCAACGCCATAAACATGGATATGCATATGCGCTTCGTCTCGGTGCACAACTGCCATCGCAAATTGACCACCTGCCTCTTCGAGGCGGTCCGTTTCGAAACGGACGACCTGTTGAAACAATTCCATACACTCGTTCATCAGGTCGGGCATTGCCCATGCATCAGCACTCAGGATTGGAAGCGAAATCACAGATGAATATAGCGTGTGTTTGTCGACTCGTAGGGCTTTCGTGCGTACGGATTTTTTTCCAGTCTTTGGAATTGTATATGGCACCTGCTGTTTGACTTTGCAGGCATCATTGTGAGCTTGGCGTAGCTCATCAAAATTTTTACAAGAGCCCGGTATAATCAATGGGTCTGGATCTGGCTCTTCCACATGACTACATGATCCAGGCTTGCGCTCTGCCTCGGCGATAACCTCATCGACAGTCCAGGCTCTGTCTCCATTGGCACGCTTTTTTTGTTGGCCGCCTTTGCGGCTAAATGACTCGACGCGACCGTATTGATACCCTTGCAATTTCCTTGCTCCACATGTCTGTTGTGATGACCTGTGGAGCAAATAGGGCGCACTTTATTGATCCGGAAATAAAAGCAGAGAACCGCAGAAACTTCTCATTTTCAGGGACATATTAAGGGTGGTTCAAGAGTAGTAGGGTCCGACTATACGTTTTGATTTCTCCGCTTTCGCGGATCAAAACGTGCCGGCTCTCCGAGAGCTCTTACGCAGAGTGCGGCATGGGAAACCCCTGCACCCGGCGACGATGATATCGCCGCATGAAAAGCGCTCCGCCTTCTCAAACTCTTCAGGGGCCATCAGCCGGACCAGAGGGGGCTTTCGCGCCCGTCCTCTTGGATCTCCCACTCGTCTCCGACGGGCCGGTCTGGCGACTGGTAGACGATCCTCTCTGCCAGACCAACTCCGGCCAAGGAAGCGATTGCCATGCCCACCTTGGATCCCCTTGGCGACCTTCTGCCGGACGCGAGACAACCTCTTGGCGGCGGTTTTCTCGCGGCTCTTTCCCTTAAACTGCAAGCTCCCTGATCCCTTGCTGATCCCACCAATCAGCATGAGATCAAAAACCTCTGACAGATGGCGACCGGATTGTGCGCATCGGGTCTGGTGACACCGCGCCCGATCCGGTTCGCCAGAAAGAGAAAACAGAAAAGGCAGGTGTCAAAATCCCTTCAACCAAGGTCGGAGATATTGATGACCAGCGAAAATATTCCATCCACGAAGCACGCCAGCAACTGGCAAGCCTCTGTCAACTGTGGCGACATTGTTGCCTTTGAGATGCCTTCAGAACATCGCGACAAGGATCGACAACCACCCAAGAAGGCATTGCCATGTCTCATCGTTGACGAGGCAATCTATATCGGCACCCGTTATCTGACCCTCGCACGGGGACATGCAGTCGGGCATTTGACCAGTCACGCCTATCAAATCCGCATCGAGCATTCTGCCGCCTTTGGTGCTGCTGGTCTCACGCAGCCGACAGTCTACAATCTGCGGGGGCTTGTGATCGTCTCTGTCAACCATGAAGGCTTTGCTTCTGGCATGGATGGAACACCAGTCCTTGGCCGCTTGGTTGGCGACGAGCTCGATCAGTTTGAACGCCTTAGAGCTCTTATCCATGCCATCAACGTTGAGCGCGCAGAAGAACATGCCAAGCTGCTCAAACGACAAGCCCTGCTTGCCAAGAGATCTGGCCGCCCATTGTCCGGGATGATTATCCCTGCGCCGATTGCCATCCCGACACCCGATTCCCAGCAGTAGCCACAGAGTGCTTTGAGATTTGTCCGACCAGCCACGATGTCGGCCGGACAAATCACCAAACCATTCATTTTGAAAAGGATGACCATATGCCCCTTATTCCTGAAACCTATCGCCACAACATTTCGCTTCTTGTCGATCAGCACAAGACCGATGCCAGCCGCATCATCGATATCGGAGCCGATGCAATCTTCGCGGCCCGAAGGGCGCTATCCTCTATGCCCGATATTGCAGTTGGCGATATTTTCGACGACATCAGGCCATTACATGCCCTGATCGATGCTGTCAGCAATCGCTGTGTTCTGGATCCGCAATTTGACGAGATCGTCGACGATTTGCTGGAGGCTTTGCCCAACCTGGATGAGGCCGATCCTTTGGCTTCATCCTACGCCAGTATCCGCGCTGATCTGCAAGAAGCTCAGTATTTTGCCAATCGGTTTCTGGATATCATTCACGCTGAGAAGCGACGGGCACAATCGTTCAGAGAGATGTAAATCAAGTAAAACGCACCGATCAACCTCGCCATACATACCGTGATGGCGAGGCCAATGAGACAGCATCGACGGCAAAGCAGATCGTTGCGGCGAAAACGGCAGAAACCAAGAACAAACCCTCATGAAATCAATCGGATAACTTTATTATCAATTTCATTTGGGCTTGTGAAATTTTTGCCCTATGCAAAACCGCACATAGCGCACCCGCTACCAACGACAATAGCGATGCAAATACTGCGTGTCGGGACTGACAAGATCCCTGACCACCTCGGTTGTATCAGGAAAATGCGGTGATCAAAGAGCTTTTCGGCACCAATCGCGGTCTTGAGAGCGTTTTTCACGCGAAATAGACGCATTCTGGTTTGGGTCCAGCTCTCAGCTTTTCTACTTCCCTTTCAGTTCACGCAAACGCAAGGAGCCGTCGGTTGGCATTCAGCCGGGCGGTAAAGCGATGGAATTCGCCGAGAAAGCAGACAGGAGCCGTCATGAAAACCGCAGCGACATTTAAGCAGGCAGACATAAAGCGGGCCATCCGAGGCGCACAATCTGCAGGTGTCGCTATAGCGGCAATCTCTATCACCGTCTTCGGCGAGATCACTCTGCAGATCAAAGACCCAGATCAACCGGGACTGAAAGACGCAAACGACTGGGACAACATTCTGGAAAAATGAAACGTAATCCTTATCCCGGCGTTACCAGAGTCACGGACCGCCACGGCAAGACCCGATGGCGCTTCAGGCTCAAGGGATGCAGCTCCTGCTATATCCAAGGAACATATGGTTCGAAAGAATTCGAGGCTTCTTATCAAGCAGCAAAACTGGACAAACCATTCGAGATAGCAAGGACCAAGGCGAAACCAGGTACTTTTGACTGGCTCATCACTCAATGTATGCGGACAAAAACCTTCCGCGATATTGGGGATGTTTATCGTCGAAATCTCAGTCTGGAGATGGAGCGCTTTCGGAAAGATCACGGGCACCGCAGCATTACTGGCCTCAAGAAGAAACACGTTGAGGCACTGATGGAAGAGAAGCGTAAGACCCCTGCAGCGGCCAACAAACTCAAAAAGCTCATCGGGCGCCTATGCCGCTATGCCATCAATGATTTTGGCTATGTGATGACGGATCCCACCCAGGGCGTCAAACCTTATAAGATGAATGCAGATGGCTACCATACATGGACAGACGCCGAAATTTCTCAATTCCTGGCTCATCATGGAGAGGGCTCTTTGCCGGCAATCGTCTTGCATCTTATTCTTTACACTGGTGCTGCCCGACAGGATGTCAACCGGATGGGATGGCACAGCATTTACGAAAACAGGATCTGCTATAGTCGGGGCAAAACAGGCGAATTGGTTGACCTGCCGCTTCATCACAAACTCAAAGAGTTTCTGATCAACATTCCAAGCCATCGGAAAACCTTCATCACCCAAACCAAATCTGCTGATGAAAGTTATACGACTGAATCGTTCGGCAATTGGTTTGGGAAACAATGCAAGGAAGCCGGCGTTCCTGGAACAGCTCATGGATTGCGCAAAGCCGGTGCAACAAAGCTGGCGGAAGCAGGCGGCACCGAGTTTGAAATCATGACTTTCCTGGGCCATTCGAACCCGGGAGAAGCACGGAAATATGTAAAGAAAGCAAACAGAAAGCTGATGGCAGACAATGCAATGGCAAAGCTGAAATGATGTCCAACCTAGGGACCCCGGTTGGACAAAAGCCCTCGCAACTACCTGAGCTGCAAGGACTTTTTGTGCAAAGTGGCACGCCCTACGGGACTCGAACCCGTGTTACCGCCGTGAAAGGGCGGCGTCCTAACCGCTAGACGAAGGGCGCTCATCAATCGGTGAGGCGGTTTATATGAGGCTTTGTCCCAAAGCGCAAGAGCGGTTTTTGACGAACCTGTGAATATTCATTGTGCCTGTGGAATAAATTCGACACGACGGGAAATGCTGCCGTCCTTTTTGTTGATTTCAAGCACAGAGGTCATGCCCTTGCCGTCTACCAACAAATAAACAGTGCCATTTTCGATCCGCATTTCGCGGATGCTTTCCCCGGCATTCAGGCTGTGTGTAACCGCCCCTACAGGCAGAGCTGCATCCGAGGCACTTTCCTTCTTGGTCACGCTCTTGTAGATAAGAATGCCAATAATGGACGAAATACCGACAACCATCACCAGAATGGACCGAAGAGCAATGCGGCGCATCTTACGCTGCATTTCCAGCATTTCCGGGCTCTGAAAGGGATCATCGCTGACCGGTTGTTGGTCGGAAGATTGTTGAACCATGAGTGACTCTAGCCTAGTAGATGAAATCCTGACCTTCGAAGTCGAAGAGCATGAAAGCGGCAAACGCCTTGATGCGATCATTGCCGCCAAGGATGGTCGTTTTTCCCGCTCCCGCTTCAAAAGCCTGATCAAGGAAGGCAAGGTCAGCCTTGCCCAGCCCGATCAACCAGAGCGGACGATAGAGGAGCCCAACCACAGGGTCAATGCGGGGGATTGCATCAAGGTCACTTTGCCCCCGCCTCAAGACCCAACGCCTAAAGGCGAAGACATCCCGCTTGATGTGGTGTTTGAGGATGACCATCTGATTGTCATCAACAAGCAGACAGGTCTGGTGGTGCATCCGGCTGCAGGCAACTGGACCGGCACATTGGTCAACGCCCTCATCCATCATTGTGGTGACAGCCTTTCGGGCATTGGCGGCGTGCGCCGTCCCGGCATTGTCCATCGTCTGGACAAGGAAACCTCCGGCCTGCTTGTGGTCGCCAAGAGCGATGCCGCCCACAAGGGCCTGTCCGAGCAATTTGCCGACCATGGACGCACCGGACCTTTGGTCCGCGCCTATCAGGCCCTCGTTTGGGGTCAGCTGAGCAACCGAAAAGGCACCATCGACACCCAGATCGGCCGCTCACAGCATAATCGCCTCAGACAAAAGGTGCTGCGCGAAGGCGGCCGCCAGGCCATCACCCATTATCAATTGCAGGAAGAATTTGGCTCAGGTGGTGAAATCGTCGCCTCGCGCGTTGAATGTCGACTGGAGACCGGACGCACCCATCAGATCCGTGTCCACATGGCCCATATAGGTCATCCACTGATCGGAGATCAGGAATATGGTCAGGGCTTCAAATCGAAACTCAACAAATTGCCAGAGTCCCTCGCCCGTCATATCGAGAAACGCAAGCGTCAGGCGCTCCATGCGGGTTTGCTTGGCTTTGCCCATCCGATCACCGGCGAGGTGCTGGAATTTCGAAGCGAAATGCCCAATGATCTGAAGAATGTCATGAAAGCACTGCAAGAAATCTAGAACTTTTTTCTCCTTTGGCCCTGTTGTTGTCCAAATTTGACCTATATTAAAACTGAATGCAGGCCGTCCCGGCTGCACGATGCTGTCCTGCCAAATTGGGGGACAAGAGGAATGAGAGTCACATGGCAAAAGAAACTGGCAATATCCCGGTAGTCTCGAATTCTGAAGGTGGCTTGAGTCGCTATTTGAACGAAATCCGCCGTTTTCCCATGCTCGAGCCGCAAGAAGAATATATGCTGGCCAAGCGCTATGCGGATTATGACGACAAGAGCGCCGCCCACAAACTGGTGACGAGTCATCTGCGCCTTGTCGCCAAGATCGCCATGGGCTATCGCGGTTATGGCCTGCCTGTCAGCGAAGTCGTCTCAGAAGGCAATGTTGGCCTGATGCAGGCGGTCAAACGCTTTGACGCCGAAAAGGGCTTTCGCCTCGCCACCTATGCCATGTGGTGGATCCGCGCGTCTATTCAGGAATATATCCTGCGCTCATGGTCACTGGTCAAAATGGGCACCACCGCCAACCAGAAGCGCCTTTTCTTCAACCTGCGCAAAGTGAAAGGCCAGATTCAGGCACTGGAAGATGGGGATCTGAAGCCCGATCAGGTGGATTATATTGCCGAGAAACTGGGTGTTTCCAACGAAGAAGTCATTTCAATGAATCGCCGCCTGTCAGGCGACGCCTCACTCAATGCCCCCCTGAAGGCAGATGGCGAAAGCGGCCAGTGGCAGGATTGGCTGGTGGACGAAGCCGAAAGTCAGGAATCCGTTCTGGCCGACCGTGAAGAGCATGACCATCGCATGTCCCTGCTCACGGATGCTCTGGACATTCTCAATGATCGCGAACGCCGCATTTTCGAAGCCCGTCGCCTTAAAGAAAAACCGATCACGCTGGAAGAATTGTCTGAAGAATTTGATGTCAGCCGCGAGCGCATTCGCCAGATCGAAGTCCGCGCGTTCGAAAAGGTCCAGAAAGAAGTGCAAGCCGCAGCCGCCAAGGCTTTGGCTGAGAATTTATCTGAATGACAACCACTTGCTTTGAAAGCCTGGTCTTTCCGAGATCACAATCAGAACAATCACTTCGCCTGTGATTGACGGATCACAAAGGTGTGATCAGCTTGTCGCCAAAACCGATTTCGCTTAGAGTCTTCTATCAAATCTGAATATTCAGGAGGCTGGTTTCCACATGGGTCGTGCGCGTTCATTTGTTGATCAAGATGTGCTGGAAAGAGCGACCACGTTGTTCTGGCGCCAGGGCTATAAAGGCACATCCATGAGAGATCTGGTCGAGGCAACCGGTCTGGCAAAAGCCAGCATCTATAATGCCTTCGGCACCAAGGAAGATTTGTTCAGGTCCGTTCTCTCCTACTATATCAACGAGAAACAGACCCATTCATTGTCCTTTCTGGAGGGTGGCACCAATGGCCGTGAGGCACTGATCGCCTTTTTCAATAATATATTATGCACGACTGCGGAGAACCAGACGACCACGGGCTGCTTGCTGGTCAATACGGCGACCGAGCAGAGCGCCACAGACGCCACGATGAAAGACCTCGTCGACCACGGCATCGCCAGAACCCAGCAAACAGTGACCAACACCATCAAACGCGGCATCGAAGATGGGTCCATTGACCCCTCGGTCGATGCGGAAACCTCGGGTCTTTGTCTTATTGGAACGATTTTGGCCATTCGCGTGATGGCGAGAAAAGGCATTGATCAGCAATGGGTCGCAAAGCTGATCCGGGCCAATCTCAAAGCACATGTGCCGGCCAATAGCCCCAGCGAAACATCCACGGACTATCGGCACTGATCCGGCCATTCAAGGCCGCCGCGCCCCTTACACGCGCCCACTTAACCTCAACCACACCGCCATAACAAAAGCCGGTTGGCTCTCGCCACCGGCTTTGTTTTATCTGATATTGGCTAATTGCCACTCGAAAGCGCTATGTTGCCTAGTCGCCCCACGCCTTGATGGCATCTTCGATCACACGCTCCCCTGCCGGGCCCTTTTCAAGCGTCAAAATAGCCCTGACGCCCGAGTTATATTGGATCGGAATGTCAATCCAGCTGCGCAGGGCCAGAAGCTCGAGATTGTAGCGCTCTTCCTTTTCCCCTGCTGTAAGTGCAATCCAGTGCAAATCATCGGCAATCTTGATCGCCGCACCGACCAGACCTTCACCGCGACTTTGCTCGGTAGGTTTGAGGATCAAGCCCGGAATCTTGACGATCTTCCGCGTTTCGTCCGGAGTGGGACGCTCGGCGGAAATCTCGATCAAATGCGATGCAGGCAGTTCCGCATCCTTGTTTTTCGCGATCTTGATTGAAAAGGTGACATTCTGGTTCGGAATGGCCGCTGAAATCAGGATTTCAGCATCATCCCCTTTCCCCTCAAGCTCCCACAGCGCTTCGCCAGGATTGGCAGAACCAGCCTGCCCATTTGGCCCTTCTTCCTCGTAAAGGATCGAGCGTTGAGCAACCGTCACATCTGATGCCGCCGCGCTGGATGCAGGATCATCCGCACCCTGCTGACCGTTGCTTGAAACTGTATCTGACGGTGTCTGAGCCACTGATTGATCTTGTGTCTGCGCAGGATCATTTATCGTCGCGTTCGCACTATCCTCAGTCTCTGACGGCGCAGTAATATCGACCGTTCGCACAGACTTGGCCGGAATTTCCCCTTCCGAGGCAGACTTCGTTGTGCTGTTTTGGTCCGTGTCAGGCTGGGTTGTTGGTTTGGAGACCACCTGCTCAGAGCCACCCTCATCATCCATGAAGGCATCCCGGTTCTGATACAGCAAATAGCCACTGCCGCCCAGCAGACCAGCAAGCAAGACGCCACCAACCATCACGCCAAAGCGCGACCCTGAACCGCCCTCTTCTTCCAGCCCATCCTTGAAACTGGAGCCCTTTGGAACAGCGACCGGTTTATCAAGTGGCTCAATCTTTGGCGGCCCTTTTTTGTCCGGCTTCACGTCGACCTTGGGTTGGACGCCCGGTCGGGCGACCGTTGCACTCATGGTCGGTTCGATGCGTTCCTGATTGGCTTTCTTTGCAGACTTGTCAGATTTTTTCTTCTCGTCAGGCCTGTCACCAACCGCGTCAGCAGCATCTTGCGCAGACCGGACCGCCGCATTGGTGGCAGCCCCCAGCGCATTGGCATCGCGCACAGCATGCTTGAGCACATCCGGCCCGGCCCGTTTGACAACCGGATCAGACTCCGTGTCCGCGTCATGAGGCGTATCTTTGTTTTGAGCAGAGGGAACGTCAGGCGCCTTGCCGGTCTCTTTTGCCCCATTTTCCCCTTTGTCAGAGGCGTCTGGGCTTTTCTGAGCAGCGTCCGTGTCCGCCAGTGTCACCGTAACATTCGGCGCTGGATGGGAGGCTTCAGGCAGCAAATCCGCAGAGGCCTCGACTTCGAGAGCCTGCGCTTCCAGATCCAGTTCACGCTCAACAGCACGCACGGCCTCTTCCAAAGCCATGCGTTGCTTGGAAATTTCCGAAGCGGCCAATGGCGGATCCATATTCTGAAGCTGCGCCAACAGCGCCTTGCGAGCCTTGTCATAAATTGCCTGACGTTGCTCGCGCCCAACATCCGGGGCGGCATCCACAGCTCGCTTCAAAATCGTAAAATAGTCCGCCATTTTCCAATCCATTTAATGAGCTGTTCCGAACCGGTTCCGAGAAGAGAATCGATCCGAAAAAGCCATTTGGCTCCCCATCTTAGTCCTGATACGGATCCTGAACAAGAATCGTATCGTCCCGTTCCGGACTGGTCGAGAGAATTGCAACCGGCGCACCGATCAACTCTTCGACATGACGGACATACTTCACAGCCTGTGCCGGCAGATCATTCCATGTCCGGGCCCCTGCGGTGGAACCGGTCCAGCCTTCAAGGGTCTCATAGATCGGCTCGACACGCGCCTGCGCACCCTGAGAAGCTGGCAGATAGTCGATCCGCTCTCCGTCCAGCATATAGCCGACGCAGATCTTGATTTCTTCCAGACCATCGAGCACGTCGAGTTTGGTCAGTGCAATGCCAGTGATACCGGACGTGCAAACCGTCTGCCGGACCAGAACCGCATCAAACCAGCCACAACGACGCTTACGGCCGGTGACCACACCAAATTCACGCCCCTTCTCACCAAGGAACTGACCCACTTCGTCATTCAGCTCGGTCGGGAATGGCCCCTCACCCACACGGGTGGTGTAGGCCTTGGTAATGCCAAGAACATAATTCAGCGCCGATGGACCAATGCCAGACCCGGCAGCTGCCTGACCGGCAGAGGTGTGCGAGGAGGTCACGAACGGATAGGTCCCGTGATCCACATCGAGCAACGCCCCTTGCGCGCCTTCAAACAGAATGCGTTTGCCTTCGCGCTTGGCCTTGTCCAGCAAACGCCAGCTCTGATCTACAAATGGCAGAACCTGATCGGCAACGCTGGTCAGCTCTTCAAAAAGATCCTCGGCCTTGATCTCAGGCACGCCCAGACCGCGACGAAGCGGATTGTGATGCGCCAGCAGACGATCAATCTTGGCAGGCAGGGTTTCGGTGTTGGCCAGATCCAGCACGCGGATCGCACGACGGCCAACCTTGTCCTCATAAGCAGGACCAATGCCGCGCTTGGTGGTGCCGATCTTGGTGCCAGCAGCAGCGGCTTCCTCGCGCATTGCATCCAGCTCGCGATGCAGGGACAGGATAAGGGAAGCATTCTCTGCAATCCGCAGATTGTCACGAGAAACTTTCACGCCCTGCTCGGCAAGACGAGCAATTTCAGCGACCAGCGCATGGGGATCAATCACCACCCCATTGCCGATGACGCTGAGTGTGCCTTCGCGCACCACGCCCGATGGCAGTAGGCTCAGTTTGTAGCTGACCCCGTCAATGACAAGCGTATGCCCGGCATTGTGACCGCCCTGAAACCGGACAACAATGTCTGCCCGCTCCGACAGCCAGTCCACGATCTTGCCTTTACCCTCGTCGCCCCATTGCGACCCGACGACCACAACATTTGCCATCGATGCGAGCTCCTTTAATCTGGTGGTTGAGAAGGGGACGGGTACGGTTCGGATCTCGACCGCACTGGGGTCGAGCAACAACAGCAAAACTGAGCGTCAAATCGCGTCAACCGCGTCCCTTCAAAGAAATAGCCCTTTCAGGCGTCCGCCTGCTGCACCACCAGTCCATGCAAGAAGCAAGCGGGCGGCACATCTTTCCGTTACAAACAATTCTATAGAGGGAAGTGCCCATGAAACCAAGCACTGAGCCTTCTCGATTCAGTGAAAACTGCAAAAATCCCGTAACATCGCGTAGTTGATCCGCGCTTTGGGCACAAGAACTGCCGCCAACAATGAAAAAACCCGCCCCAGAATACTGGAGCGGGTCTTCTATCAAACATTGTTCAGGCGATTCTCACCGCCTCATTATCACACCGCCTTAGGCGAAATGCAGGGCCTTGGTCTGAACGACACCTTCCAGTGCCGTAATTTCCGCGACCACCTCATCGGAGATCGTACCATCAATCTCGATCAGCGCAATGGCGTCTTGACCGGCTTCCTTACGGCCCAGATTGAAGGTCGCAATATTGAGCGAATGCTTGCCCAGCAAGGTCCCCAAACGACCAATGAAGCCCGGCTTGTCCTTGTTGGTGATATAGAGCATGTTCTCTCCCAGCTCAGCTTCCATATTGATGCCCTTGATCTGGATGATCCGTGGCTTGGCATCGCCAAACACGGTACCTGCAACGCCGCGTTCCTGACGCTCGGTGATCAGGGTGACGCGGATGTAATTCTCATAGGCACCCTGCTGTTCGCGGCGGGTTTCCTCAATCTGAATGCCACGCTCCTTGGCCACAGCCGGAGCAGACACCATATTCACGGTCTGCAACAAAGGCTTCAGCACGCCTGAGAGAACCACAGAGGTCAGCGCGCGGGTATTCATCTCGGCCACATCGCCTTCATATTCGATGCGAATGCCCTGAAGGCTCGTCTCGGTGAGCTGACCGGCAAAGGAGCCAAGCTGATCGGCCAGTTTGACAAATGGGGTCAGGCGAGGCGCTTCTTCAGCAGTGATGGATGGCATATTGAGGGCATTGGAAACAGCGCCATTGACCAGATAGTCAGCCATTTGCTCTGCCACCTGGATAGCCACATTTTCCTGTGCTTCAGAGGTAGAGGCACCCAGATGCGGGGTGCAGACCACATTGGGCAGACCGAACAGCACATTTTCCTTGGCTGGTTCTTCAGTAAAGACGTCAAACGCTGCGCCAGCGACCTTGCCGCTCTTGATGGCTTCCGCCAAGGCAGCTTCGTCAACCAGACCACCACGAGCACAGTTGATAATCCGAACGCCGTCTTTCATGGAAGCTATGGCTTCTGCCGAGATAACATTGCGGGTTTTCTCAGTCAGTGGCGTATGCAGCGAGATGAAGTCAGCACGCTTGAACAGGTCTTCCAGCTCAACTTTCTCAACGCCCAGATCAACCGCGCGCTCAGGCGAGAGGAATGGATCGAAGGCAATGACCTTCATTTTCAGACCAACGCCACGGGTCGCCACGATGCCACCGATATTGCCACAGCCAATGATGCCGAGGGTCTTGCCGGTGATTTCGACACCCATGAATTTGGACTTTTCCCACTTGCCAGCCTGCGTCGAAGCATCAGCCGCCGGAATCTGACGTGCAACAGCAAACATCATGGCAATGGCATGCTCGGCAGTGGTGATCGAATTGCCGAACGGGGTATTCATAACGATGATGCCGCGCTGGGTGGCTTTCTCGATGTCCACATTGTCAACGCCAATACCGGCGCGACCGATGACTTTGAGATTGTCGGCAGCGGCAATCACTTTTTCAGTTGCCTTGGTGGCGGACCGGATCGCCAGACCATCATACTGACCGATAATCTCGATCAGCTTGTCCTTGTCTTTGCCCAGATCTGGCATGTAGTCGACTTCAACGCCTTTGTCCTTGAAGACCTGAACGGCAGTTGGAGACAGTTTGTCAGAAATCAGAACCTTGGCCATGGGATGCTCCTCATGTTCTTTGAGGACAGCGCACGCGCACATGCGAAACCAGTGCGTCTGTCACAGGAAAACGAATTGAATTCAGGGAATTGGAGGGGGCTCTTATTACAGAGCCGCCTTTTCTTCAGCAAAGGCCCAATCGAGCCAAGCGGTCAGCACATCCAGATCGGTTGCCTCGATGGTGGCACCAGCCCAGATGCGCAGTCCGGATGGAGCATCGCGATAGGCACCAATATCAAAGGCTGCCCCTTCTGCATCGAGGCGAGCGACCAATGCCTTGGCAAACTTTGCCTGTGCATCTGCGTCGAGCGCCTGAACTGCCTCATCAACGATGGTCAGACAGACCGAGGTGTTGGAGCGAGTGGCTTCATCCTTGGCAAGGAAATCAACCCAAGGGGTCTTGGCAACCCAAGCTTCCAGCACGGCGAGGTTTTTGTCTGCCCGTGCGATCAGACCGGACAGACCGCCCAGATCTTTCGCCCATTTCAGAGCATCAAGATAATCTTCAACACAAAGCATCGATGGGGTATTGATGGTTTCGCCCTTGAAGACCCCTTCGATCAGCTTGCCGCCTTTGGTCAGGCGGAAGATTTTTGGCAAAGGCCAAGCGGGCGTGTAGCTTTCCAGACGCTCGACAGCGCGTGGGCTCAGGATCAGCATGCCGTGCGCAGCCTCACCGCCCAGCACTTTCTGCCAGCTATAGGTGACCACATCAAGCTTGTCCCATGCCAGATCCTGCGCAAAGGCAGCGGAGGTAGCATCACAAATGGTCAGGCCTTCACGGTCCGCAGCAATCCAGTCACCGTTGGGCACGCAGACACCAGAGGTGGTACCATTCCAGGTGAAGACCACGTCGCGGGAGAAATCAACCGCCGACAGATCCGGCAGCGCGCCATAGTCAGCCTTGAGCACGCGCACATCATCCAGCTTGAGCTGTTTGGTAACATCGGTTGCCCAGCCGGCGCCAAAGCTTTCCCAAACGAGAATATCAGCGCCACGCGCACCAAGCAGCGACCACAGGGCCATTTCGACAGCGCCCGTGTCAGACGCCGGAACAATACCGATCCGGTAATCCGCAGGCACATTGAGCACCTCACGGGTCAGATCGATGGCTTCCTGCAGCTTCGCTTTGCCAATTTTTGCGCGATGGGAACGACCCAGTGGCGCGTCAGCCAGTCCATCAAGGGACCAACCCGGACGCTTGGAGCATGGGCCAGAAGAGAAAAGGGGATTATTCGGCTGTTGAGCCGGCTTAGTCATATCTGTCATGTATCTACCCTCACAGATAGTTGCCTCTCGTTGGGGAGAGGTGTCCCACTGATGGGCATAACCGATATCCAGAGAAGCGTCAAACACAAAGTGTGAGCCCTCACCCATGGCGACATGACCCAAGGGAAGTGATTGGCATGCATCAAGCAGCCAATTCACCTTACAATCATTGACCTTTTCCCGATTTGTGATGGTCTTTGGCAGCAGGCATTTTATCAACCAAAAAAGGCGACTACCCTGTGGCAGTCGCCTTTCTCGAGAGGATTTTCATCCCTAAATTCCCATGACGGGCAATCAATGGCGCATCATATGCACCTTATGCGGCAATGATGAGCGTGGCACCGCACCCGATACCCGCCATAAGTCAATGCCGACCTAGTTCAGGTCGTAACGCAGGCCCACGCGGAAATCATGGGCATACAAATTTTTGTATTTGACTGGATGGGTCGCCGTATTGGTGGTTTCGCGACCGGTTCTTGCTTTGCCAAGCGAGACGAGACGATAGTTCGCATCGATCTTGACATTATCAGCCAACTTGAACACGGCACCAGCGGTCGCATTCCAAGCAAAATTGGTCTCGGTGTTGGAACGGAAGACATAGGTACCAACGTGAGACGTCTTGTAGTTGTCCGCATTCAACCATGCGACACCAACACCACCACCGATATACGGTGTCACGCCATAAAAGCTGGCGAAATCAACATAACCGTTGGCCATCAGGGTCCAGGCGCTGAAATCCACGCTTTCGCGCGAGGAACATGGTGATGGCGTACAAGCTGCAGTGCCTTTATGTCTGGCGCCATGACGATAGTCGAGGGTCACATCTGCGCGGAAAAACTCATTAAAGTAATAACCGGCACCAATGCCGCCAACCCAACCATCTTCAATGCTCTGATCGGCGAAATAGCGGGTCGCGCCACTATTCAGCGTCCACGAAGCATTTGCGCCCTCATAGATGGTAAATCCGAGATCACCACGCAGATACCAGCTGGAACCGATTTCTATCGGGGTCTCAGGTTCATATTCGATAACCGGGGGCGCAGGCAGATCTGCTGCAAATACTACAGTCGCTGACATAGCGGCCCCGAACACGCTCAAAAACAGATTTCTTTTGAGGCTGCTCATCTTGATTTCCTCTCGATGCAAGTGTCTAAACACGAAAACTTTGAATTACACTCGAGGGAAACGATCTCAGAATATCCTTAATACTGGATTAACCACAAATATTAAGCATGATTTCTATCGAAACCATTAAATTTGAAACTATTTGTAAACTATTTAAAGCAAATTGCGAAAATCAAAATTAACAAATCATTACCAACACCCCAAGTTGCCAATGATCCGGATACAACAATCCACAATCATGCCGAGCCGTCATGCGGGCAATGTCCCCGTCCCAGCATAAAAGGATAAGCGCAACATAAGGGTGAAAGACCATTTGATTTGTCTTTGCTGCTCGCATAGTCTGACCGTCCTGCCCTACCCGCAACCTCACGGACATATCATGCAATCCCCCACCCTACGCCACTGGCTCATGCTTGCCATTTTGATTCTGTCATGGGGCTCGGCAATCCTTTTGACACGAGTTGCGGTCAATGACCTTCCGCCCCTATGGGTGACCGCTGGTCGGCTCACCACCGGAGCGATAACCTTGCTGACCTATCGGCTGTTATTCGTCCGAACGGCTTTTTCCCTCGGCTGGCATCATCTGCCATGGCTGATCTGGCTGGCCTTGCTCAGCTCCGCCATTCCTTTCCTGCTGATCGCCTGGGGCACCCAATATACCAGCGCCGCGATTGCCGGCATTCTGATGGGCACCATCCCGCTTTCTGTGCTTGGCCTTGCCCATATCCTGCTGCCCGACGAGAAGCTGACCCGCAACAAGGCTATCGGTTTTCTGATCGGCTTTGTCGGCGTGGTGCTCATCATCAATCCCTCAGCTGGTGGGCTGTCCCTTGACGGCAACAGTGAACTGGTGGGGCAAGTGGCCATTTTCATCGCCAGCTTCTGCTATGCGCTCAACAGTGTTTCGACCCGCCGCATGCCACCAGCAAACAATATCGACAAAGCCACCGCGGTGCTGATCACCGCATCGCTCATCCTGATCACGCTCTGCCTGCTGTTCGAGCCCTTTACCGGCCTTGACCGGGCGCCAATGGAGAAATGGCTTATCCTGCTCTATCTCGGTGTCGTCCCAACGGCGCTCTCCACTCTGGTACTGTTTGTGCTGCTTTCGCAAACCAGCGCAGGTTTTGTCGCCACGTCCAATTACATGATCCCGATTGTCACGGCGCTGGGTGGTGTGCTCTTTCTGGGTGAAAGCATCAGCCTGTCCGCATTGATTGGCTTTGCCATCATCCTGTTTGGCCTCCTGCTCAGCCAACGCAAGACCAAAGCCGTCGCCTCGATTGACCCTGCCCCCACGCGTCCTTGAGGCGACATCCCGCTCTTCTCCAAATAAAAAGGCCGAGTCACCTGACCCGGCCCTTATTCTTCAAAAATCCAACGATCACATCAGCTCTCAAGGCTTGCCTTGGTGACTTCAGCGCAGATATCGTCAACAATCTGGGTGACCAGATCGGAATTGTCTCCTTCGGCCATCACGCGAATCAGCGGTTCGGTGCCAGACGCGCGAATGACCAGACGGCCATTTTTGCCAAACTTTGCCTCACCCTCTGCAATCGCCTTTTTGACATTCTCGGCCTCAAGAGGTTTGCCTCCGGAATAACGGACATTCTTCAGGAGCTGTGGCACCGGCTCAAAGCGATTACAGACTTCGCTGACCGGCTTGTCGAGCTTCTTGACCACGGCCAAAATCTGCAGAGCCGCAATCAGGCCATCGCCTGTGGTGCAATGGTCGCTGAGCACCAGATGCCCGGACTGTTCGCCGCCGACATTGAAATTATGCTTGCGCATATACTCGACCACATGGCGATCGCCAACCTTGGTGCGCGCCAGAGACAGCTTCAGACCCTTGAGGAAGCGCTCCAGGCCCAAATTTGACATCACGGTTGCCACGATACCCGGGGCAGTCAAAAGCCCCTCTTTCGACCAGCTTTCGGCCACCACGGCCATCAATTGATCGCCATCAACCTCACTGCCCTTCTCATCGACAATGATCACCCGGTCGGCATCCCCATCAAGCGCAATGCCAATATCAGCGCGCACTTCCTTGACCTTGCTGATCAAGGCGCCAACCGAGGTTGAACCGCAATTGTCATTGATGTTGAAACCATCTGGCGTGACACCAATCTTGACCACCTCTGCGCCCAGCTCCCACAGAGCATCCGGTGCCACACGATAGGCCGCACCGTTGGCGCAGTCGATCACGATCCGCAGGCCCTCAAGGGACAAATCTCTCGGCATGGTCCGTTTGGCAAATTCGATATAGCGGTCATAGACACTCTCGATCCGCTTGGTCCGACCAAGCGAACGGGCACCCGCCAGCTTACCGGTCATGTCCGTATCAAGCATCTCTTCAATTTCGGCTTCAATCTCGTCGGACAGCTTATAGCCATCCGGGCCGAACAATTTGATGCCATTGTCATGATACGGGTTGTGCGAAGCGGAAATCATCACCCCAAGATCGGCGCGCAAGGACCGGGTCAGCATCGCCACACCCGGCGTCGGCACAGGCCCCAGAAGAAACACATCCATACCCATCGCGGTCAGACCGGCAGTCAAGGCAGGTTCCAGCATATAGCCAGACAGGCGGGTATCCTTGCCGATCACCACCCGGTGGCGAAAATCACCGCGACGAAACACCTTGCCCGCCGCCATGCCGACTTTCATGGCAATTTCCGGTGTCATTGGCGACTGGTTGGCATAGCCACGAATGCCATCTGTTCCGAAATATTTCCCCATACGCTTCCCTCACCCTTTCAGGGACACGCACACCATCAGAACATCAGCCCCGGCAATGTGCCCCCACTTTATTCAAGCTTGTATATATTGCGGCAGAGGACGGCTCGCCCGTGCCAGTATTTGCCCAAAGGCTTAGCGCAAAATCCTGACTATTTGTTCAACAAAGCACCAATTTGACCGTCAATAATTGTTTCTTCTTGTTACAGTCAGGCCGACATCCACCAATCCCACAACGCAAAAAAGCACCCCGGAGGGTGCTTTTTCATTGCTTGACACATCAGCCTGCAAGAGGCGTCTTGATCGCCTTATGGCTGTGGTTGAGGTTCCATGCCACCATCCGGCTCGCCGCCTTTTTTGACCGATCCTGCAGTTGGCACCGCAGAGCCTTTGGAAGTCACCGGCGCTTCATCATCTTCACGCACCGGAGGCTTGCCATCGATCAGACCGCGGATCTCATCGCCAGACAGGGTCTCATATTCCAACAGCCCTTCGGCGATGGACACCAGCTGATCCTTGTAATCGGTGAGGATCTGGGTGGCTTTCGTATAGCCTTTGTCGACGAAGCGTTTAACTTCCGCATCCACCAACTTCTGGGTTTCATCCGACACATGCTGCTGGCGTGCCACCGAGTGACCAAGGAAGACCTCTTCCTCATTCTCCGAATAGAGCAATGGACCAAGGGCATCAGACATACCGAACTGGGTTGCCATGGCCCGGGCCAGCCGGGTTGCCATCTGGATGTCACCAGACGCACCGGATGTCACCTTCTCGCGTCCAAAGATCAGCTCTTCGGCCACCCGGCCACCCATGGCTACCGCAAGGTCGGCATGACATTTGGCACGGGTCAGAGACACCTGATCTTTTTCCGGCAGGCGCATCACCATACCCAGCGCACGACCACGCGGAATAATGGTTGCCTTATGGATCGGATCAGAGGCCGCCATATGCAATGCAACAAGGGCGTGACCGGCTTCATGATAGGCAGTGAGTTTCTTTTCCTCTTCGCTCATCACCAGTGTGCGGCGCTCAGCCCCCATCATCACCTTGTCTTTGGCATCCTCGAATTCATTCATGGACACCAGACGACGGTCACGACGAGCAGCCAGCAAAGCGGCTTCGTTGACAAGGTTCATCAGATCCGCGCCGGAGAAACCGGGCGTACCGCGTGCAAGTGTCTTCAAATCCACATCCGGAGCCAGCGGCACATTGCGCACATGGACCTTGAGGATTTTTTCGCGGCCAGTAATGTCCGGATTTGGCACCACGATCTGACGGTCAAAACGGCCCGGACGCATCAAGGCAGGGTCAAGCACGTCAGGACGGTTGGTCGCCGCCACAAGGATCACGCCCTCATTGGCTTCAAAGCCATCCATCTCGACCAACAACTGGTTGAGCGTCTGTTCGCGCTCATCATTGCCGCCGCCCAAACCGGCACCACGGTGACGGCCCACAGCATCGATCTCGTCGATGAAAATGATGCAAGGCGCGTTTTTCTTGGCCTGTTCGAACATGTCGCGGACACGGGATGCACCCACACCGACAAACATTTCAACAAAGTCGGAGCCCGAGATCGAGAAGAAAGGCACATTTGCCTCGCCAGCAATTGCCTTGCCCAGCAGGGTCTTACCGGTACCCGGAGGGCCCACCAGCAGAACACCGCGTGGGATGCGGCCACCCAGACGCTGAAATTTCTGCGGATCACGCAAAAATTCGACGATTTCCTGCAGATCTTCCTTGGCTTCGTCCACACCGGCCACATCTTCAAACACGACGCGCCCCTGCGCCTCGGTGAGGAGCTTGGCCTTGGATTTGCCAAAGCCCATGGCCTTGCCGCCGCCCTGCATCTGGCGCATGAAGAAAATCCAGACCGCGAGAATGAGGATCATCGGGAACCACGAGACCAGCGCACCAAGAAGCGAGAAGCTCTCGGTCTGCGGCTTGGCGGTAATCGAAACGTTATTTTTCTGCAGAAGCGGAATGAGCGTGGTGTCATTGGCAGGCAGATAGGTCTGGAAGGCGGAGCTGTCGGACATCTTGCCACTGACTTGCTGACCGATAATCGTCACTTCCTTGACTTGTCCTTGCTCCACATCAGCCACAAACTGGGAGAAAGGAATCTCCTGAGAATTGGTACGCTGCGTCGGGCTCTGGAATAGCTGGAACAAGGCCACAAGCAAGAGGCCGATAATTACCCACAAAGCCAGACTGCGGAAATTCGCGTTCATATGTTTTCCCTTGGTTCCCGGGGGGAGGTCGAATGCCATCCGAAAAGTCTTCATTGCCTTCGGTTGGCTGTTCGACAAAATTTCTCGTTGAATTTAGGTACTCAAAGCGGACTTGCCAAGGCAAGACCACCGCTTTCTACCCCAAATTAGACCCATAGTTTAGTTTTCGGTCTCTCTGGGGAAACATTTCGTTTATTTTTCTTGAAATTCAACCCTTATCCCCGAAAGTTCCGCCACTTGTGGCCAATCTTTAACAAAGACAGGGTGATCTTGAAGCCACAGCGAGGGCAATGCCTGCAAAAGGCCCGTTGGCGCCCCCCCATGGCTTTGCTGGAAGTCAACAATCGACAGGCCCTCCATTTTCTCGATCAGGGCCGGCCCGTCAGGACCGAGCGGGCGCAGAGTACAGATTTCATCCTCCTCCACCCCCGAAAGGCTCACACACTTATAGAGCCCCGGCCAGTCACTTGGATCACCGGCCCGAAAGGTTCTGGCAAAGGGCGTGCGTCCCAATTCGCGATAGATCCACAGATCACGCCCCTTTGGCTCAAAACAACATTGGCCAAGGGTTCGCTTCGCGCGTCTCGCCCCTTGCGGCATGGCAAAGTCCTGATCAAGCATCAACACTTTCTCTTCGCGCGGCGGATAAGCAGAGCCGGCAACATAATCAAGGCATCGCCGCCAAAGACGCAACCGCACTTCTTCATCTTGCCCCGCCAACCCGTCAAGCGATAGACACAGAGACCGGCCCGGCTTTGCATCGACAAGCATGTCAAAGGCCTGATCGGTCATCGCTTCCAAAGCAGCATCCGCGCGCTGCATCCGTCGGGCCGTTGCCGCCAGCCTGTCCGCATCGCAGCCTTCCGCGGCCAGCATCGGCATCCATTGACGCACCCGCACCCGCAGATAGGCTTCCTGATCATTGCTTGGATCTTCCACCCAGCTCTTGCCCATCGCTTCAAGCGAGGCGCGGAGCCGGGCTTTTGGAACCGACAAGAACGGCCGCAGCAAGGTCAGACCATCAAGCACCTGCTCGGCCCGCATGGCACCAAGCCCTGTTACACCACTGCCCCGCAACAGGCGCATCACCAAGGTTTCGGCCTGATCATCGAGATGATGGGCCAGCACAATATGAGATGCTTCAACAACCTGAGCATGCTCGGACAGAAGCTGATAGCGGGCGGCCCGTGCCTCGGCTTGCAAACTGGTCAAATCGTCAGGTGGCGTCCAGACGAGGGTCGCGTGGGGCAGACCAATCGTCCGCGCTTCATCGGCAACAAAAGCGCATTCAGCGACAGCCTCCGGGCGCAAGCCATGATCGACACTGGCAACATGCAGCGACAGCGAAGGCGCGCGCGCTTGTTGCCACTGGCGGCATAAAAACATCAAAGAAAGAGAATCGGCTCCACCGGACACTGCGAGCAGGACGGTTTTGAGGCGCAACAAAGGCGCGAACAAGGCATCCAGATCTTCAAGGGTCAGGGGAGAGAGCGGCGGCGCGGTCGCGTCACCGGACGACTTAACATTGGGCACTTTTAATCTCGGCACGCACTTTCTGACGCACACCGGACGAGGCATTTGGGAATTTGGCGAGCAATTCCTCAAAGGTTGCGCAAGCCGCATCACGTTCTTTGATCTTGCGCAGCGACATGCCGGTTTTCAGCAGAATTTCAGGGGCTTTCTGGGCATTGGGATATTTGGAATAAGCATCAAGAAAAACCTGGATCGCACCACGGAAATCCCCTTGCTGATAAAGGCTTTCGCCAATCCAGTAATGAGCATTGGACGTCAGGCGATGATTGCTATAGGCCTGCACGAACTGGCGAAAAGCCTGTTCCGCTGCAGGATAATTGCCCTGCAGAACCTGACCATAGGCGGCGTCATAATCTGTCGCCGGGTCGCCAGTCAAAGCGGTCATTTGGTCAACCTGACCATTGGATTGCTCAGGCGCGGCAACCCCGCCAAGCATCGAAGACAGATCGATTGGCCCTGATCCTGGCTGGTTGCCTGGCTGCGCACCCGTCAAGGGTTGACGACCATTCTGAGCCAGAGGCTCGGACGTCATCGGATTGGCAGGCAGGCTACCCAGATTGCGTGGCGGCTCCCCCAGCTTTTCAAACTGCTGGGGTTGCTGGGTTGGCTGCCGAGGCTGGCTGTTGCGAGAGCTTTTGCGTGGCTTTTTGCCGCGCTCCAGATCCTGAAAGCGAAATTCACTATCCTCCTGAAAGCGGCGCAATTGTTCCTGCAACTGCCGCATCCGGAAATTCATCTCTTCCATCTGGCCGGTATATTGGCGCATCTGATTTTCAAGACGTTCCACCCGCACAGCAAGGTCGGCAGCGGACTGCGCAACCACGATACGGCCGTCATCATTGGGAATGGGTGCAGGCGGAATCAAAAGTCCCCGACTGCGGGCCTGCTGCTCAAGGCCTTCGACGCGTTTGGCCAACGCATCCAGCGGCACCTGACTGGCAGCAAAGGCGGCACTGCCCCAAACCAGCGCCAGCAGGGCGAATAGGATCCTGATCATGAATGTCCCCTGGGATCATGTGTCAAAACAAGGCGAGAGGGTCACCGATACGCCATCAGACTATCGGATTCTCGCCCTCTGGTAAGCCTTTTGAGCCACTTTCACGGCAAAAATGTGAAGTCCATTCACCTGACCCCACAAAATCCGCCCAAAACCGGCCTGTAGCGCTTGCCGCGCGCCTCTGACAAAAGAATTTGACAAAAAGAAAAAGGGACCGGTTCATCGACCGATCCCTCTAATCTTTTCCTGAGCGGCTTGCTGTCGCCGACCCAACCAGATCCTAGTTGGCCAAAGTCGTCACAGCGCGACGGTTTTGCGACCAGCAGGAAATGTCGTTGCAGACTGCGACCGGACGTTCCTTGCCGAACGATTTCGTCGACATACGGTTTGCCGCGATGCCTTTCGATACCAGATAGGTGCGAACAGCGTTGGCACGGCGGGCACCGAGCGCGATGTTATATTCGCGGGTGCCGCGCTCATCCGCATGGCCTTCGATGGCAATGCGATAGTTCCCATATTGCCGCAGCCACAAGGCCTGCTTTTCGAGCGTTGCCTGTGCCGACATGTTCAGATCGGAGCTATCGGTATCAAAGAAGACGCGATCCCCGACATTGACAACAAAATCCTGAGCGGATCCGGGCGTCGCAGCCGACAGACCCGGATTGGCAAGCTTGTCAGGGCTAGAGGAACATGCCGCCAGCGCCGTCATCAGGGCGATACCGAATGCGGCACGAATGGAGAATTTTGCGCGAGTTGACATGAGTGTCGTCCTTCATATCCCAAAGGAGTGGATTTACGTGCCTGCTATAATGAAAAACTTAGGTTAATTGCGGGTTCGCAAAGATAGTTAACAAAGTCTTTCCTGGCATTTATCCCTCACATTGCGTGAGACCCCGAGATTTGCCTGAAACATGGCCAGACTGAGGCGAAGAGCCCCTCTCTGGCCGCTTTTGTTGCATATGGTGGCTTATTCGCATCAATTCACAAGCGGAGACCAGGCAGGGTCGGAGCCAAAGGCTGGCGTCGGCACCTGATATTCATTCCGGCCCGTCAGATCGATGGAATAGAGTTTCGGTCCACCATTGGCACCGGGGCTTTCGCGAAAGAACATCAGCACGCGCCCATTGGGTGCCCAGGTTGGACCCTCATTGTGATAACCATCAGCCAGAATACGCTCCCGCGAACCATCGGCCTGCATCACACCAATCTGGAATTGCCCCTTATATTGCTTGGTGAAAGCAATCAGATCCCCACGAGGCGACCAGACCGGTGTTGAATAACTGCCAGAGCCAAAGCTGATCCGCTGGACATTGGAGCCATCCGCATTCATCACATAAATCTGCTGACGCCCGCCGCGATCACTTTCAAAGGTGATCCGGCGCCCATCCGGCGAGAAGCTAGGGCTGGTATCGATCGAAGCGGAGTTGGTCAGGCGGGTGATCTTGCCGTTGCGCAGGTCCATCCGGTAAATATTGGCATCGCCCCCCTGCTGCAGGCTGAGCACAATGCTCTGCCCGTCAGGCGAGAAGCGCGAGGAGAAGCTCATGCCGGGAAACTGGCCGACATTGGACCGGCGACCGGTCTCGATATCGAGCAGATAGGCCCGTGGCTGGCCATCTTCCAGCGCCATATAGGTGATTTCCTGCTTGGTAGGCGAAAAGCGTGGGGTGAGAACCAGACTGCGACCATCGGTCAGATAGCGCACATTGGCTCCATCCTGATCCATGATGGCAAGCCGCTTGACGCGATTATCCTTCGGCCCGCTTTCATCGACAAAGACGATCCGTGTATCGAAATAGCCCTTCTCACCGGTCAACCGTTCATAGATCGCATCGGCGATGATATGGGCCACCCGGCGCCAGTTTTTCGGCGAAGTGAAAAATTGCTGACCCGTCATCTGCTTACCGGCAAACACGTCCCACAGGCGAAATTCTGCTTTCAGCCTGCCATCGGCTTCCTGCGTCACGGTCCCGGTCACCAGCGCCTGCGCATTGATCACGGTCCAGTTGGCAAAAGATGGCACGCTTGAGGAAGACAGATCGCGCTGGATGAACGCATTCCGGTCCACCGGAGCGAACAGACCGGAGCGTTTGAGATCCGCCTCAACCACATTTGAAATATCAGCGCCTTGCGACACCCCGGAAAAACGGGTGATGGCAATGGGCATCGGCTGGATATTGCCCTGCCGGATATCGATCTCGATCAGTGCGTGACTTGGTGAAATCAACAGTGCCTGAAAGACAAAGGCTAACAGCATCACCGGCAGCAGCAAGTGGACCCGCTTTATCCACGGCACCCCGCCAGCAGACAGGGGCAAGATCTGAGCGGAATGGTCGGGCGCAGAAATCGTGTCCTGTTTCATCTCTTTGTTCATCCTGTCTTGTCTCATATGTCACATAAAGGGCCATGGCCCAAGGCACATGCCTGATCGTGCTAGAACATTTCGCGCGGGTCAAATGTGATGCGCACACGCTTCCACGCATCATATTTTTCCTGCGGCAAATTCGAGTAAGGGCCGCACCGACGGACCGCCCGCATGGCGCTCTCCACCGCTGCCAGACCAAACTGGTTGGCCGGAAATTCAAAAGGCTCCGGACCGCTGATCACATTGCCCTGACGGTCAAGGCCAAATTCAATCTTGACACGCAATTGTGACGCATCCGCGGCACCAACCGGCGGAGACCAGCAAGGCGAGATTTGCGCCCGCAAGGCATCCAGCTCACTCTGGGTCATGGCCGCGGCTTGTTTGCCGGTGCGAGACCCAAAGGACGCATCCTGATCACGGCTTGCAGCTTGCGCTGGTGCGGACTGTTCCGCCTTGTTGGCCAAGGCCTTCAGTGCATCTGTGTCAAAGCTGCGTTTTTTCTTTTTCGGCGGTGTCTTTTTCGGCGGACGCGGACGCACCTTGGGCAAAGCAGCAATTGGCTTTGGCACGTCGGGCTTTGCCTCTTCCACCTTCACTTCAGGCTCTTTTGGCGGCTCGGGCTTTGGCTCCGGCTGCACTTCGGGCTCTTTGGGTGGCTCAGGCTTTGGCGCGGGCTCTGGCACCGGAGGCGCCGGCTCTGGCATCTTGGCCGGAGCAGGTTCCTTTGGTTTGGGATCTGCTTTCGGTGTCGGTTTGGGTTCTGGCTCTGGTTCGGGCTTTTTCGGCTCTGGAGCCTTTTTCTTCTTCTCCTGCACCTTGTCAGCAGGCTTGGCTTTCGCCTCCCCCTTGCGTACATCGGTCACGTCAGACACCGAAACGAGCTCAACGGGCAGAATTTCCAGTTCCGTAACATCATGCGGCTCCGCCGACGGCAGGCTGAAAAGCCCCCATCCAAGCAGGACAATATGCCCGATGCTCGAAGCTATGAAGCCGACATTGCGCAATTAGGATTGCTCCTCGGTGCTGACCAGCCCGATTTTCTTGAAGCCGGCGCGGTTCATCGCCCCCATCACTTTCATGATGGAGCCATAATCAATCTCGCGGTCGGCACGCACAAAAATGCGTTCTTCATACCCATTCTCAGCGACAGCAAGCAGAGTTTGAACCAAGTTGGCAAGTTCCACTGGCTGATCCTGCAAATAGATGCTGCCATCTTTTCGAATCGACAAGGTCAATGGCTCAGTCTGACTGGAAAGCGGCTTGGCACTGGATTCAGGCAAATCCAGCGGCACGCCAACGGTCATCATGGGAGCTGCAACCATGAAGATGATCAACAGCACCAGCATAACGTCGACCAGAGGCGTCACGTTGATTTCGGCAACCGGCCTGTGCCGCATGGCACGTCTTGCGCCGCGCCTGCGTGATCCACCCGGCGAACCCATGGAACCCATACCCATCGCTTAGCCCCTTTCGTCCATCAGACGGGACAGGATGGCGGAAAATTCATCAGCAAAGCCCTCCAGACGCAGCGCATTCTGCGAAGCAATAGAGGCCAGCTTGTTATAGGCAACCACCGCCGGAATGGCGGCCAGAAGACCAATGGCCGTGGCAAACAGGGCTTCCGCGATGCCCGGAGCAACAACCGCCAGCGACGTATTTTTCGATGCAGCGATGCCCTGAAACGCATTCATGATGCCCCAGACCGTGCCAAACAGACCAACAAAGGGCGCCGCCGAGCCGACAGATGCCAGAAACAGCAACCGTTTCTCAAGGCGATCCACCTCACGAGCCAGTGTCACATCCAGCACTTTTTCAATCCGGGTCGGCAGACCGGCAAAGGATCGGGCATGGCCCTCAAAGGACCGCTTCCATTCCCGCATGGCCGCAACAAACAAGGCCGCCATCGCATGATTGGGGCGACCGGACAGGGTTTGATAAAGCTCTTCGAGAGACTGACCGGACCAGAATACCTTTTCGAACCGGTCCATCTGCCTTTTTGTCCGCGCATAGAGCAGAGATTTGTCGATGATGATCGCCCAGGACCAGACCGACGCCAGCATCAAGCCGACCATCACCAGCTTGACCACAATATGCGCTTGCAAAAACAACGAGATCAGCGACAGGTCAGCCGTCACCCCTGCAAGGGCGCCTTGCACTACCTCATCAGCCATTGTCTCATGTCCTTTCTTTGCCGGTTGTTCTTTGCCACAAGCCCGGCGCTTCAATTGCTTTTCTGCGTCAGGTCTTGTCAGCAGATTTTGTCAAAACTAGGGACGCTGAACATCCGCACCCTATTGCTTTGTCTATTCGACACAGCATGATTATGGTTAATGAAAGATTAAATAGTCGTGAACAGATAGGCATTGCCCGGCAAACTCTTCCCAAATGGGGACAGAATGCCGCTTACGCACTAATCCATAGAAAAGCGCATAAAAAAAGCGAGGTCGACAAGCGCCTCGCTTCTCTCTTTCTTTGCCAGTTCTTTGCCAGTTCTTTGCCAGCGCACGACGCGCACCGGTTCGGACTTATATCCCGAATGCCTTGCGCATGCTGTCCGGCAGACGTCTTGGACGCCCTTGGCGATTGATCACCACAACTGTGACGCAGGCCGTGAAGATCACCTCGCCGTCGCGCAAGATCCGCTGATCAAGGATCATCCGCGCGCCCTTGACGGCCTCAACACGGGTTTCAACCGTCAGCATATCGTCAATATGGGCGGACTTGAGATAATTGATGTCCATATGCCGCACGGCAAGGGCCACCCGCTCACCACCAGCACCGGAATCGAGCGCAGAATGCTCGATGCCCAACAGGCGAATATAGTCCGAGCGCCCCCGCTCAATGAAGCGAATATAGGAGGCGTGATAAACGATCCCGGAAAAATCGGTATCTTCGTAATAGACCCGCACCACCTGACGGTGACCAAAATCGGTGAGACGACCAGCAAGATCTGGCCAACTTTCTTTGTCATGATGCTCAGGCATCATCCAGTCCTTCAGCAAAAAGGCCCATTTGCGGAGGGGTGTCTTTTTGAGGCACAGCCAGACCCAAATGGGCAAAAGCCTTAGGCGCCAGCAAGCGTCCGCGCGGGGTGCGCTGGATGAAACCATGCTGGATCAGGTAAGGCTCTATGATTTCTTCAATGGCGTCCCGGGGTTCCGAAAGCGCCGCGGCTATGGTCTCTATGCCAACCGGTCCACCACCAAACGAAGTGGCGATCAAAGTCAGGTAGCGTCTGTCTAGGGCGTCCAGACCCTCATTGTCAACTTCCAGCATCAGCAAAGCACGGTCTGCGACCTCGCGGCTGATATGGCCGTTCGCCTGCACAACGGCCACATCACGCACCCGCCGCAACAGCCGTCCGGCGATGCGCGGAGTTCCACGGGACCGGCGGGCAATCTCGATTGCCCCATCCTTGGTGATGCCGACCCCCATCAGGCGCGCGCCGCGGGTAACGATATATTCCAGTTCATCGACAGTGTAGAAATTGAGCCGCACCGGAATACCGAACCGGTCACGCAACGGTGTCGTCAAAAGCCCAAGCCGGGTTGTCGCAGCCACAAGGGTGAATTTTGCCAGATCGATTTTCACCGAACGCGCAGCAGGCCCCTCTCCGATGATAAGATCGAGCTGAAAATCTTCCATTGCCGGATAGAGAATCTCTTCAACCGCCGGGTTGAGACGGTGAATCTCGTCAATGAACAGAACGTCATTCTCTTCCAGATTGGTCAAAAGCGCAGCCAGATCGCCTGCCTTGGCAATCACCGGACCGGAGGTGGATTTAAAATTCACCCCAAGTTCGCGACTGACAATCTGCGCCAGAGTGGTCTTGCCCAGCCCCGGAGGGCCGACAAACAACACATGATCGAGCGCATCCTTGCGGGTGCGGGCGGCTTCGATGAAGATCGACAGATTGGCCCGCGCCTGTGCCTGCCCGACAAAATCGTCAAGCATTTGCGGCCGCAAGGTCCGATCCGTATCTTCCTCGGTCGTTTGGGCCGAAACCAGACGGTCGTCATCCCCGATCATTGGTCAAGCTCCCCAATCATTGGCTGAGTTCTTTAAGCGCGAGGCGGATGAGTGCAGCGGTACCCAACTCGTCGCCTTCGCGCTTGATGATGGTGGCAACCGCAGCGCTGGCCTGCAACTGTCCATAACCCAGATTGGAGAGGGCAGAAACGGCCTCGGCCATGGCTTTAGGCGCAGCTGCACTGTCCATTTCGGCCTGCAAATTGGCCACCGCCCCATCGGTCGCAGCGAGCGACGGTGTCTTGTCTTTCAGCTCCGAGACAATGCGTTGCGCCACCTTGGGGCCAACCCCCGGCGTCCGCGCCACCATCGCCTTGTCCTGCAACGCAATGGCCGATGTCAACTCGGAAATCTTCAGGGTCGAGAGAATGGCCAAGGCCACTTTTTGCCCCACCCCTTGCACCGTGGTCAACAGGCGGAACCAGTCGCGCTCCAACGGTGTGGCAAATCCGAACAGCTTGAGCTGATCCTCGCGCACATGGGTCTCGATCAACACGGTCGCCGCCTCGCCAACCGAAGGCAAGGCCTGCAAGGTCTGGCCGGAGCAATGAACCTCATACCCAACCCCACCCACATCAACGATCACATAGCCGTCGGCATATTCGTCGATCAGACCTTTCAGCTTGCCAATCATGGTTCGGCTCTCCGCTTCTCTTTCAGCCCAACCCTCAGGCGATCTTCAGGGCTTTGCGCTTGCGCTGATGCGCGTGACATATGGCAATGGCCAGTGCATCGGCGGCATCTTCGCTGTCAAAATGGGCTTTTGGCAACAGCATCTTGACCATTGTCTGCACCTGTTTCTTGTCCGCATGCCCCACACCGACCACCGTTTTCTTGACCGCGTTTGGCGCATATTCCGCAACCTCCAGCCCTTTCTGCGCCGGAGCCAACAGGGCAATAGCCCGTGCTTGTCCCAGCTTCAGGGTGGCGGCCGCGTCCTTGTTGACGAAGGTCTGCTCGACGGACACTTCCTGCGGCTGATAGGTCTCCAACACACCCCAAACGCCCGTATGCAACTCCAACAGACGCGAGGCCAGATCGAGCTTGTTGTTCGAAGTGATCAGCCCCGAGCCGACGAAAATCAAGCGATTGGAGACAATATCAATCGCGCCCCAGCCAGTGCGCCGGAGCCCGGGATCAAAACCAACGATTCGGACAGGATGTTCTTTCATAGCTCTTCATTAGCCCGAAAATATGAACAATACCAGAACAAACTCACACTTCAAACAGCAATTGACAATTGCAGCCCCTGTGAGAAAATGGCGCCTCCTTCGGAGGATTTTGCCCCTTCGCACCAACGCAGTAGAGCACTTTTTCATGCCGGATATCAATCTGCCCCTCATCATGGGCGCATCCCTGATTGCCATGGCAAGCCCCGGACCGGCGACCCTTGCCATTGCAGCAACCTCCATGTCCCATGGTCGCAAATATGGCATGGTTTTGGCCTATGGCGTGACAACCGGGTCCTTTGTTTGGTCGCTGGCCGCAGCCCTCGGCATGGGGGCGGTGATGGCCGCCAATGTCTGGCTGTTTGAAGTGATGCGCTATTTCGGGGCAGGATATCTGTTGTTTCTGGCACTCAAATCCGCCCGCTCAGCCCTCACCCCCACCAAAACCACGCAGGAAGTGATCGAGGCTCCGGGTTTAAGTCTGGGCAAAAGCTACCTGAAAGGGTTGGCAATCCACTTGACCAATCCCAAGGCCATTCTCTTCATCGGCTCGATCTATGCCCTTGGGCTACCAGCGGATGCCACCCCGACCGACTTGTTGACCGTCGTCCTGCTGCTTGGCAGCCAAAGCGCTCTTGTCTGCCAACTCTATGCCTGGATTTTTGCCAGCCGCCCGGTGGTCAGTGGCTATCGCAAGACAAGACGCGCCCTTGATGCGGTCTTTGCCATGCTGTTCGGTGTTGCCAGTGTCCGTATCCTGACCAGTTCCTTTGGCCACTGAGCAAAACAAAAGTCGACGACAAAAGACAAAACCCCGCTCGGCAACCAAGCGGGGTTTTGTTGTATCCATCGATATGAAAAGCTCCAGCCTTCCAGATCAGTCTTCCAAAGATGCCATCACTTCGTCGCTCATGGAGAAGTTGGAATAGACATTCTGCACGTCGTCGTCATCTTCCAGCACATTCATCAATTTCATGATGGTGCTGGCTTTCTCGGCGTCGACATCGATCTCATTCTGTGGCTTCCAGATGGCTTTTTGGGATTCGGCTTCCTTGCCAAACGATTCTTCCAGCGCCTTGCCCACTTCGATCATGTCTTCAAAGGTGGTGTAAATGGTGTGGCCATCCTCATCACTGACCACATCGTCTGCACCTGCTTCGATGGCAGCTTCCAGAACCGTATCCGCATCCCCAACGTCAGCGGGATAAACCAGCTCGCCCACGCGATCAAACATGAAGGCCACCGAACCGGTCTCACCCAGAGAGCCGCCATTTTTCGAAAAAGCAGCGCGCACGTTGGAGGCAGTCCGGTTGCGGTTGTCGGTCAGCGCCTCAACGACGACTGCAGTGCCGCCCGGGCCATAACCTTCGTAACGCACTTCATCAAAGGTGCCCTCGTCACCGGCCTCGGCCTTTTTGATCGCACGGTCAATATTGTCCTTCGGCATGGACTGGCCGCGCGCATTCTGAATCGCCAGACGCAAACGGGCGTTGGCATCCGGATCACCGCCCCCCATTTTGGCCGCTACGGTGATTTCCTTGGAAAGCTTGGAGAACAACTTGGACCGCTTGGCATCCTGTGCGCCTTTGCGATACATGATATTCTTAAATTTTGAATGGCCTGCCATAATCCCTAAATCCGTAAATTCTGTCTCATCGCGCCCAAGGCGCATCAAATTTGTTGCAGGTGATGCCACAAGACCGCAGCAAAGATCAAGCGATCTGTTGCACGAGCGCTCAAAGATCGGCTGTTTCGCTAGGATTTTTCCCAGAAGGACGGGATATGCGGGGATAGATGCCCGCCAATCCGCAAAGGCTCAATCGCAGTTGCCAGCCCGGTTCCCTCCTCGATCTCGACTGCGACCCCACAAAGCGTCGGCTCGCCAAGGGCCGGCGTGAAGCGCGAGGACGGTACCTTGCGCATGAAGCGCTGAACCGGTTCTTCCTTCTCCATGCCAAGTACGGAATCATAATCGCCTGTCATGCCCGCATCCGACATATAGGCCGTACCGCCGGGCAAAACCCGATAATCCGAGGTCGGTACATGAGTATGGGTTCCCACCACCAGACTGACCCGGCCATCGAGAAAATGCCCCATGGCCTGCTTCTCAGACGTCGCTTCGGCATGAAAATCAACCACAATGGCATCCGCGAAGTCACCCATCGGACAGGCAGCCAATTCCTTTTCAACCGCCGCAAAGGGACAATCCAGCGCATCCATATAGACCCGCCCCATGGCATTCATCACCAATATATTGGCGCCGTTGCGGGCGGTGTAGAGATTGGCGCCCTTGCCCGGCACGCCGGATGGATAATTGACCGGCCTGAGGAAAGCAGGTTGCCGCTCGCAAAAGACCAGAGCATCGCGTTGATCCCAGGCATGATTGCCGGTGGTGATGACATCACCCCCCGCATCCAGCAGATCCTGAAGAATGCTCTCCGTGATACCAAAGCCCGCAGCGGAATTCTCACCGTTGATAATGACAAAATCGATGGCATGTTTCTCGACCAGACCCGGCAGCTTGTTCTGCACGATGGTCCGGCCCGCCCGGCCAACAATGTCCCCGATGAATAACAGTCTCATTGCATCCTGCCTTCAGCGCGCAGCGCCGTCTTCCTTGGGCATGCAGCACCCTGTCGGCGCGCAGTGCCTGATCACCTAAGAAGAGATGATGCGATCACCTTGGCAGCCACATCGAACGACGCATCCAAAGGCATCAGAATGGGGCTGCTAGCCAGAGGGGTGAATGATACCGGCCTCGGTCACGATCATATCCAGAGGCAGGTCATAAAGACCAACCGGCACCTTGTCCAGTTTTTGCAGTGAAAAAGCCAACCCGATAGCGCGCGGCTTGTGCTCGGCCTCGATCAGACCTGCAATGTAACGGTCATAATAGCCCGCCCCATAGCCGAGCCGATTGCCCTGCGCATCAAAGGCCAGCAAAGGCGTTACCAGAATTTGCGGCTCGACAATCCGGGCTGACGCGTCAGGCGCGAAAGTGCCAAAGCCCGCTTCCACCATCTGGCAACCCGGCAACCATTGGCGAAACACCATCTCGCTTTCACCAATGGTGGCTGGCAAGGCCAAATCAGCCCCCTTGTCACGCAAGGGATCAACCAGAGCGAGGGCATCAATCTCCGAGCCGATCGGCCAGAACAACCCCACAGTGACCCCATCCACGTCATCCAATTGATCAAGCAGAAGAGACGCCGCCTGCTCGCTCTGCACCGCACGATCCGCACGCGGCATTGCATCGCGCAAAACCCCCACCGTGCTGCGCAATTGCGCCTTTCTCCCCGTCAATCGAAGCTCATTCACGCCGCACCCTCCCAGAAATCGACACAAAAACCCAAAGCAGACCGCAATCAAGTTATCATCCCATGACGAAAGCCTTGCGACAATCCGCTTTCTTTTGTCTTAACAAGACAGCGTCTCGTTCGTTCCACCCGACACCGCACACCAAAGTCGAGAGGCAGAAAGCAAAAGAGCGACCCCTCAAACAAGGGGTCGCTCTTTAAAATAGGATGCCGCAACAACCGTTAAAGCTTTTCTGATCCTGGGACACCTTATGTTAAGGTGGGGGCCAGTTGAAGAGGACCACGGTCCCTATCAGCGCCAGCTCCCTTTCGGATCTTTAAGGCCCCGAGGAAAAGTAGCTTCTCACGCGAAGTGCAGCAAGGATTGACATATAAGGGATGGGCGACAAACTTACCAGCCCACGGGGACAAGTTTTTCAGCTTTCCAGCAGCAATTGAGACAAACGCTCGAGCTGTTCGGCGGCCTTGTCGATCCGGCTGGCCAGCTGCTCCTGATCGCCTTCATTTTTGACCTGCACCGCCGAGCGCGCTTCTCTTAAAGCCGAGACTTCCTGATCCAGATGCTTGAGTCGTCCATCCAGCTCGGCCATCTGGTCCATCGCCATGATGCCAGCCATCACAGTCAGGCGCTGATCACCGATCTCACCGAAATTCTCTTTTAGCTGAGTGATCAACGCGTCAAACCGGCGCGCCAGCGACAACAGATGATCTTCCTGACCATCTTCGCACGCCATGCGATAGGCGCGACCATTGATACTGACACTGACCTGAACCATAGCCTTCTCCGGTCAAACCTTCAAAGAATCAGCCACCATGCTGATCCAGAACGGCCCGCACTGATTCCATAGCAGATACCAGTCGTCGGGACACCTCTTCATTCGCACCTTCAAGGCGTTCGGATCGGGATTGAGCAGATTTCAAAGACTGCGTCATAGTTTCGCGCTCCTTGCTCATCCGCTTCAAATCGCCCTGCAGGGCCTCGATCGACAACGCCTTGTCCTGCCTTTTGTCTACCGCCCGCTCAAGGGAGGCAATCGCCTGCTCAAGCCGCACCAAGGCGTCCTGAACTGCCGGTCTTTCAGACATACTTCCCCCAACCTTCCCACAGCCTGGAAAAATCTTACCCATTCCGCCACTAGATATTTCACACAACCAATGCATCCGAACCAGAACCCGATCCGATAAGACCACCGGCTGCAGCAAAGACGGCATATCGGCCTGCTTTAGCTCAATGCACCCTCAGCGTCCAGCGGCAGACCGGTGCTTCGCAGCATTTTCGGTATATCTTCTAAAAAAATATCCTGCTCAGACACATGACTTGATCGGGCCTTCTTTCGAAAAATCTTCACCCGCGCAGCACCCCCAGCGCCCACTCTGGATCCTTCGGCACAGCCAACAAACGGCATGAATCAGGCCCCCAATATGGCCAAACTTGAATCTAGGTGACTTCTGCCAGTCACGTCAATGCTGCCCATTCGTCAACAGTTCCAGTCCACAGGGGATTGGCAGAAGCGCAAAAATCAGCCTTTTTGCTAAGGTCAAGGCCAAGTTGAGATTGACTCTTCGCCCACGAATGATAAATGTCACAGCGTTTGTTTCAGCCTCTGTCTGCCGGGCTATAATGAGGCATGGCAGGTCCTGAATGGCATGATCGATATCGATCACTCAACTGGCGGAGGGGGCATTTGGTTGGGATTTCCCTTGCTGTCACATTTGATTATTCCCAAAAGCAGAGTTCATGAGCAACATGGATAAACAAACCCGCATGGCACATGCGATCCGCTTTCTTTCAATGGACGCCGTTGAAAAAGCGAAATCAGGTCACCCTGGTCTTCCTATGGGTGCAGCCGACATTGCGACGGTTCTTTTCACAAAATTCATGAAGTTTGACCCGACGGCCCCGAAATGGGCTGACAGAGACCGCTTTGTCCTGTCCGCCGGTCACGGCTCCATGCTGCTTTATTCTCTCCTGCATCTTCTCGGCTATGAAGACATGTCGATAGAGGATCTCAAGAATTTCCGTCAGATCGGATCGAAAACCGCAGGCCACCCGGAATTCGGTCATGCATCCGGCATCGAAACCACCACAGGCCCCCTTGGTCAGGGCCTGGCCAACGCGGTTGGCATGGCGATTGCCGAGAAAGCGCTGGCAGCCCAGTTCGGGTCCGAGCTGGTTGATCACTATACCTATGTACTGAGTGGCGATGGTTGCCTGATGGAAGGCATCTCCCAGGAAGCCCTGTCTCTGGCGGGCCACCTGAAGCTCAACAAGCTGATCCTGCTGTGGGACGACAACAATGTCACCATCGACGGTGCCGTGTCCGTGTCTGATTCCACCAGCCAGCTTGACCGCTTCAAGGCATCTGGCTGGAACACCGATTCCATTGACGGCCACGATCATGCCGCCATTGAAAAAGCCATCGCGGCGGCTCAGAAAAGCGACAAGCCAACCATCATCGCCTGTAAAACCATCATCGGTTTTGGCGCACCGAACAAGGGCGGCACGTCCTCTGTTCACGGCGCGCCTCTGGGCGAAGCGGAAATTGCCGCTACACGCGAAGCGCTGGGCTGGGAAAATGAGCCATTTGACATTCCATCCGACATTCGTGACGCATGGCGCATTGCCGGCCTGAATGCCGCCCATGGTCGCAAGGAATGGCAGAAGCGCTTTGAGGCTGCTGGTTCTGAGCTGTCCGCCGAGTTCGAACGCCGCATGCGTGGCGATCTGCCGTCCGGCTTCGAAGACGCCATGGCAGCCTACAAGAAAGAACTGGCCGAAGAGCCAAAGAATGTTGCCACCCGCAAGGCATCCGAGATGGCATTGAATGTCATCAACGGCGTCCTGCCAGAAACCATTGGCGGCTCCGCCGACCTGACCGGGTCCAACAACACCAAAACCTCGCACACCACCTCCATCACTGCTGACGACTTCTCGGGTCGTTATGTCAACTGGGGTATTCGCGAACATGTCATGGCCTCTGCCATGAACGGCATGGCTCTGCATGGCGGCGTCATTCCTTATGGCGGCACCTTCCTAGTCTTTGCCGACTATATGCGGGGCGCCATGCGCCTTTCCGCCTTGATGGAACAGCGCGTTATCTATGTTCTGACCCATGATTCCATCGGTCTGGGCGAAGATGGCCCGACCCACCAGCCAGTTGAGACCCTCGCGTCCCTGCGCGCCATCCCGAACATGCAGGTCTTCCGCCCTGCTGACGTGTATGAAACCGCAGAATGTTGGGAAGTTGCCATTCAGTCGGCGCACAATCCAAGCGTCCTGTCCCTTACTCGTCAGGGTCTGGAACCGGTTCGCACGGAATATTCCGACGAAAACCTGTCTGCCCGCGGCGCTTACCTGTTGTCCGATTGTGACGGCGAAGCCGACGTTTCGATCTTTGCCTCAGGCTCTGAAATCGAAGTCGCCATGGCAGCCCAGAAAGCCCTTGCCGAGCAGGACATTCTGGCCCGCGTGGTCTCTGTGCCTTGCTTTGAATTGTTCGCGAAACAGTCAGAAAACTATCAGCGCGAGACCATTGGCAACGCCAAAGTCAATGTTGCCATCGAAGCTGCCATCCGCATGGGTTGGGATCGCTTCATCGGCTCCGACGGCATCTTCGTCGGCATGGACTCGTTCGGCGCCTCTGGCCCTTACAAAGAGCTTTATGCGAAATTCGGCATCACCGCCGAGAATGTCGTTGCCAAGGTCACCGAGCGCCTTAAAACGTCATAATTTTTAAAGCCAAATGTCAAATTGGCGGGAAAAAATGCAAAAATATGCTTTAGTCCCGCCAAGCGACTTGGCAGCCATGCAAAAATGTCATACGACAAAAGTATGATAACGATTTAAATTAAGGCTGATCAGTGTGTCATTTTCAAAGTCGAAAATAAGGCGCATATATGGAAGATCTGGGGTAGATCCTGATTCGCACATCACGTAGTTTTGTGTTGAAATACGGACCATACTCAAGCCAATGAACCAAAGCGTTATTCTGCCACCTTGAAATCTCAAGGCGGCAAGAAAACTCTCTTAAGTGGAAGTCCGACCCCCATTCATTGGTTTCAATCCGGGGCTGGCAAGAAAATTCAGGAGAAGGTCATGACTGTAAAAGTAGCGATCAATGGTTTCGGTCGTATTGGTCGAAATGTACTGCGTGGTATCATCGAATCTGGGCGCACCGACATCGAAGTCGTTGCGATCAACGATCTGGGTCCAGTTGAAACCAACGCCCATCTGCTCCGCTTTGACTCTGTACATGGCAGGTTCCCTGCAGAAGTCACGGTTGACGGCGACACCATTGATGTCGGTCGTGGCCCAATCAAGGTAACCGCGATCCGCAACCCTGAAGAACTGCCTTGGGGCGAGCTTGGTATCGACATTGCCATGGAATGCACCGGCATCTTCACCGCCAAGGAAAAAGCATCCATGCACCTGACCGCTGGTGCAAAGCGTGTTCTGGTTTCGGCTCCTGCTGCCGGCGCGGACAAAACCATCGTATTCGGCGTCAACGACGACACCCTGACCGCTGATGATCTGGTTGTTTCCAACGCATCCTGCACCACCAACTGCCTGTCTCCGGTTGCTTACGCTCTGGACAAAGCTGTTGGCATCGAAAAAGGGTTCATGACCACCATTCACTCCTACACTGGTGATCAGCCTACCCTCGATACCATGCACAAGGATCTGTACCGCGCCCGCGCTGCTGCCCTGTCCATGATCCCGACCTCCACCGGTGCTGCAAAAGCTGTTGGCCTGGTTCTGCCCGAGCTGGCTGGCAAACTGGACGGCGTTGCCATTCGCGTTCCTACCCCGAACGTATCTGTTGTCGATCTGGTCTTCGAATCCAAGAAAGACACCACCGTTGAAGAAATCAACGCAGCCATCCGTGAAGCTGCTGATGGCAAGCTGAATGGCGTTCTGGGTTACACCGATCTGCCAAACGTCTCTTGCGACTTCAACCATGACCCACATTCTTCCATCTTCCACATGGATCAGACCAAAGTCATGGAAGGCCGTATGGTCCGCATCCTGACCTGGTACGACAACGAATGGGGCTTCTCCAACCGCATGGCTGACACCGCGGTTGCTATGGCCAAACTCATCTAATCTGGGTGAGACAAGCCCCGACTGATCAAGTCAGGCGGGCCTGACAAGACATCAAGGCGCTGTTTGAGACGAAACCGGCCACGGTTTTAGGTCCGGACAGCGCCTTTTTCATTTGATGACATGTCCCGATATTGGGGCACAGGGCGCGCTGATTGAGCGCGCCAACAAGAGGCAGGATTGACCCATGGCAGCAACGAAATTCAAAACCCTCGATAATGTGGAACTGCAAGGCAAGCGTGTTCTGGTGCGCGTCGACCTCAACGTGCCTATGAAAGACGGTGAAGTCACCGACACCACCCGCATCGACCGCATTGTCCCGACCCTGACGGAAATCTCCGAAAAAGGCGGTAAGGTCATCATCCTCGCCCATTTCGGCCGTCCAAAGGGTGAGAAAGTGCCTGAAATGTCTCTCAAGCAGGTGGTCCCTGCCCTGGCCCGTGCCATGGAACGCGAAGTGGCCTTTGCTGAGGATTGCATCGGCGATGTTGCCAAGGCAGCCATCGACAATATGGACAATGGCGACATTCTGGTCCTTGAAAATACCCGCTACTATAAGGGCGAAGAAAAGAACGACCCCGAATTCGCAGCAGCCCTAGGCGCCAACGGCGACCTGTTGGTAGCCGATGCATTCTCGGTGTCCCACCGCGCCCACGTGTCCACCGAAGGCCTCTGCCACCATATGCCAGCCGTTGCTGGCCGCACCATGCAGCAGGAACTCGAAGCCCTTGAAGCAGCGCTCGGCACCCCGAACCGTCCGGTTCTCGCCGTTGTCGGTGGCGCCAAGGTCTCCACCAAGATCGACCTTCTTGAAAATCTCATCACCAAGGTAGACGGCCTCGTCATCGGTGGTGGCATGGCCAACACCTTCCTTGCCGCTCAGGGCAAAGATGTCGGCAAATCCCTGTGCGAGCATGATCTGGCAGAAACCGCCAAGCGCATCATGGCCAAGGCTGAAGACATCGGCTGCGAAATCGTCCTGCCGGTCGACGCTCTGGTCGCCAAGGAATTTGCAGCCAATGCGCCACATGAAGTGCTCGACGTCGACAGCGTGCCTGCCGATGGCATGATGCTCGACATCGGCCCCAAATCCGTTGAAGCCGTGGTCGCTTGGATCAAGAAAGCCAACACCGTGGTCTGGAACGGCCCGCTGGGTGCCTTCGAGATTGCCCCGTTTGACACGGCTACCGTCGCAGCCGCCAAGGCCGCTGCCGAAGAAACCAAGGCTGGTAACCTGACCTCGGTTGCCGGTGGCGGTGACACCGTGGCGGCCCTCAATCATGCAGGCGTCTACGAGGACTTTTCCTACATCTCCACCGCAGGCGGTGCTTTCCTTGAATGGATGGAAGGCAAGGAACTGCCGGGTGTTGAAGTGCTCAAAGCCTGAGACAGCACAAAAACCTAAGGATAACCAATGCGCCGACACTCCCGTTGGCGCATTTTTCGTTTTGATCACCGCGCCAACCCTTGCAAGACCGTATCTTTTGCGAGATATCAGACAAACCCGCGCATCCAATCAACGCAAACAACAGGTCGCACCACCATGCAAGCCTCTCAGATTTATCTCGTCACCCCCAGACATGTCGATCTGGAGACGTTCCCGGCCCAGCTCGAAGCAGCAATTGCCGGTGGCGACATTGCCGCCCTGTTGATCGATTGCGATGCCCAGCATGACAGTGAAATGCAGCAGATCGCCCAGACCCTCGGCCCCATTGCCCAAAAGCATGACATTGCGGTGATGCTGCGGGGCGATTCCCGCGTTGCCGGGCGTACCAAATGCGATGGTCTGCATGTTGATGGCGAATTGGCTGATATCAAAGCTGCGGTCGATGACTATTCCAGCCGCTTCATGCTCGGCGCTCAGGGCGGCAACAAACGCCATGCAGCCATGGAAATCGCCGAAACCGGCATCGATTACATCATGTTCGGCCGTCTGGAAGCCCCGGCAACCGAGGAAATCCACGACAAGGCGTTGGAAATGGCAGAATGGTGGTCCAATCTGTTCGAAGTGCCTGCGGTCCTTATAGGCGCGTCCGATTTACAGGAATGCGCCAAGGTGGCCGAACGCGGGATCGAATTCGTCGCCCTGCGCGAAGCCATCTGGGACCATGAAGCCGGCCCGCAGGTTGCGATCCAGCAAGCCAATGCCATCATCGCCGAGCATACCCCGCAGGAAGACTAAGGCCTCTTTGCCAGCCCCAAAGGCCCTTTTGCGCCAAACCACCTGCGACCACAGAATGGCCAAACTCCTGTGCAGAATGGCCATTTCCGTTTCCTGCAAACCTGACAGACTGAACCATTGAGGATTCGTGTGACTGCAACGCTCGATCGTGCCAAATCTATCCGCCGGGTGCACAGCCCTTTCAAACTGTCCCACGCCTTGCTGGCGGCAAGCCTGTCCCTCATCAGCGCCGGGGCCAGTGCCGAAGGCAACAGTGCGGGCAAATCGATCAACCCGGACAAGTCAATTGCCAACGCCACCACCAGCGTCGAGGAAGCAGATGCAGGCACGTTTACCGGCAACCGCGTCGTCTCCCCCAATGACGGCAACAATCCGTTCAATCTGCCAGAACTAAAGCTCTCTCCGGGCCTTGCCTATGCAGCCTATCAGCGCGGCTATTACCTCTCGGCCTTTGATCTGGCCACCAAGCTGGCCGCCAGCGGAGAGCGCTCCGCCATGACCCTGTTGGGCGAGCTCTATCTCAATGGTCAGGGCGTCCCGCAAGATGTCAAGGACGCCGCCAACTGGTTCCAGCTGGCCGCAGACAAAGGCGACCCCGAAGCCCAATTCTCCCTTGGCCTGCTCTATGCCCGAGGCCGTGGCGTCGAGAAAAATGTCAAGAAAGCCGCCGAACTCTTCACCAAGGCGGCAGACAGTGGACAGAAAAATGCGCAGTTCAATCTTGCCTATATGGCGCTGCAGGGGCAGGAAGTGCGTCGCGATGTGACCCGCGCACTCGATCTCTTCACCAAGTCCGCCAAGCAGGGCCTTGCCGATTCCCAATATGCGCTTGCAACATTGTATCAGTCGAACCTGTTCCCCGTCCCCAATCTCGAACAGGCCAGCTACTGGATGCATAAGGCGGCGCAAAATGGCTTCACCGACGCCCAGCTGGAATATGGCCTGATGCTGTTCAAAGGCCGCGGAGTAAAAAAGGATTATGGCGCAGCTCAGGCCTGGATCGAACAGGCGGCCAATGCAGGCCATGTCATTGCCCAGAACCGCCTAGCCCGCATCCTCGCCCAAGGCTTTGATAAGCCGCCGGAGCCAGTCAAGGCCGCCCGCTATTATCTGCTCTCCAAGCGGGCCGGCCTGAATGACGACTGGCTTGAAACCTTCTTCCAGAAGCTGCCCAACGCAGACAAGGAAAAGGCCCTGAAATCCATCCAGCACGCCACGCATTGGACACCTGTGCCCAAGAGACAAACCAAGTCACAACCAAAGACACAACAACCTTGAGAATGGGGCATCAAAGCCTTTTGCGACTGATTACGGTCCCCCATTGTGTCGTCAGAAAGCCTCAATCTGGCAGTTTTGCGCCGAAAAAAGCTGCCAAAAGCCTTGCAAATCGCCCGTGAATATGGTCCTAGAGGGCACCTGCCCGCGTGCTGAGACTATTCCGTCTTGGCCGGGCGCCTATCATCCTTTCAAATGACACAGGATCGCAGCAACCATTTGTGTCCGCATCCTGTCAGCAAGATGGCTAGTTATGAAGATCAATGGTAACGATATCCGTCCTGGCAATGTGATCGAGCATCAAGGCACGATCTGGGTTGCAGTTAAAATCAATGCCGTGAAACCCGGCAAAGGCGGTGCCTTCGCGCAGGTTGAACTGAAAAACCTGATTGACGGTCGCAAGCTCAACGAACGCTTCCGCGCCACCGAAACGGTCGAACGCATTCGCCTTGAACAAAAAGACTTCACGTTCCTCTATGAAGAAGGAGACAATCTGGTCTTCATGGACACCGAAAGCTACGAGCAGCTGGAACTGAACAAAGACTTTGTTGGCGAACGCGCGGCCTTCCTTCAGGACGGCATGCCAGTGGTTGTCGAACTGCACGAAGAGCGCCCAATCGGCATTCAGCTGCCTGATCAGGTGGTCCTCGAAGTCACCGACACCGAGCCCCATATCAAGGGACAGACCCAGTCTTCTTCCTACAAGCCAGCCATGATGGACAACGGCGTGCGCTGCATGGTGCCCCCCTTCATCTCCGTAGGTGAGAAAATCGTGGTCGACACCAACGAAATCACCTACATCAAGCGTGCTGACTGATCAGCCCTGCTCTTATCCCGGCCACGCGCAGCTCTGCGCGGCGGCCTGACAGCCTTTTTGGCAGCCTTTAAAGACGTGTTGGCGTTCGAAAGATCACCTGCACGTCCTTTCAATTTATCCGCAGCCGACCGGCCAATCCGTGGCCCGTGTCGGGATGCCAGCCACCCAGGACACACGACCCATGGCCCGCTCAGCCCTTCTCAATGTCATGACCCAAGCCGCCCTCAAGGCAGGCCGCCGCCTCGCCCGCGACTTTGGCGAACTGGAAAATCTGCAGGTCTCCCGCAAGGGGCCGGGCGACTTCGTATCCAACGCGGACATGCAGGCAGAAAAGACCATTCGCATGGAACTGCAGAAAGCGCGCCCGAATTTCGGTTTCCTGATGGAAGAAGGCGGCACCGTGGAAGGCGTTGACAAAAGCCACCGCTGGATCATCGATCCGCTTGATGGCACCACCAATTTCCTGCATGGCATTCCGTTCTTCGCCATTTCCATTGCGCTGGAGCATGAAGGCCGCATCGTTGCTGCGGTAATTTACAATCCTGCCACCGACGATCTGTTCACCGCCGAACGCGGCCGTGGCGCCTTCTATAACGACCGCCGCATGCGCGTTGCCGCCCGTGATGACATCCACGATTGTGTGATTGGCACCGGTGTACTGCATCTGGGCCGCGGCAAGCACAAATCCTACATCGGCAAATTGGAAACCGTCATGGGCGAAGCGGCTGGCGTCCGCGGCATGGGATCGGCTGCCTTGCAGCTTGCCTATGTCGCCGCAGGACGTCTTGATGGTCATTTTGAAGAATATCTCAATGCGTGGGACATTGCCGCAGGCATCCTGTTGATCCGCGAGGCCGGTGGCTTTGTGACCGACATCCATGGTGGCGATGCGATGCTGGAAAACGGCTCGGTGATCGCAGGCAACGAGATGATCCGCATGCGCCTGAAAAAGTTGCTTGATAAACCCAAGCAGAGCCAGGCCTGACCGAAAAAGCGGGCAGCGTCTCCCCTCGCATGCCAAAAAGCAGAACATATGGGCGCGGTGCAATGAAATGCACCGCGCCCTTTCTTTTGCACGCCGACATGGTAAATAAATCATAAAAGCCCTTTCCCTTGGCGGGGAAATTGGGCAATGTCCTTAGTAACCATGATGGAAAGGCGCTCTGCATCACCATTCCGACATGGTTTCGCGGTAAGTGGTTTCGCGAGAAGTGGGTTTCGTGCCAAGCGGCATGTTGGGGCGACTTTGTTTGTTGGAAGCGTCTGTTTCCAGGAATGAAATGGTCTCGCCCTGACACAGTCGACCCATCTTGGACTTGCGGACCTCTCTTTTTGTGCAACCAGAACAGACGGATGATGACCAGCGAAATGGATCCTTACAAGCTCGCAAGTCCACAGCGTTATTTGTGGCGCATGCTCATCTTCATCGGCGCAGCCTCTTTCGTGCCCCTGATTCTCTATCGACAGATTCTGGACGCCTTCTGGAGCAACCCGCTGCTCAACGCAATGATTTTCGTGGTGCTGGCGGTGGGGATTTTCCTTGCACTGCGACAGGTGGTTCGCCTGTTCCGTGAAGTCAAATGGGTCAATAATTTCCGCCTCGGCGACCCCGGGCTGGAGGTCTCCCGCCCGCCGATCCTGCTGGCACCCATGGCCACCCTGTTGGGTGATCGCGTCGGACGGATGGCGATCAACACCTCGACCATGCGATCCATCCTTGATTCCGTCGGTATGCGTCTGGACGAAGCCCGCGATATTTCGCGCTATCTGACCGGACTTCTGGTGTTTCTCGGCCTGCTCGGCACCTTCTGGGGTCTGCTGCAAACCGTGAGTTCGGTCGGCGACGTCATTCGCTCCCTTTCGGTTGCCTCGTCCGATGTTGGCGTGATCTTTGAAGATCTCAAGGCGGGCCTTGAAGCCCCGTTGCAGGGCATGGGCACCGCCTTCTCGTCCTCTCTGTTCGGTCTGTCAGGGTCCCTCGTTCTGGGCTTTCTGGATCTTCAGGCCAGTCAGGCCCAGACCCGCTTCTTCACCAATCTTGAGGACTGGCTTTCCACCGTCACCGACATCCGCATCGAAGATCTGGAAAATGGCTATGCAGACGCCCTTGATAATGGTGACAATGCCCAGCTGGTCTCCGTGCTTGAACAATTGTCCGCCAAGATGGACAAGGTCGGGCGCGAGGCGAATGCAGGCTCAGATCGCAATGCAACCAGCGCCATGGCCAATCTGGCCGAAGGCATTCAGGGTCTGGTTGGTCATTTGCGCTCCGAGCAGGAACTGATGCGCGAATGGGCCGATCAACAAGCCACCCAGCAGGAAGAAATCAAGCAGTTGCTGTCCAAACTCAACACGGTCCTGTCGACCCCACCGCAAAACTGACACTGAATTTTAGAACCGCTATTATGGGGCCTTCTGCCCTCCTCTGGCCTGATCATTCGGGCCAGACAAAAGCCAAACATATATCCGCCAAGCAATGAGGCACTGACATGGGTCTGTCCCGAAATCGTCGCACCGAACCAAGAGCCGATTACTGGCCCGGCTTCGTCGATGCCATGGCGACACTGTTGCTGGTGCTGATCTTCCTGCTCACCGTCTTCATGGTGGCGCAATTCTTCCTCAGTCAGGAAATTTCCGGCAAGGACACGGTCTTGAACCGCCTGAACAGCCAGATTGCGGAACTGACCGAATTGCTGGCCCTTGAACGTGCTGGCAATCGCGATCTCGAAAGCTCCTTGCTCAGCATGCAGGCGAGTCTTTCAAGTGCCGAAGCCTCGCGCGAACGGTTGCTGCTGCAGTTGGAAAATCAGGCTGGAGACAAGGACACGGCCGGCGGCCAGATTGCCTCTCTGACCAAGGCACTGGAAGGCGAAAAAGTCATTTCCCAGCGCGCTCTGGCGCAAGTGGAGCTGCTCAACCAGCAAATATCGGCCCTGCGCCGCCAGATCGCAGCCTTGGAAGACGCGCTTGAAGCCTCGGAGAAACGCGACCGCGAAAGCCAGACCAAGATTGCCAGCCTTGGCAAACGCCTCAATGTGGCATTGGCCCAGCGTGTGCAGGAGCTGAACCGATATCGCTCGGACTTCTTTGGCCGCCTGCGTGAGATCCTGTCCCAGCGCTCCGACATTCGTGTCGTCGGCGACCGCTTTGTCTTCCAGTCCGAGGTTTTGTTCCCCTCGGGTGGTGAGCGAATGAAAGCCGAAGGAGAGCACGAGCTGGACCGCTTGGCAGAAGCCATTCTGGAATTGAGCGCCGACATCCCGCCAGAAATTGACTGGGTGCTGCGCATCGACGGTCACACCGACAATCGCCCCATCAACAGCGCCCGCTTCCCCTCCAACTGGGAATTGTCCGCGGCCCGCGCCATCTCGGTGGTCAAATATCTGATTTCCAAAGGCGTACCACCCAATCGCCTCGTCGCCGCAGGCTTCGGTGAATTCCAGCCTTTGGAAGAGGGCGACGACGACGAATCCCTGCGCAAAAATCGCCGCATCGAGCTGAAGCTGACCCAGCGCTAAACAAACGCGTTGAATAAACAGCTCAGGTCGGAACTAAATGTCCCGACCTGAGTCAGTCTCTTCGTTGGAGTCCGTTTCTTCGCCTGTACCGAACTGCAATTTCGCCAGTCGGGCATAGAGCCCCCCTTCGCGGATCAGGCTGTCATGATCCCCCTGCTCCACCAGACGGCCATTGTCCAACACCAAAATCCGGTCGGCCTTCTTGACCGTTGCCAATCGATGGGCAATGACAATAGTGGTCCGGTCAACCATCATCCCGTCAAGCGCCGCCTGCACATAGCGCTCGCTCTCGGCATCCAGTGCACTGGTCGCTTCATCCAGCAACAGGATCGGCGCATCCTTGAGGATCGCCCGGGCAATGGCGAGCCGTTGGCGTTGTCCGCCAGACAGGGTCACACCCCGTTCTCCCACCAGCGTCTCGTAGCGCTCAGGCAGATTGACGATGAAATCATGAGCATGGGCCGCTTTGGCCGCAGCGATCATGTCATCGCGTGAGGCATCCGAGCGCCCCATGGCGATATTGTCCGCAATCGACATGGCGAAGATCACTGGCTCCTGCGGCACAAGGGCGATATGGCAACGCAAGTCCTGCAAGGAAAGCTGATCAATCGGCGCAGAGCCAAGACGGATCTGCCCCTGTTCGGGATCATAGAATCGCATCAGCAATTGGAAAATCGTCGTCTTGCCCGCCCCGGACGGACCGACAATCGCCACGGTCTCCCCTTCGCCAATATTAAAGGACAGATCATGCAGAACCGGGCACAGATCGGCCTGCGGATAATGAAATCCCACCTGATCAAAGCGGACTGAAAGTCGATCCCCGGCCTCCAAGGCGACAGGATTGGTAATCGACTGGATCGAAACATCCTCGTCAAGCAGTTCAAACAGGCGCTCCGCCGAGCCAGAGGCCTGCGATATTTCGCCCCACACCTCACTCAAGCCCCCCAGACCACCTGCGGCCATGATCGAATAGATCAAGAACTGGCTGAGCAAACCGGCAGAAATGCGCCCTGCGGTGACGTCCTGCGCTGCATACCACAGCACCCCGACCACAGAGGCGAAAATCACAAACATCGCAAAGGCGGTCAGCACCGCCCGCGCCCGCACCGACAGGCGCGCAGCTCCAAAGGCTTTCTCGATGGCATCGCCAAAGAAGGCATTGGCCCGCTCTTCCTGCGTGAAGGCCTGTAGGATCCGCATAGCGCCAATCGCCTCGGTCGCAAAGGCCGAACTATCCGCCAGCCGATCCTGCGCAAACCGCTGCTTCTGCCGCACCCAACGGCCAAGAAAGACAATCGGCAACACAATAAAGGGAATCGCCCCCAGCACGATCAGCGACATATGGGGGCTGGTCACCACCATCATCACCGCGGCCCCCAGGAACAACAACATATTGCGCAAGGCCATCGAGGCACTTGCCCCCACTGCGGACTTGATCTGGGTCGCATCCGCCGTCAATCGCGAGACAATCTCGCCACTGCGCACTCGATCAAAAAAGGCCGGTGACAAATTGGTCAATTTGGCAAACACATCCCGCCGAAGATCATTGACCACCCGCTCGCCAAGAATAATGACAAAATAGTAGCGGCTCGCACTGGCCAGCGCCAACGCCAACACAGCAAGAATCAACCAGCCGGTATAGCTGTCGACGAAGTTGACATTGTCCTGCGACAACCCCTTGTCCACCAGCCCGCGGACGAGAATTGGCAGCGACAGAGTCGCAAGTGACGCCACCAGCAAAGCCAGAATCGCCAGCGACACGATACGCCGATAGCGCAAGGCATAGGGCAGAAGGCGCACAAGCGGCTGCAAACGGGGTTTGGACGCGGCATCTTCTCTGGCCATGACTGCTCCTGTCGGGGGAAAGGCTGTGGGCAACGGGATGGAAAGGAAAAATCGGCCTGTCTGGCTTCTTTTTCTCTCTCTAGATAAGCAACAGGCTTGTATATCGCAACACACTGCGCTATACGATGCTTCAAATTATCATAATGGCTGTGTGGCCTCGCCTGCCCGCAGCCTAATTTATTGGGTCACGCTGATCGGCAAGCCTCAGAGCGAGCGCCATCGCGGTTCCAAGCTAAGGACGATGAAAATGAAAAAAGACCTTCATCCAGACTACCACATGATCAAAGTTGTCATGACCGATGGCACCGAGTTCCAAACCCGCTCCACCTATGGCTCCGAAGGTGACGTGATCAACCTTGATATTGATCCATCTTCCCATCCAGCATGGACCGGCGGCAACAACCAGCTGCTGACCAAAGGCGGCCGCGTGTCTCGCTTCAAAGACAAATTCTCCGGCTTCCTGGGCTCGTAAGACCCGGTCGACACGGTCGATTTTCAAACCCGGTGCCTGGCGCCGGGTTTTTTATTGTCTGCATGACGGCTCCATCCCCTGTTCCAATCTGGGGCACCTCGCACGGGGACCTTTCCCTGCATCGAATCCGGAAGTGAGACACAATAAAAGCGAGCACCCTGTTTACGGGATACTCGCTTTTCATCGTCAAGACAGCTGGAGCGGTCTGGAGGCGACGATCAGTCAGCCAAAGACCGGACCGCAAAGGCATTGGCAATCATGCCAATCTGGTCACCAACCGGATTGCTCTGTTCAACATCGGCTTCCGGCTCAGCCACTTTCTTTGAATAGATCAGGTCATCGAGATGACGGATACGCTTTTGCAAATGAAGCGAACGCTCGATCAGATCACGCAGACGGGAAGGCAATTCGTCCCAACCGGGGCCATCCTTGGCAGATGTCAGCCCATGCAAGCGCACTTTGTTCTTTTCCTGACCAGCCTGCTCGGCGCTCATTTCGCCTTCATTCACAGCACGTTGCAGCAAAAGCCATGAGGCCATCTGCATCAGGCGGGTGGTCAGGCGCATGGATTCGGTCGCATAGGCGAGCGACGCAACACGAGGCAAACTCTTCGCCTCGGCCCGGCCTTCGCCATCAAGATAATCGGCGGCCTCTTCAACGAGGGCCATTCCATCCCGGAACAGGGTTTTAAAGCTATCGGAATCCGCCAGCTTGGCACCGAAAGAGACCGGGCTTGTATTTTTATGCTGCCTACGTTTGTCGCTCATGTGACCTCCAAATGTCTGGCCTTGCCTAGCATGATCGCTGTGTCATATTCAAACAGGCAATGCAACAGAATGTGATTTGCGTAAATACAAAGCACAAACCGTGCCAATCCCGCTTTTGTCCTTGACATTGGCCATGGCCTTGATCGGAAACTGGCACGTGTCGGGAGCTGTAGACAGCTTAGCAGATACTGTGAATGCAGCCCACCATTTCGTGCCCGGCGCGGCCCTTCTCCATCTTGATTGGGGAATAGCCTCTTCATAAGCGACAGAAATCGGGCAACAAAGTGGCTATCAACATCTGCGTGTTTCCAAAGCCACAGGGTCACGACGACCTGGCTTTGCCATTCCATGCCGAATCAAACCAAAGCCAGCACACCCATGTGAACAGCAGATAGAGCACCCCCACGATCATCATGCGATCACCAAGCGATCAAGGCACCCAAAAAAAGAGCCGCAAAGCGGCTCTCAGGAGTTAACAGGGAGGCGTCAAACAGAGTGACAGGAGCCACTCGAAATCCATATGGTATGGACACCATTTATTAACGCAAAAATAGATTAACAAGACGTTAATCTATAGCAAATTGCGAAAATTCAGACGAATGACGCAGAGGAAGTAAATTAAATACTTAAGTACAAAATAGCAACAGCAAGATTTCTTGGATCCGGATCTTAGCGCGCACCTAAAAGATCGGTGGTAACACCATAGAGAAACGGACGCACCAAGCTACATCACCTCCCCCCCGCCTCGCGACGTCTCAAACCGTAGCCTTGGCATTTTTTGCCCCACTAGGTCATTGATCGGATTTCCCCTGACCGGTCAATTGCGTTAGAACCATCTCAGACATGACTAGAGAGGTGATCCATGCCCAATCCTTCAGAGATGAATGCCATTTATGCACCAGAACCGGGTGGACCGGACAATTTGCAAATGGTCCAGCGCCCCGTGCCAACCCCGAAGGATGATCAGGTTCTGATCAAGGTGAAAGCGGCAGGCGTCAACCGCCCCGACTGCATTCAGCGCGCAGGCAACTATCCACCACCCAAAGGTGCGTCCGATATTCTCGGCCTGGAAGTATCAGGCGACATAGTTGCCGTTGGCAAGGATGTCTCGGACTGGAGCATCGGCGACAAGGTCACAGCTCTGGTCTCCGGTGGCGGCTATGCCGACTATTGCATCGCCCATGAAGGCAGTGTCTTCCCCGTGCCTGAAGGCTGGAGCTATCTGGAAGCAGCAGCCCTGCCCGAAACCTTCATCACGGTCTGGCACAATGTCTTCCAGCGTGGCGGCCTTCAGCCCGGTGAAAGCCTGCTCGTACATGGCGGCTCGTCCGGTATCGGCATCACCGCCATTCAACTCGCCAAGGCCTTTGGCGCCAAGGTCGTGGTCACTGCTGGCAACAAGGAAAAATGCGACGCCTGTCTTGAGCAGGGCGCAGATCTGGCGATCAATTATCGCGATCAGGACTTTGTCAAAGAGATCAAGGACTGGACCGGCAAGAAAGGCGTCAATGTCATTCTCGACATGGTTGGCGGTGACTATATCTCGAAAAACTATGTCATCGCCGCAGAAGACGGTCGCATCGTCTCCATCGCCTTCCTGCAAGGCGGCATTGCCGAAGTCGACTTCCGCCGCCTGATGATGAAGCGCCTGACCCATACTGGCTCCACCCTGCGCGCCCGCTCTGATGCCATCAAGGCCGCCATTGTCAGCGAGTTGAAAGACAAGGTCTGGCCTTTGCTGGCAAAGGGCGACATCAAGCCGGTCATCTACAAGACCTTCCCGATGACCGAAGCCACAGCCGCCCATCACTTGATGGAAAGCTCCGCTCATATCGGCAAAATCATGCTCGACCTGTCTGGCGACTGACCCGCGCCAGCCTCGCCCGACAGAAACAGACATCAACAGACATCGCCCGCCGCCCTCGCCAAAACTGGATTTGGCGGCGGCGGGCGGCCAATTGCCAAATATTCGGCACTTCCCTTAAAGCTCTGTTCACCTAATTGACAGGAAGCAGCCTGTTTTGCGTGCCCAAGCCGCCTTTTAGAAAGGAAATGGTAACGCTGAAGGGGTTCAATTGGTCAAAAGCGACCATTGCCCGGACCATCTGACACAATGGCCCGGCCTATGGACGTTGCCGCGCCATTGTGTCCGCCTCTTTTGTGAGGCACCTCTGGTCGCCATGCATAGCTGCTTGAACAGGGGACTGCCAGAACCATGCTTGCTTCATCTTTGCTGCGCTTTGTCAGAAACAATGCCAGACGCCTTCGTCGGTCTGCGCCGTTTCAAACCGGCCGCTCCTTCGCCAAAGACGAGAGCGGTGCAATTGCCATCATCTTTGCCCTGACGCTGATCCCGATCATAATGCTGATCGGTGTGGCCATCGACTATTCGCGCATCGCGCTGGATCGGTCCCAGGTTCAGGCAGCCCTTGATGCAGCAACGCTGGCAGCGGTGAAGAAAGTCGGCATCATGAAAGACGCCGAGATCAAGACCATGATCAGCGCCTATGTGTCCGCCAACACCCCGGGCACAATCAAGATCAACATCGATTCCATCGAGATCAAACGCAACCCCAATAAGCTCCACGTTCAGGCCAGTGGTGAAACCAAAACCACTTTCATGCGGCTGGCAGACATAGAAAAGGCCGACTTCAAAGCAGACAGCAGCGCTGTCGCCTCGGACAAAAGCATCGAAGTTGCTCTGGTACTCGACAATTCCGGCTCCATGGCTGGCTCCCGAATCGAGGCGCTCAAGAGCGCTGCCAAGGAATTGGTCACGATCCTTGAGGAAAATCAGCAGAATCCCGAAGATCTGAGCATCGGTATCGTGCCATTCAACCACCTCGTTCGCCTAGACTCAAATAACACGAAAATGGTCTGGTTGGACAAAAATGCCAAATCGACGTACCACCGCACTAATCTTCCGCCAAGGTCCAATCGCCTGAATCTTTTCAAGACGCTGACCGATCCCTACACCCATAAGCCAGAAAAATGGGAAGGGTGTGTGGAAGCACGAAAACACCCGTTGGATATCAAAGACACCACAGCCAAGAGCTCGGACCGCGACAGTTTCTTCCTGCCCTTCTTCTATCCGGACACGCGCGAGCGAAACAACAACTACAACAACAACTATAACGACTATTTGCCGCGTGATGGCTTTGCAAAAGGTCAAGGCAGAGGCAAGAGGAGAAAGTTTGGCGAATATTTCAAGCAGACATTCACAAAGGGCCGCGGACCCAACTATTGGTGCTATGTTCAACGCATCCTGCCTTTGACGACCAACATGACGACAGTGCGCTCGCACATCGATTCTCTAACCGCAAAAGGCGGTACCAACATTCACATGGGCACGATCTGGGGCTTGCGTATCCTGTCAAGAAAGGCGCCTTTCAAGCAAGGCAGAAACTATAATGATGATGAGAATGTAAAATTCCTGATCGTCATGTCCGACGGTGCCAACACCTATGGCGGCTATCAGGCCTATGGTTGGTCAACGGACGGTCGCATCGATGGCTCGAGCAGCGTCACAGCCGAAATGGACAAGCGCACTCTTGAATCCTGCACTGCAGCTAAGAATGAGGGTGTCATCGTCTATACCATCGCCTATGGCAGTATCGGCTCGTCCACAACCAAGTTGATGCGCGATTGCGCCACCTTCCCTGAAAATGCCTTCACGCCGCAAAGTACCTCGGACATGATCGATGTGTTCAAGGAAATTGCGTCGGCACTCAATGTCATTCGCCTGACCGATTAATCGACTGGGGCCACTCAAGAAAATATTTTTCAGTCAATATTTCAATGAGATGATAAAAAGCGGCTGGTGCAGGGGCGCCCCTGTTCCAACCGCTTTTGCATTTGATCCATCCACCGCCTGCCCCTGGAAACCCGTACAAGTCACAATGTGTCTCACCGCTGCCGCATATCAATGCAATAATGTCGCATATAGGGGTGGAATCGGGACGTTTGAGGAAGAAAAACCAGCGCAAAAGCCCGCTCTGGACCTTTTCTTGTTTGCGCCGGGAGGACAATCCAAGTATAGTCGCGCCATTCCCTGTCAAATTCAAAGAATCTTGAGAGGCTGATCTGAAGAGAATTCAGGTCCAGCAACAATGAGGATGTACCATGTCGAATGCACCACTGATGCCGAAAGCAACCGCAGTTTGGCTGGTCGATAACACAGCCCTGTCTTTCGATCAGATCGCTGCTTTCTGCAAGCTGCACCCGTTGGAAGTCAAAGCGATTGCCGATGGCGAAGCCGCTCAGGGCATCAAGGGTCTGGATCCGGTGATCACCGGCCAGTTGACCCGCGAAGAAATCGAAAAAGCCCAGAAGAATCCAACCTACCGGATCAAACTGGCTGCACCGAAGGTTATCGTGCCCGAACCAAAGCGCCGTGGCCCGCGCTATACACCGGTTTCCAAACGTCAGGACCGCCCAAACGCGATTCTGTGGCTTGTGCGCAACCATCCTGAGCTGAAGGACGCACAGATCGTTCGTCTGGTCGGCACCACCAAGCCAACCATCGAAGCGATCCGAAACCGCACGCACTGGAACAGCGCCCAGCTGACCCCGATGGATCCGGTAACCCTTGGCATCTGCAAGCAGCTTGACCTCGATCTGGAAGTCCGCAAATCCGCGGCCGATGCACCGGCCCGCCCGGATGCATACGAAGAGCAGACCATTCTACCCACCGAGGAAACGGTCAATCCAGCAGATCCATTCGGCAACTTCAAGACGGCAGAAGCAGATACCACAGACGACGAAAAGATCCCTGATGTGGCATCGGTCTTTGCCAACTTTCAGGCGTCCGACAAAAAAGACGACGAAGACAAAAATTAAGCCATCCCTCGCGCATCAGAACAAGCGCGCGGCTTAGAGCCCACATGCAAAAAAGCTGTGCGGCTCCGGCAAAAGGATGCGAGGCACACCAAAGGCTTGGATCATTTCCAAGCCTTTGTTTTTGAGCATAAGGCTCTTGATTGATGATCAAAAAAGGCCGGACAAGTTGTCCGGCCTTTTTTTGTTTCAGACGTCTGTTCAAGCCTTAAATGCCATGCTCGCGCAGGGCAGCCTCGATCTCGTTGAGAATGGCGGGATCATCAATGGTCGCAGGCATCTTATACGTTTCATGATCAGCAATCGCCCGCATGGTGCCACGCAAGATCTTACCGGACCGGGTCTTGGGCAGACGATCAACCGTCACCGCGATCTTGAAGGCCGCAACCGGGCCGATTTTCTCACGCACGAGACCGACCAGCTCTTTCTCGATCTCTATCGGTGCGCGATCAACCCCCGACTTCAACACCACGAAGCCTGCTGGCAACTGGCCTTTCAGCTTGTCGGCAATACCGATCACGGCACATTCCGCCACATCCGGATGGGCCGACAGGACCTCTTCCATAGCGCCCGTCGACAGACGGTGACCGGCGACATTGATGATGTCATCCGTGCGCGACATGATATAGAGATAGCCATTGTCGTCCATATAGCCCGCATCCCCGGTTTGGTAATAACCCGGGAATTCATCGAGATAGCTGGATTTGAAACGGTCGTCATTCTGCCACAGACCCGGCAGGTTGCCCGGCGCCATCGGCAGCTTGATGACGATATTGCCCATCTCGTTGGCCGCCACCGGATGCCCGTCAGCCCCGACTATCTGCACATCATAGCCCGGCATGGAAACCGTCGGAGATCCATGCACCACCGGCAGCAGCTCAATGCCCACCGGATTGGCCGCAATCGCCCAACCGGTTTCCGTCTGCCACCAATGGTCGATCACCGGCACTTTAAGCATGTCTTCCGCCCACTGCACCGTGTCAGGGTCCGCCCGCTCGCCGGCAAGGAACAGGGTGCGCAGTTTGGAAAGATCATATTTGCGGATGAACTCGCCTTTCGGGTCTTCCTTCTTGATCGCACGGAAGGCGGTCGGCGCGGTGAACAGAGCCACCACATCATACTCTTCGATCACCCGCCAGAAAGTACCGGCATCAGGCGTGCCAACTGGCTTGCCTTCAAACAGCAGGGTGGTCGCACCATGAACCAGCGGCCCATAAACAATGTAGGAATGGCCCACAACCCAGCCCACATCCGACGCGGCCCAGTAAACCTCGCCCGGCTTGATGCCATAAAGATATTCCATGCTCCAGGCCAGAGCCACCATATGGCCGCCATTGTCGCGCACGACGCCCTTTGGCTGACCCGTGGTGCCGGACGTATAGAGGATGTAAAGCGGATCGGTCGCAGCCACCGGCACGCAAGGCACCTCTGCCCCCGCTTGCAGAGCGTCCGCAACAGCGCTGGCATAATCCACATCACGCCCGTCGATCAAATCACAGACCAACTGCTCGCGCTGGAAGACAATGCAGCTATCGGGTTTGTGTTCAGCCAGCTCAATCGCTTCATCAAGCAGTGGCTTATAGGCGATAGTACGATTTGGCTCGATGCCGCAGGACGCAGAGATGATCGCCTTCGGCTTGGCATCATTCAGGCGCGTGGCCAACTCATTGGCTGCAAAACCGCCAAAAACCACTGAATGGATCGCGCCAATGCGCGCACACGCCAACATGGCAAAGGCAGCCTGCGGAATCATCGGCATATAGATGATGACCCGGTCACCCTTGTCGACCCCGCGATCCTTCAGCACGGCGGCCAGCGCCTGCACCTGATCCTTAACGTCAGAAAAGCTGAAGGTGGCCTTGGCGCCGGTGATCGGGCTGTCATAAATGATGGCAGCATCGGCGCCGCGCCCGGCATCCACATGACGGTCCACCGCATTATAGCAGGTGTTGCATTCCGCTCCGGCAAACCAGCGACCATAAACGCCACTATCCGCATCAAAGATCTTTTCTGCCGGTTTGAACCAGTCAATCTTCTCCGCAGCCCTGGCCCAGAACCCTTCCGGGTCCTGCTTCCACCCTTCATACACGTCCTTATATTTCACGCTCATCAAAGCCTCCCAGCGATTGAACCTTTGGCGCTATGAATAGCGTCCGCCTTTGCCACGGTCTATCGGGCAAAAGTAGGGATGGCAGCTGTTTTTCTTCACCTTTTCAGGCATTTTCTTGAAGTTTTCGCTGTATTCGAAAGAAAAAAGGGTCCATAAAACATAAAGGCTTAGACTAAAGCTTTAGCATGAGCGCACCCTCCCGCCCCTTCTGGCCGCCTCAAAGATATCGTCACTTCGACATTATCGCCCTATTTGATAGGTACAATCACCTATACATACAAGACACGCACCGCCTTAAAGAAACCAAGCAATGATCGCTGATCCGACATTTTATTATCTCGCCGTCCCTGCGATTCTCATCACCGGCATTGCCAAAGGTGGCTTTTGTAGCCCGCTTGGCATGCTCAGCGTGCCGATCACGGCACTGGTGATTGATCCGGTCACAGCAGCGGCGATCATGCTGCCTATCCTTGTCAGTATGGATCTGATCGGGTTGGTCATTTATCGCGGCAAGGCCAACCGCCATATCCTGACCCACATGCTGCCCTTTGCCATTTGCGGAGTCGGGCTTGGCTGGCTGCTGGCTGACAAGATGAATGAAGAAGTGATCCGCCTTGCCCTGGGCCTTGTGGCCCTTGGCTTTGTGCTGAACTACTTCTTTCTTGCCCGCCGCCCCAAAGACGGCAAACCCGGCGGCACTCTGTCCGCGGCCGTCTGGGGCACCCTCACCGGTTTTACCAGTTTCATCGCACATGCCGGCAACCCGCCTTATCAGATCTATGCCCTGCCATTGCGCCTGCCCCCCATTCAGTTTGCCGCAACCATGGTCTATTTCTTCGCCATCACCAATCTGGTCAAACTGGTCCCCTATTTCGCGCTCGGCCAGTTCAGTCGGGAAAATCTGTCGACCACAGCCGCCTTGCTGCCTCTGGCCCCCGTCGGCGTCGGCATCGGTGTGTTGCTGGTGCGCACACTCGACCAAAATCTCTTCTACAAGCTGGCCTATGGTGCGATGCTGATTGTTTCAGTCAAGCTTTGCTACGACGGGATGATATCCCTGATTTAGAAGAAAATGGCAGCAAGCAGCCTCATTCCGTCAACAACTCCATCGTCAAGCCAAATTTCCAATTGATCAATGCTTTATCCTTCGCTTTGATAAAGGAAAGCACGTAGCTTAAGGGGACAAGGGTCCATATCCCTCCTGTCAGGGAAAGGGCACCTGGGAAGACAAGAAGAGAGGCGACCATGACCAACAATCCGTTTTCGCAGCATCTGGACAAGAATCCGGCCAATTATGTACCGCTCTCTCCAATCACCTTTCTGGAGCGTGCAGCCACCACCTATCCCGATCACACGGCATGGGTCTATGGCTCTGACCGCACCAGCTATGCTGATTTTTATCGTCGATGCCGCCAACTCGGCTCAGCCCTGATGCATCGGGGATTACGCGCCGGTGACGTGGTTTCCGTCATGGTGCCCAATGTCCCGGCCATGCTCGAGTTGCACTATGCGGTGCCAATGTTTGGCGGCGTCATACACACCATCAACACCCGCCTTGATGTAGCAATCGTCGCCTTCCAGCTGGAACATGCGCAAAGCAAAGTCGTGGTCATCGATACAGAATATGCCGATCTGATGAAGGAAGCCATCGAACTGTCAGGCCTCGATCCGATCATCGTCCAATATGAAGATCCGCACCATCCCCAGCAGGGTCTCTATCTGGGCGAGCTGGAATATGAAAATCTGATCACCGAAGGCAACCCGAATTTCAAATGGCCCGGCGTCAAGGATGAATGGGACGCGATTGCGCTCAACTACACCTCCGGCACCACAGGTGATCCGAAAGGTGTGGTTTATCACCATCGCGGAGCCTATCTGATGGGCTATGCCAACATCATTTCGGCAGGCCTTGCCAAACATCCGGTCTATCTCTGGACCCTGCCAATGTTCCATTGCAATGGTTGGTGTTTCCCATGGTCCATTTCGGTGGTCGCAGGCACCCACATTTGCCTGCGCTCGGTTCGAGCCAAACCAATTTACGACGCCATCGCCGATGAGGGCGTCACCCATCTGTGCGGTGCGCCAATCGTCATGTCGGCCCTGCTAAGCGCGCCAGACCACGAGAAACGCTCCCTGCCGCATAAGGTGGAATTCATAACCGCCGCCGCCCCACCGCCGGAATCGGTGCTGGCAGGCATGGCTGATGCTGGCTTTCATGTCACCCATGTTTATGGTCTGACAGAAACCTACGGTCCTTCGGTGGTCAATGAATGGAAAGCGGATTGGGACGCATTGAACCCGGCAGAACAGGCCAGCAAGAAAGCCCGTCAGGGCGTCCGCTATCCAGCGCTTGAAGGCCTTGCCGTTCTCAATCCCAGCACAATGGAGCCGGTGCCATCAGACGGTGAAACCATCGGCGAAGTGATGTTCCGCGGCAACATCGTCATGAAAGGTTATTTCAAGAATGAAGGGGCGACCAATCAGGCCTTTTATGATGATTGGTTTCATTCCGGCGACCTCGCCGTAATGCATCCCGATGGCTATATCCAACTGCGCGACCGCTCGAAAGATATCATCATTTCCGGTGGTGAAAACATCTCCTCCATCGAGGTAGAGGACGCCCTCTATAAGCATCCATCGGTTGAAGCGGCCGCTGTCGTTGCCCGGCCCGATGACAAATGGGGGGAAACCCCATGCGCCTTTGTCGAGCTGAGCGAAGGACATGAAGCAACCGAGGCCGAGCTGATCGAATGGTGCCGGGAGCATCTCGCCCACTTCAAGGCCCCCAAAACGATCATTTTCGAGGAACTGCCCCGCACCTCCACCGGCAAGATCCAGAAATTCCGCCTGCGCACCAAGGCAAAACATCTCTGAGCACTCAAAGCGCGTCCCGCACCGCGATGAAGCCAGCGGGCGCGCCTTTCAACACGATCAGACAACAAAAAAGCCGCGGTCACTTTCCGCGGCTTCGTCATTCAAACTGAGCGACCGGGTCAGCTAGCAGCTTTCAATTGTTCAATTTCGTCACGCATCTGGAGTTTTTTACGCTTCATTTCGGCAAGGTCGAGGTCGTTGCTGGAAGGATGGGTAAATGCTTGTTCAATTTCCTTATCCAGTTCATCATGCTTACGTTGCAGTTCCTGGATACGTGCATCTAGCGACATATATTTCCTCCATAGGTTCGATTGAAACAAGATAATTGTGACATAGATGTTACAGGCTGTCGACAGAAATCAGGAGGAAATGGGATGACTTTCCGCGTCTTTTGAAGCCCTTGAAATTGGACGGTTAAGACACTATCAACACAAACAAGAACTTGCAAAAAACGCCCTGATAATATATTGAATTTGCAACCAATTATTAGATCGGCCCAACTGACATGACTCCAGAAAAAGAACAAGAAATCCGCACCACTTTGGCGTTGCTGAAAACAGAACATTCTGATCTGGATCTAGCCATTCAGGCCCTGGAAGAGCGCCCCGGCGGCAACGCCCTTCCCATTCAGCGCATGAAGAAGAAGAAACTGTCCTTGAAGGACGACATCCAGCGCCTTGAAAATATGCTGTTTCCCGACATCATCGCCTAACAGGCAAAAGAACTACCCAACTGGCAGCATTTCGGCAGCAATACCGGCTCCTTCGCGCGCATCTTGCCGCTTGTCCCCCACGCCAACTTGGCTATACTCCGCGCTTTCTTGCGTGTGTCGCGCTCCATAGCATTCATCCAATCTCTACAGGCACCGAAACAGAGTTTATCTTTGCATAATGTCTTCGGTTTCTATAGTGAGGGTTCAAAGCGAGACACATTGTAAAGCCCGCCAACGGTGGGCAGATATCACATTCTGTTCTGCGGGAAGGATCTGACCATGTCGAACGCCGGAACCAACGCTGCAACCCCTGTCGCCATCATCATGGGCAGCCAGTCCGATTGGCCCACCATGCGCAACGCGGCCGAAATTCTCGACGCTTTGAATATTGGCTATGAAGCCAAGATCATTTCCGCCCACCGCACACCGGACCGCATGGCCGACTTTGCCAAGTCCGCCAAGAAGAACGGCTTCAAGGTTATCATTGCAGGCGCAGGCGGAGCGGCCCACCTGCCGGGCATGACCGCTGCCATGACGCCCTTGCCAGTGCTTGGCGTACCGGTTCAGTCCCGTGCATTAAGCGGACAGGATTCGCTTCTCTCTATTGTCCAGATGCCCGCCGGCATCCCGGTTGGCACCCTGGCCATCGGGCGGGCGGGCGCGGTCAATGCGGGCTTAATGGCAGCCGCCATCCTCGCAACAACCGACGATGCGCTGGCAGACCGTCTTGATGCATGGCGCCAGTCCCAGACCGATACCATCACACTGGCACCGGTTGACGAAGACGCATAACATTCGACCCAAACCAACACAGCGATAAGGAACAAGAGGCACACATGCTGCAACCGGGTGATACAATCGGCATTCTGGGTGGCGGTCAGCTTGGCCGCATGATGGCGCTGGCCGCCAGCAAAATTGGCCTCAAGACCCACATCTATTGCCCGGATCCCAACAGCCCGGCCTTTGACGTGACCGCCTTTCACACCTGTGCCGATTACGAAGACGAAGCCGCCCTTGAGGCCTTTGCCAATTCGGTCAAGCGCGTCACCTATGAATTTGAGAATATCCCGGCCCCGACCGTTGATTTTCTCAAAGCGCGCCTCCCGGTCCTACCCGGCGAAACTGTGTTACGCACGTCTCAGGATCGTCTGATCGAGAAGACCTTCTTCAATAATATAGGAATCCCGACCGCGGGCTTTCATGATGTTGCCAGCCAGCAGGATCTTGAGGATGGCATCAAGGCGCTCGGCCTGCCAGCCCTGCTCAAAACCCGCCGCTTTGGCTATGACGGCAAGGGACAGGTGTTCCTGCGCAATAAAGAAGATATCCAAACGGCCCTCGGCATCATCGGCAATCAGCCCGCTATCCTTGAGGCCTTCGTTCCGTTCGAGCGGGAAATCTCGGTCATAGCCGCCCGCAACGAGCAGGGGCAGACAATATCCTACGACATCGCGGAAAATGTCCATCAGAACCAGATTCTCCATACCACCACCGTTCCGGCCGCCATCAGCGATTCGGTCGCAGCAGAGGCTCGGGCCATTGGCGAAAAGGTCGCAGAGAAACTCGATTATGTCGGTGTGCTGGCAGTGGAACTGTTTCTTCTGCCCGAGGGTCATAATCCGCGGCTAGTTGCCAACGAAATGGCGCCCCGCGTCCACAATTCCGGCCACTGGACCGAAAGCGCCTGCCTTGTTTCCCAGTTTGAACAGCATATCCGGGCCGTTGCAGGCTGGCCGCTTGGCACGACCAAACGCCACAGCAACTGCATCATGACCAATCTCATCGGCGATGACATCAAGGCTTGGCCCAACCATCTCTCGGATAACGCAACGGCCTTTCATTCCTACGGCAAATCGGAAACCCGTGATGGCCGCAAAATGGGTCATATCAACGTGATTTCACCGATTGACGCCGCCTGAAAGGCAACTTTTTCGCAGTTTTTCGTCAAAACAGGCCCCTTGGATATAGACAAGCCATTGCCGGTCTGTTAGAACCCCCCAAAGTTTCGGTCGCTGCTAGGGCGGTGGCCGATTTTTTTTCGAAAATCCAGACATCACGAACTTAAGGATTGACGCGTGCAGGTACTCGTCCGCGATAACAATGTTGATCAAGCCTTGAAGGCGCTGAAAAAGAAACTCCAGCGCGAAGGCGTGTTCCGTGAAATGAAAATGCGGAACTTCTATGAAAAACCTTCTGAAAAGAAGGCCAGAGAAAAAGCTGAGGCTATTCGTCGTGCCCGCAAGCTGGCTCGCAAGCGTCTTCAGCGCGAAGGTCTGATTCCTTCCAAAGGCCGTGGTCGCTAAGGACCGTGTCGCCTCAGGTCGCGCATTTGCACGGCCCGTAACAGGCTGACCCTTCTCAAGCTAGACCATATACTTTGCGCCCTTCACGGACCGACTCCGTCCCGCTTCGGGACGCTGCATTGAACCAGATGATGCAAGTTGAATCCGGGCGCAGAGACAGCCTTTAACCAAGGCTGAACGCTATGACTCTGTGTCAAAGTTCGCTGATGTTGGTCAGGTCCCGCTTACGGGACCTGATAACATTGTTTGCGTTCACTTATCTCTTGACACATCTGGGCAAATGGACGCATTGAATGCGTAGCCGTTTGACTTTGGCGTGGATATGCATGCTTTTTTGCACCGCATCATGCCACACATATCCGGCTGACAAATTTTGGCCAGTTTATTCTGCCAACATGTGATACTCACAGTCAAAAATGCGCCAGCAAGGCGCACCGGAACGTCCGACGGGGTTTGTCAATATGGTTCGCATCTGCCACTTCAAGCAGCTTTTCCTGATCGCCAGTCTTTCAGCGGCCTTAGCCGCCTGCCAGACCACTGGCATGCAGAACAGTCAGGATTTTGATCGCAATGCGGGGGCCGCTGACAATATCGCATCCCTCAATCAGGTGATTGCCAGAAACCCCACCGACGCCAATGCCTACAATATTCGCGGCACCGCCTATGGCCGTTCGCGTCAGTTTGATCTGGCTTTGCAAGATTATAGCCGCGCCATTTCACTCAATCCGAATTTCCATCAGGCCTACGCCAACCGCGCACTGATCTATAAGAAGATGAACAACACATCCGCAGCTTTGGCCGACTATAATCGCGCCATTGCCCTGCAACCAACCTATGATGTGGCGCTCATCGGTCGCGGCGACATCTATCGCCAGAATGGCGATGATAACCGCGCCATCGCCGATTATAATCAGGCGATCGCCGCTCAAACCCGTGATCCTCGCGCCTATTATCATCGCGGCCTGATTTATCAGCAGCAGCGCAACCATTCCCAGGCAATCGAAGATTTCACCTTCGCACTCAGCCTTGATGCCTCCAACCCGGAAGCCTTCAACAGCCGTGGCATTTCCTATCTGGTGGAAAATGACATCAAGGGCGCCCTTGGCGACTTCTCCAACGCTGTGAAAATTGACCGTAAGAATTATCGCGCCTGGACCAATCAGGGCATCGCGCTGGAAAAAGTCGGCAATTATTCCAAGGCGTTTGATTCCTATTCCCGCGCCCGGGTCATCAATCCCAATTACAGCCCGGCCACCAATGGCATGAATCGTACCCGCAAGTTACGGTCTCAAAGCAAGGCCTGATCAAGCGATCTTGAAGCCGGGAACAGATACAAAAAAGCGCGCCTTGAAGGCGCGCTTTTTTCGTTTGGCTTTATTGAAAACCCGCTGATTAAAGCAGGAAAATGGCCATGGACGCCACGACCAGCAAGCAACCGATGGTGCCATACTGGAACAGAGCAACAAACAGATCATAAGTCTTTTCGTGCTCCTTGTAATCCATCACCGGATTGAGTTCTTTGCTCATAGATCCCTCCTCGCGCCGCCGGGGGGCGACTAAGTATTTTCTCTGCGTCAACATACCGCAGCAAAAACCGAATGGCAATCCATCCCCAGTTCAATACCGAGACAAGTCTAATGCTGACAGAAGCCCGAACAGTACGCGTTTGGGCGCATCAGCCTTCAGCCCCAAAGCTCGGATCAGACCCATCTGGAGCCGCAGGCAATGTCCGACGGGCGACCAACACGCGCTCCTCACTGAAATCCTCGATTTGTTCATTAAACATCTCATAGAAATTCAATTCAGCACCCAAATGCAGGAACACCCCGCCAAGCCCGATGGCTGCCCGGTCCATGAAGACAAATTCGCGCGGCACCGTAACCGGACCAAGGCGTTTGAATTCCTGATGCACCTTGAAAGCTTGTTTGCGGCCATATTCCGCCGGACTGACCCCATCGGCGATCGTTCGCACGCGATCATCCAAGAGCGGCCCGTAAATGAATCGCGCCCAGACATTGAGGGCATCAACCAACTCGTTACTCAGATTGGAAAAACCCCAGCATTCATAGGCATGAACGATCTGGTCCCGGTCATCCTTGCCAAGTCCGTGATAGAGATCCACCACCCCTTGCACGAAGCGCGGCGGAAAAATCCGGACGCAGCCATAATCAAACAGATTGATCCCGGCTACCCGTCCGTCCTCTTCAAAGGCGCTATAGTTGCCCAGATGTGGATCCCCGTGAATGACCCCATGATGGGCAAACGGATACCACCATGCATGGAACATCACGCGGGTGAGGAAATTGCGCTCTTCCTGTGAATGCTGCTTATAGGCCAGCAATTTGCGTCCATGCAGCCAGTCCATGGTCAAAAGACGCGGGCTCGACAGATCATCATAAAGCCGCGGCACCCGTACCCTTGGTTCATCCTTGAAGATGGTACGATAAAGATGCATGTGCCAGGCTTCGCGCACATAATCGAGTTCTTCACGCACCCGCTCAGCGATTTCCTTGGCGATCTCGCTGGTATCAATCGCACTTTGCATGGTCCGATGAACCTTGAAGACCATATTCAACTGCTTGAGGTCTGCTTCCACCGCAGACGCCATATCGGGATATTGCAGTTTGCAGGCAAGCTCGCTGCCATCATGATGAAAGGCCCGATGCACCTGCCCCAACGAGGCCGCAGCGGAGGGTTCATGATCAAAGGAAGCAAAGCGCGAGCGCCAATCCGACCCCAATTCAGACCGCATGCGCCGCTTGGTGAAGGCCCAGCCCATCGGCGGCGCATCGGACTGCAATTGCGCCAGTTCGGCTGCATATTCGGGTGGCAATACGTCGGGCACCGTGGCGAGCATTTGCGCCACTTTCATCAAGGGTCCTTTCAGCGTCCCCATGACCTTGGCAAGGTCGGCGGCTTCTCGTTCGATATCGCTGTCACCACGACCAAACAACCGGGATGTGGCAGCACGCGCCACAAAGCCCCCCATGCCAGCATTGACCTGCGCATAGCGTTTGACGCGGCGGCCAAACCGGTTGGCATCATCATAGGCTTCGTCAGGGGTATCATCCCGCAACAAAGGGCCATCCGTCGCCGGGGTGGTGACGGAGGATTGGGACAGTTCAGGTGTCTTCTGGTCGGCCATTACAGTCACTTTCCTGCCAGTCACACCCTTTCGGGGCAAAGAGAGGCTCAGGCCTCTTCCAGCGCTTCCAGCTCATCAATCAGCGACTCGACAACCGAGAGGCCTTTTGACCAGAAGTCCGGATCCTTTGCATCCAACCCGAATGGGGCGAGCAATTCCGAATGATGCTTGGTGCCGCCTGCGCTCAGCATGTCGAAATATTTCTGGACAAAGCTCTCATCGCTATTCTGGTAGACAGAATAGAGCGAATTGACCAGACAATCCCCGAACGCATAGGCATAGACATAGAAAGGCGAATGGATGAAATGCGGGATATAGGCCCAGAAGGTCTCATAGCCCTCGCCCAGTTTCACCGATGGCCCCAAGCTGTCTGCTTGTACGCTCATCCAGAGCTCGCAGATCTGGTCGGAGGTCAATTCTCCCTCGGCCCGGGCCGTATGCAGCTTGCGCTCGAACAGATAGAAGGCAATCTGGCGCACCACCGTGTTGAGCATGTCTTCGACCTTGCCGGCAAGCATCGCCCGGCGCTCGGCCACATCCTTGGTCTTGGCAAGCAGAGAGCGGAAGGTCAGCATTTCGCCAAACACGCTTGCCGTTTCTGCAAGCGTCAATGGCGTTGGTGCCATCAAAGCGCCCTGCCCGGCGGCCAACACCTGATGCACCCCATGCCCCAACTCGTGCGCCAGCGTCATCACATCGCGCGGCTTGCCCATATAATTGAGCAAGACATAAGGATGGGCGCTTGGCACGGTCGGATGGGCAAAAGCCCCCGGCGACTTGCCTTCACGCACCGGCGCATCGATCCAGTTCTTATCAAAAAACTGAGCGGAAATCTCTGCCATTTTCGGCGAAAAGCCAGCATAGGCATCCTGCACGATGGCCTTGGCTTCCGGCCATTCGATGGTCCGTGTCGGCACCTTGGGCAACGGCGCATTCCGGTCCCAATGTTCAAGGGCATCCTTGCCGAACCATTTGGCTTTGAGGGCATAATAGCGGTGCGACAGGCGCGGATAGGCCTCCTGCACAGCGTCCACCAAAGCGTCGACCACTTCACGCTCAACCCGGTTGGCCAGATGGCGGCTATCCGCCACATCCTCAAAGCCGCGCCAGCTGTCAGAAATGCTCTTGTCCTTGGCCAGCACGTTGGAAATCAGCGAGAAGATCGACAGATTGGCCTTGAAGGTCTTGGCCAAAGCATCGGACGCCGCCTTGCGTTTGGCCTCGTCACTATCGGTCAACAGATTGAGCGTCTGCTCGATGGCCAATTCCTTGGTGCCATCGACCAGCTCAACCGAGAAACGCAACCCCGCCATGGTCTCGTCAAACAGACGGTTCCAGGCCATCGCACCGGACACCGACTTCTCATAGAACAGTTTCTCAAGCTGATCTTCCAGCTGATAGGGCTTTTCCTTGCGCAGGTCATCAAGCCATGGCTTGTAATGGCCAAGCAATGCGCTCTCTGCCACGGCCTGATCCAACACGTCGTCTGCAATGCGGTTCAGTTCCAACTCGAAAAACAGCAACTGGGTTGAGATCGTCGTGATCCGCTCCTGCACATCGCCATAAAATTTCGCCCGCACAGGATCGGTGGTGTTGCCCGTATAGGTCAGGCCGGCAAAACTGATGATACGTCCCATCCGGTCTTGAATTTTCTCATAGCGCTGCAAGGCCTCACCCAGCGCATCCCCGCCCTTCTCTGCCAACAGGTCAGTCAATTTGCCCTGATAATCGGCACCAAAGGCTGCCACATCTTCCTTGCACTGGCTAAAATCACTATCCAGCGCCGGGTCATCGGTGCCTTTGTAAAGATCATCAAGGTTCCATTCCGGCAAACCGTCAAGGCTGGCGCTTCCCTGCTCGGCGGCCGCGGCAGTCAGAGGCATATGAAATAAAGACGGATAAGGAAGCACAGTGGTCATGAAACAACTTTCCAGCGATAAGAGAAAAGACAAATCCCCGGACGCGCGCTCGGATAGCGACGGCGTCACGCGGGTCTTATAACAAAGATAGGCAATCTTCCGGATGGATCCAGTGCCCTAGTCTCGAAAGTAGGGTCAGAAGCTGACTTTGCCCAGACGGAAGGGTTGGAAAGTCCGTCCCGACGCCCCGCTATACACATAATTTTTTGCAACAATAGCGCCGGAAATTAATGCAGCTTTAACCGATGCAGCCGATCTTGGTTCAAAATGAAACAAATCAGACCCAGCCCGCACTCAAGCAAACCGGCACGATAATGAGCGAAAAAATTCTGATCGTCGACGACGATCCCGTCCAGCGCCGTCTGTTGGAAGCCATCGTTGAGAAAAGCGGTTTCAAGGCCGTGAGCGCAGAGCATGGCGAACAGGCATTGGCCATTCTCGAGCAGAATCCTGCCAGCTATTTCGACCTGATCATTCTCGATCTGGTGATGCCCAATCTTGACGGCATGGGCGTGTTGCAAGCTTTGCAAAAAACCGACATCAAGGCGCCGATCATCGTCCAGACCGCCCATGCGGGCATTGACACCGCGGTCAATGCCATGCGCGCCGGCGCGTTCGATTTCGTTATCAAACCCGTCTCGCCCGAACGGTTGCAGGTGGCCATGCGCAATGCCTTGAAGGTCAATGCGCTTGAAGAGGAAATCACTCGCATTCGCTCCCGCAGTCACGGAACCCTCAGTTTCAAGACGATCATCGCCTCAAGCGAGCCCATGGGCCGGGTGATCAATCTGGGCAAGCGCGGGGCAAAATCCAACATTCCGATTTTGATCGAAGGGGAATCCGGTGTCGGCAAGGAATTGATCGCCAAGGCGATCCAGAATGCCTCCGACCGCTCATCCAAACCCTTCGTCACCGTCAATTGCGGCGCGATCCCCGACAATCTGGTCGAAAGCATCCTGTTTGGCCATGAAAAAGGGGCCTTCACCGGGGCCGCGGAAAAGCATGTCGGCAAATTCGTTGAAGCCAATGGTGGCACGCTGTTCCTCGATGAGGTCGGAGAGCTGCCGCTCGAAACCCAGGTGAAATTGCTGCGCGCACTGCAAGAAGGCGAAATTGATCCGGTCGGAGCGACCAAGCCGGTCAAAGTGGACTTCCGCCTGATCTCTGCCACCAACAAGGATCTGATCCAGCTTGTCAAGGATGGCAAGTTCCGTGAGGATCTCTATTACCGCCTCAATGTCTTCCCCATCCGCGTCCCGCCCCTACGCGACCGCAAGGATGACATCCCGGCTCTGGCCCGCAATTTCCTCACCCGCTTTGCCGCCGAAGAAGGCCGCAAAAGCCTTGCCACTATCACCCCTGACGCCATGTCCCTGCTCGAAAGCTACGACTGGCCGGGCAATATCCGCCAGCTGGAAAATACCGTTTTCCGCGCCGTTGTCCTGTGTGACGGCGACCAGCTGACGATTGAAGAATTCCCCCAGATTGCCAGTCAGGTCAGCGCCTTTAGCGAAACGGTCGTCAAGGCACGCGCCCCGCGCCCCGAAGATCTGGCCCTGCTCGCGCCAACCCGGTCCAATGCGACCGGCACGTCAGTCAGCGCTCCGGTGTCTTCCCCGGACATGGGTTCCGCACACCCGGTCAGCATTCCACCTTCCCCTGAAACGTCCTATCGATCAGACAGGACACAAGAAGCGCCAGAAGCGTCAGAAGCGTCAGGCCCTGACAATGACGGACTGCGGCAAGATCCCTGGGGGTTTCTGCGGCTGCTGGATGATTATGGCAACATCCGTTCGCTGGCCGAACTGGAAGCTGAAATCATAGACCGTGCGCTCAAACATCACGATCACCGCATGTCAGACGTGGCCCGGCGCCTTGGTATCGGCCGCTCGACGCTCTATCGAAAACTCAAGGAATATGGCCTCGATCAAGACGAGACAGAGTCCGCAGAATCAACAGAGCCGGGGGCTCAGGCCTCCTGACCGTGATATCTGGGTGACACCTAAGCTAGGAAGACGATCCTGTATCCTATTTTATATTGCATTGGATCTCGAAAATCAGCTTTGATTCCTATAACTGATTTGTTGAGATTCGCGGACTGAGTGTCGTGAAAAAGGGGACCACAAAGACATGCCTAAATTGTACACTGCCATGCTGGCGATGACCGTCGCAACAACCGGCAGCGCACTTTGCTTGAACCCCTCCATGGCCTCTGAAACCCCTTTGTCCAAGGTTTCCGTCTCTGGACAGATGTCCGCCGACCATGGCCCGCTGAACCTGTTGAATGTTGCACCAGCCGCCAGCCTTGAGCGCGAAGTCGCCAACGGGATCCAGATCAATGCCATCCTGAAAGCCCTGCGCGCACCCCAAAGCGACCTTGATCAGCAACGCGATCAGGACCTGTTTGACGCAGTGGCTGCCAAAATCGACGCCATTCCGCGCACAAAAAATTTCCTTGAACAGCGTGACAATGCAGCCCTTGTCGCCTTCTATGAAGCCCGCAATTTCCAGACGGCATGGTTTGACAATGGCGAATGGACCGATCACGCCCGCAAGCTGGTCTTTGCCCTGTCCCGCGCCGAGCGGGACGGCCTCGACCCGGCGGACTATCAAACCCCGGCGCTCTCCCTTTCGCGCAAGGCAGGCAGCTCAGATGCTGACATTGCGGCGGCCGACATTGCCCTGTCACTGGCCTTGACCCGCTATACCCGCCACGCCTATGCGGGCCGTGTCGATCCGCGCGGCTTCTCCAAGAAGGCCGTGACGATCAAGCCGCATTATCCTGATTCCATTGCCGCGCTCGACAAGATCGTGGTCTCCAGCGCACCGGTCAAAACCCTGCGCAGTTATAATCCGCAGCATAAGGGCTTCCTCGCCCTGCGCGATGAATATAACCGCCTGCGCTTTGCTGGCACCAAAGACCAGACGCCCCCTGTCCCATCAGGCAAAAGCCTAAAGGTCGGGATGAGCGATGAACGGGTGCCTCTGATCTGGCGCAAGCTTGGCCTGTCCGCTCCGGGCGACAATCCCACGCTTTACAGCAAGGCTCTGGCCGAGAAAATCGAAACCTATCAGGCGAAACATGGCCTGATCGCCGATGGCATCGTCGGCAATGCCACCTTGCGCATCATGAATGATGACCGCAAGGAACTGATCAGTGACCTGATCGCCAATCTGGAACGCTGGCGCTGGCTGCCACGCGATCTGGGCAAATTCCACGTGATGGTCAATATCCCGACCTACCACGCCCAAGTGGTCCGCGATGGCAAGATCATCCACGAAACCCGCGTCGTGGTTGGACAATCCCGGCACAAGACCCCGATATTTTCCGACCAGATGGAATATCTGGTGGTCAATCCCTATTGGAATGTCCCCAGATCCATCGCCTCGAACGAATTGCTGCCAAAGATCAAATCCGATCCTTCGGCCTTTTTCTCCAAGACCAATTATCAGGTTCTGGCCAGTGTGAAGGGCCGCACCCAGATCATTGATCCATCCAAGCTGGATTGGGAAAAGGTTGATGCGACCCAGGTTCGTCTGCGCCAAATGCCGGGCACCCGCAATGCGCTTGGCCATATCAAGTTCATGTTCCCCAACAGACATGCGGTCTATCTGCACGACACCCCGTCGCGCAGCCTGTTCAACCGCGACAATCGTGCCTTCAGTCACGGCTGCGTCCGGGTGCATGAGCCGATGGAATTTGCCGAAGTCATCCTGTCCGGAACCAAAGGCTGGAGCGCGAAACGGGTCAAATCGATGATTGGTGGCAACGAGCGCCGGGTCAATCTGGACAACAAGATTCCGGTTCATCTGGCCTATTTCACCACATGGATGTCCGATGACGGTGTCTTGCAGGTGCGATCAGACATTTATGGCCACAATGAAAAGACCAAGAAAGCCCTCGGTCTGGAATGAGTGGCGGGACCTTTCATTAACCCTGAAATCAAAGAATGAGGCCTTTCGGGCCGGGAATCTGGGGATGGATCGGCACCGATCCGTCCCTTGCCATTTTTCGTCCCAATTTTTCGCACAACTTTCAATTCAACGTATATTTGGCCCGTCAGTCAGGATCAAATGACGCATTTTGCGCGGGTCTTTGACCTTAATTAACCAAATAACAAGCATAATGCGCTCAAAGTAAGAAGAATTATCTGCTATCTTTGGCCGGCAAGGAAAGCAGATTCACTTTGGTTAGCACCGCTCCTGCAGCTCTGCCCAAGGGGGTGGAGGCGTGCGTATGTCAGCCTTTGCTGACTGATGATTGGACAACCTGTGGCCAGACACAAAGCCTTTCTGTCCCGTTTGATGCCTAAGATGCACCAGCTTCTGTCCGCTTTTGCGACAACTGGGGCACTCCGTATCCATTTCCCGACAGCTTTCCTGCTTTCCCTTCTGCTGCTGCCTTTGATGGCGCCGACCTCGGCTCAGGCTGCATCCCGCTCGCTAACCCTGCACAATACCCACACCAAAGAAACCCAGACCATCACCTACAAGCGCAATGGCCGATTTGATCCTGAAGGTCTGCGCAAGATGAACCGCTTCTTGCGGGACTGGCGCCGCAACGAAAGCACCCAGATGGATCCGGTGTTGTTCGACCTGATCTGGAATGTCTATAGGGAAACCGGTGCCAAAAAGCCGATTTATGTGGTTTCGGGCTATCGGTCACCAGCCACCAACAACATGCTGCGCAGGCGCACCCGTGGCGTCGCCAAAAACAGCCGCCACACCAAAGGACAGGCAATGGACTTCTATCTGCCCGGTGTGCCGATCAGCAAGATCCGCAAGGTGGGTCTGCGCATGCAGGCTGGCGGGGTTGGCTATTATCCCACATCGCGCTCTCCCTTCGTCCATATCGATACAGGCAATGTCCGCCACTGGCCACGCATGACCCGCAAGCAGTTGGCCAGAGTCTTCCCGAAAGGCAATACGGTTCATGTACCGACCGATGGCAAGCCGCTGAGAGGCTACAAGAAAGCCAAGATACAGGTTGCTGCGCGCAAGGCGGAAATGATCCGCACGACGCGCGCTGCCCGTCGCTATACCCAGGTGGCCAAAACCGCTCCAGTCCGCCCGCTTCCGCGCAGCCCCGACCCGGTACGCGTTGCCAGCGCAAAACCGGTTGCATCGCAAGACGAAGGCACCCTTCTTGGCAGACTGCTCAGTCGCGGCCCGAAAGCACCACCAAGACCGACGTTCGACGCCGCAAGCGCACCAGCCCAAGAGACTGCAACCGAGCTACCAACCCGGCTAGCCTCCTTGCCCAAGCGTCCTGATGGCCGTGAGGAAACCCGCGCGCCCGGCAGTCTCGTCGCCACGCGGGACCAGTCAGCCTGCCGAAACTGCGCCAACCAATGCCGACGACATCATCGCCGCTGCTGAAGCCGCAGAAGCCAAACTGCGCGGGGGAGACGTTACCAACGCCGAAGCCGAAGCGACGCCACCCATTCACTTTACCACCCTGCCGCGCACGCGCCCTGCAAATCAGACAAGCAGTCCGTTCCAGCTGGCCAGCGCCACGCCGGAACCAAAGCCACTGCCCATTCACAGCACATCAGGCGACCAGCCTTTGCCGGACAACAGTGCAGTTGGCAGCATAGGCACTTCACCCATTCTGCAACAGCTTGCCAACCCGCCACAAACGACAGCCCAACCACAGCAAACGGCCCAAACGCCAGCCGCTATCGCGCCACAACAGGCACCTGAAGCGCCGCAAGTCCCTGGGGCCTCCCAGATCCCTCAGGCACAGCAACCTGCCCAATCGACGGAACGGGTTTGAACTCGCCGCCCTGCCCCATGCCCGCGCGCCAATCAAAGCGTCTCAGCAAGACGCCAAACAGGTCCTTAATCAACTGGCAGGCAATGGCGAGGGACACCAACGATGCCTCCACCGTCCGCGCAGCCTATGCCTCAGCGGACAGCACCGGCCTGCCAACAGCAGCCCCCCCGTGCCCGCATCATCACCGAGCCCGATCGTGACAAGACAAATCTCGCCGGCTTTGCCACGCAAAGCCGAGCGCCAGCAACTGGCAAGCCTGCCAACCAACCTCAAAGACCGCATCAACGTGCCACGCGACATGATGGCCATGCTGCCGCGCCGTGCCGACCGGGCCTTGCCGCAAGCAGCAGCCCCCCGTCTGCGGGACAGCGCCCTGTCAACGCAAACATGAAGCGGACTTCTGCGGCTGATGAATCGCTGTTGACCAAGCTGACATTTGCCTACGGCCCGTCCGGCATGGGCGCATTTTGCGCATATGAAGCAATCGACCCGTACGTCGACCTTTGCGCGTCTGTCCCGGCCAATCCCGACCAATTTGCGCGCCTTGGTGAGCAAGCCCGCCAGCATGATTGATCAAACCTTCAGCACCCGCCCCAATCAAATGCCACAGGATGTCCGTTTCGCCGGTCGTGCCATTGCACGGCTATCGATCAGAAGTTTCCAATAGGCGCGCAACCAAATCAGCCTGCTGCTTGCATCTAACAAGGATGCAAGCAGCAGGCTATATATTCTGTTGGCTTGTTTCTGAAAATCCGAGCAAACGGTCAGCGACGGATACGCAATCCGACTTCCACCTTGTTGGCCGCAAAATCTGACCCGGCTTGATTGCTTTCGCGCTGTTCACGGCTCACGCGCGCAATCAGCTGGACCGACCGATTGAAGGCATATTCAGCCCCCAACGTCGCATCAAACACCCAATCCTTGCGCCCAGACCCATTATAGGTCTCGTGGGACAACCCACTGTCGAGCGACAGGGTCAGATTACGCCGTATCGCATAATCCGCTTCCAGCGACAAAGTCCGCGTCGCCACACTTGTTGCAGTGGTTGAACTCGACGTCAGACTGGTTTCCAGCCCACCTTTGAGCGTCCATAGGGCATTGGGCGACCAAGTGACGCTGGCATCGGCAAACAGGATCGTGTCCCGCCGCACGGAGCCCTTGTCCGGATCCCAGACCATCACCCCGCCAGACACTTCGCCAGACAGTTTTTCGCGATCAGTGACCGCCACCCCGATGGCCCCGCGCAAGCTATAGCCATCAAGGCTGCTATTGCGTTGATCAAAGCGTTTGCGGGCCACTTCCACATCAACAAAAGGCAGAATCCGGTCGGTTACCTGATATCCAACACGCCCACCGGCCTTATAGCTGCGATAGTCGCGGCTTGCATCCTCGTCAAAGCTTTCGCGATCCAGCGCCCCGCGCAATTGCAGCTTGAGCGGCCCGGCTCCCTGATCAAGAGTAGCCGAAAACCCATAGTTGGTCTCGATGGAGGCTGTGCCGCCTGAAGCGACAAGGTCGGGATTGTTCGCTTCTTCCTTGCTGCGAGCAAAGCGTGCGCCCAACGCAAGCTTGGTCTGGTCAGCCAGATCAAGGGTCAGATCTGCATTGGCAGAGAGGTCATTGTCAGGCTTTCGCGTCGGGGTCTTGTAGCTTTCAAACACTCCCAATGCGCCCAATGTCAGAGCATGCCGTTCCCACAGGGATTGTGCTGTGACTTCCAGACCCACCCGCCCCAGGGCCCCTTCGGAGCCATGCTCCGCATTGTCTATGTTGTCCGTGCCTTCGGCAAACAGAGTGAGCGAAGGATAAAGCAGAAAAGAGCCAACCTTCACCCCGACCGCATCATAGGCATCACTTCCTTTGCTGCCTCTGACTGTCTTGCCTTGCACTTTCGCCGCAGGTCGGACCGGACTTTGCAACGGTCGTTCGCGACTGACCGGTTCGATGGGATAGCGCACCCGTCCCCGGGTCGGGTCAAGAGTGTCGGTGTTGGATGACGTGGTCTGCGACGCCTCGTTGGTCAGGACACCATTGGCACCGCGCAACGAAGTGGCGTTCGATGTGCCGGACGTCTGGAAAGACTGCGCCCCCCCCAGATCCCCTTGCCGCGCCATATCAGCATTGGCATTTGAGGTCCCTGACGTGGCCGAACTTGCAGACACATTGGTTTCGTCAACCGCCTGCGCCAAAGCCGAAAGGGGCTGCAAAGTCACGACCATACCCGCCAGAAGGGGGCCGGTCAGGAATGTTGATGTTAGCAGCAACCGCATGCGAAATTGGCCTTGCAGAAAATCGGTGACGTCTCGCCCACCGCAACCTAAGTCAGCCCGTCACGGCTCCGGATCAGGCAAAAAACGGTAACTTCGGGCGCAAATATTCCTTTCCAGAAGGTAAACACTTTTGGTTAACAACTTGTTTCCCTGACCCTTAAGAGTAGACTTTAATGGATCACCTGAAAGCGTTATTGATAACAACTTTCATTCCCGCCGAAATTGTACTAGAAATCGCTCAACTCAAATGATCAGGCAGGCCAAGATGACTCCTCCAGCTACCCCCGCTGACTATTCTGCAATCGCGTCGGCATATTCCACGATTGACAATGAAATCAATGGCCTGATCGCCCTGAAAGCGGAATTATCAGCCAGCCTCAAACAACCATTTGAAGAGGCGGTGCGGATCATTCGCGAATCCAAGGGTCGATTGATCGTCACCGGCATGGGCAAAAGCGGTCACATTGCCAAGAAACTGGCCGCGACACTGGCCTCAACCGGCACGCCTGCTTTCTTCGTCCACCCGGCCGAAGCCAGCCATGGCGACCTTGGCATGATCCGGCCTGTGGATGTGGTACTGGCAATGTCCTGGTCGGGAGAAACCGCCGAGCTTGCCAGCATCATCTCCTATACTCGTCGCTTCAAGGTGCCGATGATCGCCATGACATCCAATCCAGCCAGCACATTGGCAACGCAAGCCGATTTGAGTCTCTGCCCGCCCAAGGTCAAGGAAGCCTGCCCACACGGTCTGGCCCCAACCACCTCGACCACCATGCAGCTCTGCCTCGGCGATGCATTGGCAATCGCCCTATTGGAAAGCCATGGTTTTACCGCGGCCGACTTCAAGACATACCATCCGGGCGGCTCACTGGGAGCCAACCTGCTATTTGTTCGCGACCTGATGCATAAAGGCGCCTCCCTGCCTCTGGCCCAGCCAGATGTAAAAATGAGCGAAGTGATCGTCATCATCTCCCAAAAAGGCTTTGGCTGCGTCGGGGTCACCGATGACACAGGCGCTCTGATCGGCATGGTCACCGATGGTGACTTGCGACGCCATTTGGCCGACGACCTGCTCAGCCAGCCTGTAGGAAAGGTCATGACCCAGATGCCAAAGACCCTTACGCCAGACATGCTTGTCCCTGCAGCCATCGAAATGATGAACAGTCTGGCAATCACGTCAATCTTCGTTGTCGAAGATGCCAAGCCGGTTGGCATTCTGCATATGCACGATTTCCTGCGCGCCGGTGTTGCCTGAAACAGGATTCCCCTGCATTTCCAAGGACCTTTGGCCCGCACCCTCTATATCCGTCACAAAAGACAGCAAGCCGGGCCGGTCTTGCCTTGTTATCCCTTTGGTAACCTTAATCAAATTTCCTTCAGATTCGAAGCGTTTGAAGCCTTTCATTAGCAATCCATTAGATCTGTTTTCATAGACTGCCAGTTAATCCTATGGCACCGGGCGTCAGATCCGGCACATAAAAACAGGAATACAGGAATGGATATTGCAACCCTTATCGGCATGGTCGCGGCTTTCGGCGTTGTGCTGACGGCTATTCTGCTGGGCGGCACTCTCGGGCAGTTTATTGATATTCCCTCCATTCTCATCGTGATCGGCGGCGGCTTGTCCGCGACCCTGATCCGCTTCACCCTTGGCGGCATTGGTGGCGCCATTGTAACGGGCGGCAAGGTTGCCTTTGGCGGCAAAAGCACCAACCCGCGCGAGATGATTGAAAAGATCACCGAGTTGGCCGATGTCGCGCGCAAAAGCGGCCCCCTTGGCCTTGAGAATGTTGAGGTAGAGGATCCGGTCCTTGCCAAGGGCGTTCAGTTCATCGCCGACGGTTATGAATCCGGCTTCATCCGTGAAAGCATGGAACGCGAGCGCGATCTCTATATTGAACGTCTTCAGGAAGGCAAGCGCTTCTACAAACAGCTCGGCGATGCGGCCCCGGCCTTTGGCATGATCGGCACGCTTGTCGGTCTGGTGCAGATGCTGGCTGCGATGGATGACCCTTCCGCAATTGGCCCTGCCATGGCCATTGCCTTGTTGACCACGCTTTATGGTGCGCTGGTCTCCAACGTGATCTGTATCCCGATCGTCGACAAACTCGATTCCAAACTCGATGGCGAAGACCTGAACCAAACCCTGATCATCGATGGCGTCATGCAGATCCGTGAAAACAAGAGCCCCAACCTGATCCGGGAAATGTTGCTCGCCTATCTGCCGGAAAAAGCCCGCAACGAACTTATGGACGAAGCGGCCTGATCTGCCCTGTGCAGATCGTGCTGATCACTAGGAAAGGCGTCATTCATGGCCAAGAAAAAGCAACAAGCGGGTGGTGGTGCACCTGATTGGCTGGTCACCTTTGCTGACTTGATGTCGTTGCTCGTCTGCTTCTTCGTCCTCATCATTTCTTTCTCAATTCAGGATGACCAGAAACTGCAAGTCGTTGCCGGTTCGATGAAGGATGCATTCGGTGTCAAACCGGTTATGCGCAAGGCCGGCATGATCGAAATCGAGGGTATGCCCGTCCGCGAGCACGTCAAACAGGTTGCAGCGGTTGCGCAGGAAAATGACTCCGACTTTGCCCAAGAGCGCCATGATCAACGCTCCAAGCAGGGACCGGAAGCCAACACCCATGATATCGAGAAAACCGAAATCGAGCGCCCTCGCATGTTTGCCACCGCCGCAGCCTCTCTGCGTCAGGCATGGCAGGAAATGCCGGAAATCACCGAGATTTCAAAGCATATCATCATTGAGGAAGACAAGGATGGTCTGAACATCCAGATGGTCGATCAGGATGGCCGTTCGATGTTTGCCGAAGGGTCCAAATACCCTTACGACTTCACCCGCCGCTTGCTGGTGCATATGGCACCGGTTCTGGCCCGCATGCCCAACCGCATCAAGATCAGCGGCCACACGACCGCATCCAACATGCCGATCAATTCTAGCTATACCGGCTGGGAATTGTCGGCAGACCGAGCCAATGCGGTTCGATCCGTGCTGATGGAATATGGCGTGCCAGCCGATCAGATCTATGGTGTGGAAGGCAAAGCCGACACGGACCCGCTCTTTCCCAATGACCCCTATCTGGCCGCCAACCGGCGCATCAGCATCCTGCTGATGTCCGAAGAGCCACCACTCCCACCCGCTCACCAGCCTTGAGGCTGGCCTGACTCGGGCATGATCCGGGCGTGATCCGGGATAGGAACCAGCAGTTTCAAGGAGCGTTCCTGATCTGTCAGGGGCGCTCTTATTCTATCTTGTCCCCTTTCGCCTTTGAGAGAGATTTCGAAGCCTGCGTATTTCTGCTAAAGCTCGCAGGCCCACGCAGCCTCCATCCCGACAGGACAAACCACATGCATATTTTCCAGCTTGAAAAATGGCAACACGATCATCAATTCCTCGATGACGATCGCAACCGGAAAAATGCTCGCCGCACATTCTATGTCGTCCTTCTGACCATCGTCACCATGGTGGTGGAAATCACCGCCGGAACGGTCTTCAATTCCATGGCCTTGCTGGCCGATGGCTGGCATATGGCGTCCCATGCAGGCGCGCTGGGCCTGACAGTGTTTGCCTATCACCTGGCCCGCAAGCATTCAGGCAATCGTCAATTCACCTTCGGCGTGGGAAAGATCGAAATTCTCGGCGGCTATACCAATGCGATCATTCTGGGGCTTGTGGCTCTGTTCATGATCTATGAATCCATCCTGCGCCTGTTCAATCCGCTCGAGATTGCCTTCAATGAGGCCATGTTGGTCGCCTCCCTCGGCCTGATCGTCAATCTGGTCAGCGCCTATCTTCTGCGTGAAAACGACCATCATCACCATCATCATGGACATGCTCATCATCACCACCATGATCACGGGCACCATGCACATGACCACGAGCATGCTCATCATCACCATCATGATCACGACCACAAAACCGCCAAGGATCACAATATGCGGGCGGCCTATCTGCATGTCATGGCCGACGCACTGACCTCCATTCTGGCCATTATAGCCCTATTGTTCGGCAAGAATTTTGGTTGGACATGGATGGACGCAATGATGGGGCTGGTCGGCGCTTTCGTCATCGGCAAATGGGCCTATGGCCTTGTGCGGGAAACCGGCTCGATTCTGCTGGATCGAATCCCCGACGATGATCTGGCAACAAAAGCCATTGCCTTGATAGAAGCCGATGCGGACAATCGTGTCGCCGATCATCACATCTGGTATATCGGCTCGGGCCGCTATGCTGCGATCCTGTCGATCGTCACCCACTATCCACGCAGCGCGGAGCATTACAAGGCCCTGCTCCAGCCCTTGCAGAATATTGCGCACACCACCATCGAGGTCAATGTCTGCACCGAAGAGGCTTGCATGCCCATTCCGGATTTGGAAAAGTCCTGAACCAACCGACCACAGGCACGATACAAAAAAGCAGACCAGGCGGCTTTGCTCTGGTCTGCTTTGTTTTGAGATGATTGGTAGATCCCGCAATCAGACTGGCACGACGTCCAGCACCGTGCCATTGCTGCCAACCACCCGCACTTTTTGCCCGGCGGCCACATCCGGCCCGGCCACGCGCCAATAGCTGTCATTCACCTTGACCCGCCCCTGACCATTTTCAATCGGCGCGTCAAGAATATAGACCTGCCCCACCAGAGCCTTGGCCCGGGCATTCAATAGTGGTTGGTCGGATGCAGTCGGGGCCATTCTTTTGAGAATATACCGGCCCACAAGCACTGATATCAACGACAATAGACCAAACAGAATGAAGGCATTTTGCCAGCTGAGTTCCACAAAAAAGCCAATCAGTCCGACAATCAGGGCCGCGAGCCCGAACCACAAAAACATGGTCCCCGGTGCCAGCAATTCCAGCGACAAAAGCAAAAGACCGAGAATGAGCCAGGCCCATTCTCCCTGTTCGATGAAAAACTGCTGTATCATCTCGTCCCTTTCCTAGCCCGTATTCGGAAGAAATACCACAAAGGCCGTAACCTATTGGTCGTCCCGCACATTCGGCACCCGGCCAGTACGCTTGCCAGCAGTTGCATCCTTGCTAAAGGCTTGCTTGCTCAATTCGCCAATGCCCCCAAGAGCACCCAGAATGGAGGTGGCTTCTATCGGCAGCATGATGACTTTCTGGTTCGGAGCCTTGACCACTTCACCCAGCGTTTCAACATATTTGCTGGCGACAAAATAGTTGATGGCCTGCACGTCCCCTTCCGCAATGGCCTTGCTGACCATCTCGGTTGCCTTGGCTTCGGCTTCTGCCGCACGCTCGCGGGCTTCAGCCTCAAGGAAGGCGGCTTCCCGCGCCCCTTCGGCTTCCAGAATTTGCGATTGCTTTTCGCCTTCGGCTCGCAAGATTTCAGATTGACGTTGCCCTTCGGCTTCCAGAATGGACGCACGCTTCTCACGCTCTGCCTTCATCTGGCGACCCATGGCTTCCACCAGATCCCGCGGCGGGTTGATATCCTTGATTTCGATACGCGAAATCTTCACGCCCCAAGGCGCCGCGGCGGCGTCGACCACATGCAACAGTTTGGCATTGATTTCGTCACGGTTGGACAGCAACTCATCCAGATCCATAGACCCCATCACCGTACGGATGTTGGTCATGGTCAGATTGAGCAAGGCCGTTTCCAGATTATGCACTTCATAGGCCGCTTCTGCCGCATTCATGATCTGGTAGAAGGCAACACCATCCGAGGCAATGGCGGCATTGTCCCGCGTGATGACCTCCTGGCTTGGCACATCGAGCACCTGCTCCATCATATTCATCCGGGCGCCGATCCGGTCGATGAAAGGCACGATCAGAGCCAGACCGGGTTTCAGCGTGCGGGTATAGGCGCCGAAACGTTCAACTGTGAAATTATAGCCCTGCGGCACCGTCTTGATTCCCGCCAACAGGATCAGCACAAACAGCACCACCAGCACGATGGCAACAATATCAAATCCGATAATATTCATAGAGCAACTCCCCAATTGGCAATCATGGCGGGCCGGTTGTTGCCACCGACACAAAACCGCACGTGCCTGAAATCAGATCAACAAAGCCTGTTAGATAAAAGAGACTAACGTTGGCTATGTGGCATCAGCATTGTGGCTCTAATATGCGTCAGGCTGGCAACAGGAACAAACGCTTAGTATCCTTCTGCCCAATTTTCCTGCGTCTGGCCCACAGCGCGGGCTTACAGGACATCTCACAACCAAGTGGCCAAGCACCAAAACAGACGTCTTTCGGGCCCTCCCCTTCCCCCAGGGAACTATTTCACAGACATCGACAGAAGTTTTACGTCTTTTACCCAATTTTTAATCCAACTCTGACATAACTCTTTTTCAAGGCAGATGGGGGTCTGCCGCGAAATGTCAGCCAAGGGGGCAACTGATGTTACAGCCAATACGGCAAGGTAGCGCCGTACTTGTTGATCATAACACGTTTCAGCGCAAGTTGCTCAGAACCGTGCTTAGATCATCCGGCTTCATTCGTGTTAGCGAATTTGAGGAAGTCGAGATTGGTCTTGATGAGGCCAGCCGTATCTTTCCAGACTTTATTTTCATTGACTACGAAACCGCGCAGGGATCGGAACTCTTCCGGAGTCGCGAGAATATGCGCAAGAAAATGCTCGGTGCCAACACCCACATGTTCATCCTGATGCAGGAACCGACACGCCAACGGGTCGTCAAGGCCATCGCCTTTGGAGCGCATTGGGTCATTTCCCGCCCTTTTTCGCCCAAAAGCCTGAATGAACGCCTCAAGGCCATTCTCGATCCCAGCTATGCCATGCCTGCCCTACCGGATCCGACAATAAAGCGGCGGGCTGAAAGCCTGATCTCCCGGCCAATCTGCGAGGAGGATACGATAGAGGACCTCACCGAGCATATGAATGACTTGCTCAACTATTCGCAGGACTATCAAAATGAGCTGTCATCCACCCGTTCAGAAACGCGGCAAAAAATCCTCAACCGTGTCAACGCATTGGAAAAGGGCCTGCAGGCTCGCCAACGCCAAGCCGTTCATCCCCGGCACCAGGGCGATGACGACAGCGTCATGCTGATCTAGAAAACCGGCTCTTTCCAGTCTGCCCTCTGGTCAGAACCAACCTTCCATTTTTCCAGTTGAAAGACTCTAAAATATCAATTATTCATGATATATGGATAAGATTACAGCAACCAATGCATTCTCGGCGCTCAGCCAGCAGACAAGACTGGATGTCTTTCGCTTGCTGATCAGGGCGGGCAACAGGGGCCTCTTGTCAGGAGAGATGGGGGAGAAACTCGGTGTGCGCCAAAACACCATGTCGACCAATCTCAACATTCTCCTGCGCGCAGGCCTCATCCGCAATGAACGTCAAGGACGGTCCGTACGCTATTTCGCCGACATGGACGGTATCGGCAATCTGCTCAATTTCTTGCTGCAGGACTGTTGTGGGGGCGCACCGGAACTGTGCGGTCAGACGATTGAGAGCCTGACGCGACCTGACAGGGTCAAGCAGTGCTGAATGCTAGCAATTCATCAAAGACAAGTCAAATCAACAGGAGCCACACCCCGATGGCGATCACCATCTATCACAATCCCAAATGCGGCACCTCACGCAATGTGCTTGCCATGATCAGCAAAGCAGGGATCGAACCAACCATCATCGAATATCTCCAAACACCCCCAAGCCGCGCGGATCTGATCGCCCTGATCGACGCCATGCCGATCTCAACACGCGATCTGTTGCGCCAAAAAGGCACGCCATATGAGGCGCTGGGCCTCGGCGATGAAACCCTAAGCGATGATCAGTTACTGGACGCGATGATGGTCCATCCAATCCTGATCAACCGACCAATCGTTGTCAGCGACAAAGGCACGGATCTGTGCCGACCATCTGAAAAGGTGCTGGATTTACTGCCGGTTGATATTGGCAGCTTCACCAAGGAAGATGGCGAAACCGTCAGCAAGGGGCACTGATATGAACCAGAACAACCCCAGTTTCTTCGGCGTAGCGTTGGAGAAAAAGGATCATCTGGCTGACGAGATCCACCTAAAGGCAATCGACTTTGCGGCATTGGCAGGCCCCGATGATGACGGACACAAGCCGCGTATCCTGTTGCTTTATGGTTCCCTGCGCAAACGCTCTTTCTCCCGTCTGGTGGCAGAAGAATCCGCCCGCATTCTGAGCGAACTTGGAGCGGAATGTCGGCTCTTCACCCCCTCCGGCCTGCCCCTGCCCGATGATGCCGATGCGGACCACGAAAAGGTTCAGGAATTGCGCACCCTTGCCACTTGGGCTGAAGGCATGGTCTGGGTATCTCCCGAACGCCACGGTGCCATGACCGGCATCATGAAAGCTCAGATCGACTGGATCCCTCTTTCGCTCGGCGCCGTCCGCCCGACGCAAGGCAAAACCCTGGCACTGATGCAGGTGGAAGGCGGCTCCCAGAGTTTCAACGCCGTCAACCAGATGCGTATTCTGGGCCGCTGGATGCGGATGATCACCATTCCCAATCAATCATCGATCGCCAAGGCCTTCACCGAATTTGACGACAATGACCGCATCAAGCCTTCGCCCTATTACAATCGCATTGTCGATGTCTGCGAGGAGTTGATGAAATTCACCTGGATGACCCGTAGCCGCAGCGATTATCTTGTCGACCGCTATTCGGAACGCGTGGAGACCGGTCAACAATTGATCGACCGCGTCAATGGCGCAGACATCAAGTAAGCCGAAAACAAGACAAGCCCGCTTCACTGAAAAGCGGGCTTGTTGCGTTGGGGACCTATCGATCAATTGGAGCTGTTTCGGTCAGGCGGAATAATCGCGCTTGTCGGCAATCACCATGCCATCATTGGGCAGACTGCCTGTGGCGACCAAGTCGACTGCGCCCCGAATTTTGGTGATGTCACGCAAGGCTTCGGCCACGACAGCGGCCTCCACCGCCACCTCATCGGTGACTTCGGCCTTCAGAACCATCACATCCTGATCATCGGCTCGCTCCACTTCAAGCCGCACTTTCAGGATCGCATCGAACCGTTTGACCAGCTCATCCAGCTGGGTTGAATCGATGAACATGCCCTTGACCTTGGTGCGTTGATCAGCGCGGCCCATCCAGCCCTTGATCCGGGCCGCCGTTCGGCCACAGGGACTGGGATCGGGCAGGATGGAGGTCAGATCGCCAGTCCCAAAACGGATCAGCGGATAGACATCGCTAAAGGCAGTCACCACCAGCTCGCCGACCTCGCCGTCGGCCACCGGATCATTGGTGCCGGGGCGAACGATCTCGACAATGAAATCCTCATTAATCAGCATCCCGTCATGACCAAGGCTCTCATAGGCGATGATGCCAAGATCTGCCGTCGCATAGCATTGGGCGGTGGCAATCCCGCGGGCTTGATAAGCCTCGCGCATGGAAGGGAACAAAGCGCCACCTGACACCAGTGCCTTTTTGAGGCTATCAAGCGAGACACCCATCTCGTCGGCCTTTTCCAGAATGACTTTCAGGAAATCCGGCGTCCCGACATAGGCAACAGGCTTCAAGCTCGCCATCGCTTCGACCTGCATTTCGGTGTTGCCAATCCCGGCTGGAAAAACCGCACAGCCCAGCGCCCGAGCGCTTTCATCCAGAATGAAGCCCCCCGGCGTCATATGATAGGCAAAGGCATTATGAACCAAGTCGCCAGGCCGCAAGCCCGCAGCATAAAGAGCACGCGCGCCTCCCCATGGATCAGCTGCCAGCCCTTGCGGTTCCCAGATCGGGCCGGGCGACATGAAAACCCGACCAAAATCCTTTGGTGCGCCAATGGCAAAGCCACCAAAAGGGGGATTGGCCTTTTGCGCGGCCTGCAACGTGCTTTTGCGCAACACTGGGAGTTGCGCCAGAGCTGCGCGATCCGTCACGGCCTCCGGATCCACACCCTCCAGATGCGCCGCCCAGCCGGTGCCGCCCGCCTTCGCCCGGGCAATCAATGCGGACAGACGAGCAAACAAGGCTCTTTCTCTTGCGGCGGGGTCTTGCAGATCTCTTTCATCATAATAGTCAGACATGGGTCACCCGATCAGGCCAGCCAGCGCTTGCGGCGCTTGTAATGCTTCACATTGCGGAAGGATTTCTGCCCTTCGCCACCGACGCCGAGATAGAATTCCTTCACATCCTCATTTTCGCTGAGATCCTTGGCATCGCCATCCATCACCACGCGCCCGCCTTCAAGAATATAGCCATAGGAGGCATAACGCAGGGCAACCGACGTATTCTGCTCGGCCAACAGGAAGGACACCCCTTCCTTCTGATTGAGTTGCTTGACGATTTCGAAAATCTCTTCGACCAGCTGCGGAGCCAACCCCATGGAAGGCTCATCGAGCAGGATCATCGACGGGCTTGCCATCATCGCCCGGCCAATGGCGCACATTTGCTGTTCGCCCCCTGAGGTGTAACCCGCCTGCGATTGTCGCCGCTCACGCAAGCGCGGGAAATAATCATAGACCATCTCAAGATCGCGCTTGATCGCCGCACTGCCATCCTTGCGGGTATAGGCACCGGTCAGCAAATTTTCCTCAATCGACAGATGACCAAAACAATGGCGGCCTTCCATTACCTGAATACAGCCACGACGCACCAGATCATTCGGACTGAGCGCCTGCACCTGTTCACCCTCAAAGACAATCGACCCCTTGGTCACGTCACCACGCTCGGCCCCCAACAGGTTGGAAATCGCCTTCAGGGTTGTGGTCTTACCCGCCCCATTGGCCCCCAGAATGGCCACAATGCCGCCACGGGGAACGGACAGTGAAACACCCTTGAGCACCAGAATGACGTGATCATAGATCACCTCGATATTGTTCACCGACAGAATCGTATCGCTCTTGACGTCAGTCACCTAATTCTCCTCCCCGAAAGTGCCTTCGGCATGCCCATTCTCTTTGGCCTTCAATGACCAGCTTGTTCTCTATGCCTTCATCGCCTCACAGACCCTGCCCCTATGGGCCGGGACAGGTAATAGCGTCTATGAGCAGACAAGGGATGGAACAGGGCTAAGTGTCCGCCCCTTGCCTTTTGCATATGGGACCTGTGCCGAGGCGCGGACAAAAGCGCCTCGGCTGGGTCATCTCGTTGCCATTACTTGCACTTGCGTGGTTCAAGGCCATTTTCCTTGGCATAAGCCATGGAATCTTCCTTGATCAGCGGCGTGGTCACATCATCCATTGGCTCGACAAAGTCGGTAATGAGGGCCCACTTCTTGGCAGAGGCATTCCACTGCTGGACGGCAATCTTGGACGGACCACGATGGTCCGAGCAGCTCAGCTTGACCGCACCGGTGAAGCCCGGCAAACCCAGCTCTGCCCAACGCTCATCGCTGATTTCAAGGGCTTCGAAGCCTTCCTTGACCATTTCGCCGGTGACATCCTTGGTATTGTGCATTTCCATCGCCTTGCGAATGGCTTCTGCCACAAGCACACCTGCATAGATGCCGCGGTTATAGTGGGTCTCGCCAATGCGATCCTTGAAGTCCGGATCAACCGCTTTGCCCTTGCCATAGACATGGGCCTTGATATCGGCAAACAGCGGGAAGTCAGAGCCCACATTGACGAAGTTCAACGCCTTGTAGCCATTGGCCGCGTCACCTGCTGGCAGCACGTCATTCTCGCCACCGGACCACCAGACGCCAATGAATTTATCCATTGGGAAGCGAATCGAAGACGCTTCCTTGATGGCGACCTGGTTCATCACGCCCCAGCCCCACATCAGCACCCAGTCCGGACGACCACGACGGATCTGCAACCAGGTTGCCTTCTGCTCCTGACCGGGATGATCAACAGGCAGCAAGGTCAGCTCAAAGCCATATTTTTCAGCCAGTTTCTCAAGGGTCCGGATTGGCTCCTTGCCATAGGCAGAATTGTGATAAACGAGCGAGATTTTCTTGCCCTTGAGGTTGGCTTCACCCCCTTCGCTGTCAATCACATGTTTGATGGCAACGGTCGCGCCATCCCAATAGGTTGCTGGTGGATTGAAGACATACTCGAACACTTCGCCATTGCGGGCAGACGTGCGGCCATAACCGATGGTCACCAGCGGGATCTTGTCCGCTGTCACTTTCGGGATCAACTGATAGGTGATGCCAGTGGACAGCGGCAGATAAGCAAGCGCGCCGGAGCCGATATTCTTGGTTTTCTCGTAGCATTCAACACCCTTTTTGGTGTTGTAGCCGGTCTCGCAGGGCACCACATTGGCTTTCACCCCGTTGATGCCCCCATCGCGCTCGTTGAGCAGCGTGAAATAATCCGCATACCCGTTGGCATAAGGAATGCCACCCGGTGCGTAAGGACCGGTCCGATAGTCAAGGGATGGCAGAACCAGTTCGCTGGCCATCGTTGCCACCGGCGCCATCAGGGTCGCCGCCAAACAGGCCACGGCCAGTTTCGTCTTGGCAAATTTCATTGTCGTTCCTCCAATATGCGTGCCCGCCACCTTCTTGTTGGCTTGGTCAGACACTCCTCCGAAAAGTTTGCTCCTCAAACGGAGCCTATGGGCCCTGCCCGCATGATCAGCCAACCGGCCCCTTTCCTCCATGGGACCGCCAGACACTCCTCATGCATCAATGCGGGAAAGGCCAGATTCTCAGCTTCTCCTTGAAGATCTGCCAAAGGCGCGCAAGACCATGCGGTTCGACAATCAGGAAGAAGATGATGAGCGCACCCATCAGAATAATCTGAAGATGCTCTGACATGGCGGTCGACAAACCAAGCGTGTCCACCATGAAATTCTTGAAAGCGATCGGGAACAGCCACAGGAAGGCGGCCCCCAGGAATGAGCCCATGATGGTTCCCAGCCCACCAACAATGACCATGAACAGGATCAGGAAAGACTGATCAATCCCGAAGGCTTCGGTCGGCTCAGCCGCCCCCAGCCAGACACCAAAATAAAGCGCGCCCCCCATACCGATCAGGAAACTGGACACCGCAAAGGCGGTCAGTTTGGTGGTCAAAGGTCGCACACCAATCAGCTCGGCGGCAATATCCATGTCACGGATTGCCATCCACTGGCGTCCGATGCGACCGCGCACGATATTCTTGGTCATCCATGCTGCCAGCGTTACGAAAACAAGGCAGAAGAAATATTTGTTCAGGATCGATGCATTCGGGCCGGTCACCTCAAAAAACAGGCTGGTGCGTTCCGGTGAATTGATCTGCCCGGTGGCGGAATCGTTGTAGAACCACGATACCTTGTTGAACAGCCAGATGATGAAGAACTGCGCTGCCAGCGTCGCCACGGCCAGATAGAATCCCTTGATCCGCAGCGACGGCAAACCGAACAAGGAGCCGACCAAAGCGGTGACAAAGCCCGAAAGGATCACCACCACGGCAAAATCAAGACCGGGGAAAGAGGTCATCAGCTTGAAAGAAGCATAGGATCCCACCGCCATGAAGGCACCGGTACCAAGCGAGATCTGGCCGCAATAGCCCACCAGCACATTCAGCCCCAGTGCAATCAGCGTATAGATCAGCAACGGCAGAAGGATCGCGTTGCCCCAATAGTCATTGACAAAGAAGGGCACCACCAGATAGGCCACGGCCAGAATGACCATCATGCCATAGCGATCCTGAGCGATCGGGAAAATCGCCCGGTCGTCGGTATAGTTGGTCTTGAATTGACCTGTTTCGCGATAGAACATCTGTTACACCCTTTCGATGATCTTTTCGCCGAACAAGCCCTGCGGACGAACCAGCAGGAAGGCGAGAGCCAGCATATAGGCAAACCAGTTTTCAACGGCTCCGCCAACAAAAGGCCCCATATAGACCTCGGCGACCTTCTCGCCGACGCCAATGATCAAGCCACCGACGATAGCGCCTGGAATGGAGGTAAAGCCCCCGAGGATCAACACAGGCAAGGCTTTGAGAGCAATCAGCGACAGCGAGAACTGCACGCCCGACTTGGTGCCCCACATGATCCCGGCGACCAATGCCACAATGCCTGCAACCGACCAGACGATCACCCAGATTGTGTTGAGCGAAATGCCAACAGACAAGGCCGCCTGATGGTCATCAGCCACCGCACGAAGCGCCCGACCGATGCGGGTTTTCTGGAAGAAGATCGCCAGAGCTGCCACCAAAATCATCGCGATGATTGCAGCTACGACTTCCAGCTTTTCGACATACAGATTGTAATTGTCGAGCAGATAGTCCGATGCCCCCTGCGGCAGGCCGATATCAAGCGGCTTGACATCTGACCCCCAAAGCACGTCACCCAGCCCTTCGAGCACATAGGCCAGACCAATGGTTGCCATAAACAGGATGATCGGATCCTGATTGACCAGATGGCGCAGAATCAACCGCTCGATCAACCAGGCAAGGAGGATCATCACCCCCACCGCGGCAGGCAAAGCCAGCCAGATAGGCAGACCGAGCCTTTCCTGCACACCGACAAAAGTCAGCGCCGCAAACAGACACATCACCCCTTGAGCAAAATTGAAAATGCCGAGGCCTTGAAGATCAAGACGAAACCGAGCGCCACAAGCGCATACATCACCCCGGCCATCAGACCGGAAATAACAGTTTCCAAAAAGAAAGCGAATTCCATACCCATGGACTTGCCTCTGTCAAACAAATGAGAAAATACGGGTGATCGTCAGTGCGAAACGCCAAGATAGGCATCGATCACTTCCTTGTTGGCCTGCACTTCTGCTGGCGGGCCATCCCCGATTTTCTTGCCATAATCCAGAACAACGACACGGTCGGACAGATCCATCACGACGCCCATGTCATGCTCGATGAGAGCGATGGTGGTGCCATAGCGCTGATTGGTCTCGATGATGAAGCGGGACATGTCCTCCTTCTCTTCGAGATTCATCCCTGCCATCGGCTCATCCAGCAGCAACAGGTCCGGCTCCATGGCCAGCGCCCGGGCCAACTCCACCCTCTTCTGCAAACCATAGGGCAGCTTGCCAACCGGCTTGTTGCGAATATGCTGGATTTCGAGAAAATCGATGATCTCCTCGACCTTTTCGCGGTGCGCATTCTCTTCCTTCAAGGCCGGCCCCATATGCAGGCACTGCCAGAAAAAATTGGCATTCATCTTCAACCCGCGCCCGGTCATGACATTATCGAGCGTCGACATGCCCTTGAAGAGCGCCACATTCTGGAAGGTCCGGGCAATGCCGCTTTTTGCTGCCTCATGGGGCTTCATCCGGCGGCGCACCTCGCCCTGCCAGAAGATCGTGCCTTCCTGCGGGTGGTAGAAGCCATTGATGACATTCAGCATCGAGGTCTTGCCCGCGCCGTTCGGACCGATGATGGCGCGGATTTCACCCTTGTGTATGTCAAAAGAAATGTCGGTGATCGCCTTCACACCGCCAAAGGACAAGGATACATGTTCAACGGCCAGCATCACGTCCGGCTCTGCCTGTTTGGCGATGTCACCCATTTGGGCATTGACGTTATTTTGATAAGTCATTCAGCCGCCTCCCCAACACCGGTTTCATGAGGAAAGACCGTGGCGTCGGACAATTTGACCGTCGCTTCGATAGAGCCTTTGCGTCCATCCTCAAACACCACTTCTGTTTTGGTATATTGCTCGCTTCTGTCGCTATAGAGCGCTTCGATCAGATCGTCATAGCGTTCGGCAACAAAGCGGCGGCGCACTTTCTGGGTGCGGGTCAACTCGCCGTCATCAGCATCCAGTTCCTTATGCAGAACCAGAAAACGACTGATCTGCGAGGCGGCCATGATCGGCTCTTTCGCCAGATCCGCATTCACCTGCTCAATATGCGACTTGATCATCGCATAGACTTCCGGATGTCCGGCCAGTTCCTGATAGGAGGCATAGGCGATATTGTTGCGCTCAGCCCAGTTACCGACCGCATTGAGGTCGATATTGACAAAGACGGTGGCACTATCGCGCCCATCGCCAAAGGCCACGGCTTCCTTGATATTGGGGAAAAATTTGAGCTTGTTCTCGATATATTTCGGCGCGAACATCGCCCCATTGGTGAGCTTGCCCACATCCTTGGCGCGATCAATGATCTTGAGGTGTCCCCGATCATCAAAGAATCCCGCGTCGCCCGACTGCACCCAGCCCGCTTCGTCCTTGGTATCCTTGGTGCTTTGCTCATTCTTGTAGTAAGCCACAAACACACCGGGCGAACGGAACAGAACCTCGCCATTCTCGGCAATCCGGATTTCGACATCTTTGGCCGGTTTGCCAACCGTGTCGGAATAGATTTCTCCATCCGGCTGGACGGTCACGAAAATCGAGGCTTCGGTCTGGCCATAAAGCTGCTTGAGATTGATCCCCAACGAGCGATAGAAGCGGAAAATCTCAGGGCCAATCGCCTCACCAGCCGTATAGCCAACCCGGATATTGGAAAAGCCGAACGTATTCTTCAGCGGCCCATAGATCACCAGATCCCCAAGCCAATATTTCAGCCGATCCATGAAGGCGACCGACTTGCCATTCAGGATGTCTTCGCCAACCCGCTCCGCATGCTTGATGAAATAGTGAAACAAGGACTGCTTGAGCGCACTTGCATCTTCCATCCGGATCATCACCGAGGTCAGCAGAGCTTCGAACATCCTTGGCGGTGCAAAGAAGAAGGACGGCCCGATTTCCTGCAGGTCCGTCTGCATCGTCTCGGCACTTTCCGGACACGAAATGCAATAACCTGCCACATAGGACTGGCAGTAGGAGAAAAGATGATCTCCCACCCAGGCAAGCGGCAAGTAGGCAAGCACCTCGTCTTTCTCGGTCAGCTTTTCCGCCTCGCAAGCATTGATGCCGGAAATCATCACATTGTCGTTCGACAGCATCACGCCCTTGGGCTTACCGGTGGTGCCGGACGTGTACAGCATCACGCCGACATCCGACCCTTTGCCCCTGGCAATCTCATCCAGCCACGCCTGCTCACGTCCGGCCTCATTGGCCAGCGCCTTGCGGCCAATGGTCTGAACATCTCCAAAGTCATGGAGATGGGTGTGGTCATACCCCCGCAGACCCTTTGGGTCGTCATAGACCACCTTCTTGAGCTCGGGCAAATTGTCTGAAATGTCCAGAACCTTGTCGACCTGTTCCTGATCCTCTGCAATCACCAGCTTGGCGTTGGCGTGATCAAGAATATAATGCAGCTCCTCTGCCGCGCTATCCGCATAGACTGGCACCGGTACGGCACCCAGCGCCTGAGCGGCGGCAAATGTGAAATAGAGCCGTGGGCGATTGGTGCCCAGAATGGCGATATGATCGCCCCTCTTCACACCCAACTCCGCAAGACCGACCGAAAAGGCGCGCACTTCCTCCAAAGTGTCACCCCAGGTCCAGGTCTGCCAGATCCCTAGATCTTTCTCCCGCAAAGCAGGGCGATCCCGCCACTGTTTGGCGTTCCGCAACAACACGGCTGGAAAGGTTTCCAGACGCGCCGATGCAGTCTCCTCCGCAACTGACATGGTCGTTTCCTCTGTTCCCAATGAAGGGACCCATTGAATGGGTTCTATATATTTTTCCCCAATCTAACGCTGAAAGGATCAGACAAATCAAGTGTTAGTCAGTTTTATTGGCCGAAGGATTAAGAAAGAAATCCCTTGCTTTTCCAGTATCTAAAATTCCGCAAGTGCGTGATTTATAATCACTCTTTTGCATTCCGTTTACGTCAATAATCCAAATAGTGTGGCGATATCAGTACCTTCCCCCCAACACGCAATCATGCGCAATAGCAATTTACGTAAACGTAAAACCACAAACGCACGCCCTTAGTGAAAAACGAGCTTGAAATAATCATGCGACAAAAATCACGCAACACTGTGCATAAAGTCAGGGCAAGACGTCTAGCAACTGGTTTCAATCGAAACCAATTTCTCAACGCCAACCGGGATAAGTCAGCATTGCCAGCGACTTCCTCTTTGATTGCATAGAAACGAAACAGGTGATTCTCTGGCCATCATCGTTCAAAGCAACACAATGAGACCAGATGCCACACCATGGGAAACAAGTCATTGACCTCCGCCATAGGCGGAGGTTTGTTACGCTTCGCTTGAACCACTAGAAGTGGTCTTGTTTGGTTTCAATAGTTTGGCTTGAACATATCCGCGAAGTCGCTCGCCTTATCCTGCCTCTGTTGATTGCGGATATAGCGTCTGACGACCTCCTCTTGATAGCCCGTTGTCGAAACAAAGTAACCACGTGCCCAAAAATGATATCCCTTGTAGCGACGTTTCCGGGCATATTTGTTTGCCACATATAGCGCCGTTTTACCCTTTAAGAAGCCCACTATATGGGCCACTGAATATTTGGGTGGGATTGAGATCAACATATGCACATGGTCGGGCATAAGATGCCCTTCCTCAATATGGCATCCCTTTTGTGACGCCAACTTCGTAAATTGATCTCGTAACTCACGCCGCAAGTCTCCGTATAGACGTTTGGTCCTGTATTTGGAGCCAAAGACTACATGATATTTGCAGTCCCAAGTGCTGTGTGATAGGTGATTTTTGTCCATAAAAACCTCCTCGCTTCTGTTCTTAAAACCACGCCAATGGTTCAAGTGAGGAGGTCTCTTACTGAAAATGTAAAACTTGTCCAGTCCTCCACCGCAGGTGGAGGTTTATTTCAGACATAAAAAAGCCGGGTCGCAGGACCCCGGCTTTCGATTGTCAGACTGGCTTCAACACCCTCATGCATCAACCATAAATCATGGTTGGCAGCCAGGTGGCCAATGCCGGGAGATACCACAGCAGAACCAAAGCCAAGATCTGGATAAGGACAAATGGAATGATGCCTCGATAGATTTGCGACGTACGCACGGTTGGAGGCGCCACACCACGCAGATAAAAGAGTGCGAACCCGAATGGCGGCGTCAGGAACGACGTCTGCAGATTCACGGCCATCATAATTCCCAGCCAAACCGGGCTCATCGGTTCCCCATTTGGCATTTCCATCTGCAACAGAACCGGCGCAACCATCGGCACGACCACGAAGACAATTTCGAGGAAGTCGAGAAAGAAGCCCAGGAAGAACATCAGCAGCATCACGGCAATCATTGCGCCGACGGCACCACCCGGAATGCCCGCCAGGGTTTCCTGGATCATCTCTTCACCGCCAAGACCACGGAAGACCAGCGAGAAGAGCGATGCACCAATCAGAATAACGAACACCATGGAAGTGACCTGCGTCGTGCCTTCCATGACTGGCTTCAAAACGCCGGTCTTGATCAACCGGATGATCGCAGACACGATGCCATACAGCAGCACCAGCACGAAGAAGGCCGCTGCATAGATGGCAATCTGATCGGATGTCGGAATGACATCACGAGCCACACGCAAATCCATATTGGCCGTCAGCACCAAGACGGCAACCAAAGCCACCGCAGCCAGAAAGATTGGCCAGCTGTGATCTTCGTCCAGACGATAGCCGGCCAGCAACACCGCACCGACAGCTCCAACGGCAGCAGCTTCGGTTGGCGTAGCGATACCACCAAGGATCGAACCCAGCACCGCAAGGATCAGCACGATCGGAGGCACCAGCGCATGAAGGATTTCCTTGCTCGTCACGCCAGGATTTTCAGCCTTGGGAATGGACGGCGCCGAACTTGGTTTGAGAATGGCAACCACCACCTGATAGATGATATAGAAACCAACGAGCATCAGACCCGGCAGAAGAGCTCCAGCAAACAGGTCACCAACGGACACGGTCTCGGGCGAGAAGATGCCCATTTCCAGCTGCGCCTTCTGATAGGCGTTGGACAATTGGTCACCCAGAATGACGAGAACGATGGAGGGCGGGATGATCTGCCCCAACGTTCCGGCAGCAGCAATCGAGCCACAAGCCAATTCCGGAGAATAGCCACGCTTGAGCATGGTTGGCAACGACAACAGACCCATGGTCACAACCGTTGCGCCGACAATCCCGGTGGAGGCGGCCAAAAGAGCCCCCACAATGGACACTGCAATGCCAAGTCCGCCATGAACCGAGCCCATCAGGCGACCCATCGTGTCGAGCAGTTCCTCAGCCACCTTGGAGCGTTCCAGCGTCACACCCATGAAGATGAACAAAGGCACAGCAATCAGCACCTCGTTGCTCATGGTGCCGAAAATACGCTGAGGCAGCGCTGACAGGAACGACACGTCGAACGCACCGGCCGTCCAGCCAATCAACGCAAAGGCAAGCGCCACACCAGCCAGCGTAAAGGCGACAGGAAAGCCAAACATCAACACGACACAGGCAGCGCCAAACATCAACAGGTCAAGAATGTGAGCAAACGCTTCCATCAGTGACCACCCATCTGCTGCAGACGAAGCAGCTCCTGTTCATCCCCTTGCAGGGCATACCAGCAGCGCACGATCATCACAAAGGCCTGCAAACCCATTTGCACGGCAAAACCAATGATCGCGCTCTTGAGCAGGAATCGCGCCTGAATACCGGAGGTTTCCTGACTGCCCTCCATAATCGCCCAGCTGTTGGAGACATACTCCCAGGAAACGATGACGATCAGCACGCAGACCGGAATGACCAGAAAAGCCGCACCAAACAGATTGACATAGGCTTTCGTCCGCGCCCGCGCTTCCCGGTAGAAAATATCAACGCGCACATGCCCTTCCCTCGAAAAGGTGTATGCGGAGGCCAGCATGAACAGAAAGGCATGCAAATAGACAATCAGTTCCTGCATCCAGATGGAACCGATGCCAAACACATAGCGCATCAGAACGACAGTAAATTGAATAAGAACGATGAAGAGGGTGAACCACGCCAATGTCTGGCCGGTAACCACATTGACCCGATCGAACAGGTCCGCGAGAGCGCGCATATGTCTAACTCCTGGCTGATCCTGTTCGTACACAACCGGCGATGGCGATCCGTCAAGCAGCAAAAGATGCCATCCACCTCGAACAGGAGGTCCTTGGACGCAGACCCTGTTCAAGGTCAGCATCAGCCATTTTGGCTTTTATTGTTGAAGTGCCCGCACAAGGCGGGCGAGATATTCCCCCCGCACAAAGGCGGGGGGAACAAGAGGCTCTCAAAGGAGCATGATTAGCCCAACACACGGTCACGGTTGGTGGTGTAGGTCTGTTCCGCAATGCGGTTCCAGTCCCCAACATCCTTGCGTGCCTTGATGTAGCTGTCATAGATGCGCTTGGACAGATCGTCGGTTGTGGCCACTTCTGCAACCACTTCTTCGGACACTTTGCCAATGGCATCAAAGACATCGTCAGGGAACTGCTTCAGGTTGACCTTATGCTTGTTCAGCAGGGTTTCCAGAGCGGCACCGTTTTTGGCGTTGAATTCAGAGAACATGAAGTTGTTTTCAGCCATACAAGCATTCTGAATGATCGCCTGATCAGACTTCGACAGGCTGTTAAAGACATCAAGATTGACGCCCGAAGCAAGGCCTGAACCTGGCTCGTGGAAACCAGGATAGTAGTAGAATTTTGTGATCTTGTAGAAACCGAAGGCCAGATCATTCCAAGGACCAACCCACTCGGTCGCATCGATCGCACCGGACTGCAGGGACGGGAAGATCTCGCCACCCGGCAGAGCCACCGCAGACGCACCAAGGCGGCGCAGCACTTCGCCACCAAGACCAGGCATACGCATTTTCAGGCCTTTGAGGTCTTCAAGGGTGTTGATTTCCTTGTTGAACCAGCCACCCATCTGCACACCGGTATTACCGGCCATGAAAGGCTTGATGTTGAATTTGGCGGACAGCTCGTCCCACAATTCCTGACCGCCGGCATTGTTGATCCAGGCATCCAGCTCGTTTGCCGTCAGGCCCATTGGCACAGCGGTAAAGAAGTTGAAGGCCGGGTGCTTGCCCTGCCAGTAATATTCAGCACCGTGATACATGTCAGCGGTACCGGTGGAAACGGCGTCAAAGCACTCAAATGCAGGAACCAGCTCGCCGGCAGCGTAAAGCTTGACAGTCAGGCGACCATCGGTCATGGCGGTGATACGGTCAGCAACGCGCTGGGCACCGGTGCCAAGACCCGGAAAGTTCTTTGGCCAGGTGGTGACCATTTTCAACGTGCGCTTATCCTGCGCGATCGCTGGAGCCGCAAGCGTGGTTGCTGCAGCCGCGCCAGAAACAAGGCTGGCTTTCTTCAAAAATGAACGACGATCCATTTATTTTCTCTCCTCCACAGGCAATCTTTGTGATTGCAGACCGGTTTGGTCAGTTTTTTTGCTTACAGAATCGCTTTTGGAGGCACTACAGTAGTAGCAGCGACAGATATTGCGTAATAGTACGCACTCTCCTCCCCAAAAGACCACCTACGAGCAACATACGAACACAAAAGCCCTCTGATTCCAACGGAAAATTGCTGCGCAATTCCAATATCGATCAGAATAGTATTTTGGTCGTATAGGCGACCCTTTCAGTCTCTTTTCTGCAGAAAAGCCGGTTTTCGCGTTGTGATAAAGTCCATCAAAGCAGTCCCGGGTTGATCAGCGGCTCCCCTGCAACGTCCGTCACAAGGGAGCAAATCCGGCATCAGGCGTCCCGTGCCAACCCCATGGCCCGGTTGCGATAAAGTGCGTAGGTCTGATCAGCAATACTGCCCCAGCCTGCCAGCTCCTTGCGCGACGCCGAGAAGCTTTCAAGCACGCGGCCTGTAAATTCATCTTCTGCGGCCACTTCGGCAATCACCTCTTCGGCCGCCTTGGCGATGGCGTCGAACACTTCATCCGGGAACTTCTTCAACAGCACCCCATGCTTGGTCAGCAGGGTATTGAGCGCCCGGCCATTGTTGGCATTGAATTCAGCATAAGCATCAGCCGTTGCCGCCTTGCAGGCCTGTTGCACGATCACCTGATCGGCAGCCGACAGGCTGTTGAAGATGTCGAGATTGAAGCCGCAGGACATGGCCGTACCCGGCTCATGGAAGCCCGGATAATAGTAGAATTTGGTGATCTTGTAGAAGCCAAAGGCCAGATCATTCCAAGGGCCGACCCACTCGGTCGCATCAATTGCCCCCGACTGCAGTGACGGGAACACCTCACCGCCGGGCAAAGACACAGCAGAAGCCCCAAGACGGCGCAGCACTTCGCCACCAAGACCCGGCATACGGATCTTCAGGCCCTTGAGATCATCGACAGCGTTGATCTCCTTGGTGAACCAACCGCCCATCTGGACACCGGTATTGCCCGCCATGAAGGCCTTGACATTGAATTTGCCAGCCAGCTCGTCCCACAGCTGCTGACCACCGCCATGATACATCCAGGCGTCCATTTCACTGGCGGTCAGCCCCATCGGCACGGTCGCAAAGAAATTGAAAGCCTTATGCTTGCCCTGCCAGTAATATTCAGCACCGTGATAGAGGTCAGCCGAGCCGGTTGAGACCGCATCAAAACACTCAAAGGCAGGCACCAGTTCGCCAGCCGAATAGAGCTTGATCGTCAACCGTCCGTCGGTCATCGCCGTGATATTGTCAGCCAGTTTTTGCGCAGCCGTACCAAGCCCGGGGAAGTTTTTAGGCCAGGTGGTCACCATCCGCAGGGTGCGCTTGTTCTGAGCAATGGCAGGAGCTGCGAGCGTGGAGGCAGCCGCGGCACCGGAGACGAGGCTGGCTTGTTTCAGAAAAGATCGGCGATCCATTTTACGTCTTTCTCCCGTCAGTCAAGACAACAGGAGATCCCTTAAGATCAGTGGTCAATGTTACCGTCACGCCATAAAGGGGAAGGAAAAAGCGCATACGCATCCCGGCCCCAAAGCTATAGACGAAAGATGTAAAGTGATAACATATGAACATGAGGGTTCGGAATTTCAAACGAAAATTCCAGAAACTATATCAAAGGCTTGTTGAATGTTGTTTGCTGATTGCATACCAACGAAAAACTACAAACTAACCCTTATGAAATTTCAACATTTGCCCACCTTTTGCACAGCTCCCTCAGTGCCATCGGATGGACCGACGACCAGCCCAATGCCATCCAACCAGCCACCCTGCGATTGCTTGACAAGGGGGACAGGTCATGGGAAGCCAAACAAGCAATCTCGATCCCCGCATTCGGACTTCAGAGACAGTCATGCAGCCAACGTCAATGCCCACAGCTTCAGATACGCGCGGCAACCTGCCCTTCAAACTGAAGATTTTGTTGATCGCCATCCTGCCGATCATTCTAGCCTCTGCCCTGACCAGTTGGGTCATTCATATTGGCGCAAACCGCCTGATCGAAATCGAAACATCTCTGATCAAAGAGCGCATTCTGACCTTCCGCCAGAAGGAGCTGGAAAATTATGCCGCACTGGCTTTGACCGCCATTGATCACGAATATTCCCATGCAGAACCCGGCAGCCAGACCGCCAAACAGGCGGTGATCCAGATCCTCAACAACTTGAATTATGGCAATGATGGCTACTTCTTTGCTTACGATCGCTCAGGCACCAGCCTTGTGAATGCTCCCACGCCGGATCTGATAGGCGCCAATCTCTGGTATATCAAGGATAGTGACGGCAAATTCATCATTCAGGGATTGATGAAACAAGCCATCAATGGCGGTGGATTTTTCACCTATCGCTGGAACAAGCCATCCAACAAGACCGAAACCCTCAAGCTGAGCTATGCCACCTATCTGCCCAAATGGGGTTGGATGCTCGGCACCGGGCTTTATCTTGATGATATCGAGCAGCAGGTGGCCGCCTTCCGTAGTGACATGCTCAAGGAAATCCGAAAGGCAGAAACGGTTCTGTTCCTTGTCGCGCTGATGGCTGTGGTCATCACAGCCATCGCTATCGCAGCGGTCAATTACAATGAGCACAAACTTGCAGACGTGCGTCTGAAGGCTCTGACCCGGCGTATTGTTGCTGTTCAGGAAGAAGAGCGCAAACGCGTTTCCCACGATCTCCATGATGGCATCAACCAATTGCTGGTTAGCGTTCGCCACAGGCTCGAGCTGGCCCGCGAACAATTGGCCAATCCGGACAAGGCTGAAATGCTCCTGACCAAGAGCATGGCCATTCTTGACACCTCCATCGCCGATGTCCGCCGCCTGTCAAAAGCCCTTCACCCTTCTGCCCTCGATAATATCGGCCTTGCCGTTGCCGTGCGCGAGCTGGCGCAGGATTTCGAGGAGAGCACCCGCATCACGACCCGCGTCAAAACAGACCCTATCGGCGACCGGATCGAGGAAACCGCGAAAATCGCCATCTATCGCGTTCTGCAGGAAGCCCTGACCAACATTGCCCGCCATTCCAAGGCCAGCCATGTCGACATTGCCCTCAACCTTGATGAACAGCTCAACAAGGTCACCTTGCGCATTGCCGATAATGGCGTGGGGCTGAAAAATCCCGATCAGGTCCCCCATCCCGACGGCTTGGGCCTGCGCAATATGATAGAAAGGATGGAAAGCCATGGTGGCACGCTGTCCATCCGCAATGGCAACGAGGGTGGTGTCGAACTGATCGCCTATATCCCACAAGTTTGAAGCATCAAGCCAGCGTCCCCTCAGCGCAAAGGGTCAAATGCAGGAAGTCAGGATGAAGTCAGGCCGTGATGGCATGCTACAAGAGAAAAAAGCAGGAAACCGCCCACGATCAATCTTTTCGCAAACGGCCTCTCAAAGAAGGACAAACCGTCCAGATCAAGCAGAAAGGTCTCTGTGCGAAACCATTTGATCGGCAAGACGCCTTGCGCTTTCTTTTGATTTTTGCCCAAAGCCTGTATATCTCAGATCCAATAACACAATGGCCAAAGGCCAGATCGACCGGCATTCATTGTCGTCCAATAACCACAAGAGCCAGTCAATATGCCGGATAACAGCCATAACGGAAACGAACGATCCCTCGGTTCAATGCAGCCCGAAGAGGCAAGCGAACCGAAGGCCTGTTTCCCGGAGAGTTCGAAATGACCTTCAACAAAGACGACGCCCCTTCGCAAGGCACCCCCCGCAAAAACCTGCGCATTGTCATTGCTGATGATCACGCTCTGGTGCGCGACGGCATCCGCGCCCGTCTGGAAATGATCGACCATCTCGAAATCGTCGCCGAAGCGTCCGATGGCTTCGAGGCGGTCAATTTGACCCGACTGCATAATCCAGACATTGTCATGCTCGATATTTCCATGCCCAATTGCAACGGTCTGGAAGCCGCCCGAATGATCCGGGCAGACAATAGCAAATGCCGCATCCTGTTCCTGTCGATGCATGACAATGCCGAATATGTCAAAGCAGCAGTCGATGCGGGTGCCAATGGTTATTTGCTGAAGGATGTCTGTACCTCAGGCATGACATCGGCCATCGCCTCTGTTGCGGCTGGCGGTTTCTATGTCTCGAAGAATATCTCGCTTGATGCCCTTAAGGAAGATGGCGACAAGGCCGCCAACAATCCCTACCATCTCACAGACCGGGAGCTTGATGTTCTCAAGGGCATCGCCGAGGGCAAAGCCAACAAGGAAATTGCCAACGAACTGGGGATCGGTGTCAGAACGGTTGAAAGCCACCGCCAGCGGATGCGCGAAAAGATCGGCGGCGGCAATGCAGCCCAACTGACCCATATTGCCATGGAAATGGGCCTGATCAATTCCGGCCCGGTCGACAAGCTGACAACCTGACGGAAAGTGCATCTGAAGGCTGGACCAAATGAAGGCTGGGAGCCTTAGAGCAGGTTCGCCAGCAACAGAACCAGACCAAAGCCCATCACTGCCACGCCACCGGCAGCCAACAGCAGCACACCGAACCAGTTGACCCACTGGCTCGAGAGACCACGGCCCACCAGACCTTGGGAAAAACTGCGCGCATAAACCGCGATCAACGCCAGAATGGCGATGGTCAACCCGGTTCCCGCTCCCATCGCATAGGCGGAAAGCACCCCGGCCCAGAAAACCTTCTGCGACAAGGCAAAGACGAGAACGATCAACGCGCCCGAACAGGGACGCAATCCCATGGACACGACCGCCAGCACCATGCCGCGCAGACCTTTGACCTGCTCGACAGTCTCGATGCTCGGCGCATGGCTATGCCCGCATTCGCAAGCCTCATCGTGATGGTGATGATCATGGTCATGATGATCATGCGCATGGTGGTGATCATGATCGTGCCCATGGGTATGATTATGATGACGCTCCGGATCTTCGGACACCGCCCCGGCTTTGATCTGCTCGACAAAGCCCTTCCAGGCTCGCAGCAACAACCAACCGCCGAGCAACACGAACAGGGCGTAGGAGCCAAGCTCCAGCAATTGTGCGGTCTGGGTGATCGCCATCGCGGTGAGATTGAGCGCGACCGCTGCGACGCCAATCAGAATGACCGCCACAGAAGCCTGAACCATCGCGGCGATAAAGGCCAGCAAGGCCCCGCGCCGAGCCGTCGCACCGCTGGCAAACAGGTAAGTGGTCAGCACCACCTTGCCATGGCCGGGCCCAGCCGCATGAAACACCCCGTAAGAGAAGGACAACCCCAAAAGCAACGCAAGCGCTGCCGGATTGCTCTGCACCTGTTTGACCGTATCTTTCAGCGCCAGATAAAAATCGGATTGCCGGGCAAGAATCCAGCCTTGAATGTCGCCCCAAAGCCCCCCGGTAGCGAGCGGCCCAGTCGTGTCAGGAATTGCCACCCCGAAAGGCGATCCGGCAGCAAAGGCACCATGCCCGGCCAGCAACCAAAAGGCAACAGCCAGCAGGACAACCGAACCCGACAAGAGGCGCAGGCGGACAGCAGCTGCTTTTACTTGCATGTCAAAGACACCTCATTGGCCATGGTGACCGTGAGTTTCATCAGTTCCTGAGGCAATTCACGCTGATCCGCCGGAATTTGCGCCAACGCATCCATCGTATCGCTATCGAGATCCTGCGCCATCTTCAAATCCATTTTGCAGCCGGCAGGCGCATGGACCAGTTTGACGGGTTCATTGGCGGAAAAGGCAAAATCAACAAAGAAACTCGGATCGTAAACCTCAAGCAGCGCCTTTTTCTTGGCGTCGACCGGCACCAGCACCGGCAAGGTGAAATGCAGCGTTAATTGCGCATTATCGATAGTCAGGAAATAGTCTTTCGGGTCGCCAAACGTCCGCTTGCTGGTCTCCTCTGTCCCGTGTTCATAAAGGTCAGAGAAAAATCCATATTCCTCAAGCGATTCCACATTGACCTGAGCCAGAGGCTGAAGCTCTGCCCGCGACAGTTTGCCGTCCCCATCTTCATCCAGTCCCTGTGAAGCAAAGGCACTGAACGCCTCATCGAAGGTCCAGTGATGGCGCACAGCCGTCACCAAACTGCCTTTCATGATCAGCTCGGTTTTCACCGCCGTCCAAACATGGGGGTGCGCCTCCACGCGCGACATCGGCATTGCAACAGTCAGCATGGCTGCGAGACAGCATAAAAGCGCGGATCTCGTCATCAAGGGCCTCCAAAAATCGGAATAATGGTGTGCCTGAAGTGGCAAACAGATTCGACACCGAACCCGTAAACAGACAGTTCGGCAAGAAAATGTCATATCCCCACCTGGATAGAAACAGACATTCCCCTGCAGACCAAACAATAAAATATTCAATCTCAATTAGGTAATTTTACAGGTATAAAAAGACGCATATTCCTTGAAAATCGTCGACAATGAACTCAAAAATGAGATTTTAGAGGAACAAATGAACCTTATCCCGGAAAATTTCAAACGGTCTGCGACATTTGATCACCCCGAATTTCACGACCACGAGCAGGTGTTGTTCTGTAGCGATGCCAAAAGCGGTCTGAAAGCCATCATCGCCGTGCACAATACCAATCTCGGCCCAGCCATTGGTGGCTGCCGTATGTGGGAATATACCAGTGCCGATGAGGCCCTCACCGACGCCCTGCGCCTGTCCAAAGGCATGAGCTATAAAAATGCCTTGGCTGGCCTGCCCCATGGCGGTGGCAAATCAGTGATCATCGGCAACGCCCATACGGACAAAAACCCCGCGCTTCTTAGAGCCTTTGCCCATCATGTCAAATGTCTCGCCGAGCGCTATATGACGGCGGAGGATGTCGGCATAACCAGCGCAGACTCCGACCTGATGGCCACCATCGCCCCCAATGTTGGCGGCACCAGCAATGCAGGTCTTGGCGACCCAAGCCCCTATACCGCCCTTGGTGTCTATTGCGGCATCAAGGCCGCGGCCCGTCACGTCTTTGGCAGCGACGCGCTGTCCGGTAAAACCATATCCCTGCAAGGCTTGGGCAATGTTGGTTTCCGTGTGGCCGAGCATCTATACAAGGATGGGGCCAAATTGATTGTCTCCGATGTCTGGGAACCGAGCCTCTCCCGCGCAGTCGATGCCTTTGGCGCAACCACTGTCTCGCCGGAAGAAGCCCATCGCGTGCCATGCGATATTTTTGCCCCTTGCGCCTTGGGCGCCGGGCTCAATCGCCATACCATTCCTGACATTCAGGCGCGCATCGTAGCGGGCGCGGCCAACAACCAGCTTGAAAGAACATCCGACGGCGCCCTGCTCGCCAGTCGGGGCATACTCTATGCACCCGATTATGTGATCAATGCAGGCGGTGTCATCGCTGTCGCTGAGCCAGCGGGCACCACAATTGCTCATGACAGGGTCACCCGCCGCACCAAGGCCATCGGGGACACGCTCTCCACCATCTTTGAGGCGGCCGCAACCAGTGGCGAATCCACCGCCCTGATTGCCGACCGGATGGCAGAAAAGCTGTTCATGCGCTGAAGGTGAAAACAAAACTGCCGGATGGCAACCCACCTGGCAGTCAAATATCAATGCTCTGATCGCCAGCGTCTCAGCAGCAAGGCATTGCTGACCACCGACACAGAACTAAAGGCCATCGCTGCGCCGGCAAAGGCCGGATTGAGCAACCCAAAGGCCGCCAACGGAATCCCAATCACGTTATAGACAAAGGCCCAAAAGAGATTTTGCCAGATCTTGCGATAGGTTTTCTGGGCAATCTCGAAGGCCGACGCAACAAGGCGCGTATCTTCCCGCATCAAGGTCAAAGCCGCCGCGCCAATCGCCACATCGGTGCCGGATCCCATGGCGATCCCCAGATCGGCCTTGGCCAAGGCAGGCGCATCATTGAGCCCATCACCAATCATCGCCACCGCGTGCCCTGCAGCCTGAAGCTCTGACAGCACCGACAGTTTTTGTTGCGGCGACACACCACCACGCACATCATCAAGGCCAAGCGCGTCGCCGACACGGGCGACCGTTTGCACCGCGTCACCACTGAGCAGCATGGTCTTGAAGCCTTTGTCCTTCAACAGCGCAATCGCTTCGATGGCTTCTGGTCGCACTTCATCGCGAAAGCCAAACAAGGCAACCAATTGCGCATCCTTTGCTACCGCAGACACCGACAGCCCCTCGCTGGCCATGTTGGCCATCTCGGTCTCGATGCGATCAAGCGACACCCCGTGGCGTTTGAGGAAATCAAATGTGCCAATGAGATAACGCGCCCCATCAACGAACCCCTCGACCCCTTCGCCCACATAAGCCTTGGTGGTGTCGCATTTGGGCAAGGGCAGGGACTGCTCCGCAGCCGCAACCACACAGGCCTTGGCCAAAGGATGCTCGCTACCCGCCTGCACCGCTGCCACAGCGGCCAGAATCCCGGTTTCCTGTCCGTCGACAAAATAACGTTGCTCCGCAAGGCTTGGCTTACCCTCGGTCAGGGTGCCGGTCTTGTCAAACACCACATGAGACACCTTGCCCGCCTGTTCCAGTGCGTCGATATCACGGATCAGAATGCCGTTCTTTGCCGCCGCCCCGGTGCCTGCCACCAAAGCCGTCGGCGTCGCCAGACCCAGCGCACAGGGACAGGCAATGACCAACACCGAGACAGCGGCCACCAGCGCGGTCTCAAACGATCCAGACACCAGCATCCAGCCCAAGAAGGTCACAAGCGCCAAGCCAACCACGATCGGCACAAAGATAGCCGAAATCCGGTCCGCCAGATTTTGCATCCGGGCGCGTCCCGTCTGGGCCTGATCCACCAGCCGGATAATCCGCGCCAACACCGTATCATCACCCAGAGCCACCACGCGCAAGGTCACCGAGCCGACCCCATTGACCGCTCCGGCAATCACCTTGTCACCAGCCTTGCGCAAGACCGGCACGCTTTCCCCTGACAGCAAGGCCTCGTCAAATTCGCTCTCGCCCTGTTCAATCAGCCCGTCGACCGGCACCACCTCACCGGGCAAGACCCGGATCAAGTTGTCGACCGAGACCTGCTCAATCGCCACCATCCGGTCCCCGGATCCATCGGCCGCAATGAGCCGCGCTTCGCGTGGTCTCAGCCCCATCAAGGCCCGCAAGGCATCCGCTGCCGAACGACGTGCCCGACCTTCGAGCCATTTGCCAAAGACAATCAGCGTCAGGATCGCTGCCGACGCCTCAAAATAGAGATGCCCGGCAGATTGCTGCCCAAGCATAGCCACCTGATAAAGCGAAAAGAGAAAGGCTGCCGAGGTGCCCAGCGCCACCAACACATCCATATTGGCCGCCTTGTTGGCCAAGGCCGCAATCGCACCGCGGTAAAAACGCGCCCCGACAATCACCTGCACCGGCAAGGCCAGCCCCAGCTGTATATAGGGGTTAAGATGCCAGGCCTGGCCCAAAGCCATACCGATCATCGGCGCGACCAACGGCACGGTCATCACGGCGGAAAACAGGAACAAATAGAAAGATTGTTTTTCTTCTTCGGACCGCGCCTCATCAAGTTTTTCCGCCTGCTGCTGCCGCTCCGCCAGCGAACCTTCACGCAAGGTGGCGCCGAACCCGGTTTTCTCAATAAAACCCTTGATGGCGTCGGCATCAAAGTCGCCATTGACAGCCACATCGGCCCGCTCCAGCGCCAAATTCACCGTCGCGCTGACGCCTTCCTTGGCATTGAGCACCCGTTCAACCCGTGACGAACAGGCAGCACAATGCATCCCGGTCACGTCAAAAACAAAAGTTTGCGCATCCGCCACCCCTTGGGAGAGGTCGGCAGAAGACTTGGCGACAAGGTCAGACATGTGAATTACCTGATTGGGTTTGAAAGAGGAACCGGTAGCGGCAGACGCTGGAGTTCGCGAGCATAGGCAAGAAAACCGTCAACAAGGTGATCAAGCAACTTTTCCCCCACTTGAGGGGTTGCCCGAGCAGCATTGCCGACCACACCTTCAGGATTCAGGTCACTGGCCAACCAGCCTGTCTGTTTCCTGCCATAAAATCGGGCATGGTCATTCTGCTCGACCCTTGCCTGCTGCGCAGAAGGGAACTGATCCGCCTTGTCCATCGCAACCAGATCCGGACGAATGGCCAGCATCAGGGCAGTTTCCACCTCGCCGCCATGAATGCCATAGGCAAGCTCATCGACAGAGAACAGACCCTCGGGATAGCCAAACCGCAGCCAATTGGTGGCCGAGGCCTGCATACCATGATGCACCCGCAAATCCTGAATGAGAATATCCATCAAGGGCACATTGCCCCCATGGCTGTTGATCACCAACAGACGCTGGATCCCGGCCCGTTTGACGGACAGGGCAATGTCCGTCCAGAGCGGCAGCAAATGTTTCCAACTGGACGTCAGGGTGCCGACTGCATCGAGATGCTCTTCGGACCAGCCCACCTGCTGGACGGGAAGAAAGACCAGAGGCAGATCGTCGTCCGCCCGCTGGATGCAGCGCGCGATATAGCCATCAGCGAGCAAAGCATCGGTGCCGGTGGGCAAATGTGGCCCATGCTGTTCAATCGCCGCAATCGGCAAGACGGCAATCGGGTCACGCGCTGTCAAAGCGGCAATCTCGTCGCGTCTCATATCGCGCCAAAGGCGTTTGACCATGGAGGTGACCTTTCTTGAAAGACAAGATGCTGCGTTCGACAGTCAAAGAATGTGAGCGAATGCAGAATGCGCGCACCGGATAGGGGCATATCTCTAATGGTAGGGCTAATTTCCAAGGATTCAAGATCAGGCACCCCTTTGAGACATGATTTCACCGTGTAAAGCAGTTGTATTTACCCGCTTTCCCGGCCCCTTAGTCACTTTACCCAAATCCAATCTCCGCCTATCGTATCGCCCACCAACAAGAGCACCAAGGGAGACCAATCATGCTCCACCCCATCGCCAATTTTGCCAATCTGGGTGACGAAAATGCCTTTGCCGTCCTGGCCCGTGCCAACAAGCTGGCCGCCGAAGGACGCGACATCATCAATCTGGGCATCGGTCAGCCGGATTTCAAAACCCCGGATCATATTGTCAGGGCGGCAGTCAAGGCGCTGGAAGGGGGCGAGCATGGCTATACCCCGGCCAATGGCATCCCGGCTTTGCGCGCCGCGGTGGCAGACGATCTGAAACTGCGCCATGGCGCGGACATTTCCCCTGACCGGATCATGATCATGCCCGGTGGCAAGGTGACCATGTATATGGCGATCACCATGTTCGGCCAGCCCGGCGCGGACATTCTGTATCCCGATCCCGGCTTTCCGATCTATCGCTCCATGATCGAATTTACCGGCGCCCGCCCGGTGCCGGTGCCTTTGCGTGAGGAAAATGGCTTTGCCTTCTCGGCTGAAGAGCTGCTCTCGCTGATCACCCCGCAGACTCGCCTGATCATTCTCAACAGCCCGTCAAACCCGACCGGTGGCGTCACCCCGAAGGAAGAAATCGACAAGCTCGTCAAAGGGCTGAAAGCATGGCCCGAAGTGGCGATCATGTCCGACGAGATCTATTCGCGCATGACCTTTGATGGCCTCACCCACCAAAGCCTGACCAGCTATCCTGAGCTGGCCGACCGCCTGATCCTGCTTTCCGGCTGGTCAAAAACCTATGCAATGACGGGCTGGCGGCTTGGTTTCTCCGTCTGGCCTGAGCAAATTCTGGATGATGCCCGCAAGCTGGCGGTCAACTCCTATTCCTGCGTCAACAGCGCCGCCCAATTTGCTGGCATTGCTGCCCTCACCGGACCGCAACGGGCCGTTGACTTTATGATGGATGAGTTTGACATCCGCCGCAAAGCGGTCGTTGAAGCATTAAATGAGCTTCCCAACGTCTCCTGCATCACCCCCAAAGGCGCATTCTATGCCTTCCCTAACATCAAGGAGACGGGCTTCAAGGCCAAGGATCTTTCCTCGCGGCTGCTGGAAGAAGCAGGCGTTGCAACCATCGGCGGGCCGGACTTTGGCGTTCATGGGGAAGGCTATATCCGCCTCTCCTATGCCAACAGCCTGAACAATATCCTCAAGGCCATCGACCGCATGGGCGAGTTCCTCAAAGCCAATGGTCCCAAATAGGCACCTATCCCAGATGATATGAAGGCAAGGAATGGGCAAAACGCCACTCCTTGCCTTGCAGTCGACATCCATCTATTGAAGATTGGATCCAATCTTCGATCTTGCTTTTCAAACGACAAAGACAATCCTCATGAGCGCATCCTCTTCCGCATCCGCCTTTGACATTCCGCCACCGAACCTCAGCAAGGAACGCCTGATTGCCTTGATCGAAGATTATTATGGCAAGACGGGCAGCCTTAAAAAGCTGGTCAGCGAGCGGGACCAGAATATGTGCCTTGAAGAAGAAGGCGGGCAAGCCGGGGAAAACAGGCGTTACACAGTCAAGATCGCCAATCAAGGCGAGGACAAGGCCCTGCTCGATCTGCAAATTGCAGCGCTCAGTCATCTGGAAAATGTCGACCCTGACCTCTCCATACCACAGATCCTGAAGACGAAATCCGGCGACAGTCTCATTCAATTGCCTGACGCAGACGGCGGCAACTGGATGCGCATGGCTTCCTATCTCGATGGCAAAACCTTTGCCGACTGCGAAAAGGCCCAAAGGCTGCGCACCGCACTGGGACAGACCATGGGTCGCCTGACCCGCGCTCTGCAAGGCTTTGGCCACCCAGCCGCCCATCAACCGGATTTCCTGTGGAATCTTGACAATGTCGAGGCCTGCCGCGCGTTCTTGCCCGACATTGCCGATGAAGCCAACCGGGCAATGGTCAGCCGCTTCTTTGCTCTTTATGACAGCATCACCAAGCCGGTGCTGGATCGCCTGCCCGGCGCGATCATCCATCACGATGCCAACGATCTCAATCTGATCGTCAACGAGGCCAACGACACCATTGGCCTCATTGATTTTGGCGACATGGTCTATTCCCGCCGCGTGAATGAGCTGGCCGTCACGTTAGCCTATGCCCTGATGGACAGCGATGATCTGTTATCGGATGGCAGCGACATCGTTTCTGCCTACTGCGCCGAATTTACCCTCACCGACCTTGAGATGGCCGTCCTGCCGATGCAAATGGCGATGCGGCTGGTGATGTCGGTCTGTATCAGCTCCCATCGCGCCGCAAGCTATCCGGACAATGCCTATCTGACCATAAGCCAGAAACCCGCCTTTGACCTGCTGGCCCGCCTTGACAGGCTCAATCTGCGTTTCGTGGCCGCCACCTGGCGCAAGGCGGCTGGCAAAGCTGCCACTGAAAATGGTGATCTGATCCTGCCATGGCTGAAAGCCAATCAGGGCACATTCGCCCCGATCTTTGCCCGCCCGCTGAAGCGCGAAACCCGCATTCTGGTCTCCTATGCCAAAGGCGCCGAGGGGCTTGATCTGCTCTCGGACGGAGACGCCCACTGGGCTTTCATCCAGCAAAAGATGGCAGAAGCGGATGCAACCTATGCCATCGGCCTTTATGCCGAGGATCGCGATTGCTATCGCACCGATGCCTTCAAGAGCCGCGAGGGATCAGGCTGGCGCAGCACGCATCTGGGGTTTGATGTCTTCATCGAAGTCGACACACCGATCTTTGCTCCGCTTGATGGTGAAGTAGTCTCCATCGTCAACAATGATGCCTATCAGAATTACGGCCCCACCGTGATCCTCAAACATCAGGCAGGGGATACGGGCGCGCATTTCTTTACCCTCTATGGTCATCTCTCGTTGGCAACACTGGATCTGCTCTCCCCCGGCCAACAGGTCAAGGCGGGCGAGGTGATCGGCTATATCGGAGATGCCTCGGTCAATGTCGGTTGGGCACCCCATCTCCATTTCCAGATCATTCTCGATCTGCTCGGCGAGACAGGGGATTTTTACGGTGTGGGAGAACCAAACCGGATGGATGTCTGGAGCGATATCTGCCCTGACCCGAACCTGATCATCGATTTCCACCCTGCCGCCTTCGAGACCCAGGCCACCAGCGTGCACGCGTTGAAAGCCCGCCGCGACACGGTCATTGGCCCATCCCTCAGCCTCTCCTACAAGCAGCCGTTGAAGATTGTCGGCGGCAAGGGACTATTTCTGATCGATCAGTCGGGTCGGGAATATCTCGACCTTGTCAACAATATCTGCCATGTGGGCCATTGCCACCCCCATGTGGTCGAGGCACTGGAGAAACAGGCCAGAAGGCTCAACACCAACACCCGCTATCTCCACGATACCATCATCGACTATGCCGAACGGCTTGCCGCCACCCTGCCCGATCCTCTCTCGGTGGTCTATCTGACCTGCTCGGGCAGCGAAGCCAATGAGCTCGCCATGCGGATGGCCCGCACGGTAACCGGCAACAGTGACATGATCTGCGTGAACTGGGGCTATCACGGCAACACGGCAGCCAATGTCGCCGTCAGCCCCTATAAATTTGACCGCAAAGGAGGAGCAGGTTGCCCGGACACGACCCAGATCGCCGAAATGCCAGACCCCTATCGGGGCCGCATCAAGGGCTATGGCGAGGCAAGCGGGCGCGCCTATGCTGAGGATGTCGGCAAACGCATTGCCGCCATAAGGACCAAAGGTCATCAGGGGCCAGCAGGCTTCATCGCCGAATCCATGCTGGGCTGCGGCGGTCAGGTGGTGCTGCCGGAGGGTTATCTCGTCCATGCCTACGAACAGGTCCGCGCCGCTGGCGGCCTCTGCATTGCCGATGAAGTCCAAATCGGCTTTGGCCGTGATGGCGAGCATATGTGGGGCTTTGAATATCAAAAGGTCGTGCCGGACATCGTCACAATGGGCAAACCAATCGGCAATGGCCACCCGATGGCCGCCGTCGTCACCACACCGGACATCGCCCGCGCCTTCGCCAATGGCATGGAATATTTCAATTCCTTTGGCGGCAACCCGGTTTCCTGCGCTGTCGGCATGGCAGTGCTTGATGTGATCGAGCAGGAAGGCCTGCAGGACAATGCCCTGAAGATGGGTGCCTACTTCCAGCAAGGCCTCAGACAACTGGCCGATAAATATCCACTGATCGGCGATGTGCGCGGCCGTGGCCTCTATATCGGCGCGGAGCTGGTCGAAGATCGCGAGACGCTGGAGCCAGCCACGCAAAAAGCGGGCCGCATCATCAACTTCATGAAAAATGAAGCCGTGCTGCTGTCCACCGATGGCCCCTATGACAATGTCATCAAGATCAAGCCGCCCATCGCCATCCGGGCCGAACATATCGACGAGACAATCGAAAAGCTTGACCGCGCCTTCGCTAATCTCTGAGGCGGTATGAGCTAAATGCCCTTGGGGCCGATATAGAGGGCGCGCGGACGGATCTGCGCGCCACTTTGATATTGCTCCAGTGCATGGCCAATCCAGCCGATCATGCGCCCGGCACAAAAGAGCACCATCCCCGCCCCTTCTGGCAAGGTCAGAACCCGCTTTAACAGCGCAAGCGAGAAATCGATATTCGGCGCAATGCCAAACAAGGTCCGGGCCTGTTCAACCACCTGATCGGCCAAAATGACATCCGCATGATCAGGATGCGCCGCCCGTATCGCATCCATCAAGCATTTTGCCCGCGGGTCCGGATTCCGATAGAGCAAATGTCCAAAGCCGGGTAGCTCTTCCGCCCGCATCAATTGCTTCTCCAGCGCCAAGGCCGGATCAGCCTCACGCACCATGCCTTCAAACCAGTGATCCACCCGTTCGCTGGCAGCTCCATGTTTTGGCCCCAGAAAAGCCCCCATACCCGCAACGATGGCCGCATGCAACGGCGCACCGGTGGAGGCAGCCACCCGCACCGCATAGGCACTCGAATTCAACTCATGATCTGCGGACAGCACCAACGCCATACTGATCAACCGCCGGTCCGCCTCTTCAGCGAGGCCCCAGCCTTTGGCAATGATATCGACAATCGGAACCGCATCAGGCGGAACATTGACCAGCTCGGAAGCAACCAGTCGACAAAGATCCACACCATGGGCCCAGAGAATGGAGGGATGCAGCGCATAGGCTGAACGATCAACCAACGGCCAAGCGGACAGCATGACCATGGCCCGTTCGACAGGGCGCAAGGCAGAGGGCGCTGAGGCAATCGGACGACGTGGCTTTTCACGATTGAAAGGATTGACCGCACCGCAATCCCACAAAAGGGTTGCGGTCGCCTCCAATGTGCCATGCTGCGCCAACTCGATCGCCGATCGGCCGCAATAGTGCGGCCCTTTATCGTCAATGTAAGTCAAGCTTGACCGGATGACATCACCACCATCACGGGCTTCAACCCCCATAGCAGTGACAGCGTCACCATTGCGAACCCGCATGGTGCGGACATCCTCCGATGCATAGAGTCTTGATCGCCCCGGCCCCGACTGAGACCGGATAAAGCCGCGCGAAACATAGGAATAGAGCGTTTCAACCCGCACTCCCAATTCTGCCGCAGCTTCTTTTGCCGTCATATAAAGTGCCGCCAAAGCCACTCTCCCTACCAAAGTCGCAATATATTGATTGTTTGAATCAAGATTGATCAATGATGATCGGATCGTCAAGTCTATGGGCAGATACAAACCAAAGAGAGGATCGCCAATGAACAAAGTTATTTCCCCATCTGCCCTGTCAAAGCACCATATCTCCCCTGGTCTTGATGATGTAATCGTCGCAGAAACAACCCTCAGCCATGTTGATGGCGTAGCAGGAGAGCTTATCCTGCGTGGCCGACGCATGGAGGATGTGGCAGGACACGTCCCGTTTGAAGATGTCGTCGCCGACCTCTGGTCTGGCTTCACCAAAGAACCAATCACCAACATTCGGGACCAATTGGGAGCGGCAAGCAATCAGGCAATGGAGGTTGCACACCTCCTTGCGCCATTGGCCCCAAAGCTTGATGTCATTGAGTGGATGCGAGCCTGCCTTGATGCCCTGCCGATTGACAATCCGGCATCGGAACCAGTGGCAATCCTGTCGGCACTGCCGGTCTTTCTGGCCAACGGCTTCCGCGCCAGAAATGCACTGCCGCTGGTTTCCCCCAATCCGCACCATAGCTTTGCGGAAAATATCCTCACCATGCTCCATGCCGAAGCCCCCAGCAGCCATGAAGTGGAAAGTCTTGATCGCTATCTGGTCACGATTTGTGATCATGGTCTGAATGCCTCGACCTTCACGGCGCGGGTGATCGCTTCGACGCAATCCGATATGCGCTCGGCCATATCCGGGGCCATTGGCGCGTTGAAGGGTCCCTTGCATGGGGGCGCGCCCGGACCCGTGCTCGACATGATCGAAGCCATTGGCAAACCGGAAAAAGCCGATGCATGGATTGCCGAGGAGCTGGCGGCAGGACGCCGCCTGATGGGCTTTGGCCATCGCGTTTATCGGGTGCGCGACCCAAGAGCCGATATCCTTAAAGAAGGCTTGGCCAAAATGGCCAGCCATTCAGACAAGATCATGCATGCCATGGCCATTGAGCAAGCGGCCTTGAAAGCACTCAAAAAGCACAAGCCGGGCCGTACCCTCGACACCAATGTCGAGTTCTACACCGCGATCCTTCTGGACAGCATCGGCATTGATCGCACCTTGTTCACGCCACTCTTTGCCGTTGGCAGAACCGCTGGCTGGATTGCCCATGTCATGGAACAGAATGCCAGCAACAAATTGATCCGACCACAATCCCTCTATGTCGGCCCGACGCCTGCCTGACGTAAAAAAGCCGCATCCAATGGATGCGGCTTTGTCAGGTGCGGGAACATTTCTTATTCTTTATAAGAAGTTAGCGCGTGACCGTTTCCGGTCCCATCAAAGCGGTTGGAACGGCCGTCGAGATCCATGGAATATAGGTCACCAGAACCAGGAAGATCATCAGGATGCCAACCCATGGAAGGGCGGCCCGAACCACCTGCACCAGCGACATGCCGGTGATGCCCGAGGTCACGAACAGGTTGAGCCCGATCGGCGGAGTGATCATGCCGATTTCCATATTCACCACCATGATGATGCCCAGATGAATCGGATCAACGCCCAGCTCGATGGCGATTGGGAAAACCACTGGTGCTACGATCAGCAACAGGCCCGATGGCTCCATGAACTGGCCACCGATCAGCAGCAGCAAGTTGACCGCAAGCAGGAAGGTGAACCAGTTAAAGCCCGCCCCGATCATCAGATCGGTGATCTGCTGCGGGATTCGCTCGGTCGTCAGCACATGAGCAAACAGAAGGGCGTTGGCAATGATGAACATCAGCATGATGGTCGTCTTGGCCGAGTTGGTCATCACCTTCTGGGTGTCTTCATGGACCAAAGCGGCCGGAAAGCGGGTCACCGTCAGATAGATGTTGCGGATCGCGGCCTCAACGAAGCCTTCACTTGGCCGCCGCCAGGAGACCTCACGCAATGGCCCCATGTCGCGATAGACAAACAGGGCGATGAAGGCCGCATAAACCGCAGCCACCGCAGCCGCTTCGGTCGGGGTGAAGATCCCCCCATAAATGCCGCCCAGAATGATGACGATCAGGAACAGGCCAAAGGCGGAATCCCCAGCAGCAGACGCCAACTCCCCGACACCTTTCCAAGGCTGACGCGGATAATTCTTGCGCTTGGCAACGATATAGATACCGAGCATAAGCATCGAACCGGCCAACAGGCCCGGAATGATCCCGGCAAGGAACATCCGTCCCACCGATACATCGGTCGCTGCCGCATAAACCACCATCACGATGGAAGGCGGAATGAGAATGCCCAGCGTCCCCGCATTGGCAATGATGCCAGCAGCGAATTCCTTCGGATAGCCCACGTCCTTCATGCCGGCAATGACGATGGTGCCAATAGCCACCACCGTTGCAGGTGACGACCCCGACAGCGCGGCGAACAACATGCAGGCAAACACGCCCGCCATGGCAAGGCCACCGGGAAAGGGGCCAACCACCGCAATGGCAACGCGGATGATGCGCTTGGCCACGCCCCCGGTTGCCATGAAGCTGGAAGCCAGAATGAAGAAGGGGATCGCCAGCAAGGTATAGTGCTCGGTCGCTTCAAACAGCTTCTGCGCCATTGATGACAGGCTGTCATTGGAGAAAAAGTGGATAAATACAACGCTGGACAGGCCCAGCGAAATGGAGATCGGAGCGCCAAACAGCAACAGGCCGAGCACCATGCAGAAAAGAAAGAGAGTTTCCATGCCCGTGTCCCTTATGCCTTGTTTTTGTTTTCAGCGACGAGGTCTTCTGCCTCGTGGCTCGCAATGATCATTTTGCGATCACCGACCACAATCGCCCACGCAGCCTGCAAACAACGCAAGGCAAACAGGGCAAGACCGATGGGCAGGATGGAATAAGCCAGCCAGCGGGGCACTTCATTGTCATAGATTTCCAGCCCGATGGCCGGTGCCACACCATTGGCGAACCAGTCCGGGAAATGCAGATCTTCCATGCCGATGTTGAATTTATACATCTTGCCGATATAGGTCATTGACCCGTCGAGCAGCATCAAGGCATAGACAACGCCCGTCAGCGCACCGAGAATGGCGAAAATCCGAAACAGACGGCTGGGAAACAGCGCAATCAAGGCATCAACCCCCAGATGGGCACCGATCTTGATGCCATAGGATGCGCCAAACAGGATCATCCAGGCATACATCAGCGTGGTGGCTTCCAATGCAGCCCCCCAGCCGGAATTGAAAATATAACGAGCAATCACCTGCGAGAAGGTCAGCAGCACCATTCCCGCCAAAAGCAGCGAGATGACCGTTTCCTCAAATTTCGTGATGATGCGAGACAGTCGTTCCATACCCGCCCCCGGGCCCTGACTTGGCAGGGCTGTTTTATTGTTATTGAAAATCGCTTCAAGGCACCCCGGCCGCAAGGATCATGATCTTGCGTGAAAGCGGCTCTACCGGCATTCGCCCGAACGGATGCCCCTCAAGGATCTGAGATAGAGAGAAGGCATCAGCCTGCCTTCTCTCCGAAACATCTCAAGTCGTTTGCTTACTGGTTGGAAGCCAGAGCCGCATCGATCAGGTTTTGACCGATATCGTCCTTAAACTGATCCCAAACAGGCTTCATCACATCAACCCAAGCCTGACGCTGCTCTGCATTGAGCTCACGGATCACACCACCGGCTTCAAGAATCTTGGCGCGGTTCTTTGCATTGATCTGGGTGGACAGAGCGTTTCGCTCAGCAGCCACTTCATCCATGATTTTCTTCAACTGATCGCGGATTTCAGGATCCAGACCGTCCCACCATTCGGTGGACGTGACCACGAGATAATCGAGAACCTGATGGTTGGTTTCGGTGATCCCGTCCTGCACTTCGAAGAATTTCTTGGTGTAGATGTTGGACCAGGTATTTTCCTGACCATCCACAACACCGGTCTGCAGAGCGCCATAAACTTCGGCGAAAGCCAGCTTCTGCGGGTTGGCATCCAGAGCCTCGATCATGGCCGCTGCCACTTCAGAGGTCTGCACGCGGAATTTCAGGCCAGCAGCATCGGACGGTTTGACAAGTGGCTTATTGGCAGAGAAGTTTTTGATGCCATTGTGCCAGTAAGACAAGCCCTGCAACCCCTTGCGCTGCATGGAATCGAGCATGGCCTGACCATTCTCAGAATTCTGGAAACGATCAACTGCATCCATATTCTCAAAAAGGAAGGGCAGATCGAACAGACGGAACTTCTTGGTATATTTCTCGAACTTGGCAAGCGAAGGGGCAGCCAGTTGCACATCGCCCAGCAGCAGGGCTTCAAGCACCTTGTTGTCGTTGAACAGCTGCGAATTCGGGAACACTTCCATGCAAGCCTTGCCGTTCATCTCTTCGTTGACACGCTTGGCAAGCAGCTCGGCAGCCTCACCCTTTGGGTGGCCGGTGGATGCGGTTACGTGGCTGAATTTGATGACCAACTCACCGTCATCACAATTGGCAGACGCAGCAGCAGTACCAAGCATCAGGGCTGCAGAAGCTGCAGCCAGAACAAGTTTCTTCATCGGGGTCTCCTCCCAGAGAGTCATATCAAGGGCTTTTTGCCCATTGTGCGAATGATCTCTTCACTGCAACGCCCGTGCCAAACTTTTAAAAATTGGTAACTTTTCGCTCAAAGCCTTGAAACTAACGCATATCAGCCCCACCTCGATTGCATCACTCCTCCATCACGACAGCGAAAACTGTGTGGGTTTCGTTACACGTATTTTTGGGTACGTGTCGATTCCCACACACATTTCGTTTGAAGGCTGCACCGATCGCCAGATCTATTCGAGGCCGTATTTCTTCAGCTTGTCATACAGCGTCTTGCGGCCAAGACCGAGACTGTCGGCGGTTTTGGTGCGACAGCCCCCCTGTTCTTTCAACGCTTCGGCAATCAATTGCCGCTCATAGGCCCCAACCCGTTCTGGCAGGGTTGCCGTCTGAGCTTGCGCAAAAGCGCCAGCAGGCACATCCTGACCATCCGCCAACCCAAGCGACAGCCCCAGCACGAAACGGTCCGCCGCATTGCGCAATTCGCGCACATTGCCCGGCCAGTCATAGGCCATCAATCGGTCAAGCAAGGCCCGGGTCAGATCCGGAATATCCTTGCGATAACGGGACCGTGCCCCACGCGCCAGAAAGTTGAACAGGTCAGGAATGTCTTCCTTGCGGTCTCGCAAAGGCGGGATCTGCAAGGTCACCACATTCAGCCGATAAAAGAGATCAGGCCGGAACGTCCCCTGCCGCCCGGCTTCTTCCAGATCGGTTTTGGTAGCGGCAATGAAACGGATATCAAGCGGGATCAATTCGTTGCTGCCCAAGGGTTCAACAGCCCGCTCCTCGATCACCCGGAGCAACTTGACCTGCAATTCGAGCGGCATGGTTTCGATTTCGTCCAGAAACACCGTGCCACCATTGGCATATTGCAGCTTGCCCACCCGTTTTGCCGAAGCCCCGGTAAAGGCCCCTTGCAGATGACCAAACAATTCGGACTCAATGATTTCCGCTGGCAAACCACCGCAATTAAGCGCCACGAAGGGCGCACCGGACCGGCAGCCTTCTTCATGCAGCGCGCGGGCGACCATTTCCTTGCCCGACCCGGTTTCCCCCTCAATCAGAATATCCGCATCCGTATCCGCCAAGGCCAAAATCTCGGACCGCAACCGCTGCATGGCAAGAGACTGCCCAACGAGCCGCCCTTCAAGCTTGCTTTCCTCGGCCAGCTCCTGCCGCAAGGCGCGGTTCTCCAGCACCAGCCGCCTTTTTTCCACCGCCCGTGCAACAACCCCCACCAGCACCGCAACCGGGAAGGGTTTCTCGATGAAGTCATAAGCCCCAAGCCGCATCGCTTCCACCGCTAGCGGCACATCCCCATGGCCGGTAATCAGGATCACAGGGAAGGCATCATCGAGCTCATGGACATGCTGCATCAGATCAAGCCCATCTTCAGTGCCCAGCCGGATATCGGAAATCAGAATGCCATCCAGATGACGCGAGATGGTTTCAAGAATCCCTTCGCGGCTTTCAAATTCGATGACCTCATAGCCCGCAAGTTCCAGCCCCTGCTTCAGGGCAAAGCGGACATCGTCTTCATCCTCGGCCAGCAAAATCTTCGTTTGGCTCGTCATCTTGTCCTCATTCCCCCGGACCGTGTCGCTCTGCGGATCCGGGTTTGTCTCTGATCTCAGGCATCCTTTGCCAAAGGCAATGAAATGCGGAAGGCTGTTGTCATCCCGTCATCGACAGGGTCAACCAGCGACAGGCTACCACCAAAGCCACTCACCAGATTGCTGGCAATTGGCAGGCCCAACCCAAGGCCGACCCCGTGCCCCTTGCCGGTGACGAAGGGTTCAAAAATTTCGGACCGCAATGAAGGATCGATCCCCGGCCCGTTGTCGCTGATCTCAATGATGCCCATACCACGCTCAGAGGCAATCCGGATCACCACGCGGCTGTCAAATTTGCGCTCGGACTGTTCGGCAATGGCGTCAAGCGCGTTGGCAATCAGATTGATCAGCACCTGCTCCAGTCTTGTATGCCCGGCGGTCACCTGCAATTGGCTGACCTCACGCGTCACCAACAGTTCCGCCCCAACCTTGCGGGCCTGTGGCTGCATCAGCATGACCGCTTCGTCGACCACCAGATCCACTAGGATGGATTTCAAATCAACGCCAGGCTTGCGAGCAAAGGTCTTTAAGGTCTTGGACAGGTTGGCCAGCCGATCCACCAATTTGCCAATTCGGTTGAGATTATCTTGGCCTTGTGCATAGCGCCCGGCAGAAAACAGCAACTGCGCATTGTCCGCATAAGACCGAATGGCCGAAAGGGGCTGATTATATTCGTGGCTCAACACCATCGACATCTGACCGATAGCGGCAAGCTTGGCGGAATGAATCAACCCTTCCTGCGTCTGGCGCAATTCGCGCGTCCGGTCACGCACCCGTCGCTCAAGCCATTGACTGGTGGCCAAATCCTTGCGTCGCTGACGCAACTGCATTTGTTGGCGGTTGAATTCCACCCACAAGGCCCCCAGCACCAACCCGGAAATCAAACTGGAAATGACCAACGCAGTGGCCGCAGTCATCACCGGTCGGCGCAACGGTTCAAGTGCATAAAAGGTCCAACCCAGCACATGATCGACACGGCTGGCAGCCACATAGTCCCCCGCCGCACCAGCCACGCCATTGCGACCCTGCACATCAATCAGCAGCGGCCCAAACAGGCTTGTCCGTTTTTTCAAGGCCCATGCGTGGCGGCTGTCAGTGCGACCGCCCACTTCTGCATTCAGCCATTCGGTCTGGTTGCTCAGCAACACCCGCCCGCGCTTGGTTGCCAAAATCGGCTGCGGCGACAAGGCCCAGATCTGCTCCGTGCCGCTCAAGTCCACATGCACAGACACCACACCGGCGATCTTGCCATCAATCCGCGCAGCAAAGGAAAAGACATAGATCCTTCCTTGCGGCCCAGTGCTTAACCAGCGCCCAAGCCGCCCTTCCAGCGCCTGCTTGATATCGGGACGCTTGAGAATGTCCGCATCGCTTGATGCCCCCCCTTCCTGCCGTCCGGAAAAAGTGGAAAGCTGCGAGCCATCAAGATAAGTCAGGCGAATATCAACCGCATCACTCATGCCGCCAATGCGCGCCATCTCCTGCAATGCCGTTTCCATGTCATCATCATCATGGCGACTGGAAAAAATCGTCAGCAAGTCCGGGCGGCGCGCCAGCAAAGGCGTAAGCAAGCGATATTTGTCAAGCGCATTGACCAGACCTTCCAATTGCAAGGTCAAGCGGCCCCGTGCATGGTCCTGACTGCTCAACAACGCCGCGCGATAGCTCAGCACCGTCGCTGCGATCACCACCAAGGTCAACACAACGGCAAGCCACGTCAACATCCTGCGATGTTTCCGCACCAAGATTGCGGGCCGTTGGATGGATTGCGTCATGAAAGCTGCTGCTTGTTGTTTGAATTGCTCTAATCAGGCTTCCCTCGCATATAAGGGCAAAAGCGTAAGCGACGCAAAAAGAAAAAGGCCCGCAACTGGGCGGGCCTTATCATTTGCTGGTTTGACGCGACAGGCATCCTAGTCAGCATGGACCTTTGGCAGAATAGCATTCAGCAGAATGGCCACCACAGCGGACAGGCCGATTCCCTTGATTTGGAAGTCACCATATCCCACTTCCATGCCGCCAATACCGACGACCAGAACAACCGAGGCAATGATCAGATTGCGTGGCTCGGTGAGCGCATCCCCAACCTTGAGCAAGGTGGAGACACCGACAACGGCAATGGCGCCAAACAGAATGACCAGAATGCCCCCCATCACCGGCACCGGAATGGTGCCGAGCACAGCTCCGAGCGTGCCGGAGAAGGAGAAGACAATCGCCCAGATGGCCGCATAGGTCATGATCACCGGATTGAACGCCTTGGTAAGCGCCACAGCCCCGGTCACTTCCGAATAGGTCGTGTTGGGTGGCCCACCAAGAAAGGCCGCAAAGCTTGTTGCCAGCCCATCACCCAACAGGGTGTTTTTAAGGCCTGGACGGGTCAGGAAATCCTTCTTGGTGACATTGGAGATTGCCGCCACATCGCCGATATGTTCGATAGCAGGTGCGATCGCCACCGGCAGGATAAAGAGAATGGCTTCGAGATTGAATTCCGGAAAGGTAAAGGAAGGCATCGCAAACAGCGGCGCCTGAGAGACGGCTTCAAAACTGACCAGACCGAAGGCGAAGCTGGTGGCATAGCCCGCCAGAATGCCGCACAGGATCGGCAACAAGCGGAACAAGCCACGACCCTTCAGCGTCACCAGCATGGTGACGACAATCGCCACCAAAGCGACAATGATCGATTGCGACATTGGCGCGAGTTGGATGGCACCATCTCCCGATTTGCCTTGCGCCATATTCACCGCAACCGGCGCCAGCGACAGGCCAATGACCATGATCACCGGACCGACAACAACCGGCGGCAGAATCCGATCGATGATTTTCTGCCCCTGAAAACGAACAAGGAGGGATAGGGCCACATAAACCAGGCCAGCAGCGATGAGGCCGGACATGGTGCCTGCCACGCCCCATGTTTTCACACCGAAAATAATCGGCGCAATGAAGGCGAAAGAAGAGGCAAGGAAAACGGGCACCTGACGCTTGGTCACCAATTGGAACAGCAGCGTGCCCCCCCCTGCAGTGAACAAAGCAACCGACGCATCAAGGCCGGTAAGAATTGGCACGAGAACCAGAGATCCAAATGCCACGAACAGCATTTGTGCACCGAGAATGATTTGGCGACCAACCCCCATTTGGGCAATTTTGTCAGCCGAAGTAGAGCCTTCGGACATATTATATCTCCTAAGACCAACCGAGCGGGATCCAGCACAAGCGCGGCTGATCAAGTTGATGTCAGGATATGGTGGATCGGGACTTACCTCTGCCTGATTCTATATTTGGAAGGGAGATGAAAATGGTCAGCCTGGTCTTTTATAGGCAAATTGAGGATAAGTTGATCTGATTGGGAGAGCACAACAAAAGAAAAGAGAACCAAAATACGCACACTAACGACGGCTAGGCACACCCCTAGTAGTAATGCCTAGCCGTGTATCTGATCAGATATCAAGCCGCCAAAAGCGAACAAATTCGGACTTCGATTCACTGAGGAAACGTCATCGATCAGGATGACCAACCACCTATTCAAGGCGATCGGCATGCCATGCAAAGTGATCCGCCAAGAAGCTGGCAATAAAATAGTAGGAATGATCATAGCCACCCTGCAAACGCAGCGTGAGGTCGACGCCCGCCTGCCGGCAGGCACCCTCAAAGGCCCATGGCTTGAGTTGATTGGTCAGGAAATCGTCTGCCAATCCTTGATCGATCAGAATATCACCGTCCCATCCTCTTTCCTTGATCAGCGCACAAGCATCATGCTCCGCCCATAGGCTTTCATCCGAGCCGAGATAGGCGGTGAAGGCTTTCTGCCCCCACGGACAGTCAACAGGATTGGCGATCGGAGCAAAGGCCGAGACGGAATGAAACAGATCCGGATGGCGCAAAGCCAGCGTCAAGGCCCCATGTCCCCCCATTGAGTGGCCAGTAATGCCGATTGCATCTTCATCAACGGGCAAGGCATCAATCAACAAATCAGGCAGTTCGTCCGTCAGATAGCTTTCCATCTGGAAATGCTGCGCCCATGGCTTTTGCGTTGCATTGAGATAGAAGCTTGCCGCCTGTCCCAGATCATAGCCATCATCATTGGCGACCCCTTCACCCCGTGGGCTGGTATCCGGCGCAATGAAAATCATGCCATGCTTGGCCGCATGCATCTGCGGCAAGCCCTTGGTGGTGACATTTTCCCATGTACAGGTGAGGCCAGAGAGGTAAACCAGACTTGGGCAACCAAAGCCGTCCAGAGCGGCACGCGGAAGAAAGACCGCAAACTCCATGTCGGTGCCAGTTGCCTTGGATTTATGTTTATAGACGCGTTGCTCGCCGCCAAAGCATTTGGTGCTAAAAACTTGCTCCATGGCAAAATCTCCCTGCTTGATTGTCTCTGGCCGCCAATCTTATGAGCAAGATCTGTCTGTTCGATGACAGCGGGCCAATCGCGAACAGCCCAATCAAACAGGCTACCCGTTGTCATGCAAGTCTTATGATGGTTATTTACGTTTTTTACCCAACAGCTTCAGACGGCCGTCAATCGCCGCATTGCACCGTCCTTTGGCGCGACGAACGATGATCTCCTGCGCGAAGGCAACATGCTGGCCAATCGGACCACCAGTGAAGGCGGGCGTGCCCTGAGGCAGGATTTGCAGCACCGCATAATCCCCCCCCGCATCGGTGAACAAAGCAAAAGGCGCCCCGGCAACCGACAACCCCACCTGACCCGTGCGCAAAGATTGCATGGTGATGGTCTGTTTCTTGCCCGCCAGTTCCAATTCGCTTTCACTGAGCTTCAAGCTCTTCTTTTTGTCACTTGCAAGCACCCAGCGTCCCAACAGATCCTTCATTTCGGTATCCACCGCAAGGCAGGACTTGTCTGCATTGGGCACACTGAGACGATAGGCCTCGCCCTTCTCGATGACATTGCCATTGGCGCTCAGACGATAGAGCATCTTTTCATCATCGACCCGGGCAACCTCGACCAGCGCGGCAGACAATCCATTGACCGACACGCGGCGTGCATAAAAGTTATAACGAACGCCGGGCACTGAATCCGAGCGCATATAGAGCCATGTACTCGGCACCTTTTTATCGAAAATCAGCCAGTCACTCATGACCAATGGTCGAACGCCATTCGCATCATGCAATTCCCAAACCCCAGTAAAGAAAGGCGTGTCGCTCGCAGCCTTACCTCCGACGGCACTAACAAGCACCGTCACCGAGGCAACCACAACCAATCGTAAGATCTGGGCGCCCGTTGCGAAAAATTGGATTGTCTTCATTGCTTCACCCTCTGGATCCTCAAGCGCCTTGCCAACCACAAATCGCCTTATCCTGGATTATCCCTTATGGTCGGAGATGAGGATCCACAGAGGATCTGCAACCCCATACCCGTCATTCGCCCGCATGGATGCCGAAAGCA
>CAXXSO010000058.1:0-15341 GCA_963676965.2 uncultured Cohaesibacter sp.
CAGGATCCACCACGGCTCTGTACTTACCGACAGGATCATGTCGGCAAAGGCGGCTGGCAGTCCGGACATCGCCAGAAAGCGGGTGAAAAACAGGGACCCGATCAGAATGATGAAGATGCCTGCTGTTGCGCTGATCGCCTGCCGGATAGCTTCAAACAGTGCATCCTGCGTCAGCTTGCCTCGAATGAAGGCGATCACACCGGCGATGAATGCACCAATAGCGCCTGCTTCTGTGGGAGAGAAAAGACCCGAGAATATGCCTCCCAGTACCGCAAGAATGAGGATTGGCAGGGGCCAGATTTCGCGCAGGATGGTGCTTCTGTCCTCTTGCGAGACCTCGATGTTTGCCGATCCGGCAAGGCTTGGATTTATTTTCACGCGGATGACGATCATGGCCATATAGATGAGGGCGGAGAGAAGACCTGGAATGAACCCGGCCATGAACAACTGCCCGACAGAAACCTGCGCATAGACGCCATACAGAATGAGCAGAACCGAGGGCGGGATTAGCGAGCCAAGCGTGCCAGACGCGGCGATGGTGCCCGTCGCCAGGCCCTTGTCATAGCCGTTGCGCAGCATCTCGGGGACGGCAATGCGCGACATGGCGGACGCGGTGGCTGTGGACGAACCGGCAGCCGCGGCAAAGAAAGCGCAAGCTCCCACCGAGGCAACCGCGAGACCACCGGGCAACCGGGCCAATACCAGTCGCAGGGCAGTGAACAACCCTCGTGTCATGTCGGTGGTTGAGCACAGGAAACCCATGAGCAGGAACATCGGGGCTGCCGACAACTCCCATTGCCCGACATAGTCGAAGGGGGTGGCGGAAATCATGCCCCATGCCACATTCATGTTGAACATCGAAGCGATGCCGAAGACGGAAACAACCCCGAGGCTGAGGCCGATCGGCACTCTGAGGGCGATCAGGCCGAGCGCGACAAAGGTTCCGATGATGCCAATATCAAGATTACTCATCTGTTAGATCTTTCAGAATGCCCGACGCTCAAGAAGCGATTGCAGGAGATTGGAGAGAAGGGCACAGCACATGCCGAAGAAACCCAGAGGCAACGCCCAGCGCGCAGGCCATAGATAGAAGGTGAAATTGGCCATAGCCGTCTGCTGGCTGCGAGTAGCCTGCAAAGCGTCAAGCAAAGTCTGCCAGCCCATCATGCCAAAGAAGAGAAGCCCGACGAGACAGGAGAAAATATAAAGTGCGGTCTGCGCAGATTTGGGCAGACGCTGGGCAAGGAGATCAACACGAATGTGCTGGTGCTTTATCTCGACATATCCAAGAGGGAGAAAGACCAGACAAACCATATAGTAGAAGGAAACGACTTCGAGTGTTCCTTGGATGGAGACACCACTGTTGCGCAAAACAACGTCGACCGTGATGTGTAGCATCATCAAAACGAGAAACAGGCCGCTCGCCACGAGGAAGACGCGATTGAGCAGCCGCACCAGCCGGTACACGGAAATAAACATTATTCGCCTCTGTCAAAAGGGGAAGATATCGGCCGACGGGGCCGATATCTTCCTTGGGAGTTATTTCACGCCATAGCTGGCCGGGTCGAGATCGCCATAGATCTCCTTCATCGCCAGTTCGGTCAGCGCATCCTCGTCATCGGTATCGACCGATGAGAGCAGGTTTTCCCATTTGGTGACAGTTGCGCGGAAATCGTCGATGACTTCCTTGCTGTTGGACAGACCGAACTTCTCGGTACCGGCCTGATAAGCTGCATTCAGGGCTTCCTTGCGGAAGGCCTCAACCGACTGGCGCAGATCATCCGCAGGCTCGAAGACAGTATTCCCCTTCTCCTTGGCCTCTTCCAGAGCCTCGTCGGCGCGCTTGACATAGTTGATGACCATGCGGGACATGGAGCGGGCCGAGGCTTCCATCAGGATGGCGCGCTGATCCGCGCTCAGTCCGGACCAGAATGCCTGATTGTAGCCCCAGAGCGGGCCGGACCAATACATGCCGGTTGGCAGCAGGGTAGTGTATTTGGCAACCTCCCAGAGCGAACGATCAATCAGATCGTTTGCTGCGTTGGTGGCGCAATCAAGGGAGCCGCGTTCAAGGCCGGTATACATTTCGGAGGAGGGGACGTTAACGGGAATGCCGCCAGCCTTCTCCACCCACATGGAAACCGTGGAACCGGCGGTACGGATGCGTTTGCCCTTGATCTCCTCCAAGTTGGTCACCGGGGAAGAGCAGAACAGTATATAGGGAGGGGTCGAATAGGCACCCAGATAGACGATGCCGCTGTCTTCCCATTCCTTTAGCTGGGTCGCATTGTGCATCGAGAAGTCCGCTGTTGCGAAGATCAGGGTCTTTGCATCGGAATAGTTGAAACCCAGTTCCTGAACAGCGTTGGCAACCGGCAGGTCGGATGGAGTGTAGATGGCAGCATGATTGACCACCTGCGCGACATTGTCCCGTGCGCCCTGAAGGCTGGCGCGCGGTGACAAGAGAACCGAACCAGTATAGACCTGCGGATTGAGATCACCGTCGGACAGATCCTTGACGATCTCTGCCCACTCTCCATAGCCATACTTGGAAAGTGGATGCGCGATGTCATAAAAGGAGTTTGCGATGAAATCGGTGGCGGAGGCGGGCATCGCAGTGAGCGTTGCAAGCGCGAGGCCAAGAGCGAGTTTTTTCAAGAGTGTTCTCCGTCTGTTGTGATTGCTTGTCTCACCTGTTGTATGATTTTCCGGTGATGTGTATTATGGAGACTAAGTTAAAAACAAGCTGTACTGTTTGTAAATAGAAATCGACATGAAAGGTCCCAATCTGGCATTGCCATGTATAATGGGACAAGGAGGACTAAGGGAAATGAAGCCGCAGGTCGAGGACGCTGTTGACGTGATAACAGCACAGAAACCCCGGCGTCGAACGCAGGAGGAGCGTTCGCATGCCACCCGTGTTCAGGTCTGTGACGCGACGCTGGATATGCTCTCCGAGCTGGGCTACGAGCAGATCTCGACAACCATGATCGCAAAGAAGGCGAATGTTTCCCGAGGAGCCCTGACGCATCAGTTCCCGACACGAAACCAGCTTCTTGTGGCTGCCTATCAACATCTGGTCGATGGTTGGGGAGAGATCTATCCCCTTGGTGAACAATATGACGTCGATCGCTTCACCATTCGGGACATGATTGATGTCTATTGGGACAACATATTCTCGACCAAGCGCTATATTGCGGCGCTTGAACTGATGCTTGCTGCGCGGCAAGACAATGAACTGGGTCGCTCCTTGCGAGAGGTGATGGAGAGCTGGATCAAGAAGCGTGATGCCAAGACGCTGGTGCTCTTGTGGGGGGAAGTGAGCAACGAGAGCAACTCGCTCTATTTCCAGCTTGTCCTGTCTGTGTTACGCGGGATCGCGGTCCATCAGAGTTTCGATCAGGACGAGACGGTCGCCCCTCAATTGCTTGAAATGTGGAAGCGAATTGCGCACCGGGTCGAAGAGGATCCGATGCGCGAAGAGCTGATTACAGGGAAGCGGCTTTCTTCTTGATCGCGCCATTCTGCAGGATGAGCGGCATGTGCGCTCCCTGATCGGCCAGAAGGCCAAGGTCATCGAGAGGGTTTCCATCCACGACGATGAGGTCGGCGAAGGCGCCCGGCGCGATCGTGCCGATCTGACCCTCCATGCGCAGCACTTTGGCAGCGTCGATGGTGGCTGAGCGAATGACAGCGTCAGATGGAAGGTAGCGACCGCGCAGTTCAAATTCGCCGGACTGCTGGGGATGCATGCCGCCTAGCAGGTCCGTGCCATAGCCCATGACAATGCCAGCCTTGTGCATCTTGGCAAGACGCTCAAGGCCCGCCTCCCGTACATCCTCGATCTTGGCGACTGATTCGGGTGGTAAGCCGAACTGGGCACCTTCCTTGGCCAGATAGTCGAAGGTGATGTTGGTCGGCACCACGACCTGTCCTTCCCGGGCAATGCGGGCCATGGTATCATCGCTCATCAGGTTGCCGTGTTCGATACATTCGACGCCGCAGTCAAGGGCGCGCACGATAGCCGCGTCGTCGTAGAGATGGGCCGCAACATAAGAGCCAAAGCCCTTGGCAACCTCGACGGCGGCCTTGATCTCATCCACCGAGAAGACCAGATAGCCAACCGGATCAGACGGGGAAGAGACGCCACCATCGGCCATGATCTTGATAAATTGCGCGCCGTTTTTCAGCTCTTCCCGAGCGGCCTGAAGAACGGCAGGCACACCGTCACAGACACGGCCCAGGGCGCCGAGTTTGTCGGGGTAGTAGCTGACATCTCGATTATGATAGGCACCACGATAGTCGGTGTGGCCGCCTGACTGGGACAAGGCCTTGCCACAAATCACAAGCCGCGGTGCGTCAATCAGGCTGGCTTCGGTCGCCATCTGAAGGCCGCGGTCAGCACCGCCCAGATCGCGCACGGTAGTGAAGCCACGCATCAGCATGTTCTTCATGATCCGGGCTGACTGAAGCGCCACCCAGGCATTTGGCAGTTCCGCATTCTGGCCCAGATTTGCCGTTGTCGCGATCACATGCACATGGCAGTCGATCAGGCCCGGCATCACAACTGCGCCTTTGAGATCAAGGGTTTCGTCTGCATTGAATGTGATATCTGCGGCAACATCGACGAACTTTCCATTCTCGATGGCAATATCAATGGCGCAAGATGGCTCCGGGCTTGTCCCGTCGACGATGCGGGCATTCCTGATCAACAATGATGACATGGCCTTTTGAAATCCTTTTGAGTTTGTCGCGGCTCATAATTGAAACGAACCTTGATTTACGAACAGCTTTGCTTGTAACATAAGAACAGCACAGTCTGTAACTGAGGTAAAGTCCTAGCTGACATTTCTTCAAGGCAAAGTGCAAAGCAGCACCTATAAGCTGCATCCAACTGATCAGCCCCTCGGGGCACTCCATGGGAACATAACAATCATGCTTCGCAATCTCCTTCTTACAACCGTTGGCTTTTTGGCTCTTGCGAGCACAGCAGCCAATGCCACCAATTGGGATTTCGCATCGGAATATCCCGCAAGCTCCCTGAATGGCCAGACCGCGGACAAATTCGCCGAAGCGGTCGCCCAAAAGACCGACGGCTCTTTGACAATCACCGTGCATCACGGCGGAGCGCTCGGATACAAGAGCATTGACCAGTTTGACGCTGTTGGCGACGGTGCCTTGCAGGCGGCCTCTTCGGCTTTTGTTTTCTGGCCTGGAATTGATCCCATTTTCCAGCTGTCCGCTCTGCCATTTCTCGCCCCCACCACCGAGGATGTTGCAAGGCTCTATGAACTCGCCCGGCCCGAATATGACGCCGTCTTTGCCGCAAACAACCAGATGCTGTTATTCGCAACACCGTGGCCATCGTCCGGGCTCTGGGGTAACAAGGCTTTCACGTCCCTCGCAGATCTTGAGGGTGTGAAGGTGCGCACCTATGATGTCGGCTCGACCGAAGTGATGCGCAATGCCGGGGCCTTTCCGATCCAGATTGCCTGGAGCGATGTGCCTGCCCAGCTTTCAACCAATGCCATTGATGCGGTGCTGACCTCGGCCAATGGCGGCATCGGCATTCAGATGTGGGAGCAGCAGTCCAACTTCACCAATGTAAACTATGCCGCGACCCTTCAGGGGGTTCACGTCAATCTGGATGCCTTCAATGATCTGACGCCTGAAGAGCAGAAGGCCGTGAAGGCAGCTGCCAAGGAAGCTGAAGATTTTGGCTGGGCTCTGCTCGAGGAAGGTATGACCAAGGATTTTGAGACTCTGCGGGAAAATGGTGTAACGGTGACCGAGACGGTGCCCCCTGAATTCTCTCAGGCCCTTAGCGAGGCCGCCCAACCCTTTATCAACAAATGGATCGAAGCGACCGGAGAGCGTGCTACACGCATTCTCGACGCGTATAACAGCAAGTAAAATGCCCATGCCCGCCCCGAAGGGGATGTCGCAAACGCACATGGCGGCATCGCTCTACCGGGGCAGGCATGATCGTTTCTTTCTGTTTCACCTCGGATGGGGCCGCCTGTGAAAGAGCCGGATTGTCGGCTTGCTTCCTCAGGGCAACGGAGCTGCTATGTCTCGCTTTTATCGACTTGTCTATTTCATCTCCACGCTTGCAGCGATTGTGGCCGCGGCTGCGCTGGTCTTCATGGTCGGTTTGATCGCACTGGAAATCCTGCTGCGGTCGCTATTCTCGACTTCCACTTTCATGACTGCTGAATTTGTCGGTTATGCAGTGGCCACATGCACGGTCTGGTCTCTGGGCTATGTGCTCGAACATGAACAGCTCATCCGGGTCAACCTGTTGCTTGCGCGGTTTCCTGAGCGACTGCAAGATGTCATGACCGCTATTTCCGCAGGTCTGTTACTGGCCGGGACACTGGGCCTTGCCTGGATGTTCTGGCTCCGCGTGGCAAAGGCATGGACACGCGGAACCGTGTCGCCTTCGATTGCTGCGGTTCCGGTCTGGATACCGGAGAGCGTGATCCTCGCCGGATTGCTCGTCTTCGCGCTGCAGATTTTCGCGCATGGTCTGCGGCATCTGCAAGGCTATCCGACGCCAGCGCCGCGCGAACCCCAACCTTTTACCGAATAGCAGCCAAAGGCACACCCCTATGGAAACACTCGTCTCTTTTGGCATCGTTCTGGTGCTCTTGTTTGCGTTTCTTGGCTTCGGAACCTGGGTTTTTGCGAGCCTTGCCATGGTTGCATTCTGTTCGCTCAGCCTCATTCTGGAGATGCCACCCTTCCGCATTGGCAGCATCGCGGCGAATATTTTCTATCGCTATGCCTCGAGCTGGGAACTTGCCGCCATTCCGATGTTCATCTGGATGGGAGAAATTATCTTTCGCACCGATATCTCTGCCCGATTGTTCCGGGGACTCTCTCCCTTTGTTGACTATATTCCCGGTCGTCTTTTGCACACCAACGTGCTGGGTTGCACCTTGTTTGCCGCTGTGTCCGGCTCGTCTCCGGCAACAACGGCGACCGTCGGCAAGATCACGACGGCAGAGCTATCCAGTCGCGGTTATAGTCAATCGCTGTCGCTTGGTTCCCTTGCCGGGGCGGGCAGTCTGGGCCTGTTGATCCCTCCGTCGATCGTCATGATCGTCTATGGCATTCTGGCCGAGCAGTCGATCAGTCGCCTGTTCGCGGCCGGTCTGGTGCCCGGCATCATGATCTCGGCGCTCTATTCTGCCTATATCATGATCCGGTCGTGGCTTGATCCCACCCTTGTCCCGACGGATCGTCCCCGCCACACTCCTCTCGATTTCGCCAAGGCATGTCTGAATCTGGCCCCGCTCGTGATCCTGATGACCATCGTCCTCGGCTCGATCTACACCGGCATTGCCACGCCTTCGGAAGCGGCGGCGGTCGGGGTGATTGCATCCATTGTGATCGCCATGGTGATGGGGCAGTTTTCCCTCTCTCTTTTGGCCGAGACGCTGATGGGCGCGCTCATAACCTCCACCATGGTCTGCTCGATCCTGATTGCTGCTGCCTTGATGTCGACTGCCATGGGCTATCTCCACATCCCCGCCAATGTGGCGCAGGCCATTGCCAGCCTCGATCCGTCGCCATGGATGCTGCTGATCATCCTGTCGCTCTTCTATCTTGGTCTTGGTTTCATTCTGGATGGCAACTCCATCGTGGTGATGAGCCTGCCGATTGCGCTGCCGCTGGCGCAACAGGCCGGATTCGATCCAATCTGGTTCGGGGTCTATCTCGTGCTGATGGTCGAAATGGCGCAAGTAACGCCACCTGTGGGGTTCAACCTGTTTGTCCTTCAAGGGATTTCGGGACAGTCCATCGGCTATGTCGCGCGTGCGGCGCTCCCCTTCTTCTTCCTCATGCTGCTCGGCGTCACCATTCTGGCCCTGTTCCCGGATATCGCCCTGTGGCTCCCCAACACGCTTTACGGATAGATACAACAATGCATCCTGATAAATCGCGCCCGGTGCCAGAAGCGCATGGCACCTGTGCCCCCATGCCTGTGATGAGCTTCGAGTTGGCCATGGACATCTGTCGCAAGGCCTATGGCTTCCGGCTCTTCACCATTTTGCTCAACGATGGCGAGGCAGGTGAAATCATGCGTTTGTTCAGTTCGAACGAGACAGACTATCCCCCCGGCGGACGCAAGCCCATGGGCCCCACCCCCTGGGGTGACCATGTGCTGAAAGAGAAACTCTGCTGGCTTGGTGATGGTGAGGCGGCGATCCGCTGGGCCTTCCCCGATGCCGAGAAAATCCTCTCGCTAGGCTGTCAATCCTGCGCCTGTGCGCCGATTGTGTCTGACGGGCAAGTGATTGGCGTTCTCTCCCTCAGTCATGTTGAGGGGCATTACAGCCTTGATGATCTGGCAGGCATCGCTGTGATCGCGGGTCTGTTGGCACCCTGCCTTCCAGCCCGCAGCCTCTAGAGCGATTTAAATCTAAACCGGGTCACCGGTTTAGATTTAAACGCTATTTCTCAGAATGGTATTGCATTCTCGTGAACGGGTGTTCCCGCGCATTGCTCTGATGCCAATCGCCCGCGATATCGCTCACATCGGTGCTATAGCCCAGTTCCTTCTGGTAGAAATTGCGGGCTTTCTTGGTGGCAAACCGGACATAGCGACCCTTGACAAAGCTTAAGCAGAGCGTCCACTTCCTCTACCATCCCACCAAGCGCCAACATCTGTCCATCTTCAAGCTGCTTCTGGATGCGCTACCTCATCGCGAATAGTTTCGGCTTTACCACGGCGTCCAGTGACCGCTATGTCGCTTGCCAATTGCGCATGAGCTCGGCCAGATTCTGTAATTCGGCGCCAAATCCGGTTTTCTCCAGCTCTCCTGCCGCGGCGAGCCTTGCTTCCTCAGGTTTATTCTGGGCAAGTTTCCAGGTGCCATCGACCTCTTCAACGACAAGACGGAACGGCACAATCATGCGCATCAACCGATCTAACACCTCTTGTGGCATCTTGGACATTTTCCAGATCGGTTTCGGGGTTAAAAACGCCTCGAAATGATCCGACAGGCGGTCCAGAACGCCTGCTATTTCTTCCTGAGGCATCGGCTCCAATGTGCCTGTCAGATGAACGGCAACATAGTTCCAGGTCGGCACCTGATCCTCCATGCCGTACCAGTCAGGCGAGACATAGCCATGAGGCCCTGAAACCGCTATGCGCGCCGGAATGGGAAATTTAGCGGCCCGCGCAATCGGATTTGAACGCATCAGGTGCAGCTCGGCACTCCGGCCCTCTTTATCAAGAACAAAGGGAACATGGCTCAACAGGGGTGCTCCGTCGCCCTGTGCGGCCAAAACGCCGAACCCTCTCTGGCGCGCAAACGCAAGATTTTCTTTCCTGCCATAAGAATGATAAACCGGATTGGGGTGCATGGTTTAATTCCTTTTGAGATCTTTTGGGAGGTGCCATAGCTGCGAGGCTCGACATTTCAGTATTTTAACCGAGTCTGCACAGTATGGATAGTTTAAAGGCCTTCAGCGAATGCGCACCTCACTTCTCGCTTGCCCAAAAGTCCTGTAACAACCATCCAGCAGTAAAATCTGAACGGTTGCCACGAAAATGACATGCATAGCCACTGCGTCACACATTAAAACCGAGCATGGACGCCTTGATGTGTTCGTGAACAACGCCGGTATATTCGAAGCGATGGCATCACGCTCTGGTGGGTCTGATCTCATCAATAGGTTAAGGTATCCAGAAATGCTGCATTCATGGCGAAGACAGCTTTCAGAGTCCATGCGGCAATGTTGGAATTTCATTCAATGGCAGGATTGGGTCTCGATTGCCAATCACGACCTTAGATGAGTGTTTTCGGGTGATGGAGATCGCTTGGGGGGAGAAAAATAGACCCTCGAAGAACGAAGTGACCGTTCGCTTTTCCACCCTCGCATTCATCATTGCCATGGAACGAGGGCCAACATCGTACCAACAGTTAATCCGGAGCACTCACAAGAGCGGATCGACGATCGGTCCGAATTATCAAATCCGGGAAATAGCGATAAGTGCTGGACTGCTAGTCATAGATTGAGCAATGTCTCCATGCCTACCGAGCCTTAGCTCCCTATTGCAGTTCGTTGATGTAGCGGTGGTTGCGGGTGGTTGCCCTGTGCTTGGTGAACAGCATGGGTGTGCCTGTTTGATCGTAGGCAACTTCCTCTATCGTTAAAACAGCACTTGGAGCTTCCAGTTGCAGATAGGCGAGATCATCCTCATTGGCGAGTTCCGCAGCAATCTTTTCGCGCACCGCCGAAATACGAATATCGTAATGCTCAAGCAGATATAGAAAGAGCAAAGCAGGGACGTCTTCCACATTCTTGGGGAAGTCTGCCAGTTTCTCAGATGGCATTGTCACGGTTTCAACCATCACGGGCCTGTCGTGCGCACTGCGAACACGCGATAGGCGGATGACGGGGGCCGCGGGAACAACTCTCAGATTCTCTGATTCGACATCCGTGGCTTCACCAAACTCCAGAGACAGATTTCTGGCCTGTGAATGCTGCAGGGATCCGTCCAAACCATGCAGCCGGAAATACTGGAAGAAAAAACGCAGGCTGTGTTGGGGAGTGCGGCCTGTGACCACTGTGCCGGTCTTGCGGCGGCGGCTGAGCATGCCTTCATTGGTCAATTCGCTCAGCGCCCGCCGGATCGTCCCAACCGAAACACGCAGCATCCGCGCCAGTTCCACTTCGCTGGGCAAGACTGTGCCTGCAGGCCATTTGCCCATCATGATAGCTTCAAAGATTTGTTTCTTGACCACGAGGTAGAGGGGTTGAGCTCTTTCAGCCATTGACGGTGAAAAATCATCATCCTGCGCCTTGGGAAATAGGGCCTGCAGCGTCTCGTCATCTTTCATATTGACAATCCATCTCATTTGCTCACATTATATTTCTATATAGTTTATAGAAAACATTCGCCACCGTCCACTATCCAGAGGCAACAAGGTGTCAAACAAAAGCAACTCTCTACATTTGCATCAAGCTTTGCAATCGGCTTTTGCAGCCATTGAGACATCTGTAAACTCCGCAGAGGATGCGCTGGCACAGATGATCGCAGCCGACACGACTTTCCCTCCGGGAGAGGGGTATGGAGCCTTTGCAGATCTGGTGCAGTCACTGTTTGAACCACTGTCTTTCGATTGCGAACGCGTATCAGTGCCAGAGGACTTGTGGAAGACCCGTACGGGCAAAGCGTCTGGCGAACGGGTCAATCTGATTGGTGAGCGTGTAACGGGCAAGCCGGTCTGTGGGCTCTATTTCCACGTTGACACGGTGCCCGTTGCACCGGGCTGGAGCTACGATCCTTTTGTCATGACCAAAGTGGATGATCGGCTCTACGGGCTGGGGGCTGCGGATATGAAGGGCACCATGGCTGCTTGCTATCTGGCGCTCAAGGTAGCCAGAGATCTTGATATTCCGCTTGCCTATGATCCCATGCTTCTGTTTTGCACCGACGAGGAATCCGGTCTTTATCCCGGCATCCGTTATCTGGCAGAACAAGGCCATCTCAAGGGCCATATTCTCAATTTCAACGGCACCGCAGCCCCCCGCATCTGGGCTGGATGTTTCGGCGTCTTTGCGCTTACGCTATCCATTCACGGCGTGCCCGTGCATGCGGGGGAAGGCAATCGCAGCGGGGCAGGGGCCAATGCGATCGAAGCCAGCATCCCGCTGATGAATGCGCTCATGACGCTCAAGGAACGGGTCGGCGCGCGTGCCTCAAAGCTTGCCCCAGCACCTGGCGCAAGCGGCCCCTTGCGACCCCAGCTCTATATCGCTGCTGCCAATGGCGGGACGGCCCCCGGTCAGGTGCCGGGCTGTTTTGAGTTGCTGATCGGGCGGCGCTATGCGCCGGAAGAATTCTACGAGGACGCCCGCGCGGAGATCGAGGCATGCATTCATGCGGCATTGGATGATCTCGACATGATCACCTATAGCATCGAGCTGACATCCCATCTGACCCCGACAGCTGACGCTGATGGGGCACACTGGCCCCGCTGGCAACAGGCGCTGAGTGCAGGCTTTGGCTATCACAGGCAAGAGTTTGCCAAATGGGGCGCGGCCAGCTGTTCGGACTTCGGATATGTCCAGCAGGCTGGCGTGATGCAGGAAGTCTTGCTTGGCGGGTTGGGAAAGCCGTCCCGCAATGTGCACGGCCCCGATGAACACACAACGACACCAGACATCATCGCGCTTGCCAAAAGCGTGCTGTCCTATCTGGCCTCAGACTTCGAACCGGATATGATTCCGGACTAAAAACTAAAAAAACAGCAAAAATCAGCAAAAAATCACCTCAAGAAGGAACGAACAAACAATGCTAAAAACAACCCGCAGACGTTTTCTCCTCGGCACTGCCTTTGTGGCAGCGTCCGCGTCTCTTTCTCTCTCAGTCCCCGCATTTGCCCAGGCTCCTGTAAAGGGTGGCACCCTGCGTGTTGCCATCGATCAGGCCGCCAGTGTGCTCAACCCGCTGCTCGTCCGGGTCAATCCCGAATGTATGCTGTCCGAATTGCTCTATAGTGGCCTTACGCGCCTCAAGGTGGATATGAGCCCGGAAGCCGATCTGGCCGAAAGTTGGAGCCCCAATGACGATCTCACCGAATGGACCTTCACCCTGCGCAAGGGCGTCAAGTTCCATGACGGCTCGGCGATGACCGCTGCAGACGTGGTTGCAACCTACAAGGCGATCCTCAATCCAGACACCGCTTCTCCGGGCCGCAAGAATATTGGTCCAATCGCGGATGTGATGGCCAAGGATGATCTTACCGTCGTCTTCAAGTTGACCGGCCCCTATGCCGACATGCCAGTGGCCACCGCTTACATGAGCGCCAAGATCGTTCCCGCTGCCATCATCGAGAGCGGCTTTGACAAGCTTTCCAGCGAAGCCGTCGGCACCGGTCCGTTCAAACTGGTTTCCTTCGAGCCGGACCGTCAGGTCGTGGTTGAGCGCAACCCGGACTATTATGATCCCGAGCGCCCTTATCTGGACAAGGTCATACTCAATGTCTACCCGGATTCAACCGCAGAAAGCTCAGCGCTTATCGCTGGCGAGATCGATCTGATCTCCACGCTTGATCCGATCGAATATATGCGTCTTGACGGCACCGATGGCATCGAGCTGGAGCGTATCGCCTCCGGTCAGTTCTGTAACGTCAATATGCGCTGCGATGTCAAGCCGTTTGATGATCCGCGTGTCCGTCAGGCTCTTGCCCTCACGGTGGATCGCGACGCCATGGTCCAGTTTGTCACCGAAGGCTTCGGCACGGCTGGCAACGACACCCCGATCAACAATGCCTATCGCTTTTATTCCGAACTGCCGCTGCGCAAGCCGGACATCGAGAAGGCAAAGCAGCTGCTGGCGGACGCCGGCTATGCCGATGGAGTCAAGATCACGCTGGTGGCGTCTGAAAAGCCGGCCCTGCGCACCCAGCTCGCTGTTGCCCTGCGCGAGATGGCCAAGCCCGCTGGCTTTGATATTGAAGTGCAGACGATGCCCCATGCCACCTATCTGGATCAGGTCTGGAAGAAGGGTAATTTCTATGTTGGCTTCTACAATATGCAGCCAACCGAAGACGGTATCTTCAAATTGCTCTACACGTCCGATGCGGCTTGGAATGAAACGCGCTGGAACAATTCCGCTTTTGACATGGCGGTCAACGACGCCCGTGTGACAGCTGATGATGCGACCCGTGCCAAGCTTTATGCTGAGGCCCAGACGCTTCAGTATGAGGGGGTTCCGTCCCTCATCCCGACCTTCTTTGATGTGCTGGGTGCCAAGCGCACATGGGTTGAAGCCTATGAAATTCATCCGCGCGCTTCGGTGTTCCGGTTCGACCATACATGGTTGAGCGACAAGGCTCCAACGCGGTCATAATTCCCCGCAGCATGTTCATGCTGCCGACGGCCTGACGGTTCCAAGTCCCCTCTCTTGGGGCTGTCAGGCTGTCGGGAACAAACAACAGGAACAAAACATTGTCTGCCAGCTATCTCACAAAGCGGGTGGCCCTGATTTTCTATACGCTCCTGATCGTGTCGCTGATCGTTTTCGCCATGACCCAGATTCTGCCTGCCGATGCGGCGGTGATGATGTTGGGCGAGAACGCGACCGAGGAAGCGCTCCGTGCGCTTCGGGAGCAGATGGGGCTGAACGATCCGGTCTGGACGCAGTATCTGCACTGGATTTTGGGTGTATTTCAGGGTGATTTCGGCACGTCCTTGCGCACCGGCCTGTCCGTCGGGCCCGTCATGATCGAGGCTCTTAGCCGCTCGTTGCTTCTCGCACTCTTCTCCATTTGCCTGATGCTGTTCATCGCGGTGCCTCTGGGCATTCTGGCTGCGGTGCGTCGCGGCAAGATTGTCGACATGGCTGTCAGTCTCATTTCCTATGTCGGGGTGTCTCTGCCGGAATTTGTCACGGCCACGCTGGCGCTGCTGTTTTTCGCCGATCGTTGGAAACTGCTGCCGCCGACAGGCTATGTGCCGCTCACCGAGAATTTCTGGGGCGGAGTGGCCCATCTGATCATGCCCGCAGCGGTCATCTCCATCATTCTGGTGGCCCATGTCTCACGCATGGTGCGATCGGAAATGGTTGACGTGCTGCATACCGACTATATCCGGGCGGCTCGTCTCAAGGGCCTTTCCTCCCAGCAAGTGCTCTGGGGGCATGCCTTGCGCAATGCATTGCTGCCAGCGATCACCATTGTGGCGCTTGATGTGGGCTATCTGCTTGGCGGGGTCATCGTGGTGGAAGAGATCTTTGCCATTCCCGGCATCGGCCGCCAGTTGATCATTGCCATTCAGGCCCGCGACCTACCGTCCATTCAGGCGGGCGTAATGATCATGGCCGCGACCTACTGTCTGGTCAATTTCATTGCCGACATCCTCTATTCCCTGCTCGACAAGAGGATCCAGTATGATTGATTTTCTCAAACGTCTGATGCGATCCCCGCAAGGGGCGCTTGGCAGCGGCATCGTCTTTCTGGTGCTCGTTGCTGTGGCCTTTGGCCCCTATCTGGCTCCCCATGATCCTGAAGCCATGTCGATCCTGGTGCGCTTCAAGGGCCCCAGCGCAGACTTTCTGCTGGGAACCGATCAATATGGCCGGGACATTTTCTCGCGGCTGATGATTGGTGCCCGCTCCACGGTCATCATGGCGGTGGTGGCCACTCTGATCGGCACCGTGGTCGGTGCACTGGTCGGGGTGACGTCGGCCTTTCTGGGCGGACGAGCTGATGAGGTGATCATGCGCACCGTCGATGCGGTGATGTCGATCCCGAGCCTGTTGTTCGCTCTGATCATCGTCAATCTTTTAGGATCGTCCGACTTCAATGCGCTGCTGGCCG
>CAXXSO010000059.1:0-27120 GCA_963676965.2 uncultured Cohaesibacter sp.
GGGGCCATTCTTCGATATCTCGCAGCGCGCTATGGGCACGACCGTCTCTGGCCGGCAGAGGTGCAAAATATAGCTTATGTAGACATGTGGGCAGATTGACTATCTTTCTGTGGTTTCGCTTCGGATCAGGCTGGTAACGTCCCCAATGATTTGACCAACTCGATCTTTCTGCAATTTGTAAAACACCCAGTTTTTGATCTTCTTACTCTCCACTATCCCCGCTTCTTGCAAAATCCTCATATGGCTAGTCACCGTTGGCTGTTTGAGACCGATTTTCTCTGTGATGAAGCCAACGCAGACACCATCATCTATCAGATCGCCATCCACCTGCGGAGGGAAATGCCGTTCGGGATTTGCCAGCCAATGAATGATGCGCAAGCGATTCTCATTGGCAACGGCGCTGAGACCACGCGCTATTGACACAGGATCTCTATCTATATAGTTATTCATCTATATTCTCTTTTTTCTATGCAGGTCACTTATGTCACCAAATAAGCAAGTCTTCAACTACGTCCATTGTGATGTCTTTGCGAGTGCTCCCTATTCTGGCAACAGTCTGGCGGTGTTCACCGATAGCGCGGGGCTGACCAGCGAACAAATGCTAACCATCACACAAGAGCTTCGGCACTTTGAATCGATCTTTCTGCACGAAACGGATGGTCGGATATCTGCTCAAATCTTCGATTTGCTCGAGGAGCTTCCATTTGCCGGTCACCCCGTCATTGGAGCCGCTTGCACGTTGCATAAGCTGTCAGGCACAGACGCAAAACGCAACTGGACCCTTGAGCTGCAAGGAGGGCGACAGGTGCAAATCACCACGGAATATCGTGAAGGTCGCTATTTCGGCACACTGGATCAGGGACGGCCAGAGATGTTGGGCATTGTTGATAGAAAGCCGGAGATCGCTCGTGCTTTCAATCTGGATGCGATATCCGACCTTCCTATGGAGGTTATTTCTACAGGTCTTGCATATCTAGTTGTGCCGGTTCATCGCGGCTTGGGTGACGCACACATAACAGTGCCGGATCTTGAAGATACACTGCAACACTTTGGCGCCGATTTTGCCTATCTCTTTAACATAGACACCTTTGAGGGACGGCATTGGAACAATGACGGAATTGTTGAGGATGTCGCGACCGGCAGCGCGGCGGGTGCCGTTGGCGCTTATACGCTGAAGCACGGACTTGCGCAGCCAGGCGAACGTTTCTCACTTAAGCAGGGGCATTTTATGGGAAGGCCAAGTGAGCTCATCGTAACCCCCTATGGCACATCGGAAAATGTGGAAAGCATTACAGTTGCCGGTGAAGTTGCCTTTGTCGGGCAGGGCGAGGTTATTGCCCCATGATCCCGTTCTTGGGTCCCCAAGATAGGGCGAGCTCTGAATGATCTGATGAACCTGCATCGCATTTCAACTGACAAATTACATCCTTTGTTGGAACGCCTGCGGTTGAACCCGGGCCTGCTTGATCGGCTGCCCGGGGAAGTCGCCAGAGCAGATGGGGCCGCTCTGTGTAACGCCTGAGCAAGGCGGAAACTTTGCGGGCTGGCCATCGAGATCTTGCCCGCAATGCTGCACCTCCTTCTGTGTATTTCCATTCATTTCAGAAAAAGAGCTTGCCAAAGCCCCGGTTTCGAATTTAGACGTTACGTTATAACATTACATTTTCAATCTATGGAGTTTTCCTTTGTCCGATAATCGCCTACCCGTCACCGTATTGTCCGGCTTTCTGGGTGCCGGTAAAACCACTTTGCTCAACAATGTCCTGAACAATCGCGAAGGACTTCGGGTCGCGGTCATCGTCAATGACATGTCAGAGGTCAATATTGACGCTGATCTGGTGCGCGCTGGTGGTGCAGAACTGAGCCAGACAGACGAAACGCTGGTAGAAATGTCCAACGGCTGCATTTGTTGCACGCTGCGGGATGACCTCCTAATCGAGGTTCGCCGTCTAGCAAACGAGGGCAAATTTGATTGCTTGCTCATTGAGTCCACCGGCATTTCCGAGCCGCTACCTGTGGCTGCGACCTTCGAGTTCCGCGATGAGAAGGGCGTGAGCCTGTTTGATGTCGCGCGCTTGGACACGATGGTAACGGTGGTGGATTCGGTCAATCTGCTCAAGGACTATTCCAGCCACGATTTTCTCGAAGACCGCGGCGAGACAATGGGGGAGGAAGATGATCGCACCCTCGTTCATTTGTTGACCGATCAGATTGAGTTTGCCGATATCGTGGTGATCAACAAAGTCAGCACTGCCTCGGCTGGGCAAGTGGACGCAGCGCGAAAAATCATTCGCAGCTTGAACGCCGACGCAAAAATCATTGAGACGGATTTCGGCAAAGTTGCGGTGAGCGACGTTCTGAATACCGGCTTGTTTGATTTCGACAAGGCGCACGAACATCCTCTGTGGGCCAAAGAACTTTACGGATTTGCCGACCATGTTCCGGAAACAGAGGAATATGGTGTCCAGTCTTTCGTGTATCGTGCAAGGCGACCGTTTGATCCGCAGAAAGTCCACGCCCTTTTAAATGGCCCATTGCCCGGTGTCATTCGCGCCAAAGGGCACTTCTGGATGACGACCCGCCCTGAGTGGGTGGCAGAATTCTCATTGGCGGGCGCTCTGTCCAGTGTAGACCCCATCGGGACTTGGTGGGCTTCTGTGCCCAAAAATCGCTGGCCTAACAATCCGCAAGCGATGAAGTATCTCAAGGAGACATGGGTCGAGCCATTTGGGGATCGGCGTCAGGAAATCGTGTTCATCGGTGCTGGCATTGATTGGGAGCACCTCAAATCCCGATTGGATGCAGCATTGGCCGATGTCGCCGATCTCGAAGGCCTTGAAAAACTCGAAAAGCAAACAGATCCGTTTCCCAAATGGGTGCGACGGGAGCAAGCAGCGTGAGCGAGCTATTGTCGAACCAGATCGCCGACGATCAATTCAAGACCATCCGCCCCGATCAGACTGCCGAAAAAGTGTTGACTGGCCGGGAAGCCGAAACACTGGAATTCATTTCAAAACCCGGCATTGCCGCGACGATCTGGCAGCGAAAACCAGCCAGGGAGTTTCAGTCATGGGTGGATGGGATACCTGCGGATCAACTGCCGGAGCTGCGCACTGTCGTCCCGGTTGGGCTGGCGGAAAGCGCGGTCCATGCCGCATGCGATATCAAGACGCTTCCGGCGGGGTCTGAGCGGTCAATGTTGGCCGGAGACGTCGCAGCTCTCGCCTACATCTATGGCCAGATCATGAGCGTGAACAACGTGCAGATCCGCTTGGACGTTGATGACGAAGTGATGTGCCCGAAATTTCACATCGACAATGTGTCTTCTCGCCTGCTTTGCACCTATCGCGGCCCGGCCACGCAATATATCTCCGAGACCGAACACAACAATGGCAGCCGCGTTAGCCAGATGACGATCGGCGCTGTTGGCCTATTTCGAGGACGGCAATGGCAATCCGACGAGGAATGTAAGCTGCTCCATCGTTCACCAGATTCGTCGGAAGGATCGCAAACGCGTTTGTTGCTGGTGATTGATCCAGCGGAATAACGCGATCACAAGTCACCAGAGGCACTCAAACCAGTATCGGCTCGTTAGTTCTCGCAAAAAGCTGCACTCCTTCGCGAACTAATGGCGCCCTTTCCAGGTTACACCAGATACCAACTGATCTGGCAATCAGTGTACCAAGCTACCGAATTGACAGCCCCGTCGATAACTGCGGGGTATCACTGAAATACAAATAGTGCGTTCCTGTCTGCTTTGGGCCCTAGCGGCCGAATGCGGTGCAAAATCATCGGGTTTACAGCGTCCAATCTGACCGAAAAATTCGACCCAGAGCTGACATTTGTCGGTGAAGATATACAGCAAGCCAGCTACCCTAATGCTGCCATTCATGCCAAACGCAGCATCTCGGCACTCAGGGCGACAACGCGAAGGAAGCAGAAGACAGCGTGTCGGTGCTATGATCTTATACCGATACCGCCGAGCATTGGACTGAGTCATAATTCATGCTTCGCCCTCGGATGGAGAACCAAATTTATGAGAACTCTCGATGTGCGCCGGCATTCAATTCGGTCAAAACCCTTTCAGAAACTGACAGAGCAAGGCCGAATGCTAGCCGCCAAGTCGGCGGAAAGCCTGTCGCATGTCGATCAGGTTTTGGTTAGCGAGCTAGGCCGGGGTGCGAACACGGCAATTGCAATGGGTTATAAGGTGTCTCGCAGCATACCGGGTCTGGGAGACATAGATGGCGCTCTGATTGAGCAAATCTCTTGGCCCTCGCCACTTTCTTATATCGCAAAAGCGTGCCGGGAAAATGAACAATGCAGGGCGTTCGCTGAAGCCCAAAGAATACTCTGGCAACATGGCATCGAACGTCTGCCAGAAGCAACAAACACACTGTTGATCAGCCACGGCGGTATAATGGAGCTGGGGCTCATCGGGTGTGTTCCTGATGAAGACTTCGCAGCAATAGGCGATGTCTTTGCGTATTGTGAGGGATTTCGTCTCTCGTTTTGCAATGAAGTTTGGAGCCTGGAGCATACATATCGCGTCGATCATGACCTCAGAATCGTTAACACAGACTAGAGCGCTCCTCTAAAGAGCGGCCCTTACCGGTCATTCAGCTATCGAGAGCTACTGCAAATCCGCTTCTCCATTGCTGCCATTCAAACAAGGTGCAGCAAATTCAGTGTCCAGATGACAGGTTTGCGGAGAGGCTGTGTGAAAACCCCATTTATGAGCGATTGATGGTATACTCATCTGAGGTTGAATCGGAGATTTGGCATGTCACGATTTATCGAAGGTATTGGGCGTTCTGAGGTCGCGTTGTTGCCGGACTGTCTTGATGATTTCATCGAAGAGCATAACCCAACTCGGGCCATTGATGCGTTTGTCGATATGCTGGATTTGTCCGCTTTGGGGTTCAATACCATTCCCAAGAATACAGGTCGTCCTGGCTATCATCCCGGTTTGATGTTGCGCATTTACATATACGGTTATCTCAATCAGATTCAGTCGTCGCGACGTCTTGAGCGTGAATGTGGTCGTAATCTTGAGCTTCTCTGGTTGACGTGTCGCCTGAAGCCGGACTTCAAAACGATTGCTGATTTTAGGAAAGACAATGGCCCGGCCATCCGCAAAGCCTGTAAACAGTTTGTCGCCCTGTGTCGTGGCCTTGACTTGCTTGATGGTAATTTGGTCGCCATTGATGGAAGTCGGTTCAAGGCGGTGAACGCCAAGGCAAAGAGCTTCACCCGAGAGAAGCTACGCCGCAAACTTGGCGAGATTGATGCTGCGATTGAACGATATCTGGCTGAGGTCAAGAGAGCAGACGAAGCTCTTGATAAGACCGGTTGGACCATTCCCACATCACGGATGACCCGTACCGTTCGCAAGCTTAACCACTTAAAGAAAGAAGCAGATAGGCTGCGCGCTGTTGAACAACGCATGAACACCACGGGCGAAACACAGATCTCCCTCAGTGATCCTGACGCCAGAGCCATGGCGACGACCGCCCGGATGCCACGCGTTGTGGGCTATAATGTTCAGACCGCAGTTGAGGCCAAGCATCATCTCATCGTTGCCCATGAAGTTACCAATCAAGGTTATGACCGTGACGCCCTGTCGATGATGGCTGTGGCGGCCCGAAATGCAATGTCGACAGACAAACTCGAAGTTATCGCAGATAAGGGCTACTTCAAGGGTGAGGAAATTGTTGCCTGTGAGGCAGCGGGGATTGCTGCTACGGTTGCCAAGCCCATGACATCTGGGGCGAGTGCCAAGGGACGCTTTGATCGGGCCGACTTTGCCTATGATCATGACCGGAATGTCTATATCTGCCCCGCCGGACAAGAACTCACTTACCGCTTTACCAATCAGGAAGGCGGGAAAGTCCTCCATTCATATTGGACCAGTTCCTGTTGCGATTGTGTCATCAAGAATAAATGCACACCAGCAAAAGAGCGTCGTATTCGACGTTGGGAACATGAGGCGGTTCTGGAACGAATGCAGAAGCGCATCGATGAAAATCCAGATCGATTGGCGATCCGCTCCATGACTGTCGAGCATCCGTTCGGTTCCATCAAATCATGGATGGGAGCGACGCACTTCAAATTGAAAACGATCAAACATGTGGCAACGGAGATGGCGCTGCATGTCTTGGCCTATAACTTCCGGCGGCTCATCAAGATCATAGGCATTCCAGCGATGATCAAGGCGATGGCTACCTAATTGTGGTCAGCTCCGCTTCCTCTCCGGCCTAAAATGACCTGAAATCGAAAAAGAGCGGCCTCTAGACCACCGAAAACAGTAAACTGCCGAATATTCCCAATTCGGAACTTTGAAACGCTGTCTGATGATAGTGGAAAATATTACAGCGCGTTTCCACACAACCTCCGGACCTTTGAGACGTTCGTTATCGCGATGAAATTTCCAAGCAACAAAGATGTGACCGATCTGTGCGGCCCTCGCACTATCGTCCAATTCGTTGTCTGATTTGATCGAGCGAGGCAGACTGGCAGTTGCTGTTTTCCGCATCCATAAATGAGCTATATTTTTTACCAGTTCGGGAATCGCACCATCCGTTGACGCCGGAGCACGCTCCCGTACAAGTATTTGTAACATCAGTGTGGTTGTATATGAATTCCCTGCCGAGATAGCTCGATGTTGTTGTTTCATTATATTGGCAGAATTGAACGCTGCTGGGGGCCTGACAAATCTTTTTCTTCGGCGCATTTAGCGCCGCTCTCAATCGCCACATTCTTTTGTTGAGTATATCGATACGTTGGGCGTGTGAAATCACATTTGAAAAAGCGTCCGTCAAGCCAAAGTCGGCCTTTCCTGCGCTCTGGAACAATATTTGAAGGCCGTTTTTTGAATAGACGTCAGAGTCATTGATCACGCGAATTCTGGCGTCGATGTCGGCTTTAGCCTTGTCGAAATCAAGATTGCCGCTTTTAAGACCATTGAGAATTGTTAAGATCAGTTGCTTGTCGCTTTTTTACTGTCTGGAATGACGTAACCCTCGCGTTCCATTATGGTGAGGGCGCTGTTGGAATTTTTAGATCTCAAATAAGCCAATCGTAACTGAGCATATTGTCCGCGCTTGGTATCTGAGGAGATTGATTTTAATTTCTTTTTACCAAGATCTTTAAGCAGCACATAATCCGGCGTACCGATCTCGTCTATATCACCAACATTAAAAACATCCGGAATTGCTAAAAATTCACCGCGATCTCTTCGTAAATTATACTTCTCTATATATTCATCCGCAATCTGCCCATATCTTTTAACCCACTCGTGGTTAGCTAAATCACGGTCGTAAAAATTCGTCGTTAATCTCTTATTTTGATTAAGAATCTTGTACTTATTGCGAGTTAACCAATATTTTTTTTACTGGTACATTTATACAACAAACTAAGTTGCTGATAGATAAATTCAAGTGGCGGAACGAACTGGGATGTAAGTATGTACTGTGTTAGTTCTTTTTCTTTAACTCCATTTTTTGCCAACTCATCATCAAGAGCGGGCAATTTACAATTAGATAAATCTAACTTGAGTACGTCATTTTCAAATTGGCGGGTCAGTTCTGAAGTTCGCTCTTGTTCTTTATCTGCTTGCTTATTAATTCGTTTTCGCAGGGCTATAACGCCAGGAAGATTGGGCCTTCCATCATCCGGAATGATTCCGTTAGTTCCTCCGGTTGAAATCCAATCACCTTCTGCAGGCCCTTTGTATACTAAATCGAGACTAGCTGAATCGTAATCGCGGCGTGAGGAATTCGAGTTTTTCCAAATAAAGTCAAGTCGCACCCCTTTGTTTATCGTTATTTTCATATCGATCAATTTTATAATGTTTTCCGTGTTCCATTTCGAAACTCGCTTAATAGATTGGCTATGTATTTCTCTTTGACTAGGGTTCATATACCGGTGAATGCTCTTAGGTATAAAAAAATGCCCAGAATAGTAATTTTTAATTAGATCACCAGGCTGTACGCCTGCTATATACGCGGCTCCCCCACGCTGCACAGAAACAACCTTATGAACAAACAATTTGTCATTTTTTCTATTAACTAAATCAGCCACGACAACTTTAATTCCAAGTTTTTCAACCGTAAATACTTTATTGTTGTTCGATTTGGCTGCGTTGGTAATCCCATATTCAGCCGGAAACGTCTTGTGGGTGAAAGCATGGCTTTCCGGCACCTTACTCAATTGGCTTGAAGTTTTTGGGGGCTTCGTTGGCTTTTCCTTGATATTGGAATATCCAGCTCCACCACCGCCACTTTTGAGAGCTGTTCTTTTTTCAGTTTTGGCAAGCGATTTATTGGTAGGTTTTGTGAGTATTTGCATCGAAGAAGAATTTTTTGGCTTTCCTTGATTACTGGCAACTAGGGGCTTGTTGCCAGTCTGGAAAAGATCAGGCAAAGACAGATACCGAGCAACTTTTATTGTTCTAGACTGGCCAGTATAATAGCGCCGTTTTTCAGTCGTTCCCTAGCTGTAAACGCGTGAACCAATTGTCTTTGAAAACAGCACAACGGCCTGGCCTTTTGTTAATACGCCGGTTGGCTTGGAGCCATGTATTCTTTGCCAAGTCTTGATTGCCTTCACTGTATCAATGGTTGGTACGTGGCCATTGCTGTCGCCAACGTCGATGGTCACCATGCCATGATCTATGGGGAAGCGATAAAGATCGAGAAGCTTCAGTGAAGCATGCACTAATCGCCAATAATATTTGGTCGCGTTTTGAACGTAATGCAAATCATCGACAGAATTATTTGAGAGAAAGCTCTGTGCCTGTTTGATGGCGGCACTTGCATTTAGTACCTGCATCTGCCTGTCGGAGAGTTTTCCGGTTCTCTCCCACTTCATATAAAACTGGAAGCATTTGATCGCCTCTATTGTTTTTTTCCCAATTTTCCCGTCGAACATTCCAGCGCTGCAACCAACGGTGTTCAAATTTAGTTGAGCGAGTGCAATTTTTTCTGAATTAGTCAGAATCTTACCTTCGGCATTTGCGGGGATTGAGACACAAACGGACATCAGGGTAATTATCATTGCAATCGCAATAAGGTCCTTCATTTTGCATTTCCCGTCATAAATTCAGCCAAAACCAAAATACAACTTTAGAATACATATTTTTTTATAACAATCAAATCTGTAAAATTGGGGGCAACTCTATTTGAGATGCACTTGAAGTGGAGCTGATCGAGCCAATGGCTTTTTGTGGTGAATATCATAATACCATCAGACAAGTGGCGAGCTGCAGTTGATGAGCCGTGAATTCCGGTCACCCAATGTTGCGCACGCGAAAAGATCCCTCCATTTTCAATGTCGTATTTGGGCTCCAAGCGGTTGTTGGATCTTGTGATCATTACACAAAAGCCCGGTCGATGACCGGGCTTTTGTGTCTTCTGGCTCTCGGTATTTCCAAAGGAAATGCCTGTCGTTGAGAGGTTTCTTATGTGCTGCACCACAGTCGCGCTTTGCGGGGCAAAGCGCTTGTGCCAGGTCCTTAATCAAACAGGCTTGAGACCGACTGTTCGTTGGCGGTGCGCGAAATGGCTTCGCCGAGCAGATTGGCGACACTCAAGACCCGGATATTGTGGGCATTGAGGATGGCTTCGGTTGGCTCGATGGAATCGGTGATTACCAATTCGCGCAGCTTGGAGGCGGTGATGCGGGCAACCGCGCCGCCGGACAGCACGCCGTGGGTGATGTATGCGGTGACCGATTCTGCGCCTTTGGCGATCAAGGCTTCTGCCGCATTGCACAGGGTGCCGCCGGAATCGATGATGTCGTCAAACAGGATGCAGTTGCGCCCGGAGACATCGCCAATGATGTTCATCACTTCGGATTCGCCTGCGCGCTCGCGGCGCTTGTCAACGATGGACAAAGGAGCGCCAATGCGTTTTGCCAATGCACGGGCACGGACAACTCCGCCGACATCTGGAGACACCACCATGACATTCTCGACTTCGTTGCGCTCCATAATGTCACGGGACAGAACGGGTGCTGCATAGAGGTTGTCGGTTGGAATGTCGAAGAAACCCTGAATCTGTGCTGCGTGGAGATCGAGGGTCAGAACGCGGTCGGCTCCGGCATGGGAGATCAGGTTGGAAACCAGTTTGGCGGAAATCGGCGTGCGGGGGCCGGGTTTGCGATCCTGTCGCGCATAGCCGAAATAAGGAATGACGGCGGTGATGCGGCGGGCAGAAGCGCGGCGCAATGCGTCAATGAGGATCAAGAGTTCCATCAAGTGGTCATTGGCCGGGTAGGAGGTTGGCTGCACAACGAACACATCCTCACCACGCACATTTTCGTGGATTTCAACGAAGATTTCCTGATCCGCAAAGCGTCGGACGGAAACGTCGCTGAGTTCGATGCCGAGATAATTGGCGATGCGTTTGGTGAGGGTGAGATTGGAATTGCCGGAGAGAAGTTTCATGAACCCTGTGCCCTGTCGATTCGATGAGATGGGAGCCGCTGGTTGGGGGATGGCTCCGATGCGCCCTGTGACAGGGGCGTTGTAAGCATGGAAGCCCGTGAATGTAAAGTTTCCGTGACGGCGTTGCGCCAATTTTACGCCTAAAAACACACAGGTTGGGTGCATGTTTTGGGCGCACCGTTGAGAAAGGATGAAAAATACACCCTTTGGCTGGCTAGGCGGTCGCCTGCGCTATCTGACGCTGTGCTTTGGTTGTTCTTGCCAGAGTGGAGCCGAGCAGGAGATTCGCGTCCCTTCAGGTTTCTTCTCTCCAAGAGGCAATAAGAGAAGGAACCTGGCAGGGAAAATCGCGTCAGATTTTGGTTTTGAACAGTAAACCCAGAGACTGGACCCTGGATATTGGCCCCTAGATATTGGCACTAGATGGAGGCGTGCCAGCTTTTCAGCTTGGCTGCGGTGTCAACCGCGACCTTGTCCAGAACCGGTCCCTTCACACTGTCCCACGGATCGGTTGAAACCATGGGGGTTTTTTGCGAGCCGGTGACACGGTTGAGGCGCTTGCCCGATGCGTCGAAAATGTCCCAAACATAAGAGACCACACAATCATCACCGGACTGGTTGGCGGTGAAGTAACCCTTGATGCGGTGGGTGGCGGTTTTGTCACTGCGCGCAACCACGGGCAGGGAATGTTGGGCAACGCGCAAGCCAAGCGCGGTTGACAATTCACGCGCCACGGATTTGGGTGCACCAACCATTGGCTCAAAGGTCAGAATGGCACTGGATGCGGGAGCTATGTAACGGCTCGGGCGTTGCTCTGTCTGCATCTGGTTGGCCGGAGGCAGATCGGCAGTGCCATCATCGTTGGCAGTCATTTGGGACTGCTGTTGATCCATCTGGGTGTCGTCCGGTGGCTGCGTCTCGGTGATGGAGGGTGGGGAATCGTTGCCTATGGTGCCGGGAGGTGTCGGAGATCCATTGCTGGAACAGGCTGCCAAAGACAAGGATAACAGGGCAGCGAAGGCAAACTTGGGTATGAAACCGGACTGCACAAATTGCATGATGTCACTCTCCGCAAGGACTTTTACTCAAATACACTGAAAGCCGATCTTGATGCCTCGCCTGAGCATCCACCCGGTCAGCTTTCTTTTTCATTGTAACTGGCTCGGGTTTTCCAATTCTTAACCTTATGCAAATTTCCTGATCGCCGAGCTGTTCTTGCGCAAAAGTGCAATGGCCTTTCTTTACAAACAAAAAGTGTAAGGCCAACCAAGAGCGATCAGGCATGGCAAAGCCTGTGTTGCGCCATTATCCGCAGTCAACACTGTCCGTGGGCAAAGTCCGACTGTCCGGCTGCCATTTAGTGGATGATCAAATCCAGTGGCAGCTTTGACAGAGGCTCTGGTGCATCTTCGGTGGTCAGATAGGTGCGGCCCAGACACATGGCGGTGTTTTCTTCACTATCCACCAGGATCATATGGGCAAATAAGGTCATATTCGGGCAGATTTCATTTTCATTGCCACGATAGAAGAGCGGCCAATCCGTCCAGCTTGGCGCAAAGCGCGCGCCGACACTGTAGCCACACGCATTCAGTCGGTGCTTGTTGGCCCCCATGGAGTCAATCACCCGGGCATGGGTGTCAAACAGGTCACCAAAGCTGGTGCCCGGACGCATCACGTCTTCAACTGCGGCGAGGGCCTCGTAGGCGATTTCGAACAATTCGCGATGGCGGGCAGATGGCTGTCCGACAATTACCGTACGCATGGCCGGAGTATGATAATGGCGGAAGGCTCCGGACCATTCCAGCGTCAATTGGTCATTGATGTCGAGCACTCGACGGTTGGCCTGATAGCGGCAGAGCAGGGCTGCTTCGCCGGATCCGACGACGAAATGATTGGCCGCGAAGTCCCCGCCATTTTCAAGGATCGTACCTTGCAATCGGGCAAGGATCTTGCCTTCTTCGGCCCCGGCCTGAATGAGCGGCAGGGTTTCGGTAAAAGCCAGATCGGTCAGTTCCGCGGCCTTGCGGATGAAGTCGATTTCCGCGCCGGACTTGATCGAGCGCAATGGCGGGATCAGGCGCGAAATGTCTTCAGTGTCGGCAAAAGCTCGCAGGGATTCATCGAGCGTCTTGCCATCCTTGGCGGTCAGGCCATGGCTGTCATATTCAATGCCGATCTTGGCGCCCAGCAAATCGAGATTGTCCAGCAAACCGCGCAATTGCATCGCAGGGGATGCTTTTTTCTTCACCCGGTCGGACCAGACATGCACATTGTCGATGTTGGAGGTGAGGCGGGCCTGTCGCAAATCAACCGAACGGGTCAGAAGATCCGTTGCCCCATTTTTGCGCAACACCAGACACTGGAACAGGTGGAAGCCCGTCGTGTCATAGCCGGTCAGCCAGTACATGCTTTCCTGAGAGAAAATCAGCAACGCATCCAATTTGCGATCCGCCATTTTCGCCAGAACGGACGCCTTGCGACGCTCATATTCATCAGGGGAAAAATGCAAAGCCATGAAGCGTCTCCTCTCGACCTAACCTTTTGGTGAGGTCATCATTGCAGATAAAGTCGTCCGGATAAAGCGCGACGGCTCTGTTTCCACGTTCGCCTGTCCAGCAAAGGGGGCTTTCATGTTTTGCAGGCCGGGCATTAAGTCTGTTTGCCGGTCAGTCGCTTAGGGTGATTGCGGCGATTTGCCGTCCATAGTCCGGTTCATTTTGGTGGGTGGAGCGGCGGTAGCTGAAGAAAAGATCTGGTTCACCATAGGTGCAGCGATCAAGATTGATCGCCGTGCCGATATTTGATGTTTCCAGCCGGGAGAGGATGAAGGCAGGGAGGTCGAATTGTTTGTGGCCTGCACGGTTTCCGGCCTCAAAAAAACGGCCCCAATCCTTATTGCGGGCGGTGAAACGGTCCATGAAGCCATCATCCACCTCATAATTGGTGCGTGAAATGGTCGGACCCAGTATGGCTGTTATGTTGGCCTTGCTGGCCCCGTTTTCAAGCATGGTGTCAATGGTGGCCTCGATGACACCCTCCAAGGCCCCGCGCCAGCCGGCATGGGCGGCGGCAACGACGCCTGCCTTATCATCCGCAAAGAGCAGCGGGCCGCAATCTGCCGTCAGGATCGCCACCGCAAGGCCGGGCTGAGTGGTAACAAGCGCGTCAACCTTGGGCAACGCCTCGCGGTCGAGCGGGGCATCGATCGTCAAGGCCAGAGGGGAATGAACCTGAGATGCCGTGACCAGTCTGTCGCGCGTGACGCCGAGACTGTCTGCGACCAGGCCCCGATTTTCGGTCACCTGCGCACGGTCATCGTCCGAACCATAGCCACAATTGAGGCTGTGGTAGGTGTCTTTCGATGTGCCGCCTTGGCGGGTGAAGAAACCGTGATTGATGGTTGCAAGGCTGGCGAGGGCAGGATGCTCGATGCGCATGAGGGCTCCGGTCGGGGCAAGCGTTGGGGCAATAGGATCATGCCACTGTTTCTTGTGGGGCTGATCAAGTCAAGAGTGCGGAGGAATGGGGCAGCCGTGAGGCAGGATGGCGAGGCAGTGGAACAGATCGCCCATTTTGTCAGGAGCGGCAAGGCGTTCGACCGCATCACGGATTGTTTCCTGTTCGGTGTGGCTTTTGCCTGCACCCAGTTGCCCGGCCCGTTCCAGCAGGCCCATGGCGAGGAGAAAGTCGCCCTGCTTCATGGGAGGGGCGACGGAGAGGGCCTTGTCGCTTTCCTTGATGACACTTGCAGCGGCTTTTGCCAAGGCGGCGAAATTGACATGGGCGGTAAGATCCTGCTCGCCGGGACGGGCCAGCGGGTCTGCATAGGCATGGTTGCGCATGGCCTGAAAGGTGTCGCCATAGCCCGGCGTGGCATAACCATAATCGATGAAGAGACCGGCGCCTCCGTGACAGGCCAGTTTGCTGGCGAGGGTTGTCATGATTGCCGTGCTGGCAGGGGACTGTTCAAGGATTGCACCTTCTTCTGCTGTCTCATCAAGTTCCTGCGGGGTGAGGGCCCGGACTGGGCCGAGGCCGAAGGCGAGATTGCCGTTATCATCCAGACCGACCACCCGTTCATGCCATTTGTGTCCTTTGCGCACCCATTGATGGATCGGCAGGCAGTCAAAGACCTCATTGGCGAGAAGAAAAATCGGTGCATCGGGCAGGCTGTCGATGCTGTCGTGCCATGTGACAGGGCAATCGAGGTCCTTGAGCCGTTCGGCTTGCTGGTCACGCAAAGTGGGGCTGATCTCGACGAGATGGATGGTGAGTGCTGCAAAGGCGTCCGGCTGGCTCTGGATTGTGCGCGCCATGTCTTGCATTAGCGTGCCGCGACCGGGGCCTAGCTCGACCAGATGGAAGGGCGTTGGTCCGCCGCTCTGTTGCCAGACTGTCAGCATCCAGACAGCGAGGAGCTCGCCAAAGAGTTGGCTGATTTCCGGAGCCGTGGTGAAGTCACCCGCCGCACCAATCGATCTTTGCTTGGTGTAATAGCCGTGCTCGGGATCTGTAAGGCAAAGACTCATATAGGTCGCGAGATCGATGGGGCCGGAGGCGGCGATCAGGCGCTTCAGTCGACGCTCAAGGGATGTTTCGCTATTGGGCAAAGGCGTGGACATGACGGGTCTGCTCATTCTGCGGATGGTTTGCGCAGGGCATTGAGCACCAGCGCCAGACCCGCCAGCAGCATCGGGGCAGATAACCACATGCCCATGGTGGTGCCAAAGGAAAGATAGCCAATCTGGGCATCGGGCACCCGAACCAGTTCCACCAGCGAGCGAAATATTGCATATAGAATGACAAAGCAGCCAGCCACCAGACCGGGGCGTTTCAGTGCGCCGAAGGAATGGCTGAGGATGCGCAGAAGGATCAGCATCAACAGGCCTTCAAGGGCAGCTTCGTAAAGCTGGCTTGGATGGCGTGGTTCCGGTCCACCATTTGGGAAGACAATGCCCCATGGCAGGTCGGTGACGCGGCCCCAAAGCTCGGAATTGATGAAATTGGCGATGCGGCCAAACAGCAGACCAAAGGGGGCTGCGAGCGCGACGAGGTCGAACATGGACAGAAGCGGAATCGACCGGACGCGGGCGAACAGCACCATTGCCAGCGTGACACCCAGAAAGCCACCATGAAAGGCCATGCCGCCCTTCCAGACGGCAAAAATCTGGGCTGGGTGGGCGAGATAGGCGTCGAGATCGTAAAAGAGCACATAGCCCAAGCGCCCCCCCAGAATGATCCCCAACGTGGCCCAGAGGACAAAATCATCGAGATCGAGATCGCTCAGCGGGCTTTCGCCATGGGGCCAGAGTTGGGACTGGCGAGCAACGCGCTTGGTATAGGTCCAGGCCAGCAGGATGCCCGCAATATAGGCGATGGCATACCAATGGATCTGAATGGGGCCAAGAGACAACAAAACGGGATCAATCATCGGGAAGGGAATGGCCAGAAAGGTCACGGGCTTTGCCTCTGCAATTGAAGTATGGGTCCTTGAGGGTGTGTTGCCTTGATGGCTACAAGTCAAGGAAAGTGTAAATATTCGTTGTGAAAATCGCTGGCGATACTATATCTGAGATAGTGACGGATTGAAGGCAAAGGCAGGCGCGGTCGTCAAGGTGAGCGCTGCCGCCACAGCGAGGAGCAAATGCTATGACCCAAACCAACAATCGGCTGTTTGATGAATTCGCCAAATTGATGACCGATGCTGCCGGTGTGGCCCAAGGGGTGCGCGACGAGGCAGAGACCGCGATCCGGGGACAGCTGGAGCGGTTCATGGGAGACATGGATCTGGTCACCCGCGATGAATTTGAAGCAGTCAAGGAAATGGCTGTGGCGGCACGGGACGAAAATGATCGTCTGGCAGCCCGTCTGGCTGTGCTGGAAGCCAAGCTGGATATTGCCGAGGACAAAATGGCCGACACAGACGCCTGATTGTTGCCCTTGATGGTCTTGATGGAAAGCCCGCCTCTCATGGCGGGCTTTTTGTTTGGCTTGTTAAGGGCAAGGGGTTTGAAAAAGCACGGGCAATATGGCAAGAATGGATACAATATTCGGTAATTGACGCTTGGAAAGGCGAGGCAAGATGACGATTGGTGATATTTCTCTGGTGTTGGTCGGGGCTGGCAAAATGGGTGGTGCCATGCTGGCAGGTTGGCTCGATATGGGGCTTGATGCGGCAAAGACCGTGGTGATTGATCCAAGCCAGCCGGCAGATATTGCCAAAGCGGCAGCGCAAAAGGGCTTTAGGTTGGCACCATCCGCTGAGGGCGTTGCTCAGCCAGATCTGATGGTGATCGCCATCAAGCCACAGATGATGGAGACGGTTTTGCCCGGTCTGAAAACCTTGGTCGGGCCAAAGACGGTGGTGGTTTCGGTTGCTGCTGGCACGCCTGTTGCCACCTTCCAGAAACATTTTGGCGCGGACACCCTGGTGGTGCGCGCGATGCCAAACACACCGGCGCAGGTGGGGCGGGGGATGACAGCGGCCTTTGCCAGCGCGGGCGTTGATGACGCAATGAAAGAGGTCACCGCAACGCTTCTGAGTGCCATGGGCGCCTTTGTCTGGGTGTCCGGGGAAGAGCAAATCGATGCGGTGACGGCAATTTCCGGCTCTGGTCCTGCCTATGTCTTTCATATGGTGGAAGCCATGGCACAAGCCGGGGAAGCTTTGGGACTGGCTCCGGATGTGGCCGCCTTGCTGGCCCGCCAGACGGTGGTTGGGGCCGGGGAATTGATGCATCAGTCCGATCTGGATGCGGCGACCTTGCGGACCAATGTCACCTCGCCGGGTGGCACCACAGCGGCGGCTCTGGCTGTGTTGATGGATGAGGGATCCGGCTTGCCGCCTCTGATGGCAAAGGCAACAGAAGCAGCGCGGGATCGCTCCATCGAGCTGTCAAAATAGATCCGCTTTAAGTGCCGAGCGTCCGATCCTTTGGGCGCTCGTCCTTAAAATGTGCTATATTGATTGCAGGTTCTCCTATGGGGCGGGTGGCCCATGATCTGCTGTCCCCCCTTTTGCCGTAAAGAGACTGTAAGCTGATTTCGGACCGCGATCGAGAAAGGGCATGATATGCAGCATAATCAGGATGTCAGACAGGCACTTTTTGACAAGTTTTCCCAAACCGTACTGGCTGATGGATGGCGGGACGTGTCCTGCGCAGGGATTGCCACGGCAGCCGGAATTGATCTGCATGCTGCCTTTGTTGAATATCGCAATCGCTATGCCTATGTCACCGAACTGATCCGCCGTACCGATGCGGCGATGCTCGATGCCTATGATCGCGAGATGGCCGATGAACCGGCACGCGAGCGGATGCTTGACGTGATGATGGCGCGGTTCGAGGCGATGCAGAAAAATCGCGAGCTGATCGTTGTGCTCACCAAGGCGGCTCGGCGCGATCCAATGCTGTCTTTGCATCTGGTTGCCTTATCGCGGCTGACTGCGGATTGGTTCCTTGATATCGCCCAGATTTCTCCTGCCGGGATCGGTGGGATAATTCGCAGCAAAGGGGCCTTGGCCACCTATGCACGCGCCTTCCGGGTCTGGCTGGAGGATGACAGCGACGATCTGACCAAGACCATGTCGGCGCTCGATAAATATCTCAAGCAGGGGGAAAGCGCCTTGCGGCGGGCTGAACGGATTGCCTGTCTGTTGCCAAAAGCACGGCGGCGTTGCCGGAAAGGTGGCCGCAGAGCTGAGCCTGATGAGGCGACCTCACCAGACGGACCTGTCTCTTCTGGCGGCAATGTAACTGATATGTCCGCTGTGGATGAGCCGCCAGCTGCGCCAATGCCGTCTTGAATAGGGGTATCTGATCGGTAACCATTCGGGCTTTGACACTTTGTGAAGGAGCCCGCCATGTCGGACATCACCCCCGAAATCCAGTTTGAGGATTTCCTGAACGTCGATATTCGTGTTGGGACGGTCATCGAGGCGGTGGATTTCCCGCAAGCTCGCAAACCTGCCTATAAGCTGAAAATCGACTTTGGCGAAGTCATAGGCATCAAGAAAAGCTCGGCCCAGATCACGGTCCATTATAAACCGGATGATCTGGTTGGTCGTCAGGTGATGGCTGTGATCAATTTTCCACCGCGTCAGATCGGGCCTTTCATGTCGGAAGTGCTGACCCTTGGCTATGATGATGGGCAAGGCAACATTGTGTTGGCCAAGGTCGACAAGCCGGTGCCGAACGGGGCACGGTTGCATTAGGTCGGATTTCCAAACAATCAGGCAAGGCCAAACAATCAGGCAGGCAATCTGAGGCTGGCTTTCAGACCGCCCAATTTGCTGCGGCCAAGCTTTATGTCGCCGCCATGCCCGCGGGCAATGTCGCGGGCAATGGCAAGGCCGAGGCCCGTATTGGGTGTGTCCTGATTGCGGGCGGTATCGAGCCGATGGAAAGGTCGAAAAACGGTTTCCAGATCCTCTTCCGGGATGCCCGGGCCATTGTCGTCAATTTCAATCAGCCACCAGTTGCCGAGCCGTTCCGAGGTCAGTTCGATCCGGTCGGCATAGCGTTCCGCATTGCTCAGCAGATTGTGGAGGCAACGCTTGATGGTGTTGGGTCGGACTTCAACACGATTGCCCCCGGTATGATGGATGGTCAGAGCAATGCCCGTGCGTTGCGCGTCATGCTCCAGCTCTTCAAGCAATTCAGGGATCGCAATCACTTCTGCGGTTTCGGACGAAGAGCCTCGGGCAAAGGCCAGATAATCCTCCAGCATCAGCTGCATTTCATCAACGTCACGCTGCATGTCGAGCACTTCCGGCACGTCATCAAGCAAGGCCAATTGCAGCTTGAAGCGGGTCAGAATGGTGCGCAGATCATGACTGACGCCAGCCAGCATGGTGGTGCGCTGCTCGATCTGGCGCTCGATGCGGCGTTTCATTTCCAGAAAGGCATGGGCCGCACGTCGTACTTCGCGGGCACCCGAGGGGCGGAAGTTACGCGCCTCCTGCCCCTTGCCGAAGCGATCTGCGGCATCAGCAAGCCTTTGGATCGGGCGGATCTGGTTGCGCAAAAAGAGAATGGCCACCACCAGCAAGACCAGCGACGTGCCGGTCATCCAGAGCAGGAAGATGTGCGAGTTCGATGCATAGGCTTGCGATCGACGGGCAAACACTCTGAGAACCTTGTCATCAAGCTTGATGCGGATTTCAACGATGTTGGAGCGTCCCACCGTGTCAATCCAGAATGGTTTGCCAATGAGATTTGTGATGCGCTTTGACAGGGCTTGATCGAGCAAGGTGAAAAAGGGCTTTGGTGCCGGGGGAGGCAGGGGACCGTCGGGCAGGATCGAGATGTTCAGATCAAGCTTGTCTTTGGCAAGATTGATGATCCTGTCGTAATTCTCGTCCTGCGGATAGGTTTCCAGCACTGCAATGATGGCGGCGATATCCTGTGTCACGGCAGTGGAGAGCCGATTGGTTACAGTCTGCCAGTGACGCTCCATGAAAACGAAGGCCAAAACCGATTGCAGGATGACCATGGGGGCGACAATGATGATCAGCGAGCGGGCATAAAGCCCTTTCGGCATCAGGCGGGACAATTGGCGCGCCACCTTGCCATAGCCTTGATAGAGCCAGCTGAGCGGGCCGATCAGCTGCAGCAGCGCTTGTCGCGTACTCACAGGACGTGCCATGTCTTCGCTCTGTGAACGGGTGCCAGAGTGCTTTGCATCCGGGGCCTTGTCGTCTGGTTTGTGGTCGCGCATGCCTGTTGGTCTCGGATGATGGGGCCATGTCCGCAGTTGGGGGACAGGCCTGCTTGCATCTAGTCAGTGAGAAGGCGGTAACCGATGCCGCGGATGGTTTGTAAATAGATCGGATTGGACGGATCCGGCTCGATCTTGCGACGCAGGCGGTTGATCTGGACATCGACCGTGCGTTCGCCGGTGCCATCTTCTCCGGCCAAAGCGGTGCGGGTGACGGTGGCGCCCGGCTGGGCCGCAAACAGTGACAGAAGCTCTCGCTCCCGGTCGGTCAGACGGATGACATCCTCACCGCAGAGCAATTCCTGCCGTTCCAGCTTGAAGCAGAAGGGGCCGAAGGTGACCTGATCAATGGGGACGGAGGCGCGCAGATTGTGGCGCTTCAGAATATTGCGGATGCGCAGCAGCAATTCTCGGGGCTCAAATGGCTTGGTGAGATAGTCATCGACACCGATCTCAAGGCCCTGAATGCGGCTTTCGCTTTCGTCGCGGGCGGTTAGCATCAGGATCGGCACGTCGTCGCTCTTGCGCAGGTCGCGGGCGAGATCCATCCCGTTTTCTCCGGGCATCATCACATCCAGGATCAGCAGGTCAAAGGCCAGACCGGAAAACATCTTGCGGGCTTCAAGAGCACTTTGTGCCGTTGAGACCCGGAAGCCTTCCTTGACAAGGAAGCGTTGCAGGAGGTTTCGAATGCGGCTGTCGTCGTCAATCACCAGCAGATGCTGGGCATTGTCGGGCAGAGCGTGATCTGCGCTTGGCATTATTTTGTCCTTTATTTCGAAAGGCGGATGACGTCGGCATCGTTATCCGCAGCATTCAAGGCCGCAAGACCTTCATTGAGATGGCGCACCATGGGACGATCTTGTGGCTCAATCATGGCATAGAGAAAGGCCTTGCTGGCCTGTCTTGTGTCCTCGGGGAGGGTTTGCAGCGCCTCTTCGATACGGCGGGCCTGACAGCGGGAAATTTCCAGCGCCAGAGATCGACCCTTCTTGGTGGGGAAGAGCAATCGTTGGCGGCGATCCTGTTCGCCGGTCTGCTGGCTGATATAGCCGTCCTCGATGAGCTGTTTCAAAACACGGGCGAGGCTCTGCTTGGTGATCTTCAGGATTTCGAGCAAGGTGGCGACCGGGATGCCGGGAGACCGATTGACGAAATGCAGCACCCGGTGATGGGCGCGGCCATAGGAAATCTGCGCCAGCATCGAGTCCGGATCGGCAACGAAATCGCGGTAGGCAAAGAAGAGAAGCTCGATCATTTCAAACGAGATTCCGTCCTGTTCGGACATGGGGAGCGTCACGACTGATCCGGATTCAGAGTTTTTTTCAATCATTTTGCTGTTCCGCTTTTTCGGTCTTCCTGCGTGATATCTACCGGCTTGTCGGTGTCATCTGAAAATATATTCTTACAATATTGTTCCATCCGGATGGAACTGTTTTCTCTGGCGCGTGGCAATGCACAGACGGAGACAAAAAATTACGTCAGCATTGTTGACTTAATTTATGTCATTTGTTACCTAGATGATACGACAGGCGAAAGGAATGATCATTTTCTTGCGAAAATATGGAGATCTGTTCCTTCGCTGATTGGAATCACAAGCTGCCCAGACCATAGCGACTGTCAATCGACAAAGCAAAAATCTTTCGGGCAAGCAATCACAGCCGGACCGAACCGACTGTCTATACAGGAGAGAAACGATGGCAGGACCTGCATTTGATCAACGCGAAGGCCATATCTGGTATAATGGAGAGTATGTCGACTGGAAGGATGCCAAGATGCATGTCTTGTCCCACGGTCTGCATTATGCGTCCAGCGTGTTTGAAGGTGTTCGGGCCTATGGTGGTGAGATTTTCAAACTGGAACAGCATACCAACCGTCTGTTCACCTCTGCCGAATTGCTCGGCATGGAAATACCTTACAGCCGGGAAGAATTGAATCGCGTTCAGATCGAGATTCTCGAAAAGGAAGGCCTCAAGGATGCCTATCTGCGTCCAATCGCCTGGCGCGGCTCGGAGATGATGGGGATTTCAGCCCAGTCGAACCGGATCAATGTTGCTGTTGCCGCGTGGGAATGGCCGTCCTATTTCAAACCGGAAGATCGCCTCAAGGGTCTGCGTCTGGCTATCGCCGAATGGCGTCGTCCAGATCCTCGCACCATCCCGTGCCGTGCGAAGGCTGCCGGTCTTTACATGATCTGCACCCTGTCCAAGCATAAGGCTGAGCGTGAAGGCTATAATGATGCGATGATGCTGGATTTCCAAGGCAATATCGCTGAGGCGACCGGCGCGAATATCTTCTTTGTCAAAGATGGTGTTGTCCATACGCCAGTCCCGGATTGTTTCCTTGATGGCATCACGCGCCAGACGACGGTCGAGCTGGCCAAGCGGCGGGGTCTTGAGGTGATCGAGCGCAAGATCCGTCCAGAAGAGCTGGGCGATTTCGAAGAATGCTTCCTGACCGGCACAGCGGTTGAAGTCACTCCGGTTTCGGCCATTGACACTTATGGCTTCACACCGGGCGACATCACCAAGCAATTGATGGATGACTATAACAACGAAGTCACCCCCAAGGCCATTGCTGCCGAATGATCCTCTGATGGCATCAAGATGAGTCAAAGTCTGACAAAATGAAGAACGGCGCCACTAGGCGCCGTTTTTGTTAATCTCAGTCCTGATGCCAGCGCCGGGTGGCTTCGTCATCCTTGTCTTTTGCCTCAACCCATTTGGCGTTTCCGCTGACAAGGCGTTCCTTCTTCCAGAAGGGGGCGCGGGTTTTGAGGAAATCCATCATGAAGTTGTTGGCTTCAAAAGCGGCCTGACGGTGAGAGGATAAAGTGATCACCAGCACGATCCGGTCGCCGGGGGCCAAGGTGCCATAGCGGTGGATGATGGTGGTGCCCTCCAGCATCGGCCAACGCTGATTGGCGTCGCGTTCGATCCGCTCCAGCTCGGCTTGTGCCATGGCAGGATAATGTTCAAGCTCCATATCGAGGATGCGCTGATCACCGATCATGTCGCGTACCAAGCCGGTGAAGGTGACCGCAGCACCAATCGAGGTGCGGCCTGCCACTAATGTATCGATTTCCTGACCGATGTCGAAATCTTCGCGTTGAAGGCGGACAGCCATGATGCGCTCCTAACCGCCCGTCATGGGAGGGAAAAAGGCAATTTCACCGGCGGAGCCGACTGGGTCCGATGGCTCTGCGTGGAACTGATCCAAAGCCACACGGATCGTTTCGATCTCGGCAAAGGCGGCTTCATATTCATCACCGCGCTGCTTTTGCCAAAGCAGCAGGTCATGGACTGTCTTGACAGAGGGGGGCAGGTCAACCTGTTCCTCTTCCTTGCCTATGCGTTCCCGGATCCATGCAAAATAAATAAGCTTCATGGCTGCTTCCACCTGACCGTCTTTGATATTTTACAATCAAGCCTTGCGATCTGGCCTGATTCCTTTGTCTCTGCCTCACGTTAACACGGCGAGCGGCATGCGTCATGATTTCGCGCTGTTTACTCGTTGATCAGATATTTCATGCCAGCGCGGAAATAGTCATAGCCGGTATAAAGGGTCAGCAAGGCGGAAATCCACAGCAGAGTCAGGCCGATCTCGGTGTTGTAGGGCAACACCTTGTCGCCCGCATGGCCTGCCAGCAGAAAGCCAAGAGCCACCAATTGGGCGGTGGTCTTCCATTTGGCCAGTCGGGTGACCGGCACGCTGACCTGCAATTCAGCCAGGAATTCGCGCAGCCCGGAGACCAGAATTTCGCGGCAGAGAATGATGACGCCTGCCCAGATATGCCAGCCATAGAGTGTCTGGTCGTGGGCCAGCATGACAATGCAAATGGAAACCAGCAGCTTGTCGGCAATCGGATCGAGCATCCGGCCAAGAGCGGACTGCATCTTCCAGCGGCGTGCGAGATAACCATCAAAAAGGTCGGTGATGGCGGCGATGGAAAAAATGCCCAAAGCGGTCCAGCGTGCCCATTCCTTGTCTGGCCAGAGCAGGACGAAAACCACCGCCGGGACCGCGAGAATGCGCCCGAATGTCAGGATGTTGGGAAGGCTGAAAGTCTTGGAGCCATTCATCTTGGTTGCGCCCTTCTTCAAGACATCTGCTTATCCTGCCTGATGTCTTGCAAAATCGTCTCGCCCCCTTCAAAGCATGGCAGACGGGGCTGCGTCAATGCGGCTTTAATGCCTAGTGTCGTTCAGTGGCCATCTTCGTGGAAATAGGCGTGGATCACTTTGGCCATTTGTTCGGAAATGCCTTCGACGGCTAGCAGATCCGACAGGGCGGCATTGCGCACCGCTTTGGCCGTGCCGAAATGATGCAGCAGAGCGCGTTTGCGTGTCGGGCCAATGCCGGGGATGTCATCCAGACCTGTCTGGGAGATTTGCTTGCTGCGCTTGGCGCGATGGGTGCCGATGGCAAAACGGTGGGCCTCATCACGCAAACGCTGGATGAAATACAGCACTGGATCGCGCAGTGGCAACATGAAGCTGTCTCGACCGGGCATGAAGAATTGCTCGCGGCCCGCATCCCGATCCGGCCCCTTGGCGACGCCGACAATCGGCAGGTCATGAATGCCGAGATCGGCGAGGGTCTCGCAGACTGCAGTCAACTGACCCTTGCCACCATCGATCAGCAACAGATCGGGCCAGGCGGGATCCGGCATATTGACGCCTTCATTGTCGCTGTCCTCTTTGCTCTGGTTCTCCGGGCGGGGGCCATTTTCCTTTAACAAGCGCGAGAAGCGGCGTTCCAGCACTTCGCGCATCATGCCGAAATCATCACCCGGGGTGATGGTGTCGGACTTGATGTTGAATTTGCGATACTGGTTCTTCATGAAGCCGTCGGGGCCGGCGACAATCATGCCGCCAACTGCATTGGTGCCCTGAATGTGGCTGTTGTCATAGACTTCGATACGGCCGGGACGGGCGGGCAGGCCAAAGACTTCCGCCAGCCCGTCCAGCAGTTTGGTCTGGGTTGAGGTTTCGGCCAGACGGCGCCCCAAAGCTTCACGGGCATTGGCATGGGCATGGTCAACCAGCTCACGCTTTTCACCCCGTTGTGGCATGGTGACGGTGACCTTGTGATCCGATTTGCTTGTCAGTGCCTCGGCGACAAGCTCCTGTTCGTCGATTTCATGGGACAGGAGGATAAGGCGTGGGCAGGGCTTGTTGTCGTAAAACTGGGCGAGGAAGGCACCGAGTACTTCTGCTTCGGTCTGGCTCTTGTCGGCCTTGGGGAAATAAGCCCGGTTGCCCCAGTTCTGCCCGGTGCGGAAAAAGAAAACCTGAATACAGATCTGGCCGCCATCTTGATAGCAGGCAAAAACGTCGGCTTCTTCGGTATTTTGCGGGTTGATCCCCTGATGGGACTGGATGTGGCTGAGGCCCGCCAAGCGGTCGCGATAAATCGCGGCCTGTTCGAAATCGAGGGATTCGGCGGCCTGCTGCATCTTTTCTGCCATTTCCTTGCGCACGGTCTGGCTCTTGCCGGTCAGGAATTGATGGGCTTCCCTGACCAGCTCGCCATAATGCTCGATCGAGATCTCTCCGGTGCAGGGGGCCGCACAGCGCTTGATTTGATAGAGCAGACAAGGACGGCTGCGGCTTTCGTAGACCGAGTCCGTACAGGTGCGCAGAAGGAAGGCCTTCTGCAGGGCGTTGATTGTGTTGTTGACCGCACCGGCAGACGCGAACGGACCGTAATATTTGGCTTTTCTCTTGCGGGCGCCGCGATGCTTGGTGATTTGCGGTGCGGCATGGTCTTCACCAATCAGAATATAGGGAAAGCTCTTGTCGTCGCGCAACAAAACGTTGAAGCGGGGCCGAAGGCGCTTGATGAGATTGGCTTCCAGCAGCAGGGCTTCGGTTTCGGTGGCGGTGGTGACAAACTCCATCGAACTGGTCAACTGGATCATCCGCAGAATGCGGTTGGTCTGGTTGCCATGCCGGGCATAGTTGGAGACGCGCTTCTTCAAATTGCGCGCCTTGCCGACATAGAGCACGTCGCCTTCGCCGTTGAGCATGCGATAGACGCCGGGACTGTTGGGCAGGCGGCGCACGAAATCGGCAATGACGTCAAAGCCAGTCACAGGTTTGGCGGGGGCGGCCTTGGCGTCTTCGGCTGGATCGGAGGCGTTGGGATGGTTTGATTCGTCAGTCATGGCCGCACTTTAGAGCAAATTGAATGAATGGTGAATCAAAAGGAGGGGCTGTAAACAGACCCTCCTGAATGCTTTTGGAGCGTTGTTGGCAAGTGCCTTCATGCGGCCGCGCGTTGCTTCAGAATCTGATGCCGAGGGTGAGGTCGGGCAATTCACCAACCTTGAAGACCACTGCAATATAGGCGGCATAAGCGAACAGCATCGCCACACCGCGCAGGCGGGTGATGTTCATACGCAGCAACGCCACAGGCAGCATCAGAGCCGATGAGGCCAGCATGATCCAGAGGTCAAATTCGATCACCTCATGTGGTACATGGATCGGGATGATGGTCGCTGTCAGGCCCATGATGGCCAGAATGTTGAAAATGTTGGAGCCGACCACATTGCCGATGGCGACTGCGCCCTGATTGCGGATGGCGGCAACCAGCGTGGTGACAAGTTCGGGCAGCGAGGTGCCAAGGGCCACAACGGTGAGGCCGATGGTGGCCTCGGAAACACCCCACGTGCGGGCAATGGCGGTCGCCCCGTCGATGGTGAAATTGCCGCCGATGGGCAGGCCAATGATGCCGACGACAGTGAACAGAATGGCAAGGCCAAGGCTCGATGGCGCTTCGTCCAGCATGTCGTCATCCATCAAATCGCAGGGTTCGCCCTTTTGCTTGCGCGAGGTCCAGACCGTCCAGCTGAGGAAGAAGGCCAGCAAGGCCAACAAAATGACCCCTGCCGTGATGTCGAGCACCCCTTGCCAGCAGAGGGCGGTGAAGACAATCGAGATGGCCATCATGAA
>CAXXSO010000060.1:0-86825 GCA_963676965.2 uncultured Cohaesibacter sp.
ACCGAATGTCTCCGGCCGCAAAATAGCCGTTGGCGGTAGCGATCTCGGCAAAGGCACGCTTGCCCGTCTGATCATAGGCTTGGGCCAGAAGGCGATAACCCAGCCCCAGATCAGGATCATTTTGGCAAACCACGGCGCAGATTCTGGATTGCCTGACGATAATCGCGTTTGGATTTTGAAGACAATATGGCCTGCCCCAGCATCACGCGCAGAATGCCTTCGTTTGCTTCATCGAAATAGCCTTTTTGAGCGGTGCAATGGCGCGATCACCGTTGCCGGTTTCCAGCAGGATCTGCCCTTTCAATTCCCAGAAATAGGGATGGTTGGGGGCGATTTCAAAAGACCGTCGACCATCTTGAGGGCCCGTTTATGGCTACCAAGCCGATAGGTGACGATGGCTTGGGCGTAGCGGTCGGCAAGGCTGTTGCCCTTAAACATCCGCATGGTGCGCTTGCCATTATAGGTGAAGGCGGCGAGCTTGGCGCGCACCAGATCGTGGCGGGGCCTGTAACTGGGGGCTATCCTTCTTGTTGAAATACTTGCTTTTCTTGGCCAGACGCTCGATCTGGCTGATGCGTTCGCGGGGCAGGGGATGGGACTGAATGTAGGGGTCAACAAAGTTGCCAGAAAAGAGTGCTTGATCAGCAAATCGCTCGAAGGTGGTCAGCATGCCCTTTGCGGATTGGCCGGTGCGTTGAAGATAGCGCACGGCTGCGCGGTCGGCAGCGGTTTCCTCGGTACGGGCATAATTGAGAAAGGTGCGCCGGGCAATGCCTTGGGAGCCTGCGGCCAGTGCACCGCCTGCTTGTGCCGCGCTGGCATTGCCCGATGCTGCACCGGCTGCTGCTGCACCGACACCCAGAATCATGCCAACGGCGGCGATGGTTTGCGCCCCTTCGATTGCCTGACGCAACCGAATGAGGTGACCGCCGGCGATATGGGCCGGTATCATGGGCGATGATGCCGATCACTTCGTTTGGCGTTTTTGCCGTGATCATCGTTCCGGTATTGATGAACATGCGTTTGCCATCGACCACGAAGGCATTCAATGCCGGGTCATTGACGAGATGAATCCGGATATTCTGGGGTTTTAACCCCCGCGCCTTGAAGATCGGGCGGGCATAGTCGCGGATCAATTCTTCGGTTTCCGCGTCGCGCACCAGTTTGATCCGGCTGCGCTGGGGCTTCAGCCGATGTGGCATGCAGCAATGGCGTGACGCCAATCATGCAGGCGAGCAGGCTGGCGGTTGCTTTGCGGCGGATTGTGCCTGTACGCACTGGACGATGGTCGACCAGTGAGAAGGGTAGAAGTTTGCGCAAAGACTTGATACCAAAGCCATGAACCATGATCACAACCTCTTTTCGTGCCAGATTTTCTGCCTGTGATTGGCAATCGAAATTATGGATTGGTCCGCAGCAAAGTGCTTTGAGACCTTCACCCCAGTCTGCATTCAGAGTGGGTCAAAATATGGCATATCAATATAAGAGCGCAAAAAGGAAAGACAAATGCTCACGATTTCCAAACGCGGTGCGATCCAGCCTTTTCTGGCAATGGATGTGATGGCGCGGGCCAATGCGCTGGAAAAAGGCGGCCAACGGATCGTGCATATGGAGGTTGGCCAGCCGGGGAGCGCCTGCTCCTCGCCTGGTGCGCGAAGCAGCGCAAAAAGCCCTGATCGATGGACGGATCGGCTATACCGATGCGATGGGGATCGCGCCGCTGAAAAGAGCGGATTGCAAGGCATTATGGCGAGCAATATGGGATGTCTGTTTCCCCCGACAGCATCGCGGTGACCACCGGATCAAGCGCCGGTTTCAATCTGGCTTTTCTGGCCCTGTTCGAAGCGGGGGATCGGGTGATTCTGCCAAGTCCGGGCTTATCCGGCCTATCGTAACATTTTGGCAGCCTTGGGCTTGGAGGTGGTCGAGGTGGAGACGAAGGCGCAAGATCGCTGGTGTCTTACGGCGGAGGCCATTCGCAAGGCGCATGCGGAAACGCCTGTGAAAGGGGTGTTGATTGCGTCTCCGGCCAATCCATCGGGAACAATCATGGAGCCTGCGGCCCTCAAGTCCGTTGGTCGAGACCTGCGAAGAGCTTGGTATCTGGTTCATTTCGGATGAGATTTATCACGGGCTTGACTATGGCCTGAAAGCGGAGACCGCTCTTCGCTTTTCGCCCAATGTGGTGATCATCAATTCCTTTTCGAAATATTATTGCATGACTGGTTGGCGGATTGGCTGGATGGTGTTGCCAGAACAGGCGCGGCGCTCGGTCGAATGTCTCGGCCAAAGCCTTTATATTTCTGCGCCGATGCTGTCACAGGTGGCTGCCATTGCGGCCTTTGATGCAGCTGATGAGCTTGAAGCCATCAAGGCAGGCTATGGGCGTAACCGGGCCTTCCTGCAAGAGGCTTTGCCAGAATTGGGCCTTGGCGACTTCATGCCGATGGATGGGGCTTTCTATGCTTATTGCAATGTCTCTCGCCTGACCAATGATTCCATGGATTTTGCCAAACGATCATTGACAGAAGCCGGTGTCGCGCTGACGCCGGGGGCGGATTTTGACACAACGCGCGGCCATCACTATGTGCGGATGTCCTTTGCGGGGACCGAAGAGGATATGCGTGAGGCAGTGCAGAGGCTAAAAAGCTGGCTTTGACTGGCCGAGCCTGAGGGCGCAATTATCTGAAACACGCAATGAAAAAGCCGCCCCGATTATCTCGGAGCGGCTTTTTATGTGTCACTGTCAGGCAGCTTAGAGGAAACCGGAGCGGTTCCACCCAGCCAGTGCGTTTTGGACGATTGTCCTCTGGCTTGTCTTCTTCCTGCTCAGCGGGCTTTTCTTCGGCGGCTGCGGTTTCAGCTTCAGAGCTTTCAGCTTTTGGAGCGTCTTTTGATGCTTCCACTTCTGGCGCTTCGCTCACTGCTGCTTCCACCGTTTCCGGTTCGGCTTCCTCGCTCTGAGATTCAGAGGCAGGGGGGCGCGTCGGCCGTTATGTTGTCGCTCTCATCGGCTTGTGTGGCTTCAGAGGTGACGGCTTCGGGCGCCGCGATTTCAGCAGGGCTTGCGTCAGCGGCGGATTCTTTGTCTGCCTCTGCGCTCGCAGCACTCACTGGCTGCTCGGTTTCAGCACCTTCCTCTTTCGGCGCGACCGTTGCGTCGCTCACAGGCTCGGCGTTGCTTTCGCCTGCTTGGCTGGCGTCAGCATCCCCGTCTTGTGCGCTTGCATCAGCGTTCGATTGATTTTCGCCATCGGCATCATCAGCGGACATGTCATCCTGACCATTGCGATTGCGACGGTTGCGGCGACCACCCCGGCGGCCGCGACGACGGCTTTTTTTTGGGGCTTGTCATCGCCGTCTTCCTCGCCATTTGCGGACTGCTCTTCACCGTCAGCATTGGCCTCGGAATCGTCGTCAGACTGGTCTTCAGATGAATTCTGTGCATCAGCCTGCATGTCCGAATTGGACTTGCGGCGACGGCGGCGACGGCGGCGTTTTTTGGAGCTGCTTTCTTCGTCGCGCTCGCGATCTTCCTCGACCTCGACTTCCGTCAGATCGTCATCCAGATCGTCCGTCATCATCATCGAAACGGTCTGGGTCGGCGCAATAGGCTGCTCCAACGGTTCGCCCCGTTCGATTTCGAGATGCTTGCCGCCTTCCAGGCTGTCATCCACTTCGATCGTGATGGAGACACCGAAGCGACTTTCCAGTTCGAACAGATTGTGTCGTTTCTGGTTAAGGATATAAAGCGCCACATTGGTGCGGGTCTTGACTATCACATGATTGGACACGCCCTTGAGCAAGTGATCTTCAATGGTCCGCAGGATCAGCAGGGCAACAGAGGCAGATGCACGCACATAGCCGGTGCCATGGCAATGCGGGCAGGGGGTCCATGGTGCTTTCCAGCACCCCGGTGCGGATGCGCTGGCGAGACATTTCAAGCAGACCCGAAATGGGAAATACGGCCAACCTGAATGCGGGCGCGATCAGACTTCAGGCAGTCTTTCAGACGCTTCTCTACCGCTCGGTTGTTGCGTTTTTCTTCCATATCGATGAAATCGATGACCACAAGACCGGCAAGGTCACGCAGGCGCAGCTGACGCGAAATTTCTTCAGGCGGCCTCAAGGTTGGTCGACAGAGCGGTGTCTTCGATATTGTGTTCGCGGGTCGAGCGACCGGAGTTGACGTCGATGGAGACGAGCGCTTCGGTCTGGTCGATGACGATATAGCCGCCGGATTTCAGGGTGACCTGTGGGCTGAACATCGCGTCGAGCTGGCTCTCGATACCCATGCGGGTAAAGATCGGCTGCGGCTCGGCGATAAGGCTGAACATTCCGGGCATGGCTCGGCATCAGCATTTTCATGAAGCCCTTGGCTTCGCGATAGCCTTCGTCCCCTGCCACAAGGACTTGGTCTATATCCTTGTTGTAGAGGTCGCGGATGGATCGCTTGATCAGAGATCCTTCCTCATAGACCAGCAAGGGTGCTGCTGACTTCAAGGTCAGGTCGCGGACATTTTCCCACAGACGCAGGAGATATTCAAAGTCGCGCTTGATCTCGGTCTTGGTACGACGAGGCACCAGCTGTGCGCAGGATGACGCCCATGCCGTCGGCCACTTCAAGGTCAGAAGCAATCTGCTTGAGGCGCTTGCGGTCGGTGACATTGGTGATCTTGCGGGAAATGCCGCCACCGCGTGCGGTGTTTGGCATCAGAACCGAATAGCGGCCAGCAAGCGAGAGATAAGTGGTCAGGGCTGCGCCCTTGTTGCCACGTTCTTCTTTTACCACCTGCACAAGCAGGATCTGGCGGCGCTTGATAACTTCTTGGATCTTGTACTGACGGGCACGGCGACGGGAGCGGCGTTCAGGCACTTCTTCCAGCGCATCTTCTGCACCGACATGCTCGACATCGGAGTCTTCATCACTGTCGTCTTCGTCTTCGTCGTCATCATCGTCGATGGCTTCAAACGAGACATGGTCTTCATCATCAAGCTCTTCAGCGTCTTCGATCTCATCCGGATCGGCCGTTACGCTTTTGCCTTCGGCAATGGCGTGAGCCTGTGCCGGAGGGGTGCCGGATGGATCACTATCGTCGCTGTCGTCGGCTTTTTCACCCGCGCTCAAATCAATTGAGGCTTCATCACCCTCATAGGCAACCACAACAGCATCGTCATCCAGAGATGCGGTTTCAGCGGTTTCTTCAGGGGCTTGCGGGGCAGGCGATGCTGCTTCAACAGATGCCGTGTCTTGCTCTGTTTCTGCAATGGCCGGTTCTGCGATGGCTGTTGTTTCGGTGGTTTCCCACGGAGGCAGAAGCATCAGTGTCCGCAACGGCTTCCACGTCCGTTGCTTCGCCTTGATCTTCAGCAAGATGCTTGCGCTTCAGTTGCCGGGGCTTCAGACTTGTCTTCCGCATTCTTGCGGTTGGAGCGTGAAGAACGCCGACGCGACTTGCGCGATTTTTTCTCTTTGGATGGCTTGTCCTTGTCGGCGCTTGCCTCTACTTCATCCTCGTCATTGCCGTGGCCTTTTTCCTCTTCGAGAAGGGCCTGACGATCGGCAACCGGGATCTGATAATAGTCCGGGTGGATCTCGCTGAAAGCGAGAAAGCCATGGCGATTGCCGCCGTAATCAACGAAGGCAGCCTGCAGAGAAGGTTCTACTCTGGTGACTTTGGCTAGATAGATATTGCCGCGCAATTGTTTGCGATTGGCGGACTCGAAGTCGAATTCCTCAACCCGATTGCCGCGTACGACAACCACCCGGGTTTCCTCCGGATGCGTCGCATCAACGAGCATTTGATTTGCCATTGGGTAATGTCTCCACGAAACAGCGCGCCGACAACCGTTCTGGCCAGTGTTACAGGCACCCGGCAGGTTCGCGTTATTCCGTTTTTGTCTGATGACGACCCTGCCTTTCGCTGTGGAAGGATATGCAAACCGTCCAATGCCAGGGCGTGCAGTCGTGCTGCAATGCTGTCTCTGGAGTTGGGGCCGGTTCTCATATGCATGGCCAGGCGAGGTCCTCTTGTTATAATTTCGTACCCGGGGAAGCCTTATGATCGGGCGTCCGGGCTCGGGGTTCTGGGCCACCAGTCGAGGGCAGTTTTTTCATGCGTCCCGTGCTGCGGCGGAAAATCGGTGTGTCAGTGCAAAGTCCTGACTTGTCTAGGTATTTTGCATCAAGCTTGGTATGTCCGAGGCGTCTGCGCATCTCGCGAGGCGTCACATTTCGAGCTGTTCAGTCTTCCTGCATCTGATCAGCTGCCGCATGCGCTGATGGCTTCAAAACCGGATCAGGTCAGCGGACAGTCGAATCGGATCATTGCTATGCAACAATTACCTATTTTCTTTGTAGGGTTCCTAAATCAAATATGCAAGTCTTGGTCCGGATTTAGCTCATCTTTAGGCGGGTTTTCAAAGACGAACTGAGTATAGCCGAATCCTTAATAGCAACTTTCTGTCAAGACGGGGTTAACCTTGACGCTATTATGGTTTAGCAACTGTTGCCAAACCGAGCCGTGTCGATTGCTCGTCCCCGTCAAAGGATGCCTCAAGAGTTCGCCGATGATGTTGTCCAGTCTGTTACACCCCATTCGTCATCACCTGATGGTCCGTTTGCTGGTTTTGCTGATTGCGGCCCTCAGCCTTAATGGCTTTGGTCTGTCCGATCTGCATGCGGCCACCAAATCGATACCTGTCACGGACGAAGCGGACGATGGAGCGGTGGTCGTGCAGGCCGTGCGGACGACTGGCGATGGCAAGAAAGCCAAATTTGTTCTTGATGTCTCGCGTCCGATTGGCTTTAGCGTCTTTGCCTTGTCCGAGCCCTATCGACTGGTGATCGATTTGCCAGATCTGACGTTCGAAATGACCCATTCCATGACCCAGGTCGAACGAGGCATGGTGCGCAATTTCCGTTTTGGCAATTTTGGCGATACGCGCTCTCGCATCGTGCTTGATCTCAACGGTCCGGCCAAGGTGACCAAGGCCTATACTTTGCCCCGCTGTTGACAATAATGAAGCGCGGCTGGTGATTGAATTGTCTGCGGTCAAGGAACGTGAATTTGCCAAGCAGACCTTGCGGGATGTCATTCGGGTTGCCGTGGATGGTGAAACTCTGGCCAAGGAGGCGGCCCTGTCGGAGCATCCCTTGGCGAAAAATCCCAAAGATGCCGATCCCAGACCTCTGGTGGTGCTTGATCCGGGGCATGGGGGCATTGATAGCGGTGCAGTCTCTTCAAAGGGGCATGTGGAGAGCAAGCTGGTTCTGGCCTTTGCGCTTGCCTTGCGCGACCATCTGGTGGCTGACGGGCGGGTAAGGGTGGCCATGACCCGGGAGACGGACAAGTTCATTTCCCTGTCCAAACGGGTTGCTTTTGCCCGGGCACGCCATGCCGATCTGTTTGTCTCTATTCATGCGGATACGGTGCGCCAGCACTATGTGCGGGGGGCTACCGTCTATACCCTGTCCGACAAGGCATCGGATGACATTGCCGCCGATTTGGCCCATCGGGAGAACCGGTCCGATTTGCTGGCCGGGCTAGAGATTGAGGAGAAAGACGATGTGGTCGCCGATATCCTTATTGATCTGACCCGACGCGAGACGTCCAATCATTCCTCGCTTTATTCTCGCACCCTCGTTGGCGCGCTTGAATCCAGCATTCGTTTGTCCAAACGGCCACAGCGCTCTGCGGGCTTCAGGGTCCTTAAAGCGCCGGATATTCCCTGTGTTTTGCTGGAGCTTGGATATTTGTCAAACAAGGACGACGAATCCGCGTTGACCTCTGAGAAGTGGCGCAAGAAGGCGATCCGCTCAATCGGCAAGTCGATCAAGGCCTTTTTTGTTCGCCGGGCCAAACATAGCAGTGCGCTTTTCTCGAAAAATTCCGGCTGAAACAGAACTTTCTTTCAGATTGTAAGTGGGTTGACAAATTCCTGACCCATTTTCAATGCAGCAAAGGCGCAACAGGTCAGTCCTTTTGCTGCCCCAATAGCCATGTGAGTGTTGCAAATTCAAATCGGGCGGCATAAGCCTTTGCCTTAAGGATTTTGAATGCTACCCGCTTGTGTGACGATTCGTGCGGTGTGTGCAGGTATGTGTGTTTGCCAAAAGGGGCTGCGGTCAGGGATTTGACGGGCAACCTGCCTGAGCGACAAGGCGGGCAACAAAAGCAATAGGGACAGATATGATAATTTGGCGATTCTTCGGCTTTCTATTTGCCGCAGGCTCCGTTCTGTTCATCGTCGTGGCGATGGCTGTCTATATTTTCCTCAACTCCATGATGCAGGGGCTGCCGGACTTTACCGCGCTGAGGAATTATGAACCACCTGTGATGACGCGTATTCACGCGGGCAATGGTGAGCTGATGGCGGAATATGCCCGCCAGCGTCGTTTGTTCCTGCCGATTCAGGCGATCCCGGATCGCGTGAAACAGGCCTTCCTGTCCGCCGAGGACAAGAATTTTTACGAGCATGCGGGTATCGATTATTTCGGGATTGGCCGTGCGGTTCTGACCAACATCCGAAATTATGGTCAGGGACGTCGTCTGGTCGGTGCGTCGACGATCACGCAGCAGGTCGCAAAGAACTTCCTTCTTACCTCCGAGCAGTCCTACGAGCGCAAGATCAAGGAAGCGTTGCTTTCGATGCGCATCGAGCAGGCTTTCAGCAAGGACGAGATTCTCGAGCTTTATCTCAACGAGATCTTCCTTGGTATTGGCTCCTATGGCATTGGCTCGGCGGCGTTGCACTATTTTGACAAGTCGGTGCACGAGCTTAATCTGGCTGAAGTCGCTTATCTGGCCGCTTTGCCGAAAGCACCCAACAATTACCATCCGATCCGTCATACTGAAAAAGCCATCGAACGTCGCAACTGGGTCATCGACCAGATGGTCAATAATGGCTATGTGACGGTTGAAGAGGCCAATCAGGCCAAGGCGATGGATATGACAGTCAAGTTGCGGTCGCGCGGGGCGCATATTTTCGCAGCTGACTATTTTGCCGAAGAGGTGCGTCGCTGGATCGGTGAGCAATTTGGCGAAGACAAGCTTTATAATGGCGGCCTGTCGGTTCGCACGACGCTGAATGTCGGCCTGCAACAAGAAGCTCGCAAGGCTCTGAATGACGGGCTGGTGAAATTTGACCATACCAAAGGCTGGCGCGGGCCGGTGACGACGATTGATCCGTCTGGCGATTGGGGCCGCAAGCTGGTCAAGGTTGAACCGCTGAGTGATGTGCCTGAATGGCAGTTGGCTGTCGTCCTGTCGGCTGAGGGCAAGGAAGCAAGCATCGGCTTGCGGCCCGAGATTGACGAGACGGGCAAGGTTTCTGCCCAGCGGACAACCGGTGTGCTTTCTGCCGCGGACTTCAAATGGGCCAAATGGGCAAAGGGTGATCGCAAGGGCAAAGCGGTCAAGGCTGCTTCGGACATTCTCAATCCCGGCGACGTGGTTTATGTCAGCACTGAAGGTGAGGGTGGCAAATATGATCTAGAACAGGTGCCGGAAGTGTCCGGTGCGCTGATCGCCATGGATCCCTATACTGGCCGCGTGCTTGCCATGGCTGGTGGCTTTTCCTTTGCTCAAAGCCAATTCAACCGCGCAACCCAAGCCTATCGTCAGCCAGGCTCTTCCTTCAAGCCGTTCGTCTATGCAACGGCGCTGGATAACGGTTATACCCCGTCCAGCGTGGTGATGGATGCGCCGATCGAGATCCAGCAGGGTGGTGGACAGGGCATTTGGCGGCCACAGAATTATGGCGGCAAATTCTATGGTCCTTCGACGCTGCGTCTTGGGATTGAACGGTCTCGTAACGTGATGACCGTGCGGCTGGCGCAGGATATGGGCATGCCACTGGTTGCGGAATATGCGCAACGGTTCGGCATCTATGACAATCTGATGCCTGTGCTCTCCATGGCTCTGGGAGCCGGTGAGACGACCGTGTTGCGGATGGCAACCGCCTATTCGATGCTGGCCAATGGTGGGCGACGGATTACGCCGACCTTCGTCGACAGGGTGCAGGATCGGTATGGCAAGACCATCTACAAGCATGATCAGCGGATTTGTGAACAATGCAACGTGCAGAGCTGGTCCTATCAGGACGAGCCGGAAATCATCGACAATCGTGAGCAGGTGCTCGATCCGATGACTGCCTATCAGATCACTTCCATGATGGAAGGGGTTGTGCTGCGCGGGACTGCTCCGGTTGTGCGCAAGGTCGGCAAGCCGATTGCGGGCAAGACCGGCACCACCAACGATGAACGCGATGCCTGGTTTGTGGGTTATTCACCGGATCTGGTGGTTGGGGTCTATGTGGGCTATGACCGACCGCGCCCGATGGGGCGTGCTGCATCGGGGGGCCATCTGGCTGCGCCGATCTTTACCGACTTCATGAAGGTGGCATTGGCGGATCAGCCCAAGAAACCATTCCCGGTTCCCGAAGGTCTTCAACTGATTCCGATTGACCGTCGCACAGGCCTTAGAGCATCGGCCAGCGGCGAAGGGGTCATTCTGGAAGCCTTCAAGCCCGGCACCGCGCCGCCCGACAGCTATTCCATCATCGGATTTACCGAAGATATGGGGCGTCCGGTTTCCGCGCAGGAGGCCGAACGGGCCTTGACGCAGGGCACAGGCGGTCTGTATTAAGACCCAACATTTTCTTCAGTCAGGCGGGTGCTGCAATTGCAGCATCCGCTTTGTCATGAACGGTTGCTGGGCAGGGATGCTTCCTCCCGGTTTTTTGAAAGCAAAGCGAAAGACAATGCGCGCAGAAATTCAAAATGTGGTCGACGAAATCAAGCAGGGTCTTGCTCTGCTGAGGAGGCATCTTTGACTGGGATACAGCCCAGAAACGCCTTTTAGAACTGAATAACCTCGCTGAAGACCCCACCCTCTGGGACGATCCGCAAGAAGCCCAAAAGCTGATGCAGGAGCGCCAGAAGCTGGAAACAGCGATCAATGGCTTCAACCGCGCCACGCAGGATCTGGAGGATTCCATCGAGCTCATTGAAATGGGCGAAATGGAAGAGGACGCCGATATCGTTGCGGAAGCGGAGGCGACCCTGCAAGGGTTGCTCTCGGAGATCACGCGACAGCAGATTGAAACCCTGCTGTCTGGCGAAGCCGATAGCAATGATTGCTATATCGAAGTGCATTCGGGTGCGGGTGGCACGGAAAGCCAGGATTGGGCCTCAATGCTGCTGCGGATGTATACCCGCTGGGCGGAGAAATCCGGGTTCAAGGTCGAGTTGCTCGAAGTGTCTGCCGGCGAAGAAGCAGGGATCAAGGCCGCAACCATTATGGTCAAGGGCGAGAATGCCTATGGCTGGGCCAAGACCGAATCCGGTGTGCATCGTCTGGTTCGCATTTCGCCCTTTGACAGTCAGGCACGTCGTCATACCTCCTTCTCCTCGATCTGGGTCTATCCAGTGATCGATGATTCCATCGATATCGAGATCAATGAGAGCGATTGCCGTATCGACACCTATCGTGCATCAGGGGCCGGTGGACAGCACGTCAACACCACCGACTCTGCGGTTCGTATCACGCACCAGCCGACGGGCATTGTGGTGCAGTGTCAGAATCAGCGCTCTCAGCACAAAAACCGGGCGCAGGCTTGGGACATGTTGAAAGCGCGTCTCTATGAGCGCGAGTTGCAGATCCGCGAAGACAAGGCCAGTGCGGAAGCGGCCAGCAAAACCGATATTGGCTGGGGTCACCAGATCCGGTCTTACGTTTTGCAGCCCTATCAGTTGGTCAAGGATTTGCGCACCGGAGTGGAAAGCACCAGCCCGCAAGATGTGCTTGATGGTGCCTTGACGCCCTATATGGAAGCAGCTCTGGCCCAGCGCGCCTATGGCGACGGGGACGAAACGCCAATTGAAGACATCGTCTGATCTGATGACGCGACAAAAGAAAAGCCCGGTTTTGACCGGGCTTTTTTGTATTCAGGATAGGCGAAAAGAAACCGGGCAATTCTGGGTGCTGACAGTCAATTGACTGTTCAGATCAGGTGCCGCAATTCCTTGCCTGCGGAGAGGAAGGCATAGGGGTCGACGGCCTTGCCCCGGACGCGGGTTTCGAAATGCAAATGCGGACCGGTGGAGCGGCCTGACGAGCCGACCTTGCCAAGGATGGTGCCCTTATTGACCTTTTCCCCGCGTTTGGCCAAAGCCTTGCTCATATGGGCATAGCGCGAGATGATGCCGCCACCATGATCCACTTCAACCATGATGCCATAGCCGGGAATGCGGCCCGAGCGGGTGACGACGCCACTGCCTGCTGCGCGGATGGGGGAGCCATAGCTTTTTGCCAGATCAATGCCTGAATGCATGGACATGCGATTGAGGAAGGGATCCCTGCGCACGCCAAATCGGCTCGACAGGCGCGCTGTAGGCAGGGGATGGGAAATCGGGAGCTTGCTGACATTGCGCTTGAGTTGCATGAAGTGGTCAAGGGCAAGGGCGACCTGTTCGGCTTTTTCTGCCAGCTCATCATGGTCCAGCTCGCCGGAAACCGGTATGTATGGGCCACCAACAGCCAACTCTTCAGGCTTTTCCAGCTTTACACCCAGTTTGGCAATGCGTTGTTCCACGCGGGCGGTTTTCTTGCGGATGTCGTTGAGAAGATTATACAGGATGACCTGACTGTCCTGCATCTCGGTTTCCAGACGACTGGCCGCATCGGCCAGTTTGACGATGGTGGTGTTGTCGTCTTTCAATTCCAGATTTTCGATGACCGGTGTCGACTTCAGGCCAAGAGGCTGGGTGTCTGCCACTTCAATTGATGCGATTTCTGCTGTGGTGTCCTTTGCCAAAGGCTGAGACGAACGAAACCCGAGCTTGGCCAACTCACGGAACCGATTGGAGATGTTTTCGCTGGAATCAAAGCCGGTTTCCAACCCTGCTGCCACAGCAATTTTTTGCGGCTGAGGGCTCTGGTCTGTCGGTGCTTTTGCTTCCTTGTTGTTCTGCTTGGCGCGCCAGGGTGCTGTTTTGGGCAAGGGCACGCGGAGGTCCGACCGAATCGTCATGCCTGCCTTGCGGGCCCTGTTGAGAATCGGTTCTAGCACCGAGGAATAGGCTTCAAAATCCGCCTGCTTGCGCATCAGATTCTGGACATGGGTCTCCATGACTTGCTGGTCAATCATCTGGCGACTGGCAACACGGTCAAGCTGGGCGCGGAGCTGGGCGATCCGGTCCTCATAGGCATTTTGGGCCAGAGCCAGTTCAGACCGCGAAAAGCTAATGATTTCATCACGAAAGACGAGATAGGCCGTAGCCGACAGATAGAGGCAGCTGAAAACAACACCTAAAAAAATGACGCTGCTCATCACCCATGGGCGGATCGTAAAGTCCTGCACAACATCGCCATGGGCAATGATTATCCGGTGGGGTTCGGTGCGTCGACCAAATTCTCTACGGTTACTCTGGGAAAGCATTTGCATCCATACTCGTTATTTGGCTTATTCAAACAGCCAGACAGCCAGACAGCCTTCTTCATTAGGCTTCGAGTATGGTTAATATTCCGTTACCGATTGAGATTTCCAAAGCCAGCGTCACGAGTCAAATTCGTTTAGAAACCGTAAGTTAGCGGTTTCTGAAAGGTTAACGACAGCGAGCTTTGGAACCCTAAATATATGCAATTGCTGCATTTGCATTTGGTAAAGCCAAAGGGGCGGGCGCCTGCCTTCAGAGCAGGCGCTGGATACAAAAATCACGCCATCAATGCCTTTGTGGCTTCCAACACTTCTCGTGCATGGCCTTTGACCTTGACTTTGGGCCAAGCTCTGGCGATCGCACCCTCGGCATCAATGAGAAAAGTTGACCGTTCGACACCCATGTAGGTTTTGCCATACATCTTTTTCTCCACCCAAACCCCATAGGCCTCGCAGACCTTGAGGTCTGTATCGGCAGCAAGGGCGACTTTAAGGTCGTGTTTGGCGACGAAATTGTCATGTTTCTTGACGCTGTCAGGGGAGATGCCAATGATCTCGACGCCAAGGTGAGCAAATTCGTCCGCCAGCTCGGAGAAGTCCTTGGCTTCAATGGTGCAACCCGGGGTGTTGTCCTTGGGGTAGAAATAGACAATCACCGGCTTACCCTTCTTGGCGCTCAGCGTGACGTCAGAGCCACCATTGACGGGCAAAGTGAAATCAGAAGCCGGTGCCCCTTCCTGAAGTGCTGCCTTGGTATCGCTCATCTGGCCATCCTTTCGTCTTTTTCCTGTGGTCTTGATATCGAACAGTCCTAATGCCTTCGTAACAGAATGTCTCGTCCAATCGATTTTTCGCTCTTTTATCGTCTACGACGCGGAATGTCCGCTGGACCAGCCGTAGGGTACATCTGTGGCACGAAAAGCGGGTTAAGTTGACCTTGTCGTCCTGTTTGCGGCGATGATGGGGACAAAGCTCTTGTGAGTGCCTCGAATCTGGCCTAACAGGAATAGAGCGAGGCGTGAACAACTCTCGGTCGTCTTACCGGCTAAGCGAAGATGGAGACAGGACAATCTTGACCGATAATGCGACCCCAGGCCAGGAGCAGGAACCGTTGCCAGCCAATCCGCTCCCGGAAGCCGAAACCGGGGAAAATCTGTCAAAGCCAGCTTCCTCTAGGGCACCCCGTTTGCGGCGAAAGATCCTTTGGGGTCTTGCTATTGTTGTTCTGATATTGATCATACTGATCGGTCTCTTTCTTATTCGATTGTCGATTTCGCCTGTTTCGGTCAGCAGCTTTCTGGGCCAGATCGAAACACTGGCTGAAGAGGTGCTGCCACCGGGCCAGCAGCTTGAAATCGAGGATGCCTTGGTCAGTTTTGCTGATCAGGGCGGGCTGGCCTTGCGTCTGTCCGGGGTTCGACTGACGGATCAGAATCAAACCATGCTGGTGGCAAAGCGAATAGATCTTGTGGTCGGTCTGTTTGATTTGATCTCTTCGCGCATTCGCCCAACTGAAATCTTCGTTCCTGAAATGATGGTCCACGTGCGCAGGGACAAGGATGGTCGCATTCTGATTGCCGGGCAGGATCCGGGGGCTGAGGAAGACGTGCTGGGGCCACCGGTTCGCTCGCAGGCGATTTTTTACGATCCCGATGAGCCGGAATTTGTTTCGCTTGCCTATTCGATGCGCCGTGCGATCAAGCCGTTGACCGATCCGGATCTGACCAAACGTCCGCCTCGCATTTTGATCCGCAATACCGAAATTGCAGTCGATGACGAGATCGAAGACAATAGTCGCAGTCTCCACAATGTCGCTTTGTCCTATAACCCGACTGGTGAAAAGGATGATCTTTGGCGCATCGACTTTGCTGCCGATGGCCATAATGGGCGGATTGGTTTTGCGATGGCAGAATATCCGCTGGAAGAGACCGAGCAAGGGGATGCCGGTCGCTCCATCGAGCTGCGTTTTGCTGATCTGTCCTTGGCGGATCTCGCCCCGCGCTTTGCCAACAAGAGCCAGAATTTCCAGTTCGCTTCATCCTTTTACGGGGCAGCCCGGTTTGACTTCGATTTGAAGGGTGAACTGGTCGATATGCGCGTGGCGCTCGATGTGGGGGCCGGGAAGCTGGAATTTGACTTTGAAGATAATGCTTATCTCGATGAGGCCAGTTTACGACTGGATTGGGATCCGGCAATCCGGGCCATGAAGCTGGAGCGTGGCAAGGTGTTGTTTGGTGAAACGGGCGGAGAGTTTCGAGGGGTGGCGGTGTGGCCTGAAACGCGCGACGGCGATATTCGCGTTGCGATTGAAGGGACTGGTATCAAACTTGCTGCGCGGGATAATCCCAACCCCGCCAAGATTCTCAAGCAACTTGTTCTCAATATGAAGATCGGTCGAGAAAGTGGCATTTCGACCATTGAGCGTTTTGCGGCCATTGCCGATGAAGGCAGCGTGCAAGGCTCTGGTTCGATGGCGTGGGTCAATGGGGAACTGACAGCGAAGATGACCTTCATCGCGTCGGAAATGCCCTATGACCTGCTCGGTGCGATGTGGCCGGTGCCGATTGCCAATGGTGCGCGCAAGTGGATCATCGAGAATATCGAGGCTGGCCGCATGACCGGTGGGACAATCGAATTGTCTTTGTCCGAAAGCATGCTGGAGCGGAATGAAGAGAATCGGCTGATTTTGCCAGACAATTCGGTTCTGGTCCGCTTTGGGGCCAAGGATTTGCGTATCAAGGGCTTTGGAGATTTGCCGCCGGCTGACAAGGTGGATGGCAGCGGTGTGATCACCGGGCGCACCTTCATGGCGTCTATCGAGGATGGCTATTTCCTGACCAAGGCGGGGCGACGGTTTCCTATCAAGTCCGGCATGATTGAAATTCCTGATCACTCTGAAAAACCACCAATTGGCGTTGTGGTCGTTGATGGGGAAGGGGATGCCGCTGCCCTTGGTGAGATCGCTGACAGCGACCCGTTGAATGTGTTGGCGCAAGAGAAGAACAAACCGGGGGATTTGTCTGGGCGTGCCCATGCGCGCGTCAAGATCCGCTTTCCGTTCCTCAAGGATTTGAAGAAGGAACAGGTTGAGTATAGTGCCAAGATCGAGCTGAAGGATTTTTCCAGTGCGGCATCGATCCGGGGCTACAAGCTCGCCGACGCAAACTTGTCGATCAATACCGATGGCGCGCGCATTGCCATTGCAGGCAAGGGCAAAGTCGATGGTTTGGTGACCGATCTGGACTTGGTCACATCCACGGATGATTCTGTTGCATTCTCCTCCAAATTTGCGCTCAAACTGAGTGATGATGATCGCCGCAAATTGGGCATAGATCTGTCAGATTGGCTTCGCGGCCCGGTTTTTGTCAAAGCGCAACAGGATGGCGCGCGTGAGGGGGTGACCCGGTTTGACGTTGATCTGACCAAGGCGGTGATCGCGCTTGATGAAATCGGTTGGAGCAAGAAGGCCAACGTGCGAGGCCGCGTGCGCTTTGCGCTGACAGATAAGGGCGGCACCCTTCTTGTCCGGGACGCCAAATTGTCTGGCGACGGATTTGAGGCGGACGCCACTGCCGAGATCGACAAGCAAAGTGGTTTGAAGAAATTGACCGTGGCCAATCTCAAACTCAGCCGTGGTGATCGACTGCGCCTTGATGTGGTGCAGAGCCAACCCAATTTCTACACGGTACGTCTGACCGGTGATCTGTTGGATTTGCGGGGCAAATTTCTCTCCGGCAGCGTTGGGGCGCCAACCAAGAAAGGGAGCGGTCCAAAAGGAAGCTTCCGTGTCAATATGGCTTTGAACAAGGTTATCGGGCTGTCCGGGCATACGCTGAGAGATTTCACCGCCAGTCTTTTGACAGTGAATGGCAAGGATAAGAGCATCAAGGCCAAGGGTCTGATTGATGGGCGGTCGCAATTGTCCGTCGATACCAAGCAGGAAAAATATCCAACGGTGCAGATTTCCAGTGGCGATGCAGGTGCCTTGCTGCGGTTCACCGGGGCACTTGATCGGGTGCTGGGTGGGCGTCTGGCCATGTCCGTTGCCTTGCAGGATGGATGGAACAAGGTCGCCGGGTCGTTGCTGATGAAGGATTTCAACCTTTCTGGCCGTGTCCAACAACAACGTGAGCAGAGTGGCGGCGGCAAGCAGGTGAGCAATGACTTTGCCAAGCTGACGCTGCAATTTTCAGGTCAAAACGGCATCTATCGCATTCGGAACGGCGTTCTCAAAAGTGCGGCTCTTGGTGCGACCATGGGCGGTAGCCTTAATCTGAAGGAAAAGACCCTGTCGCTTGGCGGCACCTATATTCCGGCCTATGGCCTGAATAACATTTTCAGTCGGGTGCCCGTGCTCGGGCGCATTATTGGCGGGCGCAAAAATGAAGGATTGATCGGTATCACCTTCAAGGTGAAGGGCAGTCTGACGAACCCGCAAGTTTTCATCAATCCCGCATCCGTTTTGGCGCCGGGTGTGTTCCGGCAGATTTTCGAGTTTAACCGATAAAGCCGTCAGTTCTTTGGCTCATAAAAAAGGCTCCGCAAAGGGAGCCTTTTTTGTATCTTATGCAAGGTGCGCTTAGCTCAATTTGAGAAGCACATGCTTTTTCTTGCCCATGGAGAGCTTGATGACGCCTTCGTCATTGAGATCGGCCTTGGTGATCAAAGCAGTCTCGTCGGCGACAGGGTTGTCATTGAGCTTGAAAGCGCCGCCCTTGATCGAACGGCGGGCTTCCCCGTTGGATTTGGCGAGACCTGCGGTGACAAAGGCGGAGAGAATGCCCAAGCCTGCATCAAGATCGCTTTGGGCAATCTCGACCGTTGGCAGATTGGCGGCAGAGGCCTGTCCGGCCTCAAAGGTCTTGCGGGCGGTTTCCGCGGCTTCCTCAGCAGCGTCGCGCCCATGAATCAGTGCGGTGGCTTCGGTTGCCAGGATCTTCTTGGCTTCGTTCAGCTCGTTGCCTTCCAATGCCTCAAGGCGGCGCACTTCATCCATCGGGATGGTGGTGTAGAGCCTCAAGAATCGACTGACATCGGCATCCCCGGCATTGCGCCAGAATTGCCAATAGTCATAAGGGCTGTACATGTCTGCGCGCAGCCAGACCGCACCATCCACCGACTTGCCCATTTTCGAGCCGTCGGATTTGGTGATCAAGGGAACGGTCAGGGCGAAGGTTTCGCTCTGGTTCATGCGGCGGCAAAGATCAATGCCAGAGACGATGTTGCCCCACTGGTCCGATCCACCCATCTGCAGGCGGCAGCCATACTCTTTGTTCAGGACCGTGTAGTCATAGGACTGCAAGATCATGTAGTTCAGTTCAATGAAGGACAGGGCCTGTTCGCGTTCAAGGCGCAGGCGCACGCTGTCACGGGCCAGCATCTGGTTGACCGAGAATTTCGATCCGACATCGCGCAGGAATTCGATATAATTGAGCTTCAGCAGCCAGTCGGCATTGTCGACCTGAACGGCGTCTGTTTCGCCGTCACCAAAGGTCAGCAGCTTGGCGAAAATATCGCGGATGCTTTCCTTGTTGCCCTGAATCTTGGCTGGCGTCAGCAGTTGTCGCGTTTCATCCCGGCCTGAAGGGTCGCCCACCATGGTGGTGCCGCCACCCATCAGGGTGATCGGGCGGTGACCGGTCTGCTGCAGCCAGTGCAGCATCATGATGGAGACCAGATTGCCCACATGCAGGGAGGCCGCGGTGCAATCATAGCCCGTATAAGCAGTAACCGTTTCCTTGCAAAAGAGTTGATCCAGCCCTTCCGGGTCCGAGCACTGATGAATGAAGCCGCGCTCATTCAGAATGTGTAAAAAATCGGATTTGAAGGCGGTCATAGCCGCTTTTCTCCTTCATAAAACGGTTGTTGCTTCTTTGTGATATTGGGGGTGGTTGCCGAAAGGTAGCCGACATCCCAAATAACGCGACATGGCTTGTTGCTTGTTGGATCTGTGTCCAACTGCACCCAAACCATGTGTGGTTTTAATCCATCCGCATTTCCAGCAATAGGTTTCTCGCTAGGATTGCATTAGGATGATGCGTCGCTGACGGGACGGCGCCACATGCACCACGGGTCGACTGTCTAGCAAAGATCGGATTAAAGATCACTAGCAAGATTTAGATAAGGGGACAAAATGGCTAATAATGACGTAAAAATGTCGATCGCTGTGGGACTTATGAGTGGAACCTCTTGCGATGGCGTCGATGCTGCCCTGATCGAGACGGATGGTGCGCAATTTGTTCGACCTCTTGCTGCGATTTTTCGACCCTATAGCGAGGATGAGCAAGCCTTGTTGCGTCAGGCGCTGGTGGATGCCCGGGGAATGACCGACCGGGCCGCGCGACCGGGCGCGCTGGCTGATGCCGAAAGGCTTGTCACGCAAGCCCACAAGGAAGCCGTTGAGACTTTGCTGGCCAGTGACAAGGGCAAGAAACATCACCCTGACGTGATTGGTTTTCATGGCCAGACGGTATGGCATGATCCGGCCAATCGGTTGACTGTGCAGATTGGTGACGGGCAGGCCTTGGCTGATGCCTTTGGGGTGCCGGTGGTTTATGATTTTCGGGCGGCTGATGTGGCGCTTGGCGGGCAGGGGGCACCGATGGTGCCGGTCTATCACAGCGCTATCCAGCAGCAGCTCGAATTGCCGTTGCCCATTGCTTTTGTCAATATTGGCGGAGTTGCCAATATCACCTTCATTGGTGCGAGCGGTATGATGACGGCCTTTGATAGTGGCCCGGGCAATGCGCTGATCAATGACTTTGTGCGCGGCAAGGCCGGACTTGATATGGATGAAGGTGGCAAGCTGGGTCAGACCGGGTCGATTGATTATCTGGTGTTGGCAACTATCATGGCCGATCCCTATTTCCGCAAACCTGCACCGAAATCCATTGATCGCAATGCATTTGATATTTCAGCGGTGATGGACAAAAGCCTTGAGGATGGAGCGGCGACACTTGCTGCCCTGACGGCTGAAACCATCGCTCTGGGACTTGAGCATATGGAGCAGTTGGAGAGGCACCCCGCCGAGATGGTGGTGGTTTGTGGCGGCGGGCAACATAACCAGTTTCTGATGGACCAGTTGCGCGGTGCTCTGGAAATGCCCGTCATGCCTGCGGATGATCTAGGCTGGAAGGGCGATACGATGGAAGCCGAAGCCTTTGGCTATCTGGCCGTGCGGTCGCAATTGGGTATGCCGTTGACCTATCCGGGTACCACCGGAGTGCCCAAGCCGACATGCGGCGGGGTTCTGGTTGAGCCTGTTGGTGATCCCGACCCTTCGTGAAAACAGCATATGACAGTGGCTTGTTGATCGAGCCTGGGCCGTGCGGGTGATTTGCGTGATGCAGGGGTCTGGTGACCCTTTTTGACGGGGTGCGAGCGGGAGAAGTCGGTTGCCTTCTTCTGCCAAGGGATTATGGTTTGGCGCGATTGCCCTAATCTGATCCGCTCTGGAGACTGTCTGATGGTTCTTTTGCGCAGCGCGTTGCGTCTCTATCTGCTCGCCCTTGCCCTTTTCGTGATGGTGCCGCCTGACGCGCGGGCCGACATGGATATCTGGGACGCCTATCGTGCCGACCGCGAAGCGCAGGCAGGCAAAGAAATCGGCGATCTCGATCTGATCTATAATCGCTGGCTGTTGCGATCCCGTAGCCTGGAAAGTGTCTATCTGGGCTTTCCAATGACGCGGATGACGTACGACAAGCGTTACATTTTGCCCGACACAGATGCCTTTGCGAAATTGGAGAATTTATTCAAGGAGCCCAAAGTGGGGGCGCGTATGGCTGCGGACGGGCTCAAGCTGGCCTTTGTCGGCATGCCCTTTGAGAAGAAGCGCCAGCTGTATGATCTCTCCACCAAGACACGGGTTTGGGCGGAAATCTTCCTTGACCGCAAGAGGATTGCCAACACCGATGTCTATATGGTCAATCCGGTCGCCTTTATTTTACCGATGAATTTTCTTGAAGGTCTGGATGAGCAGGGATTTCTCAACCGCTTGCAGGAAAGCTGGCAGTGGCGGGTGCGGGTCTATTATGGTGATGAAGTGGGCTATGTCTATTCCGGCCCACTGGCAGGGGCAGACAAGGCCTTAGCCGCCGCACGCGATGAGCTTCAATGGCGACAGGCGCAGAAGGCAAATGGCGCCACAACTCCGCGTAATCAGGACTTCTGGTAATCGGACATCCTGTCAAATCTGTCTTTAAAAGCAAAAAGCCGCCTGAATGATGGGCGGCTTTTTCATTGGCTGTAGAGATGGCTTTAGGCCTGAATGGCTTTTTCCGCCTGATCGCCGCCTTCGGTCACATCCTCAAGCTGGGATGGATCAAAGCCAATGCGGCGGTCGAGATAGTTGGCGCAGACATTGATCAGCTGATCGGTCTCTTCTTTGAAGAAGTGGTTTGCACCGGGAATGATTTCCTGATCGATGATAATGCCCTTCTGGGTTTTCAGCTTGTCAACGAGGGCCTGCACGTCCTTGTGTGGCACCACCTTGTCCATGCCGCCATGGGTGATGAGACCGGAAGACGGGCAAGGGGCAAGGAAAGAGAAATCATAGAGGTTGGCCGGGGGGGCAATCGAAATGAAGCCATCGACTTCCGGGCGGCGCATCAGAAGCTGCATACCGATCCAGGCACCAAAAGAGAAACCGGCAATCCAGACACCCGGAGCCTCTGAATGATAGGTCTGAACCCAATCAAGGGCCGCGGCCGCATCGGAAAGCTCCCCAACGCCATGGTCAAAGGCGCCCTGTGAGCGACCAACACCGCGGAAGTTGAAGCGCAGCACGGTGAAGCCGCGCCGGGCGAACATGTAATAGAGATTATAGATTATCTCGTTGTTCATCGTGCCGCCAAAGCGCGGGTGCGGATGTAAGATAAGTGCAATGGGAGCCTTGCGATTCTTTGATGGATGCAAACGGCCTTCCAGGCGCCCCGCAGGGCCATTGAAGATCACCTCTGGCATATATGCCCGGTCCTCTCTCTTTGTTGTTGCTTCATCAGGGGCGTTTCGCCCCCAATCACCCGCCTTTAATCACCACTCTATGCCGTGTCGCAGTGGCATTTATGTGTAAATGCCTATTTTTTACAGCCAGCGAAACGGATATAACTTGACTGCGAGACGCAAGTTTTATAGCGTCAATTTAGAATAATTCAAAACTGAAGGCGGGTGCTCCTTGTCGAGTTTTCTTCATAGCACAAAGGAATGGTCCTTTTTCAAGTCTTTTAGTCGCTGAGGTTGCTTAATTCTTGTGTGACTGCCTGTTGCCGGGCCGGAGACCTGCTCTTTGAGCCTGATAGCTTTATTGGGACCCTGATATCTTTACTGGCGAATGAATTACCATGCTGCGAGCCTATCTAGATCATAATGCGACTTCTCCTTTGCGCCCATCGGTGCGTGACGCGATGATGGCGGCATGGGATGTGGGAGGAAATCCTTCTTCTGTGCATATGGAAGGGCGCGCGGCGCGTGGGCTGATCGAGAAGGCGCGAGGACAAGTGGCCTCTCTGGTGGGCGCGCGGGCCAGCGATGTGATCTTCACCTCCGGGGCGAGTGAAGCCAACATGCTGGCTTTGTCGCCTGAGATGAAGGAGGCCTATGAGGCTAGTCCGGCGTCTCATTTGTATATAAGCGCCATTGAGCATCCGTCTGTACGATCTGCAGGACGCTTTCCTGCTCAAGCGGTTAGCGAAATTCCGGTCACTGGCGACGGTGTGGTTGATCTCAACGCCTTGCGTGTCTTGCTGGAGGCTCACGATCAGGCGAGCGGTCGGGCAATGATTGCCGTGATGGCGGTCAATAGCGAGACCGGTGTCATCCAGCCGATGCACAGCATTGGTAAACTCGCCGCAGAATTCAACGCCTATTTCCATCTTGATGCGGTGCAGGCCGCAGGGCGCATTCCTCTTGTCCTGTCCGAGATTGGCTGCTCCAGCCTGTCGCTGTCGGCCCATAAGCTTGGTGGCCCCAAAGGGGTGGGCGCTTTGGTGATGGCACGCGAAGGGCTGGAACCGTTGCCGTTGATCACCGGTGGCCCACAGGAAAATCGTCTGCGCGCCGGCACCGAGAATGTGGCTGGCATTGCTGGCTTTGCTGAAGCCTGTCTCAGTGCAGAAGGCGCGCTTGCGGCTGATGATGGTATTGCCAAACAGACAAAGCTACGTGACGCCTTTGAGGCTGAGCTGGTTGCCATGGCACCGGACGTGATTGTGTTTGGTCAGAATAGCCCAAGGGTCGGCAATAGCTGCCAGTTTGCGATTCCGGGACTGAGAGGGGAAACAACCCTCATTCAGCTTGACCTCGGTGGCGTGGCGGTGAGTTCCGGCTCTGCCTGTTCATCAGGGAAAGTGACCGCATCCCATGTGCTGACGGCAATGGGATTTGGTGCAAATGTGGCCAGTGGGGCCATCCGGGTGAGCTTTGGCTGGAACAGTGAAGAGGCGGATTTGGCGCTGTTGATCACGCAGTTGCGTAAAATATGCGAGAAAAACTCAATAAATGCACCCCGCCTTGTTGAGAATGCTTAGGGTGAATGCCTATATAGGGGTTGAAGTGACTTCTTAATCGCTTGTTTTCGCGAGTGATTATCAAAAATGAAATGGATGTGTCCCACCTGCATATTGGGGTGAGACATCAGGGTGAAATGGGATGTTGCACCACCTGCCATCGGATATCCCGGACGGTTTCACCTCGCTGACGGCGTTTTGTCAGATCTACGATGATGCAGAGGGAGTGGCTGAAAAGCCCATTGACCGCGGTCCTTGAAACCGCTCAACATGGAGTAGCAGATGGCTGCTGTGAAGGAGACGGTCGATCAGGTCAAACAGATCGACGTTGACCAATATAAATATGGCTTCGTGACAGAGATCGAGACGGACAAGGCACCGCTTGGTCTCAACGAAGATGTGATCCGCTTTATTTCGGCCAAAAAGGAAGAGCCGGAATGGATGCTGGAATGGCGACTGGAAGCTTATAAGCGCTGGTTGACCATGGAAGAGCCAACTTGGGCGAAGCTTGAATATCCGAAGCCGAAATTCAACGAAATATATTATTATTCTGCCCCCAAGGGGTCGGATGGTCCCAAAAGCCTCGATGAAGTGGATCCCGAGCTGCTTCGTACCTATGAGAAGCTGGGCATTCCGCTGCAGGAGCAGGAAATTCTGGCCGGTGTGTCGGAAGAAGATCGTCAATATTCGAGGGTCGCGGTCGATGCGGTGTTCGATTCCGTGTCGGTGGCAACCACCTTCAAGGCCGAGCTTGAAAAAGCGGGCGTGATCTTCTGTTCGATCTCCGAAGCGATCCGCGAGCATCCGGAACTGGTGCAGAAATATCTGGCGTCGGTCGTCCCGGTGACGGACAATTTCTATTCAACGCTCAACTGTGCCGTCTTCACGGATGGCTCGTTCGTTTATGTGCCGCCGGGCGTGCGTTGCCCGATGGAGCTGTCGACCTATTTCCGAATCAATGAGCAGAATACCGGTCAGTTCGAGCGGACCCTGATCATTGCCGACAAGGGCTCTTATGTGTCCTATCTTGAGGGCTGCACCGCGCCGCAGCGCGACGAAAACCAGCTCCATGCTGCTGTGGTCGAGTTGATCGCGCTGGAAGATGCCGAAATCAAATATTCGACGGTCCAGAACTGGTATCCGGGCGACAGCGAAGGCAAGGGCGGCATTTATAACTTCGTTACCAAGCGTGGTGATTGCCGCGAGAAAAATGCCAAGATTTCCTGGACGCAGGTTGAGACCGGGTCCGCCATCACCTGGAAATATCCAAGCTGCATTCTGCGTGGGGACAATTCCGTTGGCGAATTCTACTCGATTGCCATTTCCAATGGTCGCCAGCAGATCGACAGTGGCACCAAGATGATTCATCTTGGCAAGAATACATCGTCGCGGATTATCTCCAAGGGCATCTCTGCCGGGCGTTCTAACAATACCTATCGTGGTCTTGTCTCCGCCCACAAGAAAGCCTCGCATGCGCGTAATTTCACCCAGTGTGACAGCTTGCTGATTGGTGACCAGTGTGGGGCGCATACGATCCCCTATATCGAGAGCAAGAATGCGTCGGCCATTTTCGAGCATGAAGCAACCACCTCCAAAATCTCCGATGACCAGATGTTCTATTGCCGGGCGCGTGGCATCGGTGAAGAGGAAGCCGTGGCGCTGATCGTCAATGGGTTCGTCAAGGATGTCATTCAGCAGCTACCGATGGAATTTGCGGTTGAAGCGCAAAAGCTGATCGGAATTTCGCTCGAAGGGTCTGTTGGTTAAGGTGAATCCATGTCCAATGAAACGAAATTTTCGGTCACCAGCCTCGATGATTGCATGCGTGGGGGTGGGGACATTCTTTGCGGAGACTTCGTTTCTGTCGGCTGCCGAACTGACATTCAGGATTATCGGGATGGCGAAGCGTAGAGGCGCGACGCCCCAAAAGGAACAAATACAATGTTGGAAATTAAAAACCTCCATGCCGAAGTTGAAGGCAACAAGATTCTCAACGGCATCAATCTGACCATCAATGCAGGCGAAGTGCATGCCATCATGGGGCCTAACGGCTCGGGCAAATCCACGCTCTCCTATGTGCTGGCGGGCAAGGATGATTATGAAATCACCGAAGGCGAGGTCCTGTTCTTTGGTGAGAATGTGCTTGAAATGGATCCCGAAGAGCGGGCGGCTGTTGGCCTGTTTCTGGCCATGCAATATCCGATTGAAATTCCGGGTGTCTCGAACATGACCTTCCTGAAAACCGCGCTCAATGCCCAGCGGGTCGCGCGCGACGAAGGGGAGATCAAGACCCCTGATTTCATGAAAAAGATCAAGGAGCTGTCTGCCAGCTTGAATGTCACCCAGGAAATGCTGCGCCGTCCGTTGAATGTCGGCTTTTCCGGTGGTGAGAAGAAACGCAACGAGATCTTGCAGATGGCTCTGCTGGAGCCAAAGCTCTGCATTCTAGATGAAACCGACTCCGGCCTTGATATCGATGCGCTGCGCGTTGTGTCCGAAGGCGTGAATGCCCTGCGCTCACCTGAGCGTTCGATGTTGATCATCACCCACTATCAGCGCCTGCTCGACTATATCGTGCCGGACGTGGTGCATGTGATGTATAAGGGTCAGATCGTGAAGTCGGGCGATAAGGATCTTGCCTTGCTGTTGGAAGAAAAGGGCTACGCCGAGTTTACTGGCGAAGCTGCGGCTTGAGTGGGGAAGCGTTGATGACAAATCCTGTAATCAAAACGGCCGCCGACGAAGCGCTTGAGGCTGTCCTCAAGGGCGCGCAGGCGGATTGGCGGGTGAGGGTGCTTTTGCTTCCTTGCGGGCTGATGCCATTTCACAATTCGAAACCGAAGGCCTGCCAAACAAACGTGTTGAGGATTGGAAATATTCCGACCTCAAGCGGATGATGCCAGCCGATGTTGCCTTGTCCGAACCGGCTGATGACGCCTCATTGAAGGCTTTGCTGGCTGATTTGAATATTTTGAAGGGTGTTGACCGGGCGCGTGTCGTGTTGGCCAACGGGGCATTTGTGCCATCCTTGTCCGACCTCGACAAGATCGATGCGTCGGTCAGCGTCAAGTCGGTCGCAGAAGCCTTGCAGGCTGGCACCTTCGTGATTGACGATCCTGAGATCGCCAAAGACGATATTGCTCTGTCGCTGAATACAGCTCTGCTGCAGGATGGTGTGGTGATCGAGGTGCCGGAAGGGGCTGATATCTCCACGCCAATCGAAATTTGCAACATTGTCTCTGGCGGAGGTCTTTCCACCGTGCGTAGCCGTGTGGTGGCTGCAAAGGGTGCGAAAGTCTCGATTGTTGAGACTTTCATTGGTGATGAAACAGCCTATCAGCTCAACAGCGCCATTGACTATCGCATTGCCGATGAGGCTGAAGTGCATGTGATGCGCCTGCTGCGTGATGGGGCTGAAGCCGTGCATGTGGGCTCGACGACCGCCATTCTGGGTGGTCAGGCGCGCTTTGAGCATTTCACCATGTCGACCGGCAGCAAATTCGTTCGCTCTCAGGCCTTCATTCGCTTTGATGGTGAGCATTCTGATGCCGACCTGTTCGGTGCCACGATTGCTGATGGCTCCCAGCATAGCGACATCACCTTGAAGGTCGATCATGCGGTGCCGCACTGCAATTCCAAAGAGCAGTATCGCACGGTGCTTGATGACAAGGCTGAGGGAGTGTTTCAGGGCAAGATCTTTGTTCGCCAGCCAGCCCAGAAGACCGATGGCCAGATGATGAGCCAGGCGCTTCTGATGTCTGAGGATGCGGCTTTCTTCAACAAGCCGGAGTTGGAAATCTTTGCCGACGACGTGATTTGCGGCCATGGGGCGACCTGCGGTGAGTTGGATGAAGATCTGCTGTTCTATCTGCGTGCGCGTGGCATTCCGCATGATTACGCCAAGAAAATGCTGGTTCTGGCCTTCCTTGCGGAAGCGGTGGAGAATGTCTCCAACGAACAGTTCGTCGAGGCTCTGGAAGCCTATATTGCGGACCGCCTTGGGGTGGACCACTAATCACTGGTGGGCCTTTGCCTGCCCCAAAAAAGGGATGAAAGATGATGCAGTCCCCGATACAGGCCCCTGTGGCCGACTATGACATTGATGCCATTCGGGCGGATTTTCCGATCCTGTCCAGAGAAGTCTATGGCAAGCCGCTGGTCTATCTTGATAATGGGGCTTCTGCGCAGAAGCCCCAGGCCGTGATTGATGCAGTGACGCGCTGTTACAGCGAAGAATATGCCAATGTCCATCGAGGGCTGCATTTCCTTTCGAACACCGCAACTGACAATTTTGAAGCTGCGCGCGAAAAGGTGCGCCGCTTCCTCAATGCTCCTTCGGTCGACAATGTAGTCTTTACCCGTTCCTCGACCGAAGCGATCAATCTGGTGGCTCAGTCCTATGGCAGTATGGTGCTCAAGGAAGGGGATGAAATCATCCTCTCGATCATGGAGCATCATTCCAACATCGTGCCGTGGAATTTTTTCCGCGAGCGGCTGGGTGTTGTGATCAAATGGGCACCGGTTGATGATGATGGCAATTTCCTGATGGAGGAATTCGAGGCACTGCTGAGCGAGCGGACCAAGATTGTTGCCATCACGCAAATGTCGAATGCGCTGGGAACGATTGTTCCGGTCAGGGAAGTGATCGAGAAAGCCCATGCTGCCGGTGCCAAAGTCTTGGTCGATGGCAGTCAGTCAGCAGTGCATATGCCGATTGATGTGCAGGATCTCGATGTAGATTTCTTCGCCATGACCGGCCATAAGCTTTATGGTCCCTCGGGCATTGGCGTGCTCTATGGCAAGCCGGAATTGCTCGACGCCATGCCGCCCTATATGGGTGGTGGCGAGATGATCAAGGATGTTACCGTTGACGGGGTGACTTATGGTGTGCCACCGCATAAATTCGAGGCTGGGACGCCGCCGATTGCACAGGCTATTGGATTGGGTGCTGCCCTTGACTATATGGATAGCGTAGGGCGCGACAAGATTGCCGCCCATGAAGACGCCTTGAAAAACTATGCCCACGAAAAGCTGGCGGGGATCAATTCGCTGCGCATCATTGGGCAGGCCAAGGATAAGGGTGCGATTGTTTCCTTTGAAATGAAAGGCGTTCACGCCCATGACATTTCGATGGTTATTGATCGTTCTGGCGTGGCTGTTCGAGCCGGGACGCACTGTGCTCAGCCGCTGCTGACGCGTTTTGGGGTGACCTCGACCTGCAGGGCATCGTTCGGACTTTACAACCGCAAGGAAGAGGTCGATGCGCTGGCAGAAGCCTTGATGAAAGCGCAGGCCTTCTTTAGCTAAGAGATGAGACATGCGCCGCACCATGGATGGCGCACTTGAAATGGATTGATGACATGAGCGATACGTCACAGGAGAACCAGACTGTAGAGCAGGATTCCGGCGGAGCAAAAGGTGCGCCGGATTCTGCTATCCCTGCTGCCGAGCTGGAGCAGTTGACATCAGATATCGTTGCGGCACTGAAGACGGTTTATGATCCGGAGATCCCGGCCGACATTTACGAGATCGGCCTGATCTATCGGGTCGACATTGATGATGATCGTAATATCGATATCGACATGACCCTGACGGCTCCGGGTTGTCCGGTGGCCGGTGAAATGCCTGGCTGGGTCGAGAATGCAGTCAATTCCGTGCCGGGCGTTGGTATGGTGACGGTCAATATGGTGTTTGACCCACCCTGGACGCCGGACCGGATGAGCGAAGAAGCCAAGATTGCCATCAATTGGTATTGAGCGCGGCTCGTCGCTGCGAGGAAGAAGGTTTCTCATGGTAGGAAAATTTCAAGTCTTGAGCATCACGGATGATGCGGCTGAGCGTATCCGTGAGCTTGTTGCCAATGCGTCCGAGCCGATCAAGGGTGTTCGGGTTGGCGTGAAAAATGGTGGCTGTGCGGGTATGGAATATGTGCTCGACAAAGTGGTGGAACCAGACCCGAAGGATGATCTTGTCGAGGACAAGGGTGTGTCCGTCTATGTCGACCCCAAGGCGGTTTTGTTCCTGCTTGGCACCGAGATGGGCTATGAGGTGACGAAGTTCCGTACCGGTTTTACCTTCAACAATCCCAACCAGACGTCCGCCTGTGGGTGTGGGGAATCGGTTGCCTTGACACCTGTGGATCCCACGGCACTTGAATCAATGCGCAAGGCGCAATAACGAGCGTTGCTCTCAAGATGACATGAAAAAAGCGGCTCAAGGGCCGCTTTTTTGTTTGCTGCAGGTCGGGCTTTAAGCCACGCCGTTTTTAACTTCAAGGGTGCTGACGTCGGGATCGGTCTCGCACAAGACCAAATTGCGCCCTCCGCGCTTGGCGGCATACAGGCACTGATCAGCGCGTTCGATGATATCCTGAACCTTGTCGCCCTTGGAGAAGGTCGAGCAGCCGATGGAAATGGTGATACGGCCGAGATTTTCACCCGTCGAGCGTTTGATCAACTCTTTGGCCATCACGGCCTTGCGGATATTTTCAGCAACCGCGAGGGCCTGCTTGAGATTGGTGTGTGGCAGGATAACGCCAAATTCTTCGCCGCCATAGCGACATGGGATGTCCTGACCTTTGACATTCTGTTTCACTGCGACGGCGACGAGGCGCAAAACCTGATCTCCGGTCTGGTGACCGAATGTGTCATTGAATTTCTTGAAGTGATCGATGTCGGTCATCATCAGAGACAGTGGTTCACCGGATTGTTCGGCCTCTTCCATGGCCTCTTCGAGCGATCGATCAAAGTGCTTGCGGTTGGCAAGGGTGGTCAGATCATCGGTCAGCGATTCATAACGGATGGTGTCGAGGGACTGACGCATCTCGAGCACTTGTTCCTGGGAGGCGGCCAATTGCAGGCTCAAGGCCCGGTTCTGGGCTTCCACGTCTTTGGTTTCCGAAATCAGCTGGGCGACAATTTCGCGAATGACCTGACGGTCTTCGGTCTGTGACAGATTTTGGGAGGCCCCCTTCAGCGCGTCGCCATAATGATTGGCGGTGCTGAGATAGTCCTCGACCTCTCGCACAATCGAGCGTAATTCCGACGAAATCTTGTTGCCCACTTCATCCACGCGATCGCTGATGCGGGTGGGGGCAAGATGTTCGTTGTAGATGACATCAATTTGCTTGTGAGTGATGGTACCAGTGGAGCGAAGAATGTCGTTGATTGCCTTGTTCAGGTCGCGATTAAACCCTGCGGCATACGTGTACCAAATTTCATAATTTCGAGGATATGCAGGCATCTGATTTTTCTTCAGATTGCCAAGCGCAGATTCCCCATAGATATAAGTGCGCTTATAATCACTATTTTCCATTGCAACCCTTGCGCGAATATTGTGCGCAAATCCTCTTTGTTTCCCCAAACTAGGTCAACTTTAGTCAATCAAGGCTTAAAACGACGTTAAACAGAAGGAATAGCGTCAGGAACTTTTGGTATATATCCTGATTTTTTTTGTATCGAAGTAACTTGTCTGTTTCGGCTAAACTTTTTACTAAACTTACGTTTCTACAACAAAAAACCCCTCTTTGCGATCAAAGAGGGGTTTTGTAATACTGGTATAACTTTGCGTGTCAGCCCGCTGTTATCCCGTCAATCGGTGCTGTTCTCGCTTTCCGAGCTGCTTTTGGGAGGGCGGATCGGTTGAAGCAAAAAGGCGGGGACGTGATCGCCCATAGCCGATGACACGCCGGTCGTCGCGATCTCGTCCGCGACGATTGTTGTCACGATTGCGCTGGGACTGCGGCTGAGGCTGTGGGCGAGTGGGTGCTTTACGCACAGGTTCCGCGCGGGCTGGTTCGGCATTGGTGTCCGGTTGCTCTGTCCGGCTTTCTTCGGGCCGGTCATCCTTGGATGAGCGCGCACGCTTGCGGTTGTTGTCTTTGCTGCCTTTGCTATCGTCGCGGCCTCTGCCACCGCGCCGTCCACGGCGCTTGTCGCCACGATCCTCTTCGCCATCATCGCCTGATGGGGATGAGAAGTCCATTTCACCAATCCATTTGACGCCGTCGCCAGTCAGTTTTTCAATGGCATCAAGATACTTCTTGTCGGCTTTGGTGGCGATGGTGACCGCGACGCCGTTTCGTCCAGCGCGTCCTGTACGGCCGATGCGGTGAACGTAATCTTCCGCATGGGTCGGGACGTCGAAATTGAAGACATGGCTGACCGTTGGAATGTCGAGGCCACGGGCGGCAACATCACTGGCAACGAGCAGGGTGATTTCGTTCTTTTTGAAACCATCAAGGGTCGCCATGCGCGAGGTCTGGTCCATATCGCCATGCAAGGCCCCGGCGTTGAAGCCGTGCTTGTTAAGGGAGCGATAGAGGGTTGCCACGTCGCGCTTGCGGTTGCAGAAAATGATGGCATTCTGCAGTTCCTCGGCCTCATTGATCAGCTTGCGTAAGGTTGCGCGCTTGTCCCAGGGCTTGCTGCCCGAGGAAATGAGGTGCTGGGCGATGGTTTTTGCGGTCGAGGCGGCACGGGTCACTTCAACCTTGATTGGATTGTGCAGGAACTGGTCAGCCAACAGCTGGATTTCCTTGGGCATGGTGGCCGAAAAGAAAACAGTCTGGCGGGTGAAGGGCAGCAGCTTGCAAATTCGCTCAATGTCGGGAATGAAGCCCATATCGAGCATCCGGTCGGCTTCGTCAACGACGAAGGTTTCAACCGCAGAAAGCAGCAGTTTGCCGCGTTCAAAATGATCGAGCAGGCGACCGGGAGTAGCGATCAGCACATCGGCCCCGCGATCAAGCTTTTTGAGCTGATCTGCAAAGGAAACGCCACCAATCAGCAAGGACACGGTCAAACGATGGTTCTGGCCATAGACCTCGAAGCTCTGTTCGACCTGTGCTGCCAACTCACGCGTAGGCTCGAGAATGAGTGTGCGCGGCATGCGGGCTCTGGCGCGGCCTTTTTCAAGCAGCGACAGCATCGGCAACGTGAAGGATGCCGTCTTGCCTGTGCCCGTTTGCGCAACGCCCAGCACGTCCTTGTGGTCAAGGATGTGGGGGATTGCCTGAGCCTGAATGGGCGTAGGCGTTTCGTAGCCAGCAGAGTCAACTGCCGCGAGCACTTTTTCACTCAGACCGAGATCCGAAAACTTCATCCGATGCAGGAACCATTTTTTCTTTGTGCTTCAGCGCGATCTGGGGATTCAGATCCGTTGAAGGCAGACAGGTGTTTTAAGTTTGGGCGAACCATACGAGTTTGACAGGAATTGTCAATCGATTGGGGCAAACAGGGTTTATTTCACACCGAATCTGGACGTTTCGGCACAATTTTTCCTGATGTGCAGTCCGGGAACGGATCATGGTCTGCAGATGTGCCTCCATTTTACTCAAAATGGAACGCGTGCCTTCTCATATCCGTCTTCTGGTCAGCCTTCTGGCTGGTTGCCTTTGAAGGCAGCATGCAGGCTATCTGCCCATGTGCCATTTTCAGGTGCGGCTTGCTGATCCATCCGCGTCTTCACTTCCCGCTCAATATGGTCAACGAGGTCGTCCATTGTCCGTCCGCGGTCGTGGGCCGGAAGCAGGTCTTCCTGTTCAAACAAATTGATCCAGCGATCTGATATGCGACCAGCATTCATCAGACGATCAAATGCCCAGGAGGGATTGTTTGGATTAAGCAGGCCCAACAGGGCTGCAATCACCGAAATCGGGCTGAGTAGAAGATCTCGCAAGCTATCCGCCGCGAGGCGAAACTGGAACATAAGTGTGCGACGAACCAGCGAACCATAGCTCGTTGCATTGGAGTCAGGGAACTTGGTGTTGATTGTTTGCTGCGGGCAACCGTGACTTTCATGCCGTGGCGCCAGCCACCGGCTGTCTCGTGCCCTATTGTGCCGTCCCATGCTGCCCCCAGCGTGTTAATGCATTTGATACAATCAATTGGCAAAAAATCCTCCCACAATATGGGGTGGATTTGCGAGTTTTTCAAGGCAAGTATAGTCTTGATTAGGTGAAGTTGGGGCGAAGTCTGGGCGAGCTGCCAGTTCATTCCCCTGCGATGAAATAATGCCATGTGCCGTCTGGTGCGATACCAAGACGGAAAAAACTGTAATGGCCGATGGCGTCCATATCCTCATAGTCCCCAGCCGTGATGAGGCGGAAAAGGGTGATGCGCTGGGGCTTGGTCAGGGCTGACAGGGGATAATGCGCGAAATAGGGCCAGACATACATATCCTGCGGAGTGCCTTCGCCAACACGGACGAAGCCCATTTCGAGCAATTCGGACATGATGGCAAGGATCTCGATACCATCTGCGTCGCCAGACATGGCGCGCAGCGCGTCCAGTGGATCCGCGCTGCCACCGTCAAGGCCAATAATAGGGCTTACCTCATTCATTTCCATCGGCAAGCGCATGGCCTCTATGTCACCGGAGACTGCGGCCCGTGTCAGGGCGTCATGCATCCGGCGAACCGGGGCAGGCAAGGCGCTGAGGTCATGCAGGATGGTCGGTGGTGGCGTGTTGACGGCATCGCTTGGTATCGCGGCATCATCATTTGGCAAGCCATCGGGGGCGATGTCGGGGCTGAGGTTCTTTTGCTCGCCATCAATTGAAATGCCGGAGCGTCCTGCATCTTCGCCATTGGGGCCAAGGAGCGGGCTGGTGTCGTCGCTGGAGCTTGAATGGTCTGGCTGGACGATGATCCGCTCAATCGTAACCTGACTGGCCAGAGAGGGAAGGGACGGCAGTAGCAAAAAGGTGGTGACTGTGAGGCAGGACAGTAGACCAGGACCGGGTCCCATCATGGCTTTTCCCCCTTTTGATTTGCCCGTCTTTTCGATCTCTATTGCAGCTTGCGCTCAAGACTATAGTCACCGCACATGACGCGGTCGGGGAGCGCTGTGCAGAAATCGGCGACCGCTTCTTCACCATAGGCCAGCACCAGGCTGCTCAGGGCTTGAAACAATGCCGCATGCGCCAGACAATCAATATTGATGCCTTCGTCGGAAGCCTGATCCCATAAATCGCCCAGAATGGAAATGGCCTCTTGTTTTTGGCGGTCGACATCAAGGCGCTCTTCCATGCCGAAAGACTCTTGAACTGGTGATTTGTCGGTCATGGTTTTTGCCCTGTTCGTTAACCTTTAATGTGGCCGTATCTCGAATCGTGCATCAAGAAAATGGCCAACTGTGGTCAGATGTAGCACAATTCGGGGGCTAAATGGAAAAGTGGTTGCGAATGGGTTAAACTTATCCGTAGAAATTAACCGAAATGGTTAACGGGCATGTTTCAGCTTCAGCTGGCTGAGCAGGGCCTGACCTTCCGCGTGATAGATATCTGTGATCTTGGCGGCCTGCGCGTTGCAGTTTTTATAGGTGCGGGCATAGGTGCGATAGGCACGATTGAAGCGATCCGTGATGTTGCGACGGCGAGTATCGTCTGCATTTTCGGCATCCAGCAGGGCCGCCATTTGTTCGTACCAGCTGTTGGCGTCGGTGTTGTTGCACAGGGGGTCGAGAAACATCAAGGCACCAACGACCGTGCTCAGGCGGCGCAGGCTTTGCTCATAAGGGGGCAGATTCTCGGCTGCATAAGCCGTGCTGACGGCCATATAGACAAGCCCCAGAGAAAAGAAACCTGCCGCCAACCAGCGCATGCTGATCGATCGCTGCTTAAATGTCGAGATCGGTCGCAAATTCGGCATTTTCCTGAATGAACTCGAAGCGGGCTTCGGGTTTGTTGCCCATAAGCCGGGTGACGGCGTCTTTGGTTTCGCCGGGCACCATATCAACGATCTGAACTTTCAGCAACGTGCGGTGCTTGGGGTTCATGGTGGTTTCCTTGAGCTGGGCTGGCAACATTTCACCCAAGCCCTTGAACCGACCGATGTCGATCTTGCCCTTGCCCTTGAATTCCGTCGCCATCAGTTCGTCCTTGTGGCGATCATCGCGCGCATAGAGCGTCTTGCCACCCTGACTGATGCGATAGAGCGGCGGGACGGCCAGATAGAGATGGCCGTTATGAATCAGTTGCGGCATTTCGCGTTGGAAGAAAGTCAGCAGCAGCGAGGCAATATGGGCACCATCGACGTCGGCGTCAGTCATGATGATGACGCGGTCATAGCGCAATTCTTCATCGGAATAGGTCTTGCGGGTGCCGCAACCCAGCGCCTGCACCAGATCGGCCAGCAGCTGGTTGGCGTGGAGCTTGTCGCGGCTGGCATTGGCGACGTTGAGGATCTTGCCTCGCAGGGGCAGGACGGCCTGAGTGGCTCGGTTGCGGGCCTGTTTGGCGGAGCCTCCGGCTGAGTCGCCCTCGACGATGAAGATTTCTGTGTCGCCTTTGGCATTTTGCGAACAGTCAGCCAGCTTGCCGGGCAGGCGCAATTTGCGCACTGCGGATTTGCGGGTGACGTCTTTTTCCTTGCGGCGACGCAGGCGCTCTTCAGCGCGGTCAACAACCCATTCCAGCAGGCGATTGGCCTGTTGCGGGGCATTGGTCAGCCAGTGGTCAAACTGGTCCCGAATGGCCTGTTCGACGATGCGGGTCGCAGCCGTGGTGGCAAGGCGATCCTTGGTCTGGCCGACAAATTCAGGTTCGCGGATGAAGACGGACAGAAGGGCCCCGGCGCTGGTCATGATGTCGTCAGCGGTGATCAGCGCGCCTTTCTTGTTGTTGGTCAGCTCGGCATAGTTTTTCAGGCCGCGCAAAAGGGCGGTGCGCAGGCCGGCTTCGTGGGTGCCGCCTTCCGGCGTCGGGACGGTGTTGCAATAGGAATTGGAAAATCCATCGCCGCCAAACCAGCAAACTGCCCATTCAACCGCGCCATGGCCGCTGGTCTTCTCGCTTTTTCCTGCGAAAATATTTGGTGTCACCAGATTTTGCTTGCCCAGTGTCGCGGAGAGATAGTCCTTGAGGCCACCGGGGAAATGGAAGGTAGCCTTTTGCGGGACTTCTGGGGAATGTTCCAGCAAGTCCGGTGCGCAGACCCAGCGAATCTCGACGCCGCCAAACAAATAGGCCTTGGAACGCGCCATATTGAGCAATTGTTCAGGCCGGAAGCGGGCCTTTTTGCCAAAGATCTCGTGGTCCGGCTTGAAAGCCACCTTGGTGCCGCGCCGATTATGCACATCACCCAGTTCCTCGACAGGTCCCTGACTGATCCCGCGTGAGAAAGACTGGCGATAGAGCCTTCTGTTGCGCGCCACTTCCACGACGAGGGATTCCGAAAGGGCGTTGACCACCGAGACGCCAACCCCGTGCAGGCCGCCAGAGGTCTCATAGGCGCCAGAATCAAACTTCCCGCCCGCATGGAGCGTTGTCAGGATGACTTCCAGTGCCGACTTGTCCTTGAATTTGGGATGAGGGTCGACGGGAATGCCACGACCATTGTCGTTGACAACAAGGGTGCCGTCGTTAAGCAATTCCACTTCGATCCAGGTGGCGTGGCCGGCGACCGCTTCGTCCATCGAGTTGTCGATGACTTCGGCAAACAAGTGATGGAGGGCCTTTTCGTCGGTGCCGCCAATATACATGCCGGGGCGACGACGAACCGGTTCAAGGCCTTCGAGCACCTCGATGTCCGCTGCCGTATAATCAGCTTTTGCTGCCGGAATCGGGGCAGGAGTTGCCGCAGGCGTGGCACGTGCCTCTGCTGCCTTGGGTTTCCTGGCAGCAGGCTTGTTGCCCTTCGGTGTTGGCATGACGGCAAAAAGATCATCTGACGCAGACATTGATTACCCATTGTATGAGGAACAATAGATCGCGGCTTGCTTGAATTTCGCGGGGCCGGTTCTTGGTTCTGGGCGCCATCGTTCATCGAATCAGGCGCCGCATATTTGCCTCAATGTCTTTGGGAAACGGCGCTCGGTCAAGTCAGGTGGCGGAAATGTGGATGTTTGTCTGTTAACCGGACCCATGTCTGTCGGCGGAGCTGTCAAAGGCCGCCATTGTCTTTTATCGATCCGGGATCGATTTTGAACAAATCGAAATATGGTTAATCTTTGTTAACGAATTGGGCGTTATCCTATTTGCGTTATGCGTGGGCGCGTGACCTGACAGGACCAAAGAATGAAACATGTAGAAGCCGATATTGATGAATTGCGCAGTTCCGTTGTTGAGCTGAGATCCAGCCTTTATCGCGCCGGGCAGGTGCAGGATCGCCTTATTCAGTCGTCGGAATTGTCATTTAGGGCCAATATGTCCGCAACTCTTTTGTTGGCTACGCTGTTTTTGCTGATGTGACGTCCCTTTTTTGTTGTCCATACCCAACCGGCTCTATTGCCGGTTTTTTTGTGTCTTGGTGATGTCGCCACAAGTCAGAACGAAGAAAGGGTCGGCATGTGCCGACCCTTTCTGTTGTTTTGGTCTTTGCGCTTTCTCGGTGTCTGACAGGGCCAGACGTCCGGGATTAGCAGCTGTAATACATGCCGAACTCGACCGGATGCGGGGTGTGTTCGAACAGTTCGATCTCTTCCATTTTGAGTTCGATGTAACCATCGATCTGGTCTTTGGTGAACACATCGCCTGCCAGCAGGAAGTCGTGGTCAGCTTTGAGAGCTTCCATGGCTTCACGCAGGGAACCGCAAACGGTTGGGATGCCTTCGAGTTCTTCGGCAGGCAGATCATACAGGTTTTTGTCCATTGCCGGACCTGGATCGATCTTGTTTTTGATGCCGTCAAGGCCAGCCATCAGCAGAGCTGCGAAGCAGAGATATGGGTTCGCGGAAGGATCCGGGAAACGTGCTTCGACGCGTTTTGCTTTCGGGCTTTCGGTCCAAGGAATACGGACGCAGCCAGAACGGTTACGCGCAGAATAAGCGCGCAGCACTGGTGCTTCGAAGCCCGGAATCAGACGCTTGTAGGAGTTGGTCGATGGGTTGGTGAAGGCGTTCAGGGTCTTGGCATGTTTCAGGATACCGCCGATGAAATACAGGGCTTCCTGAGACAGGTCTGCATATTTGTCGCCAGCAAAGAGCGGCTTGCCGTCTTTCCAGATGGACATGTTGCAGTGCATGCCGGTGCCGTTGTCACCATAGATTGGTTTTGGCATGAAGGTCGCGGTTTTGCCGTAAGCCTGAGCCACATTGTGGATCACATATTTGTATTTCTGCAGTTCGTCTGCCTGTTTGGTCAGGGAACCGAAGATCAGGCCGAGTTCGTGCTGACAGGACGCCACTTCGTGGTGGTGCTTGTCAACTTTCATGCCAATGTTCTTCATGGTGGAGAGCATTTCGGACCGGATGTCCTGAGCATGGTCGGTTGGGTTGACCGGGAAGTAGCCGCCCTTGACGCCAGGACGATGACCCATGTTGCCCATTTCATATTCGCTGTCGGTGTTCCAAGACGCATCAATCGCATCCACTTCATAGGACACCTTGTTCATGGTGTTGGAATAGCGAACGTCGTCGAACAGGAAGAATTCTGCTTCCGGACCCCAGTAGGAAATATCGCCGATACCGGAGAATTTCAGATATGCTTCCGCTTTCTCTGCGGTGCCGCGTGGGTCGCGCTCATAAGCTTCACCAGTGTCTGGCTCAACGATCGAGCAATGGATGCAGAGGGTTTTTTCAGCATAAAAAGGATCGATATAGGCACTTTCGCAATCTGGCATCAGTTTCATGTCAGATGCTTCAATCGATTTCCAGCCCGCAATGGAGGAGCCGTCGAACATGAAGCCTTCTTCGAGGAAATCTTCGTCAACCTGATCTTCGATCACGGTGACGTGCTGTAGCTTGCCGCGCGGATCGGTGAAGCGGATGTCGACATATTTGACTTCCTGCTCGGAAATCAGCTTTACGATTTCAGCTGGTGTGCTCATTCCAGTGTCCTTTACTGTCTGTGTTCCCCGGCAGGCCGCGCTTAACCGATCTGTTTGCGTCGGGGTCGTGACCTGCCTTGTTCCATATTTATTCGAGAAAATGTGTTATGCGTTGGTCTCGCAGAGGAGACCGCCAGTCGTTCAATCAGATCGCGTCCACACCGGTTTCACCGGTACGGATACGGATGACTTGCTCGACGGAGGAAATGAAGATCTTGCCATCGCCAATGCGGCCTGTCTGGGCGGCTTTTTGAATGGCTTCAATGGCAGCGTCGATCTGGTCCTCTGGCAGGATGACTTCCACTTTCACTTTTGGCAGGAAGTCAACGACATATTCTGCACCACGGTACAACTCGGTGTGGCCTTTTTGGCGACCAAAGCCTTTGGCTTCAATGACCGTGATACCCTGCAGGCCGACTTCTTGCAGCGCTTCTTTGACTTCATCAAGTTTGAATGGTTTGATGATTGCCTCGATTTTCTTCATCGTTTTTTGCTTCCCCAAGTTGCGCCGCTGAGTGTCAGCTGTGAACCATGTCTGTTGCCCATCGTCCGGTTGGGACGATGGTTGGTTGTCAGAAATTATGCATTCTTCATGCCAATTCGGTTGATGTTGATAAAAGCAGGAAATCGCTGGCTTCGCCAGTATCGCGCGGACGAATTATAAGGCATTTTGGGGAAAGGATTAGTTATAAAAATAGGCAATTGATCAAATATTAGTCAAATACCTTGCTGTTATGCTTTGGTTGAGAGGCGAGAGGTGGGTCACTTTCGCGCCATTTTGACGTCTGTTCCCCTCGGTTTGCATAATATAAGGGCAGCTTTTGCTGATTGTGTGTGTTTGGTAATTTGCGAACTTTGGGTGGTATGGGCTGCTTGTTTCGTTGTGTCAGAGGGGCGTCGTGGCTAGGATTTGGAGCCAGACTCCTAGAATGACAAGTGAGTCTGATCTTGCCAAATGTGAGTGGGCAGAGTGAGGGCGGTGTGATGACAAAAATGGATCGGTTCGGGATGGTGGCAGAAATATTGACGCCCAGACAAATGGGGGAGGCCGACCGGCTGACCATTGAGGGGGGCGTGCCGGGTTATCTGCTGATGGAAAATGCCGGTCAGGCCATTGCGGATGCTGCAATTGATCTGCTTGAGGAAAAGACCGGGTCCGGCGCGTCCGGGATGGTCTGTATTCTCTGTGGGCCGGGTAACAATGGGGGCGATGGCTTTGTTGCCGCGCGTCTTCTTGAGGAAGAGGGCTGGAGTGTTATTCTGGGCTGTTCTGTTTCTGTCGACGATCTTCAAGGTGATGCCGCTTTGGCAGCTGATGAATGGGGCGACGAAGTTTTTGCCTTGTCGTCAGGGCTTTGGGAAGATGCGGATATTGTCATTGATGCACTGTTTGGCGCGGGCCTGACCCGTCCGATCTCGGGGGATGTTGCCGATCTCATTGACGCGCTCAATCAATCCGGCTTGCCGGTTGTTGCTGTGGATTTGCCCAGCGGGGTGGATGGCAGCAGTGGTCACATCGCCGGAGCGGCGGTGCGTGCCGACCGGACTGTGACCTTCTTTCGCAAGAAACCGGGGCATTTGCTATATCCCGGCAAGGCTTTGTGTGGAGATGTATCGTGTGCCGACATTGGTATCGATGCTCAGGTGCTGGAAGAATGTGGCCATTGTGCCATGGAGAACACACCTTTGCTCTGGGTGCATAATTGGCCAGAAGCCTTGAAGCCGATTGAGCGGATCACGCCGGGACGTCTGGCAGATCACAAATTTCACCGTGGACATTGTCTGGTTCTGTCGGGTGATGCAATGCATTCGGGTGCAGCGCGGCTTGCCGCGCGTGGTGCCTTGCGCGCTGGTGCCGGTTTGGTGACTGTGGCGCCGCCCCCTGATGCTGCCCAAGTGGTGGCCTCGCAGGTCACGGCCATCATGGTGGAGCCTATACAGGATGCGGCCAGTCTGGCGGCTGTACTGGGGCGTCGGAGCTATGACGTGCTCGTGGCGGGTCCGGGTATGGGGACTGGGTCAGACCAGAGACAGCTTCTCTACAGTATTCTGGAGCGGGATCTTTGCTTGTTGTTGGATGCAGATGCAATCACTTGCTTGTCGCAGGGCATCGAGGCGGGTGAACTGGACCTCGGTGGTTTAAGGAATTCTCCTGCGGCGCGCTCGGGCTGTTTGGTTTTGACGCCACATGAGGGCGAATTTGCCCGACTTTTCCCAGATCTTTCGCACCGGGTGCGGGAAGGCAAGGGGCTTTCCAAGCTCGATTGTGCCTTGATGGCGGCCCAGCGCAGCGGGGCGCATGTGGTTCTCAAAGGTGCGGACACGATCATTGCGTCGCCTGAGGGCCGGGCGGTGATCCAGTCTCAGGGCGTGCCTTATCTGGCAACGGCGGGGAGCGGTGACGTGTTGATCGGAATGATCGGGGGTCTGATGGCGCAGGGTATGCCAGCGCTTGATGCCGTCTCAGCCGCGGTCTGGCTTCATGGGCAGGCCGGGCTGGCGCTTGGGCCGGGATTGATTAGCGAGGATTTGCCTGAAACCTTGCCGCAGCTTTATCAAGATTTGGCCGAAATCATGCCCGATAATGGGGCCGAGACGGATTTCTTGATGCTGGATGATTGACCCGATCAAGCGGAGAATCGGTGCAAAGCAGCTGGCTTTGCGGGGATTCCCCCAAGAGAGGTTGGGGAATAAGACGAGAATTGTGAAATTTTCTTTGCGCTTTCTCTATCGGGTGTTATAGAGGCACCGCTCGATTTGCTGGCGCTAATGGCGCTTGCCGTGCGGGTGTGGTGGAATTGGTAGACACGCCAGATTTAGGTTCTGGTGGCGAGAGCCGTGGGGGTTCAAGTCCCTCCACCCGTACCAATCGCCTCTTTTCCCGTTGAAGGGTGAAAGAGGGAAGACAAACCGGCTGAATTGCGTGTCCCCGAAAAGCGGTCTTGTTTTTTGGATAAGGATGCGCATTCGGGATTCTTGGCAAAGGTCTGGCAGGTCGTCCGAGCTTTCGGATGTCTGACAGAATTTGGCAGGAAGAGTCGGGACAGGATGGCTGTGGCCGGGCAGGGGATTGTGTGGTTCATCAGAACCGACGTGGAGGCCTCTGTTTGATCCGGCTCAAGACTGGCTTGTCTTTCATGAGACGACGGCAGTCGAAACGAAATTGGGCATGGCGGAGCCGGTATCCTTGAAAGGATGGTTTTTCCGGATATGCCCCGAACCTTATTGTATTAAGACAAGAACGAAAGCAGATAGATATGCAGGTAACTGAAACCCTGTCCGAAGGTCTGAAACGCGAACTGAAAGTCGTGATTCCTGCTTCTGATCTCGAAGCCAAGTTGGTCGCCAAGATCGACGAGATCAAGGACCAGGTCCGCATTAACGGCTTCCGCCCAGGTAAAGTGCCTGCATCCCATGTTCGCAAGCTCCATGGCAAAGCGTTGATGGGTGAAATCGTTCAGGAGCTGATCGGCGAAACCACCCGTACTTCTCTGGAAGAGCGTGACGAGAAAGCCGCTATGCAGCCTCGGTACAACATGACCGAGGACGAAGCAGAAGCCATGAAAATCATGGATGGCAAAGCGGATCTCGAATTCGACATCATCTATGAAGTGATGCCTGCAATTGAAGTGGCTGACGTATCCGGCGTTGAAATCGAGCGCCCGGTTGTTGAAGTCGAGGACAGTGAAGTTGACGAGCGCCTGATGCAGATCGGCGAAAGCTCCCGTCCTTTCGAAGCCAAAGAAGGCAAAGCCGAAGATGGTGACAAGGTTGTAATGTCCTATCTCGGTAAAATCGATGGCGAAGCTTTTGATGGCGGCGCTGACGAAAATGCTGAACTGGTTCTGGGTTCCAACACCTTCATTCCTGGCTTTGAAGAGCAGCTGGTTGGCGTGTCCGCTGGCGATGAAACCGTTGTCAAAGTGTCCTTCCCTGAGGAATATGGCGCAGCGCATCTGGCTGGCAAAGACGCTGAATTCGAAATTGTTGTCAAGGAAGTACAGGCTCCGGGCGAGCTGGCCATTGACGATGATTTCGCTACCAAGCTCGGCCTTGAGTCTTTGGACAAGCTCAAAGAGATTCTGAAAGATCAGGTCGTCTCCCAGTATGGCACCATGACTCGCCAGCGTGTGAAACGTCAGCTGCTCGACAAACTTGACGAGCTGCATAAATTCGACGTTCCTCCGACCCTTCTGGAGCAGGAGTTCGAGAATATCTGGAAACAGGTAACCTCTGAAATGAACGAAGCTGGCAAAACCTTCGAGGATGAAGACACCACCGAAGAGAAAGCCCGCGAAGAATATAAAGCAATTGCAGAGCGTCGTGTGCGCCTTGGTCTGGTTCTCTCCGAAATCGGTGACAAGAACGAAATCAAGGTCAATGACGAAGAAGTGCAGCGCGGCATCATGCAGCGCGCGCAGCAGTTCCCGGGTCAGGAGCGTCAGGTGTTTGAATATTACACCCAGAATGCCGATGCCCTTGCTTCCATTCGTGCACCGATCTTTGAAGAAAAGGTCGTTGACTACCTGCTCGAGCTGGTAAAGGTTGAAGACAAGACCGTTACCAAGGAAGAGCTGGAAAAAATGATTTCCGAAGACGAAGAAGCCTAAGCTTCTCGCGTCATCGCAGAAACATGCCGCCCGCGTCTTCCGGATGCGGGCGGTTTGCGTTTGGCCTTCTTGCATAGCCCCATGTCGGGGAGTGAAGAGAGATATCCCATGAACGGAATTGTCGGCGGCGTTGTTCTTGCGATTGCTTCATTCATCATCATAGCCTTTTATCTCAACATCACTCCTCCAACGGATCTGGGTGTGAAGGAGGGGCGTCTGCCTCCTTTGTCCTCGCGACCCAATGGCGTATCCAGTCAGGCGCAGGATGAAGAGAAACGTGTGCCGGCCCTTGCTTTCAAAGCCGATATCGGTCAGACGGTGGAAGCGGTTAAACAGGCTTTTGCTGCACTTGGGACAATCGAGATCGTCAAGGAAAAACCGACCTATATTCATGCGATCGCAATAAGCCCGATTTTCCGGTTCAGGGACGATATCGAGGTCTATTTCGACATCTCAGCACGCAAGGTGCATTACCGCTCGCAGTCACGGGTGGGCTTTTCCGATATGGGTGAGAATCGCACACGGTTCGAGACTTTCAAGATTCTCTATGAGGCCGAGGAGTAAGCCACTCCTTTTGCGAATCGGCGCAAGGATCAGGAAATGCCATGGCTTTTTTGGGGGGCACTTTTGGTTGCTTCTACTCATTACCAAGTCGAGATACCATGCGGATGTCTCGTGTATGATTTTGAGGTGAATTTACCAAAAGGATTTACCAAAGCCCTTGAATGGGGCTGGTCAGTGCATAAGTGGGGTGGATAAGATCCCGCCTAGTCGACGCCCTTTGACGGTTTCGGCGTTGCCCTTTGTGCTCGTCAGTAAAATGTTCATTTTCACAATGCTATGACGGATGGGAAGTGGTCCAGACCTGCGATTCGGTTCGTAGGCAAAATGGGCCTGTTGGATGTGGATCGGTGACTTGTTGTGTGGTTTGCCATTTAAAATGGGGCGCCCCAACCCGATTCCATCGCAATTGACCGGGCGGCCGGTGGAGACGCCTTCACTTGGCCGTAATCCCGTGCAGGAGGTAGTGTTCTCTGCAAGGGGTAAGGACGACGCGGGTTTGCGCGGCAGGGATGTGAGGCAGACGAGGATTTGCGGGCATATCTGTCGGGAAGAATGAGCTGAGATGGTTCAACTGACGGTCGACCATCGCTGAATGGACGGCCAATTTGGTCTTGAGAAGGAAAGTGCAATGAAGGATCCGATTGATCTTGCTATGAATTTGGTTCCCATGGTTGTGGAACAATCCAACCGGGGTGAACGCGCTTACGACATTTATTCGCGCCTTCTCAAGGAGCGCATCATTTTCATCACTGGTCCGATTGAGGATCATATGGCGGCTCTGGTTTGTGCCCAGCTGCTGTTCCTGGAAGCGGACAATCCGAAAAAAGAGATCTCTCTTTACATCAACTCTCCGGGTGGTGTTGTGACCGCAGGCATGTCGATCTATGACACGATGCAGTTCATCAAGCCACCGGTTGCGACCCTGTGCATGGGGCAGGCTGCTTCGATGGGCTCTCTGCTGTTGTGCGCCGGTGAGAAAGACATGCGCTATGCGTTGCCAAATGCGCGCATCATGGTGCATCAGCCATCTGGTGGTTTCCAGGGGCAGGCGTCGGACATTCAGCGCCACGCCGAAGACATCCTGAAAATGAAGCGCCGCCTGAACGAAGTCTATGTGAAGCATTGTGATCAGGAGTATGACGTTGTCGAACAGACTCTTGATCGTGACCACTTCATGACCGCAACCGAAGCAAAAGAATGGGGTCTTGTAGACCGCGTTGTCGAAAACCGTGCTTCGTTGGTCGAAGAGGGCGAAGACAAGAAAGATGGTGGCAAGGACTAGTTGTCCGTTTGCCCGTCTGTTGCGGTTTCTGCCGGGCGATATATCCCAAAATGCGTTGTATTAAGCCTATTTTGATGTTTTGGGGTACATGCTTTTAGAAATATGCTCTGGTGTTGAGATAATTGGAAAAATTAACACAACACCAGACGAACTGAAGGGTTTATTTTGCTTGCAGCTTATGCGGAGCATCATAAACTAAACATGCGAGCAGAATTGAACGGATTCTGTCTTCTGGCAACGAGATAAGAGGCACCTACATGAGTAAGGCCGGTGGTGGCGATAACAAGAACACGCTGTACTGCTCCTTCTGTGGCAAGAGCCAGCATGAAGTGCGCAAGCTGATTGCAGGGCCAACCGTTTTCATCTGTGATGAATGCGTTGAGCTTTGCATGGATATCATCCGCGAAGAGAACAAGTCTTCGCTGGTCAAGTCCAAGGACGGCATTCCGACACCACAGGAAATCTGTGAGGTTCTGGATGATTATGTCATCGGGCAGGATCGTGCCAAGCGTGTGCTGTCTGTCGCCGTTCATAACCATTACAAGCGTCTGGCTCATGGCAAGAAAAGCTCTGAGATCGAGCTTGCCAAGTCGAACATCATGCTGATCGGTCCAACCGGTTGCGGTAAGACGTTCCTTGCCCAGACCATGGCCCGGATCCTTGATGTGCCTTTCACCATGGCAGACGCGACCACGCTGACCGAAGCCGGTTATGTGGGTGAAGATGTCGAGAATATCATTCTCAAGCTGTTGCAGGCCGCCGACTATAATGTTGAGCAAGCCCAGCGCGGCATTGTCTATATCGATGAGATCGACAAGATTTCCCGCAAGTCTGACAATCCATCCATCACCCGTGACGTGTCGGGTGAGGGGGTGCAGCAGGCCTTGCTGAAAATCATGGAAGGCACGGTTGCTTCCGTTCCACCTCAGGGGGGTCGCAAGCATCCGCAGCAGGAATTCCTGCAGGTTGATACCTCCAACATCCTGTTTATTTGCGGTGGTGCCTTTGCTGGTCTGGACAAGATCATTTCCGCCCGCGGCATGGATACCTCCATTGGCTTCTCTGCCAAGGTGGAAGATCCGGACGAGCGCGGTACGGGTGAATTGTTCCGTGATCTGGAGCCAGAGGATCTGCTGAAATTTGGCCTTATTCCGGAATTTGTCGGTCGTTTGCCTGTTTTGGCAACGCTGGAAGATCTGGATGAAGATGCTCTTGTCTCCATTTTGTCCCAGCCGAAAAATGCGATCGTCAAGCAGTATCAGGCCCTGTTCGAGATGGAAGGCATTCGTCTGACATTCCACGAAGAAGCCCTGCGTGGCGTGGCCCGCAAGGCTATTGAGCGCAAAACCGGTGCTCGTGGTCTTCGCTCGATCCTTGAAGGCATTCTGCTCGATACCATGTATGAGCTGCCCAGCCTTGAGGGCGTGGAAGAAGTGGTTATTTCCGGTGATGTCATCAAGGGTGAAGCGCGGCCGCTTTACATCTATAGCGACATCAAGGCCGAGGCCGAGACGTCTACCGCCTGATGGCTGGCCGGCTGAGCGTTTCAAAGAGGCGGCCATAGGGTCGCCTTTTTTGTTTGGCAAGTATTTGAAAAGGGTGATGAACCCGTATAGCGGCACGGATTGTACTTATCCCTCTGGCTGTTTCATTCATCTCTGGTTTTCCAAGTTCGAATCCGTCTTGCTCTGTATTTTCAGGTGTCGCAAAATCATTGAAATAGTGGTGAAATGGTCGATCTTTCAAAGGTTTGGAGAAAGGTTGATGAAAGAGATAGGCTTGGTTTGAAATCGCTTTGTGCTTTGTTCACAAAGATGACATTGGCTTGTGGAGTGGGTTGAAAAGCCTGTCATCAAGTCCCAACTAAGTGATACCGTGGTGAAACTGCGTGTTTGAGTCTCACCCATTCCCTGCAGGCGACCAGACTTTTTCTCCGGCCGATGATCGGTCCAGGAGGGGTGCCTGCTGAATTGCGGGCCTTTAAAAGGCCGCAAACGTTGCCTTGTCTATTGTGGAAAGGTGACGCAGCCAAGAAAGGTAGGAAGCATGACCGAAGAACATATCGATGAGGGCAGCCACAAGGCTGCAGACACTTATCCGGTCTTGCCACTGAGAGACATTGTCGTTTTCCCGCACATGATTGTGCCTTTGTTTGTCGGACGCGAAAAATCCATCCGCGCGCTTGAAGAAGTGATGCAGTCGGACAAAATGATTCTGCTGGCGACGCAAATGAATGCCGGCGACGATGATCCGGCTCCTGAAGACATCTACAAGATTGGTACGCTCGCCAGCGTCCTGCAATTGCTCAAGCTGCCCGATGGCACCGTCAAGGTGTTGGTCGAGGGTATGGATCGCGCCAAGCTCGGTGATTTCACCAAGCGCGATGATCTGTTCGAAGCCAGTGCAACGGTTATGCGCGAAGATGACGGAGATCAGGTCGAGGTCGAAGCCTTGGCTCGATCCGTTGCGACCGAATTTGAAAATTACGTCAAGCTGAACAAGAAAGTGTCGCCGGAAGTGATCGGTGCTGTGTCCCAGATCGAGGATTACTCGAAGCTGGCCGATACGGTCGCTTCGCATCTGGCCATCAAGATCCAGGAAAAACAGGAAATTCTGGGTATTGTCAGCGTTGTCGAGCGGCTGGAGCAGGTGCTTGGCCTGATGGAGAGCGAGATTTCCGTTCTGCAGGTGGAAAAGCGTATCCGCAGCCGCGTCAAGCGCCAGATGGAGAAAACCCAGCGCGAATATTATCTGAATGAGCAAATGAAGGCCATTCAGAAAGAGCTTGGTGATTCTGAAGATGGTGCGGACGAAATCCGCGAACTCGAAACCACCATCGAGAAGACCAAACTGTCGAAAGAGGCGCGCGAGAAGGCCGATGCTGAGCTGAAAAAGCTCAAGCAGATGAGCCCAATGTCTGCGGAAGCCACTGTGGTGCGCAATTATCTCGACTGGTTGACCGGTATTCCGTGGGGCAAGAAGTCTCGCGTGAAGGTGGATCTTGAGAAAGCCGAGACCATCCTTGATACCGACCATTATGGTCTGGAAAAGGTCAAGGAACGGATTGTTGAGTATCTGGCGGTGCAGACACGCACCAACAAGCTCAAAGGTCCGATCCTCTGCCTGGTTGGACCTCCGGGCGTTGGTAAAACCTCGCTTGGCAAGTCGATTGCCCGTGCCACCGGTCGTGAATTTGTTCGCATGGCGCTGGGCGGCGTGCGTGACGAAGCCGAGATTCGGGGGCACCGTCGGACCTATATCGGTTCTATGCCGGGCAAGGTCGTGCAGTCGATGAAAAAGGCCAAGAAAGCCAATCCGCTGTTCCTGCTTGATGAAATCGACAAGATGGGCATGGATTTCCGCGGCGATCCGTCTTCGGCTCTGCTTGAAGTGCTTGATCCGGAACAGAATCACGCCTTCATGGACCATTATCTCGAGGTGGAATATGACCTCAGCAATGTGATGTTCATCACCACCGCCAACACGCTGAATATCCCGGCGCCGTTGATGGACCGTATGGAAGTGATCCGCATTGCCGGTTACACCGAGGATGAAAAGGTCGAGATTGCACGTCGTCACCTGATCCCCAAAGCGATGAAGGATCATGGGTTGAAGGAATCCGAGTTTACGCTTGATGAGCCCGGTCTTCGGATGATGGTTCAGCGTTATACCCGTGAAGCGGGTGTGCGTAACCTTGAGCGCGAACTGATGAAGCTGGCCCGTAAGGTGACCAAAGATCTGATCATGAAGAAGCTCGACAAGATCGACGTCACCACGGACAATATCGAGGATTTCCTCGGCGTTCCACGGTTCCGCTTCGGTGAAATCGACTCAGAAGATCAGGTCGGTGTTGTCACTGGTCTTGCCTGGACGGAAGTGGGCGGTGAATTGCTGACCATCGAAGGCGTCATGATGCCGGGCAAAGGCAAGATGACCGTCACGGGCAACCTGCGTGATGTGATGAAGGAATCAATTCAGGCGGCAGCAAGCTATGTGCGCTCCCGGGCTGTTGATTTCGGTGTCGAGCCTCCGATGTTCGACAAGAAAGACATCCATATGCATGTGCCCGAAGGCGCAACGCCGAAGGACGGACCATCGGCTGGTATCGCAATGGCAACTGCCATCACATCCATCATGACCGGTATCCCTGTTCGCAAGGATGTTGCCATGACCGGTGAGATCACGTTGCGCGGCCGTGTTCTGCCGATTGGTGGCCTTAAGGAAAAATTGCTTGCGGCCCTGCGTGGCGGCATCAAGACCGTTCTGATTCCGGAAGAAAATGCCAAGGATTTGGCCGATATTCCGGACAATGTGAAGAATGAGATGGATATCATTCCGGTGGCCAATGTTGGTCAGGTTCTCGAGCATGCTCTGGTCGAATTGCCCGAGCCTATCGAGTGGGATGAAAGCCAGATGCCTGAAGTTGGCCTGAAGAATGACGAGACTGAAGACGCCGCTTCGCTTCAGCATTAAGCTCCGTTTGGTTGAGCTTTGAGAGAAATGGAAACCCGCCTTGTGCGGGTTTTCTTTTTTGAAGCCCCTTATTCGTGATCTCTTGATGGGCGAATCTCGCGATTGTTGTGTGTGTGGCCTGTTCAATTGCTTCGTTTTTGGCGGGAATCAGCGGATTGTTCGGCAAATATCGACTGAAGAGTGCACAAAGGAAGCAACATTTAATTTCGCTGACTGGCTTTTTACGCAACAGATTTCTATTTCCTGTTTACAGCGCTTAAAATGGCTGATTTCTGCGAATTTTATGCTTGATTTCTCGACTGTTTCGCCGGATTGTCCCAACTCGCGTCTGGTATTTTCCCAAGGTGTGGTGATTCAAAAGGGTTAAGCGTCGCGAAGGGCTTGAGGCTTTCGTGATTGAACCGAGAAGGAATTAAATATGAACAAGAATGAACTGATCTCTGCTGTCGCTGAAAAAGCAGATCTGACCAAAGCGCAAGCTGGTGACGCTGTCGATGCATTGTTCAACATCATCTCCGATACCCTGAAGGGTGGTGATGAAGTTCGCATCATCGGCTTTGGCAACTTCTCCGTGACCGAGCGTGCTGCTACCGAAGGTCGTAACCCTCGCACGGGCGATACCATCCAGATCCCAGCTTCCAAAACGCCTAAGTTTAAAGCTGGTAAAGGCCTGAAAGATGCCGTCAACAGCTAATTAGCTGATCGATTGGCTCACATCGGTTTTAAAAACCCTCGGTTCTTACGGGCCGGGGGTTTTTTGTTACAATGGCTGCAACCATAGCCCGACCCACAAGAAGGACCTTTCATGATCGATCCAAAATTGCTGGAACCGGATTGTTCCAAATGTGCGGCTTTGTGCTGCGTCTCGCTTGCTTTTGACAAATCGGACATGTTTCCGATCGACAAACCGAACGGGACGCCGTGTCCCCAGCTGGACAAGAATAATGGCTGCAAGATTTATGATTGCCGGGAAGCTGAAGGCTATCACGGCTGCATGAATTTCAACTGTCAGGGGGCGGGGCAGCGTGTGGTGCAGGATCTGTTTGGGGGCCGCAACTGGCATTTCGAGCAAAATATGCTCAATGACATGACCAGTGCTTTTGTCATTTTGCTCCGCGCCCATGAAATGCTGTCTTTGCTCAAAGCCGCCGAAGCCCTGCCGCTGACGCGCGGCGAGCTGGATCAGTTTGAAGGATTTGTCGAAGAACTGGCCCCTGAAGATGGCTGGACCGAGGACCGTCTTGAAGCGTTCGAGAAGGGCAAAACCGAAAAGCGCGTCTATGCGTTCCTGAAAACCCTCAGACATCATGTGGCCTGAGGGTGAATGCCGGATTGGAGCCCATTTGCGACATTGAAACCGGAGAGATTGTTCGAGGATGCAACTAAAGGCTTCCAGAAAGAGGCCACTGTCTCGCCTTTAGTGGTTTGCGTTCTTGTAGACGAGACCTGACAGCGCTTCGCAATTGAATGAGCCTATACATCCATCAGGAGCCAGATAGAGAACAACCCTTTCTTCAACTGCTTTGACAAATTGCTGATGAAGATCGCGCCACTTTGGCAGCAAATCGCGAGGCACTTTTGGTACATAAAATTCCCATTCTCGATAAAAGAAATTGTGAAGACACTCGCCATCATCGAAGCAGTTAATCTCCACAGGATTGTCTTTTGAATTTACAAAGCCAAATGCTATAAATGGTATTCGATCGCATCCCATTTTCTTTTCTCTATATGTGGCAACAAATAAACCTAACTCATTGGCTTCACTTGCCATGCCGCAGATCTTTCGCTTCGAATTGAAGCGTTCCAATTTGCCCTGCTGTTTGTAATTCGCCGCTGACCCTGCTCCTGTTACCATTTCAAATTGGTAAGCCTTACCATCAATGATCACTGGCACCTTAAATGAAATAGCACCTGTAATTCGCCGGTCTCCTGGCAAGAACAAGCTCTCAAGAATGAAGCGTTCATCCACTTTGTCGGTCTCACAATAAAGCATTGCCTTCTTGTCATGCCGCACGTCTTCCTTGCGCAATTTTAGTATGATGATCGCATTGGGGCTGTCGTAGTAAGGATCTAACCGTTCACCCGAGCAATAATATGCCCAGCCCTCTTCGGCCTTAGGCAACTCATCCGCTTGTGCGTAAACGGTATGAAAAGACAAAGCCGCACATAGCAATGTCAGAAACCACGCATTGGGACTTAGCCTCGGAGCCCATTTATTGATTAAGAGACCGCATGTTCCCATAACATTCCTCATCCAACTACTCCTGATCATTAGCCACTAACTCGCTCTTGAATTCTGGCATGGTTCATTAGTTTAACCGACGCTTCGTATTTCGCGCATTCAATCACAGCGCACAGTTAATACGATTGCCATCTTTAGGTGGAACTAATGTTAAAAATGATACTTACTGACCAGTTTTGAGCGACATTTTTTTATGTCAGCATTTCAGCACTGCTGCCAATGTCCAAAAGGTCCGGAGGCTGTGTGAAAACCCCATTTATGAGCGATTGATGGTATACTCATCTGAGGTTGAATCGGAGATTTGGCATGTCACGATTTATCGAAGGTATTGGGCGTTCTGAGGTCGCGTTGTTGCCGGACTGTCTTGATGATTTCATCGAAGAGCATAACCCAACTCGGGCCATTGATGCGTTTGTCGATATGCTGGATTTGTCCGCTTTGGGGTTCAATACCATTCCCAAGAATACAGGTCGTCCTGGCTATCATCCCGGTTTGATGTTGCGCATTTACATATACGGTTATCTCAATCAGATTCAGTCGTCGCGACGTCTTGAGCGTGAATGTGGTCGTAATCTTGAGCTTCTCTGGTTGACGTGTCGCCTGAAGCCGGACTTCAAAACGATTGCTGATTTTAGGAAAGACAATGGCCCGGCCATCCGCAAAGCCTGTAAACAGTTTGTCGCCCTGTGTCGTGGCCTTGACTTGCTTGATGGTAATTTGGTCGCCATTGATGGAAGTCGGTTCAAGGCGGTGAACGCCAAGGCAAAGAGCTTCACCCGAGAGAAGCTACGCCGCAAACTTGGCGAGATTGATGCTGCGATTGAACGATATCTGGCTGAGGTCAAGAGAGCAGACGAAGCTCTTGATAAGACCGGTTGGACCATTCCCACATCACGGATGACCCGTACCGTTCGCAAGCTTAACCACTTAAAGAAAGAAGCAGATAGGCTGCGCGCTGTTGAACAACGCATGAACACCACGGGCGAAACACAGATCTCCCTCAGTGATCCTGACGCCAGAGCCATGGCGACGACCGCCCGGATGCCACGCGTTGTGGGCTATAATGTTCAGACCGCAGTTGAGGCCAAGCATCATCTCATCGTTGCCCATGAAGTTACCAATCAAGGTTATGACCGTGACGCCCTGTCGATGATGGCTGTGGCGGCCCGAAATGCAATGTCGACAGACAAACTCGAAGTTATCGCAGATAAGGGCTACTTCAAGGGTGAGGAAATTGTTGCCTGTGAGGCAGCGGGGATTGCTGCTACGGTTGCCAAGCCCATGACATCTGGGGCGAGTGCCAAGGGACGCTTTGATCGGGCCGACTTTGCCTATGATCATGACCGGAATGTCTATATCTGCCCCGCCGGACAAGAACTCACTTACCGCTTTACCAATCAGGAAGGCGGGAAAGTCCTCCATTCATATTGGACCAGTTCCTGTTGCGATTGTGTCATCAAGAATAAATGCACACCAGCAAAAGAGCGTCGTATTCGACGTTGGGAACATGAGGCGGTTCTGGAACGAATGCAGAAGCGCATCGATGAAAATCCAGATCGATTGGCGATCCGCTCCATGACTGTCGAGCATCCGTTCGGTTCCATCAAATCATGGATGGGAGCGACGCACTTCAAATTGAAAACGATCAAACATGTGGCAACGGAGATGGCGCTGCATGTCTTGGCCTATAACTTCCGGCGGCTCATCAAGATCATAGGCATTCCAGCGATGATCAAGGCGATGGCTACCTAATTGTGGTCAGCTCCGCTTCCTCTCCGGCCTAAAATGACCTGAAATCGAAAAAGAGCGGCCTCTAGACCACCGAAAACAGTAAACTGCCGAATATTCCCAATTCGGAACTTTGAAACGCTGTCTGATGATAGTGGAAAATATTACAGCGCGTTTCCACACAACCTCTCCGCGTTGTTGTCGTTTAGGCGGTTCGCTGGGCGCGTGTTGGCTCCCGGCACTTTCCGTTGAAAAGTGGCTTTCGCAGATGTTGAAAAGTGGCTTTCGCAGATAGTGTCGAGCTGTGGGGGAGGGGTGTTGCGCTTTTGCTCTGCAAAAGCTTGGGAAATGGTGGGTGATGAGAGATTCGAACTCCCGACCCTCTCGGTGTAAACGAGATGCTCTAACCAGCTGAGCTAATCACCCTTAGCGTTTCAGAGAAACACCAAAAAACACGGCACAAGATTTTATGGCTCACAGCGATTTTCGAAATCGAAAATGCGCCTGCCGCTGATGGTTCCGTTTGTTTGGAAGCTTCAGCCCATCTCTTACAAAGCAAGAAATGGTGGGTGATGAGAGATTCGAACTCCCGACCCTCTCGGTGTAAACGAGATGCTCTAACCAGCTGAGCTAATCACCCTTGCGCCGTTGTGCGTGAGGTGCTTTTACGGTCTGACAGACTTGCTTGCAACAAAAAAATGACAGTGTTCCCCATTCGTTGGGGAAATCGCAGGCGCATCTTGTTTGACACTTCCCGGGTCGGTTTGTGGTGTCTATGACTTGAGGGATCAGTGGAGTTGAGGAATCCCTTGAAGGATGCATCCATTGCGCTGTTGAGGGGCGGGCCATCCTGCGGCGCATGCAAATCTTTTCCATAGCGGGTTTCTTTCTCACAGGAAAAAATCGGCTGAAACATCAGGTTTCTCACAGAGCATTGAAAGTTTGCACAAAAAGAATTTGTGCGGCGCTTGACTTCAATAACTCAGCGTCGTATTTCAGCGCCACTCCACACAAACATGACGCTTCGGCGACAGTGAGTGTGGGCCGGGTATTGGGGGTGTAGCTCAGTTGGTTAGAGCGTCGGCCTGTCACGCCGAAGGTCGCGGGTTCGAGTCCCGTCACTCTCGCCACCCAGATCCCGCATTCAGATTGTGACAATCTGAACCGCATGTTGCGGGGGTGTAGCTCAGTTGGTTAGAGCGTCGGCCTGTCACGCCGAAGGTCGCGGGTTCGAGTCCCGTCACTCTCGCCACTTTCTCCCTTTTGGAGATTGTGGCCCAAAGCACCGCAAGGTGCTTTTTTTATGCGCGGATTTGGAAGCGATCCGTCATTCCCATTTCAACAATCTCCGTTTGCTTCATTGTGTTTGATCCATGATCGAAGGCCATTGTTAGACGCTCCAAAGGCTCTTGCAGGCCTTTGTTGTGGTCGTGTGATGCACGGGTGGTGCTTTGTGGGGGATGGTCTTGAGGGGCAGCTGGAGGCACAAAAAAGCCGCACCTTGAGGGGCGCGGCTTTGAGGCAGTTTATTCTGTTTGGTCCGTTTGTTTCGAGCGCTGCGATCAGCCCTGCCAAGGCCAGAACTTGACTTCGAGCATGTCGCCATCCTTGGCAAAGCGGGCTTCCAGCTCTTCCATGTCCAATAGGCCCGACTGGGTGTCGACATATTCCACAACGGAGGCCGAGTTGATGGCGGCCAGTTGCAGGGCTTTTTCTGGCTCTGCACCGTCAGCCAGCATTGCGCCGAAGGTGGAAGTGAAGGCGTCACCAGCCCCTGCCGTGCCTTTGACTTTGGCTTTGAAGATCGGGCAGTGATAGACACCTTTTTCGCCACCAAGATAGGCACCGCCCGTGCCGTCGGTGATCAGAATCCATTTCGGACCTGCGGCCATCAGCAAGGACATGAAGCCGGCGAGTGAGCAGTGGGTGTGATCCATGATCAGGCCACGGGTCAACAGGCTGCGTTCTGGGCGCTGAGTGAATTTGATGGTGCGCATGCTGTTGTGATCGCTGTTTTCCAGCAGGATCGGCAACATACATTCCGCTTCGGCGCGGTTGATGTTGATCAGGTCGATATTCTTGGCGGTCTCGATGAACTGCTCACCGCGGCGAGTGATCTGGCGTTCGCCGGGGTTGGCCACCACAAAGGCGCCGGATTCACGGCCACGCTTGCAGATCATGGGGAAGGCGTCTGCCGATTCTTTGGACATCGGCGCGATATGCAGCAGCTGGGCGCCGTCAAAGATGCCCTCTACAAGGTCATCATCAACGACAAGGCAGTTGGCGCCGCGGGCAGTAAAAATAGACGCATTGCGGTCATGGGATGCAATGATGACTGAGCAGCCGGTGATGGCTTTGTCGGTGACCATGACATTCGCATCGTTGAGACCTTCGCGTTTCAGAAGCTCGCGCACCATTTCGGATTCGATATCTTCCCCCACTTTGATTGCCGGGGTTGACTCATGGCCAAGACGGGCATGTGCTACGGCTGCGTTAATCGCGCCACCTCCGACGTGAGTCGAGATGTTGCGTGCGTCAATTTTTCGGCCTTGTTCAAGCAGCAAAAATGAATTGTGCGCATTGGTCATGGAAATGCGCTCGATATCATTGTCCGCAACAATGGTAATGATATCGATCATAGCTGATCCGATTGTTGCTGTTTTCATCAAACTTGCCTCTTTTCTGGGTTGATCCGTCTAGGGAGCATTGAGAGTAAGATTTCTGTCGCTGATGCACCGGCGACAAACTAGGCACATTATCCTTTAGTGTATAGTCAGGATTTTGTTTTACGACCCGAAATAAATCAAATTTGGCAAAAAGAGTATGACTTCTAAGCATATTTCACAGATTGAATTCGATTTCATTGTGGGTTGTTTCCGTCGGGTCTCGACCTGCGCCAAGTTGGCACATCGTAGATACCACAGGTATGTGAGCTTGGGTCTTTGCGTCTCAGGGTGAATTGTGCCGATTTGCCAGTCATTTATTGCTGGAGTGAAATGGTTGGAAAAGGTTGCGAAACAATATTGCTGTGGTGATTTTGCTATAACGATGTTTATCACAATCTAATGGCAAACCTCTAGTTCATTGGCATTGTAACGCCACAAATGCCTTGCCTAAGCACTTACACTCAGTTAATCGTGCCATAACCAAAACCGCTCGTCCTGAGCGTATGTATCTGATCCCGCAGAATTTCGCTTGACGATGCAGGGTGTTTGACCTGACATCTGTTGCGAGTTTTATAATATATGCGTTGTTATCAGATGGAGAGGACCGACAAGCGATGGAAAATCTGCTCGGGGAATATCTGCCCATCATCATTTTCATTGGTATCTCGTTGGTGATCGGCCTGGCGCTGCTCATATCTCCCTTTATTCTCGCTTACAAAAATCCCGATCCGGAAAAGCTATCGGCGTACGAGTGCGGCTTCAATGCCTTCGATGACGCGCGTATGACCTTTGACGTGCGCTTCTATCTCGTGGCAATCTTGTTTATCATTTTTGATCTTGAGGTGGCTTTCCTGTTCCCTTGGGCGGTGGCTTTTGGTGATGTCGGGTTGTTCGGTTTCATATCGATGATGATCTTCCTTGGTATTCTGACGATCGGCTTCATCTATGAATGGAAGAAAGGGGCCCTGGAATGGGATTGATCGGAAGCAATCAGACATTGGTGGCTGAGCAGCCCAAAGGCATCCTTGACCCCAAAACCGGCAAGCCTATCGGTGACAATGATCCATTCTTCATGCAAGTGAATGAAGAATTGTCGGACAAGGGCTTTATCGTTACTGCGACCGACGATCTGATCAACTGGGCGCGGACCGGCTCGCTGATGTGGATGACCTTTGGTCTGGCCTGTTGTGCGGTTGAGATGATGCAGATGTCGATGCCGCGCTATGATTGCGAGCGCTTTGGTTTTGCCCCACGCGGCTCGCCTCGCCAGTCTGACGTGATGATTGTCGCCGGCACGCTGACCAACAAGATGGCTCCGGCTCTGCGCAAGGTTTATGACCAGATGCCCGAGCCGCGCTATGTGATCTCGATGGGGTCATGTGCCAATGGCGGCGGTTACTATCATTATTCCTATTCAGTCGTGCGTGGTTGTGATCGGGTTGTTCCGGTCGACATTTATGTTCCCGGCTGTCCCCCAACGGCCGAGGCTTTGCTTTATGGCGTGATGCTGTTGCAGAAAAAGATCCGCCGTACCGGCTCAATCGAACGCTAGCCGTTTGAGACACTCGACGATGGTTCACTCGCCGTTTGCCGTCGGGTGGGCTAAAGATATTCAAGGACCATGGGTCATCTGACCCGAGACAGGATCGTGCATAATGGACGAGGCATTACGAGATCTAGGTGACTATGTCGCTTTCTCTCTGGAAGGGAAGGTTGTTGATTGGACGGTTGCCTTTGGCGAATTGACCGTGACCGTGCAACGACCTGACATTCTGGAAGTGTTACGGTTCCTGCGCGATGACCCTCGTCTTCAATATGCCTGCTTCATCGATGTGACGGCGGTTGATTATCCGGGGCGGGCGGCTCGGTTCGACGTGGTGTATCATTTGCTCAGCCCAAAACAGAATAGCCGCATCAGGGTCAAGCTGAAGGCTTCTGAGTCGGATCATGTCGATTCGGCCTGCGGGGTCTTTCCCGGGGCGAATTGGTTTGAGCGTGAAGCCTATGACATGTATGGCATTCTGTTTATCGGCCACCCGGATCTGCGCCGTCTGTTGACCGATTATGGCTTTGATGGCCATCCGCTGCGCAAGGACTTTCCGCTGACCGGCTATTATGAAGTGCGCTATGACGACGAGAAGAAGCGAGTCATTTATGAGCCGGTGAAGCTGGCTCAGGAATTCCGTAATTTTGATTTTCTCAGCCCATGGGAAGGCGTTGAATATGCGCTGCCGGGCGATGAAAAGGCCAAAGGCTAGGTTAGGCTGAGAGGGATCGAGACAGATGGCTGAAGCAAAAGTCAGAAATTTCAATATCAATTTCGGCCCGCAGCATCCGGCGGCCCATGGCGTGCTGAGGATGATTCTCGAGCTGGATGGCGAGATTGTCGAGCGGGTGGATCCGCATATCGGTCTTTTGCATCGGGGTACCGAAAAGCTGATCGAGCACAAGATTTATAGTCAGGCGACGCCCTATTTCGATCGACTTGATTATGTTGCTCCGATGAATCAGGAGCATGCCTTCTGTCTGGCGGTCGAGCGATTGCTGGATCTTGAGATTCCCCGCCGCGCGTCGCTCATTCGGGTGCTTTATTCCGAAATCGGTCGCATTCTTAGTCATTTGCTCAATATCACCACACAGGCGTTGGATATCGGGGCGTTGACGCCGCCGCTCTGGGGCTTTGAAGAGCGTGAAAAACTGATGGTTTTTTATGAGCGGGCTTGCGGCGCGCGCCTTCACGCGAACTATTTCCGGGTTGGTGGCGTCCATCAGGATCTGCCGGCTGATCTGATTAATGACATCGAGGCCTGGTGCGATCCGTTCCTGAAGGTGGTTGAGGATATGGATACCCTGTTGACCGACAACCGTATCTTCAAGCAACGCAACGCGGATATCGGGATTGTCGCGCTGGATGATGCCTGGGCGTGGGGCTTTTCTGGTTGCATGGTGCGGTCTTGCGGTGTGCCGTGGGACTTGCGCAAGAGCCAGCCCTATGAATGCTACGACGAAATGGAATTTGACATTCCAGTCGGCAAAAATGGCGACAATTACGACCGCTATTTGATGCGGATGGAAGAAATGCGCCAGTCTGTCGGCATCATGAAGCAGTGCATCGACAAGCTCAGGGCACCGGACGGGCAGGGGCCCGTGATGGCCGAGAATGACAAGATCGTTCCACCCCACCGGGCCGAGATGAAGCGCTCGATGGAAGCCTTGATCAACCATTTCAAATTGCATACCGAAGGCTTCCATGTGCCTGAGGGTGAGGTATATGCCGCCGTTGAAGCCCCCAAGGGCGAGTTTGGCGTCTATCTCGTCTCTGATGGCTCGAACAAGCCTTACAAGTGCAAGATTCGTGCGCCGGGTTATGCGCATCTGTCGGCGATGGATTTCTTGTCGCGCGGCTATCAACTGGCTGATGTCTCAGCCATCCTGGGGTCTCTCGATATCGTGTTCGGGGAGATCGACCGCTAAGAGTTTTTGTGGGCCAGTTTTGGTCCCAGAGTGATGTGAACCGGATCGACGCGCCTTGTCGCAATGGTCAAACAAAGAATAGGAACGGCAGACATGTCCGTCCGTCGCCTGCATAGCGAACAGCCTGCTTCTTTCGATTTCTCTGCGGAGAATCTCGATTGGGCGCAGACAGTGATCAAACGATATCCCGAAGGCCGTCAGGCTTCCGCCGTGATCCCGCTTTTGACGCGGGCACAGGAGCAGGAAGGCTGGGTCAGCAAGCCAGCGATTGAGTATGTCGCTGATATGCTGTCGATGCCCTATATCCGCGTGCTGGAAGTTGCAACTTTCTATACCCAGTTCCAATTGCAGCCGGTTGGAGCCAAGGCGCATATTCAGGTCTGTGGTACGACGCCTTGCATGTTGCGCGGGGCGGAAGATCTCATCCGGGTTTGCAAGAACAAAATCGCCAACAAGCCTTTCACCTTGTCAGAGGATGGCAATTTCTCGTGGGAAGAGGTGGAATGTGCAGGGACGTGTGTCAATGCACCGATGGTGCAGATTTTCAAGGATACCTACGAAGATCTGACGCCGGAGATCCTGGAAGATCTGATTGCCAAAATCGAGGCTGGACAAGCCATCACACCGGGCTCTCAGCAGGAAGGACGGATCGGATCTGCCCCTCTGTCTGGCCCTGTGACGCTGACCGATCCGTCGCTTTATGACGGCTCGATGGTCAAATATGGTTTGGGTGCAGGCATCCCCGAGGTGCCAGCTGAAGAGAGCAAGTCGGCAGCTGCCTCTCCGATTGAAAAGGAGGCAAGCAAAGCTCCTGACGCCAAGGCCAGCGAAGCGAAAGCTTCCGAAGCCAAGCCGAGTGCTGTGATTGACAAGGATGCCCACAAGATGGATGGCGACGCACCAGCTTTGCTTGAGGGGCCTGTCGATGGTATTGCGGATAATCTCAAGGAAATCAGTGGTATCGGGCCAAAGATTGAAACCAAGTTGAACGACCTTGGGATCTATCATTTCTCGCAGATTGCGACTTGGACGGATGAGAATTGCGCCTATGTCGATGCTCAGCTGTCTTTCCGGGGCCGGATTGCGCGGGAAAAGTGGATCGAGCAGGCCAAGACTTTGGCAGCCGGTGGCGAAACGGATTTTTCCAAACGGGTCGAAGCGGGCCAAGTTGAATCCAGCAAGAGCAAGGGAGACAGCTGATGGTCGCAATGCTCAAGGATCAGGATCGGATCTTCACCAACATCTATGGCATTCATGATTGGGGTCTGGACGGGGCGTTGAAGCGTGGCTCGTGGGACGGCACCAAGGGCTTGCTGGAGAAGGGGCGCGACTGGATCATCGACGAGATGAAATCTTCCGGTTTGCGTGGTCGGGGTGGTGCGGGTTTCCCGACGGGACTGAAATGGTCCTTCATGCCGCCCAAACAGGAGGGGCGACCGCATTATCTGGTGGTCAATGCGGACGAATCTGAACCGGGCACCTGCAAGGACCGGGAAATTCTGCGTCATGACCCTCATCATCTTGTGGAAGGCTGTCTGATCGCCGGTTTCGCCATGCAGGCGGATGCGGCTTACATTTATGTGCGAGGCGAGTTCATTCGTGAGCGCGAGCGGCTGCAAGCGGCGGTCGATCAGGCCTATGACCGCAAGCTGATCGGCAAAAACAACATTCACGGGTATGACTTTGACATCATCGTCCATCACGGGGCCGGTGCCTATATTTGCGGTGAAGAGACGGCATTGCTTGAGTCGCTTGAAGGCAAGAAGGGCCAACCACGGTTGAAGCCACCATTCCCGGCCAATGTTGGTCTTTATGGGTGCCCGACGACGGTGAACAATGTGGAATCCATTGCGGTGGCACCGACGATCCTGCGGCGCGGGGCGGCCTGGTTCAAAGGCTTCGGGGCGGAAAACAACCACGGCACCAAGCTCTTTTGCGTGTCGGGTCATGTCAATCAGCCTGCGACCTTTGAAGAAGCGATGTCGGTGCCGTTCAAGGAATTGATCGACAAGCATTGCGGCGGTGTTCGCGGTGGTTGGGAGAATTTGTTGGCGGTCATCCCGGGTGGCTCTTCGGTGCCGTGCGTGCCTGCCAAGGACATCATTGATTGCCCGATGGATTTTGACAGTCTGCGCGGGCTTGGCTCTGGCCTTGGCACCGCTGCGGTGATTGTCATGGACAAGTCGACGGACATCATCAAGGCCATCGCCCGGCTGTCCTATTTCTACAAGCATGAAAGCTGCGGCCAATGCACCCCGTGCCGGGAAGGCACTGGCTGGATGTGGCGCGTCATGGAACGCATGGTGCGGGGTGAAGCCTCGAAGAAAGAAATTGACATGCTGTTCGAGGTTTCCAAGCAGGTGGAAGGGCACACGATCTGTGCGCTCGGCGATGCTGCGGCCTGGCCTGTGCAGGGCCTGATCCGCCATTTCCGACCGGTGATCGAGAAACGCATTGATGAATATACGGCCAATCCGAAACCGGATGAGGCCCCGGTCATCGCGGCGGAGTGAGAATGTAATGAAGCTAGATCAGGAAAAGCATCAGATTGGAGCTATGCATTGCGACCTGTCCGGGTCCTCGTTTGAGGACGTGAATATGTCCGGTGCGTCCTTCCGCGATACAAATTTGTCCGGCGGGAGCTACTGCGATGTCAATCTTTCTGGTTGTTCTGTCGAAGATGCCAATCTTTCAGGATTGCAGTTGAATGAGGCCAATCTTGTGGGGGCGCAGCTAACTGCGTGCCGTATGGATGGCATGACCATCGACGGGATCGAGGTTTCGGAGCTTCTGAAGGTCTGGAAAGCGCAAAATGCGAACGGCGGGGAAAGCTGATCATGGCAAAGCTGATCGTTGACGGAAACGAAATTGAGGTTCCTGGCGAATATACCCTTTTGCAAGCAGCAGAAGAGGCCGGGGCAGAGATTCCGCGTTTCTGTTTCCACGAACGTCTGTCCGTGGCGGGCAATTGCCGCATGTGCCTTGTCGAAGTGAAGGGCGGACCGCCAAAGCCGGCTGCTTCTTGCGCCATGCGGGTGGCCGATTTGCGTCCGGGGCGCGATGGGGAGCCGCCGGAAATCTTTACCAAGTCACCGATGGTCAAAAAGGCCCGTGAAGGGGTGATGGAATTTCTGCTGATCAACCATCCGCTCGATTGCCCGATCTGCGATCAGGCGGGGGAATGCGATTTGCAGGACCAGGCCATGGCTTACGGCAAGGGTGACTCGCGTTATAGCGAAAGCAAGCGGGCGGTTGAGAATAAATATATCGGGCCACTGGTCAAAACCGTGATGACCCGCTGCATTCACTGCACCCGCTGTGTCCGCTTCACCACCGAGGTGGCTGGTATTCAGGAGCTGGGACTGGTGGGGCGTGGCGAAGATGCTGAAATCACCACCTATCTGGAAGCCGCGCTTTCATCGGAATTGCAGGGCAATGTGATTGATCTTTGTCCGGTCGGGGCGCTGACCTCGCGGCCCTATGCCTTCACGGCGCGGCCATGGGAGTTGACCAAGACCGAGACCATCGATGCCATGGACGCGGTTGGGTCAAATATCCGGGTGGATACGCGTGGCGTTGAAGTGATGCGCATTCAGCCGCGCAACAATGATGCGGTCAATGAGGAATGGATTTCCGACAAGTCGCGCTTCATTTGGGACGGGCTGAAAAGCCAGCGTCTTGATCGACCCTATGTCCGTAAGGATGGAAAGCTGACCCCGGTTGCGTGGGACGAGGCATTTGGTGCGGTGGCCGACAAGCTCAATGACCTGTCCGGTGATCGGATTGGTGCCATTGCTGGCAGCATGGCCACGGTTGAGGAGATGTTCGCGCTCAAGATGCTGATGGCGTCTCTGGGATCCGGTAGTCTGGATGCCCGGCAGGACGGCTTGGTGCTGACGTCGTCGATGGGCCGGGCGGCCTATCAGTTCAATGCGACAATCGAGGGTATTGAAGCGGCGGATGCGATCCTGATTGTTGGTTCCAATCCCCGTATGGAAGCTGCCGTTCTGAATGCCCGCATTCGCAAGGCATGGCTTGCCGGTGGTGTGCGGATTGGCGTGATCGGTGAACAGGCCGACCTCAAATATGGCTATGAGTATCTCGGTGCAGGGTCTGACACTTTGGCAAGTCTTGCCAGTGGTGAGGGAGCCTTCTTTGACCTTCTCACCAAAGCCGAGCGGCCGCTGATCCTGATCGGACAGGGCGCCATCGATCATGACGATGGTCTTGCGGTACTGGGACAGGCGGCCAAATTGACGGTGGCTTGCGGCGCTGTAAGTGCTGAATGGAACGGCTTTAGTGTGCTGCATACGGAGGCAAGCGCCGTTGGGGCGTTTGAAGTTGGCTTCGTGCCGCAAGATGGGGGCAAGGATATCGCCGCGATGCAAAAGGGGGGCGTTGACGCGCTGATCCTGATGGGCGCGGACGAACTGGCCTTTGATGCATTTGGCGATGCCTTCAAGATCTATATTGGCAGCCACGGCGATGCCGGGGCGCATCATGCGGATGTGATTCTGCCCGGTGCAAGCTATACCGAGAAATCGGGCCTCTTCATCAATACAGAAGGCCGGGTACAGATGGCGTATCGCGCCAACTTTGCGCCTGGAGATGCCAAGGAAGACTGGGCGATCCTGCGGGCGCTTTCTGCGGTGCTTGGCAAGACCTTGCCATTTGATAGCCTTCAGCAATTGCGCGGTAAATTGTTCGAGGCGCATCCGGATCTTGCCGCCATTGACGAGTGCCTTATTGGTGATGTTGCCGACATCGAGGCCTTGGCCAAACTTGCCAAGCCCGTCAAGGGGCAGGCGATGGTGTCACCAATTGCCGATTATTATCTGACCAACCCGATTGCCCGCGCCTCTGCCACCATGGCCGAGTGCAGCGCATTGGCCAAGGAACGCGCGGCTGACGCCGCAGAGTAAGAGGACTGACGAATGGATGGATTTGTCACAAATTGGCTTATTCCCGGCGCGATCATCGTGGGGCAGTCGCTTCTGTTGCTGGTCGCCCTGTTGGTGATCATTGCCTATGTCCTCTATGCCGACCGCAAGGTCTGGGCGGCGGTGCAGATGCGGCGCGGGCCCAATGTGGTCGGGCCTTGGGGGCTGTTGCAGTCTTTTGCCGATTTGCTGAAATTCGTTCTCAAGGAACCTGTGATCCCGTCGGGTTCCAACAAGGTGATTTTCCTGCTTGGACCTTTGATGACGGTGACGGTGGCCTTGGCGGCCTGGGCCGTGGTGCCCGTGGCCGAAGGTTGGGCAATTGCCGACATTAATGTCGGGGTGCTTTATATCCTCGCGATTTCATCGCTTGGCGTTTACGGCATCATCATGGGGGGCTGGGCGTCTAACTCGAAATATCCGTTCCTGTCCGCCTTGCGCTCGGCGGCGCAAATGGTGTCTTACGAAGTTTCTATCGGGTTCGTCATCATCACCGTTTTGCTCTGCGTCGGTTCGCTCAATCTGACGGATATCGTGCTGTCCCAGAAAGAAGGCTTTGCGACGTGGCTCGGCGTGCCGTCGCTCAGCTTCCTTAATTGGTACTGGCTGCCTTTATTCCCGATGTTTGTGGTGTTCTTCATTTCTGCTCTGGCAGAGACCAACCGGCCACCATTCGATTTGCCAGAAGCAGAGTCGGAGTTGGTGGCGGGCTTCATGGTCGAATATGGCTCGACCCCTTACATGATGTATATGCTCGGCGAATATGTGGCGATTGCGCTGATGTGTTCGATGACTGTCATCCTGTTTATGGGGGGGTGGTTGCCACCGTTTGATTTCGCGCCCTTCACGTGGGTGCCGGGGGTGGTCTGGTTTTTCCTCAAGGCCAGCGCCGTGTTCTTCATGTTTGCCATGACCAAGGCGTTCGTGCCGCGCTATCGCTATGATCAATTGATGCGCCTTGGCTGGAAGGTCTTCCTGCCGCTGTCGCTTTTCTATGTGGTGCTGGTCGCTGGTGTGTTGCAATTCATGGGCTGGGCTCCTTAAGAGAGGCGAAGAGACGCAATGTTTGAATTGTCACTTCCCGGCATGATCGGGGCTTTGATCGGCGGAGTGGTTGGATGGGCCGATTTCAAGATGATCGGTGGTCTGATCGGTGCGAAATGGATGAAGATGCGTTCGGAGAAGGGCCTGGCCAATCACCCGGACACAAAGAAATATGCTGACTGGATTCAGTTCGGCATCTGGTGTGGAACCCAGCTGTTGTTCCCGGTGATCGGCTATTGGGCCGGATTGTCATTGGCTGGATAAGATTGGTTGGCCGGTTGAGCGGTTTGGAGAAAGAAATGGTAATGACGCCTTTCATTGCAGGCAGCTTGGGTGCCCTAATCGGGCTTCTTACCGCTGTGTTTGCCAATCTTGTGGTCTTGCCAGTGGTCCTGCGGGCGCAGGAAGAGGGCTATATCATGGGGCGGCAAACCACACTGGATGCCAAAAAACAGGTGCAGGTCGCCAACTTTACGCGCTTCATGTACCGCATTTCGATGCCGATCCTGTTCACTCTGGTCGGTGGTGTCGTCGGTTTTGGCGCATTTGGAGGTTAATATGGCACTTGCACAGGCTGCAAAATCGCTGATGTTGAGGGAGTTTGTTTCTGCCTTCTTCCTCTCGATGCGTTATTTCTTTGCGCCCAAGGCGACGATCAATTACCCGTTCGAAAAAGGGCCGGTTAGTCCGCGTTTTCGCGGCGAGCACGCGCTGCGCCGCTATCCCAACGGGGAAGAGCGCTGCATTGCCTGCAAATTGTGCGAGGCGATCTGTCCGGCGCAGGCCATCACGATTGAAGCCGGGCCCCGGCGCAATGACGGCACCCGTCGCACCACTCGCTATGATCTCGACATGACCAAATGCATCTATTGCGGTCTGTGTCAGGAGGCCTGTCCGGTGGAGGCGATTGTCGAGGGACCAAATTTTGAATTTGCCACGGAGACCCGCGAAGAACTGTTCTACAACAAGGAACGACTCCTTGAGAATGGCGAACGCTGGGAGCTTGAACTGGCTCGCAATATTGCAATGGACGCGCCTTATCGCTGACGCGGGCGGGGCAAGGAATAACGGAAGGGAAGCCCAAGGGTGGGCTTCAGAGCGAAAGACATGATCCTTCAGAGCTTTTTCTTCTATCTCTTTTCGGCGGTCCTGCTGGGGTCCGGGCTGATGGTGATCGGATCGCGCAATCCGGTCCATTCGGTGCTGTTTCTGATCCTTGCCTTCTTCAATGCTGCCGCCCTGTTCGTGTTGCTGGGGGCCGAGTTTTTGGCGATGCTGCTGATCGTGGTCTATGTGGGCGCGGTGGCAGTCCTGTTCCTGTTTATCGTGATGATGCTCGATATCGACTTTGTGGAGCTGCGGTCCGGATTCCTTAGCTACATGCCGATTGGCTTGCTGGTCGGGCTGGTTCTGCTGGCTGAATTGATCGTTGCCATTGGCGGCTGGGCGATCAGCCCTGATGTGGTGGCCAATCTGGGGGAACCGATCCCGGATCTGGCTAAAATGTCGAATATCGAAGCGATCGGATCGCTCCTTTATACCAAATATGTCCATTACTTCCTGAGCGCGGCGATGATCCTGCTGGTCGCCATGATCGGGGCCATCGTTTTGACGTTGCATCACCGCAAGGATGTGAAACGTCAGGATATTACGCGTCAGGTGGCGCGGACTGTCGAGAATTCTATTGAAATCAAGAAAGTGGAACCGGGCAGGGGCATCTAGCCTTCCGGTTCCCTTGTCTTTGGGCCCGGATGGGCATGAGAAGAAGGGACTGCCAGAAAGATGGAAATCGGACTGAGCCATTATCTGACTGTTGCAGCGATCCTGTTCGTGATCGGGATGTTCGGCATCTTCATCAATCGGAAGAATGTCATCGTCATCCTGATGTCGATCGAACTGATCCTGTTGTCAGTGAATATCAATTTGGTCGCCTTCTCCTCCTTTCTGGGCGATTTGGTGGGGCAGATTTTCGGTCTGCTGATCCTGACTGTCGCTGCGGCCGAGGCCGCTATCGGGTTGGCCATTTTGGTCGTGTTTTATCGCAATCGCGGCTCCATCGCGGTTGAAGACATCAACATGATGAAGGGCTGAGATTATCATGTATTCGGCCATCGTCTTTTTACCGCTTCTGGGCTTTTTGATTGCCGGTCTGTTCGGTCGGTCACTGGGCCACAAGGCTTCTGAATATATCACCAGCACGCTGTTGGTGATTGCAGCTCTGTTGTCGTGGATTGCTTTCTTCTCCGTCGCCTATGGTCATGGAGAGACCCGGGTTATTTCCATCTTCACATGGATCCAGTCCGGCGCACTGACCATTGACTGGTCCATCCGGGTGGATACCCTGACCGTCGTCATGCTGGTGGTGGTCAACACGGTGTCGTCTGTGGTCCATATCTATTCCATCGGTTACATGCATGAAGATCCGCATCGCGCGCGTTTCTTTGCCTATCTGTCGCTCTTCACCTTCGCGATGTTGTCGCTGGTCACTGCAAACAATCTGGTGCAGATGTTCTTTGGTTGGGAAGGCGTGGGTCTTGCCTCCTATTTGCTGATCGGCTTCTGGTATCAGAAACCGTCCGCCAATGCGGCCGCGATGAAAGCCTTCATTGTCAACCGGGTTGGGGACTTCGGCTTCGCTCTTGGGATTTGCGGCGTCTATGTGCTGTTCGGTACAATCAGCTTTACAGACATTTTTGCCAATGCCGAGAGCATCAAGGGCCAGACGATCCATTTCCTCGGGCAGGATTGGGATGCGCTTACGACCGTTTGTCTGTTGCTGTTCATGGGCGCTATGGGCAAGTCAGCGCAGTTCCTGTTGCATACATGGTTGCCGGATGCGATGGAAGGTCCGACGCCGGTCTCCGCCCTGATCCATGCGGCGACGATGGTCACCGCCGGTGTGTTCATGGTGGCGCGCCTGTCGCCCCTGTTCGAGCTGGCACCAACGGCGCTCGAAGTGGTCACCTTCATCGGTGCGACAACGGCCTTCTTTGCCGCCACCATTGGTCTGGTGCAGAATGACATCAAGCGGGTGATCGCCTATTCGACCTGTTCGCAGCTTGGCTATATGTTCGTTGCGCTCGGCATAGGGGCCTATGGGGCGGCGGTGTTCCATCTGTTCACCCATGCCTTCTTCAAGGCGCTTCTGTTCCTTGGGGCCGGGTCTGTCATCCATGCCGTCTCAAACGAGCAGGATATGCGCAAGATGGGCGGTCTGGCCAAGCATATCAAACTCACCTATTGGATGATGTTGATCGGCACTTTCGCGCTGACCGGTGTCGGTATTCCGGGCACTCTGATCGGCTTTGCGGGCTTCAATTCCAAGGATGCGATCATTGAATCCGCCTTTGTCGCTCAAAACAGCTTGAGTGGCTATGCCTTCGGCATGACAGTCATTGCCGCTTTGTTCACCAGCTTCTATAGCTGGCGGCTGGTCTTCATGACCTTCCATGGTCGCGAACGGATGAGCCCGGACGTCAAGGCGCATATTCATGAAAGCCCCAAAGTGATGCTCGTGCCCTTGATGGTGTTGGCCATCGGGGCGGTCTTTGCGGGCATGGTGTTTGCCGGGGACTTCTATGGGCATCATTATGATGAATTTTGGAAAGGTGCCCTGTTCGTCTCGGCTGAGAATGAACTGGTGCATGAGTCCCATAATGTGCCTTGGGCAGTGAAACTGGCACCCTTTGGCATGATGCTGCTTGGCTTGGCGATTGCGTATCTCTTCTATATCCGCTCGCCGCAGATCCCGAAAAGGCTTGCCGAGCGGCACCATATTCTCTACCGCTTCCTGCTCAACAAATGGTATTTCGACGAGCTGTATGATCTGTTGTTCGTGCGCACGATGAAGTGGCTCGGGCGTGTGCTGTGGAAGGGGGGCGATGAGCGAATTATCGACCATTATGGCCCCAATGGCATTGCGGCTCGGGTGCTTGATGTCACTCAACGGGTGGTGAAATTGCAGACCGGCTATGTCTATCATTATGCCTTTGCCATGATGATCGGTGCGGCGCTTCTGGTAACTTACGTCATGCTGAGCGGGGGAGCGCACTGATGAATAATTGGCCGTTGCTTTCTACCGTTGTCTTCCTGCCGCTTGTCGGGGCTCTGATGATCCTGTTGGTGCGCGGGGACGACGCCATTGCGCGCCGCAACATCAACAATGTGGCGCTCTGGACGACGATTGTTACGTTCCTCATTTCGTTGTTGATCTGGAATCAGTTCGATCCGGAAAATCCGGGTTTCCAGATGCAGGAGCGGGCCGATTGGCTGAGCGCGACCATTGCCTATCGCATGGGCGTGGATGGCATTTCGATGCTGTTTGTCATTCTGACCACTGCCTTGATGCCTGCAGCGATCTTTGCCAGTCGCAACTCGGTGACCAAGCGCCTGAAGGAATATATGATTGCCTTTCTGGTGCTCGAAACCATGATGATCGGGGTTTTCTGTGCGCTTGATCTGGTGCTCTTCTATCTGTTCTTTGAGGCTGGCCTCATTCCGATGTTCATCATCATCGGTGTCTGGGGTGGCAAGAACCGGGTATATGCCAGCTTCAAATTCTTCCTCTATACGCTGATCGGCTCCGTTCTGATGTTGCTGGCCATCATGGCGATGTATTGGGATGCTGGCACCACGGATATTGTCCAGCTTTTGGCGCATACTTTCTCAAAGGACATGCAGCTCTGGCTCTGGCTGGCTTTCTTTGCGTCATTTGCAGTGAAAATGCCGATGTGGCCGGTTCATACCTGGTTGCCAGACGCTCACGTTCAGGCCCCGACTGCCGGATCGGTCATTCTGGCGGGGATCCTGTTGAAAATGGGTGGCTATGGCTTCTTGCGTTTCTCGCTGCCGATGTTCCCACTGGCGTCTGATTTCTTCGCGCCGATGGTGTTCGCCCTGTCTGTGGTGGCGATCATCTATACATCGCTCGTGGCTTTGGCGCAGGAGGATATCAAAAAGCTGATTGCCTATTCGTCGGTTGCCCATATGGGCTATGTGACGATGGGGCTCTTCACCATGACCATGCAAGGCGTGCAGGGGGGCATTTTCCAGATGCTGTCCCACGGCATTGTCTCGGGCGCCTTGTTCCTTTGTGTCGGGGTTGTCTATGACCGGATGCATACCCGCGAGATTTCTGCCTATGGCGGATTGGTCAACCGGATGCCGGTTTTTGCGACCCTGTTCATGCTTTTCACCATGGCCAATGTCGGCCTGCCGGGCACCTCCGGCTTTGTTGGCGAATTCCTGACCATTCTGGGTGTCTTCCGTGTGAATACATGGTTCGCCTTCTTTGCCACGACCGGGGTGATCCTGTCTGCGGCCTATGCTTTGTGGCTCTATCGCCGGGTGGTGTTTGGCAAGCTGGAAAAAGAGAGCCTGAAAGGCATTCTGGATATGGACCGGCGTGAAAAGGCTATTCTGGTGCCACTGGCGGCACTGACGATCCTGTTCGGTATCTATCCAGCCCCCATTCAGGATGTCACGGCTGCGGCGGTGGAAAATCTGATCAACAATTACCAGGCAGCTTTGGCTGCAGCGGACAAGGTCGCCATGCTGGCCCAATAGGGCTTTCGCGGACCGATGAAAGAAGTGAGTGAACCATGACCCCTGATTTGGCTGCGCTTCCCGACCTGATGCCGGTTTTGCCGGAGATCCTGCTCGCGGTGGGATCGATGGTGTTGTTGATGATCGGTGCCTTTGGCGGCCCCAAAAGCAGTCAGGTCGTGAGCGGTTTGGCCGTGGCGTTGTTAATCCTTGCCGGTGTGCTGCTGCTGATTGGACCGGACACCAAGGCTGAAACCTTCAATGGCGCTTTCATCCTTGATCCTTTTGCCCGCCTTATGAAATTGCTGGTGTTGATTGCCTCGGGCTTGGCGCTCGCCATGACTGTCGGATATTCCCGTACGGAGAAGTTTGACACGATCGAGTATCCGGTGCTGATCTTGCTGTCGACACTTGGCATGCTGATGATGCTGTCGGCCAACGACATGATCGCTGTTTATCTGGGGCTGGAGCTGCAGTCTCTGGCGCTTTATGTGCTGACTTCGATCAAGCGCGATAGCAGCAAGGCGACGGAAGCGGGCTTGAAATATTTCGTCCTTGGCGCCTTGTCCTCTGGCATGTTGCTCTATGGCATGAGCCTTGTTTATGGCTTCACCGGTCACACCTCCTTTGTCGGTATTTCTGAAGCTCTTCATGTGGATGAACCGGGACTTGGGGTGATTTTCGGACTGGTCTTCATTCTCGCTGGCCTGACCTTCAAGATCTCTGCCGTGCCATTCCATATGTGGACACCGGATGTTTATGAAGGGGCACCGACACCGGTCACGGCCTTTCTGGCGGCCGCACCCAAGGTCGCGGCGATGGGGCTGATTGTCCGGTTTGTCTTTGGCGCATTCGAGTTGATCGATACCCAATGGCAACAGGTGATTGTCTTCATTTCGATCCTGTCGATGGTGCTGGGGGCCTTTGCGGCGATCGGGCAGAAGAATATCAAGCGACTGATGGCCTATTCCTCTATCGGGCATATGGGCTATGCCCTTGTTGGTCTGGCAGCAGGCAATGCGGCGGGTGTTGAAGGGCTGATTATTTATATGATCACCTATGTGGCCATGACCCTTGGGGCCTTTGCTGCGATCCTGTCGATGCGGCGTAAAGATGGGATGGTGCAGAATATTGATGATCTGGCGGGCCTGTCCAAGACCGACTTGCCAATGGCGTTTCTGATTGCTGTCTTGATGTTCTCGTTGGCTGGTGTGCCGTGGATGGGTGGATTCTTTGGCAAGTTCTTTGTCTTTTTGGCCGCGGTTGAAGCCGGGCTGTATCCGCTGGCGGTGATTGGCGTTTTGGCGTCGGTTGTCGGGGCTTATTACTATCTCCGAATCGTCAAGATCATGTTCTTTGACGAACCGGCACCCGCCTTTGAGGCCAGCCCAGTGGAACTGAGAACCGTTCTGATTCTGAGCGGTGCATTCATCTTTACCATGGTGCTGTTTATCGGCCCGATTCGGGTGATGGCAGAAGAAGCGGCAAAAAGCTTTTTCTAATTGCAAAGCAAGAATGGATCAGTTTTTTTATACAGAAGCTGATTGTTGTGCTAAGACTTTGCTGCCCGGGGCTTGCCTCGGGCAGCGTCATTTGATCTGCTTGCAAACTGTCTGCTTGTTAAAAGTCCCTCAACTGCTGCCAGTTTTGGTTGCGCGGGTTGAAACCGACCTGCTGAGCGCCAAGTGATTGCATAGTCGACCTTTATTTGCTGCCAGCCTTATCGGATTTGCCGAGCTTTTTCTGGTATCAGCGCATCGATGAGAGAGTTTCCCTCGTGTCCAATATTCCTGCTGCCTACCGTCATCAGTCTTTCGAAAGCATCGACTCAACCAACCGCTATGCCCTGGAGGCTGCCAAGGATGGCAGGGCGGGCAATTTGTGGGTGACAGCAGGTGAGCAAACAGCAGGGCGCGGGCGGCGTGGTCGCCACTGGAGTTCCGAGCAGGGTAACCTGTCCGCCAGTCTGTTGCTGATCGATCCGGCGCCGATGAAGGCCATCGGGCAATTGCCATTGGTGGCGGCAACCGCTGTGCATCGTGCCATCAGTGGCATGCTGTCGCCGGTGCAACGGGCGGAGCTGACAATCAAATGGCCCAATGATGTGCTCTGGGGTGATCAGAAAATTTGCGGTATTTTGCTCGAAAGCACGACGTTGCTCAATGGCGCACAGGCCGTGGTGATCGGTATTGGAATCAATTGCCGCAACCATCCTGAAACAACCGAAGGGTTGGCGGCGGCCGATTTGTTGCAATATGGATATGATATTTCACCCGAGCAGGTGTTTGAACGTCTGGCCCATCATCTTGATGAGCGGCTCTCGGTGTGGAATGGGGGCTTGGGCATGGCGGACATCCGTGATGACTGGTTGCTTCGGGCACGGGGCGTTGGTCAGCCGGTGGTGGCACGTCTGCCGGACGAAGATGTGTATGGCACCTTCGAGCAACTTGATGATCAAGGAGCGCTCGTGATGCGGTTGCCTGATGGCAAGCAAAGGGTCATTTATGCCGGGGATGTCTATTGGCCCGGTGCAGTACGATAAGTCTGCTTGAAAGGGATTGAGAGAAATTGATGAGTAAGTCGGAACTGGTCTTCATGCCGCTGGGCGGCGTTGGCGAAATCGGAATGAATATGGCGCTTTATGGCGTCGGGCCAGAAGGAGACAAGAGATGGCTGATCGTCGATTTCGGTGTCGCCTTTGCCCATGAGGCCCATCCCGGTGCGGATCTGATTTTTGCCGATATGCGGTTTCTCGAAGAAGAGCGAGACCGGATTGACGGGTTGGTGATTACCCATGGCCATGAAGATCATTTCGGGGCGTTGTTCTCCTTGTGGGAGCGATTGGAAGTGCCGGTCTATGGGACCGGTTTTCTGGCCGATCTGGTTGCGGCCAAGGGGGAGCATGAACGCGACGCGCCCGACATTCCGGTGACACGGGTGGAGCAGGGGGGGCGGGTGCAGATCGGTGCCTTCAATGTGGAATTCATATCTGTGTCCCATTCGATCCCTGAAGCCAATGCGCTGGCCATCCGTACCGAGCATGGGTTGGTGTTGCATAGTGGCGACTGGAAGCTTGATGACCGACCCGGCATGGGAAAAAGCACCGACATTGCGCGTTTCATCGAGCTTGGCAAGGAAGGCGTGCTGGCCCTTGTTTGCGATTCGACCAATGCACTGAGTGAAGGCTCTTCGATTTCCGAGAAGGATGTCGAAGAGGAACTGACCCATCTGATCGGGCAGGCCAAGCACCGGGTTGCGGTGACCACTTTTGCGTCCAATGTTTCGCGCGTGCAGGCGATAGCTCGGGCGGCACGGGCCAATGATCGGCAATGTGTTGTGGTTGGTCGTGCCCTGTGGCGTTTCATTGAGGTGGCGCAGGAGCAGGGCTATTTGCAGGATGTGCCGGATTTTCTGACCGAACAGGATTATGGCTATCTGCCGCGTGACAAGGTGGTTGCCATTCTGACCGGATCGCAAGGGGAAAAACGCGCGGCGCTGGCGCGTATTGCAGGCGGGGAACATCCTTCCGTGCAATTTTCCAAGGGCGATCAGGTGATCATGTCGTCCAAAGCCATTCCGGGCAATGAACGCGAGATCAACGAAGTCATCAACAATCTGGCCCGTCAGGATGTGACCATCATCACCGAACGCGATGCACGGGTTCATGTGTCTGGTCATCCAAAGCGGGGCGATCTGCGCAAGATGTATGAATGGACCAAGCCAGCCATTGCTGTGCCTGTGCATGGGGAAGAAATGCATTTGAAGGCCCACGCCCACCTGGCGCGGGATATGGGTGTCAAAGAGGTCTTGCATGTGCGCAACGGGTGGATGGCCCGGCTGGCGGGCGGCATGGTCAAGAGTTGGGATGAAGCTCTGGGTGGTCGTCTCTACAAGGATGGCTCGCTGATTGGCACCTTTGACGAAATGGGAATTCAGGAACGTCGCAAGCTTTCCTTTGTCGGGCATATTGCCGTGGCGCTGACGGTGAGCAAAAAAGGCGAGATTCTGGGTCATCCACAAATGGCTTTGGCGGGTATTCCGGATCGCAACAAAAAGAATCGTCTTTTTATCGAAATTGTCGAAGCAGGCATCTTTGGTGCCTTGAAGGGCATGCCGGCCAAAAAACGTAAAGATATCGACGTGTTACGCGAAGCGGTGCGACGTTCTGTCCGCGCTGAAGTTCATCAACACTGGGCTAAAAAGCCAACTGTTGCTGTGATGATCAACTTGGTATGACGTGTGTACATTTTCTTTAGGCTCTGCAGGCCTCCCTTTGAAGGAACTTCTTCACCGCAGAGTCGTCGATCGAAAGGATAGAAAGAAATGATTGGTCGTCTTAATCACGTTGCTATCGCTGTTCCTGAAATGGATGCTGCTGTTGCTACCTATGCAAACACCCTTGGTGCCAAGGTTTCTCCTGCTCAGGACGAACCAGATCACGGCGTGCGTGTTGTTTTCGTCGAACTGCCAAACACCAAAGTTGAGCTGCTGGAGCCACTTGGCGAAAATAGCCCAATCCTGAAATTCCTTGAGAAAAACCCTATGGGCGGCATCCATCATGTATGCTACGAAGTAGATGACATCATCGCTGCTCGTGATAAACTGAAAGCTGACGGCGCTCGCATCATCGGCGACGGTGAGCCAAAAATCGGTGCACACGGCAAACCAGTAATCTTCCTGCATCCAAAAGACTTCTGCGGTACCCTGACCGAGCTGGAGCAGGTCTAATCCTTTCAGGAACGGGACCGACTGAATGAGTCTAATCAGTGGCCTTGCAATCTACTTCATCATCTGGTGGGTTACATTGTTTCTCGTTTTACCCTTCGGGGTAAGAACACAGGCGGAATTGAGCGAGAGACGGCTTGGTACGACAGCCAGCGCTCCTGCCAGAGCCATGATGTGGCGCAAGGTTCTGGCTACCACGATTGTAGCCAGTCTCCTGTTTGGACTTTTCTACTGGGCTGTAATGGTTCAGGGATTGGGTCTTGATGATCTGACATTCTTGCCGATGCCTGACAGTTTACGCTAGGCGGAGGCTCGGTCCGGTTCCATTGAAGAGGGCTCGTTGTCGAAAGACGGCGAGCCCTCTTCTTTTTGGCATCGTTCCCCCGACAGCCAGACCGAGGAGAAGACTGGTGCCTCTTGATGCAAGTCTCCAACGGTGTCCAATGTCATATTTTTGTTATTGTTGGCCTTTATTGGTCTTGGCTGGAATCGGAAGGGCCAGGACCAGAAGGAGTGGCGTCCTGTCGGGACTATTGGGTGCGCGCTTTCATGTTCTGGAGATTTTTGTGTGCCGGAGAAATTCGGACATAAAAAAAGCAAGGCCCCAAGGCCTTGCTTCTGAAAGTATCGCGACGTGATCTCTTTGCTCGACTTGCTTTTTGATTGCTAGTTGAGAGCGGCAGCAGCCCTAGAGCGCGCCAGAGATCATTTATCCTCCCAAGACATTTTCCGCGCGAGATGAGATAACTGTGGTGAGCATATCTCTTATTTTTATGTTTGGCAGATTAGTCCCTACAGATCCTTTTGTCATCTATCTTTTTCGACTCTTGCGTAGTTTTTCGCAATTTCGTGAATCACTGTGGTTTACGGTTAGCAGATGCACTCCATTTTCGATGCTACTGAGGCTTTTTTTGCGTGCGTGATATACGGGATTATCTTGATGCTGCCGCTAATTCTGTGCAAAAAGCTTGGACCTGAAGGCTGTTCATGCAGTTTGCTGTCGAACAGCCAAGAGTCGTCTGTAAAAACGGCAGAAACTGATTAAGCTGCGCAAAGCTATTTCGCGTCCCATGATGAGGCGGCTTGCGCCATCATCGTCGACCCTTTCAAAAGAATGAGTCCTGCATTATGCGTCTTTCTCGCTATTTTCTTCCAATCCTGAAAGAGACCCCAAAAGAGGCTGAAATCGTTTCGCACCGTTACATGCTGCGTGCCGGGATGATTCGCCAGCAGCAAGCGGGGATCTATAGCTGGTTGCCTCTGGGCCTGCGTGTGTTGAGCAAGGTGGAACAGATCGTTCGCGAGGAACAGGATCGGTCCGGCGCGATCGAGTTGTTGATGCCGACCATGCAGCCTGCTGAATTGTGGAAGGAAAGCGGTCGCTATGACGATTATGGCAAGGAGATGCTGCGCATCGTTGACCGTCATGAACGCGACATGCTGTTTGGTCCGACCAACGAGGAAATGATCACCGACATTTTCCGCTCTTATGTCAAATCCTACAAGGACCTGCCGCTCAACCTGTATCACATTCAATGGAAATTCCGCGACGAGATTCGCCCACGCTTTGGCGTGATGCGCGGTCGCGAGTTCCTGATGAAAGATGCCTATAGCTTCGATATGGATGAAGACCGGGCGCGTGAAGCCTATCACCGTATGTTCGTGGCCTATCTGCGCACCTTCAAACGCCTTGGCATGACGGCCATTCCGATGAAGGCCGATACGGGGCCGATCGGCGGTGATCTCAGCCATGAATTCATTATTTTGGCTGACACCGGTGAGAGCGAGGTGTTCTGCCATCGTGACTATCTGACCAAGGCAGTTCCCGGGAATGATCTGGACTTTAATTCTGATTTGTCCGGTATTGTCGCCGACTGGACCAGCCAATATGCCGCCACAGAAGAAATGCATGACGAAGCGGCCTTCAATGCGGTGCCTGAAGCTGAGAGGATCGCTGCGCGCGGCATCGAAGTTGGTCATATCTTCTATTTCGGTACCAAATATTCTGACGCGATGAATGCCAAGGTGATGGCGGCTGACGGCAAGGAATATCCGGTTCATATGGGCTCTTACGGGGTTGGCGTGTCGCGTCTGCTTGGCGGCATCATCGAAGCGAGCCATGACGAGAACGGGATCATCTGGCCGAAATCGGTCGCGCCGTTCGATGTTGGTCTGATTAATATGAAGGCTGGCAACGAAGATACCGATGCTGTCTGTGAGCAGTTGTATGAGCGCCTTGGAAATGCCGGAATCGATGTTCTCTATGATGACCGCGCCGGTCAGGCTGGTGCGAAATTTGCCACGATGGATTTGATCGGCCTGCCGACGCAGGTGATTGTCGGTCCGCGTGGTCTGAAGTCGAATGAAGTGGAAGTCAAGAACCGCGCCACCGGCGAACGGGAAATGGTCTCTGTTGATGCGGTTGTTGAACGCATCATTGCGGAACAGGCCTCCTGATATCCATCCAGATTGCAGGACTGGACCAAACATCCACTGTCGGTGCTTTGGTCTCTTCCTGTAAACTGATGCCATCAGGAATCGATTTGCTTGATTCGATATGTCTGCTTGTTGGGCGGCCAACGCGACCATGCGTGGGCAGCTCCGTCTGGAGAATTGAATGTCTGCGTCCGAGACCAAAGCGCCATTCGCCTCATTTGAATGGATGATGGCATTCCGATATCTGCGATCCCGCAGACGGGAAACGTTCATTTCCATCATTTCATGGTTATCCTTCTTCGGCATCATGCTCGGTGTTGCGACGCTGATCATCGTGATGGCGGTGATGAATGGATTTCGGACGGAATTGCTCGACAAAATCCTCGGGATTAACGGCCATCTGGTCATCCAGCCCCAAGACAGTCCTCTGACCGACTATGACGCCATCGCCAAGCGGGTTGAAGGCGTCGACGGGGTGCGGTTTGTTGTGCCGTTCGTTGAGGGGCAGATCCTCGCATCGGGTCCGGGTGGCGCCGTTGGTGCGCTTGTGCGCGGTATGAGCGAGGAAAGCATCAGCAAGCTGAAGCTGGTTTCCAGCAATGTCTTGCAAGGCAGTTTTGAAGGCTTTGATGATGGCGAAGGCATCGCGCTTGGCTCCCGTATCGCCCGATCCCTCGGCGTGGTGCTGGGGGATAGTGTGACTCTGATTTCTCCCAAAGGGGCGGTGACGCCCATGGGGGTTGCGCCGCGGATCAAGTCCTACAAAGTCAAGGCCGTGTTCGAGATTGGCATGAGCGAGTATGACAGCACCTTTATTTTCATGCCGCTTGCCGCAGCCCAGGCCTATTTCAATAAAGATCAAGAAGTCTCGGCCATCGAAGTCTATGTTGATGATCCCGATGCTGTGGGAATGATGCGACCCAAGGTCGAAGAGGCGGTTGATCGGCAGATCTTCATCACCGACTGGCGGTTCCGCAATGTCACCTTTTTCTCGGCTCTGGAAGTTGAGCGCAATCTGATGTTTATCATCCTGACATTGATCATTCTGGTTGCTGCGCTGAACATCATTTCCGGCCTGATCATGCTGGTGAAAGACAAAGGCAGCGACATCGCCATTTTGCGTACCATGGGCGCAACGCGGGCCTCGATCATGCGGATATTCATGATCACCGGCGCGGCGATTGGCTTTGTCGGTACGGTTGCGGGCTTTTTGCTCGGCCTGCTGGTCTGTCTCAATATTGAAAGCATCCGGCAGTTCGTCTCCTGGATCACGCGGACCGAATTGTTCTCGCCTGAGCTCTATTTCCTGTCAAAGTTGCCGGCCGATATGGATGTAACCGAGACCGTTTCTGTCGTGCTTATCGCGTTGGTTTTGTCCTTCTTTGCTACGATTTATCCTGCATGGCGTGCCTCGACACTCGATCCGGTGGAGGCTCTGCGCTATGAATAGAAAGAGCTTTTTCTGGCCTGTCCTGTCCGAAGAAGAAGAGCGCCGCAAAAAGGAACAGGAACGAGGACAAACGGCGATGACTACGGGGCAGACCTCGTCCGCTTCGTCACCCACACCTCCCGCTCAGGCCGATATTGCGCCACGGAATGATACGATTCAGGATCCTTTCCTGGATAACCAGTCCGGGTCGCCGGCATTTTCCCAGGGTCTGAACCCGTCCGGTATTCCCGTGATGCCCTCAGCGGCTTCAGTTGAGGGACATCAAGATCAGCCACAAACGAACCGTGCCGCTGATTCCTTTGAAATCCAACATGAGCCAGACATGCCTGACATCCAATCTGTTGATCCCGAGGTCCTGCTGGCGCTTGTTGATGTGCACCGCTCCTATGAACAGGCAGACAATCATCTGGTGGTGCTGGATGGGGCCAATCTGGACGTGCGAGCCGGTGAAATGGTTGCGCTCGTGGCGCCCTCCGGGGCGGGGAAATCGACCTTGCTGCACATTGCGGGTCTTCTGGAGCGTCCAACCTCAGGAGAGGTTTTCATAGCCGGAGTGCCGCAAAGTCATGCTGCTGATCGTGCCCGGACCCTGATGCGCCGCAACGAAATCGGGTTCGTCTATCAGTTCCATCACTTGCTGGCGGAGTTTTCTGCGCTGGAAAATGTGACGTTGCCGCAGCTCATTCGTGGTGAAAAGCCGTCAGAGGCCAAGGCAAGGGCTTTGGAACTGCTCAGCTATATGAAGGTTGATCACAGGGCCCAACATCGTCCGGCCGAATTGTCCGGGGGGGAGCAACAGCGCGTTGCCATTGCCCGTGCCATGGCCAATGCGCCACGGGTTCTGATGGCAGATGAACCGACTGGCAATCTGGATCCCACAACATCAGACTATGTTTTCAAGGCATTGAATTCTCTCGTTAAGCAGTCGGGGATTGCCGCGCTTGTTGCAACCCATAATCTGTTCCTTGCTGAGCGGATGGATCGTCAGATCACGATTGTCGACGGTAAAATCGTCGAGCTTTGAGCCTTTCTCAATCAAGGGAAAGAGGCCATCATTCACTGCATCAAAGCACCAATTTACCCCCGACATAAGTGCAGAGGCCAGCCTGTGTATGGATGTTGGACGGGTGGGGACAAGTGGCCCGAATGCAGGCTTTCCTTTATGGGAATTGTGGATAGTGTTTGGACAAATTGGGGGAAACATTGCCTTATGCACAAATTCACAATCCCGATCCCACATTTATGCAAAATCTCCCCGGAGCCATCGAAAAAAATATTCCGATTGTGAATAAAACGAGAACAAATTGAATTAACCGCCTGATCTTTTTGCATAAAATAGCGAACTTTATGGTTACGAAATATACTTGATAAAAGAACAAAACAAATACATAATAGGTCCAATTGAGGAACAATTTGGAGACTGTGTTATGATTATCCGTGATGTTCTGGCTCTTGGCTCGTTGATTACCTTCATGTCCATGTTGAGTGTTTGGACGACGATTCTGGTTTGAACGCCGTCTTTCACAGGCCTAGTGTATCTGTGGAAATCCTTGTGCAGAATGAGCGCTTGCTGCGACTGCTCAAGGTGTTGAGATCCTGCCGCTGTGCGAAAAGTTTGTGGAGCTGCATCGAGGCGGAGGCGGGATAAGGCGGGATAAAGATCAAGTCTCGCTTTTCGACTCGTTGTTTGACTTTTATTCTGGATCGCCTGTCATGGCGCTCTGTGTTTGTTGTAGGATGCGTCTATTGGTTCTGCGCGCTCATTTGTTTGGTGGGTGGCCGGTCATGAGGTGGTGAACAATGAATGCAGTCTTAGAAGATCTGAAGTTTGTCCATCTTCATGTGCATACCGCTTATTCTTTGCTGGAAGGCGCCTTGCCGGTTGCCAAGCTGATCAAGAAGACCAAAAGCCTGCAGATGCCCGCGGTTGCTATGACCGACACGCGCAATTTGTTCGGTGCACTGGAATTCTCACAAAAAGCCGTTGGCGAAGGTCTTCAGCCGATCATTGGTTGTCAGGTCGAGGTTGATTTTGAGGATGGCGACGTCAAAGGCGTGGGTCACACAGACTTCCCGACTCTGGTTTTAATTGGCGCGACGGATCAGGGGTTGGCCAATTTGGTGCGGCTCGTTTCGCGGTCCTTTCTGGTTCCCCATGATGATCAGGAACCCCATGTGACGCTGAGCGACGTGGCGGAATATGGGGAAGGGGTGATTTGTCTCACAGGTGGTGGCAATGGACCCATCGACCGGGTTCTGTTCAATCATCACACGGAGCTGGCGCGTGAGCGGCTTGGCAAACTTCATGATATTTTCGGTGATCGGCTCTATATCGAGATCCTGCGCCATGGTTTCGCCCATGAGGCGATTGTTGAACCGCAAATCATAGATCTGGCCTATGAGATGGACTTGCCGTTGGTGGCGGCCAATGATGTCTATTTTGCCGAGAGGGAAGATTTTGAAGCCCATGATGCACTGATCGCCATTTCGCAAGGCAAGGTTCTCATTCAGGAGGATCGACGGCAACTGACGCCGGAACATTATTTCAAAAGTCAGGACGAAATGGTTGAGCTGTTTTCTGACCTGCCGGAAGCGCTTGAAAATACCATTGAAATTGCCCGGCGCTGTGTGACGCGCGCTCGCACGATCAGCCCCATTCTGCCGCGTTTTGCCGGTGCGGATGCTGATCCGGAAGAGGCGGAAAGACACGAGGCGGCGGAGCTGCGACGGCAGGCCGAAGAGGGGTTGAAAAGGCGACTGGCGGTGCATGGCTTGGCACCGGGGAAGGAAGAAAAAGACTATTGGGACCGGCTTAAATTTGAACTGGGCATCATCGAATCGATGAAATTTCCGGGCTACTTCCTGATCGTGTCCGACTTTATCAAATGGTCCAAGGAACATGGCATCCCGGTGGGGCCGGGCCGTGGGTCGGGTGCGGGGTCGCTTGTTGCCTGGGTTCTGACCATTACAGACCTTGATCCTCTGCGCTTTGCTTTGCTGTTCGAACGCTTTCTCAATCCCGAACGCGTCTCGATGCCCGATTTTGATATCGATTTCTGTCAGGACCGCCGTGAAGAAGTGATCCGCTATGTGCAGCGTAAATATGGACGCGACAATGTCGGGCAGATCATCACCTATGGTACGTTGCAGGCTCGTGCTGTGCTGCGCGATGTTGGTCGCGTCTTGCAGATGCCGTTTGGTCAGGTCGACAAGCTGTGCAAGATGGTGCCGATGAAGGGGGCGGTGTCGGTTTCGCTGCCAGAGGCTCTGGAGCAGGAGCCCAGATTGAATGAAGCCCGTCGGGACGAGGAGATCGTTGATCGACTGATCAATATGTCGCTCAAGCTTGAAGGGCTCTATCGCCACGCCTCAACCCACGCCGCGGGTATCGTGATTGGCGACCGTTCACTGGACAAGCTGGTGCCGATGTATCGAGATCCTCGCTCGGACATGCCTGTCACGCAATATAACATGAAGTGGGTCGAGCAGGCTGGTCTCGTCAAGTTCGACTTTCTTGGTTTGAAGACGCTGACGGTGCTCGAATATGCCGTGAGGTTTGTGGCGCAGCGCGGCATCGAGATCAATCTCGCCGAAATCCCGATTGATGACAAACCGTCCTACGAAATTTTGGCCAAGGGCGAGACGGTTGGCGTTTTCCAGCTGGAATCGATGGGCATGCGCAAGGCATTGCTCGACATGCAGCCTGACCAGTTCGAAGATATCATCGCTATCGTGGCGCTATATCGTCCCGGTCCGATGGCCAACATCCCGATCTATTGCGCCCGAAAGCGTGGGGAAGAAAAGCCCGACTATTTGCATGAGTTGTTGCAGCCCGTGCTTCAGGAAACCTACGGCATCATCATCTATCAGGAACAGGTGATGCAGATTGCCCAGATCCTGTCAGGCTATTCCCTTGGTGAAGCTGACATGCTGCGCCGTGCGATGGGCAAGAAGATCCGCGAGGAGATGGAAAAGCAACGGGTTCGCTTCTGTGATGGCGCAGAAGAACGAGGTGTCAGCCGTGAGCAGGCCTCCGAGATTTATGACCTCGTGGCCAAGTTTGCCGACTATGGTTTTAACAAATCGCACGCCGCCGCCTATGCCTTGGTCGCCTATCAGACCGCTTATATGAAGGCCAATTATCCGGTTGAATTTTTGGCCGCGATCATGACGCTCGATATGAACAATACGGATAAGTTGTCCGAATTTCGTCGTGACGCGTTGCGGCTCGGCATTGAGGTGCGGCCGCCATCGATCAATGAATCCGGGGTTCATTTCGTGGTGAAGGACGGGGCGATCATCTATTCCATGGCGGCGATCAAAGGGGTGGGGCAGCCCGCAGCCGAACATATCATGGAAGTGCGTGGGGACAAACCGTTCAAGGATCTGGCTGACTTTGCCAAGCGGATCAGTCCCAAGGTGCTCAATAAGCGAACCATCGAAAATCTTGCCGCAGCGGGCACCTTTGATGTGCTCAATCCCAACCGGGCTCAGGTGGTGGCGTCCATTGATGTGATTATGGGTGAGGCTGCAAGCCGTGCACGTGATAGCTCATCGGGGCAGGGTGGATTGTTCGGGGCAGAGGAAGCCGCGCCTTTGCCGTTGCCAGACATGCGACCATGGACCAGCGAAGAGAAGTTACAGCGGGAATATTCCGCGATCGGCTTTTATCTCTCGGCCCATCCGCTCGATGAATATATCCCGCAGCTTGAAAAGATGCGCATTCAGCTTTGGCAGCCCTTTGAAGTGGCGGTGAAGCAAGGGGCAAGCGCCGGGCGGTTGGCAGGCACTATCACTGGCCGTCAGGAACGGAAAACCAAGACGGGCAACCGGATGGGGATTATCAATGTTTCTGATCCCACCGGGCAATATGAGGCTGTTCTTTTCTCCGAGACCCTGCATCGGTTTCGGGATATGCTGGAGCCGGGCAAGACGGTGATCCTGGAAGTGGGGGCCGACGAGCGCCCCGAAGGGGTGTCCGTGCGGATCAACAATGTGCGGCCCCTGCAAAGCGACAATGTGCGCAAGACGATGCAGATTTTTGTGCGCGATGATAAACCGCTTCAGTCTTTGCGAGCGCAGTTGGATGACCGGGGTGACGGTGAAGTGTCGGTCATTGTGATGCTGGATGACGGGGACTGCGAAGTCGAAATGCGGGTCAATGGCACCTATTATGTGTCGCCGGAGGTGGGGCGTGCCCTAAAGGCTATACCCGGTGTTGTTGATGTGCAGGTCGGTGTCTTCTAATCTGGTTGGTGGGGCTGTGCCAGCCCCACGCTCATTCTGATCACAGGCCTATTCTGCCGCTGTTGGCTGCACGGTTTCTGCTGCTTTGGGGTCTTTGGCGGGCTTGTTTGCATTGGCAGGCTGGGCTTTGGGCCAGCGGGCGAACATCACCAGATTGCCGCTCAAGGCCAGCGCGAGACCAATGATGCCTGTCCATTGCCAGTGGTAGCCCTCGAAAAATGTTGACAGAGCCAGAGCGATGATCGGGAACAGAACCGTGGCATAGGCCGCTTTGGCAGACCCGATGTGGGCCACGAGATAGAGATAGGTTGTGAAACCGATGATCGAGCCGATGGTGGCGAGATAGAACAGGGCACCGAGATAGGTGCTGTTGGTGGGCAGAATGATTGGTGTTCCGGAGAGGCCAATCAGTGCCAACATGATCAGTGCTCCGTACCCCATGGCCCAGGCATTGGCTGTCATTGGCGTCAGGCCAGCGGCGGAATTGCGGCGTGAGACCATGTTGCCAAGCGAGAAGAACACTGTACCAATCATGGCCAACCCAACCCCTTGAAGGGTGCTTTGCGATTGGGCGCTCAGAATGTCCGGTCCGAACAACAAGGCCAGGCCCGCAATGCCAAGGGCGCTGGCCAACAGGGTTTGACCGGAAATCCTGTCACCAAAGAAAAGCCGGGCATTCAGCGCATTAAA
>CAXXSO010000061.1:0-78280 GCA_963676965.2 uncultured Cohaesibacter sp.
GTTACCCACGGTGTGATACCGTCGGATAGGAAAAGGAGAGGGCAATGCGCCACGGCAAATCAGGTCGCAAGCTCAATCGCACAGCTTCTCATCGCAAGGCGATGTTCGCCAACATGGCAGCAGCTTTGATCAAGCATGAGCAAATCGTAACCACCCTGCCTAAGGCTAAAGAACTCAAGCCGATCGCAGACAAACTCATCACTCTGGCAAAACGTGGCGATCTGCATGCACGTCGTCAGGCAATTTCCCAGATCCGTGACAAAGACATGGTCAAGAAATTGTTCGACGTGCTCGGCGCGCGTTATACCGAACGTCAGGGCGGCTATACCCGCGTTCTCAAAGCCGGCTTCCGCTATGGCGACAATGCGCCAATGGCTGTGATCGAGCTTGTTGATCGTGATCCTGAGGCTCGCGGCCAGGATTCTGGTCCAACTCAGGAAGTTGAGACCGAAGACGCAGCGTAAGCTTCGTGCAGGTTGATAAGTTTAAAGGGGTGGCCATTGGTCACCCCTTTTTTATGTCTGAAATAAACCTCCACCTGCGGTGGAGGACTGGACAAGTTTTACATTTTCAGTAAGAGACCTCCTCACTTGAACCATTGGCGTGGTTTTAAGAACAGAAGCGAGGAGGTTTTTATGGACAAAAATCACCTATCACACAGCACTTGGGACTGCAAATATCATGTAGTCTTTGGCTCCAAATACAGGACCAAACGTCTATACGGAGACTTGCGGCGTGAGTTACGAGATCAATTTACGAAGTTGGCGTCACAAAAGGGATGCCATATTGAGGAAGGGCATCTTATGCCCGACCATGTGCATATGTTGATCTCAATCCCACCCAAATATTCAGTGGCCCATATAGTGGGCTTCTTAAAGGGTAAAACGGCGCTATATGTGGCAAACAAATATGCCCGGAAACGTCGCTACAAGGGATATCATTTTTGGGCACGTGGTTACTTTGTTTCGACAACGGGCTATCAAGAGGAGGTCGTCAGACGCTATATCCGCAATCAACAGAGGCAGGATAAGGCGAGCGACTTCGCGGATATGTTCAAGCCAAACTATTGAAACCAAACAAGACCACTTCTAGTGGTTCAAGCGAAGCGTAACAAACCTCCGCCTATGGCGGAGGTCAATGACTTGTTTGTTTGTTTTTGTTCAGGCATATATCTGTTGTTTCAACCATAAGCTGTTTGTAGGAGAGGTTTTGTGTCACGTCTTCAGATGATGGCGCTCTTTATGCGCTTGATCGGTATCTTTTGGTTGTTCACCAGTTCTACCGAGATCCTTTCGGTGCTTTTGCCCATTGTTATGGGGCATTCCTCCGTACCTCTTCCTTCCGGTGCTGTGTTTCTGCTGGTTGTCGTCTTGAAACTGCTCATTGGTTTGGTTTTGTGTTTTTGGCCAAAGGCTGTTGTGCGTTTTTTTAACGCCAGGTCCGATTGCCACAGATGAAGAGGGAAGCACTGTCACCGCTTCAGATTTTCAGTTCGCGCTGTTTGTGGCTCTGGGGCTCTTCTTTGCAGCCACTGCTTTGCGGTCTTTGTTATGGCCGCTTTATTCCATCGTTGTGTATGGTTTGAAGGAGCCCGACTTTTCCAATATTGATAACCTGTTTCGATTCCAGATTGTGCCGTTGATCCAACTTGTCTTCGGGGTTTGGCTCATGCTTGGTGGAAAGGGATTGATGAGTGTCATCCACAAATTGCGGACAGTTGGACATTAAGCGCCTCTGCTGTTTGATTAATTCTTGGCAATGATGAAAGATGGTGCAGGCGGCATTCATAGTTTTGCCCGTTAGCGGTCCTAGCTTTTCGGACATCCAGTTTCCCTTGAGCCTATTCCCCTCAAGGGCATTGTTGAGCAAGTGATTGAAAAGAGAGGTGTCAGTATGTCCTTATTGAATAAACTCGCCATATTGACTGTCGTTGCTGTGGCGGCGGGTGTGGGCGGCGCCGTGAGTGAGTATTTCATGTCCTCCGACGTGACGACCAAGGCGGTGGCAGCGCCCCCTGTGGTCAATCGTGTCCCTGCCAGCAAGAGCGAGATGCAACTAAGCTTTGCTCCGGTGGTTGAATCCGCTGCGCCTGCGGTGGTCAATGTCTATGCGACGCGGCGGGTGCAGCAACGGTCTCGTTCTCCTTTCTTTGACGATCCTTTCTTTGAGCGTTTTTTTTGGTGGCAACGGGTTTGGTCAGCCGCGTGAGCGGGTTGAGCGGTCACTCGGCTCCGGGGTGATTGTTGATCCAAGTGGGGTGATTGTCACCAACCATCACGTGATCAAGGGCGCGACTGAAGTCCGGGTGGCCTTGGCGGATCGGACCGAGTTTGATGCGGACATCATTCTTGATGAAGAGCGCACCGATTTGGCGATCCTGAAAATTCGGGATGCCAAGCAGACATTTCCGTCGCTTGCTTTTGCTGATTCTGACGAATTGAAGGTTGGCGATTTGGTGCTGGCGATTGGCAATCCGTTCGGGGTGGGCCAGACTGTGACCAGCGGCATCGTTTCGGCCTTGGCGCGTACCCATGTGGGCATCAGCAATTATCAATTCTTCATTCAGACCGACGCCGCGATCAATCCGGGCAATTCCGGTGGTGCGCTGGTGGATGTGAATGGGCGCCTGGTTGGCGTCAATACGGCAATTTTCTCCCGTTCCGGCGGCTCGAATGGTATTGGGTTTGCCATCCCGGCAAATATGGTGCGTCTGGTGGCCGAAGGGGCGATTTCCGGCAAGGGTGTCGAACGGGCCTGGTTTGGCGGCAGCTTGCAGATGGTCACGGCTGACATCGCCGAAGGGTTGGGACTGGAACGACCGCACGGGGTGCTGGTCACGGGCCTCGACGCTGATGGACCGGCGCAGGAAGCGGGGCTCCAGATCGGGGATTTGCTGTTGCAGGTCAATGGCAAGGATGTCGACAGCCCCGATGCCTTTGAATATCGGTATGCGACGGTCGATCTGGGGGATAAAGTGCAGTTGACGATTCTGCGCGATGGGAAAGAGAAAAATCTCACCGTGCACACGGCAAAGGCGCCGGAACGTCCTCCACGCGATGCGGTGATGATTGACGGATATTCCCCATTTGGTGGTGCGACCGTTTACAATCTGTCACCGGCGGTAGCGCAGGAGTTGGGCGTCGATACCGGTCTTAAAGGGGTTGTGGTGGCCAAGGTCGAGCAAGGCTCCACCGCTGACCGGCTTGGGGTCCGGGTGGGTGACATTATTCGCCGGTTGAATGGCGAGGTGATCCGCACCACTCGGGTGCTGGAAATCCTCACGGGACAAAATTTTCTCGCCTCTGGCGGATGGAGATCGAACGCAATGGTCAGATCATCAAGACGACCATCAGTGGCTAGGCACAAGACGTGAGCAATCTGTTTGAGACGGCGGGCGTTTCCGCGCCCGCAGGACAGCAAGACAAGGATCAGCCAGAGGGAGCGATGCGCCCTCTGGCTGATCTGTTGCGGCCCCGGCATTTGTCCGAGGTTGTGGGGCAGGATCATCTGGTGGGCGAAGACGGCACCTTGACGCGGATGCTGAAGAGCGGCTCGCTGGGCTGTCTTATCCTGTGGGGGCCGCCGGGGACCGGGAAGACCACCGTCGCACGCCTGTTGGCCGACGGGACGGATCTGCATTTCGAACAGATTTCGGCGATTTTCTCAGGCGTGGCAGATCTGAAAAAGGTGTTTGAAGCAGCCCGTGAGCGTCAACGGATGGGCAAGACAACCCTTTTGTTTGTCGACGAGATCCATCGGTTCAACAAGGCCCAGCAGGACAGCTTTCTGCCCGTCATGGAAGATGGCACAGTGGTGCTGGTTGGCGCGACGACGGAAAATCCGTCTTTTGAGCTGAATGCAGCGCTTTTGTCCCGGTCGCAGGTTCTGACCTTCAAGAGCCTTGACGATGAGGCGATCGGTCAATTGTTGGCGCGGGCTGAAGAGGCACTTGGCAAGCCTTTGCCACTGGATGACGAGGCGCGAGATGCGCTCGTCAGGATGGCGGATGGGGACGGGCGGTCTTCTTTGACGCTGGCTCAGGAAGTGTGGCGGGCGGCCCATGAGGGAGAAGTTTTTTCTGCCGAGCAGTTGGGCACGATTCTGCAGCGGCGAGCGCCGATTTATGACAAGTCCGCAGACGGGCATTACAATCTGATTTCGGCCTTTCACAAGTCAATTCGTGGCTCTGATCCGGATGCTGCGCTTTACTATATGTGCCGGATGCTCGATGCCGGGGAAGATCCGCTCTATATCCTGCGACGGATGACCGTTATGGCATCCGAGGATGTGGGGCTGGCGGATCCGAATGCGGTTATGATGGCGATGGCCTGCCGCGAAGCCTTTCAGTTGATCGGGGCGCCAGAGGGGCATTATGCCTTGGCGGAGCTGGCAATCTATTTGGCGACGGCACCGAAGTCGAATAAGGGCTATCTGGCCTATCATGCCGCGATGAAAGCGGCGAAGAAAGAAGGCTCGCTGCCACCGCCCAAGCATATTCTCAATGCGCCAACCAAACTGATGGCGGCTGAAGGCTATGGCGATGGCTATCGCTATGACCATGATGAGCCGGACGCTTTCTCTGGTCAGGACTATTTCCCCACGGAAATGGGGCGGAAAAGCTTTTATCAACCGGTGGAGCGCGGCTTTGAACGTGACTTGCGCAAGCGGTTGGACTATTGGTCCCGTCTAAGATTGGAACGGAACAAATGAATCACTTTCTCCTTGTCGCGCTGGGTGGCGCAACCGGTGCCAGCATGCGCCATCTTGTCGGCATGATCGCCTTGCGCACCTTTGGCAGCGGTTTTCCCTATGGTACGCTGATTTGTAATATTCTGGGGTCTTTCCTGATGGGCCTGTTGATCGAGCTTTTGGCGCTGCGGTTTCAGGCCAGCACCGAGGTTCGGCTGCTGCTGACAACGGGCCTATTGGGCGGTTTTACCACCTTTTCCACCTTTTCTCTTGATGTCGTGCTGCTGACAGAGCGCGGGCAGATGGGTATGGCCCTTTTTTATGTTGCATTGTCCCTTGCCGGGGCTATTGTGGCGCTCTTTGCAGGGCTGAGCGTGGCACGGGCGCTGGTATAGACGAGAGGGTCTGAGAGGCAATGGCGACCATACAATTTCGAGACGTGACAGGGGAAGAAGACGGGATGCGTCTGGACCGCTGGTTCAAGGAGCATTATCCGGGTCTGTCCTTTGGCCAGTTGCAGAAGCTGTTGCGTACCGGACAGGTGCGGGTGGATGGCAAGCGCGTCAAGACCAATGTGCGCCTCGTCAAAGACCAGCAGGTCCGCATTCCACCTCTGGCGACCGATGAAAAATCCACCAATGCCGCACCGAAGCGGGCCATGCCCCGGGTTGATGACCGGGACGAGGATTTCCTCAAGTCGATCCTGCTTTATGAAGACAAGGATATCTATGTCTTCAACAAGCCCGCCGGTCTGGCGGTGCAGGGCGGGTCTGGCATGAGCCGCCATGTGGACGGGATGCTGGAATCCCTGCGTGACAAGCATGGTCAGAAGCCACGTCTGGTCCATCGCCTCGACCGGGATACGTCCGGTGTGTTGGTTGTTGCGCGCAGGCGCTCGGTCGCAACCGCCCTGACCAAGGCCTTCAGGGAGCGTTCGACGCAGAAAACCTATTGGGCCCTTGTACGCGGTGTGCCCAAGCCCAAGCAGGCACGTGTGTCGACCTATGTGGCGAAATATCAGGCTGAAGACGGGGACCGGATGCGGATTGCCCGTCATGGCGATGATGGCGCGCAACATGCGGTGACCCACTATTCGGTGGTGGAACAATCCGGGCAGAAATTGTCCTGGTTGACCCTGAAACCTGTGACGGGCCGGACCCACCAGCTGCGCGTCCATACCGCCTATATGGAATGCCCGATCATTGGGGATCCGAAATATTTCAATGTCGAGAATTGGGAGCTGCCCGGCGGTATTCAGAACAAATTGCATCTGCATGCGCGACGGATCCGCATTCCGCACCCGCAAGGCGGCATACTGGATGTGACCGCACCGTTGCCGCAGCATATGCAGCAGAGCTGGAACCTGCTCGGATTTGACGTCTCCAGTTATGATCCGGACATTGAGGATGAATTGGGCAACGAGGGTTGAGTGCCCAATCTTTATGTCTGTTTGTGATCGTCTAGCCTTCTTTCCCAAGGGCCCTTTGCCGAAGGATCATTTCCATGAGCCTCAAGCTGTTTATCTTTGACTGTGACGGAACCATCGTCGACAGCGCGCATACCATTGTCGAAGGCATGGATCATGCCTATCGGCTGCATGACTTGCCGCCGCCGGGCGAAGGGGCAACCCAGTCAATCATCGGTTTGTCCCTGCCGCAGGCGATTGAGCGGCTGTCGCCGGGGATCGAGATGAGCGCGCGTGATCTGCTGGTCAACAGCTACAAGGACTTTGTCATTGCCAAACGCGAAAGCGGCGATGCGATTGAGCATCTCTATAGCGGCGCGAAGGATGTGATCGAGGGGCTGGCCGAGGAAGGTGACTATCTTCTGGGCATTGCAACGGGCAAGGCCTATCGCGGGGTGCTGCATCTGTTTGACAGCTTTGGCTGGCATGATCATTTCGTCACGGTGCAGACCGCTGATCGTGCGCCGTCCAAACCCAATCCGGGCATGATCCTGCAGGCAATGGCCGAGACCGGTGTGATGCCTGAGGATACGGTGATGATTGGCGACACCAGCTATGATATTGAAATGGCTGTCAATGCAGGTGTGCGCGGGGTGGGGGTTACGTGGGGCTACCATCCGGCATCCGAATTGCGGGCAGCCGGTGCGCACCATCTGGTGGATGATTATGCCGCGCTTGATGAACTGTTGCGTGCGCTCTGAAGGCTTTGGTCGGACAAGAAGAGGGAATGGGCATGTCGGACAAGGAAAAAATCTCCGATCCTGACGCGGTTCAGGCGCTGTTTGGAGACTTTGTACCGGGACAACAGGATAGCACCACCAATCCAATGATGCGGGCAAAGGAAGTGATGAAAACACCCTTGCCCAAGCGCTTTTACAAGGCTGTGACGGTTGGTCGGGATGACGCGGGCGGTCATCGTGTGTTGCTTGACGAGCGGCCAATTCGCAGCCCTGCCAAACACAAGGTCTGTGTGCCGTGTGAGGCGATTGCTTTGGCGCTGGCGGCAGAATGGGACGCGCAGAAGGACAAGATTGACCCTGCGACCATGCCCCTGACCCGTCTGGTTAATTCCACCATTGACGGGGTGGAGACTGCCCGGGAAGCGATGTTGGACGAGATTGTCTCCTATCTCTCTCATGATTTTATCTGCTACCCGGCAACCCATCCCGAACGGTTGGTCGATCGGCAACAAAAGCACTGGCAGCCAGTGCTGAAATGGGCCGAGGGACCACTGGGGGGGCGTTTCGTGCAGGCGACCGGCATCATGGCTGTGGAGCAGAGCCCGGTGATGGGGCAGGCCCTGCGGGCCGAATGGCAAGGGCTTGATCGCTTCCAGCTGGCAGCCCTGCACACAATCATGACAATCACCGGCTCTGCGCTGTTGCCTTATGCCTTCTGGAAAGGCTTTTTGACCGCAGAGGCCACATGGGCTGCGGCAATGGTCGACGAAGACTGGAATATCGAAATGTGGGGCGAAGACGAGGAAGCCACCAAACGGCGTGTCTTCCGCCGCACCGATTTTGATGCGGCCATTCTGGTGCTGGAAAGCTTGCGGGGCTGATTGATCAGCCCCGTCGGTCAGTTCCAGAGCTATCCTGAGACTTAATGTTGGTCCATGGCAACGATGTTGGTCGTGTCCAGTTTGTCGAGCATGGCATTGATTCCGGTACCGTTAAGCTCAAAGTTCGGAGCGATGTCTTTCAAGGGCACCAGAACGAAGGCCCGCTCTGTCAAATAGGGGTGGGGCAGGATCAGATCCGGATCATTCATCTCGACATCCCCGTAGGTGAGAATATCGAGATCGATGATCCGCGGGCCCCAGCGCTCTGCGCGCACGCGCCCCATGCTTGATTCCACTTCCAGACAGGTTTTCAAAAGGGCTTCTGGCGACAGGGTTGTCTTGATCCCGGCGCAGGCATTGACGAATTCTGCCTGATCGGTCTTGCCCCATGGTGGCGTGCGATAAAAGCGTGAGCGCGTGGTGACCGTGACGCCGGGTTTGCCGGACAGTGCGGTCAGCGCGTCTTCAATGGCGATGGAAGTATCGCCAATATTGCCTCCCAGGCTTATGAAAGCTACGACTGTGGGGGCTTTCTCATTCATAGATCATAATCCTTGCGTGTGCGGTTGATCTCGACGGCAACGTCTCTGACGATGGCCGGGATCGGGGCTTCGGGCTTGCGTACCTTGACGCGAATGGCCTCTATCTTGCCCATATTCCGAAGCAGGTCTTCGGCCACGGCTTCTGCAAGAGCTTCAATCAGCTGAAAGCGGCGTTCGGTGACAATGGTCTCGACACGCTTTGCAATATGGTCATAGCGCACAGTATCACCATCATCATCGCTATTACCAGCTGGGCGAAGGTCGAGGAAACAATCGAGGTCGAAATAGAAGCGTTGGCCGAGATTGGCTTCTTCCTGATAGACCCCGTGATAGGCAAAAAAAGCCAGATCTCTTAGAATGATGCGATCCATGGGGTCATCTCCCTTGAGGGTTGAGAATGGCGCTTGCTACGGCAAGAGCGTCCTTGTGGGCGGCGACGTCGTGCACGCGGAAGATGCTGGCGCCTTTTGCCAAGGCGAGCACATTGGAGGCCAGCGTGCCATGAACGCGATCTTGGGCTTGGCGACCGGTCAGTGCACCGATGAAACGCTTGCGCGAGGTGCCGATCAATATTGGATAGCCCCAGCTGATAAGACTTTCAAGACCGTTGAGGATGGTTAGATTGTCGTCGAGATCCTTGCCAAAGCCAATGCCGGGGTCAAGAATGATGCGATCATCGGACAAACCTGCCGCAAGGGCAATGGCAATGGAGCGATCAAAGAAGGCTTTCATCTGGTCGATCAGCCCAAGGCCTGCCTGCTTCTCGGTTTCCCAGTGATTGATGATGACGGGAGCCTGATGATCGGCGGCGGCTTTGGCGATGTCCGGTTCGCGCTGGAGACCCCAGACGTCATTGACGATATGAACGCCTGCCTCAAGTGCCTTGGCTGCCACTTTGGCCTTGTAGGTATCAATAGAGAGGGCGCAGCCCAGATCTTCCCTAACGATGGCGCGGATGGCTGGCAACACACGCTCCAGCTCTTCTGTCTCATTGACCGGGGTTGCGTCAGGGCGGGTTGATTCGCCCCCGATGTCGAGAATATGCGCGCCTTCTTCTGCCAAGCGCTTTGCATGGGCAAGGGCTGCGTCTTCGGCGATGAATTGGCCGCCATCGGAAAAGGAATCCGGCGTAACATTGATGATGCCCATGATCAGGGGCATCTGGTTGGGGCGCCATTGGATCGGTCCCAGCGGTCGTGCGGCATCAAGACCCGGCATCTTGCTTTCCTTATTCTGTCCTGTGATGACCTATTGTTAGCCCATCTCTTTGTCAGACCCAACAACAACTCAGGCAGAGGTGGGGATGGCGCAAAGAAAAGCCCGGAAAAAACCGGGCCTTTCTCAAATCATCCGATCTTCACTTTGCGCAAGTCACGCGCAAGTCGATCATAAATTTGGGTCAGTTCGGCGATATATTCCTGCCAGATATACAGCCATACGACGCTCATGAACGCCACGATCAGGATATATTCCATTGCGGCGGACGCGTCTTCATCCCTGAGGAATGCCGTGATGGCGGTGCGGATCATCTCTCTTGCCTCATAAGCTAATCGTCTTTTTGCAGCGGCAGGTTAGCTTAACGAGATGTTAATGGATACAATCTTGGGTTTATTTTCGTCGCGGTGGTTAATATCGACAGGACGGAACTGGATTGGATCCTTTGAAAGATTGTTTCATGAATTCAGAGGCTTGTTGATCAACTGGTTGTTGCTCCGAAAAGTTGTTCGAATTCCTCGCGCAAGGTCATGTCAACATCGCTCATGGTCAGCGGATAGCCCAGATCGACGAAGCTGGTTACCCCATGCTGGGCGATGCCACATGGTACGATGCCACTATAGTGGTCGAGTTCTGGCTCGATATTGAGGCTGATGCCGTGGAAGGTGACCCATTTTCTGACGCGTATGCCGATGGCGGCAATCTTGTCTTCAACGCCGGGGCCTTTTTCCGGGCGCTCCACCCAGACGCCAACGCGGTCCTCCCGCCGTTCTCCCTTGATATTATGGGCGGCAAGGGTGTTGATGATCCAGGATTCAAGGCTGGCAACAAAAAGACGCACATCCTGTGTTCGGCGCTTGAGATCAAGCATGACATAGGCGATGCGTTGGCCGGGGCCGTGATAGGTATATTGCCCGCCGCGCCCGGTTTCGAACACGTCGAATCGGTCCGGCGCGACCAGATCACTCGGATCGGCACTGGTGCCCGCGGTATAAAGGGGGGGATGTTCAAGCAGCCAGACGCATTCCTTGGCCTCGCCGCGCGCGATGGCTGCGATTCTCTGTTCCATAAAGGCAATTGCCTCGGGATAGGGGACTTGCTGGTCAGATATTAGCCATTCCACGGCATCCTTGGTCTTTGACGCCATCGGTTGGGGGCTGTCGGGTTTGGTGAGAATGTCTGTGCGGTCGATATGGTTGTTGGTCATTTGGCTTCGATCTGTGGTCAAGATGCGTTGACAGGCAATTGTCTGCCGCTTGTTAAGGTTTCATTTACCATAAGCGATAAGACTTTGTTAATGTCCGACATGGTCAATCCGTGAGAAACACGGAAAAGGTGAAACGTGCCAAATCTCGATAGCATCGCAATTGATATCTCCGTTGAGCTCGGCTCGACCTCTATTCCCATCCATCAATTGTTGCGGATGGGCCGTGGGGCTGTGATCGAACTGGATGCCAGTGAGGAAGATGATTGCCTCATCAAGGCCAATGGCACGCCGGTCGCTCTGGGGCAGGTGATTCTGCGTGGTGAAAAGGTTGGCATTTCGATTACCAAGGTTCTGCATCGCAGTGCTGATTGGCGGCCGTTGCGCGGCATCAACCGGGTGGGAACCTGATCTCCTCCATTTAGGCATTCGGGTCGGTTTGTACCAGAGGGTGAGTGATCTTTTGGTCGGTTAAGGCTTTGGGCAATTTCAATGAAATGGCCTTCTGTCATACGCTTTCCACATTTGTTGTTGATCGACCCTTTAATCGCTTGTGTGGCCAAAATGAATTTGCTAGTTACACGCCACCAACGAGGCGAATATCGCTTCGACGTTCAAGGCTTGCGGCCGTGGCGGAATTGGTAGACGCGCAGCGTTGAGGTCGCTGTGGGGTAACTCCCGTGGAAGTTCGAGTCTTCTCGGCCGCACCATTTTCTAAAACACCCTTCTCAATCCCCTTCAAAGCCTTGAAGGGTAAGGATATTTGGGGTGTTCTAGCTCCCTTATTTCTGTGGTAAGTAAAGCGCTCTGCAAAGGCCAGTTTTATGACTGTTCTTTTGAGGGCAATATCTCCACTTTCCCAGACTTTCCAAGGGTTTGCGATGAATCGTAGGGCGAGTTCTAGCGTCTGCTCGAAGCTGCCTTTCCTCGGTGCTTGATTTTGGAGTTGTTCTCTGAGTTTTAGCTTGTCTCTTTCCAAGTCTGCGATCTTGCCTTCATAGGCTTTGATCACCGTTGGATTGGTCGCTTCCAGAACGCGCTCTAAAAGCCCATCAATCTGTTTTTCGATTTCTGTGACCTTCCGCTTACCAGAACTCAAAACCTCTTCTGTGAGGGCAAGGCGGCGATTCCAAGCATCTTTGAACATCAAGGCTGTCAGCTTGAGCAGGTTCTGAGCTGGCTGTAAGGTTTTGACGATCTCGGCAAACTCACCTTCCAGCTTGTCGCGGGCAATGGACTTGCCATAGCTGTCACAGCCCTTGGTCTGGCATAAGTAATAGGGATAGCGCTTGGTCTTTCCCTTTGACCATGAAGAGCGCAATGGTTTGCCGCAGTCACCGCAGAGGGCAAAACCACGAAGCGCAAAATCATCGCCAATATTAATCTGAGCAGGCAGTTTCGCAGTACCGTTGCGGCGTTCCTGTACCTTGTCGAACGTGGCAAGCGAGATTAGCGGCTCATGTTGCGCTTGTTGCCAGACAATGCCGTAGGTTTCAGAACAGATATGTCCCGTGTAAACAGGCTGCGTCAGAATGTCGGTCACACGTTGCTGAACGATGATGCCGTGCTTGTTGCGTGGGAACTCTGGGAAGGATTCAAAGAAACGTTTTACTTCCACTTGTGATTGGAAGCGGCCAGAGGCATATCCCTCTATTCCTTCACGGACGATGGAAGCCAAAGGTTCATTATGGACCAACACTTTGCCGCGCCCTTTGATGCTCTTGTAGTGATAGCCAACAGGCGCTGTATGCACCCAATAGCCATTTTGCATGCGCGCTTTCATTTTCTGGGCAACTTGTCGCCCATTTTGTTTGCGCTCTAAAGCGCCTTGCGCCGCCATAATGGTTTCAATGAACTCGCCTTCGGGCGTATCTTCAAACTTGAAGTTCAGACATTCAATGGATGCGCCACGCTTGCGGAAGGCTTCGCGCAGATCGAGGTGGAAGCGCGTGTCACGCGCGAATCTCTTCAAATCGTCGAACACCACTGCGAAACGCTCATTGGGATGGGCATCCAGAAACGCCAATAGCGATACCATTCCGGGGCGCTGCATAAAGTCCCCGCCGCCCGTGATTGTGTCAGGAAAGACGGCAAGAACGTCATAACCCTGTTGCGCTGCATACTGACGGCAGCGCGTTTCTTGGCTGTCTAATCCGTTGCCTTCTTCTTCCTGCGCACGTGATGACACACGACAGTAAATCAGGGCTTTTTGAGGTTTAATCTCCTTTGTCTCGTGTTTCATGACTCCTCCTTTGCTCCGTGCAAAGCAGAGCTATGCGCGGACATTTCTTCGATTGTATTGTCTGGGACATTGTTGAGTGATGATACCAAATGATCGGGCAGGATCAGAGTATTTTCAGCAATCTGCTCACAGGGGGCATCTGGAGACCGAATATCGAAGCCCAAATCAACGAAGGAAACGACGATGTTCCAAAGTGTCTGGATGAACTCCTGCTTTTGTTCATCACTTAAATCGCTATCAATCAGATAGTCTGCATATTGCTCCCAATCGACTGATAGGCTGGGTGTCGGTGTTCTGGATGAGTTGTTTGCTGGTGGGGCTTTGGCCATCTCGTCTTTCCTTTCTAACCCGTGGCTTTGCGCCTTTGGGTTTTCTTGTTGTTTCTCCTTTTCGTCTCGCTGCATCACTATTGATGCAAAAGAACATAAGGAGAACAATATAGGACAAAAGTCCTATAACACCAAGAGAAATTTGAAGAATTTTCGCTATGGTCTTCTCGTACACGGCTCAATCAGGTAATGAGCGGGTAGTAAGTCAGGTAGAATTCAACGTCATACAGATGCATGGAGACAGCAATGGCTATCGATGGGGCAAATGCGACGCTCGATGAAATGAAAAAACTCCATGCGGTTTGTCGCAAAATCAAAAACAAGCGTGACACTGATTGGCATTGCCTGCTGGTAGAAACAGTCGGTCTTGATGTGACCGCCGGGCATTGGGAAGGCAATCTTCGGCGTGGAGATGCGAACCAAGGGAAGGTTCTGACACTTTATCGTTGGATCATCGCGAATGAGTTAGAGTTTGCCGCAGAAGCTGACTCAGAACTATTTAATCTATCCCTTAAAACGGGGTGGGAAGGTTTTCTGGATCGACATGGACAGTACGGAAATCTCCATGTGCGCCCCTATGACGATGGTGATGATCTTGGCCTGCATGACATCAGCGCCTCCGTGCCATTGAGTGAAACGCGCATCAGGCTTGGTCAGGAATTCTTCTTCGAGCTGGATAGCCCCATCGCCGGATCGGCGATTGGTTTGGTGTCATTCAAACACCAGTGGTATCCGTTTCCGCTCACCAGCAATGCCCGCCAGTTTGATCCAATCAAATTGATCGTTACGACCCATGCCTTACCTCTTGATCCAAAGACACAAGAAATTGCACCACTTCGTCAAAGAGGAGCAACAGGCGAATAAGCGTCATGGTATTTTCAGGGTGATCAGACATGGGATCATCTCCGTGGTGCGTTTTTGAATATCAGGGGTGGCGGATCGGCAGCCATGCTGCCGATCCTTGGAAGCCTTATTCGGCTTCGATCTGTTTGGGCTTTGCGGCGTGCAGATTGACGCCTTTGTCTTTGAGTTCGGCATCTTCGAACCACGGCACCTTATCGGCGATAATAGGGTTCATATTCTCGACAAAGAGAAGCTGTTTGCCCTTATCCATCCGCATGAGCTGATCGGGATAAGCGAGCTGGCGTTGCGCGGTGCTATAGGTCGCCGTATCGGAATCCGAGACTGACTCCGAGGTTGATGCGCTCTGACCTGAAGACGTGCTGCGCCCGATGGTTCGCCCAATCGCAGAGGCGAAGCTCCAGACCGTCTTCACACCGCATAGGGATGAGAAGTAATCAGCCGTGAACTTGTCTCGCGATCCAAAATACTGGATCGCCCCAGCATTGGAGATAAAAGTCTCAGCGCCGTCTTGATAGATGCGCTTCATTTGGTTGAAGTCCTGCGCAATCGCCCAGATCTGGATGCCGTATCCCGCCATCAGCCCAAAGGCTTTCTCAACCATCGGCAAACGCCCAAGAGCGGGCAACTCATCAAGAATGAACAAGACGGGTTGTTCTGGTTGAACCTCGATATTGCGGGCATTGATCATCAGAGCCTGTTCGATCAGCAGACGCAGCAGACGACCATGACTGTCCAACTTGTCTGATGGCACAACCAGATAGATGGTCATGGACTTGGTCTTCAGATCAGCAAAGGAGAAATCTGACTTTGACAAGCAGTCACGCACACGCGGACTATCCAGAAAATGTGTCTGGGATTGCAAAGTTGCCATCACGTTGGACAGCAGCTTTTCTTCCTTTTGCAGGCACCGCGCTCCCGCACTGCGCACGAACTGATGTGGGGATTCCAGCATGTTTTTAAACAAAGCAATCAAGGCTTCACCATCCAGCAAGCACAGATCACGCACCCTTCCGAGATGGCGACGACCTGTCTCTTCAGGATCGGAGACCACATGCCCGATCAGACCATGCAAAATGGCTTTGGCTTCATCCGTCCAGAATGGCTCTTTCTCAGAGGCGACGATCATCGCATCGGCCAGCAGCATGGCATCATCGACCATGTCCAGATCGGCAGCGACCAAAGCATCGAGTGGATTATAACAGGAAGGTTCCATGCCAACCGTCATCCACGGATCGACGGTATACACCTCTTGCCCCATGACCATTCGACGATACTCTGCCGTCACAAGTGCGTTCTCGCCCTTGGGATCGATGACGACAACAGTGCCCGTATAGGTTTGAAGATTGGGCACGATAGCGGAAGTGCCCTTACCAGAACGGCTTGGTGCAAACGTGCAAAGATGGCGATCACCCGGATAGTGGATGACCTTGTCCTCACCATTCGCATCACGGTATCCTAGACGAACGCCTTTTGGTTCGAAGAGACCCGCTGCTTCCAGCTCGGCATCGGATGCCCATTCGCTGTCACCGAAGATTTTGGGCGGTGTCATGAACCGTGCTGCCGCGTCGCGCGCCCAATAGCCAAGGCCAGCCATAAAGGCCAACGCAGCCGATGCGGTTGCGCTGCTCCAACCAATCTCGCCCTGATCAAAGATGATCAGAAACACGACCATTCCAAGAAGGATGCCGCCGAGGAAACCACGCAGCCAGCCACAGGCAAACCCTGTGAAGCCAGATGCGGCAACAATCCCGATCCGAAGCAAGGTCAGATCAGGCATGTAGGACATGCGCCACACAATGACGGGTTCAAGAAAAAACCCGTCTGTGACATGAAGAAAGAGGATGGTGGCAATGGCTGTGACCACCAGAATAAAAAGCGGATTTTTAGAGCGGAACCATTCCGCCATACGATCCGCAGGTTCGGCATGATGCCCAACTTCGTTTGTCATCGAAAATACCCTTTCGTGTTCACGTTACAAACACGAGTCAGGTATCAAGTCGTGACGGGTAATGCTTCGGTAGCGCAGCAGGTAATCAGGGCAATTGAAACAGAAAGAAGCTAACACGCAAAAAACGTGAGGGCGGCAACAATGTTGCTTTATGGCAATTATTGCCAACTAAATTTGACAAAGATTGCCATTTCCCTATATCCTATCAATAAAGGAGAGAAGCTATGGCAACAATGAATGTATCCCTACCAGATCCTATGAAAGCATGGGTTGAAAGCCAAACCAGCGATGGAAAATACAGCAATGCAAGCGATTATGTGCGCGATTTGATCCGCCGTGATCAAGAACGTCTTCGTGCGATCAACACGTTGCAAGCAGCTGTCACTGAAGGTTTGGAAAGCGGTGAAGCAGAACGATTTGACCCACAAGCCTTTAAGTTGAAAATGCGCGAGCGTCATGTCGTCAAGTAAGCCAACATATTACAAATTAACCCCTCAAGCGTTGTCTGATCTTGATGATATCTGGCGCTACACCGCAGAAACATGGTCTCTTGATCAGGCGGATAGCTATATTGATAGCTTAACCCAATGCCTCGACACACTGGTCGCCATGCCATCCATGGCGCGCGAATATCACGAGTTTGATCCACCCGTGCGGATTCATACCTTCAAAGAGCATTTGATTGTCTATTTGGTTACAAACGACCATCTCACCATTGTGCGCCTTCTGGGGGGATCACAAAACTGGCGAGCTATTCTTGACGCCGTGCGGAACTAAAAGATTTCTACAAACTTGGCCCACGATAGCGATCCCGTGACCGTTGCCGTTCTTGCGTTTGCATCTGATCTACCTGATCAATACGCCGTATGGCTTGCGTAACTTCCCGCGCGAGGATGGAACGGTTGTGTGTGTGCTTGCGACGGAGTTTGTCGATTTCCCGTTGCAACATACGCCGATCCTGCATTTGGGCTTTGATCAAGCCATCACGCTGGTTTTGATCTCGCCGTAAACCCTGCCAAGCCTCTTTCTCATTTTGCTTTTTGATTGACGCAGCAGAGCCAGAGATTTTCTGCCAGAAACCACGTAGCCCTTTATTGAGGCGAGCCGAGCGTTCTTTTGTCTCTTCCAGCCAACGTTTCTGTTGTGCCTCTTTCAATTTTGCCCGTTCGGCGCGGTGGTGTTTGACAAACTGTTGGCGCTGTTTCTTCAAAGGTTCAAAGTCACGCTCGTGTTTCTGATCCACCTCATCCATGAAGTTTTGCATTTTGTCGCTGACACGGGATTTGAGAAATTCACGGGTTTGGGCAACATTATTGAGCGCGTTAGGATCACCAAGCTTGGCTTTGACCTCTTTGGTTTTGACGCCAACCATGCGCGGAACAGAAAACACTTCGCCTTGGATATTGAGCGCAACAAAACCCCGCCGATCACCACGGGCAAGGAAATAGCCTTTATCCTCCAATGCGGCGCGAAAGGCTTTGGCATTGTCTGATCTTGCCCAAGCCTCCTGAAAACTCTGTTTGATCTCGCGGGGATCGAGCTTCAAGCGCTTGGCTTGTTGCCATTCGGCCAATGTGAAATTAAGGGGTGACTTGCCACCATCGCGGCGCAAGCCGTTGGGCAACTCCCAGCCATGGTCGAGATACAGTTCTCGTGCCAGCGCTTTTAGCTTGTTCTTGAAGTGGGGCAAATTGATTGCCTTCATGGAAACAGCATCAATACGTGACCACACCACATGGGCATGACGTCTTCCTTCTTTCTCATGGAAGACAATGGCGCGGGGTTGGTTATCAAGGCCGAGTTTCTGTTCAGCCTTTTCAATCGCGTCCTTGAAATCCTGCTCAATTGCATTAGCCTCTTTGGGTGGATTAAAACTCAGTGAAAACATGAACTGAGTGCATTTCGTGCCTTTGGAAATGGCATAGGCTTCCGCCAATGCGCCATGGAGATCACTGGCCATAAACCCACGCAGCTCATAGAGATCAACATGGTCATTATCGCGATCATTCATTAAATGGGTGGAGAGGCTCTTTGCCCCGCCACGCTGTGAGCCTTTGAGGATCATGATATCAATCCTCTGATTGGGCTGAGTGATTGAAGCGATCCGTCAGGCTAGCGCCAATAGCCTCATCATCGACCCGAAATCCGAGTGCCTTCATCAGCAGCAGGCGAATTGCATGCACTTCCGCGCAAGCATTCTGAATGGCAGCAACGGTCTCTTCATCAATGACCAAGGTGCCAAGTTCTGCTGCCGTTACAAGGGCATCCAGACGAGGGCCGACATTGCTCTGACCGAGCAATGCCAATATCTGAGCAAGGTTGGTTTTGTCTTGAACAGGTTGACGCGGTCCGCGATGTCCGGATTTGTTGCCATCGGCAAACAGCATAGTCTTGATATAAGCACCCGTTGCCAACTCGCCGGAACGGCGCTCAAGTTCAGTGCGTTCTTCTTTCGTTAGACGGATACCAAAGGTTTGGGATTTGGACTTGCGAGAACTCATGGACGTGGTCCTCGCAAGCAGGAAGGTGAGGGCATCGATGCCATCTCTTCACTTCCAGATTCCGATTGGGAATCTTGCTCTTCATCCAGACTTTTTAGCACCCGAACCAGATCAGGATCAGCAGCAATTTGTACTGACCATTCCTCAAGTTCGGCAAGAGTTTCCAGCAGCTCAGAAGGTTCTATCCCACTCCCTTCAACTGCACCATTAAAAAGCTCCGAGCCCGATGGGCCGGGGCTTTTTGTGCTTTCGGGCTTTGGTGTGTCCTCCCATCGGGCTTCTGACGAATTTCTTTCTCTTTTCAGGTTGTTATCTGGATTTTTTGTTGTCGCTTGACTTTCGTGAGCGGCTATTTGCTGGCTTTTCTGATCTCTCAGTCATGATTCATTTTTGCAAGAATATTGACAAATTGTATTTCATGATGAAAAACTTGCAAAATATTTTATGGCACCTGATTGAGTTTCGATGAGCAAAACCAATTCTCTTTATGAAAGGCTGAGTGAGGCGGCAGAGGTGGGGTCGAAATCCCATTGCGCGATTGCACGCTTCATGCTCGCCCGTTTCAAGGATTTGCCGTTCGAAACATCCGCGTCGCTTGCTGACAAAGTTCAGGTGAGCGAGGCGAGCATTGGGCGTTTCTGTCGGGCCATCGGTTATGCCAATCTCAAGGATCTCAAAGATCACCTCAAGGATGATATTGGCGACCAGCCCTGGCTGATCAAGGATCGGCTGGATGCCCTGCGCGCGGCTCCGGGCAAGCGCGAAGAGCGCCTGTCTGATGGGTTGCAGGCGGAAATGGCCAGTCTGGTTGCCGTCTATGAAATGGCGCGGAGCGATGAGTGGCAACGGTGTGTCGACCGGCTCGTCCGCTGCTCGCAGGTATATATCGCTGGCTTTCAGACCGAGCGCGGCTTGGCAGCCTATTTTGCCCATCAGCTCAATTATGTCCGGCCCGGTGTCCATTTGCTCGATCTGTCCGATGGCAATTTTGCTGAACTATTGGCCGCTGACGGGGAGCGCTGTCTGGCGATCTTTGAAGCGCGGCGCTATTCGCGACAGGCTTTTGTTCTGGCGCGTGAGGCCAAGGCCAGTGGCATTGCGGTCAGCCTGTTCACCGATCATTTTTGCGACTGGGGGGGCGATCTCAGTGACGAGCGCTTCATGGTCGCGACCCAGTTTCATCAATTCTGGGATTCGACCGCTCATTTGGCTTTGCTCTGCAATCTGATGATCAATGACATCTTTCTGGCGCTTGGTGACGAGGCGGAAAAACGCCTTGATCATGTCTCGCGCCTTTATGGTGCTTTCACCGGCCATGTGGGCAATCCGCTGGTCCCGATTTCTGAATAATAAACAAAACAGGACACAGTCCGACCTCATCCTCCTCACCGAAAGGGAACATTATGTCGAAATTTTTGAAATTTTTGAGCGCTGGCCTGCTGCTGGCAGGTCTTGCCACCAGCGCGTCCGCCGAAAGCTTGCGTCTTGGCACTGAGGGCGCATATCCTCCATTCAATTATACCACTGCGGACGGCAAGATTGAGGGCTTTGATGTTGAAATCGGTCTTGAGCTTTGCAAGCGGATCGGTGCTGACTGTGAAGTGGTTGGACAGGACTGGGACGGTATTATTCCCGGCCTGATCGCCAAGAAATATGACTTCATTATCGCCTCGATGTTCATCACCGAAGAGCGCAAGAAGAAGGTCTCCTTCACCGATCCTTATTATATGGCAGCCATGACCCATGTGGTGCCAAAGGACAGCAAGATCACCGAATTCACCGCTGAATCGATGAAAGGCAAAGTGATCGGTGCCCAGTCTGCGACCACGCAGGCCGACTTTGCTGCCAAAGTTTATCCGGATGCGGAATTGAAGCTTTACCCAACTCAGGATGAAGCCAATCTGGATATGACCGCCGGGCGTCTCGATGTGATGGTTGGCGACATGCTGCCTCTGCTCGATTTCCTTGAAAAGACCGACGGTGGCAAATGCTGCAAGATCGCAGGCGATCCGATTACCGATCCAAAATTTGTCGGTGAAGGCGTTGGTATCGCTGTGCGGCAGGCAGACAATGATCTGCGCGAGCGTCTGAACAAAGCTCTGGCTGAAATCCGCGCTGACGGTACCTACCAGAAGATCAACGACAAATATTTCTCCATCGATGTTTATACGATGAAATAAGCCGCTTTGGCGGATAAAGGGCCTTCCCGGCGGGTGCTTCTTGCCGGGAAGGAACACAATTCAAACAGAGGCCCGTCGCGCTGCTTCTGGTGCGGCTTGAGGCGGGTGCAAAAAGGTGGGATCGATGGCTTCGCATTTTCAGGGCATAACAATATTTGAGGCTGAATTGCGGATTGTCAGTTTGCCCTTGATCACGCCATTCGTCGTGTCGAACCAGACGATGACGGACAAGGTCTTCCCGCTTCTGATCTTGCGGACCGACGGAGTGGAGGGCTATGCGGAAGCTGTGATGGATCCGTTACCGGACTATCTGGAAGAGACGATCCCCGGTGCAATAGCCTTTTTGAAAGATCTGATCCTGCCCCAGATTGTCGGCAAAAACTTCTCTTCACCGGCCGAGCTGAACCAGCTTCTTGCCCCATGGCGTGGGCACAGGATGAGCAAGGCCGTGGTGGAAATGGCCTTCTGGGATCTGTGGTGCAAGGCTCTGGATGTGCCACTGAAGGCGGCTTTGGGTGGGGTTCGCGATGCTGTGCCAGTTGGTGTTTCCATTGGTATTGCCTCAATCCCTGAGACTTTGGAGCGGATCGCCATTGCCAATGAGGCGGGCTACAAGCGCACCAAACTGAAGGTCGCTCAAGGCCATGATCTAGCTTTGCTGGAGGCCGTGCGGGCCGAATATCCTTCGATCAAGCTGACGGTGGATGCCAACACGGCTTATGGGCTGGCCGATTTGGCGATCCTGCGGGCAATGGATGCGTTCCAGCTTGATTATATCGAGCAGCCGTTGGCGGTGGATGACATTCATGACCATGCGATTGTGCAGCGATCGGTTGAGACGGCCATTTGCCTTGATGAATCCATTCGCACGCCAGCCGATTGCCGCAAGGCGCTGGCGTCCGAGGCTGCACGGGTGATCAATATCAAGGTCGGGCGGGTCGGTGGCTATGAGGCGGCGCGAGCCATTCATGATGTGTCTGAAGCTTTCGGTGCACCGGTCTGGTGTGGTGGCATGTTGGAGAGCGGCATTGGCCGGGCGCATAATATCCATCTGGCCAGTCTGCCCAATTTCACCAAGCCGGGGGATACCTCTTCCTCCAGTCGCTATTTCAAGCGCGATATCATCAATGAGCCGCTCGAAGCAACGGATGGATTGATGCCGGTGCCAATGTATGGGCCGGGGCTTGGCGTGTCGCTCGACTGGGCCTTCCTTGATACAGTCACCCGGTCAAAGGAAAGGATCACTTTGTGACATATCATGCAAGCGGAGAGGATATTGTGCTGCGTGAGCTTTCTGGCATTGCCGAGATGCAACGCTCCGAGGTCTTCCAGATTGAAGCCTGGGGGGAGGGGGAGAAGCCGGACAATGCGGATATTCTGATGGCTTTGCAGTCCGAAGGGGGACTGGTGGCCGGGGCTTTTCGAGGCGATGAGATGCTTGGCTTTCTGCTTGGTTTTCCAACCGTCACGCCGGGCTTGCAACATTCGCACAGGCTGGCAGTCAAACCCACTTTGCGGGGAGTTGGACTTGGGGCAAAGCTGAAATGGTTCCAGCGCAACTGGTGCCTTGCACGCGGTGTGACACAAGCGCGCTGGACCTATGATCCCCTGCGAGCGGTGAATGCAGGCTTGAATATTGGCGTGCTGGGCGCGGTGGTGTGCGATTATCATGTGGACTATTATGGCGCGATGCCGGGGATGAATGCGGGGCTGCCGTCCGACCGAATCATGGCGGTCTGGCATCTGGACAGCGAGCGGGTCGCAGCGCGGGCGGAAGCTCAAGCTGCCTTCCCGCAAGAGGTGTCTACCGAACAGGTCGCGATCCCGCGCGACATTGATGCCCTGTTGGCCAAAGACCCGGACGCGGCACTGGCTGAGCGCTTGCGGGTGCGTGACGCTCTGCAAATGGCCTTTCATGCAGGGCGCCAGATTGTCGGCTTTGACAAGGCAAGCTGCTCCTATCTTCTGGCCTGATCTGGCCAGATCTGGTCAGTTCTCGTCAGGCTGCTTCGAGATAGTCATTGAGATGAGATGTGATGGTCTCAACGATGCTTCTGGTCGGCGCACTCTCCACATAGGAGGCCGTGAAAGACAGATCTTTGAGCACCACGTCTGTGTTCAACTCCACCAGTCGACCGTCTTTCAATTCATCATGGACAATGATTTTGGGCAGTGCGCAGATGCCATAACCGGCGCATGTCAGCTCACGCAGGGCTCCGATCGACGTCGAGGTGCTGATATTGAGCGGCCCTTCGTGGCTGGAGGATAGAAGGGTCTGGATTTCCTTGCCGGGGCGGCTGGAGCGGGAAAAGGTCAGCAGGCGGTGAGCAGCCAGGTCGGAGATGTGCCACCGCTCATGCTCGCTGGCAATGGCCTTGGTGGCAGCAAAAATCATTTCATAGCCACAAATGGGCTGGTTGCTGATGCTTGCCTCGGACACTGGCCCCATCAGAAAGGCAAGGTCGGCATCACGCGCCAGAAGCGCATTGCGCAAATTGTTGGTGGTATCCACCGACAACTCGAAGGCAATGCCGGGGATGACTTTGCCGACATAGGCCAGAAAGTCCGGCAACCAGCTGCAGGCGATGGTCTCGGCCGCTCCCAGACGGATGGTCTGGATGATGCGGGTCGTTTCGGAAAAGCTGTCCAGGATCTGCTGGTCGAGGGCCATCAGCTTTTCGGCATAGGGGAAAAGCTTGCGACCTGCGGGCGTGAGGGTCGCGTTGCGCACATCGCGCTGGAAGACCTCGACGCCAAGATCCTGTTCCAGAATCTGAATGCGGGCGGAGACGGCGGGTTGGGTCAAATGCAGATGCTTGGAGGCGGAGCGGAAGCTGCCCAAGGTCGCGACCCAGTAGAATGTGTCTATATTTCTGACTTTCAAGGGAAATTGCCACGTTAGAGGGACGGAATAGTCGGTATGATAAAAATAATCTATCATGGAAGGATAAAAATATCGATTTGATTTTTCCAACGGTTTTGGCATGCTGGATTTCAATAAGGGAAAATCTGCATGTTTGATTATGAAGTGCTGAAATCCAAGGCCCCGCAGGCTTTGCGTCAGATCATCCGTGAGGGGCAGTATCAGGCCCATACGGCTGGTCTGGCGAAGGGATATCTGCAAGCCAATCTGATGATCTTGCCAAAGGCTCATGCGCTTGACTTCATGCGCTTTTGCCAGCGTAACCCCAAGCCATGTCCCTTGATTGCGGTCTCGGACACCGGCAATCCGTTTCTGGAGACTGCGGGGGTGGATATCGACATTCGCATGGATGTGCCTGCCTATAATATTTATCGTGATGGTCAGCTGGCAGATCAGGCCCATGACATATCGTCGCTCTGGACCGAAGACATGGTGACCTTTGCGCTTGGCTGTTCCTTCACCTTTGAACATGCCCTGCTGGAAGCGGGCATTGATGTCTGGCATATTAGCAACAATACAACAGTGCCGATGTTCAAGACGTCGATTGAAACGGTGCCTGCAGGAGCTTTTTCCGGTGAGACGGTTGTCTCTATGCGGATGATCCCGCAAGATCGGGTTGAAGAGGTTTATTCCATTTGTCGGCGGTTCCCGCTGGCTCATGGGGCCCCCCTTCATACCGGCGATCCAGCAGCCATTGGCATCACGGATTTGATGCGGCCTGACTGGGGTGACATGGCGCCGAGCCTGCCCGGCTGTGTCCCTGTTTTCTGGGCTTGCGGGGTGACGCCACAGGTCGCTATCAAGGCCGCCAAACTGCCACTCAGCATTGCGCACAAACCGGGTCACATGCTGGTGACCGATATACCGGACGGTGCCGAAATACCAATAATGAAACAATAACAATTCACCACTCAGACCCTGTTCGGCAGGTCCAGCAAAGCGGGCATTCCGGATGGGCACCAACTTAACAAAGTGGCATGGTCTCGCTTCCTTTCCGGGGGCGAATGTCATGCTTTCAGGGGAAAGACACGGAGCATCCAATGAAAAAGTTTCTACTTGCCTTCACCGCAGCCGCAGCCCTTTCTGCACCGGCAGCAGCCGAGCAACTCAATGTGGTTGGCAGCTGGTCCAGCCTGCCTCTGCACAAGGCCTATGAAGCGCCATTCTGGGGCGAAACCTTGCCTGCCGCATCTGGTGGCAAAATCACCACGCAGGTGACGACCCACAATGAGATGAATCTGGGCGTGGCTGACGTGTTCCGTCTGCTGGGGCAGGGCGTCTATGACGTTGCGATGACCGTTGGTGACTATGCTGTTTCCGACGCGCCTGAATTGGAGGGTCTTGATGTGCCTCTGGTGGCGATGGATGCTGACAAGGCCAAGGCGGCTGTCGATGCTGCCCGCCCGATGGTTGAAGAAATTTTCGCCAATCGCTTCAATTCCAAACTTCTGGCGATTGCGCCTTATCCTCCGCAGGTGGTCTTCTGCAACAAGGAAGTGGCCAAGCTCGACGATCTGGCGGGGCTGAAAGTCCGCGCCTCGGGCCGTATGACTGCGAAGTTCCTTGAAGCTCTTGGGGCCGAAGGCGTCAATGTGGCCTTCTCTGAAGTGCCCGGTGCTTTGCAGAAAGGCGTCGTCGACTGTGCTGTGACCGGTGCTGGCTCGGGCTATAGCGCGGGGTGGTGGGAAGTGTCCACCCATCTGCTGACCATTCCGCTTGGCGGCTGGGATCCGGTGGTGACCGCGATGAATATGGATAAATGGAAATCGCTCGATGCTGATACCCAGAAGTTGATCATGGATCAGATTTCGGCCAATTTCGAAACTCCGGCATGGGAAACCGCGCAAGGCGCATTGGTCAATGACATTGCCTGCCTGACCGGCAATGGCGACTGCAAATCCGGCGACAAACGTTCGATGGTTCTGGTTGAGGCTTCCGAGGCCGATATTGCCAAGGCACGCGAAATCCTTGAAAGCAAGGTGCTGCCAGAATGGGCCGAACGGGCCGGTGGTGACTGGGCCAAGCGCTGGAATGACAGCGTAGGCAAGGTTGTCGGCGTTTCCATTCCAGCCAAATAGGATTTGAGTGATGCTCGAGGACAAGGCAGAACGCATCCTGCTCGCCACACGGCGATGGAATAGGCGGATTGCTCTGGCCACCGGCTTGATGCTGTTGGCGTGTGCCGGACTGGTGCTGGTGGATATCACCATGCGCCAGCTTGGCTCCTCCCTTGGCGGGACAGATGAAATTTCCGGCTATGTCATGGCGATTGCGACGGCTTGGGGAATGAGTTTTGCTCTGACCGAGCTCTCTCATGTACGCATCGATTTTCTGCGGAGCGTTGCTCCGCGGAAAATTCGCGTCTTTTTCGATTTGCTGGCGCTGCTTACCCTTGCGGTGACAGTGGCAGTGATTGCCAAACAATGCTGGCCAGTGGTGGCGACGTCGCTGAAAAATGCCTCCACGGCCAATACGCCCCTTGAAACCCCTTTATCGATGGTTCAGATCCCCTGGTTTGCGGGCTGGATCTGGTTTGCAATATCGAGTTGGCTGGTGTTCATGGCAGCTTCGATTTTGGTGATAAAAGGGCGCTTTGCCAAGGTTGACCAAACCATCGGCATTGCCAGCGCGCAGGAGGAATGGTTGTGATTCCGTTTATCTCCATCGGCCTTCTGGGGCTGCTTTCGCTCTCCATTCCTGTTGGCATCGTGCTGTTTTTGCTCGGCTTCGGGATTGATCAGTTTTTTAGTTTCTTCCCGCTGTTGCGTGGCTTGGGCAATATGGTCTGGTCGACGTCCAACAGCGCCACCCTGATTGCCATTCCCTTTTTCGTTCTGTTGGGGGAAGTGCTGGTGCGCAGTGGTATTGCAGAGCGCACCTATTCAGCGCTCGACAAATGGGTGTCGTGGATGCCCGGCGGGCTGGTCCATGCCAATGTGGCCACGGCCACGATGTTCTCGGCAACCTCTGGCTCGTCGGTGGCAACGGCCGCGACGGTTGCGACGGTTGCCATGCCGCAGGCGGATCGGCTGGGGTATGATCCGAAACTGTTTTCCGGCGCGATTGCGGCGGGGGGGACATTGGGGATCATGATTCCGCCTTCGATCAATCTGATCGTTTATGGTTTTCTGACCCAAACCTCGATCCCGCAATTGTTCCTTGCCGGCTTGTTGCCCGGTGTCATTCTGGCGGTTGGTTTCATGGCTGCCACGGCGGGGCTATGCACCATCTGGCCGTCACTGGGTGGTGAGCGTCGGCGTTTCCCGCTGCGCGAGATGATTGGTGGTCTGGCGGAGCTGATGCCGATTGTGCTGTTATTCTCAGCCATCATTGGGCGCGATCTACAAGGGTTGGGCCACGCCAACCGAAGCGGCTTCTGTCGGGGTCGGTGGCGCCTTGGTGATTGCCTTGATGTTCGGGGGTGTCTCGTGGCGCATGCTGGCGGACAGCATGATAGGCACGGTCAAGGTGACCTCGATGATCATGTTGGTGATCATTGGTGCCTCATTCCTCAATTTCACCCTGTCTGCCGCCGGTCTCAGCCAAGAAATGCGCAACATTCTCGACAATCTCGGAGTGGGGCCATTGATGACCATGCTGGTGGTGGTGCTGGTCTATATCGTGCTGGGCTTCTTCATCGAGACCCTGTCCTTGATGGTGGTGACGATCCCGATTGTCGTGCCGATTGTCACCGGGCTCGGTTATGACCCGGTCTGGTTCGGCATCCTGATGATCGTGCTGATCGAAATGGCATTGATCACGCCGCCTGTTGGCCTCAATCTCTATGTGGTTCAGGGGGCACGGAAGAGCGGCAATATGAGCGAAGTGATGTTGGGGGCGGCTCCTTATGCCCTGATCATGTTGGTCATGGTGGGCGTGTTGATTGCCTATCCGGATCTGGCTCTGATCTTGCCACGGCTGCTGCAATAGGCTCGAAACAAAGGAAATGGCAATGCAATTTGAATGCAATGGGACGGCGATTGAGGTCGCTGTTGACCGGTTGATCGTGGCTGGCTGGACTGGACGCAATATCGATGCGGTTCAGCATCATATCGACGAGTTGGCAGCCATTGGTGTAGCGCCTCCCTCGCAGGTTCCGCTCTATTATCGGGTATCAAACGCGTTGTTGACGCAGGAGGGTGCCATTCAGGTGGTGGGTGAGGACAGCTCCGGCGAAGTGGAACCATTGATCCTGCAAGTGGCCGGCACGCTTTATCTTGGTCTTGGCTCTGACCATACAGACCGGGGGCTAGAGGCCCATTCGGTGGCGGCGTCAAAGCAGATTTGTGCCAAGCCGGTGGCCGGTGAGGTCTGGGCCTTCAACGAGGTGGCCGATCATCTCGACCAGATTGAACTCAAATGCTCGATCAGGGAAGAGGGCGCCTGGGTGTCATATCAAGATGGCACTTTGGCGAGCATCCGCCCGCTGGCGGAGTTGATGACAGGGGCGCAATTTGCCGACAATATGGCGATGCTCTGTGGCACCCTTGGCGCCATTGGCGGGGTGCGTCCGGCCTCCGACTACAAAATGGAAATGGTCGATCCGGTGCTTGGCCGAACCATTGGCTTTTCTTATCAGGCAAACAGCCTGCCTGTGATCAGCTAGCCAAATCAATGGATGATCGGTGCCGGGCATGTCCCGGCGCTTCGTTTGAGCGACTGTCTGCGTGCGTCTGTCTGAAGGAGTGAAATATGTCAAATCCGGTTGAATGGTCGGCCCAATCGGCACCGAGCCGCCTTGATGAGACAATCGCGCGTGTTGCGACTGACACCAAGGATGTGCGCCATATTTTCACTCAGTGTTTTTTTTGATGAAGCACTGGAGCAGGCCGCTTCAGTGGCTGCTTGCGATGATGAGGCTTCTTCTTTGGCGGGAGCGTTGGTGACGATCAAGGATTTGCTTGATGTGAAGGGGCATGTCACCAAGGCAGGCACGCGTTTCATGGCCAATGATCCTGTGGCCGAGGCTGATGCCGATGTGGTGGCTCGGTTGCGACAGGCTGGTGCGGTCCTGCTTGGCCATACCAACATGACAGAGCTTGCCTATTCCGGGCTGGGGCTTAATCCGCATTATGGCACGCCGATGAATGCGTTGATTGAGGGAGCCATTCCCGGCGGATCAACCTCTGGCGGAGCGGTTAGTGTGGCGCGTGGTTTGGCTGATATCGCGATTGGCACCGATACCGGTGGCTCCTTGCGTATTCCGGCGGCTTTTAACGGCATTGTCGGGTTCAAGCCGAGCCAGAAGACCGTGTCCCGGGCGGGCTGCAAACCCTTGTCGCGGAGCCTTGATAGCATCGGGCCAATGGGGCGTAGTGTTGCGGCTTGCGCTGCTGCCTATCGTGTGATTGCCGACAAGGAGCAGCTGCAGGAGCCGGAAAGGGAACTGCTTGCCGATTTTGTCGTCCCGACCAATTACGGAATGGATGATCTGGCACCCGAGGTGGCTGCAGGCTTTGCTGCTTGCCTCAAAGACTTGCGCGCGCGTGGCTATAAGGTGTCGGAGTTGGCGCTGGAGAGCCTTGAGGCGCTCAAGTCCCTGCCGATCTGGCAGTTTTCCTCCATCGAATCCCGGTCCGACTATGATGAGGCCTACCGGACAAAGCGCGACATGATGGATCCGCGGGTCGCCGGACCAACCCGGATGGGGCGCGCGGACGAGGTGGATGCGGTCTCCTATCGCAAGACCCTGAATGAACGCGAGCGCCTGATTGCTCGCTTTGCGGATGAGCTTGGCAACCGAATTCTCTTGATGCCAACGGTCCCGATCCTTCCGCCAAGCTTTGCCGAGATGGAAAAGGACGAGGATTATTCCCGCCTCAATCTTCAGGTGCTACGCAATCCTTCGATTGCCAATGTCATGGATTGCTGCAGTATTTCGCTTCCCGTGAGCCAAAAGGGCATGCCGGTCGGTTTGATGTTGACGGCTCTGTCCGGCTTCGATCTCAGTCTGTTGGCTCTGGCCGAAACCATCCATGGCAGCTAATCGTTTCGGTGGTCTTGTCCGACCGACGGTAAGCGGAGGGTGAGAAAGACTTGATCCGCAAGGATTGGGGCTGCGTATAAAATCCCGTTATGACTCATTTCATCGCGGGAAAGCTGATGTTCAAAAAGACTGTTGTCATTCTGGGGTTGATTTTCGCCCTGCCTGTCGCTGCCAATACCGTACCTGATGATATAAAGAGCCAATTGCAAGATCCGGAAAAAATCGGGGAAGTGAACGTGCGCTTTCTTGGTATCCGGATGTATGACGCAGCGCTCTTTACCAAGGCGGGCGGCACCTTTCAATGGTCGCGCCCCTTTGCGCTGGAGCTAACCTATGCCCGCAGCTTCAGTCGGGACCGGTTGGTCAAAGCGTCCCTGTCCGAACTTGAGCGGATGGAAGGGGAACGATCTGACCATCAGCTGATTGGCAGCAAGCTTGAAAGTTGTTTTCGCAGCGTTCGGGCATCTGATCGCTTCGTGGCCATACCCGAGGGGCGCAATCAGGTGAAGTTTTATTTCAATGGTCGCAAGACATGCGCTTTGCAGCATTCGGCTATTCGCGAGCGTCTGCTTGGCATCTGGCTGTCGGACACAGCCCGAGATCGCCGCTTGAGCCGGCTGCTGCGTGGGCTTGATTGAAGCTCTGCCACCGGTGTGGGTGGGAGGCCTGCTGCATTTCCTCCACTTGACACCTCCGCTGAGACAGTGCATGCGTAAATTTGCTGAATGAGATGAAATCGGACTTGATGTTGCAGGGCGAATTGCGGCACAAGGGGGTGAGATTAACATCAGCAGCAGGGAGGAATTGAGGTGCAAGTGAATCTTCTTGAACCAGCTACCAACCCTGCATGGTCCGAAGTGCGTGATGAACGCGGGATCATTTCGGCGGAATTCTTCCATCAGATCGATGAGGCGATTGAAGCGCAGGATAGTGACCTGCTGCTGAGCCTGACGCAGGATCTGCACGAAGCTGATATGGGCGATATCATCGAGGCGTTGAGCCCGAAGAATCGGACCGAATTCCTTGAACTTCTGGGACAGGATTTCGACTTCACCGCGTTGGTGGAGCTGGATGATTCCCTGCGTCAAAAGGTTGTCGAAGGCCTCGCCAACGACTTTATCGCTGAAGGGATCAGCGAACTCGATTCAGATGATGCGGTTGTCATTCTCGAGGATATGGAAGAAGGGGACCGGGCGGAGATTTTGGCCGCTTTGCCGGCAATGGACCGGATCCAGCTGTCCCGCTCCCTTGACTATCCCGAAGATTCCGCCGGGCGACTGATGCAGACGGATTTTATCGCCGTCGCGCCGTTCTGGACCATTGGTCAAACCATCGACTATATGCGCGAGACGCCGAATCTGCCCGATGAGTTCAACCAGATCTTTGTCATTGATCCCGGGCACCGTTTGCTGGGCACCGTGTCGCTTGATACCTTGCTGCGATCCAGACGCCCGACCAAGATTTCCGAAATTCAGCATGAAGAGCGCCATTATGTGATGGCGACGCAGGATCAGGAAGAAGTGTCGCGTCTGTTCGAGCGCTATGACTTGCTGTCCGCTGCCGTGCTGGACGAAGGCGAGCGTCTTGTCGGCGTCATCACCATTGATGATATCGTTGACGTCATCCACGAAGAAGCCGAAGAAGACATCAAACGATTGGGTGGTGTTGGTGACGAGGAAATCACTGATACGGTGCTGGAGACGGTCAAATCGCGCTTTACCTGGTTGTCGGTCAATTTGATCACCGCCATTCTGGCATCCTGGGTGATTGCCCTGTTTGACGCGACCATTCAAAAGATGGTTGCTCTGGCGGTGTTGATGCCGATTGTTGCCTCGATGGGGGGGAATGCGGCTACGCAGACCATGACCGTGGCGGTGCGCGCGCTGGCAACCCAGGAGCTGGATAGTTTCAACGTCTTGCGCGTTGTCTCGCGTGAGGTGCTGGTGGCGGTGCTCAATGGCTTTGCCTTTGCGCTGATCCTTGGCACCGTTGCCGCTTTCTGGTTCTCAAACTATCAGTTGGGGATAGTGATCGCCGTTGCTCTGGTGGTCAATCTCTTCTGTGCGGGTCTTTCTGGTATCCTTATCCCGCTCGGCTTGCAGAAGGTCGGGGTTGATCCTGCCATTGCGTCGTCAGTCTTCATCACCACGGTTACTGATGTGGTCGGATTTTTTGCCTTTCTCGGGCTTGCCGGTTGGTGGTTCGGACTGCTCTGAAAAGGTGGCTTGAGCACGGTTTATCTGTGCATTTCCCATCTTTTGGGATGATTGGGCCTAAGGAGCGTTTGTTAAAGCACATATTGCTCTGGACAGTCCGTCAAACCACGCGCTATTTCTAAGGGTTAGGATATCTTGATTGTCAGGATGCCGTCGCGGCAATGTGATCAGTCCGACAGGAAGGAAATGGCAATGCCACCGCCAATCAGGGGCATTTTGGAAACGCCGGTCTATGTGGATGACCTTGGGCTGTCTCACGCCTTCTATAACGGAATTCTGGGTTTGGAACGGATGCTTGATGGCGACAGGATCAATGCCTATGATGCTGGCCCGTCGCAAACCCTGCTGGTTTTTCTGAGGGGTGTCTGTGAGGCTGACACGACCATATCAGGTCAGTTGGTTCCCGGTCATTCGATGGACGGTGTCGGTCATTTCGCTTTCCGTATCGATAAATGCACGCTTGCGTCTTGGGTTGCCTATCTTGAGGAGCAGCAAATTCCCATCGAAAGCCGGGTGGTCTGGCCAGCTGGCGGGGAAAGCATCTATTTCCGGGATCCATTTGACAATGTTGTTGAGCTGGCAACCGAGGGTCTGTGGCCCAACGACAGGGTGGCGACAAGGAATGCAATTTGAATTGGGAGTTAAATAGGCTTAAACTTATGCAATGTCGATGTAATTTTAAGCCTATTGACTTTTACGTTAATCGCCTCAATAGTGGAGCATGGAGGCTCAATGGCTGACTATCTGACGATCACTGAACTGACGAACGAGTTTGGGCTGACAACCAGAACCTTGCGTTTCTATGAGGATGAAGGATTGATCAAGCCGGTGCGTCGCGGACGGCAACGGCTCTATCGCCCAAGCGACAGGACACGCCTGAAACTGATCCTTCGGGGCAAGCGATTGGGCTTGTCTCTGGGCGAGATCAGCGAAGTGATCGATATGTATCGCCAACCTCCGGGGGAGGCAGGTCAGTTGAACCTGCTGATTGAGAAAATCGAGGCGCGTCGCCGGGATATGCAGCAGAAACTGTCGGATATCAAGGAGACATTGGCCGAGCTTGATGCGGTGGAGGATTCCTGTCGCTCAAGGCTCGAGGAACTGGGCAGCGCGTCCTAACGCTGCTCGTCAAGCGCCTCCTGTCGGATGCAAGATGCTCGGGCATTTTTGCGGGAGGGTGCTGACAATGGCGGATTTTGTAATCCGGGCGGACAATTTCAAGGAGCGCGTCGAGCGCTCTTTTGCCAAGCAAAGCTTTCTCATTCAAATGGGAGCTGAAGTTACCCATATTGCGCCGGGCGAGGTCGATATTGCCCTTCTGTCTCGTGATGGCCTGCAACAGCAGCATGGCTATTTCCATGCCGGGGTTTCGACGACGTTGGCCGACTCGGCTGCTGGCTATGCGGCCTTTACCCTGTTTGCGGCTGGCGACGGGGTTCTTTCCAGTGAATTCAAGATCAATTTGCTGAACCCCGCCAAGGGCGATCGGCTTGTTGCGCGTGGGCGCGTGATCAAACCCGGACGCATGCTGACGATCTGTCAGGGGGATGTGTTCAGCTATTCCGATGATCGGGAAACCCATGTCGCAACGGGTCTCTTCACCATGGTGCGGGCCGAAGGGCTTGAGCCGTAAGGGGCAGCAGCGGGCAGGAAGAATCAACAAATATAATCAACAAATATAATCAACACAAAAGCAAGCAAGCCTGCCAGACCCCCGTTTGGGGGCCCTGTGAGGAGGGGCGGCAGCAAAGGGAGGAAAGTATGAGCCTGTCAACTCAAGGGCCAATGTTCAATTTCAATCTCGGCGAAACCGCCGATATGCTGCGCGATGCGGTCAATAGCTTTGCTTCGGCCGAGCTGGCTCCGATCGCCGCCCAGATCGACAGGGAGGATGCCTTCCCGCGGGAGCTGTGGACCAAGATGGGCGATATGGGGCTGCTGGGCATCACCGTGCCGGAGGAATTTGGTGGCTCGGATATGGGCTATCTGGAGCATGTGGTGGCGGTGGAGGAACTGTCACGGGCCTCGGCGTCGGTTGCGTTGTCCTATGGCGCCCATTCCAATCTGTGTGTCAATCAGATCAACCGAAATGGCAATCAGACGCAGAAGGAGAAATATCTCCCCAAGCTGATCAGCGGCGAGCATGTCGGCTCTCTGGCCATGTCCGAGCCGGGGGCCGGGTCTGACGTGGTGTCGATGAAATTGCGCGCCGAGAAAAAGGGTGATCGCTATATTCTCAATGGCTCGAAAATGTGGATTACCAATGCGCCGGATGCGGATATATTGCTGGTCTATGCAAAGACCGACCCGAATGCAGGGCCAAAAGGCATCACGACCTTCCTGATCGAAAAGGACTTCAAGGGTTTTTCGGTGGCGCAGAAACTCGACAAGCTCGGCATGCGCGGTTCGACCACCGGCGAGTTGGTGTTTGAGGATTGCGAAGTGCCCGAGGAGAATGTCGTCGGCACGCTTAACAAGGGCGTGCATGTGCTGATGTCCGGGCTTGATTATGAGCGCACGGTTCTGTCCGGTGGGCCGCTTGGCATCATGCAGGCCTGTATGGATGTGGTGCTGCCCTACATTCACGAGCGCGAGCAGTTTGGCAAACCGATTGGCACCTTCCAGCTGATGCAAGGCAAGATTGCTGACATGTATGTCAATATGAATGCCTGTCGTGCCTATGTCTATCAGGTGGCGCAGGCCTGTGATCGCGGTGAGACCACCCGACAGGATGCGGCGGGAGCAATCTTGATTGCCGCTGAAAAAGCCACGCAAATGGCGTTGGATGCGATCCAGATTCTGGGTGGCAATGGATATATCAATGAATATCCGACTGGTCGTCTGCTGAGGGATGCCAAGCTTTATGAAATTGGCGCGGGCACGTCCGAGATTCGCCGGATGTTGATCGGGCGCGAATTGTTCAATATCACGGCCTGACATTTTGGCCTTATGGAATGTGAAAGGGGCCTTTGCGGGCCCCTTTTTGTGTCTGGTCGCATTTGTCGGTTTCTGTGACATGCTTTTGCCATATGATGGGGATTGTCTGAGCGAAAATCCATCCAGAGGAGAAAGCAATGTCCTTGAAACATTCATTGATTGTCGGAGCGGGCGCTCTGTGTCTGGCACTTGGCGTGAGCAGTTTTGCGTTGGCGAAAGGGGCGCAGAGCCCCTATGACACGATCTATGAAGTGATTGCGGATACCAATTTGCGGGTTGCGCCAGAAGCAGGCTCCAAGGTTAAGGTACCGCTCGACAAGGGGACCAAGGGCGTGGTGATGCGCTGGTGCCGCGGGGAGTTCAATTTCCGCTCCTGGGCCTATGGTTCGCTGTCCCAGCGTCGGGCGATGCTGAAGGAGCGGGTCTGTGAGGTTCAGGTCAATGGCACCATCGGTTTTGTGGATGCCAAATATCTCGATCCGATGTGATCGGTCAAAACCACGACTATCTGGGCTTCTTTGGCGGAGTTCTGGCGGCAAATAGACCCAGAACGATCAAGGCCAAGGCAGCCCATGTGGTCAAGGCGACATCTTCCGATAACAAGACTGCGCCCATCAATACCCCGAAAATCGGTATCAAGTTCATCCCTAGTGAAAAGAAGCTGGCACCAATCGTGCGGATCATCCGGTAGCGCATGATGGTGGCAATCCCGGTTGGCAGCAGGCCGAGATAGATGAGGCTCAGCCAACTGGTGCCATCAATCGCGGTAAAGTCCGGCAAACCGTTCCATGATGCCAGCAGAAGCAGTTCCACCGAGGCCATGCCCAGAATGATGGTGGCGAGACGGGTGGGGGGGATCGTTGTGATCTTGCGGATCATCGCGCCGGATAGTGCATAGCAGAGGGATGCCCCAAGCACCGCAAATTGCGCCAGAATGTGCCCACTCCCCAGATCGGCCAGTGCTCCGCGCCCGACCACCAGTGCGATGCCGGTGAAGCCGAAGGTAATTCCGATCAACTTGGGTAGACTGATCTTGTCGTCATGGGTGGTCAGATGACTGAGAATCAGCGAGAGCAATGGGCCTGTGCCAAGCAGCAATGATGTGATCCCCGCTGAAATGGTCAACTCCGCCCATGAAATCAGCAGGAATGGGACCGAGACATTCAGCAGCGAGACTGCCAGCAAAAACAGCCAGTTTTTCGCGCCCTTGGGCAAGACCAGACCGCGATAGAGCATCCATGGCAGCAGCACCAAAAACCCGATGCAGACCCGTATTGCCGCGAGCCAGAAAGGACCAGTGTGCGGCACCGCTACCTTGATGGCGACGAAAGCCGACGACCAGATGATGGTGAGGAACAGAAGGCCAGCCAGATCAATTGGTGTCGGTCTGCGAATGGTGTTTGGCGGCATTGCGCGGTGATCCTATCTGGCATTGAGGCAGGCAAAGGGACTTCTCGGTCCTATGGCGGGACCAAAGGACATAGTCAGTCTGGCGGGGGCAGAGACACCGCAGTCGCTGCGCGTGTCTCTACGGGATTCTGGCTACTAGAATTGGGCACTCAAGGCAAGAGGTCATAGGCCATCTTCTTTGAACGGGAGAAAAATTGCCGCCTTATGAGCACCGCCGTGACAAAGCTGGTTGCTGCCATCAGCAAGAAGGGGTGGATGAACCAGCCGAACAAGGCAAGGGAGAAGAAGAAGGCACGCAGGCCGAGATTGAAATGGCGACCGGCGAGGGCATTCATTTCAGCGACCTGTTCAATCGCCGTGGTCATTTCTTGCTCATCGGCCATCACATGGTCTGGCTCGAAATTCTCATGATAGGGCAGCGCGCCGATCAGGATCGATGTGTAGTTGAACAGTCGATAGGCCCAGCCAAATTTGAAGAAGGCATAGACATAGATGCTGATCAGGATCAGAACCTTGGATTCCCACAAGGTGCGGGTCGTCTCGACGGGCAGGGAGAGATCGCGGGTGACCTGCATTGCAAGGTCTGTGGAATTCAACAAGGCAAAGCCACCACCGATGGCCAGCAGTGAGGTGGAGGCGAAAAAGGCGGTGCCATTTTGCAAGCCACTGATGATGGCGGTGTCGACCATGCGCAGCTTGCGTCTGGCCATGGTTTGCATCCAGCGGCGGCGATGCGCATTCATCAGGCTTGAAAGTGTCTTCTCGCGCATCGGAGAGTGATCGGCCAGATAGGAAAAGCCCACCCAGAATGCGACATACCAACCCAGTCCGATCAGGTCGATGAGGGAGAATGGTTCCATTGGTATAAATCCGTAGAGTCTGAGTTTGCGTGGCGTCTTGCGTCAAATTACCGTTACGTCAGATGCATGGTCTGTCACTATTCTGACACATTACGCACACTTTTGTGAGTCCCTAGCTTATTGATTCATCTTTGGAATTTAAAGTCAATAGGTGGGTTGCGCCAGAAGCATGCCTTAATGATTGCTATTTCCTTTCCAAGAGATTAACACATGCTTACTCAATCGCAGCCTGAGGGCGTGCGGTACCAACATAGTCAAGTGACAGCTGAGGCGACATGGACAAAGAAGTCGACGTTTCTTGTTGGGGTGTCACAATGAAAGCCGTATTAGCGCTGGGCGCGGTACTGGCCATTGTGTATTTCTTCGGAGCATTCGATACAGCGGTTGTCGCTGTTAGCTAACGAAAACACCTGGCATTGTTATGCATCAAAAAAAGCGTGGGGCAACCCGCGCTTTTTTTGTGTTCCGCCTGCTTGCAATATGCGCGCGAATTTGATCCTCTGGACGCTGATTTAAGCAAAGGAGACCGCCGTGGTGCAAGAGATCACCGTAACCTATAAGCAATTGATTGCGGCTGCAGAAGCCGAGATTGAAGTGATTGATGCGGCGGAGGCGAAGGCCTTGCTGGATCGTGAAGACCATGTCTTTGTTGATCTTCGTGATATTCGCGAACTCGGCAGGGAAGGGCGGATCCCTGGTGCGCTCCATGCACCGCGCGGGATGCTGGAATTCTGGGTTTGCCCAACCAGCCCTTATCACAAGCCGATTTTTGCCGAAGATAAAAAGTTTGTTTTCTTCTGTGCCGGAGGCTGGCGCAGTGCCCTTGCCGCCCAGCAAATGCAGGCCATGGGACTGAAGCCCGTTGCACATATGGCCGGTGGCTTTGGAGCATGGCGTGATGCAGGCGGAGCGGTGGAAGCCCCAGAATCTTCAGAATCTTCAGGATCTTCAGGATCTTCAGAATCTTCATAACCTCAAAGAGCGCAAAATCTGGCGTCACTCCCTATGCGGTTCACAAAGGAATTGAACCAATGGGTGAGGTTGAAACCATGACCGGAAAATGTCGCTCTGGGCCAGTGAGAGGCACAAAGTTGGCCAATTTCAGAGGGTTGACAAAGCGGTCTCTCATTTTAGGCAGTTAACGTAATATGCGTTAAATTTCTTTATTTCTTTCTGATGCTTGTGTAATATACCGCCCAACAAATAAGGTGGAACACAACGCCGGATATGGTGGTTGACTGCTGCTGGTGGGCCGGTCAGTCATCGCCAATATAGGGGAGGATAAAGATGAGCGTGTTGCAATCGGACATCCGGACGGACAGGGCGGACTATCAGGCCAATCGTGCGGCGATGGAAGAGCTGTTGTCTGATCTGGCCGCCAAGCGGGCGGAAGCGGCGCTCGGTGGCAATGAGCGGGCGCGGGAGCGGCATTTGTCCCGTGGCAAGTTGTTGCCACGGGACCGGGTTACCCAATTGCTTGATCCCGGTGCTCCTTTTCTTGAATTGTCGCCGCTCGCTGCCAACAATATGTATGATGCCGCAATTCACGGGGCGGGCCTGATTACGGGCATTGGCCGGGTGGAGGGGCGCGAATGCATGATTATCTGCAATGATGCGACCATCAAGGGCGGCACCTATTATCCGATGACCGTCAAGAAGCATCTCAGGGCGCAAGAAGTGGCGCAGGAAAATCGCTTGCCTTGTGTCTATCTGGTGGATTCGGGCGGAGCCAACCTGCCGCAACAGACCGAGGTCTTCCCCGACAAGGAGCATTTTGGCCGGATTTTCTACAATCAGGCAACCATGTCATCAATGGGTATTCCGCAGATTGCCGTGGTGATGGGCTCGTGCACCGCAGGTGGGGCCTATGTGCCGGCCATGTCGGACGAAACCATCATCGTCAAGGAGCAGGGAACGATCTTTCTGGCCGGTCCGCCCTTGGTGAAGGCGGCGACGGGGGAAGTTGTCAGCGCAGAGGATCTGGGCGGGGCCGATGTTCACACCAGAACGTCCGGTGTGGCGGATCACTATGCGATGAATGATGCTCATGCGCTGGAAATTGCCCGTTCGGTGGTTGCCAATCTCAATCGCCGCAAGGATGTCGATATCGAACTGCGTGCGCCCATAGAACCACTGTTTGACACCGAAGAGCTGAATGGCATCGTGCCGGTGGACTTAAAGAAGCAGTATGATATTCGCGAGGTGATTGCCCGATTGGTGGATGGGTCGCGGTTTGACGAATTCAAGGCCCGCTATGGCACCACCTTGGTCACCGGCTTTGCGCATATTTATGGGGTGCCGGTGGGGATCATTGGCAACAATGGCATTCTCTATTCCGAAAGTGCGCAGAAGGGCGCGCATTTTGTTTGAGCTGTGTTTGCCAGCGGGCGGATCCCGTTGTTGTTCCTGCAAAATATCACCGGTTTTATGGTGGGGCGAGACTATGAAGCGGGGGGCATTGCCAAGGATGGGGCCAAGTTGGTCACCGCTGTGGCTTGTGCTCAAGTGCCGAAAAATCACCGTGTTGGTGGGCGGCTCATACGGGGCAAGGCAATTATGGCATGTGTGGCCGGGGCCTATAGTCCACGCTTCCTGTTCAGCTGGCCTAACAGCCGGATTTTCAGTGATGGGTTGGTGAGCAGGCGGCCAATGTGCTGGCGACCGTCAAGCGCGACAATATCGAAGCTGATGGCGGAGGCTGGTCTGGGGAGGACGAAAAAGGCCTTCAAGGCCCCGATCGAGGAAAGGTTTCGAGGCCGAAGGGCAATCCCTATTACGCCACTGCACGCCTGTGGGATTGACGGCATCATCATGCCATCAGAAAACCCGACGGGTGCTGGGGTTGGCTTTCTCGGTGGCATTGAACGCTCCGGTGCCTGAGACCAGATTCGGTGTCTTCCGGATGTAGACAAGGTCTTTGTTGAACGAAAAAAAGGGGCGTTGGCCCCTTTTTTTCGTTCGTATAGGATCCGTTCCATTGATCTGGACTCAGAGTCCGGGGATCCATCCTGCCGCCCAGCCAATGGCGACCACCGCAGCGGCAACGCCGAACAGCTTGAACATGGCACTCCCGCCTTCTGTGGGGACGCCCATGCGGGAAATGGCATGAATGCCACCGGTCAGCATGTAAGCATCGCAATCAACGAAGCTTGCCAATTGGCGCGCGTAGCTATTGGTCCGGGCACCTGAGGCGCAAAAGAAAATCGCCGCCGGAGCACCGTTGGTGTTGATCGGGCCTTTGAGGCCAGAGAGGGGGTAGTGCAGGGCGGAGGGGACTTTCTTGCCCATCAGCTCCATGGATTCACGCACGTCGATCAGCACGGCGCCTTCATCAAGCAGCTTTTTGGCTGCGTCATGATTGATCTGTTGGACAATCTGTTTTTTTGCCATTCTGGTTAGTTTCTTCTTGGTTGGGGAAAGAGTCTCAGGAAAGATTAGCGGCCCGCATCCGAGGCGCAATATAGGTCTTTCAGCACGCCAAGCAACTGTTCTGCATTGGGATCGGAGATCGAATAGTAGATGGTTTGGGCGTCGCGATTGCCCTTGATCAGGCCATCCTCACGCATTTTTGCCAAATGCTGTGACAGAGCGCTCTGGCTGATTTTCAATGTGTTAGCGAGATGGTTGACGGACTTGTCCGGGCCATCCACCAACTGGCAAAGAATGCGCAAGCGGTTGGCATTGCCCAGCAATTTGAGCAACTTTGCGACATTGTCCGCTTCATCTGCCAGTGCTTCGATGGTTGGGTCCATGGCCATTTTGCTTCGCCTCGGTCTTATCTGTCGACACAGATGGGTGGATTTGAAAGGGATGGCATCATTGGGCGCAGTCCTATTCGGAACACCAGTATGTTATAGTATCATATTTTGCTAATTTAGTATATTCGAATATTTTTGTTCGATCAATGCGGGTTTTGACCGCAGGGCCTGCTTTGGTTGTGTTTGCTGCTTTCAGGGCCAGTCGAGAGTCAGATTGCGCCTAAATATTGATTGACTTTTACGTAAATCAAAGTAATTTTTCATGAACTAAAATAGATATTTAACAAGTTTAGTGGTCTTGGATGATGCAAATATTGACCACTATTCACCGGGGAGGAAATGGAATGATCGACAGTGTGCTGATTGCCAATCGCGGTGAGATTGCTTGCCGCGTGATCAGGACGGCACGGCAGATGGGGCTTCGGACCATCGCCGTATATTCCGACGCGGATCGGTCAGCACGCCATGTACGAGAGGCAGATGAGGCCTATCCTATTGGCCCGGCAGCTGCGGCGGAGAGTTACCTCGATGCGGCCAAGGTGATTGCGGTTGCCAAGGAATGCAAAGCGGCGGCTATTCATCCCGGCTACGGCTTCTTGTCCGAGAATGCTGCCTTTGCCAAGGCTTGCGCAGATGCGGGGATTGTCTTTATCGGACCCGGCCCACAGGCGATTGAAAAGATGGGGCAGAAGGATCGGGCCAAGGCCTTGATGGAAGCGGCAGGCGTGCCTGTGGTGCCCGGCTATCATGGGGAGAATCAGGACCCAGCCTTCCTGCATGATCAGGCCCGTGAGATTGGGTATCCAGTGCTGATCAAGGCAGTCTCAGGTGGTGGCGGCAAGGGGATGCGTCTGGTGGAGCGAGATGAGGATTTCCCCGCGGCGCTGGAATCAGCCCAACGGGAAGGGCAGAATGCCTTTGGTGATCCGAATGTCCTGATCGAGCGGTTTGTCAAAAATCCGCGCCATATTGAAATTCAGGTCTTTGCTGACAGCCATGGACAGGCGGTGCATCTTTATGAACGGGATTGCTCGTTGCAGCGTCGTCACCAGAAGGTGATTGAGGAAGCCCCTGCGCCGGGCATGACACCTGCGTTGCGTGAGGCGATGGGGTCGGCTGCCGTGAAAGCCGCACTGGCGGTGGGCTATCAGGGGGCTGGAACGGTGGAATTCATCGTCGATGGGTCCAATGGCCTCAGCGTTGACGGCTTTTTCTTCATGGAAATGAATACCCGCCTGCAAGTGGAGCATCCCGTGACCGAAGCGATCACCGGGCAAGATCTGGTGGCCTGGCAGCTCGATATTGCCAATGGCAAGCGGTTGCCGTTGGCACAGAGCGACATTCCCCTTATGGGTCATGCGGTGGAAGCGCGGCTCTATGCGGAGGATCCGGAAAATGGTTTCTTGCCGTCGACTGGTCGGCTATACGCCTTGTTCTTTGCAGATGGCGAGGGCGTGCGGATCGATTCCGGTGTCGAGGCCGGAGATGATATTTCACCCTATTACGATCCGATGATTGCCAAGGTGATTGTTCATGCGGATAGTCGCGATGCGGCGATGGCAAAACTGGCGGATGTGTTGCGCCAGAGTGCGGTGGTTGGACCCAAAACCAATGCGGCCTTTCTGGCGCAATTGGCGAGCCATCCCGACTTTTTGGCTCAAGCCTTTGATACCAGTTTTATCGATGCGCGCCTTGAAACACTGATAGCGCCGGATGAAGGGGCGCGACAAAGGGTGGCCGCGTCCGCCGTGCGGTATCTCTTCAGCTTGAGTATGTCGAGCATTGCCGCAGCCAAATCCTTACGAAGCAACGAGGAAATCTCTCCATGGGACGCAACGGACGGTTTCCAACTGGGGGCACAGCGCTGCCAGAAAGTGGCTGTCGTGATTGATGGTGAAGAGCAATATCAGAGCCTGTCCTTTGGCGGAGATGGCATGGTTGTGGTGGGGCTTGAAGGGGGCGTGAACCCTCATGTCGTTCCAGTTGCCGATGGTCTGCTGGTGGTTGTCAATGGGCGACAATATCACGTCAAGATGCACGATTATGAGCATGAGGAGGAGGCTGGCAGTGGCCAGATTGGTGCGCCAATGCATGGCAAGGTGACAGCAATCTTTGTCGAGGCGGGGCAAGCGGTTGCCAAGGGGGAGAGGCTCTTCATCGTTGAGGCGATGAAAATGGAGCATAGCGTTGTCGCGCCATTTGACGGGGTGATTGCGGCAGTTGCAGCCTGTGCCGGAGATCAGGTGGAAGAAGGGTATTCCGTGGTTCTCTTCGAGCAGGAAGAGGCAGCCTGATCAACCATGGCCTAGCTGGACAAGAAAGAGCAGCCAATGGCTGCCCTTTTTGTCGTCGTCTCAAAGGTTTGTTTGGCGAACCCCGGTCAGTCGAGTTTTGACAGGCTGTTGTCCACCATCGCCTCGATCGTGTCGTAGTTTGGTTGCCACTTGAGAATATCCTTGGCGCGGTCTGCCTCCATCCGCTGGGAACGAGCAAAGCCGGAGGCCCAGTTGCCATAGCGCTTTTGTGCCTCTTCCAGCGTGATGACATCGGCCTCATAGGGCAGGCCGAGCTTATTGGCCACCAACTTGCCGACTTCTTCCGCTGTGGCGCTTTTGATGCCCGTTGCATTCAGCAGCAGCCCGTCACCGCGATTGTCGAGCGCGCGGACATAGAGGTCGCCCAGATCGTCCGCTTGAATGAAGGGAAAATGCGTGTCGGTCGCGCCGGTGATGGTGATTTTGCCATTTTCCTTCAGGTCGCGGGCATAATCAGCAATCAGGCCGCGCCCCGGTTCGACCACCAGAGCGGGATGGATCACCGTCAATAGCAAATTGGGGCAGCCATGCAACTGCTCGATGCTATCGAGCATCCAGGCAAATTCCGGCAGCGGATCCAGCACATGGCGTTCGGTGATGGGAATCACCGGCTCCTTCGGATAGAGCCAACAGCCCCCTGTATAAAGGAAAGGCAATTTCTTGTCGGCAGGCAGAGCCTTGGCCGCATCAAGCAGGCAGGCCACCAGTTTGTGGTCTACATCGCCCATGTCATGTTCGAATGTGGCGGCGGCATGGATGATGCCGTCATGCTCGATGGCCTCTTTGACCCAATGGTCGGGTTCGGTCAAGCTGCCGCGCACGGGCGTTGCCCCCATGGCGCTTTGAATGTCGGCGCTGGCATCGGAGCGCGCCAATGTTGTGATCATATGTCCTTGCGCGATCAAGGCTTTTACGACGGCACTGCCAACCAGACCCGTTCCCCCGGTCACAAATATCTTCATTCAAAAATTCCTTGCAAAACCCACCGGGCCACGGCAGGTTTAAATGAGCCTGATCGCAACTTAGCGCAAAATGTGTATAATTTCATGATCTCTTTTGGTGTTGATGCGACCTTTTCTTTATTGCGGTGACGGGCCGTGATATGGAGCGGCATGACTGTGCATATGTTGAAACTTTGCGTCGGGGTTGATTCCGTTGACGATCTTGAGGCTTGGGTCGAGCGGCGCCAGCAGATTTTGGTCGCGCACGGGGAGCCGCTTGAGCAAATCCACACGACACGGATGTCACCGAAACGGCGCGATGAGATTCTCGACGGTGGTTCGCTCTATTGGGTCATCAAGGGCATGATCCTGGCGCGCCAACCGATCATCGATTTGCGGCAGGTGATCGGGGAAGATGGCATTTCGCGCTGTGAGATTGTCATGGAGCCAGTGCTCTATCGCACCGAATCACAGCCCAAACGGGCTTTTCAAGGCTGGCGCTATTTAAAAGAGAGCGATGCGCCTCGGGACCTCAAGTCCCTGTCCGGTGGCGATGATTTGCCGGAGTCTTTCCGGCGTGAGTTGGCTGAGCTTGGCTTGTTGTGAGTGAGGGCTGGGCTTTTCCCCGCCTCTTGAGACTCTTGCCCCAGCACCCCACATCCGATGCTATACTCATTGCAAGGGGTTGGAGTGGATATGACCGATAAGCGTGATCTGAAGGTTGGGCAGAATAGCGCTGGCGTGACGCCTGCGTCCGGCAGGGGAGAGGTGGCCTCCTTTCTTGCCAAGACCAAGCTCGTCCGTCAGGCGCAGGCGGGCAAGGGCCTGAAGCCAACCAGCGGTCATCTGATCTTTGCCCTTGATGCCACCATGAGCCGCCAACCCACATGGGATGTGGCCTGTTCCCTGCAAAGCGAGATGTTTTCGGTTGCCTCCCAGCATGGAGGATTGGCAACCCAGCTGGTTTATTTTCGCGGTACCGCGGAATGCCGGGCCAGTCGATGGACGCGCGAGGCGGATGATATGGTGCGCTGGATGGAGCGGTTTGACTGCCGCGCCGGGCGGACGCAACTGGGTCGGATCCTGCAGCATGTGAAGACTGAATCCCAGACCAGTAAAATCAATGCCGTTGTCTATGTTGGCGATGATCTGGAAGAAAATCCTGACGAAATTGTCGGGTTGGCCGGTGACATTGCACTGAAAGGCATTCCGATTTTCCTGTTCCAGGAGGGCAATGATGCATTGGCCTCTGTGATCTTTCGCGACATTGCACGGCTAACCGGTGGGGCTTATGGTCAGTTTGACAGCCATGCCAAGGATAAGCTGGCAGCCTATCTCAAGGGCATTGCAGCCTTTGCAGCGACTGGGGGAGACGCAACTCAGTTGCCTGCGGATTTGCGAAAGCAGGTCTTGAAACTTGGCGGCCCCGATTGATCACTTTGCCGTGGCGAGCCATATAAGGGACGAGATGCTGCTTGTGCGGCGGGGGATAAAGCTCGCTGCTCTCTATTGATGGATGTTCGATGATTTATCTGCTCGCCGGTCTTTTGTTGTTTTTCGTGGTGGTTCTGTTGGCGCGTTGGGCCGCTTATGCGCAGGCGTCTGATGTGGTGCTGCTGCTCTATCGATTGGCGGGGGTTGCGTTGACCCTGTTTGCGGCCTTTCTGATGCTGCGTCGGCAATGGGTGCTGGCCATGCCGGTGGCGGTGATGGCGTGGGGGATGTTTTTTCGCAAGCCAAGCAGCGCCGGGGCAGATCGGGCGACGGGCCGCGGATCAACGGTGCGCACGGCGGCTTTGGAAATGACGCTTGATCATGACACGGGCATTATCATCGGCCGGGTTTTGGCCGGGCATTTCGAAGGGCGGGAGCTGGATGGATTGTCAGAGGCTGAATTGATCAGCCTCTATGACGAAATCAGAATGGATCGCGAAAGCCGCGATCTACTTGAAACCTATCTTGACGGCAGGCGCGCCGACTGGCGTGACGCATTCGAGATGGACCCGCATGACGGGGAAGGAAGCCCGGCGGATTCTGGCCCCATGACCGAGGAGGAAGCCTATCAAATTCTTGGGCTTTCTGCGGATGCCGGTGCGGCGGAAATTGCTGCTGCTCACAGGCGGTTGATGAAGCGGGTCCACCCTGACCAGGGGGGCTCCACTTTTCTTGCTGCCAAGATCAACGCTGCCAAGGCCGTCCTGATGCGAAAACATGGCTGATCTCCAATTACTCTTTTACTGATGACCGAGGCGGGAGGGGACATTCCCGGATCGGCTACGCATACACTTGATTGTCATGATCATGATGGCGTCTCGGGCCTGGGCATGATCCGGTTTGTTGAAACCCGGCAGTCGATCGGAGGGTCCGTCTGCCGGATCTGTTCAGGGTGCCGTGTCAGTTATGGTTTAAGGGCCAGACAGGCAAATTTCTGTTTCTTCAGGATGGCGCAGGCCGAACGGGCCGCCGACTTGCTTTTGAAGCCTGCAAAACGGGCACGATACAGAGTGTCGTTGTTTTTCTGCACGGTTTCGGTGTGATTGAGCGTGGCCACCAGCAAGCGCTGGTTTTTGGCGCGGGCCTTGGCCAGCAACCGGTTGGCAGCCTCAAGACTTGGGGTCGCTCCGAGCTGAATGTGCCAGCCAGCGGGAACTGCCCGCTGTGGGGCGGCTTCTGGCAAGATTGTGCTGTGGGTCGACAAATCCCCAATCGGATCATTGGCGGCGCGTGGCAGAATGGCCAGAGCTGCGGTGGTGATCTTCTTGGAGGCTACTTTGCGGGAGGCCGGTTTCATCGCCGAAGCGTCATCGATGGTCGGGTTGATGCGTGGCAGCGTGGTCAGCTTTTGCTGCGGTGCATAGGCTACGACCATGTTTGATGGTTGCTGAGCATTCACCGAAGCGGTGGTCAAGTCGATGGTGGTGTCTATCGTTTTAGCGCGTGGCAAAGGCACATTTCTGGCAAGCTTGATGTAGCTGCGTTTGGTGCCAGCGCGCGGGACAACGAGGGCGGTCAGGCGACGTCCGGTTTTTGCCTTCGGCATATATTTGGCAATCAGATTCTTCATGTGTGCATCGCGGCTGCGGCCGGTTGTGCCCCCCATAACCACGGCAACGATATGCCGGTTACGGGACTTGACGTTGGATACGAGATTGAAGCCGGAGGCGCGGGTGTAACCGGTCTTGATGCCATCGACGCCTTTGACGCGACCCAGCAGACGGTTATGGTTGCCATAACGGCGCTTGCCATATTTGAAGGACCGGGTTTTGAAGAATTTGTAATGCTGTGGGAAGCGGTCCTGCAAGGCGCGACCGAGCAATGCCATGTCGTGGGCCGTGGTCTTTTGATATTTGTTCGGCAGACCCGACGCATTTTTGAAGGTGGTGCGGCTCATGCCGATGGAACGGGCGGTTGCCGTCATCATTTTGGCAAATTTGGCTTCCGTTCCGCCGAGATTTTCCGCCACTGTGGCGGCAACATCGTTAGCGGATTTGGTGACCAACGCCAAAATGGCATCACGCACACGGATGGAGCTGCCTGGACGCAAACCCAGCTTGGAAGGCGGGCGCGAGGCTGCATGCCTTGACACCTTGAGGCGGCTGTTGAGGGAAATGGAGCCATTTTCCAGACGCTCAAACAGCATATAGAGCGTCATCATCTTGGTCAGCGATGCTGGATAACGCAACGCGTTTGCGTTGCGGGAAAACAGAACCTTGCCGCTTTTCACGTCTATGACGTAGGCGGCATATTTCGAATTGGCAGCAGCGGGGGTTGCTGCACTCAAAGAGGCAAGGGCCATAAACAGAGCTGCAAGGCAAGCGAGTGCCTGACGTGACCCTTTTGCACAAAGCAGGGTATGGAACGCTACTCTAAACACGTGACGTCCTTTTAAAAGTTTGTCATACGGCGGCTGTAAAGCACGCTTTTTTGGCCAAGGTTGGGCGCAATTGCGCCTTATTCTCATATGACCTCCAGCCTAGTGACACAGGGTTAGGAAATGGTAAAAAGCAATTGGATCGGGTGCAATTTGCGAGGTGATTCACCACGGTATGGTTAACTCGCGTTCAGCAAGACGTTGATAAGATGCGGAAAACAAGCGACTTTCGGACTATTTGGCAATGTCGGCGGTTGCCCTTACAATTACGGGGAAAGATGCCTACATTATTGATCGGCGAGAGGGGAGCTTTGCGTATAGATTTTCATACGTCATGTTCCCTTTGAATTTTTTTACGACTTGCCAAAGGGTGCCGGTGCCGTTTCGGGCTGGTTGCGCTTTGGCAAACAAGACGTTCGGCCCATTCGGGCGAACAATCTCACGGAGACAGTCTAAGCAATGAGTAAGGATATTCGTCGCCTGGATGAAGATGAAGACCTGGGGGTGGCTACCAAGGCCAAGCCCAAGACAAAGCGTCCGAATATGTATCGCGTATTGCTGCTCAATGATGACTTCACGCCGATGGAGTTCGTTGTGCATGTATTGGAAGCTTTCTTCAATAAAGGACGAGAGGACGCGACCCGTATCATGCTCCATGTTCATCATCATGGTGTCGGGGAGTGCGGTGTGTTCACCTATGAGGTTGCGGAAACCAAGGTTTCGCAAGTCATGGATTTCGCACAGAAACACCAGCATCCGCTGCAATGCATTATGGAAAAGAAGTGAGGAACGCCAGTGCCATCATTTTCTAACAGCCTGGAAATTGCCCTGCATAAAGCCCTGTCGGTCGCCAATGAGCGGTCACAGGAATATGCCACGCTGGAACATCTCCTGCTGGCGTTGATCGAAGATAGTGATGCGGCCGCGGTTATGCGCGCCTGCGGGGTCGATTTGCGTCTGTTGGAATCCAACTTGCAGGATTATATCGACAATGAACTGTCCAATCTGGTGCAGGAAAGGCATGTGGATGCCAAACCGACCGCCGGTTTCCAGCGGGTTATTCAGCGCGCGGTGATTCATGTGCAGTCCTCTGGTCGTGAAGAAGTGACCGGGGCCAATGTGCTGGTGGCGATCTTTGCCGAGCGTGAAAGCCATGCGGCCTATTTCCTGCACGATCAGGACATGACCCGCTATGATGCGGTCAATTATATTTCCCACGGCATTTCCAAAGTGCCCGGTGTGGCTGAGGGCCTCTCGCCGACCGGAGCGGATGATGACGAGGATATCGATTTTAACGGCGAAGAGGATGAAGGTGGCGCGGGCGGTGCGGAAGCGCTGAAAGCCTATGCGGTCAACCTCAACGACAAGGCGCGCGAAGGCAAGATTGATGTGCTGGTCGGGCGTGATGCCGAGATCCATCGCACCATTCAGGTGCTTTGTCGCCGGTCCAAGAACAATCCGCTTTTTGTGGGCGATCCGGGTGTTGGCAAAACGGCCATTGCCGAGGGTCTTGCCAAGCGGATTGTTGAAGACAAGGTGCCGGATGTGCTCAAAGGGTCGACTATCTTTTCCCTTGATATGGGCACCCTGCTGGCGGGCACACGCTATCGCGGTGATTTTGAGGAACGCCTCAAACGGGTCATCAAGGAAATCGAAGACTATGACGGGGCGATCCTGTTCATTGACGAAATCCATACGGTGATTGGTGCCGGTGCGACGTCAGGTGGCGCGATGGATGCCTCCAATTTGCTCAAACCATCTTTGGCAGCGGGCAATTTGCGCTGCATGGGATCGACGACCTACAAGGAATATCGCCAATTCTTCGAGAAGGACCGCGCACTGGTGCGCCGCTTCCAGAAGATTGACGTCAATGAACCGTCCATTCCGGATGCGGTTGACATCCTCAAAGGCCTGAAGCCCTATTTCGAGGATTATCACAGCGTCAAATTCACCAATGATGCGATCAAGTCTGCGGTGGAATTGTCAGCGCGCTATATTCATGACCGCAAGCTGCCGGACAAGGCGATCGACGTGATCGACGAAACCGGGGCGGCACAGCAATTGCTGCCGCAATCCAAGCGTCGCAAGAGCATCAGCGCCAAGGAAGTGGAAGCCACCGTTGCGACGATGGCCCGGATTCCGCCCAAAACCGTTTCCAAGGATGATAAGGAAATTCTGTCCAATCTGGAAACCAACCTCAAGCGGATGGTCTATGGTCAGGATCAGGCCATTGATGCCTTGACGAGCCAGATCAAGCTGGCGCGTGCGGGTTTGCGTGAACCTGAAAAACCAATCGGCAACTATCTCTTCTCCGGCCCGACAGGGGTGGGCAAGACCGAGGTTGCACGGCAGTTGGCCGACTTGATGGGCGTTGAGTTGTTGCGGTTCGATATGTCGGAATATATGGAGCGGCACACGATCTCGCGTCTGATCGGTGCGCCTCCGGGATATGTCGGCTTTGATCAGGGCGGTCTGTTGACTGATGGCGTTGACCAGCATCCGCATTGCGTGCTGTTGCTTGACGAGGTCGAGAAGGCCCATCCGGATCTCTACAACATTCTGTTGCAGGTGATGGATCATGGCAAGCTGACCGATCATAATGGCAAGCGGGTGGATTTCCGCAATGTCATTCTGATCATGACCACCAATGCCGGGGCAACAGAGATGGACAAGCCTGCGATGGGCTTCACCAACAATGCGCGCTCGGGTGACGATGAAGAGGCGATCAACAAGCTCTTCACACCGGAATTTCGCAACCGGCTGGATGCGGTCATTCCGTTTGGCGCTTTGCCGACCGAAGTGGTGCATCAGGTGGTGCGCAAATTCGTCATGCAGCTTGAAGCCCAGCTCGCCGACCGCGGCGTGACCTTCGAGTTGACCGATGCTGCGACCGCGTGGCTGGCCAAGAAGGGGTATGATCCGAAAATGGGGGCCCGTCCGTTGGGGCGTGTCATTCAGGAACATATCAAGCGGCCATTGGCCGAAGAGATCCTGTTTGGCAAGCTGACCAAGGGTGGCACCGTCAAGGTAGATATTGATCTCGACAATATGGAAAAACTGTTCCTCACCGTGGTGGAGGATGCTCCTGTCAAGCCATCAAAGCCAAGTGAGGAAGACGAGTCTCCTAAAGACGACCCCAAAGCGGAAGACGAGGGGGATGAGGCACCAAAGGACGAGGCAACGCCAAAGAAACGCCGTCGTTCAGCCCCGAAAAAGGGCGGCTCCGCGCCTAAGGTTGCCAAGGTCGAGAAGAAATAAAAATCTAATGCCGGGCCTTGGTCCGGCATTTTGCATTTATACTCTCACTTGCCAAATTGATGTGTCATGTTTCCTGATTTCCCACCATGGCTTCGCCGATTTTTATTGTTTTTTGCCTTTGCTCTTGCTGCCCTGATGGGGGCGAGCGCCACCATGCGGGCTGCCTTTCCAAATGGATTGTTTGGCAGTCTGATTGATCCGGCCACCGGGCAGGCGGACGGCATGGAGCTGCTGAAAAATATCCTCTCCCTGGCAGCAGGCTATATGTTGTTGATCACACTCCTCTATCAGCACTTCTTTGACCGCGATGAGTGACTGACCTCAAAGGTCTGGATCGGCTACTTTTCATTGTGTCTTAGGTGTTGTACCTAGGCCTTAGTTGCCAAGGCGCATAGCTGTTATTCACAAGCTGCCTTTTCTTTCTCGGTGCAGCAGCGTATTTTCCGCCGGGTTTGCTGGTGACATGGTGCGCCGACATGAAAGAGTGGATCCAATGGTCTCTGTTCTAGGAATATTGATCGCCATCCTTGGTGGTCTGATGTTCTTGCCCTCCATCATCGACTTGTCCTTTCACGATGATGACTGGCTGGCTTTTTTTGGCAGCGGCTCGATTTGCATATCCTTCGGCGTCGGGCTGTTTCTGGCCGTGCGAGGACAGGAGGGGGATTGGTCAATCCGCAAGTCGATCCTGTTCGTCAATGGCATCTGGATTCTGATCAGCCTTTTTGCCTCGCTGCCGCTCTATTTTTCCTCGCTCAATCTAAGCTTTGCCGATGCTTTCTTTGAAACCGTGTCCGGCCTGACCACGACCGGGTCTACCGTCTTGAGCGGTCTTGATGAGATGGCGCCGGGATTGTTATTCTGGCGCTCCTTCATGCAATGGATCGGCGGATTGGGGATTGTTGCCATTGGTGTCGCGATCCTGCCAGTGCTTGGTATGGGTGGGCAGAAGCTGTTTTTTCTCGAAAGCTCCGAGCAGAGCGAGAATCCCTATCCACGCATTCAGGATCTGGCGGCCAAGATTGCCACCGTATATGTGGTTCTCACGGTGGCCTGTGCGTCTTCCTATTTCCTGCTCGGCATGACTTTTTTTGAAGCGGTCAATCATGCGATGACGACCGTGTCGACGGGCGGATTCTCAACGTCGGATGAATCCATGGCACATTTTCACTCCATGGGCATCTTGCTGGCGGCCTCCTTTTTCATGTTTCTCGGTGGCCTGCCATTCCTCTTCCTCATCCGACTGAATGCACCTGATCGCGAAGCTGACCCGCAGATCGCGCTTTATGTGAAGACCGTTATCGCTGCAACTGTGATGATTTTTCTTGCCAAGGAAATGGTCTATCCGGAGACGGAGGGGAATGATCTGGTTCTCTCGCTGTTTAACGTCATTTCGATCATGACCACGACAGGATATGGGGCCGGTGATTATCAGCTTTGGGGACCGCTTTTCTGGACGATATTCCTTGGTCTGACTTTCTTTGGCGCCTGTTCCGGCTCGACCTCTGGCGGGTTGAAGCAATTCCGTTTTGTGGTGGCTTGGGAAGTGTTCAAAAACGCAATCGGCAAATTGATCAGCCCGCACCGGGTGAAGCCGATGCGGTATGGGTTGAAGATTGTCGATGATGAAATGGCAGCCTCGACCATGAGCCTGATTTATCTGTTTTTTGGCACCTTCACCTTTTTTGCCATCGTCCTTCAAGTGTTCGGACTGGACTTCATGACCGCGATCAGTGCGTCCGCCACTGCCTTGGCCAATGTGGGGCCGGGGCTTGGGGATATTATCGGTCCTGCGGGAAATTTCACCACCTTGTCAAATGTCACCAAAATGTTGTTGGCGATGGAAATGATCCTTGGGCGATTGGAAATCCTGTCCGGTCTGGCGCTCCTGACCCCGGCTTTCTGGCGTTGGTAGGGGTTGCCATCGAGATATTGACCAAAGGGGGGAGCCTGTTTGGCCAAATCAATATTGCCTCGCTTTTTGGGATGTGACACATAGAAGGTCTCACCTTGAAGGGCGTCTGTCGCCATATTTCGAGCGCAAGACGTTTCTTCGTGTTCCCTTCGACCCCTTTCCTTTGATCCAAGGGCCGGACCGCGTTTCAGGCTTCGGTGAAGCAGAGCAAGCGATGACCAAGACAGATGACATAACCGATCCGTCAGACGGGGATGAGCCGCGTCAGTCCGGGTTTTACTGGTATCGGCGCGGCATGCGGCATCTGATGTCCACCCCGGCGGCTGTTCTTTGCATTTCCTTTGCGGGCTTTGGTGGCTTTGCGCGCGAGAGTGGCATCGACGTTATCCATGCCATGTTCATGACGCTGTCCATCTGGGCCCTGCCCAGTGCTGTGGTGCTGGTTGGTGGCATCGTATCGGGTGCAGGTCTGTTGGCGATTGCGACTGCGGTGGCGCTGGCTTCCATTCGGATGATGCCGATGATTGTTGCCTTCGTGCCGGAAGTGCGTGATCGGGACACGCCGACATGGAAACTGGTGGTTTTATGCCATGTGACGGCTATCACCTCATGGGTGTTTGGCATGACCCATTTGCCGGCCTTGCCGCGCTATGCTCGGGTGCCGTTTTATGCGGGGTTTGCGTTGACGCTGACAATGATCAATGTGTTTGTCACCGCTTTGGGCTTTGCAATAGCAGGGGCGGTGCCGCCGCTTGTAGCTGCCGCCCTGTTCATGACCACGCCGCTTTATTTCATGCTGACGCTGCCGAGTGCGGCGCGGATCCTGTCTGACCGGCTTGCGCTGATCTTCGGCTTTGCGTTGGGGCCGCTTTTTGCCCTCTATGTACCGGGGACGGATCTGATTTGGACCGGGTTGGTCGGTGGTATCGCCGCTTATGGAGTTGGCTATGTTGCAAGGAAGCGGGCATGAACCTGACATTTGACGCCATTGATGCAGCCTGGTGGCCGTTCCTGTTCATCTTGCTGGCCGCGTCCATTCCCACCGATATCTGGCGCTGGATCGGCATTGCCTTTGCCGGGCGTTTGCGTGATGACAGTGAGTGGATCCTGTTGTCCCGCGCGGTCGCCAATGCTTTGGTTGCCGGGGTCATCATGCGGTTGATCCTGTTTCCCTCCGGTGCGTTGGTGGACGTGCCGATCTGGATCAGGCTGGTCGCGGTTAGCCTTGCCGTTGGGCTCTATTTTGGCCTCATTCGCAATTTGCTTTTGGCAGTGATGGTCGGGGGCGGCAGTCTGGTTTCCTTATCGCTGTTGTTTGGTGCGAGACTGTGAGCCTGTAAAAGAAAAGGCCCCGGGGATGGGGCCTTTTTGTGGGGTCGGTCTGTCGGCCTTAAGCTGCCTCGAGTGCCTTGCGTAGCTGTTCAGCAAAGCCTGCCAGCAGCTCCCCATCGGCCATCTCACCAGTATGGGGCTTGAGGGATACGCCTTCCTTGCGTGGGATGACATGGACATGGAGATGAAAAATCACCTGCCCGCCAGCGCTTTCATTGAATTGCTGCACGGTGACGCCATCGGCCTTGAAGGCGACCATCTGGGCGCGGGCGATTTTCTGGGCCGTTGCCATGACCGCGTTGATATCCTCGGCGCTGACATCAAGCAGGTTGCGTGAGGCATTTTTCGGAATCACCAGCGTATGGCCATCGGCGCGGGGCATGATGTCCATGATTGCAATGGTCATGTCATCTTCATAGACCTTGTGGGTAGGCAGCTCGCCGCGCAGGATCTTGGCAAAAATATTGTCGGTGTCATAGGCTGGTGTCGTCATCACGCAAATCCGTCCATCAAAAAGCAAAAGGTTTGGGGGCAGACTAGCAGCGAGGAGGGCGCAAATCTATCCATTGCCTTTTTTGAATGGGGAAAGCGTGGCAAGAAAGTCCTGTTCAGCTTCGGCGGCCTGTCTTTCCCGCTCCAGATAGTCTGCAATGGCCTCGCGGAAGGCGGGATGGTCGATCCAGTGGGCTGACCAGGTGGTCTGTGGCTCATAGCCGCGAGCGATCTTGTGTTCCCCTTGGGCTCCTGCCTCGACGCACATCAGACCGTGGTTGATGGCCCATTCGATGGCCCGATGATAGCAAAGCTCGAAATGCAGGCAGGGATAATCGCCAATGGTGCCCCAATAGCGGCCATAGAGGGTGTCGCCGCCGATGAAATTAAGCGCGCCGGCCACCGGCAGCTCGTCGTCATAGGCCATGACCAGCAGCACCCGGTCGGCCATCCGCTCGCCAATCATCGAGAAGAAGGTTCGGTTGAGATAAGGGCTGCCCCATTTGCGTGAGCCGGTATCCATGTAAAAATCGAAAAAGGCGTCCCAGTCCGCTTCGGTGATCGCATGTCCCTGCTTATCGAGGATGGTCAAGCCATGGTTCTGGGCGGTCTTGCGTTCTTTGCGGATATTCTTGCGCTTGCGCGAGGAGAGGTGGCTCAGAAAATCCTCGTAATCCTCATAATCTTCATTCACCCAATGGAATTGCTGATCCCGGCGAATGAGGAAGTCCTGACTTTCAAAGATGGTCTTCTGTTGTTCGGGCAGGAAGGTCAGGTGGGCTGATGAGATCGGATATCGGTCGCAAAGCTGTTTCAGGCCACTGGCCATGGCAGCAATGGCAATCTCCTGATTGACGCCCTTGCGGGTGAGCACCTTGGGTGCATTAACCGGGGTGAAGGGGATGGCGCTTTGCAGCTTGGGATAATATTGCCCGCCCGCCCGTTCCATTGCATCGGCCCAGGCATAGTCAAAGACATATTCGCCCTGACTGTGGGATTTGAGATAGAGCGGCTGGACCGCGAGGACGGAACCATCGTCGTCTTTCAGCACCATGTGATGGGGGAGCCAACCGGTCTGTTCTGAAACACAGCCAGATTTTTCCAAAGCGTCGAGGAAGGCGAAATCGAGAAAGGGATTGGCTTTCCGCTCGCTCAAAGTGTCATTCAGGCAGGCATTCCAGTCCGCTTCGCCAACCTCACTTATGGCATGCAGAATATGCAGCTGGAAGCCTTTCTCTTGTGACTTATCCGGTGACATATCCTCAGACATGAAGCGCCCTTTTGTTCAAGCGATGGGGTGGATTTCAGCCTCGGAAGGTGGCTGAAAAAGACAATGGAACCCTCTTAATATCGGTCAGACATCAAGAGGGTTCAATGGCTTGCTGTTGAAAAGGACGCTCAAAGAAAGGGCAATATGTGATTAGGGGGTAATGGCGTCGGGGTCGTAGCCTTCAAAGGTGACCTGATCGCAATGCTTCAGCGCCCAGATGTGATCTTCTGCGGATTTGGTGGTCCAGCAGATGACTGGCAGGCCGGTCAGCGCCTTCATCAGGTCGACGGACGGGGCGGGGAAGTCTTTCTGGCAATAGGAGATGAAATCGGGCTTGGTCACACCTGCATGCAGCAAGTGGGTCAGCTGATAGCGTTCCTCCTCGACAAGGTTGGCGCCATCCTTGTCGCGGAAAAAGTCGCAAGAGACGATGCCGCGTGGCCTGTCGGTGTGTTTTATGAGTTCGGCGACGACCTGAGGCGAGAAAGACATCAGCGCAGCAGGGCCCTCATAGGCAGCAAGAGTGGCGGCGACGGCGTGCTCCAGACGACCGTCCTGCACTTTGGGTGTCTTCAATTCGATGATCAGCGGCACGCGTCCGGCAATATGAGCGAGCAATGAGGCCAGATCTTCGATATGGTCGCTGCCATTCCTGAAGGAAACCTTGCTCAACTCCGCCAGGGTCATCTCATCGACACGACCGGTGCCGGTGGTCAGCCGCTCAAGGCTATAGTCGTGGAAGACGGCGGCTTTGCCGTCTTTGGTGATCTGCACATCCAGCTCAATAGCAAAGTTGTGGCTGATGGCGGCATCGAAGGATTGGCGGCAATTTTCAACCCGCCCTTTGGTTGCGGCATGCAGACCGCGATGGGCAATGGGGCGTTTTGTGAGCCAAGTCAGATCTTGATTGGGCATGAGGGGGTCGGCCTGTGCAATGGATGGATTCGACCCCCTGACGCTATCAGTCTTCGCTGAGCTCAACAATGGCTTCCACCTCAACAGCCACACCAAATGGCAGGGAAGCGGCTGAGACAGCGGAGCGGGCGTGACGACCTTTGTCGCCAAAGACGTCGACCATGAAGTTTGATGCGCCATTGATCACGGCTGGCTGCTCGGTAAAATCGAGGGTGGAATTGACAAAACCGACGAGTTTCACAACCCGAGCCACTTTGTCGAGGTCGCCGGTGGCTGCCTTCATCTGGGCGATCAGGTTGATGGCACAGAGTTTTGCAGCTTCTGCGCCCTGTTCGGTTTGCATCGTGTCGCCAAGCTTGCCCTGAAACTGGATGCCTTCGGCGGTCATTGGAATCTGACCGGAAATGAACAGCTGATTGCCGGTTTTAACGAAGGGAACATAGTTGGCAGCAGGGGCTGCGGCTTCTGGCAGGCTAATGCCGAGTTCGGCAAGTTTGCTTTCAATGACACCGGACATGGGTCTTCCTCTTGTTGCGATGATGCGGGTGGAGCGGCACTTTTGTTGATTGGGAGGCGCGGTTCCCGATTGACTCATAAATAGGTGAGGCGGGTGGTCAATGCCAGAAAAACCTTGTCTGGCAAACGCATTTTAGGTCATGATCCCGTGGAGACCGGAAGGAATGCCGAATTTGACGTATTTGCCAGTTGCCTTTGTTGTGTGTGATGTCTGGTTGGCCCGCCTTGGTGCTGCCTTGCGCCTGATTGTTGGCGGTTTGTTGGCTGGTGTTTTTTTCTCCCTCTTCTTTGCAAGTGTCGTGAAAGCTGAACCTGTGGCGTTGGCGCCTTATCGCGCCGTTTATGAAATCACGCTTGAGGAGGGGGGACGGAGATTGGCCCAGCCTGCGGCCCTGATGGCTCTGTCAGGCCGGATGGTCTATGAATTGACGGGCAGCTCATGCGAGGGCTATTCCATGACCCAGCGGCTGGTCACTGCTGCCGACATGGTCGAGGGCGGGCGAATCCTTGAGGACTTGCAGATGGCAGGCTTTGAGGATGTCCGGGCCGGGTCGTTTGAATTTGTATCCCGTCGGCTGATCGGTGACAAATTGGCCCAGAAGCAAAGGGGCGTTGCATCTCTTAAGGGAGACAAGACCGAATTGACCCTGCGCGAACCGCAGGCCGATCATCTGACCTTGCCCCATAAAGTGTTGTTCCCGATCAGTTTTCAAAAAGCCTTGATCAAAGCGGCCTTGAATGGGGAGCGGCTCTTTTCGACGCATTTGTTTGACGGGGCAGATAAGGTCGGAACCTACTATCACACCACGTCAACGATCGGGCCGGAGGCCACCTCAGGGCCGGGGGCCGGGCTAGGATCGGGGCCGCTGGAAGCCTTTGGCAAAATGAAAAGATGGCCGTTGACCATTGCCTATTTCCAGGCGTCCGAGCAAAGCGAAGCGATGACGCCGCTTTATGAGCTTTCAACCATCCTGTTTGAAAATGGGGTCAGTGGGTCGCTGCGGCTGGTCTTTTCCGATTATGTGATGCGGGCAACGCTCAAGTCTATCGACATGCTGCCTGTTGCCGATTGTCCCTAGAAGGCGGGTTCCCTCAGAGGCCGCTATCCTCGTCGGGCTTTTGGGCGGAGTGGATTTCGACCGCATTTCCGTCCGCAGGGCTGTCGCTTTTCAATTTGCCTTTCAGCGTCAGGCCCAGTTCGACCATGCGGCCGCCGAATTTGGCACTCAGTTTGTCCATGGCTTTTTCGGCTTGAGCGCGTTTGCCTGCTTGCTCGTCGACCAGATCACGCGGGTCGGCAAAGGCGTCGTCATGCAATTCATTCAGCCCGATGCCGATCAGACGGAAGCGTTTTCCTTCGCCCAGTTCCTTGAGCAGCATGTCTTTGCCGATGGTGTAAAGCTTGTCGGCCAATTGGGTCGGGTCAGGCAGGGAGCGGCTGCGGGTGATGCTCTTGAACTGGGCCGATTTCATTTTCAATGTGATGGTGCGGCCAGCCAGACCAGCCTTCTTGGCCCGCTCGGCGGTTTTCTCTGACAGGCGACGCAGAATTGGCAGCAAATCATCAGCGTCCGACAGATCTTGATTGAATGTGGTTTCTGAACTGATGCTTTTGGTCTCGGACTGCGCCGATACGGTGCGCTCGTCCTGTCCACGAGACAGGCGGGCAAGGCGCAGGCCCATGGTGCCATAGCGTTTGGCCAATTCGGTCTCGTCGGCGCGGCGCAGCTGATCAATCGTGTGGAAGCCATCTTGCGCCAGTTTCTTCTGTGTCACCTTGCCCACACCCCAGATCAGCGAAATTGGCTTGTCGGCCAGAAAGCTGTCGGTTTCCGCCTTGCCGATGATGGCAAAGCCGCGCGGCTTGTCGAGGTCGGAGGCGACCTTGGCGAGGAATTTGTTGTGGCTCAGCCCCACTGATACGGTGATGCCAATGTTCTTTTCTATGTCGCGGGCAAAGCGGGCAAGGGTGTGGGCCGGGTAGGCGCGGTGCAGGCGCTCGGTGCCAGTGAGATCCAGAAAGGCCTCGTCGATGGAAAGGGGTTCGACCAACGGGGTGAGGGACTGCATCGCGGTGCGGATTTCCTTGCCGACGCGACTGTATTTTTCCATGTTGGGCCGAATGACGACCGCTTCGGGGCAGAGCTTTTTGGCTTGAAACATGGGCATGGCGGAACGGACGCCGCGAATGCGGGCAATATAGCAGGCGGTGGAGACCACGCCCCGCTCACCACCGCCAATGATGACGGGCTTGTCTCGAATATCGGGATTGTCGCGTTTTTCCACTGCGGCATAGAAAGAATCGCAATCGATATGGGCGATGGAGAGCAACCGCAGCTCACTATGGCGGATCAGGCGTGGCGAGCGACAATGGGAACAGCGCGATGGAGCCCCATCTCCTTCGGACAGGCAGTCTCGGCACAGATAGGTGAGAGGGGCAGTGGGGGCAGAGGACATTGTCTCGGCTTTTTCAGGTCTCGGCTTTTTATGGAGCGCTGCTTTATAGAGAATCCGTGGTGGCCATGCTCATTGGGTCAAGGCGTGCTTTGGCGCTCACCACCTCTTCGGGTGTCAGCCCATTGTTGCTGGCAAAGGCCAACAATAGCGAATCATCGGTGAGAAGAAAGTCCAGGATGGCCGCCAGAAAGGACGATTCCGAGGCGATTTCCCGCAAGTCTGCTGGATCCAGCCCTGAAAGAGCCAGGAAACGGCCCATCAAATCGGGATCTGCCGACAAAAAACCTAAAGCCTTGATGGCAATGGCTTCTGCAGTCTCGAAGTTTGGCAGAGAACGGTTTATAGTCATTGGCAGTGTTTGCCCTTTTGAAAGATTTGTCGCGTATAAAAGTGGACAGATAATACCGCATCCCCTGCAGAAGCCCAGATCAAACTGATCCAGGCACCGGGTCTGCCCAGGTATTTCGGATCGATGGACGGGATCATGGCCAAGAAAATACTCATTGTTGAAGATAACGAGCTAAATATGAAGCTATTTCTCGATCTTCTCGAGGCCTATGGGTATGAAACCGTCGGAACCCGCAATGGGTTGGAAGCGCTGGATTTGGCGCGGGAGCATCGGCCTGAACTGATTCTCATGGATATTCAGTTGCCTGAAGTGTCCGGACTGGAAGTGACCAAGTGGCTGAAGGAAGACGATGATTTGCGCACCATTCCGGTGGTCGCCGTCACGGCCTTTGCCATGAAGGGGGATGAGGAGCGGATTCGTCAAGGAGGCTGCGAGGCCTATTTGTCGAAGCCCATTTCTGTTGCCAAATTTATCGAAACCGTACGCACCTATGCCGGTGATGCCTGACAGTCTTTTCGATTGAGGAATTTTGATGTCCGCTCGTGTTCTGGTCGTTGACGATATCCCTGCCAATGTGAAGCTGTTGGAAGCCCGCCTGATGGCGGACTATTTCGACGTGCTCTGTGCCCAAAGCGGCAAGGAAGCGCTGGAAATTCTCGCTCTCAACATGGTCGATATCGTGCTACTCGATGTCATGATGCCCGAAATGGACGGATTTGAAGTCTGTCGCCGCATCAAGGCCAATCCGCAGACCATGCATATTCCTGTTGTCATGGTGACCGCGCTTGATCAGGTCAGTGACCGGGTCATGGGGCTTGAAGCTGGCGCCGATGATTTTTTGACCAAGCCGTTGAACGACATGGCGCTGATCAGCCGGGTGAAGTCTCTGGTGCGCATCAAGATGATGACTGACGAGTTGCGGTCCCGCGCTTCGACATCCGAGCAGATGGGGCTCGATGATGGCGGTTTCATGAAGAAGCTGCAGCATCACGAGGGTGGGCGCGTGTTGCTGGTTGATGATATGCGCTCGAGCACAGAGAGAATTCGCAAGCAGGTGCGCGGCGAATATGAGCTTGTGTTTGAAAATGATTTGCAAATGGCCTTGCGTCGTTGTGCCGACGAAGATCTCGATTGTGTGCTGGTCAATCTGGGCACCCAGACCTTTGATGCCTTGCGGCTTTGTGCTCAATTGCGCTCTTTGGAAAGCACCCGGATGCTGCCTATCCTTGTGCTTGCCGACGAGAGCGATCAGGGCAGGATCATGCGATCTCTGGATCTTGGGGTGAATGATTATGTGCGTCAGCCGGTTGATCGCAACGAGCTGCTGGCCCGCGTAAAGACTCAGGTGCTGCGTAAGCGCTATCTGGACGCGTTGCGGGATTCGATCCAGCATTCGATGGAACTGGCGGTTCTTGATGGACTGACCAAGCTCTATAACCGTCGTTACATGACCACGCATTTGGATTCATTGTTGGTGGCCGCACGCGAGAAGGAAAAGCCCCTGACATTGCTGCTGATGGATATTGATCATTTCAAGTCGGTCAATGACACACATGGTCATGATGCTGGTGATGAAGTCTTGCAAGAATTCTCCAATCGAATTCGTAAAAATACGCGCGGTATTGATCTTGTTTGCCGATATGGCGGCGAAGAATTCGTGGTGATCATGCCGGACACCGATCATGCTCTGGCAACGGTGGTGGCTGAACGGATTCGCAAGAAAGTCTTCGAAAAACCTTTCATCATCCATAAAGGGCGCGATATGCTCGATGTGACCGTGTCCATTGGCCTTGCTTCGGTGCAGAATGGCAACGAAAGTCAGGATCGGTTGCTCAAACGGGCGGATAATGCGCTCTATCAGGCCAAGGAAAGCGGTCGCAACCGCGTTGTCGCCGCGAGTGAAGAAGCGGCTTGACCAAACTCAGACGACGGATTCGATCTCATAATATAAGGCAAACAGTCGCGTTGCTGGGGATATTGTGATGTCCCTTGTATGCAATCGGCAATAGAAGCTTCGTTTCTATGCCTATTGCACGCTGTTTTATGCTGCCCTGTGGCGCATTAGGGTTAATTTTTCATTAAAAGTGCGCATTATTATTGAATGTTTAAACAATTCGTTGAAATCCTGTTTTTTTTTGTTACGCTGGACTGGCATGATGGAAGTGGGGACGTCTGTGCATGCTTTACAGAAAATCTGTATGCACTCGCGTGCTCAATCCAACCACGAATTCCCCCTACGGAAAGCTCAGGTCCGCCGCATCTCCTGGGACCGTAGGGCTTGGTCGGTTCAGGCGCAGCAAGAGTGGCCTCCTCAAGTGGTCTGCATCTGAACCGGCCATCCTTTCTTCTGTGCACCTTCCATCTCTTCCTGGCATCGATATCCTTCTCGCGCTCATCAAGCCGAGAAGGCTGTTTGGGTGTTTTATGCCCTCTTTGGTTATCCATGTTTGTTGGCCGAGGTTGCTGGCCTATTTTGTGCTCAAAGGCCTTTGGAACCCGTTGGCGGTGACGCGAAGGGGCACTAGGTTTTTCCAAAAACTTTATGGAACCAGTCAGGAACGCAAAAAGGCCCGCAAGAAAATCTTGCGAGCCTTTTTTGATGTCGATCTTACGAAGAAGCCTATTTGATTTTTGCTTCTTTGAATTCAACATGTTTCTTGGCCACCGGGTCGTACTTCCGCTTGACCATTTTTTCGGTCATGGTGCGGGAGTTCTTTTTGGTGACGTAGAAGTAACCCGTATCAGCGGTGCTGACCAGACGGATCTTGATAGTTGTTGCCTTAGCCATTTCGTCTTTTCCGTCTCTTGGGCCCGCAGTTGGCTTTGACAGCAGGTCTGTCACTCACCAAAGGGTGCGGGCTGAAGATGCGCTGAGCGGAAAAGAACCGGCTCAGCATAAAACCTGTTTCGAGCCGCCAAACTACGCAAAGTTGGCTTATTGTCAAGGGTGCGGCACCAATTATCGACGCCATTCTTGAAGGAGATGCATTTTCGCACCGTAAAGGCCGCCCAAATGCAGATAAATGGGCAGTTTAGACCTCGGACCGCACCATGACATTCCCCTGCATATAGAAGAAGGGGGTGGCTTCATTGGGGGTGAAGTCCGGGTCCCGTTCGAGCCGCTTTTCAAGCTCGGTGAGAATCTCCTGGGTTATGCGCGGCAGGTCGAGCTTGTGGGCGTCCGCGATGGTCAGCCAGTGTAGGTCTTCCAGCTCTCCTGTGGGGCCTGTGCCTTCGGGAAGGCGGTCGATGATGTGGCATGCATCCACGGCAAAGAATCGCGTGTCAAAGCGCCGTGTACGGCCCGGAGGGGTGATGGCACGGGCAATGAAGCGATAGGGGGAAAGGTCGGGCAGCAGACCGCGCGCCTTGAAGGCCTCCCAATCGCCGCCCTTCAGGCGCTTGTCGTTGCCCTTGACGCCCAGAAACAACCCTGCCTCTTCATAGGTTTCGCGAATGGCACACATGACGAGGCCGCGCATCCGGGCATCGCTATTGCCATTCTTGGCCTTGGTGCGCAGTTTTTCCAACACATGGGGGTGCAAATCGCCGGCAAAGGGCACATGGCGGTCCGTCGAATCAAGGCGACCACCGGGAAAGACGAATTTTCCGGGCATGAAGCGATGTTTCATATGGCGACGGCCCATCAGAACCTTTGGCTCGCCGTGCTCTCGATCAAGAATGATCAGCGTGGCGGCGTCTTTGGGACGGATGTTCTTGTGCGCCCTGTCATACATGCGAAGGGCGTTGGCGGTCAATTCCGGGTGCGTGACGGGGGGCTTTTCAATCAATTCGGACATAATCTCTCGGTCGGCCGCCAAAAGGCAAGCGCGTGCGAACGTGTGTTAATGGGATGGCCGACCAACCGATGCAGAATCTATAGGCGTTCCGGTAAGTCGGGCTCGGCATTGGGATCAAAGCCGTGCATATAGTTCGCCCACTGTAAAGCGACAATCGCGCCTTTGATAGGGCGCAAAAATGCTAAGGACATCGCAATTGTGACGGGGATCCCGATGGTCATGTGAATCCACAGGGCAGGCCTGAAGACCACTTCCACCCAGATGACCAAAGGCACAATGATATGACCGACGATGAAAATCGTGAAATAGGGAGGGGCGTCATCGGCGCGGTGATGGGAATAATGCTCGCCACAATTGCTGCACTTATCGGTGACTTGCAGAAAGCCGTCAAACAAGCGGCCTTTCTGGCAATTTGGACAACGGCAGAGGGCACCTTGAAGCATCGCCGCAAAAACACCACGGTGCGGTTTGGCTTGCAGGCTGAGGCTGCTTGTCATTTGGCTTGTCACTGCATTCGTCCTTTTCGGCTTGTTTCGTTGTGACTGATCCCCTCTTACAGTCGAGCCATCTATATATAGTAATAATGCGTAGATTGTCTATCGCTTCCCTTTGTTGCCCCTTTTGGGTTTGCCTGTGCGGGGGCGGGTGGTGCCGGGCAGTTTCTTGCCGCGACCCTTTTTCGGGATGCCGTTGGTCCGGCCTCGCACGCTTCGGGTTCGGCTAAGGCGGCCCTTGGGAATTTTGCGGCCTTCGGAGAGCATTTCAAACCGCAAGGCTCCGGCCATGGGGGCCGCTTCGACGAGTTTCACCTCGACAATGTCGCCCAGCCGGAAGGTTTCGCCGGTGGCTTCGCCGACCAGCCGGTGGTTTGGTTCATCGAACGCATAATAATCATAGCCGATGGTCGAGGCGGGAATAAAACCGTCCGCACCGGTGTCCATCAGCTGGACAAACAGCCCGACGCGGGTGACACCGGAAATCTTGCCGGTAAATTTCGCCCCAACCTTGCTGGAAAGGAAGCCCGCAATCAGTCGATCCTTTGTATCGCGCTCGGCGGTCATGGCGCGGCGTTCGGTGGTCGAAATATGGCCTGCAATGTCGCCCAGTTTTGTCTCAAAGCCGGACGGCAGACCATCATCGCCCAGATCAAGGGCGGCGATCAGAGCGCGATGGACGATCAAGTCGGCATAGCGACGGATCGGGGATGTGAAATGGGCATAGCGCAGCAGGTTGAGGCCGAAATGGCCGATATTTTCCGGGTTATATTCAGCCTGTGCCTGTGAGCGCAGAACCACCTGACTGACCAGCGGTCCGTGCTCGGTGTCGGCCATGCGATTGAGGATGGCGTTGAAATTGGCCGGGCGCAGATTGCCGCCTTTGGGCAGGTTGAGATCAAGTGATTGCAAGAACTCCCGCAGGGCTTCGAGCTTTTCGGGCGAAGGATTGTCGTGGATCCGGTAGACAAGTTTTTGCTTGTGCTTTTCAAGGGTTTCGGCTGCGGCGACGTTGGCCTGAATCATGAATTCTTCGACCAGTTTGTGCGCGTCCAGACGTGGCGGCACAATGACCCGGTCGATTTTGCCTTCCGGGGTCAGCAGCAGCTTGCGCTCCGGGATGTCGAGTTCCAGTGGCTCGCGTGCATCGCGACCGGCCTTGAGAATGGCATAACCATCCCAAAGTGGCTTTAAGATCGTCTCAAGGATGGGGGCAGTTTTCTCGTCGGTCGCGCCGTCGACTGCAGTCTGCGCCTGATTGTAGGAAATGCCGGCTGCGACACGGATCATCACCCGATGGAAGCTATGGCTTTTCTTCTTGCCATGCTTATCGAAAACCATCCGCACCGCCATGGAAGGGCGATCTTCGCCTTCTTTGAGGGAGCACAGATTGTTGGAAATTCGCTCGGGAAGCATAGGGACAACGCGGTCCGGGAAATAGACCGAGTTGCCGCGCTTGAAGGCTTCGCGGTCGAGCTGGGAGCCAAGGCGAACATGATAGGCGACGTCGGCGATTGCCACATAGGCGATGGTGCCGCCTTCATTGGCCGGATCTGTGTCCGGTTCCGCATAGATGGCGTCGTCATGATCCTTGGCATCTGCCGGGTCAATGGTGATGAGCGGCAGGTCGCGCCAGTCCTCGCGGCCCTTCATGGGAGGCTCTGTGGCCCGTTCAGCCTCCATCAGCACCGCGTCGGGGAAGATGTGGGGGATTTCCAGCGCATGGATGGAAATCATGCTGACGGCCTGCTCTGAGGCCATCGGCCCGATCACTTCGCGCACATGGGCGCGCGGGGTGCGTGAGCGACCGGAGCGGGTGACCGAGACGGCGACCAGATCGCCTTCCTCTGCATCCCCACGGGCCGAATCGTCAATCGAGACTTCTTGTGTTTTCTTGTCGATGGGCACAAGGCGACCACCGCCATGGATGGGGTCGCGGCGATAGATGCCGAGGATCGAGTCTTCCCGCTTGGGCAAGACCCTGATCACACGCACCGTCTGGCGGATGCCAGCCATTTCGAATTGGTCGGGGTGGCTCTCGACAATTTTGGCCAGTACCCGATCGCCTATGCCCGGCACAGCTTTTGACTTTTTGTCCGGCTGGATCAGGACGCGCGGCGGGTCGCCATGATCACTCTCCCATTTGACGGGAAGCCCTATCAAATCGCCGTGCGGATCACGCGTCGTAATCCGATAAATACCGACGGCTGGCAATTCGCCAGCCTTGACGAGGCGCTTGCGGCTTTTTTCGATGTGACCGTCTTCGGTCAGTTCCTTGAGAATGCGTTTGAGCCCGATCCGTGCGCCGCCGGAAATGTTGAAGGCGCGCGCGATCTCCCGTTTCCCCGCCTGACCGGGATTTTCAGCAATGAAGGCGAGGATTTCTTCTTTGGAGGGAAGGCCGTCCTCGATTGTTGGTTTGCGTTTGCGTATCAAGGGTCGGTCCTTCCGGGCTGGTGGCGTTTGATGCCTTGTTCTATTTCAGCGTCAGTCGACGTCGAAGGGCGGGCTGTCATCTGCTGGCTCGGCCACTTTGGCTTTCGCTGCGGTCTTCTTGGCCGGGGTCTTCTTAGCTGGGGCCTTCTTGGTGGTCGTCTTTTTCGCTGTTGTCTTTTTGGCGGCAGCTTTCTTGGCCGGGGCCTTTTTCTTGGCAGAGCCCGCCTTGGCGGCAATCATTTCAAGAGCCTGTTCAACGGTGACCGATTGCGGGTCCATGTCCTTTGGCAGGGTGGCATTGATTTTGCCGTGATTGACATAAGGTCCGTAGCGGCCGGATTTGACGGCTATGGCGCCGCCGTCCGGATGATCGCCAAGCTCCTTGAGGACTTGTGCCGAAGCACGACCGCCGCCCTTGGCGCGTTTTTCGGCCAGCAGGGTCACGGCATGGTTGAGACCGACGGTGAAAATGTCGTCAACGCCGGGCAGATTGGCATAGGTGCCATCATGGAGCACAAATGGTCCATAGCGCCCCAGGCCAGCCGAAATCATCTTGCCGTCTTCTGGATGTGCACCCACTTCCCGCGGCAGGGAGAGCAATTGCAAAGCCTTTTCAAGATCGATAGTGTCCAGCGCCCAGCCTTTTGGAATGGATGAGCGTGGTGGCTTCTTGTCCTCACCCAATTGCACATAGGGGCCAAAGCGACCGGTGCGCAGGGTGACTTCAAGGCCCGTTTCGGGGTCTGTGCCCAACACTTTCGGGCCAGCGTCGGCGCCAGCCTGATAGTCGCCATTGCCATCTTTTGTCAACTGGCGGGTGTAGTTGCAGTCCGGATAGTTCGAACAACCAACAAAGGCACCATAACGCGAGGTTTTGAGGCTCAGGCGGCCATCATCACAGGATGGGCAGGCGCGTGGATCGCTGCCATCTTCCTTCGGTGGGAAGGCATAGGCAGCGAGCACTTCGTTCAGGGTGTCAAGCACCTGACTGACACGCAATTCCTTGGTGCCGTCGACATGGGAGGCAAATTCCTTCCAGAAGTCGCGTAGCACGTCTTTCCAATCAAGCTCACCTGCGGATATCCGGTCGAGTTTCTCTTCCAGCTCCGCCGTGAAGTCATATTGAACATATTGCTCAAAGAAGTTGGACAGAAAGCCGGTAACCAGACGTCCCTTGGAGTCCGGGATCAGACGTTTTTTGTCCAAAGTCACATAACCGCGGTCGCGCAGGACCGAAAGGGTTGCGGTATAAGTAGACGGGCGGCCAATGCCGAGCTCTTCCATCCGCTTGATCAATGTGGCTTCGGTGAAGCGTGGTGGTGGTTCGGTGTGGTGCTGGTTCGAGCTGATCGCTTTTTGTTTCAGGGTCTCGCCATTGTGCATTGCTGGCAAGCGGTTGCTTTCCTCGTCGTCGTCGTCATCCTTGGTCTCGGTATATAGAGTAAGGAAACCGTCAAAGCGCACAACCGAGCCGGTGGCGCGCAGGTCGGCGCTGCGAGAGCCATTGCTGGCTGTGATGTCGACGGTCGTGCGCTCCATCTGTGCAGAGGCCATTTGGCTGGCCATGGTGCGGCGCCAGATCAGGGTGTAGAGCTTCAATTGCTCTTCATCCAGATAGGATGCCATTTGCTTTGGATGGCGGCTGATATCGGTTGGGCGGATGGCTTCGTGGGCCTCCTGCGCATTTTTTGCTTTGGTGCTGTATTCGCGCGGTTTTTCAGGCAGATATTGCTTGCCGAATTCGCTTGCGATGGCATCGCGGATGGGGCCGATGGCTTCAGGTGCAATCTGCACGCCGTCGGTACGCATATAGGTGATGAGACCGGTGGTCTCGCCTTCAAACGAAATGCCCTCGTAAAGCTTCTGGGCGATCTGCATGGTGCGGGCGGCGGCAAAGCCAAGTTTGCGCGAGGCTTCCTGCTGCAAGGTCGAGGTGGTGAATGGTGCAAAGGGATTGCGGCGCACCGGTTTGGCCTCGACGGATTGGACCGTCAAGCTCGATTGCTCGATCAATTGCTTGATATCGGCGGCCTCAGTACCTGTGGCAATGTCGAGCCGGCCTTTTTTTACGCCGTCAACCGCCGTCAGGCGAGCCTGGAAATCGGCCCCTTCGGTGGTGACAAGATCGGCCAGAATGGACCAATATTCCTGCGGTACGAAGCGTTCGATTTCTTCTTCTCGCTGGCAAACAAGGCGCAGGGCAACGGACTGGACACGCCCGGCAGAGCGGGCTCCGGGCAGTTTGCGCCACAATACCGGCGACAGGGTGAAGCCGACCAGATAGTCCAGAGCACGACGGGCAAGATAGGCATCAACCAACGGCACATCAATGTCGCGGGGATGTTGCATAGCCTCGAGAATGGACTGCTTGGTGATGGCGTTGAAGACCACGCGCTGAACGGGCTTGTCCTTGAGAACACCACGACGATTTTTCAACACCTGCAACACATGCCAAGAGATGGCTTCCCCTTCGCGATCCGGGTCAGTTGCGAGAATGAGGCGGTCGGATTCCTTGACCGCTGCGGCGATGTCTGACAAGCGTTTCTTGGATTTCGGGTCCGCTTCCCAGGTCATCGCAAAGTCTTCGTCAGGCAGAACCGAACCATCTTTCGATGGCAGGTCTCGAACATGGCCATAAGATGCCATGACCTTGTAATTCTTGCCTAAATATTTGTTGATGGTCTTGGCTTTTGCCGGTGACTCAACGATGACGACGTCCATGCGAAACCTGTCTTTACAACACTCCGGTCACCTGTCTCTGGCTGCACAGGTTGCAGACGGTTGGTGGCGAGTGTCCCTGATTCAAGTATGTTTGTTTTCTGTCAAATGACCGTTCAGCCCGTCAACGTCAAGGCTTCTAAGCAATTTCCGCCAAACTATTTTGCCTTTCACACAAAGGCGGAAAATATACATATACAACCTATAAGGTGTAAATAGGTTGTATACAACTGTAATTGAAACGTGTATGGTCAAGCCAGAAGGGCTGGAACTTGAAGTCATGGAGCAACCGTGAAACGACCGTGATGCAGCCGATTAATTGTAACCGGAATGCACGTTGCATCAGGCAATGGCCTTGGGACGGGTTTGGTAGGTCAATGGAAAAGAAGTTGAGTGTTGTAAGCGGTGTGTCCTCTGAGGGCACGGGAAAGACAAAAACTGCGGATTATATTTATTCGCATTTGCAGGAATTGACAGAAATGGCTCGGCAAGAAAAGCTTTCACTGCTGGTCTATCTGCTTGAAATGGCAATGATTGAAGCCATGGAAACAAAGCAGGCGCGCAAATAGGTCGACTCGGTCTGTCGGGTTTCAGCTTTATTTAATGGGAGATCTGGCACCCAGATTTTCAGATAAGGTGGACGGCAGGTTTGATGCATATAGAGTTGCGGTAATGGCATGAAGCAGGGGACCGCGCCTAAATGGCATTGACCTGCCCGTCATCAGTTGTCCTTCTATGGCGATCTGAGATTGGGATATTCACTTATACCATTATTTATTTATCTATGCGCGTTCGTGATGCAGACGGAGAAGAGCCAGACAGAATTGTTGGGTTTGATCCGGTTTTTAGCTGATCAGTGAAACCATCTGATTGCCATGGCGTTCAAGGCGACCGGCAATGTCGAGTTCGAGCAATATCATCTGAATTTGCGATGCGGTGAGATCGGATTGGCGCAGCAGTTCGTCAACACTAATGGGTGTCGGCGACAAGCTGGAGACAAAGTGATCGCGATCTTTTTCAGAAAGCTCGTTTTCGTCGCGATCCTCTTTACGGTCCGGTTCCTTAAAAGACAGAGGAGCGGTCACCCGCGAGACCTGCAATCGATCCACAAGAACGGATAGAATGTCATTGGCTTCGCAGACCAGATAGGCCCCTTGCTTGATCAGGTGATTGCCACCTTCTGCTCTGGGGTCAAGCGGTGAGCCGGGAATGGCGAAGACGTCACGATCCTGTTCCAATGCATAGCGTGCGGTGATCAGTGAACCGGACCGTTTGGCCGCCTCCACAATCAGGGCGCCAGCCGACAGGCCGGATATGATGCGATTGCGGCGAGGAAAATCCTGATTGCGGGCCTGCCAATTCCACGGCGTTTCCGAGATCAGCAACCCGCGATGCGCGATGGTTCGAGCAAGATCGACATTTTCGGATGGATAGATTCGGTTAAGGCCCCCCGCGACAACCGCGATGGTGCCTGTGTTCAGGCTGGCTTGATGGGCTGCCGTGTCTATGCCTCTTGCCAGCCCTGAGGCGATTGTGATGCCTGCTTCCCCGAGTTCAGTTGCAATTTGCGTCGTCAGTTTTCGCCCGGCGGCGGAACAATTGCGTGAGCCGACAATGGCGATTGTCTGCCCTTGTGCCAAGCTGGGGTCGCCCATGATGGTGAGCAGCGGCGGTGGGGCATGGATATGTTTGAGGGCGTGGGGATAGTCATCATCGGCCAGTGCCACAAGGCGGGCGCCCGCGCGATGCAATTGTTCCCATTCCTCTGTCAGGTCGGCTTCAGAGGCGATTTTGATTTTGCGCTTTCCACCGCCTCTGCGAGCAAGTTCAGGCAGGGTTAGAAGCGCCTTTCGGGCAGACCCATAATGGGCTAGCAGGTGATGGAACGTTGCCGGGCCGACATTGCCCGAGCGGATTAATTGAAGCCAGTCAAAACGCTCCTGATCATCGAGCTTGGAGGAGGGGGCATCAGCTCCCGCGAAGGACTTGGAGACATCCGTGGATGGTGTCTCTGCCTTGGCGGGATCATTCTGTGTCATGCCTCCGGTCCGCCGGTTGCCGGATCGGAGTCGCTATCGGTCCCGGTATTTTTTGTGCCGTCTATCTTGCTTTCGGTGCCGTTGATGAGGCGGTTGATGTTTGCCCTGTGCATTACCCAGAGCAGCGCGGTGAGGACGGCAAAGACTTCGGCCATTTGCCATTCGCCAAAGCCTATCAGGGCAAAGGGCATCACACCGCTGGCAATTAGCGCCGATAGGGATGAATAGCGGGTGATCAAGGCGCAGGCGATCCAGGTGAAGGCAAAGAGCAGGAAGGCAGGCCAATAAAGGCCAAGCAACACACCCACATAGGTCGCAACCCCCTTGCCACCCTTGAATTTCAGCCAGAATGGGAAAAGATGGCCAAGGAAAGCCCCGATGGCGGCCAGATTTGCGGTTTCCGGTCCCCATTGCGTGGCGATGAAGACAGGAATGGTGCCTTTCAGCATATCGCCGAGCAGTGTGAAGAAAGCCAGCTTCTTGCTACCGGTGCGCAATACATTGGTCGCGCCGATATTGCCCGAGCCAATATTGCGAACATCGCCCATACCGGCAAATTTGGTCAGCAGAAGGCCAAAGGGGGTAGACCCCAAAATATAGCCAAAAGCCAGTGCCATGAGATAATAGGGCAGGGAATAGGTCAGGCTGATCGGATCGGGCATTGTCTGTCCTCAGGCACAGGGGCCGGGCCAAGTGATTTGGTCCGGCGCGATGTTGATTCTGTTGAGCCAGGCTCAAGACGGATCGTAATGATGAACCAGCTGGCCTTCAACGTAAGTTTGCAAAACCCGGCCGGATAGGCGCGCTTTGTGGAAGGCGGTGTTCTTGGAGCGGGATTTAAGCAGGTCACGATCCATCACCCATGGCTCGTCGGGGTCAAAGACGATGATGTCCGCCGGATTGCCCGGCTTGAGGCTACCTGCATCAAGAGACAACAGAGCTGCCGGGGTGGTGGACAAAGCCTTGAAGACCTGCTTGAGGCTCAATTGGTCGCTGTGGACCAGACGCATGGCGGCTGCCAGCATGGTCTCTAATCCGACCGCGCCGTCAGCGCATTCGGCAAATGGGTGGCGTTTGGTGTCCACATCCTGCGGATCGTGGGCGGAATGGATGACATCAATGGTGCCGTCAGCGACGCCTTCGATCATGGCCAGCCGTTCTTCTTCGCTGCGCAAAGGCGGCGACATTTTGTAGAATGTGCGATAAAGCCCGATATCATTCTCATTCAATGTCAGATGGTTGATCGAGACACCGCATGTGACATCGAGGCCTTTGTCCTTGGCACGTCGAATGATTTCAAGGCTCTCGGCGCAACTGATCTGGCTGGCGTGGTAGCGACAGCCAGTTAATTGGGCAAGGCGGATGTCGCGGGCGACCATGATGGTTTCCGCTTCCGAAGGAATGCCCGGCAAGCCCAGACGGGTGGAGGTCTCGCCCAAATTCATCACTCCGTTGCCGACCAGATCGGGATCTTCGGGATGATGGACCACAAGGGCGCCGAAATCATGGGCATAGGTCATGACCCGGCGCATTATCTGGGCATTGGTGACAGCGCGGCGACCATTGGTCAGTGCCACGGCGCCTGCTTCCAGCATCAGGCCGATTTCGGTCATTTCCTTGCCGTTGAGGCCCTTGGTCATGGCGGCGTAAGGCTCGACATGGACGCGGGCTGTATCGCGGGCGCGGCGCTTGATGAAATCAACCAGAGCGATGTCGTCAATCACCGGGTCGGTGTCGGGCATGGTGGCGATGGTGGTCACGCCGCCTGCCGCCGCGGCGCGGCTGGCGCTTTTGAGTGTCTCGCGATGCTCTGCGCCGGGTTCACCGGTGGTGACATGCATATCGACAAGGCCGGGTGCGGCGACTTTGCCGCCACCATCGACGCGCAAAATATCGGTTGGCAATTGGCTGGCCACATTGGCACCGATTGCCTTGATGTTGCCGTCCTCAATGAGGATTGCGCCTTTTTCATCAAGGCCCGTTGACGGGTCGAGCAAATGCAGGTTGGTCAGGGCGAAGGAAGATTGGTGTCTGTCTGGCATGATCATTCTTTCTTATTCCACCTCAACCGGGCCGAGTTCCAGGCTGTTTTTGGCCAGCAATTCAATGACTGCCATGCGGACGGCGACGCCCATTTCGACCTGTTCGTGGATGACGGAGCGACCGGAATCTGCAACCGAACTGTCAATTTCAACACCGCGGTTCATTGGGCCGGGATGCATGACGATGGCATCTTTGGCAGCATTTTGCAGCTTGTCTTCGTCCAGCCCGTAGAAATGGAAATATTCACGGACCGAGGGAATGAAAGCGCCATTCATGCGTTCAAGCTGAAGGCGGAGCATCATCACCACATCAGCGCCATCAAGGCCCTTCTTCATATCGCGGAAGACCTTGACGCCGAGGGCTTCGACATCGGCTGGCAACAGGGTGGTGGGCGCGATCAAGCGGACTTCCGCGCCCATGGCATTGAGCAACTGGATGTTGGAGCGGGCAACGCGGGAGTGGAGAATGTCGCCGCAAATGGCGACCACAAGATTTTGCAGGCTTGGTTTATGCTGCAAGATGGTCAGGGCATCAAGCAAGGCCTGTGTCGGATGTTCATGGGCGCCGTCACCGGCATTGATCACCGAGCAGCCCACTTTGCGGGCCAACAGTTGTGGGGCACCTGCGGCTGCATGCCGGACAACCAGAATATCCGGGTTCATCGCTCCGAGGGTGAGAGCGGTGTCGAGCAGGGTTTCGCCCTTGGAGACCGAGGAATTCTTGACCGCCATATTCATGACATCCGCGCCAAGGCGTTTGCCTGCAAGCTCGAACGAGCTTTGGGTGCGGGTGGAGGCCTCAAAAAACAGGTTGATCTGGGTGCGGCCCTTGAGAATGGCCTTTTTCTTTTCAACCTGACGGGAAACGGCAATGGCTTCCTGTGCCAGATCCAGAAGAGCTGTGATTTCGGGAGGGGTCAGCCCGGCTATGCCGAGCAAATGGCGATGCGCAAATGCCACGTCTTTATCCTAGCGTTTCGGGGTTTTCGCTAGATGCATAGCTATAGGTGGAATCGCATCAGGCTGCAAGGGTCAGCAGCCTTTTGGTGCGTTGAAAAATATCGAGTGGGAAAAGTGCCGCGGGTGGAAAAGGGACATTCGGTGTGGTGCAACCGTCCGGCCCATTTGGATCTGCATCATCAGCCAGTGATGAAACTGCGGATGAAGAACAGCCAGAAAGGGATGGTCAGCAAGGCCAGACCGGTCTGAAAGGTGACCATGCCAATGAGCAGTTCCGCATCGCCGCCCATTTTCTTAGCCAGAATATAGCCATTCATCGCGGTTGGAACCGCCATGCAGATGACGGCAATCTCGAGCACTTGGCCATCCAGACCAAAGAGCAGGCCGATGCCCAGAGCAAGAGCAGGCATGACCAGCAAACGCCACAGGGTTCCGATCCAGTTGAAGAGGCTGGGCGGGTAAATATAGCGCAGCTTGAGACCTGCCCCGACAATCAAAAGACCCGTGGCAAGCCCAGCGCGCGCCGTGACCTCGATGGTGGTGCGAATTGGATCCCAGATGGGGATTTCGAGCATATTGAAGACCAACCCACTAGCAGAAGCCCAGATCAGCGGGTTTTTCAAAATGTTCATCAACACATTGCCAAAATTTGCCTTCGATTGGGAAGCAAAGGTGGCCAAAATGGCAACAACGATCACATTGATCACCGGGATCATGGCGGCCATGCCAATGGCAACCAGAGCCATGGCATCCGTGCCGTAAGTTTTCTGGACGATGGACAAGGCAATGAAGCCGTTCCAGCGCAACACACTTTGATAAATAGAGGTATAGGCGGGACCATCGAGGGACAGAAGTGATTTCATCACCGGATAGGCAAGGAGCAGGATCACCGCCATGACGAGGAGTGTGGTGATCAGCGCTCCGGCCATTTCCCCCAATGGCACATTCTTCAAGTCAGCGGACACCAGCGAGTGAAAAATCAATGCAGGGAAGAAGAGCCAATAAGAAAGGGTTTCCAGTCCGCTCCATTGATTTTCAGGCACCATATTGCTGCGCCGGATATATAGACCCAGTGCCACAAGGCAAAAGGTGGGAATCATCGCTTCTAGAATAAGCATGGGGCGTTCCGGAACTGAGATGGTGCAAGAAGGGCGAGTTGCAGACAGGACATCCGACGAGGGATTGGCCCTGTTTAACGGTGCAAATCGGAGACTGCAAGCCTGCATTAGGGCCAATCGGTGGCGATGATCAATCCGTCGCTTCGCCTGTATCTGTCTGGTCAGACGCTTCAGCGGGGGCAAGGCGGATCCGATCCAAGGCCCCTTGCAGGATGTAGGAGGCGGCCATTTTGTCGACCACTTCGCCACGCCGGGCACGCGATGTGTCTGCATCAAGCAAGGTGCGGGTGACGGCAACGGTGGACAGACGCTCGTCCCAGAAGGTGATGGGCAGGGAGGCTATTTCGCGTTCGCGCCAGAGATCGCGCAACGACAGGCCAAAATCGCGGGTGGCTTGTGCACGCGGGCCTTCAGAGCCATCCATATTGAGCGGCAGGCCAAGGATGATTCCGCCAACATTATGCTCGCTGCACAAAGCAAGGAGCCGCTCGGCATCCAATGAGAATTTCTTGCGCTGGATGGTTTCCAGGGCACTGGCAATCATCCGGCCCGTATCAGACACGGCAACGCCGATGGTTTTGGTGCCCAGATCAAGTCCCATCAGCCGTTCGCCGGGTTTCAATCCGGCGATCATGTCATGCAGCGGAATGTCAATCGGCGCTTTTTTCTTCTTTTTGCGGGCCATGGGCTGGGTCTCTCGTCGCTGGAATGCAAATGTCGCTGGAATACAGTGTTTTGGCTGGTTTTGCTTGTTGGTTCAACCGAATAATTCTTCTTTGGTGGTGTCGCAGGCTGCAGCAAAAGCCTTGAGATAGGCCTTTATTCTGGCTCTTTGCTCCGGCTCGCTCATGATTTGGGCGATTTCATCGGGTGATGCTTTCATCAGTGCAAAGCGTTCGAAGATATCCGGCTCAAATCGACTGGTTATTGTCGCCAGCACCAGCCGCAATGTGGCAAGCATGTCGTCGCCCCGGTGGGAAGCATGCAAGAGCGCCACGGGTTTATCGATGATCTGCTCACCGGAAACAAGCCAATCAATGGCATTCTTGAGGCCTCCGGGCAGGGTGCGCACATATTCCGGACTGGATATGATGATGCCGTTGCTGGTTGCGACTGCTGACTTGAAGGCTGCAACGGACGGGGGCAATGGACCGGCTTCAAGGTCTGGTGAGAAGACAGGCAATGTGCCCAGCCCTTCAAAGACCGTGACGTTGATGCCATCAGGGGCCGCTTTGCGGACCGCGTGGAGCAGCGCCGTGTTGGTCGACGCCCGACGTGCGCTGCCGGAAATGGCGAGGATTTCAAGCGGAACGGATCGCTTTGAATGTGGCGATGTCATAGCAAAGACCTTGTTCGGGCTCCTAAGGTGATCTCGATTTGCCTTCTTCTTGTCCCGATTCTGAGCGGGCTGTCTCCGGCTTTTCAAGGCAAGTGGATACCAAATGGGGAAAATTGGCATATTCCTTGATGCCTTGGTGACTTTCGTGCGGGCTTTGGGCGGTTGGGGAGTTGCACCCCTTTCTTTAGCAATGCTATAGCCGTTGATGAGTGAGATGAGACTCATTTTTGTCCGGGTCGCTATTTGCCATTTTGCAACTACGCGCCGGACGTTTCATTTGGAAGGCTTGCATTCATGTCAATTGACAAGGATACGGTCAAGCGCGTGGCGCGTCTCGCCCGCCTGTCCGTTACAGAAGAAGAGGCGGAGAACCTCAAGGGTGAATTGAACTCCATTCTCAATTGGGTCGAGATGCTTAATGAAGTGGATGTCAACAATGTGGTTCCGATGACCGCCGTTGTCGATCAGGAAATGAAGAAGCGGGACGACGTGATCACCGACGGCCATTATGCCGATCGCGTCGTGGCCAATGCGCCAATGTCCGAAGACAATTTTTTCATGGTTCCAAAGGTCATCGAATAGACCCTTTCAGGCGCTTGCCCCTCCCGGATCGGCAAGGCTTGGCGAACCCTTAAATGAGATGGATCGGGATTGTTCGGACAACAAAGGCCAATGGCCTTGAAGACGACTTTCCTGCAAAAGGATGAGGAAGCCAGAGTGACAGATCTCACGGCTTTGACAATTGCAGAGGCCCGCGACGGGCTGGCAAAAAAAGAGTTTACCGCAACCGAGTTGACCCAGAGCTATCTGGCGGCGATCGACGCTGCCGATGCTTTGAATGCCTTTATCATCAAGACGCCGGAAAAAGCGCTT
>CAXXSO010000062.1:0-32189 GCA_963676965.2 uncultured Cohaesibacter sp.
TTTTGATAATCGTTTGGAACTTTTCGAGATTATGCAGAAGAAGTTGCTTGATAGACATTTCTGATGGTCAGCTTTAGAGCTTGTGCTGGGGTAGAAAGATTTCATATAGTTGACGAAATTGTTTTAGTTTTCATTTTGAGAGTATTTTGATGTCGAACAATGATTTCGTTGGTGATGCACCTGTCGATTCGACAAAACCAGTAAAAGCACAAACAGAGGTATCTGCGTCCAGTTTAAAGCGCTTGGAGTTTGAAAAAGTCAGGCGAACTCAGTATTATTTGACCGTAGTATTCTTCGGCATAATTCTATCTTTATTCGCTGTTTCGGTCGCCGCTATCGTGGCAACTATAGGGATCAAAGAATTCCCAATTTCACAAGAACTTGTAAAACTCATCGCCGATGCGCCGTTTATTTCCCTTTGCTTGGTCATGGGATCTGTAGGATCCGGGGTGAAATTCCTCACCCTCTCAGCAGATCAATCAATCGAACCCAACCCTCAGGAAGCCAACAAGTCCGAGAAAAGGATAAGCTTACTTCATTTCCTGATGGTTGGTGGTGCGATGGGTGTCTTTTCCTTTTTATTCATCAAAAGTCGGGTGCTTCACTCACTGATATACAATGCCGAGGCAGGCGAGACACCGGAGCTTTCTGCCCATGGAATGGCTTTGGTCGCAGCTGCGGCCGGGTACTTTGCTTTTGAGTTTTTGGGTTACGCGAAAGACCGATTGAAAATGCTTACAGGAAACTAGCTTCCGCAGTATCTGTCAATCGTATCTGCGGTTTCATCGGCTATCTTTGGCTTTCCAGACATTCGACGAGAAAAGTTAATGTCCGCTATGTGTGAGTTTGTAGATCGCGCTGCGAAGGTCTGCCCCCGCCCTTTATCGCCGTGCATAGCCCAACAAATCAACCGCCTGAAACTTCCGCTTACTCTTGAATTGGATCATTCCAATCGAGGGTATTTATATGAAAAAGGCAGAGGCGAAGCGCCTGCAACGGGCGCTCAAGGCAAAAGGGTTTTACCATGGAGCCATTGACGGCATTTGGGGGCAGCAATCCAATCAAGCCGTGATCGACTTCAAACGCTCAATCGGCTATCGGGCGCGGCCATATGTCGGGCCATTGACAAAGGCGGCGTTGCTGGATGGGCGCATTGACAATGTGCAGGCGGCACGGCCTAACATTTCAAAGCAATATTTCGACCTGGCAGAACCGCTCTGGCTGAAGGTTGCACGCTCCTATCTGGGCTTGCGCGAGTATCCCGGCAACCGGCACAATTCCAAAATTCTCGAATGGTGGCAGTTGATCCGCATGCCCTTCACCGATGATGAAACCGCATGGTGTGCGGGATACGTTGGCGGGGTGCTGGAAGAATGCGGGATCCGGTCAACGCGATCGGCAGGCGCAAAGTCCTACTATTGGAACCATTGGGGGCAGGTGCTGGACGGGCCATGCGTTGGCGCGGTGGTGGTGTTCTGGCGCAAGACGCCCAATGGCCCTTATGGTCATGTGGGCTTTGTGGTTGGGCGTGATCGGTTCGGCAATCTCATGGTGCTTGGCGGCAATCAAGGCAACAAGGTTTCGATCAAACCGTTCAGCGTTGCCCGCGTGGTTTCTTATCACTATCCGATTGGCTTCAAGCCGGTTGGTCCTATCGGTTTCAATGCTCTTCCCATTGTCGATAGTAACGGCATTGTCTCAACCAATGAGGCGTAATTTTTCAAGTTCTCATTGATTGCGGTAATCAACGGTCGCGCTTGCATCCGCGAAGGTGGCTTTGTCACCTTCGCAATACTTATCAACGCGGACAATCTGCGTGAGACCATCTGTCCATTGAAGTTTTGCAACTCATTCAATGGAGCGCGTGTCTCATGTCTATCAAGTCTTTTCTTTCCTCCACTCTGATGCTGATGGGTGCCTTTATTGGCGTCGCCGTGATGGCACTGCCTGCCTATGCAGCAACGATTGACCTTTCCCCACTGACCACCCTTGCAGGAGAATTTGCGCAAGGCCTTGCTGACGTGGTGGCGGCTGTTCTGGTCGGCGCTGTTGCCTGGGCGGGCAAAAAGCTTTTTGGCTTACAGATCGATGCCAAACAGCGTGACAGCCTGCATGGGGCAATCGAGCGCGGCATTGGCGCGGCCTTTGAAACCATGCTGAAAAAAGCCAAGGGCAACAATAGCTTTGAAGTCGATAGCGAAGTGATTGCTCTGGTCGCCAACTATGTCGCGAAAATGAGTCCCGATGCGGTCAAGTATTTTGGTCTCGATCCTGACAAACTGGCGGATCTGATCACCGCCAAGATCGGTGAGCGCCTTGTGTCTGGCTTTACCGAAGTCGCCACCACAGCCGACAGCTAAGCCAACAAAGGAGCGGGTGTCATGTGGCAATGGATTGCAGGGGTAATTCTTGGCTATCTCAGTGAGTTTCTGCGCGATGTCTTTAACGACTATGCCGCCCGCTCTGGCTTGCGCGAGAATGGCCGCTTGGCTCAAGAAAATGCACAACTGAAAGAGCAGATCCGCGTCAAAGAAGAGGCGCGGCGCATTCGGGAAAAGGTCAATGCTGAGGATGATTTTAACGCTGTCATTGATGGCCTGTAACCTGCTGCTTGCGGGGTGCAAGTCAGCGCATCTGGACAGCCTGTGCGAAGCTGGTGTTATTCGTGTCACGCCTGAGCTGCGGCAAGCCTTTCGCCAGTGGGTCAAGCCGAATGGCCAGATCAGGGATGACGCGCCAATTGGGGCAGGGCAGTTTTTGAAAGACCTCAAAGTCAATAACGATCTGATCCGACAGCAATGCAAGGGATTGGGGCAGGGGCTGAAATGAGCGACGATTTGAAAGACTTTTTCTACATTGCCGGAATGGTCGTTTCCGTGGCCGGTTCGCATTTCATGCTGCGGGCGCGGGTGATGGTTCTGGAAGAGCGCGTCAGGGGCTATTCCAAAGCAATCGAGCGCGTCTTTGACAGCCTCAAACGGATTGAGGAAAAGCTGGACGAGAAGGCGGATAAGCACTAAAGTCACAGGAGCAATTTGGCTCCCCTTTTTGTACGTCATTTTGTACGACATACTGTACGACAGTTATTTTCTAAAATCCAATTATACAAGCAATTACAATATTTTAAATGAATCTCTAATATTGATAGGAATCCTTCAGGGGTCGCCATTTTTTCTTCTTATGTCCGCTTTCCCATTTTTCAATGCTGAATAGAAAATCGAAATGCCTGCGTCATTTAAACCGGGCAGGGCCTTCGGTCTTGCCATCAGCTGGTCTGCGTGAAACGATCATGGTTTTCTGAAACCTGCAATTTGAGGCTTTCATGTCCATTTTTGATTCATTGTTGCCCATTCTTTACCTGATCATTCTTGGCATGTTTTTCCGCTGGACCGGGTTTATCAGCATCGAGGTGGTTGAAGGCATCAAGAAGCTGATTGTCAATCTGATTTTGCCCAGCGTGCTTTTTACCGTTTTTCTCGATATGGAGATGAAAACGTCTTTTCTGGGTCTCTGGCTTCTGGTGGCAGTGATCTGCATCGGGCTCTACGGATTGGGGCTGGTGCTTGGAAAATGGCTCGTTCCCCACCATCCCTGGTTTCCCTTTTTGTTGACGGGCTTTGAATATGGCATGTTGGGGGTCAGCTTGTTTGGGGGCGCCTATGGCTTGGAGGCCGTCGGTTATATTGCCGTGGTTGACCTTCCGCACGAGCTGTTCATCTGGTTTGTGTTTGCACCCCTGATGATGGCCCGCCGGGATGGAAGCTCAAACCCGGTCGCAATTATGAAAATGTTCGCAACATCACCTGTTACAATCGCGCTGACTGCGGGTCTGTTGCTCAATGGTCTGGGCTTTGCCGAGACGGTTAAAACAGCGCCATTGCTGTCCAGTCTCTACGCGACGCTCAAATTGCTGACCGCCATGGTGGTGCCATTGATCTTGTTGGTGGTGGGCCATGGTATCCAGGTGAAGCGACAAGGATTGGGTGATGTGGCGAAATTGGTGGGCCTACGCTATGGCATCATTGTTCCATCAGCTCTGCTTCTCAATCACTTCGTTATTGCCAATTGGCTCGGATTGGGGCCGGGATATCAGGCCGCATTCTTCATTTTGCTGATCTTGCCTCCTCCCTACATCATCCCTTTATTCATGCAAAAGGCGACCGAGGAGGAGGTGGCATTTGTCAGCAACAGCTTGGCTGTCTCTACGATTATCAGTCTGATTTGTTTCAGTGTTTATCTGATCATCAATCCCGTAATTTGACGCTTCCGAACGTCATGCTTTTTTGTGCCTTTCCCGAACAGGATCTGCGGACATCACGCGTGCAAACTTAACAAGAAGCCTTCTTGCGCTGAAAAATCATCACACAGTCGCCATCCATGCCGTTTGCATGCCATCGCACATATCGTCATTTTCAACCCGGTATTGAGCTCAGTCTCATTGGCCGTGATGGAGGTATATGGGTCAAGAAAACCAGACTTCCCCCTAATTTCAAAAGCATAACCAGACACTGAGATATCAAGAATTTTCCCTTGGTTAGAAGCCTCGTCTGACACCTGCCGGATTTGGACCGAAGGTACCATCCCGCTGGAAAGAAACAGGAATGCCAACAGGTTGTGAAAAAACAGATCGAGTAAGTTCCGATCTGCCTTCACAAGCAAATCGGGCGCTCCAATGAAGTGAACCTGACTGTCGTCAAGCTGCAACCTTAGTCGGCAGGTTTCAACAATCTCTTCGATTGAGACCAGTTCATATTTCATGGGTTGAAAGTGAACATTGCCAAAGGAGCGCAATTCTTCCAGTCGAGTATCAAGCTCAGTCGCTCGACCCGCGATCATATCAATGACGGCCAAATTGTCCTGATCTTGCACGCCTTTTGGGCTCTCGGACAATATCTCGCTCAACTGCGTTATTTGTCGAAGGGGCGCTTTGATGTCATGCGCTATGCGTCGACTAAGCTCGTAAAGGGAATGAGAGAAGAGGAGGGGGGCTTTCCCCTGGCAAGACGCGGCCTGGCCATCACCCCACCTTTCCAGTTCATGAATGCGTTCAACCAACTCATCACGAGAAAGAAGAGAGAGATCTGTCACCAATACACCCGATTGTTCAAACTTATGCAGTCATGAAACGCAAACACAAAAAGCAGCACGCACTTTTAAGTGTGGCAGATATGGTGAAGGTTCGCCATGGCCAATCATAAACTCGATTTATGGAAAGAACCGCGTCACGGAACTGTAAGCCTGAATTTCAGTCAAAATAGGAAAGGGAGGTTCAGCCAAACCCTTGCTGGACATCATTGGATTGAGGGCAATGCGAATTTCACTTTTGTCCCGATGCCTGGCGTACTTTCGATCGAGACAGTTCCATGATGGCTAACCGCGATTTTCTCAACAATCGACAAGCCAAGCCCGGTGCCTTCCTGAGACAGCTCCGGTGGCAGCTTGCAACGACCAAAGGGAGTCATTGCGACCTCTATGTCTGCCTTGCTCATCCCGATGCCGGAATCCTCGATCACAACGCAGTGTGAGTCGCCACACGTCACATTGTGGATGCAAATTTTTCCGCCAACATCGGTATATTTGATTGCGTTGGACAGAATGTTGACGATCGCTTGGGTGATCAAGGACGGCTGGCAATAGACCGTCAGGCAATCATCAGACGGGCGCCTGCTCACATCAATGGATTTGCTATCAGCCAATATGCCGACAAGATCGATTGCCTTGTCAGTCAAATCACGCAAATTCGCCTGCTCGAAAGCACCTCCAATCGTCTGAGCCATGTCGCTGGCATGCAGCACCAGATTGTTGATCACTTCAAGCAAATGAAGCCCGCCTGAACGGATTAACTTCGCATAATCACGATATTGCTGGGGAACAGGCAAATTCAAGCAATTGTCGGAGATGATTTCCGCATACCCCATAATGGCATTCAACGGGGTTTTCAGATCATGACCCATATTGGTATAGAATGTGTTTTTCGCACGTGTTGCATCTTCCAGATCGAAAATGGCCTGATGGAGACGTTTCTCCAGTCGATGATTATGCAGCGCACAGGTGATCGTCGTCTCAAGCAGTTGTGAATTCAACTGATCTTTGGAAATGCAGCCAACGGCCCCGGCTTTGAGTGAAATCTTCTGAATTTCGGGGCCCATCATGCCCGTTATCAGGATCATCACGCAGTCGGACTGGGGGCCGCCAAATGCATCCATTGCCAGCACGCCGGTATCATTGCCCAAACAAAAATCAATCAATACGACATCGTAACAATGCAACGCGGCGGCAACTTTCACCTTGGCGAGCGTTGAGGCGCGCTCAATCTTGGCATTGTAGGACACTGAATTGAGCAAATAACGTTGGATAATGTGAAAGTCGAAATCGTCATCTTCAACAATCAACACATCCAATTGCTCTTTGGAGCGAATAGGGCGGTCAAAACTTTCAGCGTCCTGCTTTTCACATTGACGAGTTTCAATGTCGTCCGAAACCGGAGCATCTGAAAAATCGTAACGCATGCGTTCGTTCCCCCTTCAGAAACTGAAACACGAACCGGTTACGCAACACTGGATAGAAAGCGATTCCTGATATGTTATTTACTTGTAACATGAAGGTTATGATCAAGCAATCTAAATACTTAAATCGGGTGCAATCAATACTTGGCAAAAATACTATATAAGCGCATTAAGAACGCATAGTCAGTCTATAAGATCTTCCTGCAAAGTAGGAGACGCCTCTTTCTCTTTGGCGACTATGGCCCCGTCAATAATTGAAGAAGATTTGTTTATTCCGCCATAGAAGGAACCGACGTTGCTTCAAAGCTGAATTGGAACGCGAAATTTGTTTCGCACTTGCAAAGTTTGTGAGTGACCCAATCTCAAGCGAACCTGACAATGCGTTACGCGTTGATGCGTATTCCCGTACCAATCTTCGATGTCTCAAGCCGTTCTTGTCGGCAAATTTGCACAAAGAAGTTGCTCCTTTCCCTGTGCAACAGAAATCAAATCCGATAAGACTGAGCTATGCTCAACGCCCTTCCATGACCTGTGGAAGTGACAAGACAATGAGGCACCTATGTCAGACAACGGCCTGTTTCCAAATGACCCGTCCGCACCGGACAATCAGCCACGCTGGCAGACGGGCACGCCTCATCCACAGCCTGAACAGGACTGGATCACATCGCTCAGTGATGCGACAGAAAACTGGCTTGCCGCCCTTTGTTCCTCACGCCTCAAGGCCTTTTTGGCGTTGATGCTGTTTGCCTTTGTCTGTTTCATGCCCGGCTTCAATACCATTCCTCCGGTTGACCGGGACGAAGCCCGCTTCGCTCAGGCCTCCAAACAGATGATGGAAAGCGGTGACTATATCGACATTCGCTTCCAGGATGGCACTCGCTACAAAAAGCCGGTTGGCATTTATTGGATGCAAGTTGCCGGTGCCAAGATATCAGGAGACGGAGAAGAGGCTTCTATCTGGGCCTATCGCTTGCCATCCATGCTGGGTGCTTTGCTCTCCGTCGGCTTTACCTTCCTGATCGGGATGCGTATGGCGTCCGTGCGTGTTGGGTTCCTTGCAGGCATAGCCATGTCAGCGGCCATCTTGCTCGGCGTGGAAGCGCGATTGGCCAAGGCCGATGCGATGCTGCTGGCCACGATTATGGCGGTGCAATGGGCTCTTTGGGAGTTGTATGAAAACCGCGCAGGCCTCAAGCGCTATCAGGCATTCATTTTCTGGGTTGCCTTGTCGCTGGGTATTTTGATCAAAGGCCCGATCATTCTGATGGTCTCCGGCCTAACTGCTCTTGCCCTTACGGCACAGGAGCGGTCTTTTGCGTGGCTCAAGGGCACACGATGGAAACTTGGTGTTCCACTTTTGCTGCTGATCATTCTGCCATGGTTCATTGCCATCGGCCTGCATACGGATTGGGCCTTCTATATCGACTCTGTCGGCAAGGATATGCTGGCTAAAGTGACCACTGGCAAAGAATCCCATGGCGCCCCTCCGGGAACCTATCTGGCCATTTCCAACCTGACATTCTGGCCGGTCTCATTGTTCTTTCTTCTCTCTATCGTCTGGATCTGGAAACAGAAAAAGCAACATGCGGTGCGGTTTGCCCTGTCCTGGATATTGCCTTCCTGGCTGATCTTTGAACTGGTCTCCACCAAGCTGCCTCATTATGTCTTGCCGACCTTTCCGGCATTGGCTTTGCTGACGGCGCTTGCATTGGAGAGCCGAGGCACCAGCTGGAACACGCTATGGGGCAAGATTATCGCCGCTTTTGTTCCTTTGATTGCTGCCATTCTTGGCATTGGCGCACCGATCGCACTCTTCATCATTGAAGGCGTGCTCAATCCGGCAGCGCTTGGTCTTGGTTTGGTCGCATTGGGTCTTGGGTTGCTCTCCTTCGCAGTCCTGACGCGCGGCCGGGTGATGGCCTCATTCCTGTTGGCAGCGCTCGTGGCACCGGTCCTTTATCTCTCGATCCACGGGACCATTTTTCCCGCGTTGCATAGTGTCTGGCTGTCCAACCAAATGGCAGACGCTGTTGAGCGCAACAAGCCTTGCGAGTCTGTAGAAGTCGCCAGTGTCGGCTATAGTGAACCAAGTCTGGTCTTTTTGATGGGCACGGACACACAGCTGATCGACCCGAACCAAACCAAAAAGGCTGCGGATTTTCTGGTCGAAGCCGGGTGCCGCATGGCAATCATCGAACAGAGCAGGGAACCCGCCTTCCTTGAAGATATCGGCAAACGAGCCGACCTGATCGAAGCGGTCGATCATGTCAAAGGGTTCAAACTGAATGGTGGCAAATGGCAAAGCTTCGCGATATATCGGATGAAAATGTAACCCGGACCACCACCGCGGTTTCGGATTAAACCAGTTTCGGAAAAAAGCCTATATGTCGCTCTTCGCCTCGATCCCCCGTGCCGTGGGTCACCTCGGTGCTCAATGGAAGACATTTCGCAACCTGCGAGCTACTCGCTCATTTCGGGTGCGGTCGGGTTTGCTGTGCGCAGATGTCCGACAGCCGGACTGGTTGCTCATTTTTGTTGTGGTCGCCAGCCTGATCGCCGTCGGCTTCCTCTTTGTCGATGAAGCCGCCGGGCATTGGAAATCGACCATCTCTGCGGACACTTATGCCTTCTTTCGCAGATTGACCGATATCGGCAAATCCGAATTTCTGCTGGTGCCTGCCGCTTTGGCCATTCTCTCGCTCGGTCTTGTCTCGTGGGATCGATTGCCTCGGTCGGCCAAGGCGGTGCTGACCAATTATCAGCTTTTGGGCCTCTACGCTTTTGGTGCTGTGGCAGGCTCCGGGATCTCCAACAATCTGATCAAAATGTCCATTGGCCGCGCACGTCCGAGACATTTTGAAACCCTTGGGCCATTTTATTTCGATCCACCGGGTCTGTCTTCGGGCTTTCAGAGTTTCCCGTCCGGCCATTCCACAACAGCCGGAGCGATGGCCATCATCTTCCTTTTGATCTTTCCCCGCCTCAAATGGATCTGGCTGGCCTTTGGCATGTGGGTTGCTGCCTCACGCATTGTCGTCGGCGCACACTATCCCTCGGACGCGGTCGCCGGATTTGCCTATGGGGCGAGCTTTGCCTGGTTGTTGGCCCTGTGGTTTGCCAACCGCCGTTTACTCTTCCGGGGTGAAAATGGCCTGATCCGCTTGCCCTCCAGCCGCCCACTGGCTATATCCAAGCTGCTCAAGGCTCTTCACATCCTGCGTCGCAAGGCTTAGGACGAAGCTGAAGACACGGGCGACACACGCCTCAGAGCAACAACAACGCCCGACAAGGGCAATTCCGGAAGGCATTCATGCTTGCACATCTGCCCCCTCTGTCCCATGCGCTGGAAGTCAGCGTGGTCATTCCTTGCAAGAACGAAAAGGACAATCTGGCCTTTCTGATCGACGAGGTCGGCACGGCACTGGCAGGCAGGCCGTTTGAGCTGATCATCGTGGATGATGGTTCGGATGACGGCACGGATCAGTTGTTGCAGGCCTATTCGGCGGAGCGCCCCTGGTTGCGCCATATCCGGCACGAACAGTCTTGCGGCCAATCCAACGCTGTGCGCACAGGATTGCTGCATGCGCAAGGGGAATTCATCGCAACGCTTGATGGTGACGGCCAGAATGATCCGGCCTTCTTTCCGCAAATGATTGATGCCCTCAAAGCCGGAGGTTCGGACCATGCCCTTGCTGCCGGTCAGCGGATGAAGCGCACCGATGGATTCGTCAAGAAACATGGCTCGCGTCTGGCCAATAGCATTCGGCAATCCCTGCTCAAGGACAATACGCGCGATTCCGGCTGTGGCCTCAAGGTCATCCGCCGTCAGGTCTTTCTCAATTTGCCCTTCTTTGAAGCCTGGCACCGTTTTCTGCCTGCACTGGTCGTGCGTGAGGGGCTGAAGATTGTTCATATTGACGTGATTGATCGCGGTCGCTCCCATGGAACATCAAAATATGGAATCTTTGATCGTCTCTGGGTCGGTATTCTCGATCTCCTCGGCGTTTATTGGCTGCGCAAGCGTCGCAAGAAAATTCCGGTGATCAACGAAATTCCTTTGAACGGTCAGAATGAGCCTGATGCCTGATCATGCGTGACCCAGAAGATACTCAAGGCGGCGGTCTTTATCAGACTCTGCGCCCCTATCTCAAAGGCCTGATCATGATCGGGTCTCTGGTCGCTATTGGCTATGGGATGAAGGCGGTCGGCATTGCCGACATGTTTGATGAACATTGGGTCGATGCGCAGGTCAAAGACAAAGGCATGACGGGTTATCTGCTGTTCGTTGCCATGGGGGGGCTGCTTGCAGCCGTCGGTTTTCCGCGCCAAGCCATCTCTTTCATGGGCGGCTATGCGTTCGGTTTTCTGGGCGGCTCATTGCTGGCCGTGCTGGCAACCAGCTGCGGCTGCATTCTCTCCTTCACCTATGCAAGGCTACTCGGGCGCGGCTTCGTCCAGCGTAATTTCGGCAAACGCGTCGCGCGATTCGAGCAAGTCCTGACAGGTAGCCCCTTCGTCACGACATTGTTAATCCGGTTTCTGCCTGTTGGCAGCAATCTGGTCACCAATCTGATTGCCGGCGTGACCCATGTCCGTGCCATGCCTTTTGCGCTCGGGTCAGCAATTGGCTACATCCCCCAAACCGCCATTTTTGCCTTGATGGGCAGCGGCGTGCAGGTCGACCGAACATCCCAGATAGGGGTAGGCGTGGTGCTCTTCATCATATCCGGTGCCTTGGGAGCCTATCTCTATCGCCATATTCAGCTTGGTAACAAGCTGCGGCAAGCCTCATCCAGCCAGGCACCTGCCGCTAATCAGGATGAGATCATGAAAGACGTGCTCTGACACTTTTGCAACCAAATGCACAAACAAAAAAGGCAGCCAACGGCTGCCTTCTTCTTCTTGATGCGAGTCTCACTCAGTCGCTGTCAAAGCCGCAAAACCGCCTTCGAGATCTTCTTTCAAATCCGAGACATCTTCCAGACCAATATGCAGCCGGATCAACTGCCCGGGTTCATCCCACTTTGTTGCCGTGCGGTAATTCCGCGGGTCTGCATGGATGACGAGGCTCTCAAAACCACCCCAGCTATAGCCGAGCCCAAACAGCTCCAGTGCGTCAATGAAGGCACAAGCCTGCTTCTTGCTGACATCTTTCAGAATCACGCCCATCAGGCCACAGGCACCCTTGAAATCGCGTTTCCAGATTGCGTGGCCGGGATCAGAGGGCAGGGGCGGATAAAGCACACGATCCACCTCGGGCCGTGCCTCCAGCCACCGGGCCATGTCAAGCGAGCTTTCCTGATGTTGACGCAAACGAACACCCATGGTTCTAAGGCCGCGCAGAGCAAGATAGCAATCATCCGGCCCCACATGGTAGCCCATCGCTCCATGCACCTCGCTGAGGCGATCCCACGCCTTCTCATTGGCCGAAATGGTGCCCAACATCACGTCGGAGTGACCGACGATATATTTGGTGCCCGCCTGAATGGAGATGTCCACGCCATGCCCCATCGAATCAAAATAGAGCGGCGTACCCCATGTATTATCGAGCAGAACCAGAATGTCCTTTTCCTTGCAGGCCGCAACGATGGCCGGAATATCCTGCATCTCAAAGGTCTGAGACCCCGGCGCTTCGGTAAAGACAGCACTGGTATTGTCTTTGAACAGGCTGGCAATATCTCCACCAATCAGCGGGTCATAATATTCGATTTCAACTCCCATCGGCTTAAGCACGGAGGCAGCGAAGTTGCGGGTTGGTTCATACACGCTATCTGTGATCAATATATGGTCCCCGGCCTTACAGGCCGACAACAGAGCCAGCGAACAGGCCGCCAGACCAGACGGGGCCAGAACCGTGCCATGCGCCCCTTCCAAATCGGTCAGGGCGTCAGTCAGTGCGTTGGTCGTGGGGGTGCCTCTGCGTCCATAGGCATATTTTGATGTGCCGGAATAGAGCTGATCGGTCGAATCAAACACAACCGTAGATGCGTGCACAACTGGCGGATTGACAAAGCCATTTTGCTCTTTTGGCGACCGTCCAGTGGTCACAAGGCGGGTGTCAGGCTTCAGCGCCTTGGTGTTTTTTCCTGTATGCTTTTTCATTTGTGGCCTTTAGACTAGGTTTTGGCTCCACAGAGCGCGGCAGATTCATCGGAAATCGAAGCTGCTTCGATTAAAATATTTCAAAAAACCGGTATTTAGAAACATTTTTCATGGGAATCGACAAGTTTCGTGGATATCAGGTCACATTCCCTCTTGACCGAGATCAAATAATTTCCTTCGATAGCACTGTCAATTGCGCATCTCGCAATCGACCAACCAAAGAAAGAACACGTAGCAGGAATTTTCGTTGATGGAAATTTCTGACTGCAAGTTCATTATGCAATCAAATCTTTCCTATCGGGCAACGAACATAGGCTGCAATATGAAAAAAGCTCTTCTCTCCGTACTTATGGGTTCTGCAATGGCTGTCGGCGCAACCGCCGCTAGTGCCGCTACTTTGGATGACGTAAAGGCCAAAGGCGCCGTACAGTGCGGTGTGAGCCAGGGTCTGCCAGGCTTCTCCAACCCTGACGATCAGGGCAACTGGACCGGCCTCGACGTTGACTTCTGCTACGCGGTTTCCGCTGCTATCTTCGGCGACAAATCCGGTGCCAAATTCTCTCCACTGTCTGCTAAAGAGCGCTTTACTGCTTTGCAGTCCGGTGAGATCGACGTGCTGCCACGCAACACCACCTGGACCATGACCCGTGATACCGCTTTGGGCCTGAACTTCGCTGGCGTCAACTACTATGACGGTCAGGGCTTCATGATCCGTAAGTCTCTTGGCGTTTCCTCTGCTCTGGAACTGTCTGGCGCTTCTGTCTGCACCAACACCGGCACCACCACCGAGTTGAACGTGACCGACTATTTCCGTTCCAACAACATGGAACTGGAACTGGTTCAGTTCGAAAAAGCTGACGAAGTGGTACAGGCATATGATTCCGGTCGTTGCGACGTTTACACAACCGATGCTTCCGGCCTCTATGCTCAGCGCCTCAAACTCACCAATGCTGATGACCATATCGTTCTGCCGGAAATCATTTCCAAAGAACCTCTCGGTCCTGTGGTTCGTCAGGGTGACGATCAGTGGTTCAACCTCAACAAGTGGGTTCTGTTTGCAATGATCAACGCTGAAGAACTCGGCGTAACCCAGGCCAACGTTGATGAAATGAAAGAAAGCACCAACCCATCCATCCGTCGCCTTCTCGGCGCTGAAGGGTCCTTTGGTGAAAACCTCGGTCTGAGCAACGACTGGGCTTACAACATCATCAAAACCGTTGGTAACTATGGCGAAAGCTTCGACCGCAATGTCGGTCCTGATACCCCTCTTGGAATCGCACGTGGCGTGAATGCCCTGTGGTCCAAAGGTGGTCTGATGTACGCTCCACCAATCCGCTAATCATTTGGATTGTGCCCCGGCAGATACCATGAATCTGCCGGGGTAATTTTTTTGTTCGCGAGGAAATAGCGTAAACAAAAGCAAAACCCCAACAATGGGGCCGCTATTCATCGCGTCTCGATCGCCTGATCAAAGCAAAGAAAAGCAACAAGATCAGTCACCAACGAGGAACAAATGGCTGCTAACTCTCACAAGGCTGGGGATGCGTCCTCGGCCAAGGGTTCGATATTTAACGATCCCAAGGTAAGGGGCTACATCTATCAGATCGTACTGATCGGCGGTCTGGTCTATCTGATCTGGAACATTGTCCAGAACACCTCGCACAACCTTGAGAAACAGAATATCGCATCCGGTTTCGGATTCCTGGACAACACGGCAGGCTTCCTGCCCAACCAGTCCCTGATCGATCTGTCCGCAACCTCCACATATGCCCAAGCCCTGCTGGCTGGCTTGCTGAACACTCTGCTGATTGCAGTGATCGGCGTTTTCTTTGCCACCATTGTCGGCTTTCTCGTAGGCATTGCGCGTCTCTCCAAGAACTGGGTCATCTCCAAGATGGCAACGGTTTACATCGAGACCGTCCGCAACGTACCCCTGCTGCTACAACTGTTCTTCTGGTATTTCGCTGTTCTGCGGACCGTTCCGCACCCAAAACAGTCACTGGATTTCGGCGGCGGCTTTTTCCTCAACAATCGCGGCTTCTTCATGCCCCAGCCCGTATTTGGTGAAGGATCGTCGTTGATCCTTTATGCGCTGATCGCTGCGATTCTTGGCATCTTCACCCTGTCTCGCTGGGCCAAAAGTCGCCAGTTGGCGACGGGTGAACGCTTCCCGGTCTTTACCACCAGCATTGGAATAGTGATTGGTCTGCCGCTCTTGGCCTATTTTGTCGCTGGCATGCCGATCACTTATGACCTGCCAGCCTTGAAAGGTTTCAACTTTGCCGGTGGCATGAAAGTCATCCCGGAATTTGTTGGCCTGCTGCTCGCTCTGACCATCTATACCGGCGCGTTCATCGCCGAGATCGTTCGTGCGGGTATTCTGGCGGTGAGCCATGGTCAGACCGAAGCTGCCAGTGCCTTGGGGCTGCGCCCCGGACCAACCCTGCGGCTTATCATCGTTCCGCAGGCTATGCGCGTGATCATTCCTCCGCTGACCAGTCAATATCTGAACCTGACAAAAAATTCCTCCCTTGCGGTTGCGATTGCCTATCCTGACATCGTGTCCGTCGGGGGCACCGTCCTTAACCAGACAGGTCAGGCAATTGAAGTCATCGGCATCTGGATGCTCGTCTATCTGTCGCTGTCCTTGATAACCTCCATGCTCATGAACTGGTACAACCGGTCCATTGCCTTGGTAGAAAGATAGGAGAGAGAGATGTCTGAGATTCAAGCTGAACAATCCATCTCCTTTGTTCGCGGTGAAATGGTGCCGGAAAAACCAGCACCTTCCAGCACCAGAGGGCTCGTGCATTGGATGAAAGAAAGCCTCTTTTCATCCGTGCCCAATACGTTGCTGACTCTGTTCGGCATGTACCTGATCTATCTTCTGGTGCCGCCGCTCATTCAGTTTGCTTTCATTGACGCAGTATGGGACGGCAATAACCGCGAAGCCTGTGTCGATGCTCATGGGGCCTGTTGGGCCTATGTGAAGGCTTACTTCCCGCAATTTGTCTATGGCCGATATCCGGTCGAGGAATATTGGCGGGTCAATATCGTCTTTCTCGTTGGTGCTCTGGGGTTGGTCCCGGCGCTCATTCCGGCTCTGCCATTCAAGCGTGAAAACATCATCTTTATGGTGCTGGTCTATCCTGTGATGACCTTCATCCTGTTGACGGGGGCGTCTCTGTCCTTCGAGACCTGGATCGTCGAGTATGTTATCGCTGTCGCCATCCTTCTTGGCGCCGGTGCGATCATTGCCTATGCAACAAAAAGCCCGATCAAACCACTGATGATGGTCATTGGCGCGATTGCGTTGGGCTTTGCGATCATTCTCGGTGTCATGTCCATCGACTTTGGCCTCGAGCCAGTTGAAACTGCAAAATGGGGCGGCTTCCTTGTAACGCTCGTGATCGCTATCACAGGCATTGCGGCGTCCTTGCCTCTTGGCATTGCATTGGCACTCGGCCGCCGGTCAAAAATGCCAGCCGTGCGCCTCGTTTCCGTGATTTTCATTGAATTCTGGCGTGGCGTGCCACTGATCACCGTGCTCTTCATGTCGTCGGTTGTCCTGCCGCTCTTCTTGCCGGAAGGCGTCACGTTCGACAAATTGTTGCGTGCCTTGATCGGTGTAGCCCTCTTTTCCGCAGCCTATATGGCCGAGGTTGTCCGCGGTGGCTTGCAAGCCATCCCCAAAGGGCAGTATGAAGGGGCCGACGCACTGGGTTTGACGTTTTGGCAATCAACCGGCCTGATCATCATGCCACAAGCGCTAAAGCTGGTTATTCCGGGCATCGTGAACACCTTCATCGGTTTGTTCAAGGATACCACGCTTGTGCTGATCATCGGTCTGTTTGATTTGTTGGGGCAGGTGCAGCTTTCCTTCACAGATCCCAACTGGTCAACGCCAACCACATCTCATACGGGCTATTTGTTTGCGGCTTCGGTCTTCTGGATCTTCTGTTTCAGCATGTCCCGTTATTCAATTTTCATGGAAAACCGGCTGCACACCGGTCACAAACGATAAGCTTTAGGAGCAAACAATGACTGATAAAACAGTTGACGCCTCCGAAATCCACGCTGACCGCACAAAGATGCGCGTATCGGATAGCGAAGTTGCCATCGAAATCGAAGGCATGAACAAATGGTATGGTGACTTCCATGTTCTGCGTGACATCAATCTCAAGGTCATGCAGGGAGAGCGTATCGTGATCGCCGGCCCATCCGGTTCAGGCAAATCCACGATGATCCGCTGCATCAACCGCCTTGAAGAACATCAGGAAGGCAAGATCGTCGTTGACGGGATCGAGTTGACCAACGACCTCAAAAAGATCGATGAAATTCGTCGTGAGGTTGGCATGGTGTTCCAGCACTTCAACCTGTTCCCGCATCTGACCATTCTGGAAAATCTGACCTTGGCTCCAATCTGGGTTCGCAAGATGCCCAAGAAGGAAGCCGACGAGATCGCGATGCACTATCTTGAGCGTGTCAAGATCCCTGAGCAGGCGTTGAAATATCCGGGGCAGCTCTCCGGTGGCCAGCAGCAGCGTGTGGCGATTGCCCGTTCGCTCTGCATGAATCCACGCATCATGCTGTTCGATGAGCCGACCTCAGCCCTTGACCCTGAAATGATCAAGGAAGTGCTCGACGTTATGGTCGGTCTTGCTGAGGAAGGCATGACGATGCTCTGCGTCACCCACGAAATGGGCTTTGCGCGTCAGGTCGCCAACCGCGTGATCTTCATGGATGCAGGCCAGATCGTCGAACAGAACGAGCCGGAAGCCTTCTTCACCAATCCGCAGCACGAGCGGACCAAGCTCTTCCTCAGCCAGATCTTGCACTAGGCGGCTTTATAGGCTTTATAAGCGACATCAGACCCGGTCCATTGGATCGGGTCTTTTTAATATCGAAGATAAACTTTTCTTGCTAGACGCGCGCCATGAACAATAAGACCGCACACCGCCTCATCCTTTTGATGTCAGATCACGAATCCACTTACTTCAAGCAGCGTTTGATGGAGGTGCGGCCCGATATTCAGACAGTAGCAGCAGCAGACAAAGCCGAGCTGTTGGATCTTATGACAGAGACACGGCAACCTGCATCCCTGTTTGGCTTTCTGACCGATGTGATTGTGCCCGAGGACATCCTGTCAAAGCTCGACCAAGCCCTCAATATCCATCCCGGCCCGCCATGGATGCCCGGATATAGACCAACCATAAAGGTGGTGAAATGCGGGGGGAGGGACTTTGGAGCGACCCTGCATGTCATGGCCAAAGACGTTGACACGGGACCGATCATTGCGGTCCGGCGCTTTCAACTGCCCCGGCAAGCAACGCTGGAACAGGTTGAAACCCTGACCTACCGACAATGCCTGAAACTGGCTCTTGATCGCCTCGATGTGATCGCCGGTTTGAAAAGTCCGACCCCGCATCCAGTCGAGCGCTGGGGCCGGCAATAAGCCAAGATCAGCCTTCCGAAACAATCACGCAGTCTTCTTTGGCGGCCCATTCGGTCCAGGATCCGTCATAAAGCGACAAGTGCGGTGCTCCGATGGTGTCCAGCGCCAAGGTCAAAACCGCCGCCGTCGAACCAGATCCACAGGAGGTGATGATCTTCTTGGTCAGATCAACGCCCGCATCCTCAAAGATCTGCCTGAGCACATCGACCGGTTTCAAACAACCATCCTCATCGACCAGTGTGACGAAAGGAACATTCCTTGAGTTCGGCATGCCACCTGATGGAAGATTGGGGCGTGGTTCGGGCGCTATGCCACGCCAACGTTCTTCTGAGCGTGCATCAACAATCTGGATTTCGGGATCCTCGATTGCCTTGCGCATGTCGGCATAATCCTTCACTGCGCCATGATCAAGCCGAGCCTGAAAGCGTCCCTTGGCGCGATGGGGCGGCAGATCGGTGACGGGATGCCCCTCGCGCTTCCATTTCGGCAAGCCACCATCCAGAATAAACACATCAGACACGCCCATGGTCCGGAATGTCCACCACACCCGTGGCGCAGAGCGAATACCCACGCTGTCATAGACCACAATTTTCTGCCCGGTTGAAATACCCAGTTCCTCTACTGATGAGACAAAAAAGTCTGGCGTCGGCAACATATGGGGAAGATCGATGCTCACATCAGCAATTGCATCCATGTCGAAATAGACCGCACCGGGAATATGTTCCACCGCATATTCTGCGATCGGATCGCGGTCCTCGATGGGAAGGAACCATGAAGCATCGACAACCACAAGGTCAGGGCTGTCGAGATTCCCTGCCAGCCAATCTGTGCTCACCAGCCATTTTGTTCTCTCACCCATACATCGCCTCCTGCAGCCGCCAAACCGGCATAAAATCAAACCAGATCAATCCTATCCAACAGCACATTCGGGGAAAAGAGCCAAGCCCTATCATGCACTGAAAAGTCGGACATGAAAAAGGCCGGGAAATCCCGACCCATATACTCTTCTAGAATCAAATCAACGCGACTGGCCTCATTCGCCAGCCAGTTGCTCCCAGCAATCCATCGCTTTGGCGGCATACATCAGCGAAGGGCCACCGCCCATATAGACTGCGGTTCCGAGAGCTTCTTCAAATTCGGGTTTGGTGCAACCCAGCTTCAGCAGGGAGCGGGTGTGGAAGGCGATGCAAGGCTCGCAGCGCTGCCCGATGGCAATTCCAAGCGCGATGAATTCCTTGGTTTTGGAATCGAGGGCTCCCGGCTTGTCCGCCCCGGCAGACATGGCAGAAAAACCAGCCATGGTGTCTGGAATATCTTTTCGCAGAGTTCCGATCTGCTTGGAGACGTCAGTCATCAGCTTTTTATAGTCAGTTGCCATGGAAATCCTCGTTATTATCATAGTCCTCCGTTGCCGATGCTCCCCATGAGCATGGATCGGATGACATAGTTTACGTCTCACCAGATATTCATATCGCGATCTGGCTGCGGCCCGGCCACGATCTGTACCAACCCCTTGTTGGCCTAGGATCGCAGATATCGAACAATCGGCCTCATTCTCTTACGCCCTTGCGATCCTTATTTCAACATAAGTGAATATAAGAAAAGTGCATAAGGGATGTTCCGAAAATGAATACCGGCACAGTGCCACATTCCCATCAGTAACCAATTGACATATTTGTCGCAAGTCCCGGTTTCCACAAGCAGAATGTAAAAAAGGGCACCATCGGGGCGCCCTTTGTACATTTAAGCCTGTCGCATGGTCATGCTTCGGTGATCAGGGGCGCTTTAACACGGCTCTTGCGAGTCAACCAGCCCGGCACCGGCAAGCCTTTGTCGGCCAAAAAGTCCGGATTATAAAGCTTGGACTGATAGCGCGTGCCATAGTCACATAGAATGGTCACGATCATATGGCCCGGACCAAGGCGCTTGGCCAGTTCCACGGCGCCCGCAATATTGATCGCAGACGAGCCACCAAGGCATAGACCTTCATGCTCCAGCAGATCAAACACATAGGGCAGGGCGTCCTTGTCTGCGATCTGGAAGGGGTGATCGACCTGCAAGCCTTCCAGATTGGCGGTGATCCGGCCTTGACCAATCCCTTCTGAAATAGAAGACCCTTCGGCTTTCAATTCCCCATGCTTGTAGTAATTATAGAGAGCTGCCCCTTCCGGATCGGCCAGTCCAATCTTGATATTGGGATTGTGGTTTCTGAGGCCCAAAGCGGTCCCTGCCAGAGTGCCTCCGGTCCCCACGGCACAAATGAATCCGTCGATCTTTCCGTCAGTCTGACGCCAAATCTCCTGCGCAGTGGTTTCAATATGAGCCTGACGATTGGCGACATTGTCAAACTGGTTAGCCCAGATCGCTCCATTTGGCTCGCTCGTGTTGAGCTCTTCGGCCAAACGCTGGGAAACCTTCACATAATTGTTCGGGTTCCGGTATGGCACTGCGGGGACTTCAACCAACTCCGCCCCGGCAAGACGCAACATGTCTTTCTTTTCATGCGACTGGGTCTCAGGGATGACAATCACCGTGCGATAGCCCAGCGCATTGGCCAGCAAAGCCAGCCCGATGCCCGTATTGCCCGCTGTGCCTTCGACAATCGTACCGCCGGTCCGCAAGCTTCCATCCGCCACGGCTTGCTTGATGATGAAAAGCGCTGCACGATCCTTGACCGACTGGCCGGGATTGAGGAATTCCGCTTTGCCAAGAATCTCACACCCCGTTGCCTCACTCGCCGCATTGAGGCGAATAAGGGGGGTATTGCCAATTGCACTGGTCACATCTGCGCGAATTTCCATGGCTGTCTTGTCCTGTTCTGGTCTGATTTCATGGGTGGAATGTATGAAAGCCGAGTGTCGGAAACAAGCCGAACCAATCGAGTGAGACGCCACAAAAACCGCGATTTTTCGTTCAACAGAGCATCCTCGGCGGCGAAACCTCTCTCAATCCACTTTGAAGGTAAAATTTGTCATGCCACATGGATTGGGAAAAAGACTTTTTCAGCCATGTAAGAAGACAGAGGAGCACGGCATCATTAGCCTCCTAGCGAAATTGTGACTAGCGGCGACTGGACAAAGCCAACCGAACCATAAAACCTCTTGCGAGGCAAAGAAGGAAGGCAGCACGCCGACAAACGTGATTGATGTTGAACGCCATAGATGCCATGGTTGCTTGATGGATTGGCACAGCAACTCTACTTAGTGACAACCTCTTGTTCGAATTCGGGGTATTATGGAAAAAAGCCTTTTTCAATTTGTCTGGCGCTACAGCAAGACGCAACAGATCACCTTGTTCCTGATCACTCTGCTCTCTTTCCCCATCCTGTATTTTACACTTGAGCTGCCCAAACTGATCGTCAATGACGCAATTTCCGGCAAGGATTTTCCGCGCACCGTTCTGGGTGCCGAATGGGGACAAATCGACTATCTGTTGCTTCTGTGTTTCTCTTTTCTTGGCCTTGTTGTGCTTAACAATGGGGTCAAATATGTATTGAATGTCTATCGAGGTCTTGTCGGCGAACGAATGCTCCGCCGCCTGCGCTATGATCTTTACAAACGCGTGCTTTTGTTCCGCCTGCCACGCTTTCGCAAAATGAGCTCGGGCGAAATCATCCCGATGATCACCTCCGAAGTCGAGCCGTTGGGCGGCTTCATTGGCGATGCCGTGGCGCTCCCCGCCTTTCAGGGCGGTCAATTGTTGGTCTATCTGGCCTTTATTTTCATCCAGGACCCGCTGTTGGGAGCAGCAGCCATTACCTTCTACCCCATTCAGGGCTATATCATCCCCAAATTGCAAAAACGGGTGAATATGCTCAACAAGGAGCGGGTGCGCAATGTCCGACGTATTTCCGACCGTATCGGGGAGAGCGTGCAGGGCATAACCGAAATTCACGCCAATGATACGGCCCAATGGCATTTGGCCGAATTGACCGACCGTCTACACGCCAATTTCACGATCCGCTTTGCGGTTTTCCGCCGCAAATTCATGATCAAATTTATCAACAATTTCATCAATCAGCTGACGCCATTCTTCTTCTATTCCATCGGCGGGTATCTGGTGATCAAGGGCGATGTCAGCTTCGGGGCTTTGGTCGCGGTGCTGGCTGCCTACAAGGATTTGGCCGGACCGTGGAAAGAACTGCTTGGTTACTATCAAAATCAGGCCGATGTGCGGATCAAATATGAAGCCATCGTCGAGAATTTCGACATCCCCGATCTCTATCCTGACACCCGGATTTCAACGGAAGCAAACGAAGACCTGCTTGAAGCCATGAATGGGCAGATAAAGCTGGATCATATCAAATATGTTGGAGATTCGGCGGGGCAGGAGCTGTCTGCCGTCTCCTTGACGATAGAGCCGGGCGAAAATGTTGCACTTGTTGGCGGCGACGGCAGCGGGCGGACCGAACTCGCAGCCATGTTGGCAGGCCTGTTGTCACCAAAATCTGGCCGTTTGACCGTTGGCGGCCGGAATCTTGAAGACATGCCAGAGAGTGTGTTGGGTCAGAAAATCGCCTATATCGGCCCGTCTCCACAAATCTTCTCCGGCACGATCCGCTCCAATTTGCGCTATAGCATCCGAAACCGCCCCATTTCCACCCCGGACATACTGGATGATCTGGCAATCAGGCTCAAGGAAGCCGAGCTGACTGGCAACACGCCCTACATCCTTGAAGCCGAGTGGGAAAACTATAAGGCGGCGGGGGTTTCATCTCCGGAAGAACTGGATCGTCGTGCGGTTGATCTGTTAGAGCAAATCGGACTGGGGGATGACATCTATCAGATGGGTCTGAGGTCGCGCTTTCCGGAAAATCTCGACAAAAGCACCCAGGAAGCCATTATCACGGCCCGGGAAAAGCTGTTCGATGACGTGCGGGCCAACGGCAACCTGTCCTCCAAGATTGCATTCTGGATCAGAGACGAATTCAACCCAACCGCCACCCTGGCGGAAAATCTGCTCTTTGCCACATCGGCCGACCGTCATACTGAGGTGGGCATGCTGTCGGAAAATGATCACGTTCGCGCCTTTCTGAACAACAGTGGCTGCCGCGATCTGTTTGTCGAAATCGGCATCGCCGTCGCCGAAGCCATGATTGAACTCTTCTCCGACATTGATGGCGACAGCGCCATCCTTGAGTCCCTTGATTTGATGACCCCCGCAGAGTTGGTGGAGTATCGCAATCTGGTAACAAAAGCCCGCAATCAGACCCCGGCTATACTGGAACGCTGGGAAACCCGACGCTTTATCGCGCTGGCCTTCCGCCTGTCTCCCGCCCGTCATCGTCTGGGCGTCATGACCGATGAGCGGACCGAGGAAATTGTTTCCCTGCGCGAAGCCTTCCGCCAAAGCCTGTCGAGCGAGGATCAAAAGGAGTTTGCCTTCTTTGACCGGGACGCTGTTCATCCCTATTTTTCAATATCGGAAAATCTGGTCTTCGGCTTGCCCCGCGCGGACCGCAGAGGCAGTCAGGACGCTGTTGCCCGGCTCGTCTCCGAGGTCAGCGAAGAGGTGGGGCTAACCGCCTACATCATGCAGGCCGGGCTTGATTTTGATGTGGGCGTGATGGGCAGTGTCCTGTCCGTTGGCCAACGCCGCAAGATCGCATTGGTTCGCGCCATGCTTAAAAATCCAGCCATCCTCATTGCAGACGATTTGCTCCAAGGCACATCGGAAGATCAGATCACCCTTGCTTTGGTGGAGCAGATCATGGCGAAAAAGACCCTCATTTGGGGCGTCAATCGTCCAGATTTGGCAAGAAATTGTGATAAACTACACATCATGCAATCGGGCCGGATCATCAAGTCCGGCGCGCCACAAGACATTCTGGAGGCTGTATGATGTCGGCAAGCCGTAATCAACACCATAAACGCGCCAGCCTTGCGACGCGGGGGATGCAGCCATGGGCTTGAACACAGAGGTCGAAACACTCAAGAAAGTGCCGTTATTCAAAGGCATCGAGGCCGCAAAGCTGAAGCTGCTGGCCTTCATCAGCGACCGGCTCTATTTCACCAAAGGGGAACATCTTTGCGATCAGGGGGAGACAGGCGACGCCGCCTATATCATTCTGGATGGCACCGCTGATGTTCTGGTGGACACGCCAGACGGACCGGTGAAGGTTGCTAATTTTTCAGTCAATGACATTGTCGGTGAAATCGCCATTCTTTGCGACGTTCCCCGCACAGCCACCATTGTGGCTGCAACGGATTTGGAAGCATTGGCAATTTCTAAAGACAACTTTCTTAAACTACTAAGAGAATTCCCCGATGTTTCATTGGAAGTGATGCGAGAGTTGGGGCAGCGGCTTGACCGAATGAACAAGGAATTGACCTTGCTGAAATCGTGACGGGCGCAGGTTGCCGCAGCCGCTGGAGAGGCCGCAACAGGAGACAAGAGTGAGTGAAGTGGTGAAGGTACGTTTTTGGGGCGTCAGAGGATCCATTCCCTGTTGCACACCAGAAACGAGCCGCTATGGCGGCGACACAGCATGCATCGAGATATCCTGCGGCGACGACATCATCGTCATCGACGGCGGTTCAGGCATTCGCAACTTTGGGCTGGATCTCATCAAGCGCGGCACCGAACAGCTGGATCTGTTCGTCACCCATTATCATTTCGATCATCTCTGCGGCATGCCATTCTTTTGCTCGGCCTACAATCCCAATGTGAAGGTGAGGGCGCACGGGCCGATCCTTGATAATGGGGTAACCCTGCATGGCGCCTTGTCGAAACTGATGGAGCCGCCGCTTTTCCCGGTCACGACGTCGCTTCTACACTGCACCACCTTTTCCGACTTTACCCTCGGCGCAGTCATGCATCTGAAAAATGGCGCGGAAATTCAAACCATGCGTCTGAACCATCCCGGCGGGGCCTGTGGCTATCGCATCGCCTGGAAGGGGCGTGTCATTGCCATCGTTACGGATTTTGAGCATGAGCCCGGCGGGCCAAGTGACGATATGAAAGCCTTTGTTGACGGAGCGGATCTGATGGTTTTCGATGCCATGTATACCGCTGACGACTATCCCAAATATGTCGGCTGGGGTCATTCAACGGATGATATCTGCCTTCAACTGGCCAAGGAAGCCTCGATCAAGCAATCCATCCTGTTCCACCATGCGCCCTATCGCACCGATGAGGCACTTGATCAGATTCAGGCCCATGTCAATGCATTCTCCAGCAATGTCACGGTCGGTCGACAGGGAATGGTGATCGATCTTCCGGTCATTGAGAAACCGACCCAAACAGACATTTAAAGCTTTACCAAAGCGCCCTTTTCTCACGTTGATTGCCTCAATCATGACTCTGCCTAAGATTTTCCAGACAATCATCAATATGGGCCACTCGCGTCCCGATGAGCATGTCCCTCGACATGTTCTGAAGGAAATTCAGATACAGGAAGAAGCAGCCGAAATCCTGATTGGCTGGGTGCAGCTGCTGGTCATTGTCCTGTTTGGCACCCTCTACCTCATTGCACCACGCGCCGAAGGGGGAAATCAGGGCCATAATTTTGTGCCCATGGCGATTGTCGGCTATTTGCTCTTCACCGTCGCCAAGCTTTATCTTGCTCACAAGCAGTTGCTCCCAAACTGGCTGATCATTCTGTCGATCCTGATCGACGTTTCGATGCTGCTGGGGATCATCTTCAGCTATCATATCCAATATGGCCAGCATCCGTCTTTCTATCTGAAATCACCCACTTTCCTTTATCTGTTTCTTTTCATCGCCTTGCGCTCTCTGCGCTTTGATGCGCGCTATGTGCTTTTTACCGGTGCTGTGGCGGTGGTCGGCTGGATCGGGATGTTGGGATATGCGCTTTTCTCTGACATGGACAAGATGCTGATCACCCGCAATTATGTTGACTATATCAATAGCGACGCAATCCTGATTGGTGCGGAACTGGACAAGGTTTTTGTCATCATCGCGGTTACCATCATCCTGACCCTGATGCTTTTGCGCGGTCGCAGTCTGCTTTTCACTGCCGTCAAGGAGCAGACTTCGACACGGCAATTGCAGCGTTTCTTTTCCGATGATGTTGCCCGATCCATCACCAATGCCGACGAGGTCATGCAGGCAGGCGAAGGCGAATTGCGCGATGTGGCCATTATGCTGGTTGATGTGCGTGGCTTCACCCGAATCTCCGCTGACCTGCCTCCTGAATTGACCATCCAGTTCCTTGCCGATTATCAATCCATCGTCGTGCCTCTTATCGAGAAGGCCGGCGGGTCCGTGGACAAGTTTCTGGGTGACGGAATTCTGGCAACATTTGGTGCGGTCAACGTCATCGACAATCCATGCGCCCATGCTTTGGCTGCGGCGGAATCCATCGTTCTGGCCATCACAGAACAATCCCACGCCTTTACAGAACTTGGATGGCCGGAACCATTCCGCATAGGCGTTGCAGTGGATTTCGGGCGGGTCATGGTCGGTGTGATTGGCGTACAAGATCGCCTCGAATTCACGGTTATCGGTGACGCCGTCAACCGGACCGCGAAGCTTGAAGACGAAAACAAGGTGCAGAAATCATGCCTTGTAACGACCAAGACATGCTTTAGGCGGGCGCTGGAAGAGGGTTTCAAGCCTGAGACCAACCCGGAACACCGCCAATCCATATTGGTTGCCGGGCTCCCACAGCCGATGGATCTTGTGGTTTGGGTTGAGCCCAAACGCTAATTCAAAGACCCGCAGTCAGTAAGGCAAACGGACAGTTGGATCAAACATCCGCTGCCAGAGAAAGCCGAACAGACGCCCATCCAACGGACCACGCACTTGCTTCGTCGGCGTCAGTGCAACCGGGCGGCCTCCATCGTCGAGGCGCTTGGCCAGAGCAAAGTTAAAGCCATAATGCGGCGGATAGCCCATCCGCATGTCGGCAATATAAATCCGCTTGTTCGCCTCCATGAAACGATAGAAACCATGGGAAAAGGTCATCACCTGTTGCGCCTTGTGCTGTTTGGGCAAAGAGGAGAAGAAGTCTGTGCGTCGCTCCTGTGTAGTGAGGCCGATGGGGGCATCATCAGATTCCAACAAGGAGCGTAGACCATAATGCACCTTGTCGCCTTCACGCACCATCACATACCAGAGCACTGAATTGCCAAAGGTTGGCGTAACATAGAGGCTGTCGACCCTTTTGCCCTCAGCGGCCATTTGCACTCGGACCTTTTGTTCAATCTGATATTGCGCGACCATCCCCCAGCCTAGATAGAGTGTCGAAAGGAAAAGCGCGATGAAGGTGACCTTGCCCGACAGCGTTTCCTGTCCATTGGGTCGCACGCGACCGCGCACCAATATCCAGATGGTCGCAAACAGCAAAGGCAGGGTGTAAAGCGGATCAATGATCGAGACCGACGCCACGCCGACCGGCGCTTGCGGCAGCAAAGGGATCCAGTCCGTTAGCCCCCAGAATATCTGGGTGCCATAGCTGGTCAATGCGTCCAGCAGGATATGGGTGAGCAGGATCAGCCATGTCATCATGATCATCCGCACCGGCACAGCACGGGCGGCTTTGTGCAGGCGACTGATCAACAGACCGATCGGTACAGACACCAGTCCTGTCAAAACAAGGGAGTGTGACCAGGAGCGATGCATGACGAAGCTGTCAATGGGATCCGCATAATGCACCAACACATCCAGATCAGGCAGGGTGCCCAGACCAATTCCCCACAAGGCAGCCTTGCGCCCCAATTGCCGCCCGCCAATGGCGTAGCCAACCGTCGCGCCCAAAACCGCTTGTGTCAAAGAATCCATACACACCACACCCCATGACAGGGCCCATTTGTCACCAAGCGGAAAATGCACCTTTATCCGTGCCATGTAGGTCTTTGCGGAAAATGGTTACAAGCGTGGGGCCGACAAGACCGAAGACAACGACCTGCCCCTGCCGGGCAGTCTGGCAAAGCCCCGGACAGCTGAGCGGTAAATGAATTCACGCTGGAAGGGCATCATTGCCGCTGCTCGTTCCCTCAATCAATCGATCTTTCTTTTAAGCCATTCAGCGCGCTTGATCTGTTCCTGGACCACTGCAATATTGCCTTTCAGGCGCTCCTTCTTGGAGTCCTTGTGGCTCTCTTCGAGCTCTTTTTCGAGAGATCGCTTCTTGGCCTTCAATTTCTCTATGATCTTGTCAACATGGCTGGGCTTGATCTCGTCAGCCTTGTCGGCTTTCAACCGCTCGAAATAGGCATTCAGCTTGCCAATACTTTTCTTGGCTACCATGTCACACTGTCCTCTGGCCAATCTTCATTTGGTCTCGACCCATGCTATAGACTTGCCACGAGCCAAGCAATTAGCCCTCTGGTCACACAGGATCGATTTCTGAAGCCTTTGGCTTCTCATCAGGCTCTTCGTGTTCTGCGACACCTGAGGCGAGGGCTTCCACATCCTCTTCATCCAGCATCAGCAAGCGTTCCACTTCCACCATGCCGCCTTCGGTTTCGGCATAGTAAATCCTTGCAGCTTCAATCAGCTCTTTCATGGCCCTGTAGGCATAATCAGAATCATTGAGGAAGGATGTCGCAGACTGCACATCAAGCTCACCTGCACGAATGTGCGCTTCAATCAATTGCATGCAACTATGCTTGTCGACTTGGATTTGTACCAGCTGCTGATCGAGCCAAAGACTGTTGCGCACTTCTTTGTCCGTCCGCTCCAGCTTCTCGATTTCGACCAATATACGCGCGATCTCGACCCTGAGCCCATTGTAGAGATCGCTGGCAACGCCCATCGGTCTTGACGTAAAAATCGTCATATTGCGGCGCAAATGCTTGATGGCCTTGACCGCTCGCACCATGCCCGCAGTCGCATCGCGCAAGGCATAGACTCGATCAAGAACCGGCCGCGGAATGTCCTTCTCACCAAGCCTTGAGGTGAATTCAACAATTGCCGAGTAAAGACCCTTCACCCGATTTTCATAGGTCACGCCAATGTTGATGTCGAAGGGTTGAATGGTCTCGACTACTGTCCGCGCAACATCATCGGTCTCATAGATTTCATGACGATGGATATTCAAACCATGAGCAATCAACTCAATCGCATTGTCCATCAGATGGCGCACTTCCTTGTGCAGAGCCACTTCGATGGTCGCTGGAAACTCGTCCACCGCTTCATCAAGAAAGCGCGGCTTGGTAATATCCTGCTTTGGTGTCTTGATGGCTGTTTGCAGCATCCAGAGCAAAGGCCGCATCAAGGGTATCATGATCAGCACGCCCAGCAGATTGAAAATGGTATGAAAGACCGCAAGCTTGAGGGCATAATCGGCCGGATTGATGCCCGCCAAATCGCTTGTCCAGTTGACGGCATCGCGCAAACTGTCGATGAAAATCAGCGCCACGGCTGCGGTGGTCACATTGAACACCAGATGGGCGAGCGCGAGGCGCTTGCCTTGAAAATTGGCTGACAAAGATCCGATGATGGCGGTCACCGTCGTGCCGACATTGGCCCCAATGGCCAGCGCAAGGCCATTCTCATAGGAAAATTTGTCCTGTTGAAAGAGCCGTGAGGATCAGCACCATCGTAGCATGACTGGACTGCATCACAGCCGTAGCGAAAGCCCCGATAAGCGTATAGACGACCAGTCCCAACAGGCCGGTCAAAGCCAATTGCGAAAGATCGAATTGATCTTTGAAAGCCTCAAAGCTCTCCTTCATGTAGTGGATGCCGAGAAACAGAAATCCGATTCCGGCGAGCACATAGCCCGCGCCGCGCAAATATTTGCTGCGCTGGAAGACCAGAATGATCGCCACGGCCAACATAGGCATGGCATAGGCGGAAATCTTGACCTTCAGCCCCAGACCCGCCACCAGCCAGGCCCCGGTGGTCGTGCCGATATTGGCCCCGAAAATGATACCCACCCCGGCCATCAGCGAAATCAGGCCAGCGGACAAAAACGAGATGGTGATCATCGAGACCAAGGTGCTCGACTGCATGACCGTCGTTGAGACAATTCCGAAGCTGATCGACTTGAAAAGCGAACTTGTGACCCGCGCCAGCACCTTTTCAAGAACGCCACCTGAAAAGAGCTTGAAGCCATCCTCCAGCATCAGCATGCCGAACAGGAAGATAGCCACGCCTGCGGCGAGCTGTTGAAAATCCGAGTTGAACCAGAAAGCAACCAGTAACAGGACCAGAATAACGGGAAGGGTCAGTCTCTTTATCAAGCTCGGAAAATCTCCTTCCTTCACGTCATTACAGCGAACAGGCTCGTGCCTTACGAAACGATCCGCTGGCCACTTTCAGCATCGAACAAATGGATATCTTCCGGCCCGACCGAAAAGGCCAACTCCTGCTGCCCATGGCTGTTGAGGTGCACGCCTGCCAAACTGATCGTGATTTTTTCGCTGGTGCCCACGACATGGCCATGCAAAAGCGTATTCGCCCCCAAGGGTTCAGCCATCTGGATAGACGTCTTTAACGCGCCATTGTCGTCACGCACCAGATGCTCTGGCCGAATACCAAGTTTTACCGGCCCATCCTTGGCAGCGACCCGGCCAATCTCCGCATCCCCGAGACGGACAATGCCGCCTGCAATGGTGGCATCGAAAATATTCATTGCCGGACTGCCGATAAACTGGGCAGCAAACAGGGTCTTTGGCGCTTCATAGACGTCAAGCGGCGTGCCGATTTGTTCCGCAATGCCGCCATTCATCACAATCATCCGGTCAGCCATGGTCATGGCTTCAACCTGATCATGGGTAACATAAAGCGATGTTATACCAAGCTTGCCTTGCAGTTCCTTGATTTCAAGCCGCATCTGGACGCGTAATTTGGCGTCTAGGTTGGAAAGCGGCTCGTCAAACAGGAACAAGGCCGGTTCGCGCACAATCGCCCGCCCCATGGCCACACGCTGCCGTTGACCGCCAGACAATTGCCGCGGCTTGCGATCCAGCAAAGCTTCAAGCTGCAACAGCTTGGCAGCGTCCTGAACCTTGGCCTCGATCTCGTCCTTGGGCATTTTGGCGATTTTCAGGCCATAGCCCATATTTTGGCGAACGGACATATGCGGATAGAGGGCATAATTCTGGAACACCATGGCGATGTCTCGATCCATCGGCTCCTTGTCATTGGCCCGCACACCATCGATCAGCACATCGCCGGATGTGACGGTTTCCAACCCGGCCACCATTCGCAGCAGAGTGGATTTCCCGCACCCCGACGGGCCGACGATCACGATGAATTCGCCATCTTCGACCAAAACGTCGATCCCATGGATCACATCCGCAGCGCCGAAGCTCTTCTTGACATTTTTGAGTTCTACAGTTGCCATTTGTTATTTCTCGCTGTCGACAAGTCCACGGACGAACAATTTCTGCATCGAAACCACCACAAGAACCGGCGGGATCATCGCCAGAATGGAGGTGGCCATAATCACCGGCCATTCGGCCACATCGTCGCCCGAGGGGAACATCTGCTTGATGCCCATGACGATGGTGTTCATTTCCGGATCGGTGGTGATGAGCAACGGCCAGAGATACTGGTTCCAGCCATAAATGAAGAGGATCACGAAGAGGGCGGCAATATTGGTACGGCTCATGGGCACGACGATGTCGACAAAGAAGCGCATCGGACTTGCACCATCGACCCGCGCCGCCTCGGCCAACTCATCGGGTATGGTCAAGAAAAACTGCCTGAACAGGAACGTTGCCGTTGCAGAGGCAATCAGAGGGAAAATCAACCCACCATAGCTGTTGAGCATGCCAAAGCCGGCCACCACTTCAAAGGTCGGCACAATGCGCACCTCAACGGGCAGCATGAGCGTCAAGAAGATCAACCAGAAGAAAATCGTCCTGCCGGGAAACCGGAAATAGACAATCGCGAAGGCCGACAGGAGCGAAATGATGATCTTGCCGATCGCAATGCCCAGCGCCATCACCAGACTGTTAAACAGCATGGTGGCGACAGGCACATTGACGCCCGAAAACAGAGCCGCCTTGTAATTGACCCAGAATTGATCACCGGGCCAGATTGGCATTGGAGGCGACACAATTTCCGGCTGGGTAACAGTCGAGGCTACAAAGGCCAGCCAGATCGGGAAGAAGATCACCAGCACCCCGAGGATCATCATCATATGGGTCAACCAGAGGCCCGCGCCTCTTTTCTCGACCATACCGTGCACTTGCTTTGCCATTAATAGT
>CAXXSO010000063.1:0-133178 GCA_963676965.2 uncultured Cohaesibacter sp.
CTGCTGTGTCAATCGGTCTGTCGCCAATTTACCTCACACGTGGCTTCGGTGGCTCGCAAGAGGGGCCTGTGCTTGTCGACACGACCAAACATGTATCGGCGGAAGTGGGCGATGAGGCGCTATTGCTGGCCCGCGTTGCGCCAACCATTGTTGCCAAGGACCGTGTGGAAGGCGTGCAGCTCGCAGAATCCCTGGCAGAGACCCGTGAAGGGGCCATCGTCATCATGGATGACGGTTTCCAGAATCCCTATCTGCATAAGGATCTCAATCTGGTGGTGGTCGATGCCCAGCAAAGTATCGGCAATGGCTTCGTCATGCCCGCAGGTCCGCTCAGAGCACCCCTTGTGCCTCAGGTCAGACGCGCGGATCAGTTCGTGGTGGTCGGGCAAGGGGATCGTGGCCCGCGTCTGCGGCAGCTAGCAGCGCAATTGGGCAAGGCGTCAAACCATGCCTATATCAAGCCCGCCCGCTCTCATCTGATCGGTGGCACGCGGGTCTTTGCCTTCTGCGGCATTGGTCAGCCAGCCAAATTCTATCGCACGGTGGAAGCTCTGGAACTGGACCTTGTCGACAGTCGGGATTTTGCCGACCATCATCCCTACACCAACGGGGAAGCCCACGAAATCCTAGCCAGGGCGGAAGACCAAAATCTCACCATCGTCACCACAGCCAAGGACCATGTCCGGCTGATAGGCATCGGTGAGGCAGCCGCCTCTTTGGCCCGAAAGACCCATATCATCGATGTGAAAATGCAATTTGACGATGCGAGTTTTCCCCGGCGCGTGCTCGAACAGGCTCAGCGGAAATATTCCCGCCGATAGTGTGCAAGCAAGTGCTTGGCTCGGTGGAGGTCAGGCATCCCCGGCACGCTTCTCTGCTTCATAGGAAGCGGCAGCATCGACATAGGCTTCCTGTCGCTTGACCGACCAATATTTAAGATCTTCCAGCGCGATGGCGCGCCCGGTGATGGCGCAGGTTACAAAGGTGCCGCTCGAAACAACCTGATAATCGCCGTCGAGATAGCGGATTTTTGCTTCTTTGCCTGCGCCGGTAAGGGAAATCATGGTCTTTTACGTCCTGTCGATATTGTGTATTTGTCTGATCCAAGGGTCTTGATGGACCCAAAGGCATATCACAAACCTGCTCTAGCGAGTGAGGGGCCTGTTGGCAAGAGTTCGAATGAGAAATCAAGCCTACATGTTCGCTTTGCCCGAAGACAGCCCCGAAAGGGCCCGACGCCAAATGGCAGCATCCGCCGCAGCCTCAGCACCGGCTTGCGGGGCTTGTTCCTCGCGACGATGAATCACTCTGAAACAGGTCACGATCGCAAGGGTGCCAAAGACGAGAGTTCCCACGGCCTGACCGAGAATGGCGCCTTCCGCACCCGCCAGATAGGTGCCCAGCATGACCGGCGGAATGGTACCAATCGTCGCCTTGCCCCAATTGTAGAAGGTTGAATAGGTCGGATAACCCAGATTGTTGAAGGCGGCGTTGGAGACAAACAGAAAGCCCATGAAAATACCGCTCGCCGCAACCCAGTTGCAGAAAAAGCGCACGAAATTCTCGGTATCCCCTTGCGCATTGAACCAGGTAACAATCAGGTTTTGCGCCAAAAACAGCAGCAACCAGATGAAGACCGAATAGATCAGAATGAAGGTCATGCTGGCTTTGAGGGTGGCGCGCACCCGATCAAACCGCTCGGCCCCGAGATTCTGGCTGAAAATCGGCCCAACGGATCCCGACAGGGCGAACAGGGCCGTGTAGGCAATCGGTATGATGCGACCAACAATCGCCCAGCCGGCAACCGCAGCATCCCCATGGCGGGCAATCGCCATTGTCACATAGGCATTCCCGACCGGCGTTGCCACATTGGTGGCGATGGCCGGAATGGCAATTGGAAACAGGACGCGCCAATGGCTCACGAGCTCGGAGACATTTTTCGGCAACAGGACCAGTCGATGCATGAAGAAGGTCCTGTGGACACCGGCAGCTATCATCACCATTCGTGACAGCACAGAGGCCACCGCCGCGCCCGTGACCCCCATATGGAGGCCGAATATGAAAATCGGATCGAGAATGGCCGATGCCACCCCGCCTGCCAGCGTCACGATCATCGAGCCCTTGGCGTCACCATTGGCCCGCAAGATGCCTCCCAGCATCATTGCAATGCCGAGCAAAGGCAAGGACGGGATGACAATCGACAGGAAGTCGACCGCCACCAGATGGGCTTCTCCGGTGGCCCCAAGCAGGGTCAGAAGGTGAGGGATGAAGGAATAGACTGAAGCTGCAATGACACTCATGACAAGGCCAACGGTGACCAGAGCGCTGCCCGCCCGCCGACCCGCCAGTTTCTTGTCGCCTGCCCCCAATGCCCTTGCGACAATTGCCGAACCACTGATCGCCAAACCGATGCCGACCGATGTGTTGAAGAACATCAGGGTCGCTGAATAGCCGATCGCTGCAGCCAGTTCCGTGTGGCCCAGAAGCGAAATATAGAAGAGGTTGGCGAAATCGACCGCAAAAACAGCCAGCAGTCCGACCGAGCCTGCGCTCGTCATCGTCACCACATGGCGAAAGATCGAACCGGTTACGAATTTGCCGACCTCTTTTTTGCCAGACTCTTCTTTGCCAGACTCTTCTTTGCCAGTCTCTTGTTCTGTGGAATGCGCGGTTTCCGTGCCATCGGAGGATTGCTCGTCTGGCTGCGTTTTTTTGTCCGTCATGCTGGCTCCGCTGGGGCTCAAAGGAGGGAAACTTCAAGATAGGCATTGTGGCGGGTCAGGAAAAGAGCCCGCAGCGTATATGGAGGGATAATACGTAAAAAGTGGCTGGTCGACAAAGTTTGCCGCCGAGCACACAAACAAAAAGGCAGAACAGGGAAAGTCCTGTCCTGCCATTTGATCTTGTCAGGGCTTTGTTGGCCTTTAATCGCGGGTTTTGCTCCGCGGCTTGCCGCCAAAGGACTTCTTGCCCTTATAGTCTCCGCCTTGCTTGCGGCCAGCCCGGCCTTCCGGACGCTTGCCGCGCTTGAAGCGATCCGGTCCACTGCCGTCACTGCGTTTGCCGCGTGGTCCCTTGCCGCGAGGACCACCATCGTCGCTGCCACCAATGCCAGCAGGGCGCTCGCCGAGTTTATCAATCCGCAGGCTTTTCTCGCCGGTGCCTTCGGTTTGGGCCACTTCGAAGAAAGTGTCCGCAACATCAGGCGCCACTTCAAACACGGTTTCCGTTTCGAGAATGCGGATAAACCCGACTTTTTTCTTGGAGAATCCCCCGATGCGGCAAATCATCGGCAGCAACCAGCGCGGTTCTGCCCGATGCTTGCGGCCCGCATTGACCCGGAACCAGACGCCATTGTCAAAGTCGGCCCGATCACGTGCCGGTTTGCGATCTTCAAAACGATCAGCAATCTCGACAATCTCTTCAGGAGCCGGATAATTGGTCTGTTGTGTCGCCAGAAAAGCGGCTGCCACCTGCTCGGGGCCATAAATGGCAAGCAGGCTCTGGGCATTTTCCAATTGATCTCCGGTTGGCACATTCTGCAGAACCGGATTGGCAAAGATCCGCTCCTGATCGCGCTTGAGAATCTCTTCAATGCCGGGAATCTGCGACCAGGTGGCCCGCAGGTTGGCAAATTTCAGCAAACGATTGACAACATGGCGCTTATTCTGTGGCACGATGATGGCACAGTTGCCTCGGCGACCCGCGCGCCCCGTACGACCCGACCGGTGCAGAAGGGTTTCGGAATTGTTCGGCAGATCCGCATGGATCACCAGATCCAGATTGGGCAGATCGATGCCGCGCGCCGCAACATCGGTCGCCACACACACCCGTGCCCGGCCATCGCGCATGGCCTGAAGGGCATGGTTACGCTCCGTCTGGCTCAACTCGCCCGACAAGGCCACAACCGCAAAGCCGCGATTGGACAGACGGGCAGACAAATGGCGCACCATCTCGCGGGTTGCGCAGAAAATCATCGTGCTTGTCGCTTCATGATAGCGCAGCACGTTGATGACAGCCTTTTCCTTGTCCTTGGGCGCGATCAGATGGGCATGGTAATCAATATCCGCATGCTGCTTGCGCTCTTCGGCTGTGGTGATCCTGAGGGCATCACGTTGATAGGTCTTGGCGAGTTCGGCAATCGGCTTTGGCACGGTGGCCGAGAACAGGAAGGTCTGCCGTCCGTCCGGTGCATTGGAAAGAATGAATTCCAGATCTTCGCGGAAGCCCAGATCGAGCATCTCGTCGGCTTCATCCAGCACAACCGTCTTCAGCCATGCCAGATCCAGCGACCCGCGTTCGATATGGTCGCGCAGACGCCCCGGCGTTCCCACCAGAATGTGACAACCATGCGCCAGATCGCGGCGTTCGCGGCGGATGTCCATGCCGCCAACGCAAGAGGCGATGATCGTGCCACATTTGGCATAGAGCCATGTTAGCTCAGCTTTCACCTGCTGGGCCAACTCGCGGGTCGGTGCAATGACAAGGGCCTGAGGTTCGGCAGCGCGCCCGAAGCGTTCATTCTCACCAAGCAGCGTTTCCGCCATGGCCAAACCGAAAGCGACAGTCTTGCCAGACCCGGTTTGTGCTGAAACCAGCAGATCGCGATTCTTGGCTTCGGGTTCGATCACTGCGGTCTGAACGCTCGTCAGAACGTCATAGCCGCGCGCTTCCAGTGCAGTCCCCAGAGCGGGATGCACATTGTCGTATTGTGTCATGATTATTTTGGCTTTCCGGGAAATCCCTGTCAGCAGATTGCTGACTTACCAGTCAAACTTTCCCGCGTTCTCAAGCCCAAACCCCTGTCAGATGGATCACGTCAGTTGTCCATCGTCAAATAGGCCACTTTGCACGGGGTGAGCGGCTGTTTTACTGGAGAGAAGGCAAAAGGTCAAACGCTGGCAAAAAGATAATTGCCGATTTGGGAGAGAAAAGACGACAAATGCGGCCCAACGCTACAAAAACCCGCTGTCGGCAAGCGCAGTTTGCCATGATACCACCATACGCTATAGGAGTATGTTTTCAGCAGGGCCCACGACATTTTCTCCGTCATCATGGAAGGTGGCGCGACACAGGCGCAAAACTGGAATGTCAAACTTGGCGGCGGCGTGCTGTATGCGCCCAAAGATGAAGGCTCTGATAAGCATGAGCTGAAGGCGCTCCCCTATGCTGAAATCATATGGAAGGACGTCTTGTTTCTCATTTGGCGCTGGCTCGGCGAAGTCGGAAGTGAAACATTATTTTTCTAGGTCCAAAGTCACGACCGGCGATCTTGGGGGCAGGGCCTTTTTGCCTGTCTCGCATTGCTCGGGCAGGGCATGCCCGAAAGGGGCGATGACACGGATGGCAAAGCCCCTCGCATACCCGCCATCAGCCTTGGTCTCTCCACCCAATGGGTGAGCATCTGATGCTTGGCTCGATGGTGACCTATCGTCGGCTGTTTGGCGATGCTGCCGACAGCCTGATTTCATACAAAGAAAATCAACTGAGCGGTGCAGTTTTCCTGCTTTATGGGTTTTGATTGAGTTATCCAGAGCCAAATGCATTTGGGGAGCACTGGCTCCCCCTTTTGTTATAGATCTGAATATGCGACAAACCGCCACACCAAAGAGTGGGTAAAGATCCGTTTGTCCTTGATCTCACTTTCATCAAATGCGGTGCCCAACCCTGCGACATTATTGACATCGGGGCGCTAACTGGATGCGAAAAATTTCCATGTTGCAGCTATTTATAAAGTTATAAGATAGTAATCAATAACTTGAAATTCGCAGATTTCCGCCATTCCCTATCCTTATGTTTGGGGTGGAGGGGGTGACACTAAACCCTTTTGAAACAAATTTGATAGATTCTAGTCTCAAATATGTAATTGTAGGGATGTCGAGGAACCAAGTGGCATCCCATGCGCAAGATCTCTTTTGTGGAGCCAGTGGGATGTTGAAGCTATTTAGATCGCTATCAAGCAAGCTATATGCGCTTGTAGCCTTTTTTACCTTGTCGTTTGTCGTGATGCTGGTCTATCAGCTGCAAACTCTGGGGTGGAATCTCGACTCCTTCAAGCGCAATGAGATCAAGAGCGTTGTTGAAGTCGCAAGCAATGTGGTCGCCAAACAATATGACTTGTATAAGGAAGGCCTTCTGAGCGAAGAAGAAGCCAAGGCCCGAGCCAAGGAATCCCTGCGCAGCATACGGTATCAGGGCAAAGATTATGTGTTTGTCTATGACTATAAGGGCACCTCGATTGTCCATCCCGTCAAACCGAAAACCGAAGGCACCAACAAGATCAATGCGACTGACGGCCATGGCAAATTCCACATTAAGGAATTTGTTGAATTGGCCCAGCGAGATGGCTCTGGTTATGTTGGTTATGTCTGGAAAGATCCAAAAGGCAAGTCGCGCGATAAGCTCAGCTATGTTCAGGCTTTCAAGCCTTGGGGCTGGGTGATCGGGTCCGGCGTTCTGCTGTCGGCCGTGGAACAGGCCTTCTGGAAAGCCGCCATGACCAGCGCTGGCATTGCCGGTTTGTTGATCCTGGTCGCTGTCAGCTTTGGCTTCATGCTTGCCCGGTCCATTGCCAAGCCAGTACAAACCCTCAACCAGAATATTCTGGCCATTGCTCAGAATAAACTCGATGAAAAGGTGTCTGGTACCGATCGCATCGACGAAATCGGTGATATGAGCCGCGCCGTTGAAACCTTCCGCGTCAATGCCATTGAGCGTCTGCGTCTTGAAGAGCAGGAAAAAGAGTATGACAATCAGCGTATCGAGGAAGCCAAGCGTACCCGGCAGCTGATTGAAACCTTCCAAAAGCAGGTTTCGGAAAATCTCGGCATCGTCAATGCACGCACCGTCGAAATGGAACAGGCTGCACTGAAGTTGAAGGAAATCGCCATTGAGACCGAGGGCAGCTCACGCGAAGCTTCCACTTCCTCGATCAATGCGTCCAACAATGTCCAGACCGTGGCATCCGCTGCAGAAGAGCTGACCGCATCGATCAATGAAATCATGCAGCAGGCAGTGCGTAGTAAGGAAGTCGTGGCGATTGCGACCGAAGATGCCCGCATTTCCAATGAAAAAGTCGCCCAGCTGGATGTGTCCTCGCGCAAGATCGGTGAAGTTGTCAGCCTCATTCAGGCCATTGCCGAGCAGACCAACTTGCTGGCCCTCAACGCGACCATCGAGGCCGCGCGTGCCGGGGAAGCAGGCAAAGGCTTTGCCGTTGTGGCCTCCGAAGTCAAGGAACTGGCCAATCAGACCTCCAAGGCAACCGAAGAGATCAGCACGCTAATCACTGCAATTCAGTCTTCAAGCCGAGAATCGGTCGAATCCATCGCCAAGATCGCCAGCGTCATGAGCGAGGTGGATGGGTATACCACGGCCATCGCTTCGGCTGTTGACCAGCAGGGCGCTGCCACTGGCGAAATTGCCAACAATGTGCAGGAAGCTGCGGCAAGCACCCAAAGTGCTTCTGGCAACATGAGCGATGTGACGGATCGAGCCCAGGTCACCACCCAATCGGCAGAAACGGTCAAGGATGCCACGGATCATTTGAAAAACAGCACGGACGACCTGCGGTCCCAGATCGAAGCCTTCCTCAAGGAGGTGGCTGCCTGATCTTTGGATCAGACCAGAATTGGAACAGGCCAGAAAATGAAAAATGCGACCTTGCGGGTCGCCTTTTTCATGCAGCTTGACACGTCGGTCAACCAATGCGTCAAGGGAATGGTTCAAATGAGGCTTCGCAACAAAAGCAGCAGGTTTTTCGGATTCTCACCAATCCGGCGGATCGCATAGGGCCACCAATCTGTGCCGAACGGCAGATAGAGCCTTACCCGCTCCCCGTGGGCCGACAGCTCCTCGGCGACAGTGTCGCGTGCCCCATAGAGCATCTCGATCTCATAGCTGCCTTGAGACCAGCCGTTGGCGCGCGCCTTCTCGATGGCATAGCAGTGAATCTCATGATCATGGGTTGCAAAGATCGGATAGAAGCCTTTTTCCAGCGCTTCGTGCGACAACATCTTGTCGACAAGGCGATAATAGTTGGCCCTCACCGCAGCACTGCCAACATGGGATATATCTGATCCGGCCACAAAGGCACCCTTGACCAGCCGCACCTTGCCACCGAGCCGGATGATCTTGTCAAGATCAGCCTCCGTGCGCTTCAGATAGGCTTGCAGCGTGAGCGCAACCGGATAGCCATCCGCGTGCAAGGCATGATACAGCGCAACGGTTTTCTCGACGACGCTGTCATCTTCCATATCGATCATCAGACAATGAACGCCGTTGCGATTGCCAACCGCTTTTTTCAGCGCTTTGGCGATGGGCCAGAAAGCCTCCGCGCCCTTGTCCCAGTCAATCGAGCATCCCACCTGTGTCGGGTCGACGGACAGATGGCCGTCCAAGTCGAACTGGCCGATCATGTCGACGGCGCGATTGATGGATGTGATATTGCGCGTGACCAGTTCATGGGTGTCAACATACTCGCCCAAATAGAACAGGGAGCTGCGAATGTTGGCCCGAGAAAGGCGGTTGGCACAATCCACTGCTTCAACAACATTGTTGCCGCCCACATAGCGCGTGGCCAGAGCAGAGGTGCCTTTATTGGACTGCATGAAATGTTTCAAACGGGAAGAACGCGCGAGCGCGATCATCCCCTTTTGCCAGAGACGGCGCATGATTCCGTTCCCCCCCAAAAAAACATGAATCAAAAATGGAAGCTCAGACTATGATGTTGAAAGGAAAGAGACAAGCGCTCGTTTTAATCACGCTGCGTCATGCAGTCACAGGGTGTGACCATATGTGGTCAGGAGAAAGAATGGCTTGCATTGGACATTGTCTTGGGGCGGGCAACCATGCCCTGTGAGGGATCGGACGGGGTCGCTGGAAGGGCCCCGTGCCCGATCAGTTGGTGGCAGTCCCACCCACCGTAATACCGTCGATCCGCAAGGTTGGCTGCCCAACGCCCACCGGCACGCCCTGACCCTGCTTGCCGCAGGTGCCAATGCCGGTGTCGAGTGCCATGTCATTGCCGATCATCGAAATGCGTTTCATTGCCTCCGGACCATTGCCAATCAGCGTTGCCCCCTTGACTGGTGCGCCGATCTTGCCATCCTGAATCCGGTAGGCCTCGGTGCAGGAAAAGACGAACTTGCCGGAGGTGATATCCACCTGACCACCGCCGAAATTGACCGCATAAAGGCCATTCTTGACGGATTTCAAAATCTCTTCCGGGTCATGTGCTCCGGCTTCCATGATTGTGTTGGTCATCCGTGGCATCGGCAGATGCGCATAGGATTGGCGGCGGCCATTGCCCGTTGATTGACCACCCATCAGGCGGCCATTTTGCCGGTCCTGCATGTAGCCAACCAGAATGCCATCCTCGATCAGGGTGGTGCGTTGGGTCGGCGTGCCCTCGTCATCAATGGAGAGCGAGCCACGTTTTCCACCAATCGTGCCATCATCCACGACTGTGACTCCCTTGGCAGCAACCTGCTGGCCCATCAATTCCGAAAAGGCTGAACTTTTACGGCGGTTGAAGTCACCCTCAAGGCCATGGCCCACAGCTTCATGCAGCAAAACACCCGGCCAACCGGAGCCAAGCACCACATCGAACTCGCCAGCAGGTGCATCAACCGCATCCAGATTGACCAAAGCCTGACGGACGGCTTCATCCACCGCATTCTGCCAGCCACCTTCAAGGCCTTTGTCTTCGAGATAGAAATCATAGGCATGGCGACCACCAAAGCCATGGCTGCCAGCCTCCTGACGGGCGCCTTCGCCCACTACCACGCCAACATTGATCCGAACCAAGGGGCGAATGTCTTCCACAAAGCTGCCATCGGCCCGCAAAATGGCAATCCGCCGCCAACTGCCGGACAGGGACGCTGTCACCTGCCGGACCCGATGGTCCTTGTCTCGTGCATAGGCGTTGATATCTTCCAGTAGCGCAATCTTGGCGCCCAAAGCCATGGAATCCACCGGATTGAGGCTGTCATAGAGATTGCGGTTGGTATTTTTCGGCGGTAAAGCCAAGGTGCCGCCATAGCCCTGTCCGACACTGCGCACAGCCTCTGCCGCGCGCTTAAGGCTGCCCATATCGATTTCACCGGAATGGGAATAGCCTGCCATCTCGCCCGCGATCGCCCGCATGCCAAAGCCCTGGCCGGTATCAAAGGCAGAGCTTTTCAGCCGGCCATTGTCAAAGACAAGGCTCTCCGACTGGGTCTGTTCCAGAAACAACTCGCCGTCATCCGCCCCGTCAAGGGTATCTGCCAACAGGCGGCGGATCACCTCCCTGTCCAACCCGTAGCTCTCCAGCAAGTCCTTGCCGTCTCCGGGGATGAGACTTGCAGCAGGGGTGATATCCTGAAGGGAGGCAGGCAGAGTGGCATTTGTATACAGCATTAGGACCCGGATCGGTTGGCAATCAAAATTGTTTCACCTAGACATAGGGTGATTGACCGAGAATATCCAGAAAAGAATATACCGGTGAGCGCAATTAGCCATAGCTTACGTTACGTCTTGTGACCGACCAGAGGCAGCCACGGCATAGACAAGAAACAAGGATCAAACAATGGATCAGCGCCTTACGCCTCCAAGCGCCGACGCTCTGCTTGCATGGTATGACCGCCATCATCGCACCCTGCCTTGGCGGGTGTCTCCGGGGGAGGCGGCGCTCGGTGTCGTGCCTGAGCCCTATCATGTCTGGCTGTCGGAAATCATGTTGCAACAGACCACGGTGGGAGCGGTGAAAGACTATTTCACCGCCTTCGTGAACACTTGGCCAAGTGTGATGGATCTGGCTGCTGCTCAAGAAGACGATATTCTGAAGGCTTGGGCCGGGCTGGGCTATTATTCCCGCGCCCGCAATCTGCACAAATGCGCCCGCATGGTGGTGGATGTGCACAACGGGCGCTTTCCCACCAATGCAGCCGAATTAAAGGCGTTGCCCGGCATCGGCGACTATACCTCGGCGGCCATCGCAGCCATTGCCTTTGATGAGCCTGTTGCAGTGGTCGACGGCAATATCGAACGGATCATCGCCCGGCTCTATCGCATTTCCCAAGCTTTGCCCGCCGCAAAAAAGCCGATCAAGGAGAAAATGGCACGCTTGACGCCGAAGGATCGCCCCGGCGATTTTGCCCAAGCCATGATGGATCTTGGCGCGAGCCTTTGCAGCCCGAAGAAACCCGCCTGCGGTCTTTGCCCCTTCTCAGGTGCCTGCGAAGCCCAACGCGCGGGCGACATGGAGCGTTACCCCCTCAAAGCCCCGAAAAAGGAAAAGCCGACCCGCAGGGGCGCGGCCTTCCTCATTGCCCGGTCAGATGGCGCGCTGTGGCTCCAAAAGCGTCCGGCAAAGGGTCTGCTTGCCTCCATGACACAGGTGCCAACCACCAACTGGTTCGACAAACGCGAAGGGGAGACCTTTGATCTTGCCTCTGCCCTTGATTATGCGCCAGAGGGTCTCTATTTCCAAAAGAAGGTCGGGAAGGTGACCCACACCTTCACGCATTTCCACCTTGAACTCGATATCTATCACACCCGCTCAGACGAGCCCGCGCCGACGCCGGAGGGGTGGTGGTCTGAGCCAGACGCCATCAGAGGCGAAGCCCTGCCGACGGTGTTTCGCAAGGTGGTGGACTTTTCCGAGAAAGCAAATGACTAAACCCAGACGCATCAGAGCAGGCGACCCCAGCCTCACGGATATTCTTTCCCTTATTCAGCGCAATTTCGCCTATATGGAAGGCCGCATCGACCCGCCAAGCTCCATGCATCGGCTGAGTGTTGAAACCATCGAGCGCCAATGCGAGGAGGGGGAGGTCTGGACCATCGGCACGCCACCTTTTGCCTGCATCTTCATGACCTTGAAACCCGACTGCCTCTATCTGGGCAAGGTGACGGTGGCGGAAACTGCGCGCGGGCAGGGATTGGCGTCAAAGATGATCCAACTGGCCGAACAACGCGCGCGCGCCCTTGGATATGATTGTCTTGAGCTGCAAAGCCGGGTTGAGCTGGTCGAAAATCATCGCACCTTTGGAGCGCTCGGGTTTGTCAAGACTGGAGAAGACGCCCATGAAGGGTATGACCGACCGACCTCAATCACCATGCGCAAAAATCTGGCTGGTGTGACCAGAGACGCCCCATAAAATTAGGGCGCTTTGCGGCTCAATAGAGACACAAAACGCCCTAGGTAGGTGAAGTTTGATGTCGCAAATTCCGTCCGACCGATGCTCAAGTACGCAGCACATTCGCTTGAGCATATCTGGTCAGAACAGGACTTCACCAAGGTTGGAAATCAGAATTTTTCCTTTGCCTTAAACTTTTCCGGAGCTTTTCTAGGCGGGCCATGGCCCGCTGTGAGTGGAACTTTTAGCGGTTACGCAGCGTCCCGAATGATTTGGCGCAGCGCGTCGATTGGTTCGCGCGTGCCTTGATTGTCATAGTGCCAATAGGTCCAGCCGTTGCAGGCATCAAGGCCCTGCACCAGGGCACCGACCTTATGGATCGACCCGGTATGAGCACCGCAGATCAGCGAACCATCGGCCCGAACCATGGCAAAATACTTGCCCTTTTTATCGGTCAGCACCGCACCCGGTTGCAGAAGATCATTCTCCAGCAGGCGCCCAAATGGAATGCGTGGGGCCGCCCGTTTGCTTTGCGTGACACTCAGTGCCCCCAGATCAACCGGCTCAATGGCTTCAATTCGGGCGTTGGCAGCTGCGATATAGTCGCGATCGCGCTCAACGCCGACAAAGTTGCGGCCAAGCTTCTTGGCGACGGCTCCGGTGGTGCCGGTGCCAAAGAATGGATCGAGCACCACATCGCCCGGATTGGTCGAGGACAGCAGCACCCGATAAAGCAGACTTTCAGGTTTCTGGGTCGGGTGGATCTTCTTGCCATCCTCCCCTTTGAGACGCTCACCGCCGGTGCAAATGGGCAGGGTCCAGTCGGAGCGCATCTGCACATCGTCATTGAAGGTTTTCAGCGCTTCATAATTGAAGGTGCATTTCGAAGCCTTGTCCTTGCCCGCCCAGATCATGGTTTCATGGGCATTGGTAAAGCGTTTGCCACGGAAATTCGGCATCGGATTGGTTTTCAGCCAGACGACGTCATTCAGCAGCCAGAAATTCAAATCCTGCATGATCGCGCCGACGCGGAAAATATTGTGATAGGAGCCGATCACCCAGATCGAGCCATTCGGCTTTAACACCCGACGACAAGCCAACAGCCACGCACGGGTAAAGGCGTCATAGGCCTCAAAGCTTTCAAACTGGTCCCAGTCGTTGGTCACGCCATCGACTTCGGACTGGTCCGGGCGGGTCAAACCACCGCCGAGCTGGAGATTATAGGGAGGGTCGGCGAAGATCGCGTCGACCGAATGCTTTGGCAGCTTTTCCAGCTGCGAAATGCAATCGCCCTTGAGGATGGTGTTCAGCCAATCAGGTTGGTTGGCTTCTAACGGGTCGTGGGCTGACAAAGTGTTTTGTTTGGAACGCATACGCCTACTCAACTGATGAATACTGAAACACAACCGGGCCTTCAGACCGCCCGCATCTATGTCCATCCTGAGCGATCATGGTAAACCACCAGTTAAACATCTTTACTTCGATGAAGAATTTATGCGAAACGCAACAAAACTTTTCTCAAAATCGAAATTTTATTGATAACAACTGATTAATATTAGTTACCAAGTGGTTTATATTAATGAATAGTTACTTTGCCCCTCTGTGAATGGGGGCGGGCGAGGTTGGACACCTCAAACCAGCGCGGATGGAGGCGCAAAAGGGGACGCGGGACAGAACCGAAAAACAGGACCAAGTCTTTTTGCGAACAGGGGATTTGGGCAGGCATGGTCGAAAATTTGCCCCAATTTTCACCATATTTCACGTAGCCCCTTTGCGGACTCTGGCGCAAATCCGCAAATCAGCTTAAAACAGAGTTAGGGACGCATGATTTGGGGTTAAGCGACCCGAAATGGGACCATCACAGACTTGATGGGGTCGACTGGAACATGAGCAAAAAGAAAGACACTCAAAAAGGAAAGCGTCAGGGCGCCGACATTGTGGCTTTGGAAAAAGCCCGCAAGAGAGGTGCGCGACCACTTGGGGACCTGATTGGATCGTCCCTGACGCCGCTCTGCCGCAAGCAAGGCTTCGCGTCTGCCGATATCCTGCGTTATTGGGGCGAGATTGTTGGGCCGCAATTTGCCGACTGCACCGAGCCGGATCGGATCCGCTGGCCGCGTCGTGGCGAAGGGGATGGCTTCAAGCCTGGCACCCTTGTTCTGCATTGCGAAGGCGCGCAATCGGTTTTCCTGCAACATGAACAGGCAACTATCATTCAGCGCGTCAACGCCTATTTTGGCTATCCGGCGATTGATCGCATCCAGATCCTGCAACGCCCTGTCAGCACCAAGAAATCCGATCGTCCGGCCCCCTTGCGACCGTTGACCCGCAACGAAGTTCAGGTGCTGGAGCATCAGCTTGAAGGGGTCAATGACGACCGAATGGCCGAGGCTCTGCGTCGCTTCGGTGCCGCTGTGATGGCAAAGGGTTGATAAGGAATTTGTTGTCCCCAGAACGCAGCGCTCGGAACGCTGTCTTAAAAGAAAGACGCCACAAGGCGCCTTTTGCTTGTCATGGATAATGGGCCTGTCACGGACAATCGGAATCCCGCACATATCGCGCCTTCACCCAACCCCTTACGGTCCCATAACCACTATAATGGGTCACCGGGCACCATCGATTGCCCCAAGGGCGATCCAGCGGGATGCAAGGGGAATTCAGCTTGATGATGCCATGCGCATTGGGCTTCAGGCGATCAACGACCGCCGAGCGCGCCGTCGGGCCAGCTCTCATATTCAATGCATCCCAACTGGCAACATTGACGACATACAGACAACCCGGCCCCGAGGTTGCTTGCACCGGTTGGCTGATTCCAACCGTGAACAGGGCAAAGGCAGCAAGCAGCGCCCACCGCGCCGATGGCAAGAATTGGGAAAAGTTTGGCTTGTTTGAGTGCATCTCATCATCCTCCTGCGAATAGCCTATCACATTATGCCGTAAAAACGATCTTGATCAGCCAATCCTGTTGTTATTGCTTTGCCCTTTGGTGACAATGTTCAAGGTCGGCTTGTCTTTTGGTTGGGAACGATTTAATTTGCGCGATAACTAATAAGCCGGAAGACTACGTACAAAAGCACCTGCGCAAATCCAAACCGAGGGGCCACCAATGGCCGATAACATCGCCGATAGCATCAAAGACAAAATCGCTACTTCTCCTGCGCCGTTGGACAAGCAATTGTGCTTTGCGCTCTATTCCGCATCGCTCGCCATGACCCAAATCTACAAACCCTTGTTGAAGCCGTTGGGTCTGACCTATCCGCAATATCTGATCATGCTGATCCTGTGGGAGAAGGATGGGCGGACGCTGAAGGAAATCGGTGCGCAGCTGGGCCAGAAGTCCGGAGCGCTTACCCCGGTCCTCAAACGCATGGAACAGGATGGATTATTGGAGCGCGTGCGGGATGAGGACGACGAGCGCGCATTGAATATCCGCCTAACCGAAAATGGCAGGGCGCTAAGAGCAAAAGCGGCGAATGTCGGGATCAACGTGTTGGGGGCCTGTAGTGTTTCCTTCGAAGGTTTGGTGGATCTGCATGCACAGTTGGTTCAGCTGCGAGACAATCTGACCGACGCCATCGCCGCCATGCCCGTCGAGTGATCCCTCTGATCTGAAGGGGATCGGATTGACAGTCTCGACTGGCCAAACAAACCAGTGCCTTGCCTCTCATGTCCGCAAGATTTGCCAATCTTCGCAAATATCACAGCCGCACATTGACTTATTTAGCTATCGCGATAACAAAATGTGTGGATGATTGGCTGTTACGAGCAATTTTGCAGGTTTGGCGATTGAATCAGTTATCGCGATAATTAAATATCCCGCCAAGACAGACATTCTCAACGCGAAAAGGAAAGACGATGGGCATTCTCTATTCCACGAAAGTTACGGTAACCGGTGGCCGCGAGGGCAGTGCAAAGTCTGAAGATGGCAAGCTCGAAGTCTCGCTGAGCATGCCCAAGGAACTGGGTGGTGACAATGGACCGGGCACCAACCCCGAGCAGATGTTTGGTGCGGGATATGCGGCCTGCTTTGTTGGTGCACTTAAATTTGCCGCAGGTCAGGACAAGATTAAACTTCCGTCCGTACCCGTGGTGAATGCGACCGTCGGTATGGGGCAGAACGGCAAGGGCGCAGGCTTTGCAATCGAGGTCGATCTGGAAGTCGATCTGGGTGACATGCCGCGCGACGAGGCCATCGCATTGGTGGAGAAGGCGCACCAGGTTTGCCCTTATTCCAATGCAACGCGAGACAATATTCGCGTCGGTCTGACTGTGAAATAAACCCTGTTAGCGGCATTCGCGATCCCCACGGCGAGATGCGCTCAAGGCGGCCCAAACAGTTTGGTGCCGCCTCTTGTCATTCTGGGCTTGGTTTCATCGTGGGCCCGGTTTCATTGTGGCCTCTGCCCACCATTGATATTGACTGCGATTGCCTCTAATTGCCGCTGATCGAACTACTCCCGATCATGCCGTCATTGTTGCGAGAGAAGGAAACTTCAACCCAATAGCGCCGACCGATGCAGGCAAACTCCCATCGCTCGATGAAGGAGAGAGCATTCATGACATAAACCGGTTTATTGATGGTCTCGGTTCGTTTCTTGCGGATCAGTTCGATTTTCTCGACAACGGGTTGCGTGCATTGCATCGGACTGTGAAATCTCACAATGGAAGCGATGGCAGTGCGTTGAAAAGCGGGCAAGGCATAAGTCTTGATCCGGCGATTGCTCTGAAGTGGTACAGGCTGAATGTGTATGTCTGTTCGTTCCCCATAGCTCTTCAGCCAAAACCGTGTTTTTAAGGTCTTGAAGCTGCCAATGATTTCCAACAATTGCGCATTCGTCGCCAAATTGCAGAGATACCCGTCGCTGGTAGCTGCTGCCTGACGTTGAAGCCACTGGCGCACCTGTTCCGCAGCTGTTGTGCGGGTCAGACGCGGCGACAACTTCAGAGCCCTGCTTGCAAGGCTGTTGATCAGGGTTTCCCCGAAGTCCGCAATCTGCTCCCGCCGACCGGAAATTCGTCCATCCCGGCCAACGGTGGGACAGCGTTTCAGCATTTCAGACGCCATCAAATAGTCTCGAATGATCGCCTGGGGCGACCCATGCTCAGAAGCTATGGCAAGCGTGGAAAAGAAAGGCAGGAGAAGCAGGAACGACAGGGAAACAAGGGTGAATTGAAGGAATGTGGTCTTCATGAAAATTCATCTTCAGGTTTATATGCAGCGTTTCATAAAGCCAGAGGTTTGTCTATAAGCAATGATGAATATTCAAGGCATCAATCGTCGACTGCTCGCCTCTATGGTACAGAATGATATGACACCTATATATGTGGGACATTGTCACAACCATGAAGGATGCCAACATGTCGAAGACCGCCGCTTTCTGGGACAAGCTGGCCGACGCTATGCAGAGCGACCGATCTCCAATATGGAGGCGTATGAGCAGACCCTGGAGCGGGTGAGGGCTTATCTCTCCAAGGACCAGTCTGTGTTGGAACTGGGCTGCGGCACCGGATCGACCGCCCTGTTGCTGGCCGATCAAGTCGCACATTATCAAGCCAGCGACATTTCCAGTGAGATGATCACCATTGCCAACGAGAAGCTGGCGCAATCCGGACAAGACAATCTGAATTTCGTCACGGCAGACCTTTACGCCGATAGCCTTGATGAACGGGCACCCTATGATGCGCTGCTGGCCTTCAATGTCATCCACCTGTTCGAGGATACGCCAAAAGCCCTTGATCGCATCAATGGACTGATCAGGCCAGACGGATTGTTGATTTCCAAAACCGTTTGCCTGTCTGGCTGGCTTGGCCTGCTTCGGATACCGCTCTTCTTCATGCAGCTTGTGGGCAAAGCGCCTGCGCTGCGGTTTATTTCTGCCAAGCGCCTGATGACCATGATGCGTGAGGCCGGGTTCGAGATTGTCGAAGAGGGGATCTTTGCCAACGTCAAAATGGCCCACTTCATTGTTGCCCGAAAGGTGAGATGACCATAGTTGCAGATTTGAGAAAATTACAAAGATGTAACAAAAAGAAAATGCTTGAAGCTTGCCCTCTCATCGCCAAAATGTGATTGAAGAGTAGGAAAACACCAAGGACTGACGGGCTCGGACTCGCTAAGATGCCGCTTAATCCCGATTGTTCCGATCGCCAATCTTAGGAAAGTGACCATGGCCCTGACGCGTAGAGATTTTCTTGTTTCCGGTTCAAAACTGAGCCTTGGCTTGGCTGCTTTAGGCAGCTTCGGCCTTATCACGAGCGTGCCTGTTCTGGCCCAGAGCGTCGATAATGATGCCTTGATGGAAAAGGGGGCACTCAAAGACGTCGCTCTTGGGCAGGAAGACGCGCCGGTGACCATTGTGGAATATTTCTCGATGACCTGCGGTCATTGCGCCAACTTCCACAAAACCACCTTCAAGTATCTTGAAGAGACTTATATCAAAGAGGGAAAAGTCCGCTTCATCCTGCGCGAATTCCCTCTCGATCCTCTGGCTGCAGCCGGTGCCATGCTGGCGCGTTGCACCCCGGGCAACAATGCTGTGGCGATGATTGATGTGTTGCTTGAGAATCAGCGCAAATGGGCCTTTACGGATAACCCGGTCGCAGGGCTGTTCAATTTTGCCAAACAGGCAGGTTTTACACAGGACAGCTTCAATGCCTGCCTGAGCGACCAAAAACTGCTGGACGATATTACAGCGGTGCGGGAACGTGGTACGAAGGAATTCGGAATCAATTCAACACCTACCTTCTTTGTGAATGGCGAAAAGCATGTCGGAGCCCTGTCGAGTGAAGAGTTCGACAAAATTCTGGAGCCTCTGCTCAAGTAGGGTCGGCAGCTTACCCGGTTTGGCCGCTTTCAAGGCGTGCCCGCAGACATTTGGTCTCTGCGCGGCGCGCCTTTTTGCATCCGGGCCTGAGGGCCGGGGGCTGGATCGATGAAATTCACCAAACTGCGCCTTCTGGGATTCAAGTCCTTTGTCGAACCGATGGATTTTCACATCCAGTCCGGTCTGACTGGCGTGGTTGGCCCCAATGGCTGCGGCAAATCCAATCTGGTTGAAGCGCTCCGCTGGGTGATGGGCGAGAATAGCTACAAGAATATGCGTGCGTCTGGCATGGATGATGTGATCTTTGCCGGGTCCACCAACCGCCCGGCGCGCAACACAGCCGAAGTCACGGTCTATCTCGACAACAGCACCCGAACGGCCCCCGCTGGCTTTAATGACGCCGATGATCTGGAAGTCACCCGCCGTATCGAGCGCGAGTCAGGCTCCAACTACAAAATCAACGGCAAGGATGTCCGCGCCCGTGATGTGCAATTGCTGTTTGCCGATGCCTCCACCGGGGCGCGCTCGCCGTCGTTGGTGGGGCAGGGGCGGATTGGCGAAATCATCAGCCAGAAGCCGACCCAGCGTCGTGGCCTGCTGGAAGAGGCCGCTGGTATTTCTGGCCTTCACAGCCGTCGCCATGAGGCTGAATTGCGTCTCAAAGCCGCCGAGACCAATCTCGAGCGGCTCGAAGACATCATGGCACAGATCTCTACCCAGCTTGAAGGCCTCAAGCGTCAGGCTCGACAGGCAAGCCGCTATCGCAATCTGTCTTCCGACATTCGCGCCATGGAAGCCACGCTCTATCATCTGCGCTGGCAGCAAATGACCGACGAGGAGGAAGCGGCCCGGCAGGACTTGCGCAAAGCGGATCTGGGCGTCGCCGAAGCCACCACTGCACAGACCGCTGCCGCCCGCGAAGAAGCCATTGCCAGCCACAAATTGCCCCAGCTGCGCGACGCACAGGCAGCCAAGGCTGCTGCGTTGCAGCGCCTGACCCTCGCTGCCCGGGAGTTGGACAGCGAAGAGGCTCGTATCCGCGAAAAACTGGCTGACTTGATCCGTCGTGTGGAGCAGTTGAAGGCTGACGAACAACGCGAACGCCAGCTGGTTGACGAGAATGCCGACCTCCTAAAGGCGCTCGACGAAGAAAAGGCCCAATTGACCGCTGAGGAAGAAGAAAGTGCCCAAGTGGAGCAGACCGCGACTGAGGCACTGGCCGAAGCCGAGAGTGAACTCCAAGCGATCGAGGCGCAAGCCAGTGATTTGACTGGCCGTCTGGCCGAAGCGGAAGGGCGCGCGCGCCAATTGCAACAGACAACCGAAGCCGCTCGCGGTCGCGTGGCCCGTCTGGCCAGCCAGTCGGCCCAGACCGGGCGCGACCTGCAAAAAGTCATCGATGAACTCTCCAACGACGATGGTCTGGAGCCGCGTCGCGAGGAAGTGGAGATCGCAACCGAGCAACTCGAAATGCTCGAACAAGCCGCTGAGGCCGCCAGCGTTGACGTCAACAAGGCTCGGGAAGCGGAAACCGAAGCACGCCGAGCGCGGGCCGATGCCGAGGCCGCCTTCAATCGTCTGGATACCGAGGCTCAGACTTTGGCCAAGGTGGTCCATGCCGGGCAGGATGATCGCTTCTCGCCAATCGTTGGCAGCCTAAAGGTCGATACTGGCTTTGAAGTGGCTTTGGCTGCCGCTTTGGGCGAGGATCTCGACGCGCCGATCGATGCCGATGCGGCGCGCCATTGGGGGGAAATGACCACGTTCGATACTGACCCGGTCCTGCCGCAAGACTTGCCTTCCTTGGCAGATCACGTGGAAGCGCCAGAGCGGCTTGCCCGACGGTTAAAGCAAATTGGCATTGTCGCATCCGGCCAAGGCGCAGGTCTGCAAAAGCAGCTCGCGCCCGGCCAGCGATTGGTCAGTCGGGAAGGGGACCTTTGGCGCTGGGACGGTCTGGTGATCAAGGCCGGAGCGCCAACCCCTGCGGCTCAGCGGCTCGAACAGCGCAACCGGTTGGAAGAAATCGAAGCCAGCCTCAAACAGGCTGAAAGCAGGCTTGTCTCAGCCCGGCAGGCCTTTCAGGTGATGCGCGATGTTGCGAGCGACAAGGCCAAGGCCGAACAGTCGGCGCGCATGAATGCGCGCGACATGCAGAAGCGTCTCTCAAGCCTTCGCGACATTCTGGCCCGCGCGGAACGCGACGCCAACCAGCTTTTGGCCCGCAAGGCGACATTGGAAGCAACACTCGCCCGGCTACAAGAAGAAGAAGAAGAAGCCCGCGGCGCTCTTGTGGAAGCCGAGGAGCAGCAATTTGACCTGCCGGATTTTGATGATCTGAAACAGGAACGGGATGAAGCCCGGCTGCAACAGAGCGAAAAACGCAGTTATCTGGCCGAAGTTCGCGCCCATGCGCAAGGTCTGCGCCGCGAGGCTGAGCTGCGCGAGCGCCGCCTTATATCCATTGCTCGCGAACGCAGCAGCTGGGAAATGCGGGCCAAGAATGCCGACACCCAAATCGCAACCTTGCGCCGACGTCTGGCCGAGACCGAGGCCGAAATCGAAACGCTGCAAGACACACCAGAGGCATTTGACGAAAAACGCCGCGCCCTGCTTTCGCAAATCGCCAAGGCAGAAGCCGCTCAAAAGGAAGCAAGCGACATTTTGACCAGTGCGGAGCGGGCCGCCATGGAAGCCGATGTTGCGGCCAAATTGGCGATGGAAACGCTCGGCAGCGCAAGGGAAACCCGCATCAGAGCCGACGAACGCGTCAAGGCGATCGAAGGCCGCAAGCATGAACTGTCGCGCCAGATTGCCGAGGCGCTCGATTGCTCCCCCGCTGCCACCTTTGGCCTTGCGGGCCTGAAGAAAGACGCACCTCTGCCGACCATGACTGCGGTCGAGGGCAAGCTGGAGCGTCTCAAGAACGAGCGCGAACGGCTTGGTGGCGTCAATCTGCGTGCCGATGAGGAAGCCAATGAAATTGCCGATCAGCTGCAAACCATGGAGACCGAACGCGACGATCTGATCGAAGCCATCAAGAAGCTGCGCACGGGCATCTATAACCTCAACAGGGAAGCCCGTAGCCGCCTTCTGGCCGCGTTTGATGTGGTCAACGAGCATTTCAAAGCTTTGTTCTCCAAACTGTTTGGCGGAGGTCAGGCCGAGTTACAATTGACCGACGCCGATGACCCTCTTGAGGCTGGCCTTGATATCATCGCCCGCCCACCGGGCAAAAAACCTCAAACCATGACTTTGCTGTCCGGCGGAGAACAGGCCTTGACTGCGATGGCGCTGATCTTCGCGGTCTTTCTGACCAATCCGGCCCCGATTTGCGTCCTCGATGAGGTCGATGCCCCCTTGGATGACGCCAATGTGGAGCGTTTCTGTACCTTGCTTGAGGAAATGCGTGCCCTGACAGAAACCCGCTTTGTCACGATCACCCATAATCCGATCACCATGGCCCGGATGGATCGTCTGTTCGGCGTCACCATGGCCGAGCGCGGCATTTCGCAACTGGTTTCCGTCAATCTCGAAGCGGCAGAGGAGTTGATCGCCGAAGATGAACAAAAAGCAGCCGTTGCCACCATTCCACCCAATCACCCCTCGGTAGGATCCTCATGATCATTCGTCCCGCCCTCATTGAAGAATTGCCGGCTTTGTCGGATCTTTGCTTAAGATCCAAGGGCATGTGGGATTATGATCCCGATTTCCTCGAAGGCTGCCGCGCGCCATTGACCATCCACCCCGTCAATCTTGAGACAGACCATGTGATGGTGGCCGAGGCCGAGACGCGGATATTGGGTGTTGTCCAGTTGAGCATTTTGGGCGAAGAGGCCGAGTTGGACAAATTATTCATTGATCCTGAGGCGGCGGGAATGGGCGTCGGCGGTGCTTTGCTCGACTGGGCACTCGATAAGGCGCGAGCAAGCGGTGCGAAAAGTCTGACTCTTGCGTCGGATCCTTTTGCCCAAAATTTCTATGAGAAATATGGAGCACGGAAAATCGGCACCGTTCCCTCCGAAGTTGATCCGGACCGCACATTGCCGCATATGCAAATCGCGCTCTGACACGACACCATCGCTCACTCTCCCCCGCCTTCCTCTGACCCGCGCAAAAATCATTTGATTTGGGTGGGATTCCTTTTAGTCTGAGGTCCCAATGAGAGAGACGGGAGATAAATATGTCCGATCAGGTTGCACTGACGCTTTATATTGCCAACAAAAACTACTCTTCCTGGTCCATGCGCCCGTGGATGGCGTTAAAAACCAAAGATATTCCATTCACCGAGCATCTGTCGCCTTTTGATGAAGCCACCGGGCATGCCCATTTCATTGAATTCTCTCCGACGAAAAAGGTGCCAGCCCTCAAAATCGAACGTCCCGACAAAGAACCTGTCACCATTTGCGAGAGCCTTGCCATCATCGAGACGGTTGCGGATTTGTTCCCTGAGGCTGGCTTGTGGCCATCCGATCCAATCAACCGCGCCAAAGCGCGCGCCTTTGCGACAGAAATGCATGGGAGCTTTTTCGGCTTGCGTGGGTCTTGCCCCATGAATATACGCCGACCGGTCAAAGCGCTCGACCTTGACCCATACAGCGCCGCTGCCGTGGTCAAGAATGTGGAGCGAATCGAGGAAATCTGGTCTGAATGCCTCAAGGCCTCCGGCGGGCCTTTCCTGTTTGGAGACTTTGGCGCAGTGGATGCCATGTTCGCCCCGGTCATCAATCGCTTTGAGGCCTATGCCCTTAGCGACAGCGCCGTGTTCCATGCCTATAAGGATGCCATGAAGGCCCTGCCATCCTGGCAGGAATGGGAAAAGGCTGCCCTTGAGGAAAGTTGGATAGTGGAGGAGGATGAAGCATGAGGGGTCTGGGATATACCGCACCCTCCTCCTAAGGGATGGACTGCGTCTGAGATGCGAAAGCAGCGCAGCCGCTCCCCATTCGGATTTGAAGGCTCAAAGCTCGGGAAGGTACCCCTTCTCGGGCTTCTCTCATCTGGCCGAAGCGTGGTTTGGAACCTTGGTCCTTCGGCAAGCAGTTGCAGCTTGGCAGAGGCTTGAAGCCAAGCCAAATCACTTGCCGTCAAACAATCGTGAGAGGGAAAGAAGAGAGGCAATGGGGGTCGATTACCCCACCAGAGCGCTTTGAAGTTAAACCGGGTTACCGGTTTAGATTTAAACGCCATTTCTCAGTATGGTATTGCATTCTCGTGAACGGTGTTCCCGAGAATAGCTCTAGGACGGCAAGCGTGAACCCGCGATGATTTTCTCAATCACGCCGAGTGTTCCCTCGGTCAGGGGATAGTCTGCAAGGGATTCTTTGGAAACCCACCGGGCATCCATCGCATCATCATCAGCCACGGGTGGGGGAAACACACTCTTGGACGCAGGCATAGTGCAGTAGAAAACTGCAATCACAAAATGCCTTGCGCAACGCCCATCTGGATCATTGCGCAGGACCTCGACAAGATCAGCAACATAGTGTGGTTCAATCAGGAGGCCGGTTTCTTCCTTCACCTCCCGTTCGATGGCCTCTTTGAGCGTTTCACCCGCCTCAACCGCTCCACCGGGCAAGCTCCAAACACCAACGGCAGGCGGCTTGCCGCGCTGAACCAGCAATATATGTTCATTATGCATGATTAGGGCAGACGCGCCAACAAAAGGGCGGTCCGGGTAGTCACGATCATTGGTCATGGCAGCGCGCTTCCATCACACTTAAGAACCATCACGGCGCGAACTGGATACCGAACGTTAGCCAAAGAGGCGGTCGACTTCGTCCTGAGCGGTCGGATGATCGATTGCCAGCATCCAGTCGGTTATCGCATCTGCATCATTGATCAGGGCGCTCGCGCGGTCAATCAGAGGACGAATTTCGGTGGAGGCGGAAAAGGCCAAGCCCTCAAATGAGGCCTGCATGGAGGCTTCATCCGTCGCACTGACACGTTCGATGATTTGCAGAACTTTTTCATCAATCTCCGCGATCAGACTTTCAAACCGTTCCCGAATGCTCAGTACGACCGAGTCATAAAGGGATATGGCCAGTTGCTTCTCTTTGAAGGTTGATTGGGTAAAATAATCGCGATAGGTCATCGGGCGCCAGGAAAACAGATCCTCAGCGCAGTCGGGCATATCTGGCAACATTTCAATCAGCATCAGGACTTCATTGAAATGGTTAAGATAATCCGTTGCCAGCAACGTCGTCGGGTTGATGTTGGCTGCGCGAAGTGTTGCTTCATCAGGAAGAGGTGCTTGATCTGACATATTGGACTCGCCTTGACCTTCTCTTCATTGACAAGGTGCAATCAGTCCTAGCCTAAAGGCGTGAAGTTTCCAAATGTTTGACATATTGTCTTAAAATTCAGGAAATCTTGAGGAAAATCCCATCGAAGCTGTCAAACAGCAAAGATCTTCAGGCAACAACTCGAGTCCAAACAACAAAAAGGCCCCGAGAGAATGAACTCTCGGGACCCAAAGAAACTGACGTTCCTTAATCTAAGACAGGCTTAGATTAGAAGTCACGCTGCAGGCGGATTTTGCCTTCCCAGCTGTCTACGTCTGCTGCCCGTGCATAGTCCTGGTTTTTGTAGAGAACACCAGCTTTAACAGTGAAGTTTTTGACTGGGGTGTAGCCAACTTCAGCAGTTACCTGCCATTCGTCATAGTCACCAACTGCGGTACCGGAAACGTCATATTCGCCGTAACCAGCAGCAACCAAGCCGTATGCGTTGTCAGCAAAAGCGTACTTCAACATACCGGAAATGGACCATACATCGTTAAGCTTGCCAGGGGTGCTGGAGTCGTGGCCGTTAACCCAAGCGGTGTAGCCCAGAGCGCCTTCAGAATAAACAGCGTTCAAAGCAGCGGTCAGAGCGTCGAATTTGCCGGTGATACCAGCAGCAACAGCCCAGCCGAGGTCGGAGTCGTTAGCAGCGTTCAGGTAGTTAACCTGACGAACAACACCACCCAAGGAAGCGGAACCCCAAGCCTGGTCAACTTTGATGCGTGCAGCAACTGCAGGCATGGTCTGGCCAGCTTCGAGGATACCATTACCAGTAGTATCTTCTACGATTTCGTTTTCAATCGCGATGTGTGCGGATACGCCGTTGCCGAGGTCAGCGTTGTAGCCGATTGCGCCTACAGTCTGGTCACCAAGGTCGTAATCGCCGAGGTACATGCCGCCAACGTGGTCAACTACGGAAGCAGAAGTGATGAGACCAGCATAGAGGCCACCGAGGGACAACCAAGCTTTGGTCATTTCGAAGCCAGAAGCATCGGTGTCGCCCTGGATTTCGATGTAAGAAACGAGGGTACCGAGTTCGGTTTCTTCTTTAGCAGTAAATTCTACAACACCACGTGCCCAGATATTGAATTTGTTGCCAACTGCACGAGTAAAGCGTTCGTTGAACTGAGCTTCTGCACGGACATAACCGCCGATTTTCAGGCAGGTGTCGGTGCCTGGGATGAAGTGGTAACCAGCGCCGTATGCATCACATACACGTACGTAGTCTACAGGCTCAGCTACTGGCAGATCTGCAGCCATTGCAGGAGCTGCTACGAGAGCAGCTGCGGAACCAAGGATAAGGCTCTTGATGTTCATGTTTCTGACCTTCATTTGTCATAAAAACTTTTTGGGGCAGTGACCAGTCCAGTCAGACATTTGCGTTCACTGCTTGCGACAAGGGTGACAATACTCGTTTCCCACGGAGTTGCAATCTTCTCCACTCTTTGCCCGGATCGCTTTGCCATGACTGTTGCACAAAAAACACAAAATCTGCTCTAAGCCCCGGATTTCTGCCACTTCGTTACTAAAAGGTTAACGGAAATTACGTATTAGATGCCGATGAATAATGAAGGATTTCGGGTTCCTATTGTCTCGTTACGGCCCTGCCGGGGACCGAATCCGCAAATTTGATTTGTCTTATGCTCACGGAATCATCCTCAGACGGTAAAAAAGCGATTGTTTTTTTGTGCCAGATTCGGCGATTCCGATTCGTAGTGACGCTGCGCGCGCCCCTTCATTGGGGGGAAACCAAAAAACCCGCCTTGGTGACACAAGGCGGGTTTTGTGATTGGGGTGACTGGCCCCAAAGAATCGGTCGATGGGAAAATCAGAAAGGCCAAAGGCGACGCAACCCGCCCTTCTTTTCTTCCTTCTTCTCTTCGGTCGACAATTTGTTCAGCTCTCGTTGCACCTCCGGGGTGACTTCGGTCACACGGGTCGGCGGCTGGGTGAGGTATTTTCGGCTCTTGCTGTTCTGACCATTATGCTCTTTGATCAGAGCCAGACGTTTTTTGACCTGAGCGCTATAAGCTTTCGCTTCGCCAGGCGAAACAGGCTTGCTGTAGTCCAGATCTTTGATCTCGTTGGCAAAACTGGTGGAACTTGGATCGTTTTTAAAGATCAAGTCGCGCTGTTCTTTGGGCAGCTTGCGAATCTCGGCAATCAGGGCTGCACGTTCGTTTTCGGTCATGTTGGTGAGGCGGGTGTGATACAGGGCCCTCAACTTGTCGGGATCTTGTGGCCAGTCGGTTGCCACACTGTTGGATGCCAGACGCTCATTCTGTGGCGTTGGCATCGGCGCACCTTCTGGCGGCAGAACCAGACCACCCCGTGCGGAATAGTCGATCGGCGCTTTTTCTTCCTCGCCCCCCAACAGCCCAAACCCGCTGGTGACTGTTTTCAGCAATTCCGCTTCCTGACTTTTGCCAGTGCCATAAGTGGTGCCGCCAATGCTTGAGCAGGCGGTCAGAGCGATGCTCAGGGAGCCGATCATGGTCAGCACCGCAGCGCGGGACGTGATCGAAGAGCCCTGATTGACCTGAGCTTCGGCTGCGGGAGCAATTGCGCTCTGTTTCTTCACATTCAACATGTCACACTCACTTTACACACGCGCTGGCAAACCCGTCGGATCGGCAGCATCTCGTCATTGCATCCCATTCCAGTTGCCTCAATCGGCACAAACCCAAGGCCATGCAATGCATCAATTGTTGCTAGACATACTGCGCATTGATGCTCGAGATCAAGACTACAATCCGCCTGTTCTGTTTGCCTGCCGGGCGGTGGGATCGATTCTTTGCGCCTATTTGCTTGCTTTCAGCCACCAATCACGACTTTGCGGCATCAATACGGCGATCACTTGCCCGCCGCTTTTTCCGCTTTTGCGCTGGGGCCAAAGAAGCTGTCATAGACCAGCAAAGCCACGCCGACAACAATCCAGATATCGGCCAGATTGAACACATACCAGCTGAAATCACCCCAATAGAAGTGGAACAGGTCAACCACTGCGCCATGCATGATCCGGTCTAGCGCATTGCCAAGCGCTCCGCCGAGGATCAGCCCGGCCGCAGCAGCAGTCATGCCAAATTCCATCCGGCGGATCCACGCAACCAGCAGGCCACAGGCCAGAGCCGCAACCATGATCAGCACAATCTGGCCGGTCGGATCATCTTGCTGGAACAGCCCAAAGGAAACCCCCTTGTTCCATGCGAGGATGAGATCAAAGAACGAGGTCAGATGGATCGGGCCGTTATTGGCCACCTTGTTGGCGAGATCAAATTCCAGCAGCAGCCACAATTTCAAGGCCTGATCGGCGATCAGAGCCAAGGCGGCAACGGCAAAGCCGATAATTCGTGCAGACATGGAGCACTCCAATTGATACTTGATCGCGACCGGGCCTTACTGGCCCGGTGCGGATAGTGTCCGGCCAGATCAGGCCGCTTCGATCTCGCGCATGGCCGCAGCATCGCGTGGGCAAAGATCCGGATAGTCTGCATCGCTGCCAACGTCTGGCAAAATTTTCCAGCTGCGCTGACACTTGTTGCCTTGTGCAAGAGCTGGCACCACGCCGACACCAGCCACATCATCAATCGTGAAGGCCCCTTCAGGCGCAGTATCCTCGATCAATTCGGCTTGGGACGTGATGGCGATTTCCGCAAGATCAATGCCTGCCATTGCAGTCAGAATGTCCTTGTCGGTGACATACACTTTCGGCGCCGCTTCCAGAGAAGAGCCAATCCGCTTTTCCTTGCGCTCGATTTCCAACGCACCGGTGACCACGCGACGCAGAGCCTTGATCTTGCTCCACTTGGCAGCCAGATCCGCATTTTGCCAATCAGCCGGCACATCCGGGAACTGGCGGAAATGCACCGAATCTGTCCCCGACGGGAAGCGGCTCAACCAGGTCTCTTCCATGGTGAATGGCAGAATAGGGGCCAACCATGCAGTCAGATGCATGAACAGCTCATGGATGACATAAAGCGCAGCCTTGCGGCGGGTCGAGCTTGGGGCATCACAATAAAGCGCATCTTTGCGGACGTCGAAATAGAAGGCAGACAGCTCGATTCCCATGAAATAATTCAATTCATGCATGACCCGCTTGAAATCGAAATTGTCATAGGAGGTCCGCACCATGGCATCAAGCTCGTGGAGGCGATGCAGCATCAGGCGCTCAAGTTCCGGCATATCGGCAAGCGCAACCGCTTCTCCGTCGTAATGAGAAAGGCTGCCCAGCATCCAGCGGATTGTATTGCGCATCTTGCGATAGGCGTCAGCGCTGGTTTTCAGGATTTCCGGCCCGATGCGTTGATCGTCGGTATAATCGCAGGTCGCCACCCACAGACGCAGAATATCGGCACCATATTGCTTGATGATGTCTTGCGGCGCGATGGTGTTGCCAAGCGACTTGGACATCTTGCGGCCATCTTCGGCCATGGTGAAGCCATGGGTCAGAACCGCATCATAGGGTGCGCGACCACGGGTGCCGCAACTTTCCAGAAGGGAGGAATGGAACCAGCCGCGATGCTGGTCAGAGCCTTCCATATACAGATCGGCAGGCCATTTCAGATCTTCGCGCTGCTCAAGGCAGAAAGCATGGGTCGAGCCGGAATCAAACCAAACATCAAGGATGTCATCGACCTTGTCCCATTCGGCTGCGTCATAATCGCTGCCAAGGAAGCGGTCTTTCGCCCCTTCAGCAAACCACGCATCCGCGCCCTCGGTCATGAAGGCATCAAAGATGCGCTGATTGACCTTTTCGTCCTGCAGAACGACGGTGGGATCGTCTTTTTTGATGAAAATGGTGATCGGTACGCCCCAAGCCCGCTGACGGGAAATCACCCAGTCCGGGCGGGTTTCGATCATCGAGCGCAGGCGTGTCTGGCCAGAGGCTGGCACAAAGCGGGTGTCATCAATGGCTTTCAGGGCGCGGGTGCGCAGGGTGTCGCCTTCCTCACCGATATTGCGATCCATCGCGATGAACCATTGCGGCGTGTTGCGGAAGATCAACGGGGCTTTCGAACGCCAGCTATGCGGATAGGAGTGTTTCACCTTGCCGCGTGCCAGCAAAGCACCGACGTCCACCAGCTTGTCGATGATAGCCGCATTGGTGGTGCCTTCGCCGCCCTTGCGGTTGAGGATATAAAGGCCCTGGAACATTGTGACATGCGGATAATATGAGCCATCCTCAGCAACCGTATGCGGCACATCTAGTGTGCCACATTCGGCAAAGCGCTCGCGGTTGGCAACGAAGACATCATAATCTTCCGCACCATGGCCCGGAGCAGTATGAACAAAGCCCGTGCCCGCATCCTCGGTCACATGGTCACCATGAATCACCGGCACGTCGAAATCATAATAGCCTTCAGCACCTTCAACACCGTTGAATGGATGGGAACATTCAGAGATCAGGCTTGGGTCAACATCGAACTTGCGCTCGTAGCCATCGACGCGAGCGGCCTTGAAGATGCTTTCCGCCAGCGCGTCTGCGACGATCAGCTTGTCTCCGACTTTGCCCCAATTGTCATCTGCTGCCTGAGTGACCTCATAAAGACCATAAGAGATGGCCTTGGAATAGCAAATGGCGCGGTTGGCAGGGATGGTCCAAGGGGTGGTGGTCCAGATGACCACGTCGGCATCAAGCAAATCATCGAGTTGGTCTTCCGCCACTGTCCCATGCACACCGGTCACAGGGAAGCGAACCCAGATGGTGTGCGAGGTGTGGTCCTGATACTCCACCTCGGCCTCGGCCAGTGCGGTTTTCTCAACGATCGACCACATGACAGGCTTGGAGCCCTGGAACAGCTGTCCCGACATGGCGAATTTCATCAACTCGCCAGCAATGCGCGCTTCGGCGTCATAGCTCATGGTCAGGTATGGGGTTTTGAAATCGCCAATCACGCCGAGGCGCTTGAATTCACCGGACTGGATGCCGACCCATTCGCGCGCGAATTCACGGCATTCATTGCGGAATTCGTTGATTTCAACGGCGTCTTTATTCTTGCCCTTCTTGCGGTATTTCTCTTCGATTTTCCACTCGATTGGCAAACCGTGACAATCCCAGCCCGGCACATAGTTGGAATCATACCCGCGCATCTGGAACGAGCGGACGATGATGTCCTTGATGGTCTTGTTCAGCGCGTGGCCGATATGCAGGTTGCCGTTGGCATAAGGAGGGCCATCATGCAGCACATATTTCTCGCGGCCCTTCGATTGATCGCGCAGCTTGCGGTAAAGGTCCATCTCGTCCCAGCGGGCGGTCAGCTTGGGTTCATTTTTGGGCAGGCCTGCGCGCATCGGAAATTCGGTCTGGGGCAGGAAAAGCGTCTTGGAGTAATCGCGTGCTTCAGTCATTTTTCTTTCACTCTCGTGAATGGATTGCCGGGTTGCCTTATTGAATGGGACCATCACTCTGTATTTGTAAGGGGACGGTCAGGCCCGGCAAGGCAATTGGGTTCGTCATCTGATGAGGTGGGATGAGGGCAGAAGGCGCGCGTGACTAACGCGCCGACCCCTCGATCAATCCCGGTCCCTCGCGGGCGCAAGGCAATGCGCCGATCACGCGAAGGCCGGGCCAGTAATTCGACTGGCAAAGAGGCCTATGGCAATCGGGGAGGGCGGCGGCGGGCACCGCAAACTGGCAAATTTCATTTCAAACAGCGTGCAAGGTGCACTTTTCATCAGCATCATGTCTGCCTTCCGGTTCGGGCGCGACATTAATTCAAGCCTTTGACGAGTACAAGCCCTCTCTTTTGGCCCTTATGCCGCCTTTCCCCCCTTATTCCCACATGCTGTGGCCATGCAAGGCTCATTGGCAATCGCCAACCGACAAAAGGGCCTTCCCATGACTGATCTCTTTGCACCCAATCCCTACGCGATCCGCAATCATCGCCTGTTCCATCTGGGCACGCCAATCCGCTTTCTGCGCTCCCCCAACCAGTCCGCAGACTTTGTCCCCCGCGGCATCATTCTCCATGACACCGCCGGACGGTTGGAGAAAGGCCATGCGGTCAACTGGTTCCTGAAGGCCGAAGCCCGTGCCTCCGCTCATCTGACCATCGAGCGCGACGGCTCGGTCACCCAGCAGGTGGGTTTTGATCGTCGCGCCTGGCATGCGGGCAAGAGCCGTTATCGCGACGAGGACAATGTCAATGGCTTTGCCTTCGGCATCGAGTTGGTCAATGTGGGCAAATGCGTCAAGCTGCGCGACAATCATCTGCAAAGCTGGTTCAAGGAGCGCTATCGCGATGGCACTGACGGACTATCCTTTGCCTTTGCCGCCAGCAAGGCCCATGGCAAGGGGTGGTGGCTCGACTATTCGGAGGCGCAATTGCGCACGCTCACCGCGCTCTGCCAGGTGCTGATCGCGCGCTATGATCTGTCTTTCCTTGCCACCCACTGGGAAATATCGCCGGGACGCAAGGTCGACCCGAACCCGCTTTTCCCGCTGCAAAGCCTGCGCGCAACCCTGTTTGGGGAAGTGGGCGATCAGGCCGGCCCGCTGCTGCTCGCCGACGCCAATTTGCGTCGCTGGCCTTCCTATCACGACAATATCATCAAGGTTCTGGCAAAAGGCACGCCGATCCATATCATCCGATCGGGCACCTATAATGCCCTCGGCCACCCCGAAATCTGGCATCTGGTCGAAGCCGATGGTCAGCAAGGCTGGCTCCACCATTCTCTCGTCGAACTCGACGGCTGATTGCCCGGAAAACGAGTTGTGAGTGTGGCGGCTTGCGTGGCTGGCCACGCTTTCTCATCCGATTAGAGCCAAAGGCGCTGTTCAAGCTCGGACAGGGGCGGGACGGCAGAGAGCAGGCAACGGGCTTGCGCGCTGTCCCGATCCATCTGTTGAACCAGCGCATCTAGGCTTTCAAATTTCGCCTCTTCGCGCAAATGGCCAAACAGGATTACCTTGACCTCTTCGCCATAAAGATCGCCTGAAAAGTCAAAAATATGGACTTCAAAGATCCGCTGGCCATTGTCAAACATCGGCCGACGGCCAAAGCTGGCCACGCCATTATGGATCGTGCCATTCTTGCGCGCCAGCCGCACTGCATAGACGCCTTCGCGCAGACGGCTATTGTCCGGCAGGGTCATATTGGCGGTCGGATAACCGAGTTTACGGCCATTTTTCGCCCCATGCACGATGGTGCCTGTAAAGAAATGCCGGTAGCCAAGCAGCCGGTTGGCAGTGTCAATGGCCCCATCTTCCAGAGCCTGCCGAACGCGGGTCGATGAGACCGCATCACCCGAACGGTCGGCTTTCATGTCGACGATGGTGACGCCAAAGCCCTGCGCCTTGCCTGCATCGCGCAGATAATCAGGGGTTCCCGCCCGATCCTTGCCAAAATGGAAGTCATAGCCGGAAATCACCTTCCGCGCAGCAAGACCATCCATCAGCATGTCCTCGATGAAGCGATCTGGGGATTGCTGCGAAAAGTCTTTGGTAAAGGCCAGCGACACGATGCCGTCAAGGCCAAGGGCCTTGGCCAGCTGGGCTTTTTCTGCGTGTGGCGTCAGTCGAAAAACCGGATGATCGGGCCGGAAGACCGAGCGTGGATGCGGCTCAAAGGTCAGCATGATCGCCTTCAGTCCGGCCCCTTGGGCTTCCTGCATGGCATCTTCCAACACAGCCTGATGGCCACGATGCATCCCGTCAAAATTGCCGATCGCCACGACACCGCCGCGCAAAGTCTCAGGCAAAGACTGTTGCGGATACTGGATATCGGAAAAAGTAGGAGCTAGGGCCATCATGCGGCAAAGTCCGTCCTGCCGGTTGTGTCAAAAATGCTGTCAATTGAGTGGGATGCTGGACAATCCGGCCTATGAAGGAGCGGACCCCTGCGTCCCGTGTCTGGCGGGACGTTGCCCAACTCACAAGGCAACGTCAAGGGAGGACTGTTATTTAGTCGCTTTTCCACCCACATCAAGGCAGCGGACTGGGGAAACTACACCACCTTCAAGCCTTTGATGCAAAAACAACCCTCTTATTCCGCCTCGCTTTGCGGAGCCTCTCCCGCTGGCATAAGGACAATGCGCACCTTGCCACTGCTCTGATAGGCCGCCTGTCCGCTTGCCAAAACCTGCTCGCCACGCATCAAGCGCGCTGAATAGCGGCACAGCCCCTGCGCGCAATTTCTCGCATCGGCATTGGCCGGGACAAGCTCAAACGGCAGATGCTTGGCCCCCGGCGTTGGCAGCAATTCCTGCGCCACCAAGACACGCGATCCATTTTCAAGCGACAGATAAACCAGATCGCCATCGGAAGCGGCAAACGGCCATTGGACCTCACCGGCCACCTGCGTGCCGCTCGGGAACATCGATCCCACACCATCGGTTATGGTCTGGCATCCGGTCAATGCACTGGCCGTTGCAAGGATCATCAAAAGGAAAAGCGCAGGCAGGTGTCTGATCTTGGGCATGAGATCCTCGCGGAAGCTATCTGAAAGTGTCTTTGTCATTATCGGATTGGCCTGTTGGTCGCCCAAATGGGCAACTTTGGGCACAAACATCCCACCCAACCCTGCGTCAGTCGAGCGCCAATGTCCAGTCACGCTGTCGTAAAGCAACGTACTTTTTGCCTGTACTTCTGCCGGCAAGATCGATAGGGTGGCGGCTCTAGTTACAGTTCCGGTGCTACCGGATTATGGCGCCCTTTGGCAGGCGAGCCGATCCATTCCGATGGATAGGGCCTGTTGCCAAGCGTTTGGCCCCCAGATCACGCAGCCATCCCGGATCTTCAAATCAATTGGTGACGATCATGCTCGACCAGTCCAATGGGCCTGAAGGGTTAGGGAAGCCTGTCTTTGACGCTACCCCTGTTTATACCCCCGATGAAAAAGGCTCCTTCATATCCGTTGGCGCGGAATTCCGCGCGACATTGGCGCTTGCCTGGCCGCTGGTTCTGACCCAGGTGGCCCAATTTTCCCTGCAAACAACCGATGTCATCATGATGGGGTGGCTGGGGCGCGATCACTTGGCCGCCGGCTCGTTGGCGTCCGCCCTGATGCATCCGCTGCAAGTCTTCGGTATTGGGGCGGTGACCGCGGTTGCTCCGATGGTGGCCCAAGCCATTGGCTCCAACGATACGCCATCCATTCGCCGAACCGCCCGGCAAGGCATCTGGATTGCCTTCCTGATTGCGGTCATGCTGATGATGATCCTGTTTCAGGGCGAGCAGCTTTTCCTCCTCGCAGGGCAGGAGCGGGATACATCCGCCATGTCCCAGACTTATCTTGATTACGCAGCTTTTGCTCTGTTTCCTGCGCTCGGTTTTCTGGCAATGCGCGGATTGGTAGCCGCTCACAGCGAGACCGCTGTCATTCTGATGATCACCATCCTGAGCATTTTCGTTAATGCGGCAGGCAATTATGTGCTGATGTTCGGTCATTTCGGCTTTCCGCGCATGGAGCTGGCAGGGGCCGGCCTGTCGACGGCCATCGTCAACTGCTTTGTCTTCGCCGCTCTGCTCCTGTATGTCGCAAAACGGCGGACCTATGCTCCCTATGACCTGTTTGCCCGGTTCTGGAAACCCGATTGGCCGCGTTTTTGGGAAATGCTGCGTCTTGGTATTCCCATTGGCCTGATGATCATGATCGAGGTGGGGCTGTTTGCTGCCGCAACCATGTTGATGGGATGGCTGGGCAAGGATGCCCTTGCTGCGCATACGGTTGCCATGCAATGCGCCGCATTTGCCTTCATGGTACCGCTTGGCCTCAGTCAGGCAACCACCATCCGCACCGGTCTTGCCTATGGCCGCAAGTCCCGCTACGGGGTCAAGGTTGCAGGTTGGGTGTCGATCTTTATGGGCACCGGCTTTATGGTTGGCACCTGCTGCCTGTTCCTGACCATCCCGACCTTCTTCATCTCTCTCTTTCTGGATCCGAGTGAAGCCATCAATCGGGTGCCTTTCGGCCTCGCGGTCACCTTCCTTGCCTATGCGGGCCTGTTCCAGATCGTGGATGGTTTGCAAGCCATGACCGCAGGTGCCTTGCGTGGCCTGGGCGATACGCGCGGTCCAATGTTGATCGCTCTGTTTGGCTATTGGGGCTGCGGCTTTCCGATTGCCTACATCCTCGGCTTCCAGTTTGGCTGGGAAGGGGAGGGCATTTGGGCCGGTCTTGCCATCGGTCTGGCGGTGACGGGTGTCATCCTTGCCTTCCGCTTCCATCATAGAGAACGTCTGGGGCTCATCAAATTCTGATTGATGTCTGATCCTGAGAATAACCTGATACGCAAAAAAGGCCCGAGCCGGTTGGTTCGGGCCTTTTCTATATACACTATGAACACTGCCCTCATAGGCTGTTCCTCTGGACGAGCTGGCTCGGATTGGCAGGGCCGTTAAGCCGCAATCGGCTTTTTCGGCGCAAGCACGGTTGCCTCGCCGGAGAGCACTTCCACATCTCCCACTTTTGCCGAACAATCCAGAATGACCCGTCTTCCACGTGCGATCAGCTCGCGGATGGTCACCGAGACAACCACTTCGTCTCCGGGGCGCACAGGGGCCTTGAATTGAAGCGACTGACCCAGATAGATGGTCCCAATGCCCGGCAATTGCATACCCAACAGGGTTGAGACAAGGCTGGCGGTAAACAGCCCATGGGCAATGTTGCCGCCAAAGCGGCTTGCTTCACCGAACGCCTTGTCCACGTGGATCGGATTGTGATCGCCGGAAAGTTCGGCAAAGGTCTCAATATCGCTTTGCGTGACTTTATGGGTCAGGCTGACACCCTGACCGACCGACATATCTTCGAAATATACAGTCTTGGCCTGTAGGCTGGTTTCTTGTCCACTCATCAGAGGCTCCTCCTTAACTTACCCTATTGGCAGAACGGCACCCTTTTGGCTGTCGCCTGGCGTCTTTTTGTTTTTGAAAAACAAGCCTCACATGACGGCACCGAGCCGGGGATGCCGGTAAGAAACTTGTCTGGAATGCGGCAAGGCACTTGGCGGGGGTCAGTTGAGCCGGGATTATGTGGCCAACGGACAAGCTCTTTTGCATTGCCATATGGACTGAGCATAGGCAACAATCGAAAATGGTGCAATGCAACAATTTGTCAATAAGGCCGCAGGCAGGCGCTTTTCACCCCGTTATTCGCCGAAAACCGCCATCAGTAAATATAGGCAGTTTTACGCATTTCGGCTTGTGGGGCGAAGCGGTGAATAACATGGCCGGGAAATGGTTAATCGCAATCAAGGTTATGAAAGACTAAACAAAGTCCTACAGTTGAGTAAATTTTTGAGCAATTTCAGCCGGTTTGGCTGTATTTCGGGTCAATTTCGCATAATTTCTACTGACAGCTCAATGGGCCAGTTAACCGCTTTTTTAAATCCTTGAGCTAGTCTGCAATCTAGATCAGGGAGGCGATTGACCCTGATGACTTCAATGAGACCAACAGTCTGAAAAAGTCGAAAAGTCCGCCATAGAAGGTGGCGAAGCAGTGTGAGTTTGGAGTAATTAAATGGCCCTCGATCTTTCAATGCCGGTACTGGTTGTCGACGACTATAAAACCATGATCCGGATTATCAAGAACCTGCTCAAGCAGCTGGGTTTTGAAGATGTAGATGATGCAGCAGATGGCACCGAAGCGCTTGCGAAAATGCAGGATCGCCGTTACGGCCTCGTGATTTCCGACTGGAACATGGAACCGATGACCGGCTATGAGCTGCTGAAACAGGTTCGCGCCAGCGACAGCCTGTCCAAGACCCCATTCATCATGGTCACGGCAGAGTCCAAGACCGAAAACGTGATTGCAGCGAAAAAGGCCGGTGTGAACAACTACATCGTGAAGCCTTTCAACGCTGCAACATTGAAAACCAAAATCGACGCTGTCTTCGACAACTAAGTCCTAACAGCGTGGCTGTTCATCGGTGACGGGCCGATGATGTCACTTTGTCGACATTTCGATTGTTTGGTCGGGCCAGGTGCCGGGCGAGATGCCCGGCCCACCGCCCCGAACAAGATCAGGCAAATCGATCAGATGGCAAATATCAAGGCGTAGACCCATTTGACAAGAAGCGATCCAGCCATTTCGCACATTCTGTGTGCGGGAACAGAATGTTGCTACCTGTTGAATGTGAGACCATGCGTCGAACAAAAAAAGGCAGTCTGCTTGCGTCGAACAAGGGTAAATTTGTTCACCAGCAATCGCTGATACGCAAAAGACGCACCTATTTGTGGGGACAGAAGAATGACCAAGGCAAAACAAATCAAAGCGGAGAAGGTTTCGCAATTGGTTGCCTTTCTGGAGCAGAGCAAGGGCGAAGACGTTTCCCTGACAGATATCATGTCTCTAGCAGAGGTCATGGCCGGCAGTCTGGAATCCCATCTCAAGAGTATGGATACCTCGCTCTATAACGAATTTCTGGCGATCGCCAACGAGATCTCATCCATGAAGGACGAGATCGCGGCCCTTCGCCCGGCGGAAATGCGCCACAATGCCATTCCCGATGCTGGACGCGAGCTAGATGCCGTGGTCGAGGCAACGGAAAATGCGACCAACATCATCATGTCGTCTGCAGAAGAGATCATGTCCGCTGACCCAAGCGATACGGATACCTATCAGGCCCTCGTGAACGACAAGGTCATTGAGATTTTTGAAGCCTGTTCCTTCCAGGACATTACCGGTCAGCGTATCAGCAAGGTTGTTCATGCGCTCCATGTGATCGACGAGCGGGTCTCCACCTTCGTTGACCGCATGAAAATGCAGAATATCGATGATGCCGAGCTGGAAGAAAGCGAGCACGAACGCCGCAAGCGCGAACTGATCCTGCACGGTCCGCAGCATGACGGCGAAGGTGTCAATCAAAATGACGTCGATGCCATGCTTGCCGATCTGGATTTCAATGGCAAGCCGGAAAAAGAATCTGGGGCGAGCAATCAGGACGACATTGACGCCCTCTTCGACTGAGGCAGAGCAGACGACGCAATAGTCAATCGGATTTAAGTTCAAAGCCGCGCATTTGCGCGGCTTTTTCCGTTTGGATCCTTGATGTCACCAGATAAGCCATGAGCGGTAGGCGCTCATGACAAGCTTATCGCAGGATATGCGTGTGACATCCTACATGTTCGGATATGTCGGCCCACCTGCGCCTTCTGGCACGGTCCACATGATGTTTCCGTTTGGATCCTTGATGTCACCAGATAAGCCATGAGCGACAGGCGCTCATGGCAAGCTTATCGCAGGATATGCGAGTGACATCCTACATGTTCGGATATGTCGGCCCACCTGCGCCTTCTGGCACGGTCCACATTATGTTTCCGTTTGGATCCTTGATGTCACCAGATAAGCCATGAGCGACAGGCGCTCATGGCAAGCTTATCGCAGGATATGCGTGTGACATCCTACATGTTCGGATATGTCGGCCCGCCTGCGCCTTCTGGCACGGTCCACATGATGTTCCCGTTCGGATCCTTGATGTCACACGTCTTGCAGTGGACGCAGTTCTGGGCATTGATGACATAGTTGACCTTGGACGGATCTTTTTCGTCCTCAACCCATTCATAGACACCTGCCGGGCAGTAATTCTTCGACAGGCCGCCATAAATGTCATGCTCGGAGCTTTTCTGAAGCTCCATATTGCCCACCACCAGATGACATGGCTGGTCTTCCTCGTGGTTGGTGCCAGACAGGAAGACAGAGCTCAGACGATCAAAAGTCAGTTTTCCATCCGGCTTTGGATAGGGGATCGGCTTGCATTTGTCGGCGGGCATGGTGCTTTCCGCGTCGGTTTTGCCATGTTTCAGGGTGCCAAATGGCGAGAAGCCGAACAGGCTGTTGAGCCACATATCAAGACCACCAAGAGACACACCAAGCGTCAGGCCATATTTCGCCCAGAATGGTTTGACGTTGCGCACCTTGAACAGATCCTTGCCGATCGGTCCTTTGCGCCAGCCATCCTCATAGGCGGTGAGTTCGTCATGGCTGCGGCCTTCGGCGACAGCACCCATCAGGGCTTCAGCCACCTGCATGCCCGAATCCATGGCATTATGGATGCCCTTGATGCGTGGTACATTGACGAAACCGGCCGAACAGCCGATCAGCGCCCCACCCGGGAAGGTCAGGCGCGGTACGGACTGATAGCCACCTTCGGCAATGGCGCGCGCGCCATAAGACACACGCGTGCCACCTTCAAACGTCTCGCGCACCGCAGGATGGGTTTTGAAGCGCTGGAATTCTTCGAACGGTGACAAATGTGGATTCTTGTAGTTGAGATAAACCACGAACCCGACCACCACCTGATTATTCTCAAGGTGATAGAGGAAAGACCCCCCGCCCGTGCCTTCCGACAGGGGCCAGCCAAAGGTGTGCTCAACCAGCCCTTCATTATGTTTGGCAGGGTCGATATCCCACAATTCCTTGATCCCGATGCCGAATTTCGGCACGTCGCAATCCTTGTCGAGGTCGTATTTGGCAATCAGCTTCTTGGCCAGCGAGCCGCGCACCCCTTCGCCGATCAGGGTATATTTGCCCAGCAATTCCATGCCGCGCATATAGGAGTCTTTCGGCTGACCATCTTTGCCAACACCCATGTCGCCGGTCGCAACACCGCGCACCGCGCCATTTTCGTCATACAGCACTTCAGCAGCGGCAAAGCCCGGATAGATCTCAACACCCATCGCCTCGGCCTTCTCGGCCAGCCAGCGGCAGAGATTGCCCAGCGAAATGATATAATTGCCATGATTGTTCATCAGAGGCGGCATCAGGACATTTGGCAGGCGGATCGCGCCAGCAGGGCCAAGCAGACGGAACACATCTTTCTTGACGGCAACTTTCAGTGGGCAGCTGTCATCCTCGCGCCAATCCGGGATCAGACGGGTGAGGGCAATGGGATCGATCACTGCGCCAGACAGAATATGAGCGCCAACCTCGGAGCCTTTTTCCAGCACGACGACAGAGATGTCCTCGCCCTTTTCCTCAGCCAATTGTTTGATTCGAATGGCCGCCGACAGGCCCGCAGGTCCGGCCCCGACGATCACTACGTCGAATTCCATGCTTTCGCGTTCGGGAAGTTCGTTCATGTCTGCCATCTGCAGGTCCTTTTCATTCTGGGGTCGAGCGGCTTGACGCTTCATACATTTTCAAGTTGGCCGGTGGTCACTTGTTGCCCTATAAGATATGTCTAGCGGAAAACGAAGCCCGAATCCAAGTGCACAAAATGCTAAACACTGTTACATCAGCTCATGATCTCGCAGCCCTTATCGAATGGTATAGGGCAATGGGGGCTGATTGTGCCTTGGATGACCTGCCTCAGGACCGTTTTGAGGAAAGCCAACGCCAGGCACGCGAGCGAGCTGCCGCCCGCGCTTCCCGCACCGCTTCATTCGACAACAGGGACAAAACCGGGCATTCCCAACCTGTTGGTTCGACGCTTACGTCAAAGTCATCATCAAATCAATCCCATCCTTCGTTGAATGCAGCGCAACATGGCTTGTCGGATGCAGCTGCCATAAAACAGGCCCCGGCCTTCCTTAATCCGGGCAGTGCAACCGTGGTGGAAGATGCGCGACAGATGGCCGCGCGGGCGCAAACCCTCACGGATCTGCGTCAGGCTTTGGCGAAATTTGAAGGATGCAGCCTGAAATTGTCGGCCAAATCTCTGGTCTTTGGTGATGGAAACCCGGAAGCAGACGTGATGTTCATCGGCGAAGCGCCGGGGCGGGATGAGGATTTGCAAGGCGTCCCCTTTGTGGGTAGGGCCGGACAATTGCTCGACAAAATGATGGCGGCGATCAAGCTTGACCGTTCCAACAGTTACATCACCAACATTCTGCCATGGCGCCCGCCGGGCAACCGCAAGCCCTCCATTGACGAGCAGGCCATGTTGCAGCCCTTCATCCATCGCCATATCGAGTTGGTCAATCCCAAGCTTCTGGTCTTTTTAGGTGGCACCGCAGCACAGCAATTGCTCGACAGCAAGGATGGCATCATGCGGCTGCGTGGTCGCTGGCGGACCTATCAGGCGACCGGACGCGACATCCCCGTCATGTCCACCCTACATCCGGCGTTCCTGCTGCGCACCCCGGCACAAAAGCGCGCCGCCTGGCAAGACTTGCTTGAAGTGGCCGCCAAGCTCGATAGCCTGCGCTAACCTCCTCATTCATGAAATCGCTGAAAGACAAAAGCCGCTCCCCAATGGAGAGCGGCTTTGGTATTTTGCTTGATGCGGTTGCTCGGCGGCTAGGCTGCAGCCACCTCATTGAGGAAGCTGCTGACCAGTTCCTGCAGATCGTCGGCACGGGTTGACACTTCGTGTGCGGCAACCAGCACCATTTCAGAGGCTTGCAAGTTGCTTGCCGCAGAATCGGTAACCCCATCAATATTGTGACTGACTTCGCTTGCCCCATCGGCAGCACGCTGCACATTGTGCGAAATCTCGACCGTGGCATGACCCTGCTCCTCTACCGAAGTGGCGATCATGTTGGCAGCCGCCCCAACGTTCCGCATGGTGGTGGCAATCTCGCGAATGGCCGCTACGGCTTGATCTGTCTCCATCTGAATGGACGAGATCTGGCCGGAAATGGCTTCCGTCGCTTTTGAGGTTTGGTTGGCAAGCTCCTTCACCTCAGCCGCCACAACCGCGAAACCTCTGCCAGCGTCGCCCGCTCGGGCAGCTTCGATCGTGGCATTCAATGCCAACAGGTTGGTCTGCTCGGCGATTGACTGGATCATGGTGACGACTTCGCCTACCCGCTGGGCGGCATTGGCAAGGCTGGCAACCTTGGCATCGGTGGCTGAGGCCGCTTCCACTGCCTCCTGCACAACATGGGAGGTTTCAGAGCTGCGTGCCCCGATCTCCGAAATGGCATTGGACAATTCTTCTGCCGCTGCCGCGATCGCTTGAATGTTGTTGCTCGCTTCATTTGATGCACGCGCAACGGCATTGGCCTGAGAGGAGGTCTGTGTCGAGTTGGAGGACAGGCCGGTGGCTGTGTCTTCCAGACTGTCAGTGGTTGCGATCACACCATCAATCATCGATGTGGATGCTTCACGGAACCGGCCAATCAGACTTTCAATCTGACGCTGGCGCAGGGCACGGGCTTCCTGCTCTTTCTCCGTCTCACTCATCAGGTGATGGCGTTCGATCGAGTTGTTTTTGAAGACCTGAACCGCTTTGGCGATATCACCAATTTCGTTGTGCCGATCCCTGAAGGGAATATCGGTCTGATTGTCGCCGGACGCCAGACAGCTCATCGCACCAATCAGCTCACGGATCGGACCGATGATGCTGCGGCTGATCAAAACGCCCAAACCAATCGCGAACAGCAAGGTAAGGCCTCCGATCCAGAGGAAGGACTGATTGACCATATTCCCTGCAGCATCCAGCTCTCGTTTGGCTCGCTCAAAGCCACCATTGGCGACCTCGATCAGCTGTTTGAAATCCCTGTCAACTTCAGCAAACAGCTTTTGCAGAACGCCCTGTTTTGCGGCCACATTCAGCTGTGCGTCACGCCAACCGGTCAAGGCCGCCTGGTAGGTATCCAACAGACTGGAAAAGCCCTTCTTGTCTTTGCTTGACAGCATTGCATATTTCAGCTGACCGAGAAATTCGTCGTACAACCTGTTGAATTGTTGCCAGTTTTCTTCCTGCCTTTCGATGATGAAGGACTTCTCCTGCTCACGCATGGCCAGCATCGGAATGATCAACTTGCTTTGTGAGGACTTGAGGACTGCCCCTTCAAATTCAGCTGCGGCCTGATTAACGGTCCCCAGCAAGCCATCCTTGTTATGGGTGCCCAGAGAATTGACTCGTTGAACCAGTTCATCGAAGGCCTCGTCATAATGGTGGAAATCCTCACCCACTTCTTTGAGATCCGATACAACGAGGCTAGATGCCTGATTGCCAAGCAGGCTGGAAATACGCGAGTGAATGGTCTTCATTTCCGCCTTGAAGTCTCTGAGCGCCCCTTGATTGCCAGTCGTCAGGAACGCTTGCTCGAATTCTCTTAAATGGAGAAATTCAAGTTCGAGATCCTTGACCGTCAGGACCATCTGATTGTTGTCCTGCATGGCTGCCAGAGCCTTACTCTTCATCGCCGTTCCATAATAATAGGTACCCCCCAAAACCAGAACCGACAGGACCGACAGCACAGTCAGACTGGCAACTCGGTGATAGATTTTCATGTTTTTAAGGAAAGAGGAGCTGGAGGAGGGAGACGCGTGGAAAGAGGGGTCTTCTGATGAAGAGGCAAAGGCGGTCTTGAACATAATTGGTACCTTGCTGAACTTAGGGGACAGTGCGCAACCCGGCAGCCAAAGTCTCTCTTGGGGATCTTAACGGTCTGACACAAAAGCGATATCAAGCTGGGACAGACATATCTCAAGGGTTTGTTGACGCGTGGGGAAGCGACTTTGATCAGCTGTATCTAACAAATCTGAACAGATGGTTAGGACGTGCTCGCCAATAAGCTGAGATGCGTCAATATGCACCTTTTAGAAGCCACAAACAAAAAGGGTGGATTGATAGCAATCCACCCTTTTGATCAATTGGGAAATTTGATTTCGGCAGATCTCTTTTTAGAAAATCAACTCCAGCCGCCGCCATAGGTTTTGTAGAAGACATGCAGGCCGATTTTCTTCAGCCGCTTCATGGTACGTGCCCAGCGAGGCCGCACATAGGTGGCATGATAGTGCGTGGAGGAACCAATTGACTTCATCCATACTTCGCCATTGACCACCTGATTGGCGATTTTCCAAGCCGTATCCCATGCTTTCTTGGAGCGAATCCGGTCGGGAATGCGATCACACGCAAAGGAAAACTGGCAGGCATTGCGGCGATGTTTGTTCTGATAGACGACCCCACAGATCGTGTTCGGATAGGTCGGATTTTTCACCCGGTTCATCACCACCTGTGCAACCGCGGTCTGACCGGCCACAGGCTCGGATCGGCTTTCAAAATAGATCGCGTTGGCAAGGCAGGTTTTCTGTTTTTTCGAGAAGGAAGATTTTGGCAGTGGGTTGGTTATCCACGCATGTTCACCGCGCGCATCGATCTTGGCGACTTTTTTCTTGCTGCGGGAGAAATTGAACCAGCTGGCAAAAGGCGACTTTTTCTCCTCGGCCACTTCCTTGTCACCAGACAGGGATGCCAGTTGCAGCTCTGCGCGAACGGCCTTGCTCTTGGCGAAGGTCAGGCCAACTTTCTTGGCCTCTGTTGTTTGTGTCTTGTCCGCCTCGGCATCCATCTTGGCTTCAAGGGCCGCAACAACCGGGGTAACATCGAGCGGTTGAGACACCGCGCTGTCTTCTGCGTCAGCCTTGCGCGGCACGCGCATGCGCGGCAATACCGCGATGGTGTGAGCCTCAGGCTTGGCGTTGACTGGTGTTGTGGCTTTGGCTTTGGCCGGTGCCTCGACGCCATCCAGCGCACGGTTCAGCTCTTCCACGGCACCCAGAATGGTGACCTGATTGTCTTCGTGAATGCGACCCGTGCGTTGTTCTGTCAGGATCGCTTCAAACGGGGCTTCCAGTTCTTCTGCAGACGTGGGGGCATAGGCAAGCGCGCTATTGCTATTGGCAGCCGGGGCAATGGTGTTTGCGGTCGTTGGCGTTGCGCCTTTGGTGTCATTGCTGGCGAACAGCATGTCCGGTGCCTGAGCAATTGAATCCGGTTTGAGGAACTGAGTGGCGTCAGCCATCACCAATTTCAAATCATCAGATGGGGCAAAGGCCTCTTTGGGAAGCTCGACATGAGATGCCAAAGAGAAGGGGCCACTCATCGACCAGATGGATCCGGACCAGTTCAACGCAATGGCGCGGCGGCCATGGGCAACATGATAAGGTTCCCACTGCCAGCGAAGGCGGCGGGCGCCTTTGGCCGCGCGATTGACAGCCACATCTTCGGAAAGCAAGTCGGATGCGGGGTTCAGGCTATGCGCGACTTGACCTTTGCGGGTGGTCGCTAGGGTGATGACGGCACCGTCCAGCGCGGCGGCTTGTTGCGGGCTGTTGCGTCTGAATTGGGATACCATAGATCCGGTGACCAACTCGTTATCCTTGGCCTGGAAGGCAAGGATATCAGAGTCACCACCGCGCAACTGCGGCTTGTGACCTGCAATGATTTCCTTTGTCCAGGCTTCCTGCCGAAGTTCGGCCATCGACTTTCCAGCCATGCCTCTTTCGTCAAGAGACTGCGTGATGGAGAGGACCAATCCGGATGCAAGAAACATGCGGACGGTTAGACCAAGGCTCTTCTGGCCAAGCGTGGCTTTGGACATTCTGTCACCAATATACACAACGCAACTACACAACACTCTCATGTCGCCTTGAAGGACAACATGAACCGGGAAGCACCAATACACACGGGTCCCGTAGAGATCATAATGCGCTATTAACCTTGAAAGAGCGTTAACATCGTTCTTTGTCACCACGAGGCTCTTAAGACGAGATTAAGGCGATGGCGTGACGGCTGAGATGCTCGGAAATACGAATGTCTGGCCCGCATGCGAGGCAAAGAGAAAGCGGGCTTCGCTACGCGCCGGGGGCGTCGATTGTGATAAAGGCGGCACGAGGCGGCAGGTAAAAGGCCAACGGGTCCCCGGTCAATGTATTTAAACGGGACAGCGAAATGTTTAACGCGCTGGAAAGGATCGGCGCATTTTGAAAAGCATGTATGCAAATTGCAAAGCGCGGGTGTTGCACCGCATCGCTGCCCGCTATGCACGAAGTTGGACGGGGAGGGTGCATGCCAGACGGATCGTGACGGGCCATCCGGATCGTGATGGGGAGACAGAAATGGTGCCACAGATATAAAAATGCCCGAACCTATCAAGATAGGTTCGGGCAAGTGTGTCTGCATATCGGCTCACATATCGGATTCAAACCAGCAAAGAATTCCGACATCAGGAGCGAAAGAAGAACAGTCCCCGCAGAATGTCCAAATGGCACCAAGAGCCAAAGCGGTGCCTAGCTCCGAGCCTCGCTGCAGACCACGTAAACTTAGCTTGAAATGACAATGAAATCACCTAAAAAGTGTGCATTATTAGCTATGGGTCATCAAATTGCGCCAAACTTTCGTATGTGATTGTGACTATTGCTCGTGCAATTTAGACGTTTGTAGGGTTGCTTGGCTACTTGAATAACTACGAATTTACGGGCGTAAACGGTCATTTTCGAAACTATACGATAATGACCAAATTATCTTTGGTGATCAAAATAAATTTCTTGTGTATAGGCGCGGTACTGAGCCCGAATTAACTCATAAAATCATAGGAAATGGGCGCTTACGTTCGCGTCAATCGCGAGGAGAGGGTCGCTGTGATTTCTGAATCTGCTGAAAAAGGCCCCCCGGATTGCGCCAACACGGCATCGGGATCGATCACAGACAGGCCGTGGTTGCCAAACTTCCAGCGAATTCGGTCAAGCAACCATGCTCGGGTCTGATCGGATCGCTGCCTTTCCAGTCGACCACTCTGGCTCAAATGCTGATAGTGCGCCTGAACATGCTCCAACAGGGCGGGCAGGCCGTCCCCTTCGGTGGCCGAAACCAATAACACCGGCACGTTCCAGCTTTCCTCCTTGCGCAGGGCAAGGGACAGCGCGCCTTCTACATCTGCGCGGGCACGGCGGGCAGGTGCTCCCATATCCGCCTTGGTGACCACCACAATGTCGGGCAATTCCATCACCCCGGCCTTCATGAATTGCAGACTGTCGCCTGAGCCGGGCTGGATGCAGAGCACAATCGTATCGACCGCATAGGCAATGTCGGCTTCCGACTGGCCAATGCCGACGCTTTCCACAATGACCCGGTCAAACACGGCCCGCATCAGGATGATGGCCGACAGGGCTTCATGAGAAAGCCCACCGAGCCGATCACGCGCCGCCATCGAGCGGACAAAGATTTTCTGGTCGCGCGGATCGGTATCAAGACGGGTTCGGTCTCCAAGCAAAGCACCACGGGTGAATTTCGATGAAGGATCGACAGCAATCACACCGACACTGTCGCCAGCGGTTCGCCAATGGCCGATGAGAGCATTGGTCAGGGTGGATTTCCCCACCCCCGGCGGTCCGGTTAGTCCCACCACATGGGCCTGGGCCGCTTTTGTGGCTTCATCAAGCAAAGCGGCCACATCCGGGCTGCCGTCGCGGGCCTCTATTTCGCTCAGAGCCCGGGCGAGCATTCTTTTGCCGCCTTCGCGTATGCTGTCCAGTGAGAGATGGAGAGGCTGGGCCACGACGTCCTGACTTCCGCTAATGAGCTCTTGAAATTGGGTTGCCCCAACCTCTAGCACAAGCCGACAGGCTCTTCTAATCTACCATAGGCTTAAAGCCGTTAAGCCCTGCCACGCCATCCAGCCACCCCAGACGGCAAGCACCGAACCCGACAGGAAATCGATCGCCCGCATCATCCGCTCGGATACAAAATGCCTCACCATCGCCGTGACAGAGACGAGAAACAGCCACCAGAGTGCAGAACCGCTAAATACCCCGAAAATCAGCCAATAAGCAGCCCCCGGACCGGACGCCGCCTTGGCCGATAGGCCTGAAATCATGCCGACAAAGGCCAGGATCGTTGATGGGTTCGACAGCGTCAGAAGAAAAGTCGTGCCATAGGCTTTCAGCGGTTCATGACTGGCAGGTGCCTTGGCTGGATTATCGGGGTGGGCATCAAGCCCGCGCCGAAAGGTTGCGATGCCGAGGTAGAGGATAAGCAAGCCACCGCCAATGCGCATCCAGTCCCCATGACTGACCAACAAGCCCGAAAAAGCCAACCCTGTTGCGGCCACCAGGCCATACAAGCCATCTGCTGTCGCAGCGCCCAATCCTGTTGCCAGTCCAACAAGGCGCCCGTCTCGCAGGGTCCGCCTGATGCAGAGCAGCCCAATCGGCCCCACAGGCGCGGCAATCGCCAGGCCAATCAACCCTCCCTGCAGGAAAACGTCCGTCATTTCACATCCCGATCAGTCAAATATACTAAATATAACTCAATAGTCAGGAAAATATATGGAATTAGATCAATAAGTCAATAAGAATCTTTGTTTTGATCTGTAATGGAAGAAAATGGGGCGTGATCATCGCGATATCCAATCACACCCCAATCGTGCCAACTGGTGGCTACCTGCCGCGCTAGACGGTGTGCTGTATATCGCAAGGAAAATCGGTGCCAGCCACGTGGGTACCCGCGTCTTGTCACAGGAAACCGGGCGCATGCAAAAGGGCGCATTCCTTAACGCAATCGCCCGGCATAAAGGCCGGGCAAAAGGCGTCATCGTCTAGATCGGAGAAGGCCGCAGGCTTTGGGGAAAGTTTCAGTGAAGCGTTGCGAACTGGCTATCATCCAGCATGCTTGACGGATCGGACGGGTCCATCTCGATGGTCCAGGAGGAAATGAAATCCACCTCGACAATCGTACCACTTTCGGTCAACTGACATTCCCCGTCCTCGGCAATTTCCATGCCTTCGGGATCGTTGGGAATGGCAATCAGCCCTTCACCATTGGCCTGTTCGATGATCACATTATCCGACTGGATTTCGGTGATCGGGCCATGTGTTTCCAGCCAGTCAATGACCTTGCCGTCCGCATCGACGAAGGTCAGGCTGATAAAGAGTTTTTTGCCAACGAGATCGTATTCGGCCATTTTTAGTCTTTTCTGTCAGTCTCATACGCGCTGATGGCGTCTCAACGTCGCTTGTGCGGCCGCCAGACGGGCAATGGGCACGCGGAACGGTGAGCAGGACACATAATCAAGCCCGATCTTCTCGCAGAAGTCGATCGAGGCGGGCTCACCCCCATGTTCCCCGCAAATGCCGATGGTCAGATCCTGACGGGCAAAGCGGCCACGCTCAACGGCAATTTCCATCAACTCGCCAACCCCATCCACGTCAATCGAAATGAACGGATCCTGCTCCACCACACCGGCGCGCAAATAATCTGAAATGTAACGTGCCGCATCATCGCGGCTGATGCCATAGGTTGTCTGGGTCAGGTCGTTGGTCCCGAAGGAGAAAAACTCCGCCGACTCGGCAATTTTGCGCGCTTGCAAAGCAGCGCGTGGCAACTCGATCATCGTGCCGATCTTGTAGCTCAACTCCTTGCCGCTCTTCTTCATCACCTTCTTGGCTGTCGCATCGATTCGCGCCTTGACAAATTCCAGCTCCTCCTTGATCGAGACCAGAGGCACCATGATTTCCGGTTGCACCGGTTTGCCGGTCTTCTCGGCGGCTTCCAATGCGGCTTCGAACAGGGCACGGGTCTGCATTTCCACCATTTCGGGATAGGAAATGGCAAGGCGACAGCCGCGATGACCGAGCATCGGGTTGAATTCATGCATGGCGTGAATGCGGTTGGCCAGCACCTCTTCAGAAACGCCGACAGCCCGTGCCACCTTGGCTATGTCTCCCGTCTCGCTTGGCAAGAATTCATGCAAAGGCGGGTCGAGCAGACGCACGGTGATCGGGAACCCGGCCATGGTTTCAAACAGGGCGGCAAAGTCGGCCCGCTGCATCGGCAACAACTTGTCCAGCGCCAGCTCTCGGTCATGGGCATCGGTTGCGATGATCATTTCGCGCATCACCGAAATCCGGTCTTCCTGCAGGAACATATGCTCGGTGCGGCACAGACCGATGCCTTCCGCTCCGAAATCCCGCGCAGCCTTGGCGTCCTGTACGGTTTCGGCATTACAGCGCACCTTGAGGCGGCGAATGCCATCCACCCAGTCCATCAGAGTGGCAAAATCGTCGGTCAGCTCCGGCTTTTCCATCGGAACTTCGCCCTTGAGCACCTCGCCGCTGCGCCCGTCAAGGGTGATCAGATCCCCCTTGTGCATCACTTCCGCGCCAACGGTAAGGGTTTCTTCGACAGAATTGATGCGGATCATGCTCGCGCCACTGACGCAAGGAATACCCATGCCACGGGCGACCACAGCCGCATGGCTGGTCATGCCACCGCGTGCCGTGACAATGCCCTGAGCCACATGCATGCCATGCACATCTTCCGGGCTTGTCTCGGTCCGGGCCAGAATCACCCGCTTGCCATTGAGGGTGTATGCTTCCGCATCCTTTGTCTCAAAAACCAGATGCCCGGAAGCCGCCCCCGGTGAGGCAGCAAGACCCTTGGCAATGACAATCCGCTCGGCACTTTCAGACAGGGTCGGGTGAAGCAATTCATCAAGCGAGCGCGGATCAACCCGCATCACCGCTTCTTCCTTCGAAATCAAGCCCTCGAGTGCCATATCAACCGCGATCCGAAGCGCCGCCTTGGCGGTCCGCTTGGCGGTGCGTTTTTGCAAAATCCACAGCTGGCCGCCTTCAATGGTGAATTCCAGCTCCAGCATGTCGCGATAGTGATGTTCCAGCTGATCGCAAATCGCCCGAAACCGGGCAAAAGGCTCGGGCATCAATTCTTCCATGCTCGGTTCGGGTGAGCCATTGGCCAGCCGCGCGTCCAGCGTCAGGTCAAGTGGCATCCGGTTGCCTTCAAGGACATCTTCCCCTTGCGCATTGAGCAGATATTTACCGGTCAGGCGCTTCTCACCGCTTTCCGGGTCACGTGTATAGGCAACCGCTGTGGCCGAGCTTTCGCCCAGATTGCCAAACACCATCGCCTGAATATTGACCGCCGTACCCCAATCCTCGGAAATGTCATGAACCCGGCGATAGGTGATGGCACGCGCGCTCATCCACGACGAACAGGCCGCGCCAATTGCGCCCCACAATTGCGCTCTTACATCCTGCGGGAAAGGCTCGTCCAGCTCTTGCTTGATCAGCGCCTTGTAGCGCTCGATAATGCCTTTCCAGTCGTCAGCACTCAGCTCGGTATCATAGAAGAATTCGCGTTCGTCCTTGACCTCTTCGACAATATCTTCAAATTCATTCTGGTCGATGCCCAACACCATGTCGCCATACATCTGAATGAAGCGGCGATAGCTGTCATAGGCAAAGCGGGCATTGTCGGTCTCTTTTGCGAGGACCTCGACGGTCTCGTCATTCAAGCCAAGATTGAGGATAGCTTCCATCATGCCCGGCATGGTTTCCGGTGCGCCAGCACGGATCGACAGAAACAAGGGCTGCTTGACACAGCCAAAGCGTCGCCCGGACAGCTGGGACAGCCGCTCCAATGCTTCTTCGATCTGGCCTTTAAGATCATCCGGATAGCAATGGTCGCTGGCTAGATAATGGGTACAGAGTGCGGTGGTGATGGTAAACCCCGGGGGAACTGGTAGGCCCAGATTGCTCATCTCGGCCAAATGTGCGCCCTTGCTGCCGAGCAGAGCGCGCATGTCTGCGCGGCCATCGGCATGCCCGCCACCATAGCTATAGACCCATTTGGTCGCCCGTTCGGTCGATTGACCCATGCCACATTCCTCTCTGCTTTCGAGACTTGTGTACCTGCCTGACCGACCAGATCAAGACGAAAGTCGTGAAATTCTTGTTTTTCTGCCACTTTCGGTGTGTTTGGCCATGGTCGTGCACAAGCAGGCCCGGCGGCTTCAAGCAGAGCAGCGCCTCGGAGAACTGACTATAAACAAGCTATTGTTGCAACGCAACATGACAAGGTGTCCCTGACCATATGCCAGTGCAAATGTCCGGGCCGTCCCGCAAACCTTTGTTGCGCGCTATCCTGCCGGTTTTTGACATTGGTTCGCAAATGTCACGCGACTGTCATTAAGTGTCGATAAATGTCGACAAAAGCAACGCAAGCTGTGGGGGCATAAAGATGGCTGAAAGCCAACAACAGGCAGTCCGGACAGACAATGACGCCGAGCAGTCAGACCGCGTGGATCAAGAGCGCTTTCGCGCAGACAGCCAGCAAGAGCAGGCCTTGGCCATTCTCTCTGCCCTTGGGCAGGAAACACGCCTCAAGGCGTTTCACCTCTTGTCGGTCGCTGGCAATGAAGGGATCGGTGCGGGGTCGCTGGCCAAGCAGTTGGGCATACCGCACAACACCTTATCGACCCATCTGGCCATTCTGACCCGCGCCGGGTTGGTTTCATCCCAGCGGTCGGGCCGCAACATCACCTATCGAATTGTGCCGGAAAGCCTGAGCAATCTGTTGCTGTTCCTGCTGGCCGATTGCTGCAATGCCATGCCTGAAGCCTGCATGCCAAAGGGCCTGCTGGAACATCTGCAGTCAGAGGCCTGTCAGCTCGCCTGACTGGCGCATTCAAACTCCATCAAGACAAGCAACAGAGCCCAATTGGCGGTTGAATGCCTTGGCACCGGTGCGCTGGTCTGCACTGTCGTTGGCTCGGGCATCATGACGGAAAATCTGGCAGGGGGAAATGTCGCCATCGCCCTGTTGGGCAACGCCATCCCGGCCGACGTCAGGCTCTATATCACTGGGGTCTATTGGTTCACCGCATCGACCAGCTTTGCCAATCCCGCCGTGGCGATCGCCCGGATCACTCCTTGCCCTCTATGTGAGCCGCCTGCTTCTCGACCAAGACAAGGCCCAGCCCTTGCCAAAGCCTCAAAACATACTCCGGCACCAACAGCACAAAACAGCAAAAAGAGGGTATGTAGATAACGGATAACCCTGCGACGGAATGTCTCATTTTCCCCGAGCGGTTGACCCAGCCCATAGCGTCGGGCTTAGTGAAAGGGTGACCAAGGCTTGGAAAAGCAATAAGAGGGGAAGGCCACAATGACCGCAATCACGCCAGAGGCAGACAGCAACGCCTATCATACCCTGCGTGAGCCGATGATCGACGAGCTCCACGCCCGCCCCTTCCTGCGGTTGAAGGCTCCTTGTCGGCTGGCCTATATCGCACTGAAACCTGAACAGGATGGCAGCCACAATGCCGTCCAATCCCGCGCGCAGCTGGCGGCATTTCTCGCGCGCTTTGACGCAGCCCCCCCTGACGAGGACGCCGTTTACCATTTTGCCGACCTCGGTCCCTTTGAGATCAAGTGGGAGCATCACTCGGAATTTGCCACCTACACGCTTTACAGTTCGGAACTGCCCGATGCGGATGACCCCTTTGCCGGATTCCTTCATCGCCATTTCGCGGCAGATTGGCTCAGCGCCTTTGACGGCAAGATCATCAGTTCGGTGACCGCGCGCATTGACCTTGTCCCCGACACGGACGCTTTGGATGCTTATCTATCGGAACGGGTGCAAAACTGGTTCGGGGCAAATTCGACCTATTCTGCGGCCTTTGTCACCGACAGATCTGCCGCCATCGCCACCGACTTTACCGCCGATCCGGACGGCCATATGCGGGTTGCTCTCCTGTCGACCTGTGGAATAGGGCCGGGGCGCACCGGGCGCGCCATGCAGCGGATGCTCGAAATCGAAACCTATCGCGCCATGTCGATGCTGACCTTACCCGTCGCCCGTCATATTCTGGCGGAGTTAGGGAGGCTGAACCAGTCCTTGTCAGACACGGTCGAATCCATGAGTGTCAATCAGCGCGATGCGAGCGAGAGCCTTGAAGACCTGCTTCATATTTCTTCCGATCTGGCCTTGTTGTCGGCCCGCAGCGCCTTTCGCTTCAGTGCGGCTCGCGCCTATGAAACGCTGGTCAGACAGCGCATCGAGCTGTTGCGTGAAGAGCGGATCCTGGGGCGCCAAATGCTTGCGGAATTCATGAAACGGCGCTATCGCCCGAGCATGAATACCTGCCATTCCGCCCATGCCCAGCTCGAAGACATTTCCGAACGCGCATCCCATGCTGTCGACCTGCTCAGCACCCGCGTCTCGGTCACCACCGCCGAGCAAAACCGCAATCTGCTGGCCAAAATGGATACACGAGCCGCCCAGCAAGCCCGCTTGCAAGAAACGGTTGAAGGCATCTCCGTGGTCGCCATTTCCTATTATGCGGTCAGCCTGATGAGCTATTTGCTGGCGCCCTTGACCAAGGTTCTGCCACTGAACAAGACCATCCTGTCGGCCATGTTGGTCATTCCGGTCGTTCTATTGGTTTGGGCCAGCATGCACAGGTTGAAAAACCGCCTGATCCGCGAGCCCAATGGCAAAATCGACAAGGAATGATCATCATGGTGGCGCTGGCTGCTCTGTCATGCGCCGCCCTGGCCTTATTGCACACCACCGTGGCTCACCCACCAATTGGGATGGGTGAAGGAGAGGCGACGCGCTGCATATTCCGCATGTTTGATACTGGCAAACAGTCCAAAACAGGTTGCCCCCGACCCGGACATCCGCGCAAACAGACAGTCACCATCATCATTGAGTGATTGCAGCACCGTCTCGATGACCGGGGCCTGCTCCATGGCTGGCATTTCCAGATCATTGCGCTGATCTGCCAGCCAGTCCGCCAACGCCTTTGCCGACAGAAAGGCCGAGGGCACCGGCCCCATTGGAGCATTATCCTTGCGCCTTAGACGTTTGAAAATATCCGGTGTCGAGATCGGCATCCGTGGATTGACCAGCACCAGACCAAGATCCCTCGGCATCCTTGGGCCGGGTTGCACCTGATCGCCAATTCCTTCGGCTCTGAGGCAATTGCCTTCAAGGCATATGGGCACATCAGCCCCCAAACGGAGTGCGATCGCCCGGAGCTTTTCATCCTTGATGGTGCGTTCCCACAGGCGCAACAAGCCCAGCAATGCAGCAGCCGCATCCGACGACCCCCCACCGATGCCTGCGGAAATGGGCAGATGCTTTTCAAGTGTCATGATGGCATGAGCTGGCAGTTTCAATTCCTTGGCCAACAGGCGCGCCGCCCGCACAATCAGATTGTCCGGCTCCTGCCGCAAGCCATCCGCAAAAGGGCCTGTGACCGAGAGGTGAAGATGGCTGGCTTGTTCAAAGATCAACCGATCCGCCGCGCCGCCAAAGACCACAAGAGAATCAAGCAGATGATAACCGTCCTCCCTTTGGCCTGTAATATGAAGCGTCAGGTTGACCTTGGCCGGGGCATCCAGAACAAGGGTTGCAGTTTTCGTTGATTGAATGGTCATCTTGCCTTGTTCCCCTCCCTTCGACTTCTCGCTTTTTGGGCCGCGCGCTTCCAATCAAATCCCTGTTAAATAACCGACTGCCAAGTAAAAAGAACGACAGTTTTAAACAAAGGTGTAGCCGAAGGTGACCCACCAAACAGAGTTGATTTTACAAAATTGCGAACCAGCGAAGCAGTGTTTCTCTTTATAACCAGTGTAAGGCTATGATTGTTGCCATGACAACCGTGAGATGACCGCTAAAGACAAAAAAGCCGACCCCGTAAACGGGATCGGCCCGATATATATCATGGTCAATCGATCACATTATTTTCTTTTGATCTCTATAATCTTGCTTTCATCAAGGCCATTGGCGATTTTTTCCTCAACCTGTACCAGCAGGTCAGGCTTGGGCGACATGGTCTTGACCCGCTGCCACTGGAAGCGCGCTTCGTTTTTGCGTCCATTCATCCAGTAGGCATCCCCCAAATGATCGGTGATGGTTGGATCTTCGGGGCGCAATTCCACCGCGCGTTCGAGAAACTTCACCGCTTCCTCATACTCGGCCAGCCGAAAATGGGCCCACCCCAGAGAATCAACAAAGAAGCCGTCATAAGGCCTCAAGGCCACCGCCTGCCGGATCATCTCTATCGCCTTATCAAGATTAAGGCCACGATCCACCCAGCTATAGCCGAGATAATTCAACACGGTCGGCTGGTTTGGAAAGAGTTCCAGCGCCTTCTGCATGTCCTTTTCGGTGCTGGTCCAGTCTTTCACCTGATCATAGGCCGACCCACGCAGGAAGAAGAGGGACCAGTGAATGTCACGCAAGGTGCTGATGCTGTCGATCCCGGCTGTCAGTACCTTGATGGCGTCCAGATAGCGATTTTCGGACTGATAGACCCGAGACAGAACAGACACGGTTTCGAGATCCGAAGCATTCCCCTCCAGCAAGCCACTCAGCCGCTTAATGGCTTCGTCAGGGCGCTTGAGGCGGGTCAGCACAAAGCCGGACTGGCGCACGGCCCGTCGGTAGATCGGGCTTTTCTCGGGAACCTGATCATAATGCTCAAGGGCAACCTCATCCTGCTTCATCCGTTCATGCAGGCGCGCAAGCGCATATTCGGTGCGGTCGAAATCTGCCCGCAAGAAATCTGAGAATTGCAAATAGAGAGCGCCGCCCTCGATCGCATTTTCCTGCGCCAGGGCATCCCCCAATGTACCGAACAATTCTGCCGCGCCATCCTGCGGCGTGCGGATCATGCTCGCGGCGGGTTTCAGATCGGCGAATGAAGTGCGGATCCACTCCTTGTCCGCCTCATCTGCTGCACTCTGGGCAAATTCGCCCAGCACCTCTTCGGCGCGCGCGGTATTACCAGCTTTCAACAGGTTGTTGATCAGCGCATAAGCCGTGATCGGGGAATTCGGATCCGCATCAAGGCTCTGCTGAAGATGCTGGGCCGCCTTCTCGTAATCCTTGGCATAAGAGGCAATCAAGCCCGAATGCATCGAGAAGAAAAACTGATTGACCTGTCCCTCTTCAACCGTATTGAGCAAGGTCAGTGCCGCTTCGAGGTTGGCACGGTCCTGACCAATCAGGGACCAGGCCTTCAGGACAGTCTGAGAGATCACCGCAAATGGACCGAACTGCGCCGACGCGCTGAACAGCCTTGGATTGCTCAAGGAACGGCGGAACGGCGCCGGGCCGAGCAGATCGACCGGGTGATTTTGCAGCACATCAAGGCCATTACCAAAGCTTTTGACCGCGCTGGCATAGTTCTTTCCCTTCAGCGCCTTGACGCCCAAGGCCATCGCAATCATCGGTTTGATCCGATATTCCGCATCCGACCCGGCAAAGATCGATGTGGCTTCGTCAGTGTCGTTGGAGTCCGTACCTGCAGCCTCGGTTGTCTTGTTCAGATTGGCGGCTTCCCGGGCGGTGATTTCTTCCATCCGGTCGGCCAGCTTGAAGGCAAGGTCATGCTGACCCGTGGCCAGCGTCAGGGCAAAATTGCGTTCCAGCAGCAGCGGATTGGTCGGGTCCAGTTCCATTGCCTTGGCGAAGAAATGGGCCGCGAGCGCGAGGTCCTGATCCTGTTGGGCAATGCGTGCCGACAGATAGCTGCCTGTCAGGGTGACAGGAAGGTCGGACAGCTTTTCCGTTAGTTCGGTCGCGTCCTGCTTGGCTGCTCGGCTGGCCACGGGATTGCTGAACAATGCAAGACCGCAAATGCTGGCAAGCAGAAATTGGCGGAACAGGGACGAACGGCGTGAATGCTTCATATAAATGGCCTTGATCTCTAAGACTTTGACGGAACAATGACGGATGCTGCCTGATTTCTAGGAATGCAGAATGGCTTTTTTAGGGCTGACGGGCAAGCCCTGACCGGTTGGAAATGCGGATAAATTCAATGTGATGAAACGAGATCCGCAAATGGTACAATCAAGAAAGAAAACAGATGGTAAAACACCGCCTCGCGGGCGGTGTTTTGTGGTTTGAGCGTAAAGGTCCCATGGCACACCCCATGCCCGGCGCGATCAATGGGCTCTTGAAATGCAGAATTCGACCGCATCGATCAGGGCGGATTTGATTGGCCCGTCTTCAAACATGTCCAGCGCCTTGATGGCTTCAGCGCCATGATTGCGAGCCTGTTTCAAGGTGTCTTCCAGAGCTCCGGTTTTCTTCAAAAGGCCCATGGCATAATCCAGCGCACCGTCAGTCACATCCTTGCGCTCTTCCATCACCCGTTTCCAGAAAGCCTTATCTTCGGCGTCGCCCCGTTCATAGGCCTTGATCACCGGCAGGGTGATTTTGCCTTCGCGGAAATCGTCGCCGACATTCTTGCCCAACGCAGCCGCCGAGCCGCCATAATCCAGCGCATCATCGATCAACTGGAAGGCGTTGCCCAATTCCATGCCATAGGTGCGCATGGCGGTGATCTTGTCTTCATCGCTGCCCGCCAAAATAGGCCCCACTTCGCAGGCCGCAGCAAAAAGGGCGGCGGTCTTGGATTCGATCACTTTCATGTAATCTTGAGTGGTGGTCGCCATATTTTGCGCGACGGAAAGCTGCAACACTTCCCCTTCGGCGATCACGCAGGCCGCTGTCGAGAGAACATCCAGCGCCCTCAGCGAGCCGACATCCACCATGACCCGAAAGGCCTGACCAAGCAGGAAGTCGCCCACCAGCACGCTCGCCTGATTGCCCCACAGCATACGCGCGGCCAGCTTGCCCCGGCGCATGTCGCTTTCATCCACCACATCATCATGCAGCAAAGTGGCGGTATGCATGAACTCCACCGCCATGGCCAGTTTCACATGGCCGATCTCTTCTGCGCCATAGCCACACATATTGGCCGCAGCCAACGTCAGCATGGGGCGCAGGCGCTTGCCGCCGGAATCGATCAGATGCTTGGCGACTTCGGGGATCATCTCAACGTCCGAGCCGGCTTTCTCCAGAATCAGATCATTGACGCGACCCATGTCGCTTTTCACAAGATCGATAAGAGGCTGAATGCTGGCTTGAGACTTGTTGGTCTCGTCCAGTGTAGGGACAACGCTCACGCGGCGGCTCCAGATGTTCGTATGGGTCAAATTCGGGGGCGAGAATAGGGGGCAGACCCGATGACGACAAGGAAAAAGCGAGCCAATGCGCAGAAATTCAAAGGCAAATGGTCTCGTGCGGCGGCTCATGGCCTCCCGATTGGCACTTTTGCCACCAGGCCTACGGCCTCTTGGGACAAAGGAATCGCTTGACGGGAGCCGTGCTTATGGTCAAAGCCCTCTTTTCATTGCAAAGCCGAGCCACTATCTTGACGGCTGGTATCTGTCCTGAAATGGACTCGTAGAAGGAATCCGTCTGTGAAATTGCTGCTCAAGACCAATGACATGGTGACCCTGTCCTATGCTGAAGCCCTGTTGCGCGATGCGGGCATCGAGCATCAATCTCTCGACCATAATATGAGCATTCTGGATGGGTCGATTGGTATCTTGCCCCGTCGTCTGCTGGTCGCCGAAGAGCGCGAGACCGAAGCCCGTCGCCTGCTCGAAGATGCGGGCCTTGGGGCCGAAACTGAAAAGCCGAAAAAGTCCTCCTGATCGCCCCTTACGGAAACAAGACCAGTCCTATGTCCAACATCCCGGCCCCCTTGCTGCCCGACAGCCCCCATCTGGCCTCTGCGGTCGTACCTGACGCTCTGGCTGTCAGTGAGGATGATTTTCTCGGTGGCCGGATCACTTTGTTGCAGCCGAAAAAGGGCCATCACCGCTCTGGCACAGACGCGGTCTTACTGGCCGCCTGCTGTCCGACCAAGCCCGGAGAGCTGGTGGTGGATCTGGGGTCCGGCATCGGTGCGGCAGGGCTCTGCGTGGCTGCCCGCGTCGGTGGAGTGAAGTTGCTGGCGGTGGAAATTGAACCCGACGTCGCGGCCATTGCGGCAAGCAATATGACCCGCTGTGCCGAGCATCTGACAGCTGCCAGCGTGATTTCTTGTGACGTTGCCTTGCGTGGGGACGCACGAATGGCGGCGGGCCTCACCGAAAATATGGCCCACCATGTGATTGCCAATCCGCCTTACTATCGCCCGGAACGCTTCCAGACCTCGCCCAACGAAGCCCGCGCCACGGCCCATATGCTGACCGACGAGGGCATGGAGCCGTGGTTCCGCACCGCCGTGTCTATCTTGAAAAAGGGGGGCACTTTCACAGTGGTTCAGCGAGCTGACGAGTTGCCTGATTTACTGCAACTGATGAAGGGGCGCTTTGGCAACATCACAGTCCAACCCTTCTCGGCAAGAGAAGGGGAGGCGGCCCACCGGGTGGTCATACAAGGCAAGAAACAATCCCGCGCGCCCTTTCGCCTTTTGCCGACCATTGCACTGCATGATGCAGGCAGCGACGTGCCCGCCGCTCGCATAGAAGCGGTTCATCGCCATGGTGCGGCAATTGATCTATCGTGAGAAGGGAAGCCTTTAGCCAAGGGTCTGGCGAATGATCCGCTCGAAAATCCGCACCCCGCTTGAGAGCAGGCTGTCCGGGAAGTCATAATCCGGATTATGCAATTGCGGGTGGGTCTTGCCTGACCCCAGTAAAAACAGCGTGGCCGGTCGGCTTTGACCGAAAATGCCAAAATCTTCCGAGAACCGCATCGGGTCCGGTTGTGCAGAATAGGGAACCTCTTCTGCCTCCAGCGCTTGGCGAACCATCTCGCTGGTCTCAGGCGCGTTGGTACAGGCGTCAAACACATCATCTTCGCTGATGCTGAGTGCAAGGCCTTCGGCTTTCGCCGTGTCGGTGGCAAGGGAATGGGCCGCATCTACCAAACCTGCCATAGCCTCATCCGTCACCGTGCGCAGGGTCACCCAAATCTCTGCGTCTGCCGGAGATACCCCGAAACAAGGCTCACCCATATCGATATGGGTGATGGTGACCAGCGTGAAATCCTCATCCAGCTGTTGGCCTTCATCAAGGCCATTGGACAAAGCCTGCAACCCTGCAACAATCCGCATTACCCCATCAAGCGGCGACAGGCCATCTTGCGGCAGCGAGGCGTGGGAGGTTCTGCCTTCAAGCTTGATGCGCATGCCGCGCGAAGCACAACACATGGCCCCTTCCTTCAGCCAAACCTCTCCATGGGCAAGTCCGGGTAAATTATGCAAGGCAAAGGCCATATCAGGCTTGAGGGCCTGAAAGCCGGGATCCCCCGCTATGGCACGTGCCCCTTTGCCGGTTTCTTCAGCCGGTTGGAACAGCAGGATCACCCGTCCGCGGGCAGGGCGCTTGTCTGCCAACTGCATCGCCAGCCCAAGCAAAATTGCCATATGGCCGTCATGGCCGCAGGAATGAGCCTGTCCGTCAATTATTGATCGGTGAGCCGCTTCAGATTGCTCGCTGATCGGCAAACCGTCCAACTCGCATCGAAACAGCAGGGTCGGGCCATCCTCTGGTGCATCGCCATCAAAAACCGCAGCAATGCCCGTGCCACCCCAATCACTGCCATCTGCCTCTTGCCACAGACCCAGTCCCGTTACCAACTGGTCGGGAGACAAGGGCCCAAGCGCGGCTTCAACCCTTTTGGCCGTTTCACGCTCAAGCCCCGGCAAATCCGGATGGCGATGGATTTCATGACGAAAGTCAACCAGTTGGTCGAGCATGCTGTTGCTCAAGTGAAACGACATGGCCGGTGAAAGTCCCGATGATTAGAAAAGAGAAAGGCCCGTCATCGCAAGCTATTGGTATGATGACGGTGGATGAGATCATTCACCATAAGCATCGGCACCAGGGAAGACAAGCGTGGCAAGGGGATGAGTTTCATCAGGTCCAGCAATGACATGTTTTGGCCTTTCTTTGCTCAATGGGTCGGATGGTTGCGCTGATCAGTCATATTGGACCAGCTCATATTCGATGCCGTCATGATCGTCGAAATAGAAGCGCCGTCCCGGCTCATAATCTGCGTGATTTTTGGGCTCATAGCCAAGGGCAACAACACGGGCTTCCATTGCATCAAGATCGTCAACCACGACGCCGATATGATTGAGGCCGCCGACGGTTTCATAGCTATTGACCATCGCGTCCTTGGTTCCTTTGGAATAAAGCGCGATATACTGATCCTCTGTCCCCACATGGGCTGTGGTGCCGCCACCTATGGACGGTCCTTTCCAACGTATGGTCCAGCCGAACAAATCGATCAGAAATTGCGCGCTGCGGTCCACATCGGTGACCGTGATGTTGGCATGTTCGAGCGATGCAAGAGGCATGATATTGATCCTTATAAGCGTGCCCTTTTCAAAGGTTCGCTTCGTTGCTTATGACCCATCAACGCACGAAGGCCCTGTTGGGTTCATAATGGGCTAAATTTTTATTTGCGTGGCTTAAACCTAATTGCTAAACCTAACTTCAGGTCAAGCCTATGCTGCGTGCTGTTGAAAAACCAGCTTGATCTGTTTTTTGAAAGTAAAAAATTATAATGATTTCAGATATTTGAGGTTTCAAATCTGACGTGAGGTCGGGAGGAAAAGGGATGACTGACAATGAAGAAAAGTGACATTCTTTCCATCGGTCTATTGTCCGAGCGAACCGGCATTGCAATCTCTGCCATTCGTTATTATGAGCGCGAGGGCCTCATCCATCCCGCCCGTAACGCAGGGGGCCAGCGTCGCTTCTTGCGTTCCGACATCCGCCGTTTGTCCTTCATCCGGCTCGCCCAGCAATTTGGTCTCACCTTACCGCAAATCCGCACGGAGCTTTCCCGCCTGCCCAACCACCGAACCCCGACGGCGCGCGACTGGAAACGGATCAGTGGCGGTTTTCGCGATCATCTCACCGAGCAAATCGAAACACTCACCCAATTGCGGGACAATCTTGACGGCTGCATTGGCTGCGGCTGCCTGTCGCTCGACAAATGCAAGCTCTATAACAAGGACGATGCCGCCGCAAAATTCGGGGCGGGACCGCGCTATGTGATGGGCAACAGCGCGGCTGATGTCGAAGGGCGAGCCAACCAATCAGAGGAGAATTGCTGATCAGCGGGTCAAAGGCTGGAAATTCATGACCAGCCATCTTAGATACTAGTCAAGCGTCGGGCTTTGCCTGACAGGACCATTGACCCGAGGACGTCTGTTGTGAGCGTGAAAAAGACCATCCGTAAAGTTCTGCCGAAAAAGCTGCTGCCGAAATCCTTTGCCGAGGACGCCCCGGTTATTCCGGTCGTCCGCATGCATGGACCGATTGCCGCTGGGCAGCATATGCGATCGACCGTCAATCTCGCATCAGTTGCGGGACAGTTGCAAAAGGCCTTCTCGATCAAGGAAGCCCCGGCCGTTGCCATCTCGATCAACAGCCCCGGTGGCTCTCCCGTGCAAAGCCGTTTCATCTATCAGCGCATCCGCCAATTGGCCGAAGAAAAAGACAAGGAAGTGCTGGTCTTCTGCGAGGATGCAGCCGCGTCCGGCGGCTACATGATCGCCATTGCTGGCGATGTCATCATCGCCGACCCAAGCTCCATCGTCGGATCAATTGGTGTGGTCTCTGGTGGCTTTGGCTTCGTTGAGGCCATCGGCAAGCTGGGCATCGAACGCCGGGTCTATACCGCAGGCACCCAGAAGGGCATGCTTGACCCGTTCCAGCCGGAAAATAGCGAGCATGTTGCCCATCTTGATAGCCTATTGCAGGATCTGTTCGAAACCTTCAAGGGCATGGTCCGCGATCGCCGTGGTGACAAGTTGACCGAAAGCGAGGATGTGCTGTTCACCGGTGCTTTCTGGACCGGCAACAAGGCGCTGGACTATGGTCTGGTCGACGGCCTTGGTGATATGAGCAGCTATCTCAAGGGACGCTTCGGCACGAAAACCAAGCTGAAGCTGATCGCTCCGCCCTCTGGCTGGTTCGGCTGTGGTCGCAATGGGGGCATTGGGTTGTCTGCCGGCAACCCTGTTGACCGCATTGCCGCTGGCCTCTCGGCCGATGCCATGCTGACCGCTATGGAACAACGCGCCCTCTGGTCTCGTCTGGGCCTCTGAGTGCATTGACCCGCCAATCAGAAAAATTGGCCTCGCTCTCACTCTATGCTAAGCACGAAGCTGCGGGCCTTTGTTTGAACATATGGCCCGCCCCAGACAAAATCTGAGAAGAAAAGGGATGCCACGAAAGGCATTCGGCGGAGAGAAGTGACGTGATTGGCAAATTACTGGTGTTGGGGGCGGTTCTTGGCGGCATTTGGCTTGTGGTCAAGCTGCTTGCCAAGGTGGGAGAGCAGAACAAGGAAATTCTGGTCCGCCGCCAGAAGGAACAACTGGTTAAAAAGCGCGAACGAGAAGAGCGCGAAGCCAACATCATCGATCTGGAAATGGACCCCGATACTGGCGAATTTGAGGAACGAAAAGACGACAAGTGAGCCGCCGCGCTTGCAGTTTCTTACGCCAAATTCGCTGAAATGTAAGTACGGTCGTCAAAGGAAAGCCGTCCCGGCCCCATGCCCTTGCATTGCAGGTTGGCACCGATGCAAAGCGGATCTTCTGCCAGCAAAGCGGCCAAATACGCCTCTGTCTCCGCAAGGCTGTCAAACAGCGCCGGATAGCCATCGGACGTGATGACCAGCCGCCCTGTTTTGGCCGGATACCGCTCAATGAAAGGGGCGGGAACCGCATTGCCAATGATCGCGCCAAAGGCCGCGTCATCCCCCTCCCGATTGAGATAATTCGATTCACAAGAAAGCTGTGACGCAATCAGGCGATCATAATCGTCGTGCGCCATGATATCTGCCTCTGACAGGCCATCATAAAGCATGGAGCGGATCATCATGGCCCTTATTTCAGCGCACAATTCTTCGGTTCGCCAGAATTTTGCATTCGTCTCGCCCCGCATGCGGAATTTGCAGTCACCGACCCGCCAGATTTCCGCGTGATGAACAGAATAAAGGCAAAAGACAAAGCCCCCCGTTCGCCGCAAATCATCAAAGCGAGCCTCGATCTTGCGTGCTTTGACCAGTGCGGTGAAGGCCTCAACCAAAGCCTCAAGGCTGATGTCTTGCGGCACCGATTGCATCAGCTCTACCGCATCATTCATGATTGCCGTGATAACATCCGCCTCGCCATAGGCTGGTCCGCGTGATCCATCCAGCACGCCGAAATGATGGGCTGTCCGGATCAACCGATCCTCGCTATAGCCATCCTCCGCCTTGCCACGGCTGAAGGCCTCCTGGTGCGTGACCTGCATGAGATTGCGTCCTTGTTCTTCATCCCCAAAGGGGTTCGTCAATTGCCGGTGCGAGGAATCCATCATCTCCCAATCTGCCATGTTCCTCGAGCCAGTCGAGAAATACGATTGCCTGCTTGCTCGGTCTTGGCCGCTCGCTGGAGGGACGAACCAAGAGGCCCTCACGAAACAGCACAAAGCCAGCGGGCGCGATCAGCGAGCCCTCCTTCATCTCCCGTTCAATGAGGAATTTCGGTGCCAGAGCCACACCCAATGCCCGTTCCGCTGCTTCATAAGATAAGGCGGAGAGATCATAGACCGTCTCATGTGACGACTCGATGTCGATGCCGCTCAGCTCGGACCATTTGCTCCAGGCCTGCTCGAGACCACGGCGGCTGATGCGCGTCTGGAAGCTGAGGCAACCGCCGTCAAACGTGTGATCATAGGTCGGGGAGAGGACCGGACCGATATGCACATCTCCAAGCGTGATGGCATCAGGATGGTCCGTGGCCGGACTGGTCAGACGATCCCACGAGAGAACCAGATCCACCCCGCCATCGCTGTCACCCGCATGCTCCACCGTCGACAGCTTGATCTGCACCTCGATTTCCGGATGATCAATATTGAAGCGCGCGACCGTCGGCACCGCCCACAGACGGGCAAAGGTGGAACTGACCTTGATGGTGATCCGCCGGGATCCGTCGTCTCCGCAAAGCCGGTGATAGCCCTTGCGCATATCCTCCAGACTGTCCGAGACCACTTGCGCAAAAGCACGCCCTTCAGGCGTCAACTCTATGCCCGCGCCGCGCTTCTGGAAAATCGTCACCCCGGCATGATCTTGCAATTGATGGAGCTGTTTGCTGATTGCACTATGGGTCCGTCCCAGCATTGAGGCGGCTTTGGTCACCGACCCGGTGCGATAGACTGCATCAAATGCGATCAGCGAAGCGAGCGGTGGCAGATTATCCATCAGGATCTCCTATTGGATGTGTGGGCATTATGTCACTTTTTCTCACATGATCCGTTCATATTATTCAATTTTTTCCCCTTCGAAAAGGCTTTATGGTGACGACCTAGATAAGGAGTCTCTCAATATGGATACACGTCCAACGCGTCCTTTTCGCCGCATCAATGAACCTGAATTACGCCAGATGATGGGGGGCGCACCAGCCCGCACGATCGGTCTTGGTACTCCAATCCAATTGATCGTGCTTTGGTGGCGCAGAATCACACAAAGGCGTCAAATGGCCCGCGATCTGCAAAGCTTCCCGCCCGAGGTGCTTGAAGATTTCAACCTGACCCGCGAGACGGCTCTCACACTTGTCAACAAGCCTTTCTGGCGTGCCTGATTAGGCGCGCCTTGTCTTTTCGGTCGTCCGCCTTCTCTTTCTGGTCATCTTCTGCAAAATTGTTCTTGCTATGTTCCATTTCTTTCGGCAAAGTCGAATGGAACAAAAGAGAAACAAGTCGCGCTACAGATAAGCAGGCATACCAGCAAGCCATAGGCAACAATCGGTGCGGTGGCACCATTGTCATGAGGGAGAGAGGGACATGGCACGCCGCCGTTCCAACGCAAAAGTGGATGTGACAGAGGATTCCGATCCATTCGTCGGCTTTCAGGTCGACCCGGACCATCATAACGGTCGCCGGATCAAAGGGCGCGGCTCGCGTTCCAATCGGACAGGGCGGTTTGAACCCTATCAACGCGAGACGGTTGATGATGGTTGGACTGTGGATTTTGACGATGACGAGCTGCCGCCCCTGCGCACCAGTGTGCAGGAAGAAAAAGCCCGCACCATCATCACCCGCAATGACTCCCCCGATATTTCCTTTGATCGCTCGATCAACCCCTATCGCGGCTGTGAGCATGGCTGCGTCTATTGTTTCGCCCGCCCGACCCATGCCTATATGGGCCTGTCCGCCGGGCTCGATTTTGAAACGCGGCTCTTTGCCAAACCGGACGCGGCCACTCAATTGCGTAAGGAATTGTCCGCCAAAGGCTATCGCCCCAAGGCCATTGCCATCGGCACCAACACGGACCCCTATCAGCCTATCGAACGGCGCTATCAATTGATGCCAGCCATTCTGGATGTGCTGATCGAAACCGGTCATCCGGTCGCCATCGTTACCAAATCCAACCTGATCCTGCGCGATCTCGATCGCCTGAAAGAGCTCAACGAGCGCAATCTGGTCAAAGTTGCTCTTTCTGTGACTTCACTCGACAAAAATTTGAGCCGCCGTCTGGAGCCGCGCGCCGTCAGTCCGCAAAAGCGCCTTGAGGCAATTCAAAAACTGTCAGATGCTGGCATTCCCACCTGCGTCATGGTCGCCCCAATCATCCCGGCGCTCAATGATGACGAGTTGGAGGCCATTCTGGCCGCCGCTTATGAGGCAGGGGCACGGGAAGCAGGCACCATCCTTTTGCGTCTGCCCAACGAGGTGAATGCCCTGTTCCAAGAGTGGCTTTTGAAGCATTACCCGGATCGCTATCGCCATGTGATGAATGTGCTGCGTTCGATGCGAGGTGGCAAAGACTATGACAGCCGTCCCGGCCACCGAATGCGCGGCTCTGGTCCTTATGCTGATATCTTGCACAAACGGATGAATGTCGCCTGCCGCAATCTGGGCTACGCCACCCGCCGAACGCGCCTGTCTCTCAAGCATTTCACGCCGCCAGAATGCGAGATCGCTCAATTGTCGCTGTTCTGACCAATTCTTTTGATTCGCATGGAAAAGCGGATGTCAGCCTTTGCCATTGGCGCAAAATTTCGGGTCAAATATTGCAATATCCGCGATTTCCGAAAGCGGTTTGACCCTGTGATTGGTAAGTGCGTGGCGGAAATATTGGGGATTTTTACATAAATGTTCAAAAGTAGTGGAATGATGGTTGCTTTTGATACTATTCAGCTTTTCGCAAATTGCATTTGAATAACGAATTGGTTAAGCAATTGTTACAAATCGAAAACCGAGTCTTTTGACCGGCTTTCGTAATGGATAGCAGGAACCCGCCGCATCGTTCCTGCTGCGCAATGACAATGGCCTTCCTGTCATTGCGCCTAACGCTGCCCTGTTTTGGTCACCGCCAATATTGATCAGGCAGGGCAGCCTTTTCTTTCTCCTTGCGTTTTTTGCACGTCTCATCCAAGTCTTGCTGTCCGCGAAGCTTGTTTGTCTTGTCCGGATGCTGTTGCGGCCCCATTTTCCCATGGAGATCATCCATCCATTTAATGCAATTAGCCCACATCCGACGGTTGGCTCTTTTACATCTTGGCGCCACGGATTAGGTTAATAAAAGGTCAAATGCTTGATTCGTCGGGCAAGTTGTTGGTTGCCTGATCCAAAAAGCGGTTTAATCGTCAGGTCAATCGTCGCGTTCGGATGAGATTTTGATGGCTGGCAAGGAACAAGTCATCGGGGATTCTGTCCGAGATTCCAAATGCATGGCGGCGCCATGCCGAAGTGGAGCAGAGTAAATGCAAAGGCTTGGAGCCATTTTCATCGCCGCTTGTATGGTTGCGATCTCCACCTCTGTCGGAGCGATGCTGCATTTTAAATTCGGCCTGTCGATCACAGAAGCATCCCCGGTTTCCTTCGGTGTCCTGCTCACCTTGCTGCTCATTCACTATCAAATCAGTCGCGTGCGCGATAAGATGATCATCGAAGAGCAGATGGACGACCTGACGCGGCTCAAACTCGCTCTGACCAAAGAAGTGCAGGATGTGCGCGAACTGGCCCACCGTTTGGAAAGCGATCTGGATGAACGGGTGAACCGGGACATCGAGCCCGTATTGAATGAGCTCGAAATCATAGGCACGCTGGTCAAGCAATTGGCAGAAAGCTGTGCCGAGCTGGATGAACGGGTGCAGGAAGGGGATGGCCGGGTCGAAGCGATCAACGCCACCGTGCTGTCCGCCAAACGCTCGGTTCAGGAGCTGGAAAGCCTGTTGCGGTCCTCCACCCGTACAATGCCGGCCACGGGTCAAGCCGCTGGCCAGACGCAGGACAGGGCAAACGATTACCACGCTGAGCAATTGTCTTATTCCAATCCGTCTCGATCGGGTGGGCTGGATGGAGAGCACACCTCCCGTCACGACGATCCGTCGGGCTCTGCGGATGCGGTTGAACCCGAACCCGAGATATTTGTCCGTCCCGAGGATGAAGCTGCCGTGCGTCGGGCGCTTGCCCTTGGGCAGATCGAGATGTTCATGCAGCCCATTGTCGCCCTGCCGATGCGCAAGCCCCAATATTATGAGGCTTTGGCGCGCCTCAGGGCCGAGGATGGCAGTCTGATCACGCCGGACATTTTCCTGCCCGTTTGTCGCAAGAACGGGTTCCTGCCGATGCTAGACCGCCTCGCCATCAATGAAACCTTCCGGATGCAGCGCCGTCTCGCAGATCGGGGCCATATGGTCGATTGTTTCTGCAATCTGGCGCTTGCCAGCCTTGCCGACAGTGATTTCTTCGCCCAGTTGCGCGGCCTTTTCGAACAGAACCGCGATCTTGCCGAGCATGTCATTCTCGAATTCTCCCTCGCCGACACGAACAATTTTGGCGTTCTGGAGGATGAGACGCTTCAATTGCTGCGCTCCATGGGTTTCCGCTTCTCGGTTGATCAAATGACGACCCTCAATGCGGAATTCGACAAGTTTGCTCGCAAAGGGATACGCTTTGCGAAAATCGCTGCACCGATCCTCACCAGCCGTGATGTCGGCCGTGGACTCGATATCCATCCGGCGGATTTCTCGCGTGTTCTTGCCCGCAAGGGCATTGATTTGGTGGTCACCCATGTTGAAAGTGAAAGCATGTTGGTCAGTCTGATCGACTTCAACGTGCATTTGGCCCAAGGCAATCATTTTGCGGCGGCAAAAGCGGTCAAGGGAGCTGGCTCTGGCGGAGAGGGTGGCTCATCCGACAATCGCACCCAGACCGGCGGTGTTCGTCCGTCTGACATTCCTGCTGTTCGGGTGCATGGCCAAAGAAATGACAGCCAGAGAAACAGCAATCAGCCCGTAGTGCCCGCTGACAAGCCACAGGCAATTCAACAGCCACAAATCAATATGCCCGCCCCTCCAGCCGAAGGCAGTGAACGCCGTCTGGGTGACAATCCACGCGTAGCACAAGCCTTGTGCGCCATGGCGAAACGCGATGGTGGCAGCAACAGCACAAGAGATCATTTTCGCAACGTTCTGGCCGAAGCGGCAGGCTTGATGGATGATGCACCTCAACATCCCGCCCAGCCAATGCCGCGCGCGAACAACGCGCAACGCCCCCCAGCCGCATCCGACCGACTGCCGGTGCCCGACGATTATGGCCTGAAAACCAGCACCTCCCGGGGCCAGTATCTCGATTTGGGCAACCAGCCTGCAGATGACCGCCTGTCATCTGGCACGCGCTCTGACGGTCGCCAGGAGGCCAATGCAGGCGGCGGCAATTTTGAGCGTCTCATTCGCTGACCTTTGTCACCGCAGTCACTGGTCCTGTGATGTCTCATCCAAAAGCCGTAAATGCCTGTGCATGAGGATGTCTGAGCGCCATCCCTTTCGCCCGCTGCTTGCAAAAGGCGCTTATCCCTGTGTTTAGATGTCACCCCCCTCTTGACCTTGCAATGGGGAGAGGGGAGAAGTGTGCAACAATGCACATCCATTGCGTCCCATGCCGAGTTTGTTTCGTCTCGCGTCCATTGCCCAAAGCCAAAGGTGTCTGTCATGTCGTCTCGTCTCTCCGGTTTGTCCGAAATTGCCCCGCGCTATAAAGGCATTCTGTCTGACATCTGGGGAGTCATTCACAATGGAGTGACCCCCTTTGAAGGTGCGGTTGATGCATTGACCCGCTATCGCGCAACTGGCGGCAGGGTCGTTCTGATCACCAACGCACCACGACCTTCAACGCTCATCGCTGCCCAACTGGATAGTCTGGGAATTGGTCGCGAGAGCTATGACAATCTGGTCACTTCGGGCGACATCACCCGCAAGATATTGACAGAAAGCGGCAAGACCCGGCTCTACCATCTGGGGCCGGAGCGTGACTTGCCCCTTTATGAAGGGCTTGGCCTGACCATGGTGGGGGAAGAAGACGCAGAGATGATCTGCTGCACCGGCCTGTTCGACGACACTAAAGAAACGCCGGACGATTATGATGACCTGCTGAAAAATCTCGCCAAGCGCCAACTGCCGATGGTTTGTGCCAATCCGGACCGGGTGGTTGATCGCGGCAACAAGCTGATCTATTGCGCGGGCTCGCTCGCCAGCCGGTTCGAGGCCTATTCCGGGGAGACCGTGCAGGCAGGCAAACCCGAACCTGCCATCTATGACACTGCGCTGGCCGCCCTCCATAAGGCCGCAGGCACCACAATCGACAAGGCCGATATCCTTGCGATCGGGGATTCTGTACCAACGGATCTGCGGGGCGTTCATTATCAGAAAATTGACGCCCTGTTCATTTCGTCAGGCATTCATGCCCAGATGTTCGGTGATCCGGATAACCCGGATCATGAGCGAGTCCAGCACCGACTTGATCATGAAGATGTCGAAACGATTGGATACATGCCTCGTCTCGTCTGGTAGGCTCGTCTGTCGTGCCATCTTGTGATCTGATGCCAGTCTGCCTATTTGTGAGGAGAAGGAAGGCGGTTGTGTCGTAACGGCTTGTCAGCCCTTCTGCGCCCATTTTCCTGCATCAACCCATCAAGGAACGCTTTCATGGCCATCACCCTACTTGAAGACCGCAAATTGGTACGCATGTCGGGCGCTGACACCGAGACATTGTTGCAGCGTTTGATTACGACCAATCTCGACAAAGTGGCTGTCGGTGAGGCCGGGTATGGTGCCTTGCTGACACCGCAGGGCAAAATCCTGTTTGATTTCCTCGTCACGCGTCAGCCAGATGGCTTTCTGTTCGATCTTGATGCGCGCATGGTGGATGACTTCATCAAGAAAATGACCCTCTATCGCCTGCGATCCGCCATAGCCATTGATCTGCTTGAGGATCTGGTGGGGCACAGCTTTGAGCCACAAGACAAGGGTGTGCAGGATCCGCGCTCCGAGATGCTTGGTTGGCGTCTATATGGTCCGGCGGATGACTGGTTGCGGGATCCAGACCAATCCGCACTGATGGCCCGTTTTGTCGAGGCCGGGATTCCGCAGGCCGGCACGGATTTCGACTTCGGTGAAGCCTTCCCCCACGACGTCAATATGGATCTGCTGGGGGGGATCGATTTTTCCAAAGGATGCTATGTCGGTCAGGAAGTCGTCTCTCGCATGCAACATCGCGGCACCGCGCGCAAGCGATTGGTTCAGGTTGAAGCTTCCGAACCTCTGCGACATTCTGCGTCACCCAGCGAGGCAACCATCTCCGCTGACGCGAAAGCCATAGGATCCCTTGGCCAAGTGTCTGGAAACAAAGGGCTTGCGTTGGTGCGGCTTGATCGGGTGGCCGATGCCATCAAGGAAGATCAAGTTATTGAAGTAATGGGCATGGCGTTGACATTCTCTGTGCCAGATTATGCAAATTTCTCCATGTAAGTCGGCCGGTTTATAATATTTCGCCGCAGTATTATTGTTTTGTTATTTCCCTATAACAAGAAATCACATTGCGTTCTATTTTGCGAATTGCAGTATTTTTATGATTAACCAAGCATAAAACCCGAAGCTTTTTTAAGCTTTGTTAAGACTGTTTCTGGCAAACTGATCATACAGGGGACAGACTTTTGGGGGTCACACTATGCCGGCAGATCTTTTGGCATTGGAGCTGCTCGTCGCTGATATTGCGGCTTATGCTAAACATCAAATTGAAAATGGATCTTTGTGCGGGCCACGCTTTGCCGCCTATGTCAAACTGTCATGGTTTGGACAGTCGGGCAGCCCTTGTTATTCCGATTGCAAAAATCTGATCGACGCGCTGCAAATTTTGCGTGATCTGGACAATGACAGTGATGTCAATAGGTTCTACATCGCCATGACGGCGGCGCTGATGGAATGTTACCCGCAGGCCGATCAGGCCATGGCAGACTTTGACGATATCCGCCGCATGTCGGCCGAGTTGCGAAAGGTCGCCTGAGGGAACAAGGGCTTTCAAGAGTCACAAAAGTCAAAGCGCGCCTCGAGGTCCGATGCGCGCTCTTTTTTTGCCTTGCTACACAATGGTCAGACGTCACTTTGCTGGCTGGGTCTGAAGCTTGGAGCGTTTCAGATGTTCGTCCAGACGGGGCATCATCTCAACGAAATTGCAGGGCGTATGGCGATAGTCCAGTTGATAGGCAAAGATACCATCCCATGCATCCTTGCAGGCCCCAGATGAGCCGGGAATGCAGAAAATATAGGTCGCGCCAGCTACGCCGCCTGTGGCGCGAGACTGAATGGTTGAGGTGCCTATCTTTTCAAATGAAATTTTGTGGAACAGCCAGGAAAAGCCGTCCATATGCTTTTCAAACAGCGGAATCATCGCTTCCGGCGTCACATCGCGACCGGTAAAGCCTGTGCCGCCCGTTGAAATGATCACATCGACGCCCTTGTCGGCGATCCAGGTCTTGGTTTGCGCCTGAATGGCTTCGACATCATCTTTGACGATTGCCCTGTCAGCCAATTTGTGTCCGGCCGCCTCAAGGCGGTCCACCAATATCTGACCAGACTTGTCGTCCTCCAGCGTCCTTGTGTCGGACACCGTCAGAATGGCGATCTTTACGGGAATGAAGGAACGGGGGCCGGAACTGTGAGCCATATTCGTCTCTCTTGCTTGGGCTTATAGGCGGGTTTATCAGACACTCAGCATAAAGCAGAATGAGTGACAAGTCCCCCTAACATTCGTCAAGAGAAGAGGTCTTCCTCAACAGAAGCGCATCAGGCAACGAGCCTAGCGCCCGATATAGCGGTCCCGACGGTGATTGATGGCGATGATGGCATTGAGAATGAGCGAGCCAAACAAGGACCAGCCGATCACATCAAGCGGGAACAGGAACAGGGCAGTGCCAAAGATCCCCACATCAAACAATTGTTGCACGTAACCGGCCTTGAAACCGGTAGCCTCCTGCACGGTTAGCGCCAATGCGCCAGCGCCCCCAAGGCTGCCTTCATGGCGAATGATGGCCAACAAACCGGTCCCTGTCAGCACACCAAAAGCAAGCGTGCCGATGAAAGGATTGAGCGTTTCAAAGGTCATCAGCGGAGGTAAAACCTGCATCAATACCGACAAAGCCGCCACACAGAGCGCGGACTTGAGCGTAAAGCGCCAGCCAAGGCGCTGATAGGTGAACCAATAGAAGGGCAAGTTGACCAGAAAGAACACGATCCCCAGATCGTAACCGGTGGCATAGGAAATCAGCAAAGCCAATCCGGCGGTTTGTCCCGTGATGAAACCCAGCTGGGTAAGAAAGACCAGACCGACAGCGGCAAGCAGAACGCCGAAGGACAGGCCCTGGACATCTTCCAGCAATGAATGCTTTTCAAGACCGGCAAGCGGTTCGCTATTCGTGATTGCGCTCATTTCATCTCGCATAAACAGATTTGAGGGTTGATACAGTCCAATTGGTCGCGAAATAGAGGTATATTTATCCTTTCTATAAGGTGCCAGAGGGAAAATGTTATATCCAGATTAGACTTTGTGCAGTGAGATGAAATTTCAGGCAGACTTGGCGTCAGATCCGGTTCTGCGGTCCGATTGAACCTTGGAGTGTCGACTGCGGGAGAGGGAAGGGGGTAAGATCACGCCTCTCATGTCGGACGCAAGGCTCGGGTGATGGGTCACAAGGCAATGATCCTTACACCCGCGAGAGGGTGCGAAACCATAACAGATTGTGTGATTGGTTTCGGTAAACTGTGCGCCATTGCCGCCAAGCAGGTCAGGCAGGACTGAACAGGGAGAAAAACCGGCTTTTCTTCTGCCGCCGATTGCATTAGGGTCCGCCCCAAAGCCGGGACTTTGCCCGACGCAACCATGATGCAATAAGAGACTGACAGGAAGATGACCGACATTCTAGCCCCTCATATGCAGCCGGAACGCTCTTTTCAGGGCATGATCCTTGCGCTGCAGAAATACTGGGCCGATTACGGCTGCGCAATTCTCCAGCCCTATGACATGGAAGTCGGCGCCGGTACCTTCCACCCGGCCACCACCCTGCGCGCGCTTGGGCCGCGCCCTTGGCAGGTTGCTTATGTTCAGCCGTCACGCCGTCCAACCGATGGACGCTATGGTGAAAATCCCAACCGACTGCAGCATTATTACCAGTTTCAGGTTTTGCTGAAACCCAGCCCGAAAGATCTTCAGGATCTGTATCTCGGCTCGTTAAAGGCGATTGGCATCGATAGCGCCCTGCATGATATCCGTTTTGTGGAAGACGACTGGGAAAGCCCGACCCTTGGCGCATGGGGCCTTGGATGGGAATGCTGGTGCGATGGCATGGAAGTCAGTCAGTTCACCTATTTCCAGCAGGTCTGCGGTATCGAGTGCGCCCCCGTCGCAGGCGAGTTGACCTATGGTCTCGAACGCATCGCCATGTATGTGCAGGGCGTCGATAATGTCTATGACCTGAACTATAATGGTCGCGAAGGCGATGAGAAAATCTCCTATGGCGATGTCTTCTTGCAGGCAGAGCAGGAATATTCCCGTCACAATTTCGAATATGCCAACACTGAGAAATTGTTCCGCCACTTCAAGGATGCGGAAGAGGAATGCAAGGCCATTCTCGCTCAGGGAGCTGGCGGCAATTTGCATCTTTGTGTGTTGCCAGCCTATGACCAGTGCATCAAGGCGTCTCACCTGTTCAACCTGCTCGATGCCCGCGGTGTGATTTCCGTGACCGAACGACAGAGCTACATTTTGCGGGTTCGCGAACTCGCCAAAGCTTGTGGCGAAGCCTTTCTGTTGACCCGTGCTGGCGGCGTCGGCAACGAGCCTAAGTGATCCATTGGGACCGGACTTACTGAAATTGTCCTCTGCTTCAAACGTCTAGCCAAGCAAAAAACCGCCTTTTAAGGCGGTTTTTTTATGCTGGATTGCCTATGTCGGCTAAAAAGTACCGCTCAAAAAGCGCTACCCAACAGTGACAAGCCTGATCCTGGAACGGGCACCGGCGGCTCTGCATCGGTTCTTTTGAGCGAAGCGCATCACCCGGCAGTCAGGTAGGCTGGTTTGGGATGCGGGGCTATTTGGATTTGCCATTGTTGTTCGAGCTGGAGTTCCCGTTCGAGCTTGAATTCCCTTTGGATTTGCCACTGTTGTTCGAGCTGGCGTTCCCGTTCGAACTAGAGTTCCCTTTGGACTTGCCACTGTTGTTCGAGCTTGAATTCCCGTTCGAGCTTGAGTTCCCTTTGGATTTGCCACTGTTGTTCGAGCTGGAATTCCCGTTCGAGCTTGAATTCCCTTTGGATTTGCCACTGTTGTTCGAGCTGGAGTTGCCGTTCGAGCTTGAATTCCCTTTGGATTTGCCACTGTTGTTCGAGCTGGCGTTCCCGTTCGAACTAGAGTTCCCTTTGGACTTGCCATTGTTGTTCGAATTGGCGTTCCCGTTCGAGCTTGAATTCCCATTGGACTTGCCATTGTTGTTCGAGCTGGCGTTCCCGTTCGAGCTTGAATTCCCATTGGACTTGCCGTTGTTGTTCGAGCTGGCGTTCCCGTTCGAGCTTGAATTCCCGTTGGAATTGCCGCTGTTGTTCGAATTGGCGTTCCCGTTCGAGCTTGAATTCCCGTTGGACTTGCCGTTGTTGTTCGAATTGGCGTTCCCGTTCGAGCTTGAATTCCCATTGGACTTGCCATTGTTGTTCGAGCTGGCGTTCCCATTCGAGCTTGAATTCCCATTGGATTTGCCACTGTTATTCGAGCTGCTATCGCCACTCATTTTGTGGCCTTTATCGTTGTTAGTGTCCGAACCGGCGGTGCTGCCGCTGTAGTTCGTGCTAGTGTTGCTCCAGCTGCTATTAGAATTGCCACTGTTGTTCGAGCTGGCCTGCGCATTGGCGCTTTGTGTGGCGGATTCAGCTTGGGCTGCAGCGCGTTCCGCTTTTCTTGCTGCCTTTGCTTTCTGTTTGGCGCTCAGACGCGGGTTCCTTTTGACGGCAAGAGCCCATTCCTGCATGCGTTTCGCATAGTCCCGCTTGGCGGCCGCACGCTTTTGAGCTGCCGTCATCCGGCCCTTGCGTTGAAACTGGGACGGCTTGTCAACTGCTGCTGCCTTTGTGCTCTTTTCAGAGACCTTCAGGCTGCCCGGCGCCAAAGTCATGACGGTTCCATTGACCTTTCTTGTCGCCCGGAAATTGACTTTTGTTTTGGCTTTTCTCGTTTTGCGCTTGTACAGCGCCTTGGTCGCAGCAGGTGTGGCCGCTTTCAGCGATAGGCCAGAGGAGGCGCCATTGACCCGGCGAACACTGGCTTGCTGCCCACGAGTGATGTCAGCCGTCTCACCGCTCGCATTGTCCGAAACTTCCACAGTACCATTGGAAACGGAAACGTCAGCACCGCGTCCGTTGACATTGACCGCAAAGGTCGTGCCTTTGACGACAGCGACAAGGAAGGGAGTACGAACGGAGAAATGTTTCACATCCCGTTTGTTGACCGTCAGGTCCAAACGTCCACTCTGCTGCAAGATCAGTGTCTTGCCAGGCTTGTTATATTTGGCTGGTGGTAGCGCCATAATTGCGCTTGGGCCCACTTGAATGCGCTCATTGCCCCGCTTGAGCAAAATCCGTGTTTTGGGGCGGGTCGAAAGCGTATGCCCCGGTTTCAGCATCATACCGCGCTTCACTCTCTGCGCATGTTCTTGCTTGGAGGCAATAAAGGCGACACCGGTCACCTTGGCTACCAACCAGCTATGGTGTCCGTCTGCCGCAGCAGAGTGGGGCATCATGAAAGTGAGCATTGTTGCAAAGCAAAGTACGAACAAACGCATTTGGTCAGGTCCTCGATTGAGAATGGGTCCAAATCGACCATGCGCGTGAAAAAATAACAATAGTTTAAGACCCGGAATTGGCGTCAGCGCTGCGTTCTGTAGCCTAGTTAACGTCTTGTTACTGGACTCTTTTGGAATCCTGAAAGACGTCCTTATTGGTGCAAATTGCAACAGTGCAAGAGTTTGTTAACCATACTTCTATACTAATGATTAAGCATTTCGACAGTTGGTTTACCCAGCGGAAATGAAAAAACAAGGCAGTATTAAAGCGAGATATGTGTGGTGACGGTGCGGCTTACAAATTGGAACATGGTGGCGTCAAAGGCCATATGTCTAAGCGGTGCAATCCTGTTGTCTGCCCTGTTGTCTGCATGTGCCACGAAGCCCGAGGTGCCCACCGCACCCCTTACCCAGCCAACTGAATCCTTCATTCAAGTTACCAAGCAAAAATCGACCTGGTGCTATACACGGGTGATTGAGGGACTGCCGAAAGATGAAATCTGCCAGAAGGGTGATTTCATTCGTTATAGCCCGGAACCACATCCCCAGACGGTTTATCGACCAATTCCGAACTATGTGATGGCGTTGTTCGGAACGATGTCAGCCATGGAAGCTGACATGCAAGCAGGGACGGTGAAATCATCCTATCGTGCCGAGTCAAAAGAGGCCGAAGCCATGCGTCTCTGGGCCACCGGTCTCCAAAACTGAAAACAGACTTGAGTTCACGGATTTGGTGTGTCGGCGGCGGGTTATTTGGGCTTGCCCGTTTCCGGGCTGTCTGAAGCGGGTTTGGTGAAGGTGACATCGACTCCATTCAGACGATAGCTTCCTGCATCGAGTGGAATATCAAAGAAAATCTCGTCATTGATCAGGATCTCGACCCCATGCGGTCCTGCACGGTAGCCATAGAGATCCTTGTCGCATTGAACTTGCTGCGGATAGGGCAAGTCCCCTGTCACAAAGTCCAGAGCTGCGCAATTGCCAATCTGCAGCTCAAAACTTTTCCCCGAAACCGGATGCACGATGTAGGCCGCGAGATTGTGGTCTTGCAACATGGAACCTGATGCTTCTTCATCATTGGCATCAAGGCGCTTGAGAATATCGTCTCCCGATAGCAAGTCTCCATCGGACAGGTCCGGCATGTCTTTGCCCTTGGGCTGCAACTCGCCATCTTCATCACTCGCAAGCGACGTGACAAAGGCAAATTTCAGGTCCTTTTCATCCGGTTCTTTCTGGCTGTCCTGCATTTGGCCCTGCGCAAAGGCAGGCAAGACAGGCAGAGTGACCAAGGCAATCATGCTCAAAGACGCAACAAAGAGACATCCGGTGCGAACCCGGAGGGCTTTGAGGAAACAGGCGCAAAATCGGGACGTGATAGCAAAGAGCAGCTTCAAAGCGGCATTCGTCATAAAAATCTCTCCACCCAGTGATTTATGCTACCGCCAGTTTGGGCGGTATGGACGAGAGCATATGTCCCGGGCACTCGATGAGCGCCCGGAACATGTCAATATATTAACGGCAGCTGGTCGGGATCAGCGTGTAATGCTGATCTTCAAGCACACGAGTCGTCCGGATATAGACAGGATCGTTATACCTGCTGGTTACGATGGAGCCACCCCTACGCATGTTGCCTGTCCAGGAACGGCTGGCACCACGGACAAAAACGCCCTTCGTGTCATATTCCACAAGTTGTGGAATCTTCTCCACTTTGTAGCATTTGTCACGATTGACGTAACGGTCGCCCGTAAAAGTGCGAGCTTCTGCATCAAACGAAAAGCCGACGGCTGTTGTAAGAGTTGTTACTGCCAGAGCAGCAGCCAAAGCAAAATTGGTAGTTCGAATGGTCATATCGGTTCTCCAAAAAAATATTTGCCCTTATAATTTTCGTTGGGCCGCAAGTTGATTTGAACCAATAATCACGGCGATGTCAAAGAGTTTTGGTTAATATTTGATTAATGGATGTAATGGTTTTTAATAATTTGGACAATTATAGACTAAATCATGGGAAAATTGTCTTATTCACCCAAAACCCATGAAATTATATTATGAATTGTCTTATTTTTATTGAAATTTGAAATTAACCGAATTTTCAATGCCTTGGAGGTGTAATTTTTGCAAAGACGGGAGCTGGATCGGGGGTTTTATAAAATTTTTCAACAACCGGAATGGTAATAAGTGAAACTAGTTAGGAAAACGCACAAAATCTGTGATCCTATTTAGCTTTGCGCCGACTTTTAGGGCGAAAAGTACGGAATTGGCTTCGGGAGTGTGGCGATTTTATATCACAACTTTTGATTACATTTAGTGCAACTTTGGATAGATGTCGCCTTTGGCAAGGGACGGTGCGGCCTATACTCAAGGGGTGTCATCGGCCTTTTTGGTATGCATTTTCATCTTGGATTTCATGGCTTCAAGCTGCGCGCGAAACGTCTCGCACGGGTCCACTTCATCCACGCGTGGGGTGAACCAGACATAGTCATACAGCTTTGCATCAAATGCGGGATAGTCCGTTGCATCGGTTCTGTCGCGGACCACTTCGATCAGTGCAACGGAAGCAACCTTCTCGGTTTTATCAAGGAACATCCTGACGCCGCGATCCATGCGCGTATGGCCATTGCCCGCAATCAGGATGGCGACATCATCTGCCTTGCGATCCTCTCGTAAGGCACGTGCCATGAAAGCATCTTTCAATTTCTGCATGCCGACCAGCGGCTTTACAGCATCCCGACCCATCATGCCGCAATGGGCATCGACCAACTCATCAAGCAGACTATCAAGTTGAGGGGTGGTATAGTCCCGATCCCAGCGCAGATCGGCGAGATGATCTGCATCCAATGCTTGCCCCTTGCCCAGGTTGCATCAGGGTGGCGCGATCTGGAATTGCCTGCCTTGAGCTTCATGCCTGCTTTCAGGCCCTCTGCAACGATTGGCCGATACTGGCTCCATGCGGGCCAGCCGCGATTCTCCCAAGCGATATCCGTACCCAACTGATCAAGCTCCTCAAGATTGGCTTTGTCGAGGTTCGCCTGATGCGCCTGCTCGGCCATCTCCATCACCAGCCGGCCTTTGGCCCCGGCCTCGCGCAGATGGCGCATCAGCAGTGCCTGTTTTTCATGATGCAGGGGATTGTCATGCTTCTCGCCGATCATCACCACCGACTTGTCCTCAATGGCGGACAGCAAGGAGGGACCGGTCTATTTGTTTGCCAGTGGCAACATTCCAGATTGTGTTCGCGAGTGGGTGATCCTCTAATAGCATAACAGGCTCCTCGGCCTTGGTGGAAAGAGGGAGGAGACAGAGCGGCGCAAGGATCAGACTGGCGACCACGGTATCCTTGATCCGTCGGCATGCCTGAGGCACCCTCTTGGCACGGCTTCGTCCTGATTTTGCATGAGGCTGGGTCATATCTCTCTCCCAAAGGCAGTCTGTTCTATTGGCAAACCGGTTTGCCGCTCAGTTTCGATTCTGTTTTTGGTGATACGAAGGCGGGGCTTTTTCTGTTGCTGTTTTTCCCGTAAGCCAACGTGCGAGGCGACGTCATGGCTCTGCCCCATGGCCGTCACGCTCAGGTTTCCTCCTCGTTGGGCAACTGTCACTTGCACTTTGCTCCGTGTCCGTTAATCTCCTTGGCACGATTGACCCTATGGGTCATGCAATGAAGGGGAGAAATAAAATGTCCATCAGTTGGCTCTTGCTAGGCGCGCTTGTGCTCGTGGGCTTCTATGCTGTGTCGATCTACAACAAGCTGGTGAAAAATCGCCAGATGGCCGATGAAGGCTGGTCGGGGATTGATGTTCAGTTGAAACGGCGGGCCAACCTTATTCCGAATCTGGTTGAGACCGTGAAGGGCTATATGGGGCATGAGCGTGAGACCTTGGAAAAGGTCACCGAAATGCGAGCCCGTGCCGCTGGTGCGGCATCCGGTGGGGCTGCCGAGCGGTCGCAGGCCGAAGGGGACTTGTCCAAGGCTTTGGTCAATCTCATGGCGGTTGCCGAAAATTATCCTGACCTCAAGGCCAATGAAGGCTTTCAGAATCTGCAAAAAGAACTGGCCAGCGTGGAAGACGAAATCCAGTTGGCGCGCCGCTATTTCAATGGCACCGTTCGCAATCTCAATGTGCTGGTGGAGTCCTTTCCCTCCAACTTGATTGCCAATTTCTTCCAGTTTTACAAACGTGACTATTTTGAACTGGAAAATGAAGCCGACCGGTTGACGCCTCAGGTCCAGTTTTGACGCACGACAAAGGGGCAAGGATCCGCAATGGAACCCTTGCCCTCCTCATATTTTGCTTTGCCTGATGAAACGGGCGAGCCAATTTGACTGTTTGACAGGCTCGTACTCTTTCAATGCGGGTCAATTACATTTTGCAGGGAGAGGGGCGTGTGCCCGATCTTGCCATGGTGCCAATGATATTCCGCGCGATGCGTTCCATTTTGCCACTGATCGCTCTGGTCTTTGCGCTTCTTGGGGGGGCTTTCGAAGCCCATGCCCAGCGGGGCGAACGGATCACCGATTACAAAGTGGCCCTGTCGGTCAATAAGGATCGCACGGTCGACATTGTCGAAACCATCACCATCAATGTCCAGGGCAACGTCTTCAAACGCGGCCTGTTGCGGGACATCCCGGTTCGCTATCGCGGCAAGCTTGGCGAGACGGTCTATATTGATCTTGATGTGAAGAGCATCCAGCGTGACGGTCACACCGAACCCTATCAACTGTCCCATGAAGGCCGCTATGCGCGCCTCAGGATCGGCAACGCAGACGTCATGTTGCAACATGGCCTCCATACCTACGAAATTCGCTATAGCGTGTCGGATTCCATTGGCTTTTTTGAAGAGTATGACGAGATCTACTGGAATGCCATCGGTACCGAATGGCCCTTTGGCATTGATAAGGCGCAGGTCTCCATCCTGCTGCCCGAAGGAGCAAAAATCCGGCAACAGGCCTTTTATACCGGCCGTCAGGGGGCGCAATCGAGCGACTATGAAGTCGTCAATCGCTCGGAACGTGAAGTCACGGTCCGCTCCACTCGGCCCTTTGCTGCGCGTGAGGGCATGACAATTGCTGTTGCTTGGCAAAAAGGCATTGTCGCCGCCCCGACAGAAGCGGAAAAGATGGCAGAAACGGCATTCGACAACAGTCCGTTGGCTATCCTGATTCTGGCGCTGGTGACCCAGTTGCGCTGGCTTTATTACGCTTGGAAGAAGGTCGGGCGAGACCCCGAAGGGGGGGCGATCATTCCGCGCTATCACCCGCCGAAAGACATTTCTCCGGCCATTGCGTCTTATGTGTCGGGCCTTGGTTCCTTTGCCAAAAGTCAAGAGGCAAGCTTCATGGCAGCACTCGTTGATCTGGCCATCAAGGGCTATTTGACCATCGATAGCACCGGTGATGATGTTGCCGTGGAAAAGACTGGCAAGGGCGATCCAAGCCGCTTGCCCGCCGGGCAGAAGGCGTTATTTGCCAAATTATTCACCTCTAAAAGGCGACGCACCTTTGCAAGGCTGCCCTACAAGACCATGGCAGGCATCATGAACGCTTTTTCCAGTGCGGTTGATGTGGAAACCGATCAAGTCTATTTCCGCCGCAACAATGGCTATATGCTACCGGGTTTCATCATTGCCATTCTTGGGCTGGTGGGCTATTGCGTCGCGTCTGTTATCTGGTCGCCGCCCTTCAATTTCCCTCTGCTCACGCTGGTTGCTGCTGGCTGTGCCACCGGCGTGCTGGCGATTGTCATTGGCATCATTGATGTCTTCAAGGGCAAGCAGAAAATCAGCTCGCTTTTCAGACTGCCTTTCTTTGTTATTATCTTCTTTGGCACCATTTTTTCTGTCGTGACGGGCGATGGTGTTCCCGAAATGCTCACCCTCGACTGGCTCCATGTTCCGTTCATCGTGGCGATGATTATTGCGCTCTACCTGTTCAGCGGCTGGATGAAGGCACCAACCAAGCTGGGCCGCGAAGTGCTCGACGAGGTGGAAGGATTGCGGCTGTTCATGACCGTGACCGTTGCCGAGCAGGCAGAGCATGCCGACATGCCAGACCTGACGCCTCAACTCTACGAGGATCTGTTGCCTTACGCGATTGGGCTGGGGGTCGAAAAGACCTGGTCCAAGGCCTTTGAGGAAAAAGTCTTCTCGCAATTGCCGCCGGAGAAGGCCTATCGCCCGAACTGGTATAGTGGCCGCTTCGATACGGCGCGGCCAACCGCCACACTGGCCGCCATGACCTCAACCCTTGGCACCAATCTCGCAAGTGCCATGACACCGCCTGCTTCCTCGTCTTCAGGCTCAAGCGGCGGCGGCTTTTCCGGCGGCGGCGGCGGAGGTGGTGGCGGTGGCGGCTGGTAACGGGCCTACACTTCAGTGCCCAGACTGTCTGACAACACCAACCTGTCGGCAATCGGCTTGAAGGACCGGCGATGGTGGAGACAAACCCCCAGTCGGTCCAGCCCCTCCATATGGGCCTTGGTGCCATAGCCCATATGGGTCTCAAAGCCATAGCCGGGAAAATGTCTGCCAATACGCATCATCATCCGGTCCCGTGCCACCTTGGCGACGATCGAGGCCGCAGCAATCGACAGTGACCGTGCATCGCCCTTGATCACCGCTTCGCCGGGGCAGGGCGCACCGGGGGCAACATCGCGCCCGTCAAACAGAGCATAGGCAGGCGACAGGCTCAGACCATTGAGCGCTCGAACCATCGCCCACAGGGTCGCTCCGCGAATATTCAGCGCATCAATCTGGGCCGGGGACGCTGATGCAATGGATACATGGGCGCTTTGACAAATCTGGTCGAACAGAGTGTCCCGCTTCTTCTCGCTCAGCTTTTTTGAATCATTGAGCCCCGCCGGGATGGCATCCGGATCAAGGATCACGGCAGCGGTGACCACGGGGCCAGCCAGTGGACCGCGCCCCACTTCATCGACCCCGGCGATGGGGCCACCAAAGCGTTTGATCGCTGCTTTCTCAAGGCTGAAATCCGGTCCGCTCGCGGGTATATCAAACAAGGCCCCTTGCGATGGCTTGCGGGCTTTCTTTGCCGATGTTTTGGCCCTGTTGGGGGGCTTGGTGACTTTCTTGATCATCTCACTCTCACTCTCACACGCTGCCAGAACTGCCCGAGCTACCAAGTTTGAGGCCCGGTGCAGGCCGTTCTGCCATCACCGAGCGGCGAAAGCGAAACAATTTGGCCGGACGTCCTCCGGTTGCCGTCGCGCTGGCCCCAGTTGGCTCCACCAATTCGGCCTGCTCCACCAGACGGCGGAAATTCTGCTTATGCAGACGCCGGCCGGAAATGGCTTCAACGGTGCTTTGTAATTCGGTCAGGGTAAAACTGTCTGGCATCAATTCGAACACCACCGGGCGATATTTCAGCTTCGCCCGCATGCGAGAAATGGCTGTGGCAAGGATGCGCCGATGGTCCATCCGCAACGGTTGACCAAAAAACGGCCCTTCTGTGCTTGAAGAAGGCAGCCCCCGATCTCGGCAATGCTCTTCCACTAGCCCCGCTTCATAGAGCAATTCATAGCGATCAAGCACCCGCTCCTCATCCCACACCGCTCCATCAAGGCCAAAGGACAGGCGAAGACGCTGTTTCGGGCTAAGACCCTTGTTGCCATCATCCGGTGCTTCCTCGGCCCATTGCTGGAGGGCAGGTAAAATCTGGGCGTCAAGCAGGGCAGGGCGTATTTCGCGCCAATCTTCCCATGGGAAGTAACGATACCAGCTGTGCCAACGCCCGCCAACCGGGACGCGCAAATCGGCCATTTCTTCCGCCGCACTATCCTCGCGATCCCGATACAGTCGGGTCAGGGCCAAGTAACCGATGGAGACTTCGTGCGGGCTGTTGCTGCCATCCTTGGTCCGCCGACCCCGGTCACCAAAGGTGTAAAGCTGCTCGACATAGCCAAGTTTCAGGCCGGTTTGTTGCTCAACCCAGCTGCGCAGCCCTGCTTCCAAGGTCCGGTGGTGGAGCGGATCAAACGGCCCGAAGGGCAGGCCGCCGCGTGTCCCCTTGTCACCATGGAGGGATGGAGCGCCCGCACGGTCCTTTGCGGGTTGACCAACCAACGCGGGGTCCACTTCCAGAATGAGCGGCATGGACCCATGCATGGCGATGATCGCTGCGTTCAAACCCACCGAAATCGGATGTGTCGGGGAAAGGGGGACTGGATTGCTCACAATCGTAAGGCCTCATGCATCTGCGATCCGTCCCAAGCCACACAGGCACGACGAATCCATGCCCTCAACTATAGGCAAAAGCCGTCAGAGGAAAAGCCAAAGGATGAATGATCCGCTTACAGGGTGGGAGCGCGCAGGTCTGTTTTGCCATCCAGCACTGAAAGCGGTGCAACGCCCGGTGCGGGAATATGGGGCATGGCAAAAATATCGCCTTCATAGCAATAGGCCCCACGGCCAAGCGCCTCAATCGCTTTTACCATCCGCCCGTCACGTCCCAAAAGATCATCCGCCAACGCGATCAAATGCGAATTCGGGGTGGCGCGTGGCGAGGCTTCGCGGAGCGCTTTGGCCAGATCAATCTCGCTCATGTCCGGCCTGAGGCAGCAGGCTGCAATATAGGCCGAAGCCGTCGACCGGCTCACACCCGCCCAGCAATGAACCACCATCGGTGTTTCCCTGTCCCAGGCATGGACAAAGTCGATCAACTGCTGCACCTGCTGTTCGGACGCCAGCTTGAAGCCGGGCAGAGTACCAGCAATATCATTCAGATTGAGACGCAAATGCCGTTCCGGCGCAATGCGTTTCGGGCGTTCCATATCCATTTCCGGATTGAGCACGGTGACCAGATGAGTGGCCTCGACTTCGTCGACAACCTGCTGGAGTTTCGACAGCGAGCAGACATAAAGCATGGTTTGGTCTCCGGTCTCGGGCATCATGGGAGCTTTGATCAGTTTTCCGAATGGGAAAAACTCATTCTACAGCTTTTCTACGACAATGGCTCAAGATGGAAGTTAGCCCTTTGGTCGCATTCGGCAGGGGTATGGCGTGTGATGGCAAGCGGTCCGTTCGCGAAGCGTCAAATCTGGCATGCGCCTATTTCAATTGATCATGCAGCACATGGAAGCGTTCAAGGAAGGCAGCTTGAGCCTGCTCTGTGCTCCAAGGGGAGATGGGCAGATCATTGGGATCAATGCCATCGGGCGAACCAAACAGGATTTCTGCTTCAGCGCGATCAAAGCCCGCCAACTGCACAGCCTCGAAATAGGCCGATACATGGTCCGCGACCTTGATCTGACGTTTTAGCGTGCGATTGGGATGGGCGGGCAGGCCAAAGCGCAAGTGGATAGCGGCCTCCAACTTGGCCTCAATTGTCTTGTACCCTTCGCCAATTGCCGACTTGAAGGGGGAAATCATGTCGCCAATGACATATTCCGGCCCGTCATGCAGCAGGGCCATCAAGGCGGCATCGGCTGGCATATCCGGGGACTTGTGCCGCATGACCATCTCGACAATCAAGCTATGTTGAGCGACGGAGAAGGGGTGGCTGCCATAGGTTTGTCCATTCCAGCGGGCAACGCGTGCCAGACCATGGGCAATATCTTCAATCTCTATATCGAAAGGGGATGGATCAAGAAGGTCTAGCCGCCGTCCTGACAGCATGCGCTGCCACGCTCTTGGTGTGTCGTTTCGTTTCGCCATCGGTCGCTCCGCTTTTTTCGAGCGTTGCTTACCCCAATTATCCGAGGATGCCTATGGGAAAAAGCGCTATTTTATCGACCATTTTGTAATAGATGAATAACCATGTTGCTTTAGGGCGTGTTTTATGTCGCAAAGCTTGTGATAAAATTATAAAAATTTCTACGCATGTCAAAATTGCGTAAAAAAGTGAGAGAAAAATAACAAACGATCTTGTTGAAGTGCATTCTTCAGAGTAAATTCATCTCTTATGATCTTTTTAGGATCATCAAACCAATATCGCGCCGAAACAGGCTGCAGTTGGTTTGAAAGGAATTTACGTGGGGACCTAAATTCCTTTAAAGAAGGAGCGCGACTGCTGTCGCGCTCCTTTTTTGTTTCCATGGCTGCCCGGCACAAATCCCATTTAATTGGCATCGATGCACCGAACCACAGCCATCACGATGGCTGCTGGGATAGATGATTTAAATGTGAGTATTGTTTTCAACAATTAATCACGCGCCAGCTGGCTTTGAAAAGTTGAGAGTGAAACCCAACAATCAAAGGGGGTTACTCGACTTGTTTGGAAATATTCTAACAAAAATGCGCACTGTGAGATCTTAACTTACTGTTTTGTTAGAACTTTCGGTTTGACTTTGAGATGCATTCGCAGCAATTTGAGGCCATATCATTCAGGTGAGAGCCAATCGCCGCAACAATCTGATAGGCTCAAGCTTCCGATCTTGGGCCTTGAACCCATTCGTTGGAGAAGAACATGAAGAAGACAATGCTTGCAGCCCTTGCTGCCTCGCTGGGTGCGGCTGCATCCTTGCCTGCTTATGCCGCTGGCGAAGTCAATATCTATTCTTATCGTCAGCCCTTTTTGATCGAACCGATTTTGGATGCTTTCACCAAGAAAACCGGCATCCGCACCAACGTTATTTTCGCCAAAAAGGGTCTGGAAGCTCGCATGAAAGCCGAGGGCGAGAACAGCCCCGCCGATCTGCTGCTATCCGTTGATATCGGAAAACTGAACGGGGCAAAGCTTGAGGGCGTGGCCCAGCCGGTGAAAAATGCGGTTCTGGAAGCCAATATTCCCGCCCAATATCGAGATGTCGATAACCAGTGGTTTGGTCTGACCACGCGAGCCCGCGTGATTTATGCCTCCAACGAGCGCGTCGATCAAAACAGCATCACCTATGAAGAGCTTGCCGACCCGAAATGGAAAGGGCGCATTTGCACCCGGTCCGGGCAGCATGTTTACACCATCGGCCTGATCGCTTCGATGATCGTCCATAAAGGCGAAGAAGAAACCAAAAAATGGCTTGAAGGCGTTAAAGCCAATCTGGCGCGCCGTCCGACCGGCAACGACCGCTCGCAAGTCAAATCCATCTATGCAGGTGAGTGCGACATTTCTCTGGGCAACACCTACTATATGGGTCAGATGCAAACCAACGAGAAAGAGCCTGAGCAGAAGGAATGGGCCAAGTCGGTGCGTATCCTGTTCCCCAACAGTGAAGATCGCGGAACCCATGTGAATATTTCCGGTGTTCTGTTGGCCAAATATGCCCCCAACAAGGACAATGCCATCAAGCTGATGGAATATCTGGCCTCCGACGAAGCCCAGCATCTCTATGCAGAGGTCAATTTCGAATATCCGGTGCTTGCAAGCGTTGAGCCATCCGAGCGGGTCAAGTCATGGGGGTCGTTCAATGCCGACAAGATCTCCTTGAACAAAATCGCCGAGGCACGCAGGAAAGCATCCGAATTGGTCGACATTGTCGACTTCGATGCTGGCCCGAACTGATCGGCTGCCCACGCCATTTCGCCATTCCCGCCTCAAAGTCTGAAAAGCTGGCCTATGGGAATGGCAACAGGAAATATTAATAAGGAGTTTCAAAGAATTGGGTGAAAATCGCTTGGGTCACTTCTCGTGACAAGCCCATCTCATATTGGTCCTATGAGTCGGCGAAATAGGCGATTTTCTCCAATAGCGCTTCACGGTTAAAAGATGCATTTCTGGTCCTCTTGCATTTCTGAGCCTGAAAAGCGCACTTCCCCGAAGTCCCGCATGTGATGAAGAAATGCAAAGCTGGTCCCTTTGTCCTTCAACCGCTCATCACATTGGCAGCATTTGCTGCACTCATCTCGGCTTGGCGAGGTGTGATGTGGGATTGCACATGAACTTGTCCGGCGACGCTTATTGAAAGCTGGTCCCTTTCGATCCGCAATCCGGCAAGAGCTTTGTGTCAGTGCCACGATGTTTCCCAGCATCGTGGCACTTTCTTTTTGGGCCGTCGGGCTTTGCGTCATAGGGTCGACCTTTTGCTGACAGATGTTTGATGGCAAAAAGACTGGCCCATCTTGATCTTTGTTTCCAAACGTCCCTATAAGATGTATTTGAAAATCAACAATTGCTGCATTGAGACCAGCCTTGCCCCAGTCACCGCAATTCCCTGCCGATCAGCCTTCCCGTGCCGAGCCACCGCTCGTCAGATCCGGCTTTTGGCAATCAGTCACTGCGACCCGGCAAAGCATCTTTGGTTGGACATTGTTGTGCCTGTTGACCCTGCTGGTCGTCGCTCCGATCCTGTCTCTGGTCATCATCGCCTTTGGCGATGCGGGCGATGTTTGGCCACATCTGGTCTCCACCGTCCTGCCGCGCTCATTGATGACAACCTTTTGGCTGATGCTGGGCGTGGGAAGCCTGACCATGCTGATTGGCGTCTCGACCGCATGGCTGGTGACCATGTGCCGCTTTCCCGGGCGCGCCATTTTTCAATGGGCATTGCTGATCCCGCTTGCCATTCCCACCTATATTGTCGCCTATGCCTCGGTTGAATTGCTGGATTATTCCGGCCCGGCCCAAAGTGCCTTGCGCTGGCTATTCAGCTTCAAAAATGCCCGCGACTATTGGTTCCCGGAAATCCGCAGCCTGCCGGGTGCGGTCATCGTGATGAGCCTTGTGCTGTATCCCTATATCTATCTGACCACCCGAGCGACGTTCCTGCTCCAGTCTGCCTGCGCGCTGGATGTCTCGCGCACTTTGGGCGCAGGCCCCATTCGCCTGTTTTTCGCGGTTGCCTTGCCACTGGCGCGCCCGGCGATTGTCGTAGGGGTAACGCTGGCCATGATGGAATGCCTCAACGACATTGGAGCAGTCGAGTTTTTCGGCGTCAAGACGCTGACCTTCAGCGTTTATGACACATGGTTGAACCGCTCCAGCCTTGCCGGTGCCGCCCAGATTTCGTCGGTGATGCTGCTATTCGTGCTGCTCCTTTTGTGGTTGGAGCGCCGCGGCCGTCGCCAACAAAGATTTGCAGTGACAACACGCCGTTATCAGGCATTGCCCAGCTTCCACCTCACCGGTCTGCGCGCGATAATTGCCATATTGATTTGTGCCCTGCCGATTTTTCTTGGCTTTGTCCTGCCTGCTCTGGTGTTGACCCGTTCGGTCATTCTCAACTGGGGCGACAATCTGAACGAAGATTTTGTGTCGGCCATGGGAAATTCGCTCCTGTTGGCGTCGGCTGCGGCCGTCCTCACCACAATGATTGGCACCAGCCTTGCCTATGTCGCCAGAATACAAAAGAGCAATCTGGCCGAAGCCATCACCCGCACCTCGGCCATCGGCTATGCGGTCCCCGGCACCGTGCTCGCCGTTGGAATTCTCATTCCGGTCGCCATGCTTGACAATTTCATCGCCTCAACAATGAAGCAGTGGTTCGGCATTGCCACCGGCCTGATCATCATCAGTTCGGGCGCAGCCATGCTCTATGCCTATTGTGTGCGCTTCATGGCCATGTCCTACGGGGCAGGGGAGACCGGGTTGCAGCGCATTTCACCCAATCTGGAAGCCGCTGCCAGAACACTCGGACGCTCACCCATGCGCACCCTGATAGAGATTGATCTGCCAATGATCCGCCCCGCGTTGGTGTCTGGGGCGTTGCTGGTCTTTGTGGATGTCATGAAGGAATTGCCCGCCACCATTCTGCTGCGCCCGTTCAATTTCGACACATTGGCGACGCTTGTCTATGGGCAGGCATCTCTGGAAGCTTTCGAGAAGGGATCGCTTGCCGCACTTGCCATCGTAGTGGTTGGCATCGTACCGGTGATCCTGCTCTCGCGCACGGCCAACCGGTCGCACACGGACTGAAGCTCGGATTGGAAAAAACAACCCGGCAAAGCCGGGTTTTTGAGTTGACGGAATATGCGGCCTTATCGCCAGCCGCTTTACAAGTCAGGCCATATTCATCACCATTTCTCCAGGCGCTTGGGGACCAAAATACGCCCTGACATTGTATAACTAGATTATAGGTATTTCCGCTTGCGGAGAATATAAAATTTTAGTTGATTTCTAATAGTCGAAATAAAAGGTTACTTGGGTCAGGCAGCGAGGGGAAAAAGCCAAAGCGTCTCGGCCTTTAGATGAATCTGGATCATTCCGGGCTTGTAAATTCGCCGAACACTTGTAAGTCTGTCACCGCTCCGGTTCAGGGTCATCTTGTCATTTTTTACCGGGTTGAACGGTAGCAGAAACGGAAAAATGAACAAAAGATCCCAAGTGACAACAGGCCTTCGGCTGCCGAAGTATCCCTTTGTCACCTTGGAGCAGTCACATGGGGCGAGATGTCCGGTTGGTCCGTGATCAAGCACTTGAGTAAGGCATCAAAGAACCGGAAACAGGAGATAGATCCGACAAGGCCCGCCCAAGGCAAGCCGGATCGAATGTGGGAGAAAACAATGAAAAAGGTTTATGCCAGCGCCGCAGAAGCGCTGGAAGGGCTGGTATTCGATGGCATGACAATTGCCGTCGGCGGTTTCGGTTTGTGCGGCATTCCGGAAAGTCTCATCCTTGCTTTGCGTGAAACCGGCGTGAAGGATATTACGGTTGTTTCAAACAATTGTGGCGTTGATGATTTCGGCATGGGCCTGTTGCTGCAAACCCGCCAGATCAAGAAAATGGTCTCTTCCTATGTCGGGGAGAATGCCGAATTCATGCGCCAATATCTGTCTGGTGAGCTGGAATTGGAATTCAACCCTCAAGGCACACTGGCCGAGCGCCTGCGCGCAGGTGGGGCCGGGATTCCGGGCTTCTACACCAAGACGGGTGTCGGCACCACCATTGCCGAAGGTAAAGAGCATAAAGAGTTCGACGGCGAGACCTACATTCTGGAGCGCGGCATCAAGACCGATCTGGCTCTGGTCAAGGCTTGGCGCGGTGATGAAAAGGGCAATCTGACCTATCGCAAGACCGCCATGAACTTCAACCCTGAATGCGCCACGGCTGGCAAGGTTACTCTGGCCGAGGTCGAGGAAATCGTTGAACTCGGCTCTCTGGACAAAATGGCCATCCATACCCCTGAAATCTTCGTTCAGCGCATCGTTCAGGGTGAGCATGAAAAACGCATCGAACAACGCACTGTACGTGCCAGCTAAGGGGAGAGACGAATATGGCATGGACACGTGATCAAATGGCCGAACGCGCCGCACAGGAATTGCAGGACGGTTTTTATGTCAATCTTGGTATTGGCATTCCCACCCTCGTGGCCAACTATGTTGGCGATAAGGAAATCACCCTCCAGTCGGAAAATGGCATGCTCGGCATGGGACCATTCCCGACCGAGGATGAAGTGGATGCCGACCTGATCAATGCTGGCAAGCAGACCATCACTGAACTGAAGCGCTCTTCCTATTTCTCCTCCTCCCAGTCTTTTGGCATGATCCGGGGCGGTCACATCGACCTGTCGGTTCTGGGCGCAATGGAAGTGGCGGAAAATGGCGACCTCGCCAACTGGATGATCCCCGGCAAGCTCGTCAAGGGCATGGGCGGCGCGATGGATCTGGTTTCCGGCGTCAAGAAAATCGTTGTTGTGATGGACCACACCAACAAGAAGGGCGAAAGCAAGATCCTCAAGCAATGCACGCTTCCACTGACTGGCAAGGGTGTTGTTGATCTGATCATCACCGGCCTTGGTGTGATGGAAGTCCGCGCAGATGGCCTCGCCCTGATCGAACTGGCCCCAGATGTCACTGTTGAGGAAGTCCTCTCCAAGACCGACGCCAATCTGATCGTCGATTTGCAGGGCTGACTAAACTGACCGAGCGGTAAGTGCGCTCGAACCAAATCAGACCCGCGCAGCCTCTGGTGGCGCGGGTTTTTATATCGCCAGTCTTCAGTCCTACCGGGTCGGAAAAAGGCACAGACAATTCGGACCCATCGCCCACCGCTCGCGCAAAATAGTGCTGACCTTTGATGATCGCCTCGGCGCATCAATAGATGGGCCTCACGCACGCAGTTTGCTCCACAATTTCAGCGCTATATCAGCCTCGCAACGGCTTTGCGCTTGTATCCCCGATGGTTGAGCGCTATTCAGGCACAGAGACATCCTTGCCTTGTCTGTCCTTGCATCCGCATACGACTCTTGGCAGCCTGTTTCTGCCAGAGCTGCCTCAAGCAGCCGGAAAGAGCAGGCCACAAGGAGAGCGACTGCGACAGGTATGGGTCTTGGGACTTGATACAACGTGATCGCAGTCAAGTGGGGAAAGGACGGCAGTCACATGTCGCGGACGTTGCGTATCAGGATCTTTTGGACATGTTTGACCCTGGTGGTCTTGTTGGCCGGCTTGATCGCCGCAACACCTCATCTGATCAACACGCAGGTGGTCAAGAACCAGATTTCCCGCCAGATTTCTGACTGGATGGGCTTGCCTGTGACTGTTCGAGGCGAACCCGTTGTCACCGTCTTCCCCTATATCACCTTCAAGCTGAAGAATGTACAGGTCGCCTCTCGAATTGGACCGGACGAACCCGATCTGGTCTCGATGAAAGTGCTGCGTGCCGAAATGTACTGGCTGCCGATGCTCGTTGGCAAATTTCAGGTGCGGCGCTTTCATCTGGAAAAACCGAAATTCGAATTTGTCCGCAATGAAGAGGGCAAGACATCCTGGGACATGACGAATGGATCTTTGGTATCAAGCGATCCCGATGATGGCCGACTGAAGCTGTCAGACATTTCCCTTGGCCGGTTTGTCATCACTGACGGCAGCGCCCATATCCGCGATCGTCAGACCGGATGGGATGAACAGCTCGATGCCATCAATTTCTCTTTTGACTGGCCCAATACAGGCGAAGCAGCTTCGCTGAATGGCTCGGTTGTGTGGCGAAACCAACCTGTCGACTATCTTGCGCGCTCCGGCAACCCGATGGACCTCTTTGGCGGTGGCCTGTCGCCCGTATCATTGGCGATCAAATCACCGATGTTTGAAGCCTCGCTCGATGGGTCGGCTGCCACCATGGCGCAATTTCAGCTCGAAGGAGATTTCTCCTTTGAAACGCCTTCCCTGCGCGCGATGCTTGCCTGGCTCGGCAAACCATTGCCAGAAGGGGAGGGCTTTGGCCCTGCGGCCTTGAAAGCACGCGCCAATTCGGTTGATGCCTCGGTCTCGTTTTCCGATATGACCTTGCGGCTCGATGACCATAGCGTTGATGGCGTGCTTCAACTGGACTTCCGCCGCGACCGCCCGATGCTGCAAGGCACCTTGGCAAGTGACAGGATTGATCTCGATCCCTACTTGAAGAGTTTCGGGAAAGATCGCTCTGTGCTGGATATCAGCGTTTCGGCGGAAGATTTCTTGCGGGCCGATCTTGATATCCGTCTTTCCACTGACAACCTGATTGCCTCGCCTCTTCGCTTGGGCCGTACCGCTGCATCACTGGTGACCCGCAACAGCCAGTTGGCTTTTTCCATAGGCGAAACCTATGCCTATGGTGGTCGTCTGGAAGCCAGCCTCGATATGCATCGGGACAAGAACCAACCAGAGACCATGTATGGCCATCTGCGAGCAAAGGCCAATGGTTTGCTGGCTGGCACCTTTGCGCGGGAATATGCCAACTCCGATTTTGTCACTGGCACGACACTCGCCGAGCTTGATGTCGAGGGAGAAGGGCACACCCTGCGCCAGATGGCAAAACAGGCATCTGGCGAAATGAACCTTGTTGTCACCGAAGGTGGGTTCGAGCATTTCAATCTCGACCTGCTTGAAGCAAATCTCAAGGATGTCGATAAACCTCTGGCCGCCAAAGCAACGGAAGGCTTGTATCTGGGGGGCACGACTTTTGATGTTCTCTCCCTTCGTGCGGTCTTGCAGGGGGACGCCCTTGCTCTGAATGACATCCGGCTGACATCTGGCAAACGGGCGGTGAAAGGGGATGCCTATATCGCCCTTTCCGATATGAGCCTTGATGCTCCGGCCACCTTGCTGCTCTATGACAGTGCAGATCCGGCCTCCCAAAAGACCGATGCGTCAGCGGAAAAATTCCCCTTCCGCCTGCATGGGCCACTGTTGCAGCCGATCCTGAGCAGAGCTGCCGCTGCCAAACCCCAAACCGTCAGCAAGCCCGTTCAACAGCCTCAAAAAGCAGATGTGCCTTCGCAAACCGTCAAGACGCCCGATGCTGGCACTGAAGCCGCACCCCGGACGCAACAATCCACACCGGTGAGCCCGCTGACGGCTTCGCCGGTGGATGCCGCACCCGACAGCGTCCAAAATGCCCCCTCCTCAGATGCCAAGCCTGCCGAACCAAGCACGACCGAAAAGCTGAAGGAAGCCATAGGCGATGCGGTTAACGAGCTGTTCCAGTCGAACCCGACCGGCAACGGAGACCAGCTCAAGCCCAAGGGCGTTTTTTGAAGTGGCAACCGGTCATCGTTAACCGATGGTTACCTCTTCGATGCTAGGGTGCCTGCTGACAGGTGCCCGCAGCACCAATGCGGCGGGTGACCGTCGTCAAGTGACACCCATCCTTGAACTGAAAAGCGCACGAGAGGAGAGGACCATGCGTTTTGCGAGAATGCTGTCCAATTTGGGCAAGGCCCTGCTCGCGTCGCTGGTGACCGGAACAGTACTGACATTTCTGGGCATTACGACCAAAGACATTTTCCCCGGCATGTCGAGTTATATCGACCAACTCAACGATGCCCTTGAGCTGACCATCAACTGGCTGGTGATCTGGGCTGTGCCCAATACGTTGGTTGGCATGGTCGTGATCATGCCTATCTGGTTGGTCCTGACCCTGTTTGGCCCCAAGGGGTGAGGTCAGACACAGCGGTGGCAAAATGATGAGGCTGCCCTGCCGCTAGGCCCTGTCACCGCGCTTGGACGGATCGATCCAGCGCTCCATCACCAGTGTTTCACTGACATTATAGCCAAGGGATTCGTAGAAGCGGATCACCTTTTCATTGCCCGTGCGCACCATAAGATGGGCCTTCCAGACGCCCTTCGACAGAAGCCAGTCTTCGGCTGCCTGCAACAGCTCCTTGCCAAAGCCCTGACCTTGTTGTTCAGGGCTGACCGCCAGATAGTAGAACCAGCCACGATGGCCGTCATGCCCAACCATGACGGTACCGATGGCAGAATCCTGATCCGGCAAAAAGGCGATCAGGATGTGGGAAGAGGGCTTGCCAAGCGCAAAGCCAAAGTCATTATCCGGATCGTTCCAGGGCCGTGTCAGGTCACAGGCCCGCCACAGGGCAATCACAGCCTCTTTGTCTTGCCCGGACGCGTCACGAATGGTCAAGTTTGTCATCTGTCTCTGCACTAGTCTTGATTGGGGGAGCGGGCGAGGACTTTGCCCGGATTGAGCAGACCTTTCGGGTCAAGCAGGGTTTTGATCTGATGCATCAACTCCATCTCGACCGGATCCTTGACGCCTGGCAGCAGATCACGCTTCAAGACCCCGATGCCATGTTCAGCGGAAATCGAACCGCCCATATCCATCACAATGGCATGCACAAGCTCACTGATCTCTTCCCAGCGTTCGAGAAAAGCCTCCTTGTCCGCACCCACCGGCTGGGAAATGTTGAAATGCAAATTGCCATCTCCCATATGGCCAAAGGGCACAGGACGGCAGCCGGGTATGGCCTCTTCGCAAGCTGCCAATGCGCGCTCCAGAAAGGCTGGAATGGCGCTAACTGGCACCGAGATATCATGCTTGATCGAGCCGCCTTCTTCCTTTTGCACCTCGCTCATGCCATGGCGAACATGCCAGAAATCCATCGCTTGCTGTTTGTTCTCTGCGAGGACGGCATCCGCAACAAGTCCGGCCTCGAACGCTTCTGACAGGATTGTCTCGATCAGGGCGCGTCCGTCCAGCGCATCCGATCCGATCGACAATTCCAGCAGACAATACCAAGGATAGCGCTCAGTCAAAGGGTCGCGCGCGCCCTGCAAATGCCGAATTGCAAATTCGAGGCCCATCTGCGGCATCAGTTCGAACCCGGTCAGCATCGACCCTGCGTGGGATTGCGCGAGATTGAACAATTCGAGGGCCTGCTGCGGAGTTTCCAATGCCACAAAACTGACCTGCTGGTCCCTGGGGCGAGGATAAAGCTTCAGCGACGCGGCGGTGATAACGCCAAGCGTTCCCTCGGCTCCTATGAAGAGATGCTTCAGGTCATAGCCCGTATTGTCCTTGCGCAGACTGCGCAACCCGTTCCAGATGCGACCATCGGGCAAAACCACTTCCAGCCCCAGCACCAGATCGCGGGCATTGCCATAGGCCAGAACCGCGGTGCCACCTGCATTGGTCGACAGATTGCCGCCAATCTGGCAAGAGCCCTGCGCGCCGAGGGAAAGAGGAAACAACCGGTCTACTTTTTCGGCCGCTTGCTGCAGACTTTCCAGAATCACCCCGGCTTCCGCAACCACGACATTGCTCTGCGCGTCGATGGAGCGGATCGTTCTGAGGCGTTCCGTCGATAGGACGATTTCTTTTCCTGACCGGTCGGTGATCTGTCCACCAACCAATCCGGTATTGCCCCCTTGCGGCACAATCGCGACACCGAGCGCATTGGCCAGCTTGAGGCAGGCGCTGACTTCCTCGGTCGAGCCCGGTTTGAGAACAAGGGACGTAATCCCAAAAAACTTGTTCCGCCATTCGCGACAATAGCTTTCAATGTCGTTCGGCTTGGTCAGGCAATTGGCGGCACCCAAAAGGGTTTCGAACTGGGCAACGATGGATGGAGACATCGCTGAGTCAGCTTGGCTTGAAGAAGAAATGTCTGTCACGGATCTGATCACTTGGTGAATGCGGGAGGGAGGTTGCAGGGTGAGGGAGGAGCTTCCTGTTCGCAAAGAATGTAGCAGAAGCGCGCGGCACTTCAAAGCAAACGATGATGGGTGAGGTTGGCCTTTGGTTTCAGGGTAGTGGTAAACCAATGAGGGAAAATGACTAGTGAGAAACATCAATTTGAGTGCCGGGATAAGCCGCTGCAGTGTTTCGAGATGTGCAAAAAAGCGGAACGGTCGGCCTAAAATTCTCCTAAACGCCCAAGGCTTGCCCCATTTTTCAGCTAAATCTTACAGACGTTCGCGGGCTGTTGCTGCTCTTCCTAAGTTAAAAACGAATCACTTGTGGCCGATTCTATTTTTGAGCAGCTCGCAATAGTCAGATAGTGCGACAACCCGTCCAAATGGATCGACTTTGGCCCACTTACGCACAGAAACGCGCATCATTTGATCTAAAAATGATGCTAAAATTATCATATTTAGACGGTTTGGTACGAAAAGTTGGAAAACTGGTCGAAATTGTCTATACAATTGCGTTGCACAATATAACTGCATCACAGCAAGGGGACAGCTGGATGCCTACATTAGGTACATCAAATCGTAAAAGGCCTGTTCAACGTATGAACAGCGCCCACAGGCAGGTGGAAATTGTCAATGCGGCTTTTGACTGCATTGCTACAACTGGCCATTTGTCTCTCTCTACTACGGAGCTGGCATATAAGGTTGGCATTTCTCAGCCTGCCATTTTTCGCCACTTCCGCTCCAAACAACAACTTCACCAGGCCATTCTGGACGAAGCCAATCAGCGCGTTATCCAGGATCTGAAAAGCCTGATCGGGCAATCTGAACGCTGGAACGACCCCTACGATCTATTGCAGGATGTCGTTGTGCAGATGGGTGCCGGATTTGAACGCGCCCCGGGTGTTTGGCTCACGTTGATCTGCCAACGCAGCATCGCTGCCGAAGCCGACATTGCCGGCGAAGAACGCCGACCAACGGGCAATAAATGCGCGATCACGCAGCTTTCTTTCGCTTTGCAGCGCCTTTGCAATGCGGCCATCGAGAACAAGCAACTGGCGGCCTCCACGCAGCCGGAAGTGTTGAGCAATACCTTTATCGCTCTGCTGTTTGGCATTGGCCAATTGTGGCTGAACAACGGATGTGACTTCAATATCAAGGAACATCTGGAAATGTCTGTAAAGGGCCTATTGGCTGGACATGTTTTAAAGCTTGAAAGCCCCGAGCGTCGGATGTCGGCAATCGCCTGACATCTTGCCGCGAGGGGCGCTCTTCCAACCACGATAGAGCGCTGGCTTCACGGATACAAAGCCGAGTGCAGAATGCACTCGGCTTTGTCATGTCTGGATCAACTTGCAAGGCGTGCTCGGTTGTGTGTTTCTGCCCTGCAAGCAGCACAATGTTTCACCACCTCCCGGCTCGTTACCCGGACAATGAGGGCAGTTGCCAGAGGTGTTTCACACGTGACTGGATGGACCCCAAGTCCTGTCTTTTCTGTGGCTGATCTGCCAGGCGGTTAAGAAACTGTAACAAAGATTGAGCATAGCTCTTCATCAGCTGTCCATTTAGGCATTGCTTTTTCCGCATCACCTGTTGGATAAAAGCCAAACTAAAGGCGAAGTGGTTCACACCGGAATCATCCCGCGCAGATTCTGTTTCATGGGACTGCGTTTCTCGCACAAATACCAAGGTGACTTGACCTTGAGCATAGCCCCCGAGCTTGAAGAGAGCGGGGCCGGTCTCAAGTTTGGTGTCATTCCATCAGTGGCAACACGACGCCACGCCGATGCGACATGAACCGCTCGCATATGATGTTAAGAGGATTTCTATGTCTGATATACCGCAATTGATGAAGGGTAAGCGCGGCCTGATCATGGGCGTCGCCAACAATCGCTCCATTGCCTGGGGCATTGCCAAGGCTTGCAAGGACGCTGGTGCCGAATTGGCTTTCACCTATCAGGGCGACGCATTGAAGAAGCGTGTTGAACCGCTCGCCGATCAATTGGACGCTTTTTTGGCCGGACATTGTGACGTAACGGATGCAGAAACCATTGATTCCGTCTTTGCCGCGATCGAGGAAAAGTGGGGCAAACTGGACTTTGTTGTTCATTGCATCGCCTATGCGGACAAGGAAGAACTGACGGGACGCTATGTCGACACGTCGGCTGAGAATTTCTCCAAATCCTTGTTCATCTCCTGCTATTCCTTCACGGCAATCGCCCAGCGGGCTGAGAAGCTAATGACGGATGGCGGCTCCATGCTGACCCTGACCTATTATGGTGCAGAGCGCGTGATGCCTCATTACAATGTCATGGGCGTTGCCAAATCTGCGCTGGAAACATCCGTGCGCTATCTGGCCGAAGACCTTGGCAAACAGAATATCCGCGTCAACGCCATTTCTGCCGGTCCCATCAAAACGTTGGCCGCCTCTGGCATTGGCGATTTCCGCTATATCCTGAAGTGGAACGAATATAACTCCCCTCTGCGTCGCACCGTGACGATTGAGGAAGTGGGTGATTCTGCTGTCTATTTCCTGTCCGATTATTCCCGCGGTGTCACCGGCGAAGTGCATCACGTCGATTCCGGCTACCATATTGTCGGGATGAAGGCCGTCGATGCCCCGGATATCACCACCAGCTAAGTGACAGCGCCCGTCTGTCCATTGCGTGATGAAGCGTACTTGCGAGGGGCGGAGATCGATCAGAACCAAAATGACCCGTGGTCATGGCAAACTGCCTGTTGACCGCGGGTCTTTTTTTTGGCCTAAAGTAGGGCGCGCGTAACCGGCAAGCCGCAAGACAGGCTATGCCCCGCTTTTGATGATGCTAGAGCAATTCTCGGGAACTCCCGTTCACGAGACTGCAATACCATACTGAGAAATGGCGTTTAAATCTAAACCGGTGACCCGGTTTGTCTTCAAAGCGCTCTAGGAGAGACGATGCCCATCCCGCCACTCTATTTCATCCGCCATGGTCAAACCGATTGGAATGCGCAATATCGCTTTCAGGGTCGGCGCGACATCCCACTGAACGAGAAGGGGAAATCCGAGGCGCGACGCAATGGCCAACGCCTTGCCGAGATTGTGCCAGATCCCAGCGACATGGCGCTCTTTTGCAGCCCCATGACCCGCACCCGTCAAACCCTCGCCGGTATTTTGGAAGCGTCAGGCTGGCAGGATCTGCCTTGGGCTGACAGCGTGGTCTTTGATCCCCGGTTGGTTGAAATCACCTTTGGTGACTGGGAAGGCTGGACCAAGCAGGAAATCAAGAAAAATGATCCGGAGAATTACAAGGCGCGCGCCAAGGACAAATGGTCAGCCTGCCCGCCCAATGGAGAGAGCTATGCCGAATTGTCAGAGCGCATCCGCCCGTGGCTCCATTCACTGACCGGTCCGACCATCGTGGTTGCTCATGGGGGGGACCTTGCGGGTCTTGCGTCAGATTCTGGAAAATGTTCCAGTTACGGAGGCGCCCATGCTCGAAGTGCCGCAAAACAAGATCTATTGCTGGACCGGAACAGAGGCAAGCTGGCAATGACTCTTGCCTAAAATTTGAAATAAATTATCGCTAAAACCGCAAAGAATTTGAAGAAAATTCTGCACGAATTTGTCAAAAACCTCACGTTTCATTCTGACGAAAGTGAAAGACTCCCCTGCTATATTGCCGATTACAAAATTGGCTATGACCGTGCGACGCGGTGCTCTCCCCCCAACCAGCACTTGGTTCTGAAGGAAGGGGCGGGCGTGCCGTGCAGCAATCAAGGGGATTGAAATAATGAAGGTTTTGGAGCAAAGGTCTTTCGTTGATTGTCTTTGGAACCTTATGCGGGTGGGCTGGCCCAAGCACCGCGACGGGAGGTGTTTTGAAGGCCTTTGAAAATCGCAATTTCTATTGCAAGGGCGGCAATGAATCTGCGGGTCACTCTTATCGCTTCAGTGTGCATGGCAACAGTATCGAGCGGATTGATCATCGGTTCCCGGACAAGGTGGTGCGCTTTCAACTCGGCAAAGCCACCAAGGGTCAGTTGAACAGCAACTGGAGCTTTGAAACCCTGAGCGAAGTCAGCAATGGCAAGATTCATCTCTATGAGCGTGTGTCCTTGCGTGACCCGAGCGAAAACAAGCATGTGTATCGCACTTATGAGATGTATGCCCGTGGCAACAAGATGTTCATGGTGCTTTATGATGGTGTCAATGGCGTGCGCGACTGGAAAATCCGCATGACCCGTACTTGCGGTGAGCTGCGCGGGAAACGCATCGTTCAGAATGACAACCGGTATTGGTCCACCACATTCTCTGAATAGATCAGCAGCTGGATTGTCAATCTCCCGATCCTCAATGAGCTGCGGCCTGCCTGTGAATGTCCGTCACAGGTGGGCCTTTCTGTTATGGGGCTTTTCCATTGAAACAAAGGCCTCAGGGCGCCTTACCGGCGAAAGTTGATCAACTGAAGATTTGACCTTTGCCGCACCGCTCTTTAATACATCCGTCAGCAGAATTTATGAAAAGCGTTGGTCCGGACGTCTTACATGTCCGTCTTGCGCCTGATTGACGGGAACAAAGCCATCCATGTCGCATAACAGTTTTGGACATCTCTTCCGTGTCACCACCTGGGGCGAGAGCCACGGTCCGGCCATTTGGCTGCACCATTGATGGATGCCCCTCCCTGATCGAAGTGACGCGGGAAGAAATCCAGCAGGATCTGGATCGTCGTCGCCCCGGCCAGTCCCGCTACACAACCCAACGGCAGGAAAAGGATCAGGTCGAGATCCTGTCCGGCGTCTTTGCGCATCCTCAGACCGGGGCGCAGGTCACCACAGGCACGTCGATTGGTCTGATCATTTACAATACTGATCAGCGCTCCAAGGATTACGGCGATATTTCCGAACGCTACCGACCCGGCCATGCGGACTACACCTATGACGCCAAATATGGCGTGAGGGACTATCGCGGCGGCGGTCGGTCATCGGCCCGCGAAACTGCCATGCGCGTGGCCGCTGGTGCCATTGCCCGCAAGGTCGTGCCCCATATGACCATCCGCGGTGCGATGGTCCAGATGGGGCCGCACAAGATCAATCGCGACAATTGGGGACTGGAACGAAGTGGGCAACAATCCCTTTTTCTGCCCTGACGCTGAAGCCGCCGCCCTCTGGGCCGACTATCTCGATGGCATCCGCAAGGCGGGGTCCTCCATTGGCGCTGTGATTGAAGTGGTTGCCTCCGGTGTGCCAGTCGGCCTTGGCGCGCCGGTCTATGCCAAGCTCGATCAGGACATCGCCTCGGCGATGATGTCGATCAACGCGGTCAAGGGCGTTGAAATCGGTGATGGCTTTGGAACGGCTGCTCTGACCGGAGAAGACAATGCCGACGAAATGCGCATTGGACCAGACGGCGAGCCGGTTTTCCTGTCCAACCATGCTGGCGGCATTCTGGGCGGCATTTCCAGCGGTCAAGACGTGGTCGTCCGCTTTGCGATCAAGCCGACCAGCTCGATCCTGACGCCGAAACAATCAATCACCCGTTCCGGCTCGGAAGTGGATGTGATGACCAAGGGCCGTCATGATCCATGCGTCGGTATCCGTGCCGTGCCTGTTGGCGAAGCCATGCTGGCCATCGTGCTGGCTGACCATACTTTGCTGCATCGTGCGCAACAGGGCTAGAGCGACAACGAAGCTCATCAAGAGGGAAGGGTGCCCAAGGTCTTTGAGTTCTTTGGCCTCAACCCTGAATGAAAATGCCCGCACCAAAAGCGGGATACAAATGAGACGGCCGCACAGGCAAATGCCGTCATTCAGTTTGGGAGACATGAAATGTCCAAGATGGAACGTGTTGCGAATGCCATCCGCGCCTTTGAAAAAGGCGAGATGGTGGTTGTCACGGATGATGACGACCGTGAGAATGAAGGAGACCTGATTGTCGCCGCCAGCAAGGTGACTGCCGAGCAGATGGCCTTCATCATCCGCCATAGTTCCGGTATTGTCTGCACTCCGATGACCGTGCAGGACGCAATCCGCTTGAAACTCGACCCGATGGTCGCCAACAACAATGCGCCTTTGTCGACTGCTTTCACCATTTCCGTCGACTTCAAGCATGGCACCACCACCGGCATTTCCGCTGAAGAACGCTGCACCACCGCGCATGGTCTTGCCAATGGCAACACCCAGCCGGATGACTTTGTGCGTCCGGGTCATATTTTCCCGCTCGTTGCCAAGGATGGCGGCGTATTGGTCCGTTCCGGTCATACCGAAGCCGCAGTTGATCTGTGCAAGCTCGCCAATTTGCCAGCCGTTGGTGTGATTTCCGAGTTGGTCAATGACAATGGAACGGTCAAACGCGGCCAGCAGGTTCTGGATTTTGCGCAAGAACATGGCCTGCAACATGTCTCCGTGGCAGATCTCATCGCCTATCGCCAGCGCACCGAGCGTCTGGTTGAAAAAGTCGAAGAATTCTCTATCCAGACCCGTCATGGCAAAGCCAAAGCCATCACCTTCAAGGCCCAGTTTGACGATATGGAGCATCTGGCGCTGATCTTTGGTGACATTCGCGACGGCACCGACATTCCAGTGCGCCTGCATCAGGAGAATGTGATCGGGGACGTCTTTGGCACATCGGATAATTTGAACAACATCGTCGAGCGCTTCCGCTGCTGACCGTGGTGTTGTGGTCTATTTGCGCGACGGCTCCCCCGGTGTTGTCACTGGCCCAATGCGTGCGCGTGAAGGTCTGGAACTGGCCGAAGCCGAAGAGCATTCCAGCGCAAAAGGGCGCGACGAAGATTGGCGTGACATCGGGCTGGGGGCCCAGATTCTGACCGAGCTTGGCATTTCCTCGATCCGTCTCTTCTCCTCCAAGGAACGCCACTATGTGGGCCTTGAAGGCTTCGGTCTGGAAATCACCGGCACCGAACTGATTTAAGATCTGCAACAGCGCCAACAACACAAAGGGGACGGTTCCAGACCGTCCCCTTTGTCATTTTGGAATGGATTGGCAGGCCATCGCTCTTGAGAGAATTCTGCCTCACCTTGCAAAAGGCGAATATGCAAGACCTGACCAAGTGTTCATCCATGATCATTATGGATCTTGTGGGTAATATTTAATTTTTATTGCAGAATTTGTGATTTTCTATCCAATAGTAGGTTCAGGTTTTGTAGTCGCCTGCCTGGGTTTTTCGTGCTGCCCCAGATGTTCAAATTGCAGCCGATCCTCGGAGATATTTGGAAATGAGCCTTCCAAGCGACGTATCGGCGTTGCGATGGCACGCGCGTAAATGCGTGCGGAATCCGTTTGTCAGTCGCGCCCGATTTCTCCCTATTATCCTTGATGAGGCTTTCCGATCATGACGGAAATTTGTACAAATGCAAGCGGTTTGACTGGCGATAAATCGTTGAATAATAGATACAAAAGCCGATATGTCGGCATGGATGCCCTGCGCGGATTTGCGGTCAGTGGCATCTTGATGCGCAACATTTTCGCCTTTGGCATTCCGCCTTTTGCTTATTCCTTTCCAACCGTCTGGAATGGCAATGAATATCCAGACATTCTGAGCTGGGCCTTTGTCGAAGTCTTTGTGGATGGGGTGATGCGGGCGCTGTTTGCGCTGCTGTTTGGTGCAGCAGCCATGATGGTGTTTTCAAGTATTGGTAAAGTAAATTTCGACAAACTTGATTTATACTACCGTCGATCCCTGTGGCTTATGGCCTTCGGACTGGTGCATTCCTTCCTATTGCTCTGTTCGTTTGACATTCTGTTTATTTACGGATTGCTGAGCCTGTTTCTCTTTCCATTTCGAAATTTGTCGCCAAGAGCCTTGTTGACCATTGCGGCCGCAGGGATGGTGGTCTCGGCTGCTATGCTTAATCTGCCAAATGCGGATCTCTTTACTGGTGCCACCGCCCAGAATGAAAGCGTTGAAACCGCCCTGAACGCAGCGGAGAATGCAGTAGAACAAGCCCCTGATGGGTCTTCCGCAGACAAGGGAAGTGAGACTGACAGTCAGGTCGCTCCAGCCCCTGCGCAGCCGCAAGACAGTCAGCCGGACACAAATCAGTCTGCTGAAGACCAACAAGAGAGCAACGATGACATGGTGAGTAGCTATCTGACCACCATGTGGGCCGGCGAGATTGAAGGCATGCGTCAAGGCTATTGGCCGATCATGCGCAATCTGGCGCAAACCAGTCTTGCAAACTATTCGACCGAGTTGCTGACCAATCATTTCACCGATATCGGCATCATGTTCTTTATCGGCATGGCATTCTTCAAGCTTGGCATCATCACCGGGCAGAAACGCCTGTCCTTCTATCTCTCCCTCTGTCTGGGGGGATATGCGGTTGGCTTGCTGGTAAACGGCTTTGAGACCTTCTCCGACCTGTTACAGGTGACGCTCAGTCTTGAGGCACCCACATGGACGCTTTTCAGCTATGATGTGGGGCGCATCGCCATGGCGATGGGGCATCTGGGGTTGGTCATGACCTTGTCAAAGGTGAGAATGTTGGATGTGATCACCCGGCTGTTTGCCGCAGCAGGTCGCATGGCGCTGACCAACTACATGACGCAAACAGTCATCTGCACCAGTCTGTTCTTTGGCTACGGCTTTGGGCTCTATGGGCAATTGGGGCATTTTGATCTGTTGATGATGGCTTTCGGCATTGTCTTTGCGCAGCTCATCTTTTCGGCTGTTTATCTGAGATTTTTCCGCCTTGGCCCGGCAGAATGGCTCTGGCGGCGTCTGGCCAATGGAAAGCAGAAAGCGGCGGCTGGTTCCAACACAAAGGCCGCTGACGAATTGATGGCAATCCCGTCACCTTGAGACGCCGCTAAAGCAGGCGTCACTCGTGCCGTTCGAACATCTGCGGTGGCGTCTCACTGATGCTACCGCGGACATTGAATTTGTAGCGGATCGCAATGCCACGCAGGATCAGCGCCGCGCTCGTACCCACCAGCGCACTGACCGAGCGATCAATGTCAAATTGCTGCAAGACCACATAAATTGTCGAGCCCAGCATGGCTGCGGTGGCATAGATTTCCTGCCGCAGCACCAGCGGCACCACATTGCACAGAATATCCCGCACCAAGCCGCCAAAGGTCGCCGTGATCATGCCCATCATGATGCAAATGACCGGATGCAGGCCCATTTCCAGCGTCAGGGCTGCTCCGGTGATGCAAAAGACTGACATTCCGACGGCGTCAATCCAGTTGAATATCTGCCGTTGGCCCCAGCCGATCCGGTGGATGCCATAGGCCGCCAATGCAGACGGCAGGATGATCGCCAGTGGCATGGGATCGACCACCCAATTGACCGGCATCGCACCGATCAGGATGTCGCGTAGGGTGCCGCCTCCGGCTGCGGTGACGAACCCCACCATCAACACCCCCGAACAAATCCATCTCCGATTGAATGGCCCTGAGGCCTCCGGACATCGCAAAGACGATGATCCCGGCATAGAAAAATACCGGAGCAAGATTTTCGAAAATGAAGACTGGGCTGGGAATCATGGGATGTCTTTTGTCTGCAGGCTAAGTGGAAATGTTGGGTTTGGTTCCGCCATGGCGCACCAGCGCTTGCAGCAGAAAACCAATGAACAGGCCATTGAGGCTGTGCCAGAGAAAATGCGTCCCGAGAGGAAGCGCATCACAGACCATCATGTCAATGGTGCGGAAGAAAATTGATGCCGAGAAGGTCACTGCAGCGGTCAATATCCACCCCATTGCCGGATGGCGCCGGATCAACATGATGAGCGCAAAGCCATAAAGTGCGATCATCCCCGGCAGATATTGGGTCGAGCCATTCAACCCGTCGCTACTGGCTTGCGCACCATCTGATGCCAGCAAAACGGTAGAGACCAGCCACAGGACACCGGCAATGGACACAAGCGTGATGCCATAAACCCGAGCAGCCCGCCATAATGGCAAGCCCATAATCCGATACATCGCCAAAAACAGATAATAGGCCACAAAGGTCCAGATCGGAATCACATCGGCCAGCGATGACCAGACAGTGGCGTGGGTGTGAAACAGATACGAGCCGACGCCAATCAGCCCGGCCATGACAATTGCAACCAGAACAAGCAGATCCGCTTCAGCGGTTTGTCCTTCTTTGCTTTTTAGCTTGCGATAGGTCCAGTATGCCCATAACGCCGCAAGGATAAAAGACAGGTTGGTAAGGGCGTTGACCGGCTCCGACCAATAGCTCGCATCGGTGCGTTCGCAGTAGATGTCGACGGGGCTGTGCATATTCATGGGGCTGTCCAAATTCTGGAAACGAGCGATTGGCAGAAGAAAGTTAATGCTTGATTAATCTGCTAATTGAGTAACAAATAACCAGAAATATCAATGTCTTTCTTAATTTTTTGATCGCTTTTTGTTCTTTTGTTTGTCGGAAAGATTAAAAACTGAGTCGTTTGTTTGATTTTTGTTCTACTTATGTCTCGAACAACATTAAATAGATCAAACCATTTTTACCCGTTTGAGTCAGGTTACTGCTTATTATTCCTGCATATATCAAACACGTGACAAATTTTCTTCATCAAAAAAGAAGGTGAGGCGCCTCTGCGTCCGGAGGGTTTTTTGCCACTTGGTGACAATCAATCTGGAGTTGATTGGTGGCGGATACCATTTGATACAATCTGATAGCTTGAGATTACATTTTGCCTTTTTCTGTCGACAATTTGTCGCCATTCTTTCTGCATCGGATGAAGCATTTCGAACGAGAGAGCGGCACCTGGCAGGACGATGAGGAATTGGCCAAGCAGGGAACCGCTCTTTCACCGAATCGGTCCGGTGCAAGAAAATGTGATCCGGTTTATTGACCTTGCCGTAATAATGCCTAAATGACCTTTTAGGTCATGGTTAAGACAAGTTGTAGATAAAAACAGTCACTTGATCCGTTGGGACGCCCATAGAGGCATAAGACATTTTGGGGGCAGGCATGCGCACGATGCTTTTTTTGACCGCTCTTTCAGCTCTTTTCAATCACACGATCTCGGCACTGGCTGCCTTGAAAGATCGTTGTTCCTGCGAGTGAAGCCTGCCTAGGCTGACCAGCAAGACGCCTTGCACGGAATGCGTGGCGCCTTTTGTTATGCCTGTTTGGGCGGCGTCAGATTGAAGCCCAAATCCAGATGCCACTCAAAAGAAGAGTTTTAAAAAGCCCGGTTTGTGCCGGGCTTTTCAATTGCGAACAGAGTGTTTCTTTTGATGGTGTTGTGTCAGTCCTTGCCAAACACTTTTGCCGGTGCAAGGGCCGCAATGGCAATGAAGACAATCCCAAGCACAATGCCAATCATTTCGCCCGACAGGCCATCAATCAGGAACGGATATTTGGTGTCTGCCACCATCCCCAAAGTGGCCTTGCCACCAGCAATCTTGTCGAGCAAACCTGTCGCCTTGATGCCGCTATAGGCCAGCATGTAGGCCGCTGCGCCAAGCAGACCGCCGAGTACGAAAAAGAGGGCATCCTTGCGGCCCGTTGCTGCCGCCGTGACGCTGGTGCCGGGGCAATAGCCTGCGATGGCAAAGCCAGCACCAAGCAGCAAGCCGCCGACAAACACACCGATATAGGCGTCCTTGACCGACATATGGCCCGGATCGACAAAGCCCACCAAGATGCCCGCGAACATCAGCAGGGATGCCGTACCGATGGCCAGCATGATGGTCTTTAGCAAATGCAGGTTCGACAGGTTGAGCATGCGAATGATATAGCCCGGATTGGTCGCGCCGATCCGGTCAAGTGTGAAGCCAAACAGGCCGCCAATCACGAGAGCGAGAACAATGGTCATGGATCAGTTCCCCTTCTTGAAGAAAATGAGGGCAATCGGGAAGGCAGCCAAAAAGGCCCCGGCTGTGAAGATATAGCCCGATAGAGCGGTCTGCATCATCCCGCTCATCATATGGCCCGACGTGCAGCCCCCCGCCATACGCGCGCCAAACAGCACCAGAAAGCCTGCGACAAAAGACCAGACATAACGCTTGGTGAGCGATGAGCCGAAATTTGCGCGCCAGACTTCAGGCATCTCACGTTCGTCAGCCGATACGCCACCGCGAAGGAAAGCTGACAGGGCAGCCCCGCCAATCATCGCCAAGACAAAAATGAAGCTGTAGTTCAGGGGCTCGGCAACATTCTTGGCATATTTGCCGCCGCTCTTATTCAAATAGGCATTCGGACTCGCATAGCCGCTTTTGGCTGTTTCATCGACCACCACGACCGCCGGATTGACCGCATCCCATAAAATGCCATCAAAAATGACGAACTGGGTCGAAACCCCGATGGGCTTGACCAGAAGGACAGCGAGAAAGAACACGCCTCCAAGCAATAGCCCACCCACTTTCCAATTGAGAATCATCACGTTTCTCCCCTTTTTCTGAGGCACCCTTAATCCGTCCATCAAAGGAGCCGCACCAAACCAGATTGTGCCTGCGGATCAAAAAAGCCTCTCATCCGCAGGCCATATTTTATAATATTCTATTATTCGAATATAAAGAGTTTCGCATCTTTGGCAAGAGGGCATGTCCGCGCGTCCCATCCGCGATAAACAGGGACCAGACAAGAAGAGCAAGACATGGGGGTAAGGATAAGGTCCTTCTAACCGCAGCCTTTGGCAGCGGCGGCGACTTGGTTTTTCTTCCGTCTCTAAACGTCCAATTTGCCCGTATGCTTGACGGCCCGCAATGTCAGGGTCGAGTTGACCCGAACCACACCTGGCAGGTTTGTCAGAATGTCATGGTGGATCCGCTCCAAATCGGCGGAATCACGATAAATGATCCGCAGCAAATAATCATATTGCCCCGCCAGCAGATAACAGTCCTGAATGACGCTGATCTGCTTGATGGCGCGTTCAAATCGGTCAAGATGCTCGCGGCCCTGTCCATCCAGCGTGACAAAGACGAAGGCCGTGCCGGTCATGCCGCAAGCCTTGAGGTCTAGCTGCATGGTGTAACTGGCAATCAGGCCGCTTTCTTCCAACTGCCGCACTCGCCGCAAGCAGGCCGAGGGAGACAGGTTCACCGCTTCGGCCAGTTCCGCATTGCTCAGCCGCCCATTATCCTGAAGCAGATTGAGAATGGAGCGGTCACGTTTATCAAGATCTTTCAGGTTCATAAAATTCACCAAATGTCAGAATTTGTGAAATTTTATTCGAAACAAGGGGGGTATATCAAGGCAGTTTCGCGACACATTGCGCAAAAATTCAGTCATCATTGAAAGATCATTTGAATACCGAACACGTCGTTGGTTCCCCTGTTCTCCCTCATAGTTCAAGGCAAGAACCACAAAACAAGACGTGGCGGTCGCAACACCACAACAGAGAAAGTGTCAGTCATGCTGATCGGATGCCCCAAAGAAATTAAGGATCACGAAGACCGTGTTGGCCTTGTGCCATCGTCCGTTGAAGAACTTGTCCTGCATGGCCATCAGGTCATGATGGAAACCAATGCCGGTGTTGGCATTGGGTGTTTCGACGAAGATTACATCGCCGCTGGTGCGACCATCGTTGATAATCCAGACGAAATTTTTGCCAAGGCTGACATGGTTGTCAAAGTGAAAGAACCACAGGCTGTGGAACGCGCCAAACTGCGCGAAGGTCAGGTTCTCTTCACCTATCTGCATCTGGCCCCGGATCCAGAGCAGACCAAAGATCTGGTCGCTTCCCGCGCCACCTGCATCGCCTATGAAACCGTGACCTCGCGCACGGGCGCGCTGCCATTGCTGTTCCCGATGTCCGAAGTTGCTGGCCGTCTTGCCCCTCAGGTTGGTGCGCAGGCTCTGGAGAATAACGGCGGTGGAATGGGCATTCTGCTCGGTGGCGTTCCCGGTGTGGATCCGGCCGAAGTCGTCATCATCGGTGCTGGCGTGTCTGGCACGAATGCGGCCCGCATCGCCCTTGGTATGGGGGCATCCGTCACCGTGGTTGATCGCAACACCGACGCACTGCGCGCCGCCGTCGACCGTTTCGGAACGGCCGTGAAAACCGTTTATTCCAACAAGGGCAACATCGCCCGCCTGGTGGAAAAAGCAGACATGGTCATTGGCACGGTTCTGATCCCGGGCGCAGCTGCTCCAAAGCTCGTCACCCGTGAGATGATCAAATCCATGCGCAACGGGTCTGTCATCGTTGACGTGGCAATCGATCAGGGCGGTTGCTTTGAAACCTCCAAGGCAACCACCCATTCCGACCCAACCTATGTGGTTGACGGTGTGGTTCATTATTGCGTTGCCAACATGCCTGGCTGTGTGGCCCGCACGTCAGCCTTTGCACTGAACAATGCGACCCTGCCTTTCACCCTCGCTCTGGCGAACAAGGGATGGGAACAGGCGTTGAAGGACGATGTTCATCTGCGCAACGGTCTCAATGTTCATGAAGGCAAAGTGACCTATGAAGCTGTTGCCAAGGACTTGGGCTACGAATACTTCTCCGCAGAAGCAATTCTGGGCCTGTAAAAGTCCCTCTTGAAAGCGGGGTCGGCACAATCCCGCGCTTTACAGACTTCAGAACCTGCTGGAAGGGCTTGATATACTTGATATATCGAGCCCTTTTTGCGTCTTGGTCGCATCAGTTCTTGCACTCGGTAAGCGCGACTTGAGATAACGCAACGATCTTTCAATGGGGATTTGATAGAGAAAACCCGCCTTGGGCGTCTACTCCAAGGCGGGTCTCATATTGCTCTAGAGCGATCAATATGATGAATGGCGATCTCTGATATGCGAGCATGTCACGGTCACCATGTCAGTCTGGTCTGTTCCAATCACGCTTGTTCGTGCAAGTATGACTGTGTTGGCAGACTTGAACCCGTTGATCACTTTGCAGCGATCCTTGCCGTTGCGATGGTCAAACAGGCTCCAGACCCTGGCATGCAGTGTCAGCTAGTTCCACCTAATTCCTACGCCACACGCCTGTCGTCCATATTTGGACATGCATGGCTCGGTTTCAAGGTCTGCAATACGAAATAATATACGTTTTTTCATACAATCTTGTCATTCGGGCTGAAATGCCCCATTCGGTTTTGCATTCATTACGCCGTTAGATAGGGTTTGTACGTGTTTGACCGTGGTTTGTGCACAGGCTCTTTGCCCGGCGGCATGCGCTGGCATAGGCCTGAACGAAGATGTCATCCCATCCTTCTTCATAGCCCTTGCGCATCATATGTGACAGCGCGCCGTAGCTTTCCCAACCCGTATGAACCAGCTTGACCATGGTCGCATCCTCACCGAGCATGATGAAGCTGACAACCAGATGTGTCGCATGCTCCTTTGGATGGCCCATGTGAAAATCAATTTCGAGCGAGGAGGGGGCGTCGCAATCGGCAAAGACACCCCAGACATACCGCGCGTCATCCGAACCAATCTCGACAATCGCCCCACCTGGCTTTGGGTCGAGATCGATGCGTTTGGCAGGCAGATTGGTAGTGTGAAAAGAAATGGACCGTGTCTCCAATGGCCACCATCCGCTGATATCGACAAAGACATCATACGCCGTTGCTGGATCAGTCGGAACTTCAATCACCTTGACGATAGGCTTGAGCATCGGAAACCTCGCAAAAGACACGGGCTGAGGAGAGATGCAAAAAGGCTACCGCCTTATTGCATCTGCCACAACACGCCAATGGTCTGCCTTGAACGGGCAAAGGGGGACTTGCTGCAGATGAAATCGGGAACATCAGGCCGTTCGCTGGCGTCTTGTCCCGTTAGGCGGTCTCGTCATCGGTTGCCTGTGATGCGGATTTGACCGGCTCCAAGGCAGGCGGCTGGCCCGCAGAGTCATTGCTCCGCCGATTGGCGTTCTCGCGGTGCCGGGTGACCAGCGGGCGGGTGGTTTTCAGAACCCGGCCAAAGCTTCTCCCCGTCCGTTCCTCAAGCCACAAGGCGCTCCAGTCGAGCCAGCTGACATGCTTGCGCAATGCCCGCACATAGCTGCGTCCAACACGGCTGTTGGCAATCACCAGAAAGCTGCCCAGAGCCAGCAGCGGTACGCCGGTAGGGATTGGCAGCCAGACTGTCGCCAGCCCAGCAATCAGGCACAGAAACGCGAAACTCATGATGAGCCAGTGCTTGAGATTGGCAATCACGAAACGCATCCCCTTTTGCCATGTATGTGCGACGCCAAATGCTGCGTCACCTCAAGGTCAATGCCGACAGGACAACCGCCGGGCTGATCTCTCCAATAGGAGCCCTCTGTAACATTTTGAAGACAGCTGGATGACGCTGAGTAGCGGGTCCAATGACCATTCGGACAATATAGCTGTGCGAGCGGCACTTAGTGGGAAGCAAGACGCCGTTCCAAAGGCCGCGTTGTTCTGAGCACGCGCACCATTTTGATCTTGCTGCGCGCCTCAAACCACGCCATCCGTGCGTCGACAAAAGCGAAGCGCCGTCGCAAGTTGCGCACGAACTGGCGGCCTTTACGGCTGTTGGTGATCAACAGGACCGTCGCAAATGTCATCAGAACCGCGCCGATTGGGACGGGGGTCCAGACCGACGCCAACCCGAGCAGAAACAGCACGATCGCAATCGTGATGATCAGCCAGCGTTTGATGCGATGCATATAGCGCATAAAAATCGGTCCGTTTCTCAGCCGCATAGCCTTTGCTTGCGGGTAACTCGTTAAATAAGAAGAAGAATGGCGCAATCAAGGCCAGTCGACGCAAATTCGCCTTATGCGACAGGCAGATCCCTCATGACCAGCAGTTCGTTATCGCCGAAGAACGGCAACGCATTCAACATGATGCGAATAAAGAAACTGATCGACCGGTGTCACATGATCAATTTTATAGCCGCCATCCACCAGAATGCGCAAATCACGCGCCAAAGTGCCGGGATTGCATGAAACCGCGACCACGACAGGAACACTGGACTTTGCGATTTCCTCGGCTTGCGCTTTGGCGCCTGCGCGCGGCGGATCGAACAACAAGGCATCGACCTTTTTCATTTCCATTGCCAACACGGGTCTGCGGAACAAATCGCGCCGTTCGATCTGGATGTCCTTCAGGCCTTGCCCAAACCGCCAGCCGCGTTCAAGTGCCTTGAGAGCAGCTTCATCCCCTTCCAAGGCCCAAATTTTTGCCTTGCGTGCCAGACGCAGCGCAAAGGTCCCTGAGCCGCAGAAAAGATCGATCACTTTTTTTGCGTCGCCAATCGCCTTTGAAGCCAACTCAACCATGGCCAGCTCTGCCTTGCGATCTGCCTGCACAAAGGCTGCTGGCGGCGGCGAAACCTCCGCCGTGCCCATTTTCAGTTTCGGTGCCCGGCGTTCTAACAGCACATCACCATTGGCAGACAGGCGGGCAATATCAAGGGTCTCGGCCATCTCCACGGCCTTGAGATAATCCTGCCCTTCGGTGAGATTCTTCACGTCTTCCAGACAGACATCCACCCCCGACCGGGTCGCCAGCAGCGTGATGCGCGCTTCGCCCTTCTTGGTCATGAAAAGCGGCAGATAGCCAGCCAGCTTGGGCAAGAGGGCATTCAAGGGTGCCGCCAAGAGAGGGCAGCTCTCAATATCAACAATCCGGTTCGAGCGTGTCTCGTGATAGCCAAACAGCAAGCGTCGCCCCATCAACCTAGCGGTTAGCACCGCACGGCGACGCCCTCCTGGCTCGGTGCTGATGGTCGGGCGGATCTCCACATCATCAAAGCCACGTGCCGACAATGCTTCGCGGACAATTTCCCGCTTCCAGTTATCATAGGGTTCCTTGGCCATATGCTGCATGCTGCATCCACCGCATGTGCCGAACAGTGGACAAATTGGCTCGATGCGGTCATCCGATGCCCCGATCACCTCTTCCAGCTCGCCTCGTTCCCCCATGGGGGTAACCAGAACCCGCTCTCCTTCCAGCGCAAAAGGAACATAGAGGCTTTTGCCATCGTGATAGGCAATGCCGTCACCTTTGGCACCCAGGCTGTCAATGATGATTTCTATGGGGTCGGTCAATGGGTCATGGTCCTTCTGGAGGTCGTCATTCTGTGGTCTGATCGGTCGATAAGCGGATTGATGACAGGAAGCTGCTTTTGGCACGCAGTCAAGCCTTTGCTGTGTATCAGGCAGTTGCGCCGTTGGAAATGGCTGATAATCACAGAGGCACGTATGGCAGGTATGAAAGTGGAAAAACTCGGGCATTTAAGGGTCTGTGCAAAGAAGACCAGCAAAAATGCGCCGACGGCTTTTACAATTGATGAACCACAAATCCACAATGTTCATGGATTCCTAAATAAATGTGCCTTTTTCATCCCAAGTTTACCAAGGCTTGATAGCGTCGCTTCCCAGAAAGTCATTCGTCAGACCAAAATTTCAGAAGAGACGGTAAAAGCGGTTAACCAATTGTGCGATAAGCCTAACGAGTCAATTGGCGGCAGGGGGCATTACCATGAAAATATTTTCATTTATAATAGTATTGATAGGCGTTGTCTTTAGCTTGATGCAGCCCGCTTGGGCAAATGAAAGCTCGAAGATGCTTGGAACCGAGTGGCGCATCGGCAAATTGAGCGGCAATGCATGGGTTGAGACACCGGGCCATGAGCAAATGCGCGTCACAAGCAGCAGGGTGCTCTTTCCGGGGCAAACCCTCGTGACCGCATCGCGAACGCGTCTTCAACTGATCCACGGCAAACAGCGCATTCAGGTCGGATCAAACACCGTCCTGTCCCTGCCTGCGTTGGATGAGACTGAAGCTGGCCATACCAAGATCTATCAATTGCGTGGCACCACCCACTTGGAGATCGACAAGCGCGAGGTCAAGCATTTCTCTGTCGAAACACCCTACATGGTCGCTGCCGTGAAAGGCACTCAGTTCACCGTTTCCGTAGAAGGCAAACACGCCGACGTGCGTGTCCATGAAGGTCTTGTTGAAGTGTCCAGTAAACTGTCCAACGAGGTCTTCAACGTCGCTGCAGGACAGGCAATCTCCATGAATACCAATCAGTTGCAAGGTGGTGCATCAAAGCCGTTTAAAATGGCCTTCTTGGAACGCGGTGAAGATTTGCCTGCAGCTTCCGGACATGCGCGCTTCTCCGGGCCAAATGCCTTTACCGACATCATGGGAATGATTGGCAGCATGTTTGCCGCCGTTATGCTCTATCTCAGCGGTCTCATTGATGCATCGATTTATTATGTGACAGGCACGATCACCGGTTTTGTCGTCCCCCTTGCGCAAAAGGTTCAGAGCCAAGGCTTCATGCCCTATGTGCTGATGGCGCTGGCATTCGTGGTTGTGATAATCGCGATTGTCGGTTTCGTTCTCTATCGCCGCAGACGCCGTAGGATCAACGCCCCCACGATACGCATCTAGAAATCGTGAACCAGATGATGTCCGTCACTTGACGGCAATAAGGCCCGCTCGGTCGTCCTGAGCGGGCCTTTTAAATAGCGGATTCTTCTCAAAAATGGATTGGTTTTGATCAAGGATATCGATCACTGACCCTGTTGTTCACGCTCCACGGCCCGCCAGCCAATATCGCGGCGGCAGAAGCCATTGTCCCAACGCACAGCATCCACTGCCTTGTAAGCAAGTGCCTGCGCTTCGGTCACGCTCTTGCCGCGCGCGCAAACATTGAGCACCCGACCGCCAGTCGCGATCAGCTTGCCGTCTTTCTCGCCCGTGCCCGCATGGAAAATCGTCACGCCGTCAAGGGCTTCCGCTGCGCTGAGATCCTCGATCACCGTGCCTTTTTCATAAGAGCCGGGATAACCCTTGGAGGCCAGCACGACATTCATCACCACATCGGCGGACCACTGGGCTGTCATGCCGCCGAGCGTGCCACGCGCTGAGGCCAACAATAGTTCCAGCAGATCGCTTTCAAGGCGCATCATCAGGGTCTGACATTCCGGATCACCGAACCGGACATTATATTCAATCAACTCCGGGCCTTGCTCGGTGATCATCAGACCGACAAACAACACGCCCTTGAAAGGAACCCCACGGCTTGCCATGCCCTTGATGGTAGGCTCGACAATCCGGCGCATCACGGTTTCTGTCATGGCTTCTGTCATGACAGGTGCAGGCGTATAGGCACCCATGCCCCCGGTATTGGGGCCCGTGTCCCCTTCGCCCACTGGCTTGTGATCCTGGGCAGACGCCAGCAGCATCGCGCTCTCCCCGTCACAAAGGGCAAACAGACTTGCTTCTTCCCCTTGCAGGAAGGCTTCAATCACGACTTCCGCACCAGCCTCGCCAAAGGCCCCGTCAAAGCAATCCTTGACCGCTGCGATTGCTTCCTCATCGCTCATCGCCACTGTCACGCCCTTGCCAGCGGCCAGACCATCAGCCTTGATGACAATCGGTGCAGGATGCTCTTTGAGATAATCAAGAGCTGCCTCTTGCGAGGTAAAACGCGCATAGGCTGCAGTGGGGATGTTGAACTCGGCGCAGAGATCCTTCGTATACCCTTTAGAGCCTTCCAGTTGAGCGGCTTCTTTCGAGGGACCAAACGCCTCAATGCCTGCTTCTGTCAGGCTGTCAACCAGACCATCCACCAAGGGGGCTTCGGGGCCGACAACCACAAAGTCGATTTCTGTGGCCTTGCAGAAGGCGATGACCGCGTCATGATCTGTCTCGCTGACGTCGGCTTTTTCCGCCATTTGCCAGAGGCCAGCATTGCCCGGAGCAACATAGAGTTTGCCCAATTTTGGCGATTTCTTCAGGCCATAGGCGAGGGCATGTTCGCGGCCACCGGATCCGATGAGGAGAATGTTGAGGCGATCAGACATGAAGCTATCCTTTCCGAAAGGCAGGGCCGCTGCGTGTTGCAGTTCAGGCTGTTGCCTGTCTGCTAACGCTCAAAGGGCGCAAAATCAAGCCGCAAGCGCCGCATTCGCGCTCGATGCGGGCGCAAGTTGTGCAGTTTGCCTTGCCAGCGGCGCAACTGCTCCCTATGCGGCATCAGATAGAGGCGAATTGTCCGTTGATGGTTTTCACAATATGGCTACCAAAGCATTCTTGCGGTTGACGCAAGGCTGTCGATGGGCGAAACCTCTCCACAGAGGAATAAGAATAGCCGCAAAGGGCAGCAGGTGGGACAAAGAGCAATGAGTGGGCATATCTCGATACATGAGAAGGAAGGCACAGTCGATGACCGCGTCGCCGATGCTGTGTCCGGTCATTGGGTTGACCGATACTTGCCGCTCGGCTTTCGTCCCTATGCACGCCTGTCGCGCCTTGAGCGGCCCATCGGCTGGTGGTTGCTGCTCTGGCCGTGCCTGTGGTCGCTGACGCTGGCTGTGGCAACCAAACCCGCCCATCAATTGCCCCCGGTCTGGCAGATCCTCTGGTATGCATTTGCCTTCTGGCTTGGTGCCGTTGCCATGCGGGGCGCTGGCTGCACCTACAATGATCTCGTCGATCACAAGATTGATGCAAAGGTTGAGCGCACCCGCTCCCGGCCGCTGCCTGCCAATCAGACAACCCGGACGAGGGCATGGTTGTGGCTGGGGCTTCAGGCCCTGATCGGCCTGTTCGTGCTGCTGCAATTCAATCATTTTGCCATCTTGCTTGGCCTGTCGTCGCTCGGCGTTGTGGCAATTTATCCCTTCATGAAGCGCGTCACTCACTGGCCACAGCTGGTGCTGGGGCTGGCCTTTTCCTGGGGTGCCCTGATGGGATGGGCCGCGATCAACGGTGCTTTGTCGCCAGCGCCAGTGCTGATGTATGCCGCAGGCATCGTCTGGACCATCGGTTATGACACCATCTATGCCCATCAGGACAAGGAAGACGATGTCATGATCGGGGTGAAGTCGACAGCCTTGCTGTTTGCCGACCATACCAAGCAATGGCTGCTCGGATTCTATGCCGTGATGGTCCTGTTGATGGCCGGGGCTTTCTGGGTCGCAGGCGTTGCCTGGCCTGCCTATCTGGGGCTGATGGCGGCCACCATTCATATGGGCTGGCAGATCTGGAATCTCGACATAAGCAATTCGGCTCAGTGCCTCAACCTGTTCCGCTCCAACACCCAAATTGGCTGGCTGCTTTTTACCGGACTGGTTGGTGCCTTGCTGGTCTAGGGGGCGCTAGCTGCGATCCTTGATCGCGCCCAGCAAATATTCCGCGTTGCCGTCCCCGCCCAGAATGGGGGAGGGAACCATCTCCAGCACCCGCCAGCCGCGGCAAGCGTCATCGTCTTCGCTGTCAATCCAGGTGGCAATGGCCTCAGCCGCTCGCAATCCTTCTTCCGGATCTCGCACCATTCCACCCTTGCCGATGCCATGTTTGCCGACCTCGAATTGCGGTTTGACCAGCAAGGCGGCCTTCGCGCCTTGTGACGCCATCAACAGGGCCGGAGGCAAAGCCAGCTTCAGCGAAATGAAAGACACATCGCTAACCAGTAGCGAGAATGGTTCGGGCACATGACTGCGATCCAGATGGCGCGCATTGACCCCTTCAAGCACATGAAGCTTCGGATTGGACCGGAGGCTCTCATGCATCTGGCCGTGACCGACATCGACCCCATAGACGCTCTGTGCGCCGCGTTCCAACAGTACCTGACAAAAGCCGCCCGTTGACGCTCCGATATCAACGCAGATCTCACCGGCGGGATCAAATCCGAAATGATCAAGGCCGTGGAGCAGCTTCAGCGCCGCGCGCGACACATAGCCAGCAGCAGGGTCGTTAAAGGCAAGGTCTGCATCCGGGCCGACCATTTGGCTGGCTTTGGTGGCAGGCACGCCATTGACCTTGACCGAGCCCCGTTTGATGGCGTCCCACGCCCGTGCCCGCGTTTGTACCAGACCTCGAGACACCAATGCCTGATCAAGCCGCAATTTGCTCATGGATCTTGGAACCTGTCGAAAAGAAGGGAAAGCGATATGTGAGAGGGTGCTTAAAAACAGCCGGCGATCGCGCCAGAAATGCGATCATAGAAAACTGCAATGCCAACCCGGGACCAGATGACCAAGCCGACAACAGCAATGGCAGCAAGGATGCCTGCTGACCAATAGATCAACCGGTTCACATCCTCAGCCTGTTGTTGTTCGCTCATGTCATTCATGGTCCGCTCTTGCATGCCGGTCATACTAACATGGAGAGGAAGCGCTCTCCAAATTTGAGGATGCCGGCAGGCAGATTGATCATTCTGCGCTGGCAATCAGTTTTCTCAGCTTGCCCACCGCACTATCATGGTTCTCGCCATACGCGATGGTGCCGGAAAAGACATTGCCCTTCTTCATCAGGAAGACCGAGGCGGTGTGATCCATCACATAATTGCTGTCTGCCGCGTCATTTTCAACTTTGCGCGCATAGACCCGATAGGCCTTGATGACCGCATCGGTTTGCTCGCGGGTGCCGCGCAAGGCGACCAACTGATCAAAAAAGGCACTCGCATAGTCTGCAATGGACTGTTGATCGTCTCTTTCCGGATCTACCGTGATGAAGAGATAATTCAGTTTGTCCGCATCCGCACCCAGTTCCTCAACCCAGAGGGTCATTTCCCCAAGGGTTGTCGGGCAAACATCCGGGCAGAAGGTATAGCCGAAATAGATGACCATCGGTTTGTCGGAAAAGTCGGCCGCTGTAACCTGTTTGCCAGTTTGGTCAGTAAGGGTGAAATCACCACCAACGGCAGCCGTAGTCTGTCCGGCCTGTGTCTTCTGCACCGTCAGTTCCTGCTGATACCAGTCGATCATCATGATGGCCAAACCCAGAGCCAACAGGACACTAATGGCCCATGCGCCATAACGGACAAATTTCATTGCGACTTGTTCCTTTGCTTCTTGCGTCTGCCAGCCAAGGCATGCGTCACGGTCTCACCACATCGCCCGGGGCCTGTCAATGCAACATTTTTCCTGCTGCCCTGTCTGCGCTTGCGCCAATGCCAAAAACTAAACAAATCAGGAGCGTTTCAACGAGGCCGCATTTTGTCCCATGCAGGCAACCGCAAATATGGATGGCTTTAAGGCCGTTCAAAGACCGCCAACTGCCCACCAAACCCAAGGAGCAATAAACCCGCAGCTCCATTCAGGATGCGCGATACCAGGGGCCGGGTAAAGGCCCGCCTTGCCCCATGCACCACAAAGGCCAGTCCGGACAGCCAGATCATGCCCAACAGGAAATGGATGCCAGCAACCAGCAGAGACTGGGGCAGTGCAGGGTATGTTGGATCGATGAATTGCGGCAGAAACAACATATAGAAGACAATCAGCTTGGGATTTAAGAGATTGGTGATCAAGCCATCGCGAAAAGCCTTGAGACCGGTCATTCGCTGGGTGCCTTTTGTCTCCACCACCAGCGCCACCCCGCGCCAGGCAGCAAGTAGCGATTGACTGCCCAGATAGATCAGGAAGAGGGCGCCGGCAAATTTCATCCATCCAAACAGGCTCGCGGATTGCAACAGGATCAGCGACAGCCCAAGCGCTGAAATCGTACCATGGACGAACAGCCCCAAACAAATGCCCAATGTCGTCAGGACGCCTGCCTGAACACCACCCCGCGCCGCATTGCGCAGCACCAGAACAGTATCAAGCCCCGGCGTCACAGTGAGGGCCGCGAGCGCCAAAAACGCAGCAAGAAAGGGAAAGTGATCAAACATGGTTGCACGATATCAAGGTTATGGGAGAACCAGCACAAGCCGATGATCGGTTCAAGGCAGACATGTGCGTTTGCCTCTCTCTGGTAATGGTCTGTGCCATCGGCTTCTGGTAATTGTTTTCGGCAAGTGCGCCTGTCCGTCAGAGCATCACCATGCCATCAGGCGCGCGCCCTTGCCTTATGCCGTCTCTCCCCTCAAGTGTCATTCCTCAAGTGTCATTCATGCCCTTTTTCGATCGGGGCATTCCATGCCATGGCTTCAATCTTGTGCCCGTCTGGATCGCGTAAGAAGCAGCCATAATAAGCCTCCCCATAATGGGCGCGCGGACCGGGCTCGCCATCAGGCGTCGCTCCCATTTCGATGGCTTTGTCCCAAAAAGCATGCACCGCGTCATTATTCGGAGCCAGAAAGCCGAAATGGGTGCCATTGCCGACACTCGGAGTGCCGCGATCATGGGGAACCTGAACCCAGAATTCCGGGAAATATTTGCCAAAGGCAGCCGCTTTCATGCCCCCTTCGTCGACCTCCATGATGATCTTGGCCCCAATGGTTGCCAGAACCGCTTCATAAAAGGCTCGTGATTTGGCAAAGTCGCTAACACCGACGGATGTATGCGAAAGGATTGACGGGATCTCGCCTTCAAATGCTGTAGCTGACATGGAAAACTCTTGTGAGTTGAAAATTGTTCACTAAATGTTCTTACGAAGATGCCTGCCTCGGACATAATTGTCAAGGCGGGCAAAAGCTGTTTCAGGTCTTTTTAAAAGCTATCGGCTAGTGCACGCCCAGCGTTTGATATAGCAGCCGCCATACCGATTGTTGCAGTTTTGCAGGGCAATATTTTGCGCAATGTCTCTATTCGACCCCCAGGCGGTTGCCCAATCATTGTAGTTATTCATGGCGAGGGCACCGCAAGCATTGCGGAACCACAGCGCCGAACGACAACCGCGTGAACGGCTACGGCATTCATTCATTGCCCGGGTGGTGGCCGCACCGCGTGTTGAATAGTCCCAAGAGATGCCATATGCCCCATTGGGTGCAACGGCGATTGCGCCGAAATAGTCTCTCGCATCCGCTTCTTGTGGTGCGGCAAATAGCAAAAAAGTAGCAATCAAGGTAAGAAAAGCTGGTCTCATGATGTGTGCCCTTTAAGGTCGATATTAGAAATATTACCTATATTACAGCACAAATCGGTTAGTGGCGAATCGAGATATAACTTGTCTTGCTCGCGACCATTTGGCGAGACGCCATCATCTTGCCCTGATGACATATTCAGTATAGACCTGTCCGTTTAGAGACCTTGCGTTACTTGACTGCCAGACAAAGGCAAGTGAGATCGCGAAGTGGTCCCTGTTCGGGGCGCTTTCGTACCAAGCAACGGGCATGTACTGATGAGCCGGGCTTGTAAAAAGCACGCAAATGGTCATGTAAGAATAAGTCTCTGGCGGCGCTTGCCGACTATGTCAGGGGCAATGAAAAACAGAGACAGGTGAAACCAGTGTCCAAAACACCAACACTCGATGGCATCGCAACAATTGACGATGTGCGCTCGCTCGATAATGCCGGATTGAAGCAGCTGGCTGACGATGTCCGGACCGAGATGATCGACGCGGTCTCCGTCACAGGTGGTCACCTGGGCGCAGGGTTGGGTGTGGTGGAACTGACGGTCGCCTTGCATCATGTTTTTGACACGCCTCATGACCGGATCATCTGGGATGTGGGCCATCAGGCCTATCCGCACAAGATCCTCACCGGACGCCGTGACCGCATGCGCAGCTTGCGCCAGCCCAATGGGTTGAGTGGCTTTACCAAACGGGCAGAGAGCGATTTTGATCCTTTTGGGGCGGGCCATAGCTCGACCTCCATTTCAGCCGGTCTGGGGATGCAGGTCGCCTCCGATCTGGAAGGCACCGATCGCAATGTGATCGCCGTGATTGGTGATGGCGCCATGAGCGCAGGCATGGCCTATGAAGCTATGAACAATGCCGGGGCGCTCGATAGCCGCCTGATCGTCATTCTCAATGACAATGACATGTCCATCGCACCGCCGACCGGTGCCATGAGTGCCTATCTTGCGCGTTTGATTTCCGGCAAGACCTTTCTTTCGCTGCGCGATGTGGCCAAGCAGATGGCCTATTCCCTGCCGCGCTTCTTCAAGGAAAAAGCCCAAAAAATGGATGAGTTCGGCCGCGCTTTCTTTACCGGCGGCACCTTGTTCGAGGAACTTGGCTTTTACTATGTCGGCCCGATCGATGGGCATAATCTCGACCATCTGCTGCCAATTCTGAAAAATGTCCGTGACAGCGACAAGGGACCGCTGTTGGTCCATGTGGTCACGCAAAAAGGCAAGGGCTATGAGCCCGCCGAAAATGCCAGCGACAAATATCACGGTGTCTCGAAATTCGACGTGGTAACCGGCGCACAGGTCAAGGCGCCGAGCAACGCGCCCAGCTACACCAAGGTCTTTGGTGCCAGCCTGACCAAGGAAGCCCACAAAGACGACAAGATTGTCGCCATCACCGCTGCCATGCCGAGCGGCACGGGCGTCGACATTTTTGAAAAAGACTTCCCCGAGCGAACCTTTGATGTCGGCATTGCCGAGCAGCATGCGGTGACCTTTGCCGCAGGTATGGCATGTGAAGGCTACAAGCCTTTCTGTGCCATCTATTCCACCTTCCTGCAGCGCGCCTATGATCAGGTCGTCCATGATGTGGCGATCCAGAAATTACCCGTCCGGTTCCCGATTGATCGTGCAGGCTTCGTCGGGGCAGATGGCCCGACTCATGCCGGGGCTTTCGACGTCGGCTTCCTTGCCTCCCTGCCTAACATGGTGGTGATGGCGGCGGCCGATGAGGCCGAGTTGGTCCATATGGTTGCCACCGCCGCTGCGCATGATGATGGCCCGATCGCCTTCCGCTATCCACGCGGCGAAGGGGTTGGGGTCGACATGCCCGAAGAAGGTGTGCCGCTCGAAATCGGCAAGGGGCGAATCATGAAGGAAGGCAACAAGGTCGCCATTCTGTCCTTTGGCACCCGTCTGGCCGAAAGCCTGAAGGCCGCAGAACGCCTTGATGGCTTTGGACTGAGTACAACTGTTGCCGATGCCCGTTTTGCCAAACCTCTCGACAAGGACATGATCCTCAAATTGGCAGGTGAGCATGAAATGCTGATCACCATCGAGGAAGGTGTTACCGGCGGCTTCGGTTCGCAGGTTCTGCACCTGCTGGCCAATGAAGGCGCGCTCGACGGCGACCTCAGGATCCGTTCCCTGACCATGGCTGACAAATATACCGACCATGGCAAACCGGACGCCATGTATGCGGACAACAACCTCGACGCCGACGGGATTGTCCGTTCTGTTTTCGAAGCGCTGGGCCGCGATATCAACGAAGCGCTGGAAGCAGGCGAAATTGCCTGACGCTTATTTGTCAGAGTGACGAGAGAGGCTTATCGAGGGCTGCTTGAGAGAAGTTTCCTCGGGCTATTTATCGATATATTTGTCCCTATAGCCGAAAGAGAAGCGATTGCCCGGCAGATAGGTCTCTCCATAGATCCGGCCTCTCCAAACCCGGGTCATCAGATAATATTTGCCATTGGTGTAAACAGTGAAATCTAGATTGAAGGCATGAAGGTGATTGTCTTTGACAAACCATCTGCCTTTGCTGTGGTCACCATCCTCTAGTCTGCGACGTCTGGCCAAGCCATTGCGGTAAAAGGCATAATCGAATATCTGGCGGCTGTTAAGATAGTGGCTGCGCATCGATCTGCCCGATACCAGTGCCTTGATTTGTCCCCCCGTTAGCCGCTGCCAACCCGCAGGCACCTGTTTCTTTTTGAAGCTTTTTGAGAATGTCTTTTTAAGGGACCGATAGGTTCCCTTGTCTAGGCTGAGCCCGGCATTCTGGGCCTTCATGACATGGACTTGCCCACGCGGTGCTGCAACGGCAGCTTGGCCAACCAGAAGAGAAAGACAGAGAAGAAACATAAAACGCATTATGAAAACACCTTCGATGACATAAATAAAATCTGCCGGCTTTCGTTTTGTTTTTGATTGGAGCAACCTAGCAAAACCCACCGCTGCCGGTTCGCTTTTAAGTAAAAATCAGAACAGCCAATACCAAACCAGCGGTAGCAAAATGGCCGTGGCCAGCGCATTCAACCCCATGGCAAGGCCTGAAAAGGCACCCGCTTCCTCATTGACCTGCAAGGCCCGCGCAGTGCCGATGCCATGGCTGGCCGTGCCCATGGCCACACCACGGGCCGCCCAGCTCTTGACCCCGACAAAGTTCAATATATAGGGCCCGAGGATAGCGCCGATAATGCCCGTTGAGATCACCAGAACGGCGGTCAGCGATGGCAGACCACCCAATTCCTTGGTGATACCCATCGCCACGGGAGCAGTGACGGATTTCGGCGCGAGCGACAGAAACGACTGTTCCGATCCTCCCAGCGCCCAAGCAATCAAAACGGCAGTGCTGGCCGCCACGAAGGAACCGCTCAGCAAGCTGACCATCAGCGCAAAGCCCGAGCGGCGCACTTTGTCAAACTGGCGATAAAGCGGAATGGCCAAAGCCACCGTCGCCGGGCCAAGCAGAAAATGGACAAATTTCGCCCCGTCAAAATAGCGTTCATAGGGCGTGCCGGATGCGACCAATACGGTCACCACGATCAGGATAGCCAGCAAAACCGGATTGAGAAACGGTGTCATGCCTGCCTTCTGGTAAAGCGCCAAGCCCACCTGATAGGCCACCAGCGTCATGGTCAGATGAAACAGCGGACTGGCGCTGAGATAGACCCAGAGGGATGAAAAATCCGTCATTGTTTCGTCTCTCCCTCATGTGGCGCTGTTTCCTTCATCAGCCAGCGCATCATCAGCCCTGTCACCGCAATCGCCAGCACGGTGCTGACCAACAACGAGATCGATATTGGCAGCATTTCCGCTTGCAACAATTTAACATGCAGCATGACCCCGACACCCGCCGGAATGAACAACAATGACAGATGCTTGAGCAAGCTGTCACCGACCATGGCGACATCGGCCGGAATGCCCCCCTTTATGGAAAGCCCGATGAACATCAGGGCCATTCCCACCACCGGGCCGGGCACCGGCAAGCCGAGCAAAGTGACAATGCTTTCGCCAAGCAATTGGCAAAGGAAAATGAGTGTCAGGGCGAACAGCAATTCAATACCTCCGGCGCGCAAAATGGGAGCAAGGCTCTCTGCACCATAAAGTGCATCACAGCTCTTGCCATTGGTCTTTCGCAGGCCTAACACAGATCAAACCTGTCCGAAAAGCATCAGAGCGGCTTCAGGCCGTCAAATTGGCAAAAAGGGGAGTAGCCACCAATATGGGCGACATGATCAGCGAACGTCATTTGGAGACCCTCGCCAGCGAAGCATATGAACGGGGCGAGGCTCATCCGGACTGCTGGGGTGAGGTGGCAGGCTATATCCCAGAACTGGCCCGCATCAAGCGCGAGCAATTTGCCATTTCCGTGGCTTTGAATGATGGCCGTGTCCTGTCTGCAGGCCGCTCAGATGTCGGCTTCTCGATTCAGTCAATCTCCAAGGTCTTCACCCTGTCCATCGCCCTTGGACGCATTGGCGACAGCCTTTGGAAACGGGTGGGGCGGGAGCCGTCCGGCAATCCGTTCGATTCCATCATCCGGTTGGAACAGGAAAAGGGAAAGCCACGCAATCCCTTTGTCAATGCGGGTGCCATTGTCACCACCGACGCGCTGTTATCCGGTCATGCGCCAAAAGAGACCCTGTCCGAGATCATTCAGTTTGTCCGCAACGCGGCTGAAGATGACGACATCCACATCAATAAAAAGGTCGCGGCATCCGAAAAAGCCACTGGCTATCGCAATCTGGCGCTGGCCCACTATTTGCGGTCCTATGACAATCTGCAAAACGAGCCGGACTACACCCTTGGCGTCTATTATCACCAATGCGCCATCCAGATGACCACCATTCAACTGGCAAGGGCGGGGCGCTTTCTCGCGGGTCTCAAGAACGCGCCCAAGCTGATCGCCCCTTCCAAGGTTCGCTCGTTGAATGCCCTGATGATGACATGCGGCCAATATGACGGGTCAGGGGAATTTGCCTATCGCGTCGGTTTGCCATCAAAGTCCGGTGTCGGTGGCGGCTTGCTGATCATAGCCCCGCGCAAGGGTGCGATTGCGATCTGGTCACCGGGTCTTAATGAAGAGGGTAACTCAAAAATGGGCACTTGGGCCGCCGAACGCCTGTCCCGTGACTGGGATTGGGGTGTGTTCGGATGACATTGCCATGACGTGTTGAAGAGAGGACTGCAAGCGTAGCTTGTTTTTGTGTCCGACTGCCTCTTCAAAAACATGGTTAACAAAAGCTTTAACAAATTATAGTGCCGTATCAGCAATGCATGCCAAGTGATTCAAATGACTCGGCAATTGAAGCTCTTAAAGTGACGTCTTGAGCGATTGAATCAAACTGTGAAGAAGCTTCTTGCCAGTGAGAAGAGGTTGAATCACTTTCTTAAAAGCAAGGTCCAGCGCGAATGCAAAGGCAAGAAATCATTAAGCATTTCACTTGAGCGGGATTTAAGGTTTCTTCATTAGGTTATTTTCAAAGTGAGCCATCACCCACCGAAATTGACCGATGTTTGCATTATTCAATCCCTTCTATGGCGAGATTTCCCGCAAGGCCTGGTGGAACTACCAGTCCCTCATCTGGGTGATCTTCGGCTTGATCGCGGCGGCCTTTTATTTTCTCCTTGCAGCCTTGCGAACTGGAGATGCTTTCGCTGAGGGCCTCTCAACGCCCTTCGGGATTGTTGCTGCCAGCGTTCTGGCAATCGTCGGGATCTACATGAATTTCTGCACTTGCGTGAATCGTCTGCGCAATACTGGCCGCACCGGCTGGTGGTGGTTGATCTTTCAGGTGCCCGTCATCGGTGCTCCCCTGATGCTCTATTTCTGCGGCATCGAAGAAGGTGATCCGATCCAGCGACCAATGAATGTGCAAAAGGAACTTGATGCGCTGAAGGCGCGTTATGAGCGCGAGACGGATCAGGCAGGTCAAGGGGACGTAACATTCCGCAAGGCGATACCGACCGCGCCATCCCCTCATGACTATGGCAAAAGAAACCAGCATCAGACAGGCCGACGAGAAGTCCAGAGCAATGGCCCCACCTTCGGTCGCCGCGGCACGGGCTAAGGTTCCGGTCAGTCAGACACGAGAATCAAAAAAAGGGGAGCAGTGCTCCCCTTTCTGCATTCTGTAAAGCCGAAAGGCTCGGTCTTATTTGCTGCCCAGATAGGCAGCGATGATATCGCGGGCGGCTTCCAGATCGGATTTTTCGATCATCTCGGTGACCGTATGGATATAGCGTGTGCCGACCACTATGCCGATGGCTTGGGCGCCAGAGCCAGCCTGCTGACCGGCTGCCCCGTCCTGACCACCACGGGCAAGGATCGTGCGCTGACAGGCGATGCCTTTTTCCTCGGCCAAAGCCTCGATTTCTTCCACTAGATCAATATCGGCGATGAAGGAGCCGTCCTTCACATGCAGGCCAAAGCCTTTGCCCTGAACGGTGACGGTGTCTTTTTCCGGGGTTCCGGGCGTATCACAAGCCAGCGTCGTGTCGATGCCAAGGGCGATGTCCGGAGCCACGCCAAAGGACGCTGTCCGCGCACCGCGCAGGCCCACTTCTTCCTGAGCGGTGAAGGCTACGACGATTTCGCAAGCATGCTTGACGTCGGCTTCAACCATCTGACGGATGGATTCGATGCCCAGCCAGCAGGCAATCCGGTTGTCGAGTGCCTTGGAGACAACCTTCTTGTCAAGATCGAGCAGTGGCTCGTCCATGACGATGAAGTCGCCGACCTTGACCTTGCTCTTGGCTTCCTCGCCCATACCAAGATCAACGATGAAGTCGGTGACTTCGGGCAGCTTCTTGCGCTCTTCGGGGGATGAAATGTGCAAGGCCTTGCCACCCGCATTCATAACACCTTTATAATCCCCATCCTTGGTGCACACCAGCACGCGGCGGGCAAACAGGGTGCGCGGATCAAATCCGCCAACCGGGTCAATATGCAAAAAGCCCTTGTCGGAAACATGGCTGACCAGAAAGCCGATCTCGTCCATGTGGCAGAGCAGGAGGATGCGTTCCGCTTCCGAATCGTCCGGCAGATCCGCTGTTGGATAGCGGGTGCAGATCAGCGACCCCATCGGGTCGACATAGGTCTCGTCAAACAGACCCTCGATTTCGGATTCAATCAGGGCGCGGACCCGATGTTCACGACCCGGAACACCCGGCGTTTCACAAAGACGACGAAGAAGATCGATATTCATGGTTTCTAGCAATCCTATGGAAATTTGCGTTGGAACTCTCTATATCAGGGGTGACATGAAAAGAACAGCGTGACGGATTCGCTCGCGGTTGCTTGTTGAAGGACTGCGACCATCGCTGTGTTGCTTTTCACGCGTCTTCGCGGTCGCTGAAGAAGAGTGATCAAGAAGGCTTGTTGAAAGGCATTTGAACCTGATTGTGAGTCTGGTCAGGGGTCCTTTAAAAGGATTTCTGAAGGCCGCCGACGGGCGCCAAGACCGACTTGCATCACGCAACCATAGACACTGCCATCAGGTGCCATACGGGCCGGTTGGTGGGGGTAAGGAAAGACAATGAGAGATCCATATAGCGTTCTTGGGGTGCCAAGGTCGGCTAGTGAGCGTGAGATCAAAAGCGCCTTCCGCAAACTGGCCAAGCAATATCATCCCGATCAGAACAAAAACGACCCAAACGCACAGGAAAAATTTTCCGAAGTCAATCAGGCCTACGAGATCGTCGGCGACAAGGACAAACGCAAGCGCTTTGACAATGGCGAAATCGACGCCGAGGGCAAAGAGCGCTTTCAGGGCTTTGGCGGCGGCGGCAGCGGTGGTGACCCGTTCGGCGGGCGGGGTAATCCATTTGGCAATGCTACGGGCGGCGGCTTTGGCGGTGGCGCGGCTGAGGATATCCTGAACGAGATTTTCGGCAATATGGGTGGCGGTCGCGCAGGTGGCAGCCCCTTTGGCACAGGCGCTCGCAACGATCCGTTTGGCGGCACGCGCCAACACGCCAAGCCGCAAAAAGGGCAGGATGCCGAAGCCAAATTGTCCGTGACCCTTGAAGATCTCGTCTCAAGCGACAAGCGCCGGGTGCATCTGCCCACCGGCAAGAGCCTTGATATGAAGGTGCCAGATGGCGTCAAGGATGGCCAGACGATCCGCATGAAGGGGCAGGGCTTTGAATCGCGCACCGGCCCGGCAGGCGATGCCTTGGTAACTATCGAAATTCTG
>CAXXSO010000064.1:0-25888 GCA_963676965.2 uncultured Cohaesibacter sp.
CTACGCCCAAAGCGCCAACGAAGGCAAAGCCAAACAAAAAGCCTCTGTCAGGTTCAGATCTGACAGAGGCTTTTTGATGGGAAAAGATTGGTCCTCAGAGTGACGAGCCAAGGCTTTTGTACGCACCCTCATGATAGAGGAGCGGCGCGCCTTCCCGTTTCGCGACCGACAACACCCGGCCGATCAGAATGACATGATCGCCCCCCTCAACAATCTGCTCAACCTTGCAGTCAAACGTTGCCAAGGCACCATCAAGCAGAGGCGCACCCGTTTGCCCCTTCTGCCAGCTGACGTCTTTAAAGCGATCCTCAATCATTGCTGCAAAGCGATTGGAAATTTCCATCTGGTCGTCGGCCAGAATGCTGATGCCATAAAAGCTGCTTTCAGTAAAAATGCCCAGCTGATGCGATTGCTTGTTGAGGGACCACAACACCAGAGGGGGATCGAGCGAAACGGAATTAAAGCTATTCACCGTCAGTCCATGGGGCTGGCCATCCTTGTCCAGGGTGGTAGCAACTGTAATTCCTGTTGCAAAAGCGCCCAGGGCCTGACGAAACTCTACATCCGTAATCATCGATTTTACCGTTTTTCTTGGCAGCTGATGTCAGCCGCTCGCGTGACGCGCCAATAACAAAGCACCGTCAGTCATAAGCTTTTGCCGCTCTCTTAGCGCACTTTCCCCTAAGGGAAAAGGGGCATCAATAGAAAGACTGATAGGCAGACAAAGGCAACCCGTCGATCCACTGCCTGTGTGTGTCTCACCTCTCATCATCAAGGCAATTGCATGTGATTGTGTTTGATGAAACAAAAGAACAATAATTTCGCCTCATTCTGGGGTGATTCTGGTATCAAATCAGCAAATGGGTGCAGCCACGTCTTCGAACCACGCACCCTTGGCTGCGCCAGACATGAGAGAGGCCCTTTCCTGCGGGCCAAAGACGTCCTGAAAGCGGATGATAACCTTGACGTTGCGAACCAAGATTACCGGATTGACCTTTGCGCTGATGACCGTGTCGGCGGTGATTTTCACTGCCCCCGACATCCATGCGCAGACCATGTCCCGGGTCACCATTACCCAATATTGTGCCCAGCTTGAAGGCGAGCTTGCCCGTATGCAGCGTGCAGGACAATCCCGCTCCAGCCGAAATTTCGAGAAATATGATGCCGCCGTTCACAAGCAATTGGCCCAGCTCGACAATGCCAATCGGTTGGCCAAACGCGATGGCTGCAATGGACGACGGGGCTTCCTGTTTCGCCGCAGCCCGAAAGCCAGTTGTCCGGCGCTTCTAAAACGCATCGACAAGATGGAGCGCAACCTCGCTGCCCTTGAGAAAAAGCGCAACCGCTATGCCCCGGCGGCCCCGCAAGACAATGGTCTGGAAAAAGCCCGCATCCTCAGAGAACTTGGCAATGCCGGTTGTGGGGATCAATATGATCGTTTCGCCCGTGCCGAACCGATCCGCAAGCGTCGTGGCCTATTTGGCTCCATTTTCCGGACAAGAGAAAGCAATTTTAGCCAGCGCTGGGGCTATGATGACAGAGACATCCCGCAAGTGGGTACCTACAAAACCGTCTGCGTCCGGGCCTGTGACGGCTATTTCTTCCCCATCAGCTTCTCGACCACCCAAAACAGCTTTGATCGTGACGAAAATACCTGCCGTTCTCGCTGCCCCGGTGCAGATGTGGAATTGTATATCTATCAAAATCCCGGTGAAACACCCCAGCAGATGCGCTCGCTGAGTGGCCGCGCCTACAATTCGCTTGAAACGGCCTTCCTTTATCAGAAGGAATATGTCGCCAATTGCAGCTGTCAGGCTCCGCAAAGCCAATTGGCCTCCATTGCCGGGGACAATCCACTTCCCACATCGCCAGCCAACCCGGACACCCGCTCCGAAATCGGCACTGCGGCTCCAACCGGGCCAATCGTCCCGCTGCCAATGCCAAAACAGAGCATCATGGTCGACCCGGACACCCGCGCAACCGAACGGCTCGGCATAGCCTTCTCGCCCTATAAACCACCAGAAGTGCGCTCTGACAAGGGTGTCGTGCACACCTCCGATGGACGCTCGATCAGGATAGTCGGTCCGAAGTTTTTTGGTAGCCCAAAATAGGCAGGAAGGCTGCCAGCTCCGGCCCGTGCGAGCGGCCCGTCAATGCCACACGCAAAGGCATGAACAGACCTTTGCCCTTGCGCCCGGTCTCAGCCTTCACCGCAGTCGTCCACGCCTTCCAGGTGGTGCCATCCCATGGCTCATTTGGCAGCAATTCCAAGGCCTTGGCGTAAAAGTCTGAATCATCTTCTGACTTTACAACCGCATCTTCCGGCAGGCCATTCTCAACAATATCCCACCAGCTCTTGGCGTCAGGCAACCGTTCGATATTGCCCCGCACGGCGAGCCAGAAATCCTCGCCACCTGCAACACCCAATGAAGCCAGACGGTCGCTCACATCGTCAAAACTTGTCTCATGCAGAATGCGCGCATTGAGGTGAACAAGGTCCGCCATATCGAATTTCGAAGCATTGCGCGAGACTTTTTCAAGGGCAAACAGATCGGCCAGCGCCTCCATGTCACGGAGCGGCTGCACCGGTTCGGACGTGCCAATCAGAACCGCAAAGATCGCAACCGACAAGGGGCTCATAGCCCTCGTCCTTCATGGTACGGATAGACAAGGAACCAAGACGCTTGGACAGCCCCTCCCCGGTCGCGCTGGTCAGAAGGTTGTGATGGGCAAAGCCCGGTGCCTTGCCGTTGAGCAATTCAAACAGCTGGATCTGCACCGCTGTGTTGGTCACATGATCATCGCCGCGGATCACCATGGTGATGCCCATATCAATGTCGTCAATGACCGAAGGCAGCGTATAGAGATATGTGCCACCTTCGCGGATAAGCACCGGATCGGACACGCTGTCGCATTCAATGCTCTGCTCTCCTCGCACGCCATCCTGCCAGGCGACTGTCTTATGGTCGAGCAGGAAACGCCAATGAGGGCGGCGACCTTCGGCCTCAAAAGCCGCCTTTTGGTCATCTGTCAACTCTAGGGCCGCACGATCATAAACCGGCGGCAAGCCACGGGCCCGCTGGCGTTTGCGCTTGCGGTCGAGCTCATCTGCTGTCTCATAACAGGGATAAAGCCGCCCCATGGCTTTCAGCTTTTCGGCAACCTCATCATAGGACACCATCCGTGCCGACTGCCGCTCCACTCGGTCGGGCTTGATTCCAAGCCAGTCCAAATCAGCCGCAATCCCATCGGCATATTCCTGTTTCGAGCGTTCCTGATCGGTATCGTCAAACCGCAGGATGAATTGCCCACCGCTTTTGACTGCGGTCAACCAGTTGATCAGCGCGGTACGCGCATTGCCGATATGGATGTTGCCCGTCGGAGACGGAGCGAAGCGAACGATTTCAGCCATCAGGCGAACTTCCTTTAAGGTCTTAAAACGGGGCGGAACGTCAGCTGCGGTCCCGGAAGCCGTTGGTAATGGGGGTAGCGGCGGTCTCTGCCGAAATTCTTCTCAGACAATTTGACCCCCGGCGCCGACTGGGCGGCGCTTATATTCCGCGATATAAAGCAGATGCTCGATGCGATGAACCAGAGCCTTGTCATGGCCGCGTTCGACAATCTCATCGACCGCCATTTCCTTCTCGACCAGACATTCAAGAATGTCATCCAGCACCGGATATTCCGGCAAACTGTCCTGATCGGTCTGGTTCTCGCGCAACTCGGCCGTTGGAGCCTTGTCGATGATGTTGGACGGAATCACCTCGCCGCCCGGCCCCATCGCCCCGTCCGGCTTGTGGTCGTTGCGCCAAGCGGACAGATGATAGACCTGCATCTTGTAGAGGTCCTTGATCGGATTGTAACCGCCATTCATGTCGCCATAGAGCGTGGCATAACCAACCGACATTTCGGACTTGTTGCCAGTGGTCACAACCATATTGCCAAATTTGTTGGAGATAGCCATCAGAATGGTCCCGCGCGAGCGCGACTGGAGATTCTCCTCTGTCACCCCTTCCGCGGTGCCATCAAACAGGCTCGACAAGGCATTGGAAAACCCATCCACCGGCTCGGCAATATCAACAATGTCATAACGCACACCCAAAGCCTTGGCGCAGTCGGCAGCATCCTTGAGGCTCTCCTCCGAGGTATAGCGATAGGGCAGCATCACGCAATGCACCCGGTCTGCCCCCAAGGCATCCACCGCCAGCGCAGCGCAAATAGCAGAATCGATACCCCCCGACAGGCCCAGAACAACACCGGGAAAGCGGTTCTTGTTGACATAATCCCTGAGGCCCAGCATGCAAGCAGACCAAGCGCTGGCATCGCGATCCATCACAGGCACAATCGGCCCTTCCAGCTGCCAGCCCTGTTCGCCACGCACAGCGATCACCACTTGCTGGTCCTCGGCAAACCCAATCATTTGTGCCGCCAGCGAACGGTCAGCATTCAAGGCAAAGGAAGCGCCGTCAAACACCAATTCATCCTGTCCGCCAACCTGATTGACATAGATAAGCGGCAATTCGGTCTCGACCACCCGCTGGATCGCCACCTGCTGGCGAATATCCCATTTGTCGAGATTGAACGGCGAACCATTTGGGACCACAAGGAATTCAGCGCCTGTCTCCATCAGACATTCGCAGACATCGCGATCCCAGATATCCTCACAAATAGGCACACCCACCGCAACGCCCCGAATGGACATCGGCCCCGGCATCGGTCCGGCAGAAAAGACGCGCTTTTCGTCAAATACGCCATAATTGGGCAAGTCGGCCTTGTAGCGCACGGTCTGGACTTCGCCATTATCAAGCAGACAAACCGCATTGTAGAGCTTGCCATCATGCACCCACGGTGTGCCAATCAGGATGGCAGGTGCATCGCCTGCCGTTATCTCTGCGAGCTCTTCGACTTCCGCCCGGCATGCCGCCTGAAAGGCTGGCTTCAACACCAGATCCTCTGGCGGATAGCCGGAAATGAACAGCTCGGTCAAGACGAGGCAATCGGCCCCCTGTTCTGTTGCGACCGCATGGGCGGCCCGTGCCTTGGCAGCATTGCCGGATATATCACCCAAGATCGGATTGAGCTGGGCAAGGCTGAATGTGAGCTTATCGGTCACGCACTTTATTCCTGTCTTGGACGCAACATCGGGAATTGCCAACCAGATGGGCAGCCATCCCGAGCCGCAGACACACGGCCCGGCATCAGCCGGGCACATCATCTCAACAACGCAAGGCCTTCGCCTTACACTCTCTCAAGAAAAGATATAAAGGCAGCGCCAGCGAGAATCCAACGCAAAGTGTCGCAGGCAGAACCAACCACCAGTTTCTCACACCCAGTTGACGCGCATCCACAAAGGACCAAACAAAGAAGACAAGGATCGACAGGCTGATATCCACCGTCAACCCCTTGGCCACCGCATTCGGCGTCATCTGGGCAATAAACAACGCCAGGTCAAAGCCGTTAGCGGCAAAGAAATCAGCAAAATGAATCCACGGCCAAAGCGTTCCAACCACACACATCAACAGATAAAAACGAGCAAGGGTCATAACAATCTCCTGATCAGTTACCTCTTATACCAGTCCATCGTCCAAGCCGTTCACCCAAAGCTTAAAAAGACAAAAAGCCTGACCCAAAAGGCCAGGCTTTTCATATCTTGATCAGATCGGACAAATCCGAGCGTTATCACAGCGCCTTATTTGCGTCCTTCACGGTCTTTCTTGATATTGTCTGCAATCAGGAAAGCCAACTCAAGAGCCTGATCAGCATTAAGACGTGGGTCACAAACGGTGTGATAGCGATCCGTCAGATCATCTTCGGTGATTTGGTGAGCGCCACCGGTGCATTCGGTGACATTCTTGCCGGTCATTTCCACATGGATACCACCTGGATAGGTGCCCTCGGACCGATGAACGGCAAAGAAGCTCTCCACTTCTTTCAGGATCCGGTCAAATGGACGGGTTTTATAGCCATTATTTGCCTTGACCACGTTGCCATGCATCGGATCACAGGACCAAACAACCTTCTTGCCTTCCCGTTTCACCGCCTTGACCAGGTCTGGCAGGTGATCAAACACCTTGTCTGCACCAAATCGGGTGATGAGGGTCAGACGACCAGCCTCATTGTCCGGGTTCAGCACATCGATCAGACGCAACAGATCGTCTGGATCAAGGGACGGGCCACATTTCAGGCCAATCGGATTCTCGATACCGCGGAAGAATTCCACATGAGCATGATCGATTTGGCGCGTGCGGTCACCGATCCACAGCATGTGGCCGGAGGTCGCGAAATAATTGCCAGAGATGGAATCAACGCGCGTGAAGGCCTGTTCATAGCCAAGCAGCAAGGCTTCATGGCTGGTGAAGAAGTCTGTAGAGCGCAGTGCTTCGGTCTGGGATGGCTCAACACCGCAGGCACGCATGAAGGCCATTGCCTCGGTGATACGGTCTGCCAGTTCCTGATAACGGTGGCCTTGCGGGCTGTCAGCAAGGAAGCCCATAGTCCATTGATGAACATGGTCGAGATTGGCAAAGCCACCCTGCGCAAAAGCACGCAGCAGGTTCAGCGTGGCCGCAGACTGCCGATAAGCCATTTCCATCTTGTGTGGATCCGGAATACGGGCGTCCTCGGTAAAGCTGATGCCATTGATAATGTCGCCGCGATAGCTTGGCAGTTCCACACCGTCAACAGTCTCTGTCGGCGAGGAACGCGGCTTGGCGAACTGCCCTGCAATGCGGCCAACCTTGACCACAGGCGAGGCGGCGGCAAAAGTCAGCACCGCAGCCATTTGCAGGAATACGCGGAAGAAATCGCGAATGTTGTCAGGGTGATGTTCTGCAAAGGCTTCGGCGCAATCGCCCCCCTGCAGCAGAAAACCATCACCTTCAGCAACCCGAGCCAGCTGCTTGCGCAGCTTGCGGGCCTCGCCAGCAAAGACCAAAGGCGGATAGGTTGCAAGGCGACCTTCAACAGCGTCTACTGCCTCTTGGTCAGGATAGTCCGGAACTTGCACGATCGGCATCGACCGCCAGCTGTCCGGGGTCCAAGTCTTGCTCATAGTACCCTCTTTTTTCTTTACTGAATGCCAGGATATCCCGGCGGACAAAAAGACCGGCCCGTGAGATTTGCACTTGAAGCATTCACACGATTGAAGGCCAGTCGAGCGTTGTTATACACATGTGAACTACGTGTTGCCATAGATGTAAGCGTATAAACAGGAAAAGTCTGTGAGTCTTTTTGTTATAAAAGAACACTATGACAACAGGATCAGTCTATTATATTCCCGCGTTTGTCAGAAAAAGGCAGCTTGAATGACCCGAAGATCGATCCGTTGCCCTCTTCTTCTTGGGCAAGCCCATCGGGAGGATCGCAGCTAAAACCGGTCAGTCTTTCTCCATCCACCACCGCAGTGGGGCCGTCTTCGCTGGTCTTGTGCCAGCGCCAACGAAAGGTCTCCCCATCGATGGCCAACGGTTCGCCCAATTCGAAATAGGCCTTGGTGAGCGTGTCGCCGACTGAAACTCGTTTGCAGACCGAAGCGGCCAAAACCGCCCGCTGACCGCATGTCTGATCCAGATAACAATCAGGTTTGACGCAAAAGCCGGGTCTGGCGACCCAACGACCGCCATCAACAATTTGACAGACCTGCTGCTGGGCGGTTTGCCACGCCCCGGGCGCCTTCAAAAGCGCCAAAGGCCACAGGATGATCCCGCAAAGTAGACCAATCACAAAAGCGGTGATGACAGATTGCTTCACAACCCCACGCCCCCAAAACGCGTTTCGGCTTTACTTCTTACTGGATTTTCCGCTTGGCTGCTTTGGCAGCATATGGATTGTCCCCTCTGCGCATCAGCATCCGCACAGGCACAGCCGGAATGTCAAAGCTTTCCCGCAAATCATTGAGCAGATAACGGGTATAGCTGTCCGGCAAAGCCTCCGGTCGCGAACACATCACCACAAAGGTTGGCGGACGGGCCTTGATCTGGGTGGCATAGCGGATCTTGTTGCGACGACCACCAGCCGCCGGGGGCGGATGCGAGCCAACCGCATCGGCCAACCAACGATTGAGCCGCGAGGTCGAGATCCGGCGGTTCCAGATTTCATAGATGTCCAGCACGGCCTGCATCAGACGGTCGAGATTCTTGCCCGTCAGGCCGGAAATCGGCACCATTGGCACGTCACGCATCTGCGGCAACAGGCGAGTTGCCTTTTCACGCAGGTCAGCCATCATTTCCTGCGGATTTTCGACCAGATCCCACTTGTTGAGGGCGATCACGATGGCGCGGCCTTCGCGCTGCACCAGATCGGCAATCTGCAAATCCTGCTTCTCGAACGGCTTGGTCACATCAAGCGTGACCACCACCACTTCAGCAAACTGGATCGAGCGCAGGGCATCGGAAACCGACAATTTTTCAAGCTTCTCCTGCACCCGCGCCTTCTTGCGCATGCCAGCGGTATCAAACAGCTTGATCTTGCGATCACGGAATTCCCAATTGACCGAGATGGAATCGCGCGTAATCCCCGCTTCCGGGCCGGTCAGCAACCTGTCCTCGCCAATCATGTGATTGATCAGCGTCGATTTGCCAGCATTCGGACGCCCGACAATCGCCACGCGTAGCGGCTTGGTCGGATCATATAGGGGGGCTTCGGATTCGTCGTCATCGATATCGACATCCACCTGCGGGCCATCATCATCGGCCAACAAGGCATCAACAGAATCGCCAGCATTGCCGGCCGCCGCCAGTTTTTCTTCTTCATGTTTCACAAGCGCGTCATAAAGATCGGCAATCCCGATGCCATGCTCGGCAGACAGGGGCATAGGTTCCCCAAGGCCCAGCGAGAAAGCCTCATAATAGCCAGCATCGGCCGCTCGCCCCTCGGACTTGTTAGCCAGTAGGATCGTCGGCTTGCCCGCCTTGCGCACCATATCGGCGAAATATTCATCCATCGGTGTGATACCGGCGCGCGCATCCATCATGAACAGAACCACATCGGCCATGACAATGGCTTCCTGGGTTTGCAGACGCATGCGGGTTTCAAGGGCATCTTCCTCGGCGACTTCCAGACCGGCAGTATCGATGATATTGATCGTCAGATCACCAATCCGCGCTTCGCTTTCGCGACGGTCGCGCGTCACGCCGGGCCGGTCATCAACCAGCGCCAGCTTCTTGCCAACCAGACGGTTGAACAGAGTGGATTTGCCGACATTGGGTCGGCCAACAATGGCCACATTCAGTTTCATAACGTTTCCAAAACGCTTTCCGTCCCGACCATCCGGCGCTGACTGGCAACAGCCTGTCGGGATCGCCAACGGGGAAGACAGCAATCTTTCGCCGTCTCGGCCCGCTAGATAACACAAAACCCCGGACCGGACCCAGGGCGCTTTTTATTCTTCTGCAAGCCTTGGAGGAAAGATCCGCCCTCCCCGCGCATGGCGGGACGGCGGACCTGATCACTCAAGACCATCATATTTGTCTGTCACATACGCCCGGGATCAATTAAATCCGGACAGACGACCCGATCCGCTCAGCGTGATCAAGCGACCACCGACAGCAATCGGTGAAATGAAGACAGGATCCTTGGTATTCTTGGTCAGCTTGACTTGCCCCGTTTGGGGGCTGACAGCTGCCAATTGTCCTTCACTGGACGCAGCCCACAAACTACCACCGGCCAGCACTGGACCGGCCCAGGTCGACCGCTTTTTCTTCTCTCTAATCGACGGCAACTGGTTTGACCAGCGAATTTTACCCGTCTTGCGATTGAGCGCGAAGACTCGGTCATCCAGATCGAGCACAAAAACACTGTTGCCATTGACAACCGGCGTATGGCTGGACCCGATATTCCGCTCCCACAGACGCTCACCATCGCGCAGGCGGAAGGCGACCAGATTGCCGCTGACGGACGCCACGTAGGCCACCCCATTGGAAATCACAGGACCACCCGCAACCGCAGAAATACCGGACACTGCAAAGCGGCGGCTGCCAAGAACCATGGTATCGGTCCAACGCATCTCACCGGTCTTGAGGTCAAGCGCCGCCAATTCCCCAGACGTGCCGGCAAACAGAACCGTATTGCCGCTCACCGCAGGGGCAGCAGCCCCAATCAGGCCAGCACCCTCAGGAATGCCATTGAATGCCCAAAGCTCTTTGCCATCGGACACATTGACCGCATAGATCGAGTTGGTTGCCGTAACAGCCAGAACCACATTGCCCGCAACCGCAGGCGCGCCGCGAGCCGGGGCATCAAGCGCAAAGGACCAGAGCCGACGCCCGGAGCCCCCTTCAAGAGCAACCAGTTCACTAAAGCCGGTTGCCGCATAAACGCGATTGGCATCCATGGCAACCGCGCCGCCGATGGCGATGCCTTTTTCATTTTCCGGCCGAACAGACGTCGCCCAGATCCGACCACCGTTGGCGGCAGAATGAACAGACACTTTGCCATCCGGCCCATAGACCGCAACACGACCACCATAGGAAACAGGCCGCGCACCAGCGCGGGGATCAGACTTTCCACCACTGATCGTTGCACCGACACTCCAGATCCGATTGCCCTGCCCACTATAGGAAACATGGGGCGGATTGTTCGTTGCCGGACCACCAGCCTGCCCCCAGCTGTTAAAGGCAACGGCAGACGTAAGAGAAACCGGGCTGCTGTCTTCGGATTTTATTTCGGCAGCAGTTTGAAACAGGGATGTCCTGGTCCCGGGAAGAGGCACTTCCTTTTTGGCGAAAGGATTGATGTCGCTGGCCATATCCGCAACACTGGTGCATCCGGCCAAAAGCCCCACCATTACCATCGACACCAACAGGTGCGCGCGACGGGGCTTTGTGCCTTCGCCAAGGGTCAATTCAGCTGCTTTCATGAGGCTTTCCCTTCGCTTGGTGCGAATTTGGACCGCAAGAAGTTGGCATAAACTTCAGCCCGCTGACGCATCTGGGATGGGGTTTCGGCATCAGCCACCATACGCTCGGCAATTGGCAGGGCCTTATCGAATTCTTTCTTCTCGATATATGCCAGCAACACCAGCTCACGAGCGCTGTGACGAAAGCCGCTGTCATCCATCATGCCGGACATCTGCACAATCACATCTTCGGCCTTGCCCTGATCCAGCATCAGAATATTGGCCCGCACCCGAGCGAGATCCTGAATGACGGCTTCATTGGATGGATTGGCAGCAATCGCTTCAAACCCGGCAATTGCGCTATCGACATCACCGGAAGTGGCTTTTTCAGCCGCGATACGCATCTCCGCCAGCAAAGGATAGCCTCCGGAGCCTTCAACTTTCAGCTTGTCAAGCGCAGCAATCGCCTCATCCGTTTTGTTTTCATCGGACAGGGCAAGAGCCGCAAGGAAAGCATCACCAGACTGCTGTGCCTGCGTTTCCTTCCAATAGTCATAACCCTTGTTGGCAGCGGTTCCCAACACGATCAGCAACGCAAAGCCGATAACGAAAGGCCCGAACCGGTCCCAAAGATTGCGGATTTCCTCTTGACGCATCTCTTCGTCAACTTCGCGGATAAAATCGTTGTCCGACATGATCTCTTGCATCCATTCTTCGACTGAAGCAACCGGCAGGCTTAACGCTCAATCCGTCACTTCATAGACCGGTCATGACCGGCAAAACTCGTTCAAACGGGCACCTCTGCCCATTTGCCACTCAATATCTTTTGCCGGACATTAGCGAGTCAGACGACAACACGCAATCACTGCAATGGCGTTAGGCCCTGATTTGACGGAGAAAACCCCATGCTTGAGGACACAAAGCAGCAAGCCGGGGATTGATCCGGTACTTTTCCAGCCGACATTGCTTCCACAGGCAATGTGGCAGCAATGGGGTCAAACGGCACTTTCCTGCCCTCGCCCCCAGCACCAAGCGCAAGACCGGGTTGTTATTCATAGCTTTTAGCAAAGAGGCGCTCAGCCAAGTGGCGCCACATCAAAGGCCCATTCATGCAAGCCCATCACCATCACGGCATAGAAGGTAAGCCCAAGCACAACGGCATAGACATCATGGAGCCAGCGGCCTTTAGGGACGACCACCAATCCGGCCTGAATGCGTTTCTTGAGCGAGATGCGATAGGTGACTGCGTAAAAGAGGAAAAAGCCGAACAGAATGACGTCAGCCAGAGTTCCATTGGCGATCAGATGCGCCAGCGCCCAGATCTTGATCGCCACTGACAGGGGTGACGTCAGCTTTTCCTTGATCTTGCCCTTGAAGGGAGCCGCAAACAGCAAGATAGAGGAAAACAGCATCAGAGTTGCAGCCAGATGGCGGGTCCAGACCGGCGGATACCACAGGACAACGTCATATCGAGCCTGAAAAAAGCCGCCAAAAATCAGCGCTATGGCAGCCAGCGCGACAACACCGTGCAAGGCGCGATAGCCCATCACACCGATCCGTTCCACGATAGACTCTTTAAGAGCTTGGCGCTGCGGCACCAGATGAATGGCAAAAAACAGAATTATTCCGGCGATCATAGTGAGCAAATTAACGAGCATAGTTATGTCCAATTCAATCAGGTCTTCGGGCTAGGTATCGAATGTTACGGTCTCTGTCAATTCTTGAGATCGCAACTCAACTATCATCAAGAAAACGAGCAGAAAATAGCGACCTTTCTGCCGATGCGAATTGACGCAAATGTCCAGAATCCGCCAACTCCCGTCCATTGGTCGAGACAGATGCGATAAGATGTCCGGCTGAGCCAAAAAGCGATTGACCTTCCCCGCCACTTGCACCACGCTACCTGTAACAGGAACTCTACGGACAAGTAGAGCAAACGATTTCGAACTTGCTTGATGCCCATTCGGGACAGGTATAAGCCCCGAATTTCCATAGCACCACCCGCGTCCCCCTGACGGCCCAGAGCGTCCGGGACAATGGGGTGAGCAAATCGGCAACCGGCAAGCGCCAAGTGCGTAGCAACCATCAACTGGCCTGTCGCTTGCCCTGCCTTGTCTGCAGGAGAATGCCATCGGGCTGATAGGCTGGCGACCAGAGCCGCCATTCGGGAGGTGTCATGACAATCTCGCCCAAAACAGCCTTGCAGATGCTCGAAGGAAAACGCATCGAGATTTCCGATCTGAGCGACCTTTCAAAGGAATCCCGCGACGTCGTCTCGCTCGACCAACAGAGCGTCGGACGCCTGTCGCGCATGGACGCCCTTCAAGGTCAGGCGATGGCAAAGGAAGCCCAGCGCCGCCGCGATGTCGAGCTACTGCGAATTGAGCAGGCCTTTCAGCGTTTGGAGGACGGCGACTTTGGCTATTGCGTTGAATGTGATTCCAAAATTCCGTTGAAACGCCTCGAAATTGACCCCGCCGCCACCCATTGCGTCCAATGCGCTTCTCTATTGGAAAAGCTCAAAAAGAACTGAGCGTCTTAACGTTAAGCGCAGATGACCGCAATTGCTGTTTGCAATGATTATAAAAGCAGGTTTTGATAAACCATCACTTGCAGGGAAACCTGTGCGAAGACGTAGATTGCATTGCAAACCCGGTCAAATGCCGACAGCTCGCCTTGAAAGTCACTGCAAAAGAATAAATGTCGCACAAGACCAATAGGTACCCAAAGCCACGCCGTGACACTGTCGCATCAAGAGATCCTTCGGTTTGCTCGTCTCGCTATTTTTGATCGTTGATTTCTGGGGAACAGACGACTAGGGGAGCCGACACCATGCCCGTTCGCAACCAAGGACATTTCTTACGAAACGCCCTGTTCATTGCTGGCAAAGCCATCAGACATGGCGCTCTGCATTGCGCATTCATCGCAAGCCTTGCCTTCATCATGGCGCTCACCACCCTGCCCGGCTCGGCAGACGCCAAGATGCGCGGTGTTCAGGTCACCATCGATATTTCAAGCCAGAAAATGCTTGTGACCGTCAATGGCAAACGACGCCATGCATGGCCGGTCTCGACCGCACGCCGGGGCTACCGCACGCCGGTTGGCAGCTTCCGCCCGATCCGCATGCATCGGCGCTATTATTCCAAACGGTATCGCGGCGCGCCAATGCCCTACTCTATTTTCTTCCATGGCGGTTATGCAATCCACGGCACCAATGCCATCAAACGTTTGGGGCGTCCTGCCTCCCATGGCTGCATTCGCCTGCATCCCAACAATGCCAGAACCCTGTTCGATCTGGTCCGCCAGAATGGTCCGCGCAACACCCATATCGCCATTCGTCGATAAAGGGCCACATAATCGCCAGAGCAGAAAACAGAAAAGGACGGTACAAATGCCCTGACTATATGCAGGCTGAATGCATGCGCATCTGGAGAATGCAGGCCCTTAGGCCTTTGCCTTGGCAGGCAAATTCCCCACAAATCGCATGGTCAATGCGATCCAGCCCTTCAAGTCGCCCTGTGAACAATCATCAGCATTCACCTGAACAAATCCGGTCATCGGGCGGGTGCCGCTGATCAAGGTTGAAGCACCAGGCCGCGCCAGCGCCTCCATCATGTTTTCCTTTCCGACACGAAACATGAAAAGTCGTGCACCCGATTTATCAATATGAGTTCCACCGATCATATTGCCCTCGGTGAGGAAGCAAAGTCCTCCCATCATTTTCACCTCCGTCACATCGGGCAAATCCGCCACAACGGCACGAAGACGGCGGGCAACACTGTTATCAAATACCATATCAACCCCCTATAAATTCATACTTATAGGGACCAAGTGTAACAATTTGTCGCACCCGTGCAAGTGGGCACAAAAAAAGACGCCCTCAAAAGGGCGCCTTTCTGCGAAAGGTAATTGTGAATAACGCAGGAACTTATTCCCACTCAATCGTCCCCGGAGGCTTCGAGGTGACGTCATAGACGACACGGTTGATGCCTTTGACTTCGTTGATGATGCGGGTTGCAGCCTTCGACAGGAAATTCATGTCGAAATGATAGAAATCGGCCGTCATGCCATCCACCGAGGTCACCGCACGCAAGGCACAGACAAACTCATACGTCCGGCCATCGCCCATCACGCCAACGGTCTGAACCGGCAGCAGCACTGCAAAGGCCTGCCAAATGGCATCATAGAGTCCGGCCTTGCGGATCTCATCGAGATAGATCTCGTCCGCCTGACGCAGAATTTCCAGCTTGTCGCGCGAAATGCCGCCCGGACAGCGGATCGCCAGACCCGGACCGGGGAACGGATGACGACCGACAAAGTCATTCGGCAGTCCCAGCTCGCGGCCAAGAGCGCGAACCTCATCCTTGAACAACTCGCGCAACGGCTCGACCAGTTCCATATTCATCCGCTCAGGCAAGCCGCCAACATTGTGGTGCGACTTGATTGTCACCGATGGGCCACCGGTGAAAGAAACGGATTCAATCACATCTGGATAGAGCGTGCCCTGGGCGAGGAAATCTGCACCACCGATCCGCTCGGCTTCATCTTCAAACACGTCGATGAACAGGCCGCCGATGATCTTGCGCTTGCGCTCCGGATCCGTCTCGCCCTCCAAAGCGGAAATGAAGATTTCAGACGCATCCACATGCACCAGCGGAATATTGTAATGCTCGCGGAACAGGGAAACCACCTGCTCACTCTCATTCAGTCGCATCAGGCCGGAATCGACATAAATACAGGTCAGCTGATCGCCGATCGCTTCATGGATCAGCACCGCAGTAACCGACGAATCAACACCACCGGACAGACCGCAAATGACCTTCTTGTCACCAACCCGCGCCCGAATGCGCTCAATGGCTTCGGCCCGGAAATGGGCCATGGTCCAGTCTTTTGAACAGCCACAAATGTGATGCACAAAATTCGACAGCAGCTTGCCTCCGTCCGGCGTATGCACCACTTCCGGGTGGAACATCACGCCATAATGCTTCTTCTCTTCGTTGGCATAGGCCGCATAGGGTGCATTTTCCGACACGCCGATCACTTCGAAGCCCGGAGCCAGCTCGACCACCCGGTCGCCATGGCTCATCCACACTTCATGGCGCGAACCGATCTGGTCCCAGATGCCCTGAAACAGCGGACTCTTGCCGACCACTTCCACATAGGCGCGACCAAATTCGCGATGCTCAGAGCCTTCCGCCTTGCCACCGGTCTGCACACACAGCGTCATCTGGCCATAACAGATCCCGAGAATGGGGATACCGGCATTGAAAATCGCCTGCGGTGCACGGGGTGACCCGATATCGGTCGTCGAAGCCGGACCGCCAGAGAGGATGATGCCCTTTGGGCGCATCTCGTAAAATGCCTTTTCGGCATTCTGGAACGGCACGATCTCGGAATAGACACCCGCCTCACGCACGCGCCGCGCGATCAACTGGGTGACCTGTGACCCAAAGTCGATGATGAGAATCTTATCCGTCATTGGCCCTTCTTCCTGATTTGCGTTTCGCTCTTATCCTTGAGCTTTTATCATCCTCTTAGGACGAAGCCACAGCAAACGCAACGTTCCTTGACGATTTCCGTGGATCAACGGGAAAAATGGCGACTTTTCCATGCCGCCATTCTTCAATGCTTCAATTGGCGCATCTTGAAACCCGACTTGGCCGCAAGCCGGGTCGGCCCCCTCAAAGACAACGGGAGCAACAGATATAGGCAAAAGACGCAGGCTCAGGCCAGAGTCTTGAGCAATTGGGACAAGCGAATGCGGTCTTGCACATTCATGCCCTTGAGCAATTCGCTTTCCATTTCCATCACCAGATGCCCGATGTCCGAGGCAACGTCCCGGCCCTTCTTGGTCGGTTTCAAAACCACCAACCGTTTGTCGCGCTTATTCACGTCCCGCTTGATCAGCTTGCGATCTGTCAGCCGCTTAGCTGCCCGCGACACGGCCACCGTGTCAAGCAAGGTCTTGGGTTCCACCTCACGCACAGAGACCGCCCCTTCGCGCGACAAGGAGGCAAGCACCTGCCATTCCGCAACGCTCATATCCCACTCTTCCAGCAGCACCTTGCTCATCCTTCGGGACAAGCCCTGCGCCACTTCCAGAATGCGATAGGGGAGAAAATTTTCAAGCGTGAAAGCCTCATCATTGGCCAGCGCCGTGGCCGGACGGCTCTTCGCCTTGGCAGAAGGTTTCGCCTTGGGCAGCAAGGCTTCCACTTCCGCAGACTCCTCCAATGCAAATTTGGGCTGCGGCTGGACCATGTCCGGCAATGTGTCGAACATCGAAACCTGCACTGCATCTCCGGCTTTTGCCATGGCTTCATTCCCTCTCGAAAACAAAAAGATCACGAGCTGAGCTTTACCCCAGCCTCGCGATCTTTTCAATTCACTGGATATGATATCAAACGAAGTTACTGACAGAAAACAGCAAAACCAACCTATTCAGGGCGACGTTCCAGAACAGAGAAGAAAAAGCCATCGGTCTGGGTCGAAGCGGGCGTCAGCGTGACGCTCATCATGTCCGACGACCAGGGTTTTGGTGCATCAAAACCATAGAGATCCTGCCAGACCTCGCCGGCCGAGACCAACTCGAAATCAGGATTGTTTTCAATGAACTGATAGGTCTGGTCTTCATTTTCTGCCGCCAGCACCGAACAGGTGATATAGATCAGATAACCACCGGGACGCACAAACTGGCGCGCCTGAGCCAGAGCGATCTGCTGTTCTTCCACCCGCTTGTCGAGCTGCTCCTGGGTCAGCTTCCATTTGGTTTCCGGACGACGCCGCCATGTGCCAGTACCGGTACAAGGCGCATCCACCACGACGCGATCCATCCGCCCAAGCAGATCATTCAGCGCACCCTCATTGGGTGTGCGGGTCTGGGCATTGCGTACACCGGCCCGCGTCAGACGATCAACAATCGGCGCAAGGCGCGAGGCATCCGCATCATAGGCATAGATCTGGCCTTTATTTTCCATCTGCGCGGCCATGGCCAGTGTCTTGCCGCCACCGCCTGCGCAATAATCCAGCACCTGCTCGCCGGGCCGTGGGAAGATCAGGCTGGAGACAATCTGGCTGCCCTCATCCTGCACTTCATAAAAGCCCTTTCGGAAGGCCGGATCACCCTGAATATTTGGCTGGCGCGAATCCCCCTTGCCCGCCGGAAAGCGCAGGCAATCCTTACCCAGAGCCGTGCGGCGGGGATTGAAGCGAGACAGCTCCTTTTCCACCTTCTCGATGTTGGTCTTGAGGCGATTGACCCGGATATCGACCGGCGGTCGCTGGGAAAAGGCCCGCGCTTCAAGCAGAGCGTCTTCCTCGAACGCTTCCATGAAGTTCGCTTCAAGCCACTCGGGAATGTCGCCGCGCACCCAGAAAGGAGCATCTTTCATCGACCTGGCCTTGATCGCGGCAATCTCACCCTCGGTCAGCGGCGTTGGCGCATGCGTATCATCGGCAATAAGGGCCTGCAACGCCTCCACATCCTTTTTCCAGTCAAAAGCCATGGTCGCCAAAGCCAGCGCACGCGGGGTCTCTTCACCCATCTTCCAAGCATGAGACGCACGTGAGCGCAGCGCATCATAGACAATGTTGCCAATCGCCGAACGATCTCCCGATCCGGCAAAACGGTGATTGCGCCCCCAATCCTTCAGCGCCTCGGCCACAGGACGCTTGCGCCCTTCCACCTCTTCCAGCACTTCGATAGCAGCTTGCAGTCGACCACCCAGCTTCATTGTCTTTTCCTAGTCTTTTCCTATGAAACAGTCTTGATTCAAGTCCCGCAGATATATGAGAGACTGCCGCCAATGCCAAGCGAAAAACAACACAAAGCCGCAGCTTTCTAAAACCACTTGAGCCATTTGAAAAGGGCAATCTGAATGGCGACGATTCCCACCAACAAGCCAACAAAAATCCAGAAGGCAGAACCATCCCCCGCGCCGGGAATACCAGCAACATTGATGCCCAACAGGCCAGTCATGAATCCCAGCGGCAGGAAAATCGCCGTGATCACAGAGAGCATATACATTTGCCGATTCAGGCGATCCGCCTGCGCGTGGGCGATCTCGTCCTTGACAATCTGGCAGCGATCACGAATGGCGTCCAGATCCTCCACATGGCGGGCGACATGGTTGTAGGATACCTGGAAATGCCGCCGATGATGCTCTTCGAGCCAGTCAATATCCGCCAGCAAAAGCAGATCAATCGCATCACGCTGTGGCGCCAAGTAACGCCGAAAGGCAATGGCCTGCCCGCGCACATCGGCAATTTGCTCGCGCAGAGCGAGATCCGGTGTCACCAGCACCAATTCTTCGATGGCATCCGTCGCATCATCCAGCGCCGACAAGGTCGGCTCCAACCGCTGGATCAGGCGTTTGCACAACATGCTGAGAAATTGCCCCGAATCCTTCGGCCCCTTGCCCGATTGCAACAAAGCCTGAAGGTCATCCAGCGCCCGCACCCCTTCATGGCTGACGCAAATGATCCGACTCGGGTCGGCCCAGACACTGACCGACACCATATCCTCCGGTTCTTGCCCCTCATTGAGGTTCGCCCCGCGCAACATCAGCAACACGCCTTCATCCATCTGCATCATCCGGGGACGGGTGTCGATGTCCAGCAACGCATCCAGTATCAGCAGATCGAGCGAGGGAAAGGCTGTTTTCAAACTGTCTCTGGTCTCGGGCCTGGAGCCATCAAAATAGATCCAGACCACCCCATCGACCTGTTCCAAACCCGCCAGCTGATCCTTCGCCAGAGGCGTCGAACCGCCCTTACCATCCAGCAAACAAGCCTGCAAAATATGCTCGTTCATCAAAGATACCCCGTTTGATCGCAAAAGAAGACGTCACCCCACCCTATCAGGATGAGCGGCAATCGCCATCCCGGAAAAGACATCCCCAGAAACGACAAAGTGGCCGATGCACTAGCACCTGCCACCCAAGTCACCATTCTAAAAAAGATCTCAAAGCTTGAACGCGAATGGCGGGCAAGCGGACCTTTTGGACATTGGCAGCAGTGCTGAAATGCTGACATAAAAAAATGTCGCTCAAAACTGGTCGGTAAGTATCATTTTTAACATTAGTTCCACCTAAAGATGGCAATCGTATTAACTGTGCGCTGTGATTGAATGCGCGAAATACGAAGCGTCGGTTAAACTAATGAACCATGCCAGAATTCAAGAGCGAGTTAGTGGCTAATGATCAGGAGTAGTTGGATGAGGAATGTTATGGGAACATGCGGTCTCTTAATCAATAAATGGGTTCCGACGCTAAGTCCCAATGCGTGGTTTCTGACATTGCTATGTGCGGCTTTGTCTTTTCATACCGTTTACGCACAAGCGGATGAGTTGCCTAAGGCCGAAAAGGGTTGGGCATATTATTGCTCCGGTGAACGGTTGGATCCCTACTACGACAGCCCAAATGCGATCATCATACTAAAATTGCGCAAGGAAGACGTGCGGCATGACAAGAAAGCAATGCTCTATTGTGAGACCGACAAAGTGGATGAACGCTTCATCATCGAGAGTTTGTTCTTGCCGGGAGACCGGCGAATTAGAGGTGTTATTTCATTTAAGGTGCCAGTGATCATTGATGGTAAGGCTTACCAATTTGAAATGGTAACTGGATCAGGGCCAATGGCGAATTACCAACAGCAGGGCAAATTGGAACGCTTCAATTCGAAGCGAAAGATCTGTGGCATGGCAAGTAAAGCCAATGAGTTAGGTTTATTTGTTGCCACATATAGAGAAAAGAAAATGGGATGCAATCGGATACCATTTACAGCATTTGGCTTTGTAAATTCAAAAGATAATCCTGTCGAGATTAGCTGCTTCGATCATGGTAAGTGCTCTCACTATTTCTTTTATCGAGAATGGAAGTTTTATGTACGAAAAGTGCCCCGCGATTTGCTTCCAAAGTGGCGCGATCTTCATCAGCAATTTGTCAAAGCAGTTGAAGAAAGGGTTGTTCTCTATCTGGCTCCTGATGGATGTATAGGCTCATTCAATTGCGAAGCGCTGTCAGGTCTCGTCTACAAGAACGCAAACCACTAAAGGCGAGACAGTGGCCTCTTTCTGGAAGCCTTTAGTTGCATCCTCGAACAATCTCTCCGGTTTCAATGTCGCAAATGGGCTCATTCACGACCTTGGCCACTCACAAAAAAGCCAATAAAATCATAGGCTGATCGCCCCAGACTCTATTGGCTCTTAAGCAATACAAGATCGACCTATTATCAGCTTACGCCGCCATAGTTCGGGCTCTCGCGGGTGATTGTCACGTCGTGGGCGTGGGATTCGCGCAAGGAAGCCGGAGAGATTCGAACAAATTTGGCCCGCTCGCGGAATTCCGCCAAATCCTTGGAGCCGGTATAGCCCATGGCAGCCCGCAGGCCACCGGCCAACTGGTGCAGAACAGCCGAAACCGGACCTTTATATGGCACCTGACCTTCAACGCCTTCGGGCACAAGCTTGAGATTGTCACGCACTTCTGCCTGGAAATAACGATCAGCCGAGCCGCGCGCCATAGCACCAACAGAGCCCATACCCCGATAGGATTTGAACGAACGGCCCTGATAGAGATAGACCTCGCCGGGGCTTTCATCGGTGCCAGCCAACAGAGAGCCAACCATGCCGACCATCGCGCCACCGGCCAGAGCCTTGGCCAGATCGCCGGAAAACTTGATGCCGCCATCGGCAATCGTCGGAATTCCGGCCTCTGCAGCAGCATTGGAACAATCCATCACGGCGGTCAATTGTGGCACACCAACGCCAGCCACAATCCGGGTGGTGCAGATCGAGCCCGGCCCGATGCCGACCTTGACCGCATCAGCCCCTGCATCAATCAGCGCCTTGGTGGCGTCGGCAGTGGCCACGTTACCGGCAATCACCTGCACCCCGTTGCTGACTTTCTTGATCCGCGTCACAACATCAAGCACCGCTTGGCTGTGACCATGAGCGGTATCAACCACCAACGCATCCACCTCGGCATCGATCAGCGCTTCGGCCATATCGAAACCTTTGTCGCCCACCGAGCAGGCCGCGGCTACACGCAGACGGCCTTGCGCATCTTTACAGGCATTGGGATTGAGACGGGATTTCTCGATATCCTTCACGGTGATCAGACCGACACAGTGATATTTGTCATCCACCACCAGCAATTTTTCAATGCGGTGCTGGTGTAGCAGACGCTTGGCTTCGTCCTGCGATACCTGCTCGGTCACGGTGACAAGATTGTCACGGGTCATCAGCTCATAGACGCGCTGCTCGGGATCGGAAGCAAAGCGCAAATCGCGGTGAGTCAGGATGCCAACCAGACGGCCTGTTTTCTCGCCATCCTTGGTGCCTTCGACCACCGGCACACCAGAAAAGCCAAAGCGTTTGGTGACCGCCTTGGCCTCTTCCACGGTGTAATCGGGGGTAATGGTCAGCGGATTGACCACCATGCCACTTTCGAATTTCTTGACCTGGCGAACTTGCTCGGCCTGCTCTTCGAGGGTGAGATTCTTATGGATCACGCCCATGCCACCAGCCTGCGCCATGGCAATGGCCATTTTGGCTTCAGACACAGTGTCCATTGCAGAGGACAGAATCGGTAGGTTGAGTTCGATTTCCTTGGTCAGCCGAGTGGTGATATTCACCTCACCGGGCATCACAACAGAATGATCCGGCTGAAGAAGAACGTCGTCAAACGTCAGCGCTTCGCGACCGGTAGAAGGTTCAAGGATGATGGCCATGTCAACAGTCCTCTGAGTTTGGTTTGCCATGCCGAGCGGGAGGGGACAAACGCGGTGCCAAAAGGAAATGCCTCTGAGTGGAGCCTGCCAGCATGTCGCAAACAAGACCCATTTGGGTAGAAGCTATTTGATAGAAGTTGACGCTGGTCACTACCATGCTTGTTGTCCTTTGCCTAGCAAAATCATGGCCCTGCCGATCCTTTTGCCCCAGCAAAGATGGCGCGCTAGCAAAATGAAAAATTTCAAGCCATCTGGACGCAATATCCGGAAAGCCAAATACAAGCTTCAAGCAAGGAACAGCAAGCCTTGATGCCGTCAGGGCAACGCCTGTTGATAAAATGCGAGCACCTGACTCACTCCCCCTCCCAACCGATTGCAGCATGATGACACAAGGTGTCGGAGCGGTGAGCTATAACCAAGATTTCAACACGTCAAAAGGCGAAGCCAAAGCGGTCCTCACCCCGCTCATTTATCCCGAACCGATCCTGTATCGCGCAAAGACCTTTGATCACCGTGATGGTCGCCAAAGCCAGACAGATGACTTACCCCGTTCCAAACTTTGAGTGAAACAGCAGAAATCCGGCTTTTCAAGGCGAGGAACTCAACCGATCCAAACCGATCTGGATGCCTTGGCAATGCCAGTATATTCAAAAGTTTCAAACCACACGCGCCGCCAAGGATGCGACCCCGCGTAATAAGGAAAACTACGCGCGCCATTTTGGCGCAGGCAGTGATGATATTTGTCATTCAAAAGCTGCTATTTGTCGCCAAGATAAGCATTCCAATTCGCAACCAAGAGGCCACCATCAATGCGTCGGCAAGGTTACGAATATCTACGTCTCGCACGACGCCCGAAGGCCGGGCACCAAAGCCGGGACTAAGGAGATAAGATGATGACTGACGGAACGGTGCGTTCTTTCCCCCCTTGTGTCGCACGCCTGACCCAGTTTTTACCCCTAATGCCCCTTGAGCGCCTGATTGCAGCAGCTGCCAATCGGATCGCCTTTGAGCATCCGGAATTTTTTGAGCGTCTTGGTGACTATGCTGAAAAATGCTTTGTCGTGATTCCGACCGATCTGGACTGGATCGCCTGCCTGACCTTCTATAATGAACGGGTTCAGATCCGCCTGTCGCGCTCGCTTGACGCCTTCCCGAACCGGGATGTGACCGTCTCCGCCCCCTTCATATCCTTGCTTGACCTGATGGATGGCGAGGAAGACGGCGACGCGCTCTTCTTTTCCCGTGACCTGTCCATCGAAGGCGATACCGAAGCGGTCCTCGCCCTGCGCAACGCGCTTGATGATGCAGAGATTGATTTCATCCATGAATGCGCACAAATGGCAGGCAAACTGTCCCGTCCGGTGGAAACCGGCGGCAAGGCCATTCTGGAAACCCTTCGCAACAGCTCCTTCACCTCAGCCTCCCGTCAAGCCAATGACAATGGGTTTGGAATGGAGCCAATGCATGGCGTCTATCCGACGTGAGTCGGACAAAAAGACAGCGGGCATCAAGACCCGACAAGATTTGAGAAGGATCGGCATGCCCCGCACGTTCTGAACGCTGCGGGCATGCGACTATCTGGATCTCCTGAAACAGGATGAAGTCCAGACAAACAATTGCCAGGAGGAGAGATGACCCAGAAAGCCATGGAACTGGTTTGCCCGGCAGGCACCCCCGCCGCCCTGCGCACCGCCGTTGATGCCGGTGCCGACACGGTCTATTGCGGCTTCCGCAATGAAACCAACGCCCGCAACTTTCCCGGCCTCAATTTCTCGACCAAGGAACTGCATCAGGGCATCGCCTATGCCGCCGATCGCGGCTCAAAGGTGCTGGTCGCGGTCAACACTTTTGCGCAAGCCGGCAAGACCGACCTCTGGCGCGAGGCCGTTGACGAAGTCGCCGCTTCCGAAGCCCATGCAATCATCCTTGCCGATCTGGGCATGCTCGACTATGCCGCGAGCAAGCATCCCGATTTACGCGTCCATCTTTCCGTGCAGGCAGCAGCAGCCAACGCGGACATGATCAATTATTACGCGGATGAATTTAACGTCAAACGAGTCGTCCTGCCGCGTGTTCTGACGGTGCAGGAAATCGCCACCATCAATGCCGAAATTGCCTGTGAGACCGAAGTCTTCATCTTTGGTGGCCTGTGCGTGATGGCAGAGGGGCGTTGCTCCCTCTCCTCCTATTGCACCGGCAAATCCCCCAACATCAACGGCGTTTGCTCCCCTCCCGGCTCGGTCAAATATGAAGATCGCGGCTCCCATCTGGAAAGCACGCTCGAAGGCATCACCATCAACCAATATCCCAAGGGCGAAGCCGCCGCTTACCCGACCCTCTGCAAGGGCCGGTTCGAAAGCGATGGCGAGGTTGGCTATGTGTTCGAGGATCCGGTCAGCCTGAATGCTGCCCATCTGTTGCCACAACTGCAAACGGCAGGTGTCACCGCCTTGAAGATCGAAGGTCGCCAGCGCGGCAAAGCCTATATGGCGCAGGTGGTTAAAAGCTTCCGCACGGCGGTTGATGCGGTGGCGACAGGCCGTAGCGTTGATCTCGACACCATTCTCGCCCCCCTGACCGAGGGTCAGAAGACCACCAAAGGCTCCTACCAGAAAACCTGGCGCTAAGGAAAAGGACCCGGCAATGAAAAATACCGAACTCACCCTTGGCCCCTGCCTGTTCAACTGGTCGGAAAGTGACTGGCGCGATTTCTATTTCAAGGTTGCCGATGAAGGCGACTTCGATCTGGTCTATATCGGAGAACCTGTCTGCTCAAAGCGTCTACCCTTCCGCAACAAGGTGCTTCCCGACATTCTCGAGCGGATGGAAAGTGCGGGCAAGAAAGTCATCATTTCCACCCTCGCTCTGGTCACCACCAAGCCTGAACGCAAGAGCCTTCAAGAGCAGTGCGAACAGGATATGTGGATGGTCGAGGCCAACGACCTGACCGCCCTCGCCTTTTTGAAGGGACGCGACTATGTGGTCGGCCCCTATATCAACATCTATAACGAGGCGACCATCCAGTCGCTCGCCAGCCGCGGCGCAGTCCGCTTTGTCCTGCCTGCCGAAGTACCCGCTGACACCACCGCCCAACTGATCAAGGCCGCTCCAGACCCGACCTACGAATTGCAGGTCTTTGGCCGTCTGCCTCTGGCTCTCTCAGCGCGCTGCTATCATGCCCGCCTGCATCATCTGTCCAAGGACAGCTGTCGCTTTGTGTGTGAAGTCGATCCGGACGGCCGCAACGTCAAAAGCCTCACGGGGCAGAATTTCCTTGCGGTCAATGGCATCCAGACCATGTCCCATGGCAGTCAGTTGCTGTTG
>CAXXSO010000065.1:0-128616 GCA_963676965.2 uncultured Cohaesibacter sp.
CAGTGACCACAAAAGGTCGGTGGCACAAGCCACATCAAACTGCTCTGGCAGATCCCCATCCCGTGACAGGGCGGCAATGGCCGCTTCACATCCCTCGCGCATGTCTTCCATGCGTTGCATCCAGGCACTGGCGACTTCGTTGTCCGTTTCCGCCAGATAGAGAATGGTTCGTGCCACTGGATAAATGACCGGAATATAACCGCACCAAGCCTGCACAAAGGCCGACAGGCGCGCCCGCCCGGATGTTGCTTCTCGGCTTGCAATCAGCCGCTCTTGTGCGCCTTCCCTTTCATCCTGCAGCAAGGTTGCTGCAATGATCAACTCCCCCCGACTTTGAAAATGCAGATAGAGCGCCTGACGGGATACGCCAGCGCGTTTGGCAATGTCGGACATACGGATCCCGCTGCCGGCTCCTTCTTTGAGCAGGGTAAGACAGGCCTCCAGAATCTTGCGTCTGGTATCGCTCTTTTCACTTGACATGGTGTCAATCTAACATTACTTGACAAGGTGTCAACTTTACACTGTGTAAATCAGTGGATGACGGATCGATCCAATCAACCTGAAGCCCAAGCCAAACACGTCCAAACGGTTGTCACCAACCCATTGAAAGGAAACCATCATGAAACTCGCTCTCTTCGGTGCCAGCGGCAAAGTCGGCCGCAATCTGACCCGTCAAGCCCTTGCCGCTGGCCATGACGTAACGGCCCTGGTCCGATCCCTGAAGGCGGATCTGCCAAAGCATCCAAACCTGACTCTCGTGGTTGGCGATGTGCTTAATTCAGAGGACGTGGCCAACGTAGTCAAAGGACAGGATGCGGTGCTGATTGCGCTCGGTGCACCTTTGGGCAACAAGGACGGCATTCGCACAAAGGGCACTGCGCTCATCGTCAAGGCAATGAAAGAGGCATCCGTTGCGCGGCTCATCTGCTTGTCTGGCTTTGGGGCTGGCGAAAGCAGGGGAGCGCTGCCATGGCTCTATCGCTATGTCATCATGCCCCTCATCCTGCGTCATGTTTACGCTGACCATGAAAATCAGGAAGTCATCGTCAAGCAGAGCACGCTTGATTGGACATTGGTTCGCCCGACCAACTATATCGACGGCCCCCAAACCGAAGATTACCGTATCGATTTCAAATCCGTCGAGAAGGGGATGAAATTCAAAATCTCCCACGCCGACGTCGCTCATTTCATGCTGTCCCAGACTTCCGATCATAGTTTCCTGCATGCTGCCCCCGCAGTCACATCGTGAGAAGCGGTCAACATCTGCGTCAACCTGATGGACGAAATCCTTGCCCGCAATGTCATGACGCGAGGGCGCTGTTCTGGTCGATTAATGCGGACAAAAACAGCGCCTCTCTGGGTGTGATGATCAAAAAAGGTCCGTTGAGGTCGTGATGGTCAATCTTGGCGCAATGGCGTTGAGTGCGATTTTATGGATCATCTCGCTAACGCTGGTGGAAAGGTCCGAGAGGACGGTCACGTCATAGGCGCTGGCCAAAGGCGAGATCGCGGTATGGGTGACGCAATTCTGGGTCATCATGCCGCCAATCAGCAGCTCCCGTGCTCCAAGCGCTTGAAGCTGGGCGCCGAGTTCAGTCTCAAGGAAGCCGTCTGCAAACTGTTTGTGAACAACGATCCCATCCCCAACCGCTTCCTTGAGGCGCGGATGAATAGCCACCCCTTCGGTGCCTTGATTGAAAAACGGGGCAGGACCTTTGCTGGCATCGGCCACATGCTGAATGAGGAAGACTGGCAGTCCTGATGCCTTCGCGCGCGCCACCGCTTGCAGAATGCGTTCAAGTGTCTCTTCCGCCTGCCAAAGAGGAAAGGCAAAACCGTCAAAATAGTCGTTCTGAATGTCGATCAGAATAAGGGCACGATTGGAAGGCCGGATCTGTTGGGTCATGGAATTATCCTTCATTGCAGTCAAACACTGACCCGAAGCTAGACGACAAGAGGCGAATGAATAAGTGGCCCAAAATGAAAATTGTGGTAACATCGGGCCAAATTTGAATGTCTTTCCGTTAGCCGAAAAAACTAAAAGTTCCATAACAAAAATTATGAACAACATGCCTATAGCAGCTCATTAGATATGCTACAGTTGGGCCAGTTAGAGATGCGACAGTTTTTTTGCCCTTCTCCAGCTGGTCAAGGCCAACTGTAGGAGGAAGACTAGCCCGACGGTTTCATTGATATGCCGGAGGAGCTGCTATGTCTTATTTGATTCCCATGTCGCAGAAAGAGTTGAATCGGCTTGAAGCCATTCAGAAGATTAGAGACGGACGGCTTCGCGTTGTCCATGCTGCCAAACTGCTCCACCTCTCTCGCAGCCAGGTTCACCGCCTGTTGCAAGCCTATGATCATGATGGAGCGAATGGCCTTGTTTCCAAGAAGCGAGGCCGTCCGAGCAATCGGCGTTTCAGTGATAAGTTCCGTAATAGCGTGCTTGATCTGGTACGCGAGCATTATCATGATTTTGGCCCGACCTTTGCGTGTGAGAAGCTGCTTGAGAAGCACGATCTTCCACTCGGTAAGGAGACCTTGCGCCGATGGATGATGGAGGCAGGCATCTGGAAGACTAGGCGCGAACGCCAGAAACAGATTCATCAACCTCGGGGGCGCCGCGATTGTTTCGGTGAACTTGTTCAGGTTGACGGGTCACACCATCATTGGTTCGAGGATCGAGGGCCCAAATGCGCCCTACTCGTCTTTATTGACGATGCCACCAGCAAAATCCTTCACCTGCGTTTTGCAACGTCTGAGAACACGTTCGACTATATGGAGGCCACAAAAGCCTATCTAGCAGAACGGGGCAAACCTATTGCTTTTTATAGCGATAAACATGGTGTTTTCCGCACCACCCATGGTTCCAGGAAGGATCGTACCAGTGGCTTGACGCAATTTGGTCGAGCGCTTTATGAGCTCAATATCGATATTATCTGTGCCGACACTCCGCAGGCAAAGGGGCGCGTAGAACGTGCCAACAGGACCTTGCAGGACAGGCTGGTAAAAGAGTTACGACTAGCAGGTATCAACACAATAGACGAAGCCAACGATTTTGCCCCAGGCTTTATCGCAGATTACAATCGTCGTTTTGGTAAGCCTCCTCGCAATCCCAAGGACATGCACCGCTCTCTCGCAGATCATGAGAATCTGGATGGAGCCATGTGCCGCAAGGAAGTTCGGACGGTATCACAATCTCTGACCCTTCGTTATGACAAGGTGTTGTTTATTCTGGACCCGACAAGTTATGCAAAAAAGCTGGTGCGCCAGAAGGTTATTATCTGCGACTATCCAGACGGGCGGCTTGAGATAATGCATGAAGGCATGCTCCTTCCCTACCGAACCTATGACACGCTTCAATCCATCCACCGTGCCCCTGTCGTGGAGAATAAGCGGTTGGATGATATCCTATCCATCGTGGCTGGAATGCAGGAAAGCCGTGCGCCCACACAGCGTAGTGCGAAAGGCCCCTCTCGCGTGGGGCAGAAGAACCACATGTTCGGCATTCCGGATGGCAGCTCTAGCAATGGCTACAAGAAGCGCGGCCGGAAGCCTGGAAGGCGCACAGATGCAAGTTATATGAGTACTCCTGAGACCATTGCCCATCGCGAGCAAGCAATAGCTCGGCGCAAAGCTGCGGAATAGCGTCTCTAAACCAGGCGCAATTGTGCCTGATTATCGGATTCCAGTATCAGGCAGGCGGACCAAAGGGGCGTTTTGTGATAGGTCCGCTTTCCATACCAGCCATCGCCGTCCCGCTCTTCTCGCAGCAATCCCAACCAGCATAGAGGCCGCAGGACGTTGAGCAGGAATGCAGAATCCGCGAGGCTGTAGTAGGCAACACGAGGTTCTATTTCGGATCTGGGATAAAGGATTTCGGTCAGATCCCCTTGGGTGCACCCCTGTCGCGCCTTGATATTGATGAGATTGAGGAAGATATGCCAATTGCCCGGAATGCCGTAATCCCAATCCTGCTCCAGCAGACCGTCATGGTCATATCGATAGAGATAAAGCGGGGCAACAAGAACAAATAGCTCGTTCGGCGACTTGGCTAAGGTCTGACCCGAGCGAGTGGCTTTCAAGGTACCTTTGTACCGTCTGATCAATTTAAGATACTGCAGGGTATCGCGCAAAGGCCAGAGCGGCAGCATGTCATGTTCATTGAGCACCTTGTTGATTGAGAACAGGCCTTCTGCGGTATATCCGGGCCAGTTGAAGTTTTCTGCAGCCCATGTGACGAATTCGCGATTCATGGCATCGGATTTGGTCAATCCGATGCCATTGCGCTCGATTGCATAACGCAGAGACAGGACCATCCCCCGGATCATTGGGGAATACTCTACAACATCTATATCTGAGTTTAGCCGGATTTTTGGTTCCATGATGTGAGACTATACGGCAAGGTCACGGTCATCAATCCCGCAAGGCTTGGCACCCCTTCGATATGTGGGGTCTACGGGCTCCCAAGCCTTGCTGGCTCAGTGCCTGTATTCACGCAGGTGGCGCATCTCTATCAAGCCAAAACCGTCGCATCCATTATATGCTGTTGCAATGCCTGACCAGACCGATATCATCCAGATCGCCGTCATCGCCTTTGATGGCATCAGTCCTTTTCACCTCTGGGTGCCGACAACTGTCTTTGGCCGTGTCTATGAAACGGGCGGTCGCTATCGGGTAACGATTTGCGCGGAACGAGCCGGCCCGATCCAAACCTCAGACGGCCTGACCCTGACGGTGCCCCATGGCATTGATCCGGTTGCCAAAGCCGGGGCAGGGGATATGGTCATCGTCCCCACATGGCCGGATATAGACAGAAAGCCTTCCCCGACGCTCATCAGCTGCCTGCAAGCGGCCCATCAAAGGGGCGCTACCCTTGTGGGCCTCTGCCTTGGGGCTTTCGTTTTGGCACAAACAGGTCTGCTCGATGGCAAGCGGGCCACCACGCACTGGGCCTATGCTGACGCCTTCGCGGAGCGTTACCCCGATGTTACATGTGAACCCCACCGGCTCTATGCCGACGAGGGCGATGTCGTGACCTCGGCAGGCGTGGCAGCCGGGCTTGATTGCTGTCTTTATTTGATGCGCAAGCAGATCGGTGTTGAGGCTGCCAATCACACCGCCCGCAATCTGGTTGTCTCGCCCCATCGCGAGGGTGGGCAGGCGCAATATATCGAGCGCCCTGTGCCAAAGGATCTTGGTGAAAGCCGGGTGGCGGACGTCATGGTCTTGATCCGCAAATCTCTCAAGGAACCGCACAGCATCGACACGGCCGCAGCCAGTGCCCGAATGAGCCGCCGCTCCTTCACCCGCCTAATTTTGCCAATCACACCGGCACCAGCTTTACCCAATGGCTGCTGGCCGAACGGCTGGCGCTCAGCCAATTGCTGCTGGAAAGCACCAGCCTCAGCATGGAGGCGGTGGCCTATGAGGCGGGCTTTGGCAGCGTGATCTCACTGCGCCATCATTTCCGGCAGACATTTGGATTGCCGCCGGGGGCATGGCGCAAGCAATTCAAGGGGACGTCATAAGGCATCCCTTTTCGCCACCATCAAAATACAAAGCGCGCGGAGCGGTCCATGAAATCATGCATATGCACCATCACCTGCTCCGCATCCGCCAGCACGATGCCATAGGCCGGAGATTCAAAATTGCCACCCTGACCGGATGGCTCCCGGTCGAGTTCCAGCATCACCTGATGATTGAGCCCGCGCATGCCTGAGACCGATATGCCCCGCCAGTTGCCAAACATCACCCGATGCGCATGGCCGACAAAGATATGCCGAATGCGCTCCTTATGCGGGGCCAATACCTGCCAGAAGGCATCGCTATCCTGCAACCTGCTGTCGTCGGTGTTGGGAATGCCGATCACAAAGGGTGGGTGATGCATGAAAAGCATCACCGGTCCATCGGTTTCACTGAGCGCATTGGACAGCCAATTGCGGCGCTTGTCACAATAAACGCCTTTGGAGGAGCCTTTTTCGCTGGTATCCAGAAACAGGCAAAGCCCGAAGGGAGTGCGCTTTGAGCCTTGAATGAAGCCATGCTCGCAGCGCTGGGTTTCGGGAAACTGATAGGCAAAGGCCCGGGCGTCATCATGATTGCCCACCAGCAAATGCGAAGGCACCGACAGGCGGCGCAGCTCGCGGGCAAAGACGTCATAAGCATCAATATCCCCGTGATGGGTCAGATCACCGGTAATGACGACAAAATCCGCATTGCCATGGTCCATATTGATGCTGTCGATGGCTGCCCGCAGCCGCTCGGCGGGGCAACGGCCATAAACAAGACCATTCTGCGCGGCCACATGTGGGTCTGTCAACTGAATGAATTTCAGTGCATTTGGGTTTTTAATCACGCCCAATACTCCGACAAGATAGAATTTCGCCGTGAAACCGGTTCGACCGTTGCTGTCTAAAGAGGGACAGAGACGATCATGAATGAAGCCGCCTTTGGCAAGGATGGGCCGGTTCCTGCGGCTTATTGTTTGAGTCAAAAACGCAGAACAAGAATTTGCCGAAACATGCCTGTCAAAGATGACAGTTTGATAATGAAACGACGACTCTTCTCTGACGGCTCCGCAAAAAAAATGCGCACCGGGTGCGTTCGTTGAAGGAAAGGGCTGACGCAATCCAGAATGAAGGTCTGTTTTCAATACACGCGATGATCGCGCATGGCCCGCGTGAAACAACTCTCCAAGCCTTGAGAAAGAGCTTTGCCGACTTGGCGGGACGTGCGATCAAATGTCTTGAAAAGATGGCGAAGCGTCATGACATGATTGAAGATGGCCACAGAGGCCACAGACGGCACTTGCAGATCCGCATCAAACTGGTCAAATATCGGAATATAAATGCCCCGGCGGAGACGTTGTAGGAGGATGGTGTTCAACACTGCCTCGAAAAGAGCTTGTCCTTCAAGATCACACTAGGCAACATCCTGACAGGGATACCGCCGCTGATTGTCACCAAGCAAGAGATGGATTTTGTCCTGACGATGCTCGGGGACACCAAAACAGAAGCAACAGAATAAGTGCGGGCAAAGGTTGGGAGAGAGACCATGGCTATGAAAATTCGCGGCTATCGGCCCGATGATTACGAAACCCTCTATGATATCTGCGTGCAAACCGGGGCGGCAGGCAAGAATGCGACAAGTCTGTTCAGCAATCCTGAGCTGCTTGGTGATATCTATGTTGGCCCCTATTTGCGTCTTGCCAGCTCAATGATTTTTGTTGCCGAAGACGAAGAAGGGGTCGCGGGCTATGTGCTCGGCGTTCTGGATAGCGAGGATTGGGCAAACCGCTTGGAACAAGACTGGTGGCCCGGCTTGCGCGCTCGTTATCCGCTGGCCCCAGTGAAAGGCACGGAGCTGATGGTCGCTGATCGCGACTGTCTTGACGCCATTCACCACCCGCATCAGACCCCCGCGGAAATTGTTGCCCGTTATCCCGCCCATATTCATTTGAACCTCTTGCCGCGTCTTCAAGGCAAAGGCGTGGGCGGCATCATGCTCAAGCGCTGGTTTGACATTGCTGTCCATCATGGCGTCCGGTCCGTCCATCTGGGTGTCAGCACGCACAATCGGCGCGGCATTGCCTTCTGGCAGAAGCATGGCTTTGAACGCCTCAAGGCCTCAGACAGTAAGGATGAAACCCTCTGGATGGGACGCGATCTGCCCTGAAACAGGGACGTTTGACCGCTTTTGGGACCATAAAACCCTGTCCGAACTTGGGGGATTGCACTGCATCCGGGGTGGGACCGGGCCACCGCCCATCACCCATCGGTGGCAACCGGGTCTAAGCGCCCCTCCATATCTGGCTTTTGGTCTAGGCTCGATCATGGCCCACTGGAATAATTTCATCTGGGCCCTTATCATCCCCAACTCCGTGGGGACTCGATCCCTTTCTGTCGGTCTTTCCATTTTCTCAATAGCTGAGTAAGGCTTCGAATGGCCGGTCATCAATGCCGAAATCTTGATGCGCTCCGACCCGTTGCTGATCGATTTTGTGTTTTTCCAACGCCAGTTTGTTCAAACCTTCATGCAAGCAGGGATACAATAAGGCGCATATCCCCGCCTCTCGTGCCGGGCAATGCTCTGTCCCCCAACGTTCCACCAGTCAAAGGAAACCTCAATGTCATACTTGCCTATTCTGGGTGCCGCTCTGAAATATGATCATGTCAATGCACTCAAGGACTGGATTTTCGAGAAGAACCGCACCCTCGAATTGCAGGATTTCTGCTCGGTGGACGTGGTCGATGACGAGCAGGATGATTTGATCACTGCCTATAAGACCCTGCTGGAGGGGTATGAGGGAGACTTCGGTATTCATGGTCCGTTTTTCAGCCTGAACATCGCAGCGACCGATCCGTTGATCCAGAATGTCGTTCAGGTGCGTCTGCTTGATGCGCTCAACAAATGCGAGAAGCTTGGCGCGACCCACATGGTTGTCCATAGCCCCTTCACCTTCTGGCACACGCTCAATTTCACCAATTTCGGTTCCCTGCGCGACACCATGTTCGAAGCGGCCAATACCATTCTGGAACCTGTGCTGAACCGGGCGGAAAATATCGGCTGCACCCTGATGCTGGAAAATTGCGATGACGCCCATCCCGCCTACCGCAACCAGCTGGTGATGCATATGAATAGCCCGAACTTCAAGCTGTCAATCGATACCGGCCATGCCCAACTGGCCCATGGCCAATACAAGGCCCCGCCGGTCACTGACTTCATCACCATGGCGGGTGATCTGTTGGGCCATGTCCATCTGCAGGATGCTGACGGCTATGCCGATCGCCATTGGCATCCGGGCGAGGGCACGCTGCCTTGGGCCGCAATCTTCAACACCCTGAACAAGATCAATGCCAACCCACGTCTGCTGCTCGAAGTGCGCGAGCGTGAGCATATGCTGCCAGAAACCGTCAAGCGGCTTGAAGCTCTCAATCTGGCGCAGTAATGCGCCACAGACTGCAAAAATAAAGGCGACGCAGGTCTCTTCCGCGTCGCCTTCTTGCTTGCCACCATTTGTAAGATCTTACGGATCCTGAGCCACCTTGGATCAATCTCTCGATCTACGCCTTCATATGTGGCCACTGCATGTGATGATCGTCGATCACGAAGATATGGGCATGGCCGTGCGCGTGGTCGATATCCTGCAAATGCGGGTGATCGTGCGGCAGGTCCGGATGGGTATGGTAGGGTGCCCGCATGGCTCCCGCAGGCCAGAGCTGGCGGGCGACCATCAGGCTGACAAAACCAATCACAGCCAGAACCGAACTCGCCACCGCAACGCCAAAGCTTGTTTGCAGGAAGCCGGCCAGCGGATAACAGATCAGCCAGCAGGCATGGGACAACGCAAACTGGGCAGCAAAGATCGCCGGGCGGTCCTCTTCATGCGAAGAGCGTTGCAACAGGCGCCCCGACGGCGTCAGGACCGCCGAATAGCCAGCTCCGATCACGAACCAGCAGACCAGCAACACAGCCCAGACAAACAATCCCGTCCACGCGGCAAGGCCAAGGCAGGTGAGCGCCACCACCATCATGCTTGCGCCGCTCAACATCGCCACCCGGTCCGGGATGACATCGAGCAACCGAGGCAGGATCAGTGCCATCACCATCGAGCCAAGCCCGAAAGCGCCGATGGTGAATGGCAGATAGATTTCATCAAGGCCCAGCACAGCCTGTACCAGCACCACGCTATTGACCAGCACCATCGCGCCAATCGCCGCCACCACCATGCACAGGGCCAACAGACCTTGAAGGCGAGGGGTCTTCAAATAGATCCGGATGCCGCGGGTGGTGCGTTCATAAATTGATCGCCGCTTGCCATCACTCTTTGGCTTGGGCAGAGCAACGGACAGGATCAGCAGCCCAGAGCCGATGAAGCCGATAGCCGTGCCGTAAAACAGCTCGTGATAGCTTGCAACCAGCAGCACAAGCGCAGCCAGGGTCGGGGTGATGATGCTTTCAATGTCATAGGCCAGCCGTGACAGCGACAGCGCACGCGTATAGTCTTTCTCTTGGGGCAAAATATCAGGGAGTGTCGCCTGAAATGTCGGCGTGAAGGCAGCCGATGCGGCTTGCATGACAAAGATCAGCACAAAGATCTGCCAGACCTCTGCGACAAAGGGCAACAAGCAGGCGACCAACGCCCGCACGCAGTCGAGCCCAACCAGCAATTTGCGCCGTGGGACAAAGCCGGCAAAGGCGCCTGCAATCGGCGCAATGCCCACATAGGCCACCATCTTGATGCCAAACACCACGCCGAGCACCATCGACGCTTCCCCGCCCGTCAGATCATAGGCCAGCAAGCCAAGCGCGACGGTTGAAAGCCCGGTGCCCAACAAGGCGACGATCTGGGCTGAAAACATGTGCCGAAAGGCTGGAATTTGCAAAATCTGAAGCATGAATTTGTCGGTCTCGCTGTCAGGGAAGGCTCAGAGATATTTGGCGATCAGTTTGAAGTCGGCGAGGGTGGCCGCGCGCACGGTTTCATCCATGGAGACACTGCCCTCAAGACAATGGTCTATATGGTCCTGAATCAATTGCCGCTTGGCGTTGGCGATGGCCTTTTCAACCGCATGCATTTGTTGGGCGATATCCGCGCACCCTTGATGCTTTTCAATCATGTCAATGACATGAGTGAGGTGGCCTGCAGCCCGTTTCAGTCGCTTGGCAATTGCCGGATGACTGGCGTGTCGGTGCGGTGTGACTGAATCGCTCTGCGACATTCTTTGGGCTTCCTTGTTCATTGTAGCGGCCATAGCGTTGCCAAATCGGCGTCATGTCGCCCTCGATCGGGTTACATTATGTGGATGACTAGCCTAGATCGTATCCTCCCGGGGGGGATTCGTAAAGGCTAACTTCCTTGAAAGGATGCCCCTTGCAATCGGTCTCCTGTGGACCCTTGAAATGGATGTGCTTTCCCTATCGGAAGGCCGCGTTTGTGCCATTTCAAACAGTCTATGTGAATAATCGAACACTTGTTAGTTTAATACCAAAGTATGGCTCCATCTTACGTAACGTTAAACGCTATAGTGCCAAATGAGGAATCGGTGCCTTGCCCTGCTGTGATTGCCTGCCTATTTTCAAAAGACAAAAAGGCAACCAGCCAAAAAACAAGCGCGCCCACTGGGAGGAAAAGAATGGTTACGTTTGCCACGCGGGAAAGCGTTCTCGCGATCGAAGAAGAAATGCCATATGAAGAGCGGGGCGTTGCTCGAACCATCTATGAACGCTTGTCGCGCACCGAGGCAGAATGCCCGGACAATCCGGCCATCAGTTTCCAGCTCTTTTCGGGACCAACCGACAAGGCCGAAACGCTGACTTGGCGACAGGTCAAGGCCAAGGTGACCCAGACCGCCAACCTGTTGCACGAATTGGGCATTGGGGAAAAAGATGTGGTTGCCTATGCCCTGCCAAACTGCAACGAGGCCTATCTCGCCATGTTGGGGGGGATGGTCGCAGGCGTCGTCAATCCGATCAATCCACTGCTTGAAACCGAACAGATCGCCGCCATTCTGCGCGAAACCGAAGCGCGCGTTGTCGTCACCATGAAGGCCTTTCCAAAGTCCGATGTGGCACAAAAGGTGGCCGAAGCTGTCAAGCATGCCCCGCGGGTTCATACGGTGCTTGAAGTGGACCTGCTGCGTTATATGACCGGCATCAAGAAACTCATCGTGCCCTTGATGCGACCCAAAAATTCAGGCGCCGGAACGCATCATGCGGATGTGTTGAGTTTCACCCGCGAAATTGGCAAGCAGCCATCCGATGCTCTGACATTTGAAGATCGACCCGAAGATCGAGTCGCTGCCTATTTCCATACAGGCGGCACCACAGGCATGCCCAAGGTTGCCCAGCATACCGTATCGGGCATGCTGTATAATGGTTGGCTTGGCAGTACGCTTTTGTTTCAGCGTGACGACAATGTGCTGTGCCCTTTGCCGTTGTTCCACGTCTTTGCCTGCCATGTGATCTGTATGTCGACCCTGTCGGCAGGCAGTCATGTTGTCTTCCCAACGCCAAAAGGCTATCGCGGCGACGGGGTCTTCGATAATTTGTGGAAACTGATCGAGCGCTGGAAAATCTCCTTCATCATCGCCGTGCCGACAGCAATTTCCGCTTTGATGCAGCGCCCGGTCAATGCGGATGTCTCCAGTGTGCGGATGGCCTTTTCCGGCTCGGCTCCCCTCCCGCTCGAGCTTTACAGGCGCTTTGAAGAGGCAACCGGCGTTGAAATCGTCGAAGGCTACGGCCTGACCGAAGCCACCTGTCTGGTCTCCTGCAACCCGATTGTCGGCAAAAAGAAAGTCGGCTCAGTCGGTTTGCCTTTCCCCTATACCACGGTGAAAATTCTCGAACATACCAAGGATGGCCCCGTCGAACTGGCACCCGATGAAGTCGGCGAGATCTGTATCGACAATCCCGGCGTCTTTACCGGTTCCACCTATACCGAGGCGGACAAAAATCACGACCTGTTCCATCATGATATCTATTTGCGGACCGGCGATCTGGGGCGCATTGATGAAGATGGCTATCTCTGGATCACCGGGCGGGCCAAGGATCTGATCATTCGTGGCGGCCACAATATCGACCCGGCCGAAATCGAAGAAGCTCTGGCCGGGCATCCGGCCGTGGCCTTTGTTGGCGCTATCGGTCAGCCTGACTTTCATTCGGGAGAATTGCCTTGCGCCTATCTGGAACTGGTGACAGGTGCAAAGGTCGATGTGGATGAGTTGATGGCTTATGCCAAGCGCCATATCCATGAGCGGGCCGCGATCCCCAAACATATCGAAATCCTGCCAGAATTGCCGAAAACGGCAGTCGGCAAAGTCTTCAAGCCGGATCTGCGCAAGCTCGCCATCACCCGCGTCTATAATGAGGCGCTGACAAAGAATGCGCTTAACACCCATGTTGTTTCGGTCATTGAAGACAAAAAGCGTGGTCTCGTCGCCAAGCTGGAGCGGAATGCTGACATCGATGAAAGCAAACTGACCAACATTTTGGGGCAATTTACCCAGCCTTGGGAATGGCAATAACCCGGATTATTGAACAAAAACCAACGCTTGTTAGATTGCGGTTGATGTAAGTCAAGCATTGCAAGTGCGACCAAAGGAGGGGCGACTGTCCCTCCTTTGTTGTTTTCTGCGGGTTTGTGCGGTTATTCGCTCCATACTTGTGACGATTTCTCCACAAACAGGGCCTTTTGGATGGTTCGGATTACTGGTTTTTACTGTAGAATTTCAGTATTACCTTGGCCAACTTTCGTAGGGGGCCTTGCCCTTCAGCAGCGGAGCAGAACCATCGCTGACAAGATCATCGATATGAGTAATCCTCGCAAAAGCGATGGCATGGTCATATCCGGCCTGTCCCACACTCTCAACGGGCAACCATTTTATCAAAAGCTATCCCTGACCCTGACCGAAAAACGGATCGGTCTGATCGGGCGCAATGGCTCCGGCAAATCGACCTTGTCGCGGATGATTTGTGGCTTGACCGAACCGGATGAAGGCGAAATTCTCATCCATGGCGTCAATGTCTTCAAGGATCGCAAGGAGGCCATCCGTACCATCGGCCTGATTTTCCAGAACCCGGATCATCAGATCATCTTTCCAACCGTTGAGGAAGAGATCGCCTTTGGTCTTGAAAGCTTGCTGGGCAACAAGAAGGCAGCCCGTGAAAGGGCCCGCGCCTTTCTCAAGGCCTTTGGTCGCGAAGACTGGGCGGAGCGCGGCACCTATACCCTGTCTCAGGGTCAGCGCCATCTGGTCTGCCTGATGGCAGTTCTGGCAATGGAGCCAAAGGCCATTCTGCTTGATGAACCCTTTGCAGGGCTTGATTGGCCCACCTCGCGCCGACTGTTCAACTGGCTTTCCAGCCTCGAGCAGCAATTGGTCCTTGTCACCCACGACATCAATCATCTGAAAGACTTCGACCGCATTCTGTGGCTTGAAAAGGGTCAGCTGGTGGCCGATGGCCATCCTTCGGACATTTTGCCCGCCTATCACGAGGCAATGGAAGCGCTTGTCAATGATGAGGATCCCTTTGCAAGCGGCGATACCGAACTGGAGCTTGGCGCCATGCCGGTCATGGCTGCCGCAGTCGGAGAGGGGGCGTAAATGCTGGCGCTGACGGTTGAAACCAGAACATGGCTGCATAAGATCCCGGTTTCTCTGAAACTCGGCATTCTTTGTGTGCTGACTTTGGTAATCATGCCGCTGACCCAATGGCCCCCGGCTTTCGCAGCGACGAGCGCGGTCGCATTGCTCTATCTTTCCGCCGGGTTGAGATTTGCCCGGATCGGCGTCGTACGTTTGAAGCCGATTGCCTATTTGCTGGTGGTGATTTTCCTCTATCACGTGGTGACCAGCCGCACCGAAGCGGGCCTTGCCATCAGTCTGAAATTGTTCGCAACAGTTGGTCTTGCCAATCTTGTGACCATGACCTCGCGGCTTGATGACATGATGCAAGTGGTCGAATTCCTGACTGCACCGTTGAAATTCGTCGGATTGCCCCCGCGCGCCTTTGGCTTCGCCATGGGATTGGTGATCCGATTCACCCCGGTCTTTCTCGAAAAAGGCAAGTTGCTTAGTGAAGCCTGGCGGGCGCGGTCGCCAAAAGCTGTCAGCCCCAGATTGCTCGTACCCCTTGCCCTCGGCGCGCTCGACGATGCCGACCGGGTGGCCGATGCCATCAAGGCGCGCGGTGGACTGGTTCAAGATCCACCAAAGTCAAAAAACAAAATTTGAATTCTGCTTGATACAAGGAACCTTCCTGTCATGGAAAGACAACTGACATTCATCGCCCTCTTCACCGCCCTGATCGCGGCCCTTGGCTTCCTGCCCAGCTTCATGCTGCCACTGGGCGTTCCAATCACCGCGCAGAATCTCGGCGTCATGCTGGCCGGTGCCGTGCTTGGCGCGCGTCGTGGCGCCTTGTCCGTGCTGCTCTTCTTGGCGCTCGTTGCCATGGGACTGCCAATTCTGGCTGGCGGTCGCGGTGGTCTTGGCGTTTTTGCCTCCCCGACGGTTGGCTTCCTGGTCGGTTTCCCGATTGCCGCTTTTGTCACCGGTTTGATCGTTGAGAAATGGAAAACCGGCAACATCTTCATGGTCAGCACAGCAGCCAGCATGGTTGGGTGCATCTTGGTGCTGTATTTCTTCGGCATCATCGGTCTGGCGAAAATGATCGACAAGACGGTGCTCGAAGCCGCCCAGATTTGCCTGATCTATATCCCCGGCGACGTCATCAAGGCCGTTGTTGCTGGTGTTGTGGTCGAGGCCATTGCCCGCGCCCGCCCAGCAGCCTTGCTGTCCCGCGCCTAAGCATTCTGTTGCTGAAATCTGCTAAAATGACAAAGGCTCTCGTCTCGGACGGGGGCCTTTGTCATTAAGGGGAAGGGCGTTCTGAGAGGGGCTTTGCCGCAGTCATTGGTCTCTTTGACTGGCAAGAAAATCTCCGTCCCTTATTGGCTCCATCCCTTCAACCGAATGGCGATAGAGATAGATCCAGCATTGGATCGTCTGCCCATCCGTCAATGTAACAGGCAACAGGCAGCGCTCATATTCATAGGGGTTTTCATAAGCCGGACCAATGCCCTCATAGTCGTCCAATACTGGCAGCGTGATGTCAGGGGTACGCAGCCGAAAAACATCGCCTACCACCTGATCCTCAAGGGACATGGATTCTACCACGCCGGGATAATAATCGATCCGGTATAACTTGCCCTGAAAATGGGCCTCGCCCAAAAAATCGGCAGATCCGGACAAAAGGGCCGACATTTCCCCTTTGGCCTGATGGCGCAACATGCCATAGACGAACAAATAACAATCCTGTTTGCCTTCCAAAGCTTTTCCTTCTCCTGTGTCAGATGGCAGCACTCCAGCATGTCCTCAAACTATATCGCGGCAGGCAAAGATCTCAAGTCGCCTATCCCGATCATCACCCACAGGGTCCACGCGGGATGGCCGCCATCACATAAGGTGGCAAAATATCATGGGTTTGAATGGCTCTATGCCACGACCGAAGGGGCGCATGGTCTGCCGTTGCGCAAAGGGTGGAGCGAAACCGGGTTTCGGTCGCAATAGAAAAAGACGGCGGGGTGGAAATCCGGTCAGGCACCAAATTTTATTGTCCAAGGACACGAAAAAGCTGCTTACTTTCAGCCCTGAATGGTTTATTTTTAGGATGAAAATAAATTGCAGCCTTTTGTGACGGGGAGCCTCCTTTCCCGCGCGATGATGCAATTGCCCCGCTGGAGCCTCAACAGGTTCATGCCCCCTAGAGGGCCAAATCTCTGTTCCCGTCCGTGGCTCAAACCAAAAAAACACAATTGTGAGGAAAAACGATGCTCTGGGATCTGGTAGCCGACGTTGGCGGAACGAATATGCGACTTGCAGCTGCCAGAGATGGGCAGATCATCCAGCAGAAAACGTTCGAGACCACCGGCTCGATGCATCTGACAGATGCGATTCGGAGTTTCGTGGCAGAAATCGGCTCTTCGCCGCGTTTTGTTGAGGTGGCTGCCGCAGGCGTCATTGTCGATGGCTATGTGACGCTTACCAACGCCAAGCAGGGCTTCTCCGCCGATGATCTCACTGCCGCGGCGGGAGCGTCCAATGCGCGTATCCTGAATGACTTCGAAGCCGCAGCATGGTCGCTGGTCACCGCTGATCCCAATGATTTGAGCCTGGTGCAAGGGGCGCTGCCTGCCCCGCTAGAAACACCGCCCGCTCCAACCCCGCCCCGTCTGATTATCGGTCCGGGCACCGGTCTGGGTGTCGGGACACTGGCTTGGGCAGGCAACCAGCCAGAAGTGTTGCAAGGCGAGGGCGGCCATGTGCGCATCGCACCGCGCAATCTCAGCGAGGTTGCCATTTTCTCCAAGCTTGCCGAACTGTGGCCTGCCACCCGCATGGGCGATGCGGACAGTCTGGCGCTCGAAGCTGAAGCCATCGTTTCCGGAACTGGCATGCCTTATCTCATGCGGGCGCTCGAAGCATTGGATGGCCGCGATCCAAGCAATATGTCAGCTCGTGATGTCTTTGAGGCTGCCGAACAGCATTCAGACACGCTAGCCGAGCGGGCTGTCGACATCTTCTGCCATCATCTGGGGGCCGTTGCAGGAGATCTTGCGCTCTATATCTCCGCGCATGGCGGGGTCTTCCTTACGGGCGGAGTTTTGCTGAAAAACGCTTGGCTCTTTGGCCGCCCCGCCTTTATCGAAGGCTTCAATCAAGGTGGCCGCCATACCCGCTTTCGGGTCAAAATACCGATCTATCTCTACCGGAATGACAATTTCGGTTTGCAGGGGGCGATCAATGCCATGAGATACGATCCGAATTTGCAATAGGGGTTTTATAGGACCTGCATTCTGCCCGAACAGGCATTTAGCTATTGAACGAAAGTCCAATCATAAAACTGCAACATCCCCTCCCTATCACTCCGAATAGTCGCCGCAGGCATGATTCGAAGTGTCAGCGGGAAGGGTGGCCTGAAGCGGTGCTGCTTGCCTGCGCGCACCTTGTCGCCCTGTCTATGGCCAGTGTTGGAGATGAATGTGACTGAAACCCGAGTATATCCAGATCGCGGCAGCATGGCCGCAGGTCTCGCCGAACAAGTTGCCTCAGAGCTGACAAATGCCATCAAGAAACGCAGCCGTGCAACGCTTGCGGTGCCCGGTGGCGAAACGCCCCGCGCCTTCTACGAACAGCTCAGTGAAATGGATATCGAATGGGCCCATGTCACGGTCATTTTGACCGATGAGCAATATGGCTTGGAAGCGCCTGAAAAATCCAATGATGCAATGATCCGCGCCTTGCTCCTCAAGGGTCCGGCGGCAGAAGCCACCTTCCTGTCCTATATCGATGGTGCCGTTGAGAAGGAAGAGGACCGGTTGAGTACAATCTTGACCGAACTGGAAGAGATCTTGCCCATTGACGTCTGCATCCTTGACGTTGGTGTCGATAGCCACACGGCCTCGCTTTATGCAAGCGCTGACAAAATCGAAGAAGCGCTCGGCCTTTGGGCGACAAACGTCATGCTGATGGATATACCGGAATTGCCAGAGCAACGGCTGACCCTCACTGCCCCGGTTTTGGAGCGGGCGCGCAAGGCTCATGTTCTGCTCTGTGGCGAAGCCAAAAAGCAGGTCTTGCGCGAAGCACAGAAGCTTGGTCCTGTCGAGGAGGCTCCTGTCCGCATCGTGCTCAATCGGGCGCGTGCCACCACGGTGCATTACGCGGATTAGACCGACCGTCAGATTTTGGCTGTTGGGGTCTTGGTTTGGTCGTCTAATTGATTCGTCCCTGGCACGCTCGGAGCGGGATCTCTTGACTTATCAAGGCTGTTTGCGAAAACTGGCTCATTTGGCGCCGGTTCTTGCCGGTTGGGGCGTATCAAAACCGGATTATTGTCCAATTGGCTCCCCAATGAGACCAAATGAATGCCCCGCCATACTGCTGTGAAATCAGTTGATGCGTCCGACGACCGCACCGAGGCATATTTTCCACCGAACCCGTAATAGCCCTGACGCAAATTGCCGCGAGTGGCGACAGAATTGGCAATTAACGGAAAGTTGCACACTTTCTTGTGCCTGAAAGTGCCTTTGATCCACAGTCAAGGCTTGGCAACTGGCCTTTTGTTTGCACTATAGTGCTCATCCTAAATACTCGCCAAAAGTAGGGGGAGTGTTAATCCGTGATAATGAAGGGAGTCTGTCGTGAAGATAGGTACACCTAGAGAGCTGTTTGAGGGAGAGGCGCGTGTCGCGATGACGCCATCCTCGGCCAAGCTGCTCCAGAAGTTGGGATATGACTGCGTCCTGGAAACCGGAGCGGGGGCATTGGCCGGTTTTTCAGATGAGGCTTACACAGAAGCCGGTGTGGAAATCGTTGCTGATGCCGACGCGCTTTGGCAGACTGCCGACATTGTTGCCAAGGTTCGTCAGCCCGAAGCCGGTGAACTGAAATATCTTGCCAAGGGCAAGACCCTGATTTCCTTCTTCAACCCGGCGGGTAATGAAGAAGGCATGGAAGCTGCCAAAACGGCAGAAGCCAATGTGATCGCCATGGAAATGGTGCCGCGCATCTCGCGCGCCCAGAAGATGGACGCCCTGTCCTCGATGGCAAACATCGCCGGCTATCGCGCCGTGATCGAAGCGGGTAACAATTTTGGCCGCTTCTTCACCGGCCAGATCACTGCCGCCGGTAAGGTTCCACCTGCCAAAGTGCTGATCGTTGGCGCTGGTGTGGCAGGTCTTGCTGCCATCGGTACGTCCGTTGCCCTTGGCGCGGTCACTTATGCATTTGACGTTCGTCCGGAAGTGGCTGAGCAGGTCGAATCCATGGGGGCTGAATTTGTCTATCTCGATTTCGAGGAAGAGCAGCAGGATGGGGCTTCGACCGGCGGCTATGCATCCGTTCAGTCCGAAGAGTTCCGCAATGCGCAGCTCGCCAAATTCCGCGAAATCGCCTCTGACATGGACATCGTCATCACCACGGCGCTGATCCCGAACCGTCCGGCACCAAAGCTTTGGCTTGCCGACATGGTTGCGGCGATGAAGCCGGGTTCGGTGATCGTTGACTTGGCAGCAGAGCGCGGCGGCAACGTTGAAGGCACCGTCAAGGACGAGAAAATCGTCACCGACAATGGCGTGACCATTGTTGGCTATACCGACTTCCCGTCTCGCATGGCGGCTCAGTCTTCCGAGCTTTACGCTTCCAACATCCGCCATATGATGACCGACCTGACCCCGGAAAAAGACGGTCAGGTGGTTCACAATATGGAAGATGACGTGATCCGCGGCGCAACCGTGACCTTTGAAGGCGACATCACTTTCCCACCTCCACCGCCGAAAATTGCGGCGATCGCGGCTCAGCCGAAAAAAGAGGTCAAGGAGCTGACGCCAGAAGAAAAACGGGCAGCCGAAATTGAAGCCTTCAAGCAGCAGACCAAGAGCCAGATCAAGCTTCTGGCCGGTGGTGGCCTCTTGATGCTGTTCATCGGTGCCTTTGCTCCGGCCAGCTTCATGCAGCATTTCATCGTCTTTGTGTTGGCCTGCTTCGTTGGCTTCCAGGTGATCTGGAATGTCTCGCACTCGCTGCATACTCCGCTGATGGCCATTACCAACGCCATTTCGTCGATCATTATTCTCGGCGCTCTGATGCAGATCGGATCGGGCTCGTCGCTGGTGATTGTGTTGGCCGCCCTGTCGATCTTCATGGCAGGCATCAACATCTTCGGCGGCTTCCTCGTCACCCGGCGTATGCTCGCCATGTTCCAGAAATCGTAAGGAGGCCGGGACTATGGAATTCGGATTCACAACGGCTGCCTATGTGGTTGCGGCTGTTCTCTTCATCCTGTCGCTGGGCGGTCTGTCCAATCAGGAAAGCGCCAAGCGCGCGGTTTATTATGGCATGGTCGGCATGGCGCTCGCCGTGCTGGCAACCATCGTTGGACCGGGCTCTGGCCTGTGGCCTCTCTCCGTCCTGCTCATTCTGGGCGGCGGCGTGATTGGCTACTTTATCGCCCAACGCGTCCAGATGACCGAAATGCCTCAGCTGGTTGCTGCCATGCACTCGCTGGTCGGCCTCGCTGCGGTCTTTATCGGCCTGAATGCCGACTTGGAACTGACCCACGTGCTGAGCCTTGACGGCGAAGCCCGCAAGGCGCTTGAAGGCTTTGCTGCGGTTCTGGCCCACAAGACAGTTGCAGAACAGTCTGTTCTGAAGGTCGAGGTGTTCCTCGGAATCTTCATCGGTGCGGTCACCTTCACCGGCTCGGTTGTTGCCTTTGGCAAATTGGCTGGCAAAATTGACGGCAAGCCAAAACAGTGGCCCGGTGGTCACGCGCTGAATGCTGTCATGGCTCTGGCCGCTCTGGTTATCGGCATCATGTATGTCTCCGGCGCTGGCATCTGGACCATGATTGCAGTCGCCATCCTCGCAGGCCTCATCGGTTGGCATCTGATCATGGGCATCGGCGGCGCCGACATGCCGGTCGTGGTCTCCATGCTCAACTCCTATTCCGGTTGGGCGGCAGCTGCCATCGGCTTCACGCTCGGCAACGATCTGCTGATCGTCGTTGGTGCTTTGGTCGGCTCCTCGGGTGCGATCCTGTCCTACATCATGTGTAAAGCCATGAACCGCCAGTTCGTGTCGGTGATCCTGGGCGGCTTTGGCGGCTCCGGTGGTCCCGTTCAGGAAGTGTCCGGCGAAATGATTGCCATCGATGCCGATGGGGTGGTCTCCGCTCTGGACGAAGCTGACAGCGTCATCATCGTTCCAGGCTATGGTCTGGCCGTGGCTCAGGCACAGCAGAGCGTGGCTGAACTGACCCGTCGTCTGCGCGCCAATGGCAAGGAAGTCCGCTTCGCAATCCATCCGGTTGCCGGTCGTCTGCCCGGTCACATGAATGTGTTGCTGGCCGAAGCCAAGGTGCCATACGATATCGTGCTTGAAATGGACGAGATCAACGATGATTTCCCAGAAACGGATGTGGTTATCGTGATCGGCTCCAATGATATCGTCAACCCGGCCGCTCAGGACGACCCCAACTCTCCGATTGCTGGCATGCCGGTTCTCGAGGTCTGGAAATCCAAGCAGGTCTTTGTTTCCAAGCGTGGGCAGGGCACCGGCTATTCCGGTATCGAAAACCCACTCTTCTACAAAGAGAATACCCGCATGTTCTACGGCGATGCCAAGGCATCCCTCAACACCTTGCTCCAGTCCATCGATTGATCCGACTGAACCAAGTGACAAAAAGATGCCGGGCAATTGCCCGGCATTTTTTTGTTTCAAATCCCGTCAGGTTCAGGCCCTTCATATTCAGGCCCATGATGGAGAGGTTTGAATGACGCTTAGCGATCAAACAGGCGAAAGCCCAGTAGATGGTCAATCAATGCTCTTGTTCGCATTGGTAGTTGCTTTCGCGAGGGATAGACCAGCGAGAACAACATCTGCGCTCCACGCAGCTCTGGCATCAACTGAACCAGCTTGCCGCTATTCACCTCAGCCCGAACGGTGGAAGGAAAGAGCTGAGCGATACCCATCCCGGCTTCGCACATCTTGATCATCATGAGCGGTGAATTGCAGGATTCATAATGGCGCGCCTCAATCGTCACCAGCTCATCATCGCGATAAAAGCGGAAGATCCCACCGGGCGTAAGCTTGGCGAGCGAGAGCCAGTGATGTCTGCTCATAGAGGCAAAGTCCGTAGGGGCGCCATGCTCGGCGATATAATCCGCGCTTGCAAACAAGGCAAAGCGGTCTTCATACAAGACGCGGCCAATCAAACTGTCATCGCGCGGCAAGCCGACCCGTAAACCCACATCAATCCCCTCGGCGATCAGATCCAGCCGTTCATCACTGAGGATCACATCCAGTTCCACCTGCGAATAGGAGCGCCGAAAGGCGGTCAGCGCAGGCAGCAACTGCGACACGCCGACATCGTGGGTGGTGGTGATCGAGACCCGGCCTTTCGGGGTTTCCTGCGTGGCAATCTCGCGGGTCTCTTCCAACACCCGTGAGAGTGTGCGGGCCTTTTGATGGATCTGTCGGCCTTCCTCGGTCAGGGACAATTTCCGCGTCGAGCGCTGCAACAGTCGGACGCCCAGATCCTCTTCCAGCTGGGTGATCTGTTCAGACACCCGTGACCGGCTGGTCGCCAATTGACGTGCCGCTCCTGCAAAGCTGCCCGTATCCACCACCGTCGAGAAAATCGCCAGCGCCTTCAAATGCTGAATTCCAATTGTACTCATTTTCCGAACACAAAATTCTAAATATGCCTACTAGTGATAACAAAGCATAGCCGCCATAGTTCGGTCAACACAAACATAAGATGCTGGCTTCAAGGCTCCGGACCAAGTGCGTGCCCGGTGCGTAGCCAGACCAAAGGGAGACTGTCATGATTGCTGTAACTGGTGCCTCTGGTCATTTGGGCCGCCTCGTTGTTGAAGCCTTGCTTGGAAGCGCAAAGCCCGCCACCATCATCGCGCTGGTGCGCAACCCCGATGCGGTGTCTGATCTTGTCGAGCGTGGGGTCATCGTCCGCAAGGCGGATTATGACAAGCCGCAGAGCTATGCGGATGCGCTGGATGGGGTCGACAAGTTGCTGCTGGTTTCCTCCAGTGCCGTCGGTCAACGTGTCCCCCAACATAAGGTCGTGATCGATGCGGCCAAGGCCAATGGCGTCAAGCTCGTTGCCTATACCTCCATTCTGCGGGCTGATACCTCGCCGATTTCCCTCGCCACCGAGCATAGGGAAACCGAAGCCATGCTCGCGTCCTCCGGCCTCAATCATGTGATTTTGCGCAATGGCTGGTACAGTGAAAATTACACCGAAAATCTCGCCCCCGTGCTTGAGCATAAAGCTGTGATCGGCCATGCCGGTGAAGGGCGTGTTGCGACTGCATCCCGCGCCGATTATGCCGCTGCAGCTGCCGCGGTTTTGGTGAGCACGGATGATCAGTCGGGCAAGATTTATGAGTTGGCCGGAGACACGAATTTTTCCATGGCTGAGTATGCTTCAAAGGTCTCGCAAGCCACGGGCAAGGAGATCACCTATGTTGACATGCCACAACAGGCCTATGCCGAAGCGCTGATCGGGGCAGGGGTGCCGGAAGGTTTTGCCAACATGTTGGCCGATGCCGATGCCGCGCTTCGCGCAGGCTGGCTGAATGATGAAAGCAAGAGTTTATCCAGGCTCATCAAGCGGCCAACCACGCCAATCGAAGACAGCATCAAGGCCGCTCTGACCTAAGCTGCGCGCCTTAAAACCGGGACAAGACAAGATCGGCCCGAAGGGAAAAAACCTCCCTTCGGGCCGTTAGTTGATTCTGATTCAGAGTGTGAGATTCGTCAATTGAATCAAACCCTCAACCCCTTAAAGTGATCCGAATCCATCTCTCAAGAGTGAGTCTTAAACATCTGAAAAGACTCATCAATCCGTCTGCCGTTAAAGTGCCTGAACAAACAATCAGCTGCCACTTCAAGTGCTTCACCTTGAATCAAAGTCTCAAAGCCCCGCGCCAATATGCGCCTATATCGCTTCAAGCTGTTGAATCAAATTCTCAACAATGAAATTTTTCGTTGATGCCGAAAACGTGCACTAGTGGGCGCGATGATAGCCATTGATCCAGCTATGTTTGACCACCCAGTTTTGCGGGTCAAAGGCAATCAGGTCAGCAGCAAAGCCGGGGGCAATTGTGCCATGGGTCATGTCCATCCGAATGAATTGAGCCGGGTAGAACGAGGCCATTCGCAGTGCCTCGGACAAGGGTTGATCGAGCAGCTCAACCGCATTGCGTACCGCACCCATCATCGTCAGATGGCTGCCTGCCCATGATCCGTCGGGATAGACGCAAACGCCTTTTTGCAATCGAATCCGTTGCCCCTGAAAATCGAACTGGTCCTCGTCCCAACCGACCGTCGCCATGGCTCCACTGGACAGAAAGACCTTGCCCTTGGGCTTGGCCTTGATTGCCATCCGCATGGCCGCCGGGTGAACATGAAACCCATCCGCCAGCAGGCTGCACCACAGTTCCTTGTCATCAAGTGCGGCGCCCGCCAGGCCCGGCGCGGTGGCGGTGATCGGGGGCATGGAAGAGAACAATTTGGTCACCCCGCGCAGACCCGCTCGAATGGCCTGAGATGCTTCCTGATGAGTCGCAGAGCTGGAACCGGCACAAACCAGAACTCCCGCTTCGATCAGTTTGCTTAGACTGTCCAACCCGGCCCGTTCCGGCGCCAATGTTACCAGTCGGATGCCAAGATCGGGGTGGGACATCAGATCGATCAGAGCGTCATCCAGCCGCCTTAACTGGCTTGCCCTGTGGGGACTGTTGATAGAGGGTGATAGGCAAGGGCCGTCAAAATGCACCCCCTTGATGGCGGCGAGTGCGCTATTCTCGCCCCAATATTTATGGGCCCTGAGAATGCTGGATGAGACATGGGACAGCGCATCCCAATCATCGCTCATCAGGGTGGGCAGCAGACTGGTGGTGCCAAACTGTCTGTGCGTGTCGGCAATCGCCTCCAGCTCCGGCAGCCCCATATCCGAGCCGACCATATGTCCGCCACCGCCAAACACATGAACGTCAATAAAGCCCGGCGCCAGCACCAGTCCGGTCAAATCAAACAACTCATAGCCGCCGGGGGAGACACTGCGTTCGATGATTTCGACAATCTGCCCACCGTCGAGTGTCACAGCCTTGCCAGCATGAAACTGACTGCCATCAAACAGGCGGGCATGCTGGAGAAGCTGTTTCATCTGGTCATACCCGTCCCGGCAGCGTGCAGACAGTTGCACGAGTCACAATCTGTCATCCAGAATAGCCCCTTTGCCGAGACGGGCCAATAGAGTCTGCTGTGACGTCAGCTTTTTAACTCGGTCACATGCTCGAATTGATCTGCGCGATAGTAGGAGCGAACAAATTCGATCGGCCTGTCTGGTGCCTTGCCCACTGGCATAGTTGTTTCTTCAGACAACTGGATCAGCTTTCCACTGTACCGATCCGACGGCAGGAAAGAGCGCTTCTCCAGATAGAGACACGGAGACCCGGTCGCGACCTCCAGCAAATGGGCGTGCGATACGTCGAGCATGCGGGCCGAAAGCACTTGCACCGCTCGTGTTGGCCGCCGATCGCTGGCTTCCAGCCATGCATAAAGGGATTGAGACACCTTTGTCGGATCCGGCAGGATGCAGGCAGGCAGGACCGCATGCTCCAGACACATCGGCACCCCATCGGCTTTGCGCAGACGATAAAGACGGGCGACCGGAGTGTCAGGCATCAGTTCAAGCGCTTCGCATTCGACGGGTGTCGGCACGCCAACAGACCGGTCAAGCCAAACGGTATCTGTCTCAACGCCTCGCTGCTGCATGTCTTCAGTGAAGCTGATCAGGCGGTTGAGTGGCGCATCGATGCGGGCGGCAACAAAGGTGCCCGCTCCATGGCGTTGCACCAGCACGCCCTTGTCCACCAATGCGCGTACAGCATTGCGCACGGTTGCCCGGGACACACCAAGGGCGCTGGCAAATTCCCGCTCCGCTGGCAGGGCGTCATTCACATCGACAAGTGCGATCTGAATGGCATCCTCGATCCCCTTTTGCACCCGCAAATAAAGAGGCGTAGCGCTGTAGCCTTGCAGATCTGCGCGAGAGCGAACATGGTCGATCAATTGTGCTAAATCACCCATGCCTATTGCTCCTGCTTTATATTCGGAACTTTGCCCCCCGCCAGCAGGATGGCTCCATCCTGCGGGTCATGTTTGCCGGGCACCAGAAGAGCACAGACATCCGCCTCAAGCCATGGTTCAACCTTGTCGGCAAAACTACCCTTCAAGGCGATATCGTTGATGCCCCGCCAGGCCAATGCCCGCAGGATCGCACTGGCATCCGAACCGCACTTGGTCATCAGCCTGACTGCCACCGGGTCATTGCGCTCTGCATATTCAACCACCAGCTTGGCATATTCCCCATAATGGGCGGGCGTCGCGTTGGACGTCCAAAGCACCATTTCTTCCTGACTGTCGCTAAAGCGGAACATGATCTGATCGGTCATCGGGCTGACCTCATAAATTCCGTCAAGTGCCGCCACTGAATAGCGCAAGGCACTGAGCCCGACCTGTGCCGCGCTGGCAAGGTCCGAAAGGGTAAAGCCCCAACCGCCGACATTGACCGATTGACCCGACACCAGACCATAACCACAGCTGCCAGTGCCGATGATCATGATGCCTCCGTCGCGCGCGCCCTGATGAGCCCCAAGACAGGCCACATGCGCGTCACTGGACATCTTGATAGCACCGAAGGGATGGTCCCACGCGAGGAAAGCTTCCCGATCCGCCCGAATGTGAAGTCCCGCCAGTCCAACCCCGGCGCTGGTTTGCTGCAATGCGCTTTCCGGCAGGCCAGCTGCCTTGATGGTTTCCCTTGCAATCCTGTCGACCTGTATCTGCGACTGCACGACACCAAGCCGCGTATTGGCCGGACCGCCGGTTGCTTCCGCAAGCAAGGTGCCATCCTTGGCGCGAAGGCGGCCCCTGCTGCCGGTGCCGCCGCCATTGATCCCCAAAAAATAATTGAAAGTGTCTGTCATTGCCGCATCTCTCTCAGGAATCGGGCCTTGGGCATCCAAGGCCAACCAAAGACAAGAGCCTGCTGCACGCAGACTCAGGTTGGTACCAGTAGAGAACCAATAGAAACCATTTTCAATTAATCTTCCGAATATAAATAGAAATACGGATAGAATTTTAACGAATATTTTGATTTATATCAATTTTGGTATGTAAGTGGTTCTTATTTTGGAGAGTGCTAATATAAATTCTTTCCAGCGGCAATGGAGGAGCAAAGGCGGGACAATCCCGCCTTTGCTTTTCGCAAATTCGCGGATCAATTTCAGTTCTTTTCGATTTTGATCCAGTCGACTTCTACCAACCCTTCGCCATTCTTTGGCACATAGCCGCTGGCCTCGTGACCAAATAGGAAGGAAAAGGCGTCGCCGGGTAGCTTGAGGCTGGTCAGTTTCTGCAACTCGACCCAGTTGGTGTTCGGAGCCTTGTCACCGGAGCCTTCAGCCGCTTCCAGCTTGACCGCAGAAATGTAATTGCGTCCCTGTTTGGTCAGACGCAGCAGTGCTGAGCCGGTCGAGGCAGAAATTTTGTCGGTGCGGGCGGTGACATTGTCGTCGCTATATTCCGCGAGTTTGGTCGCAAATTCGGTATTGACGCCTTTGACAAGCTTGTCTGCCCGCGCAATGATCTGAGTGCGGTTATAGTTGTAGGTATGCATCTGCAAGCTGGTAAGCAAAGAATTGTCTTCATCCTTGGTCAACCCCATCCGCAGCCATTCCTTATGGGTCTGGGCGGAAAACAAGACACGCATCGTCATGGTCCAGTCGCCTTTGGGGATTTTCTGATCCAGACGGAATATATTTTGCGTTGTCTTGTAGGTGTTGGTGGGATTGCCAGCATCGCCGAACAGAACCGTCAGCTTTCCGTCTTCGACGATGTAGCTTTCGTCATTTTCCTTGTCGATTTTCCAGTGTGGCGCAAGCGCATCACCATCGAAATTGTCTTCAAAATAGACCGCATCCGACGCCATCATCGGCTCGACCTTGGCCTCAGCCACCTTGATTGGCTTCGTCTCGACGACTTCGCGGACCCTTTCAAACGCCTTGACCAAGCCGTCATTGTCCTTGGCATCGAAATACTGGCCGTTGCCATTCTCAGCGATGCACTGGATGCCTGAACGCTGATCATTGGTGAGATCAAACCCGACAACATGAATGCTGGTGGCAATGCCTGCCTTGTTCAGCGACTTGGCGGCCGCACAAGGATCGCCATCACAGCTTTCCAGACCATCGGAGACCAGAACAACCGTATTGTCGTCTTCCAGATTGGGTTGCAGCCAGTTGCCGATTTCCATCAACGTATTGGCAATGGGGGTTTGACCATTCGGTTTGATGACCGCAAGGGAGTCCTTTATTGTTTCGTTATTGACAGAACCAATGCCCGATACCAGTTCCATATCGCCACAATCATTCAGTTTGTGATTGAAGCGATGGCCATAGGCAACAAGGCCCATCTTGGTTTCCGTGGGCATTTTTTTGACCAGATCAATCAGAGCCTGTTTGGCAATGTCGATCTTTGGCGTTCCGTCAACCTGCCCCCACATGGAGTTGGAGCTGTCGATAACGAACAGGACATTCTTCTGCAAGGCCTGAGCAGCGCCCGCCTGCAACGACAGGGCAGTAATCGCGGTGGCAGCAAGAAGGGTGAGACGAGAAAAGGTCTTGTTGGAAGTGATCATTGTGAGCCTCTTTGTTTTGACTGGGTGGGTGCGCGAGCATCTGATTATGCTTTTAGGTCGCAGTCCGCCGAAAAAGGTTCAAAATCTGGTTTTGTCTAATTTTGGCTTCATGGTCGAGCGGCAGAAATTGAGGCTAGTCCGCTGGCTTGCGGTGAACCCCTATACCGCAAGATCTCAAATATAACACAAGAAATGCGACAGAATGCCGCATGCGGGTCTGGGGCGTGCCATCGGTCTTCAAATCTTCGTGAAACGGACTTTCGCCCGTCGCCATTGTTCGGTTCAGCTTGAAACAGCTTAGCCAGAAAAAAGGCAATCCGCCCTTTCCCTCAGTGTGCGCTTTCGGCATACTGCGCGACGGCCTGCTCTCTGTCGCCACGATGGCCATCATCTGGCAGGTCTTGGTCACGCAATTGGCCAATGGGGCCGCAATCAGACCTTAAGCAAGCAAGTTGATAACTCACCTCAACGACGGGGCACACCATGTCGCAAAAAATCCTGCGCGGACGGATCTTGACCTTTCATGCCGAGCCGCAAAGCCCTCAAGATGAGAGTGCCCATCTTTATATTGAAGACGGTGCGTTGTTGATTGAAGCGGGCACGATCATCGCATGCGACAGCTATGACAAGGTGCGCCCATTGGCAGGGGAGGATGTCGAGCTGATAGACCATCGGCCTCATTTGCTGATGCCCGGCTTCATCGACACCCATTTGCATTTCCCGCAAGTGCAGGTGATTGCCAGCTGGGGCGCGCAATTGCTTGATTGGCTGGAAAACTACACCTTTCCCGCCGAGGCCCGCTTTGCTGACCCGGATCATGCAGCCCGAATGGCGGGGCATTTCTTTGATCAGATGATCGCCAACGGCACCACCACCAGTGTCGCCTATTGCACATCACACAAAAGCTCTGCCGAAGCCTATTTCACCGAAGCAGCCCGACGCAACATGCGGGTGATTGGCGGCAAGGTTCTTATGGACCGCAACGCGCCCGATGCCGTCTGCGACACACCACAAGGCGGCTATGATGATACCAAGGCACTGATTGCTGACTGGGATGGCAAGGGCAGGGCACTTTATGCCATCACCCCGCGCTTTGCCATCACGTCGACGCCGGAGCAGATGGAAGCCACCGCCGCCTTGGTCAAGGAGCATCCCGATTGCTACATCCAGACCCATCTTGATGAAAATCACGCAGAAATCGAGCTAACCGCCCAGCTCTATCCCGATGCGCCGGATTATCTTGGCATCTATGAGCAATATGGCCTGCTCGGACCGAAAATGCTGCTCGGCCATAGCATTCATATGCAACCACGCGAAATCGACGTGATGATCGAAACCAAGTCGCGGCCGGTCTTCTGCCCGACCTCCAACCTGTTTCTCGGCTCGGGCCTGTTCGATTATGAAGGACTAAGGGCGCGAGGGGCGATTTGTGCTGTCGCAACCGACATTGGTGGCGGCACATCCTATTCGATGCTGCAAACGCTCAATGAAGGTTATAAGGTGTTGGCCTTGCGTGGCCAGAAGCTCCACCCCTATCGCGCCTTCTACTGGATGACCTTAGGCAACGCGGTTGCCTTGGGCCTTGAAGACAAAATCGGCACGTTGCAGGCGGGCACAGAAGCCGACATCACGGTCCTTGATGCCCGCGCCACCCCTGCCATGGCGCTCCGAATGGAAGCCTGCCAAAGCTTGGCTGAAGAGCTTTTCATCCTGCAAATCATGGCTGACGATCGCACCATCGCCCAGACCTACCTCGCAGGCGAAGCACAAAAAGCATAGGACCGATTATCGCTTCATGAGCTGTTTGAGATCGGCACCCGGGTTGGCGACGATGCCGGGGTCTGCTGTTTTGCCCGCCTCAATCAACCGTTTGCCGACCATATAGGCGCGTGGATCATTCATTGCATCAAGGGCAATAAGCTGGTCGCCGCGGTAATACCAGAAGGATTTCACCGCGCCGCCGTCGCGGGTGACAATCCGGTCATAGCCGGCATTCAGTCCCGCAATCTGCAATTTGACATCATATTGATCCGACCAGAACCAGGGCTTGGCGGTATAGTCCTTGAGCGGTTCGCCTTTCATGCTCTGAAGCATGTTTTCCGCGACATTTTTCGCCTGATCGATGGCATTGCCGACGCTTTCAAGGCGGATCCGGTTGCCTTGATAAGGGAAGGAAGCACAGTCTCCTGCCGCCCAGATATGGCTATCAGAGCTCTGCGAACAGGCATTGAGCGCAATCCCGTTGTCAAGCGTCAGGCCCGCCAGCTCAGCCAGTTTTGTCGCCGGGCGAATGCCGATACCGCAAATGACGAAATCCGCTTCCAGCAATGTACCATCATCGAGCAAGGCACCCGTGACCCGCTCATTGCCAACAAAATGGGCCAGCTTGCTGCCTTCGAGCAATTTGACCCCATGTCGCTCATGTAAGTTGCGGAAATAATCCGAGGTTTCCCGCGCCGCGACCCGCTGCAAGATCCGGTCTGCTGCTTCCACCAGCGTCACATCAAGCCCACGCTTGGCGCAAACCGCCGCCGCTTCAAGGCCGATATAGCCACCACCAACAATCAACACCCGCTGCCCGGTGATGATTTCTGGTTCCAGTCCATCAATGTCATCAAGCCCACGCACCACATGCACCCCCGGCAAGTGGCCGCCAAGGGCCTCGGGCAGGCGGATCGGTTCCGAGCCGGTGGTCAGCGCCAGATGATCATAGGCCAGCACTTGGTCTCCAGCCGTGATGGTCCGGGCCTTGGCATCAATCCCGGTCACGGGCGTGCCACAGCGCACGCCAATGTTGAAGTCATCATAGAAGCTCTGTGGCCGCAGGGTCAGCCCCTCCAAGCTCATGTCACCCAGTAGATAGGCCTTGGAAAGGGGAGGGCGTTGATAGGGCAAATGGGGTTCGGCGCCAATCAGCATCACGCGCCCGGCAAATCCAAGTTCACGCAGGCGTTGCACCAAGGTGGCCCCCGCCTGTCCCGCGCCAACAACAATGACGGATTTGTCTTCAAACATGCCCGATCCCTCCCAACGTCCTTTGCCTTCGCCGATTACGGCTTTCATGCAAGGTGGCTAAACGCAATCGAAAGTCAAGTCAACAATCCCGCTTCGTCTTTCAAATGGCAGGCCAACGGGTGGCTCCGTTCACTTTTGGGGCATTCGAATGGGATCCAAAATCACCAAATGACAAACTTTTAACGCAAATGGGATGTTTCCCGGTGCAACAATCCACGCCGAAGGCTTTTCAGCGGCAGCGCACTTGGCTAAGGTCCGTCCCGTTCCGGGGCTGTCGCGAACCCTTCGATTTCAGCCCCGACATTGATTTTTGTGACCGTATGAAAAGAAGTTCCCCATGAGCATGATCCTGAAAATGACCTGTCCGGACCAACCCGGCGTCGTCGCTGATCTCAGCGCCCGTCTGCTGGAATTTGGCTGCAACATTCTGGAGAGCAATCAGTTCTTCCAGCCGGCCCCCAAATCGACGCGGGAAGACGGTCTTGGTACATTCTTCATGCGCGTGGTCCTGTCCAAACCCGAAAGCGCCGATCTTGCTGCCCTGCGCCAAAGCGTGAATGCCTTTGCCGAGAAATTCAGCGCCACCTATTCACTCAATCGCAGCGACGCGGTGGTCAAAACGATTCTGCTGGTGTCCAAATTCGATCATTGCCTGCTCGACATTCTCTATCGCGTGCAAAAAGGGGCTCTGCCGCTCGATATCGTCGCTGTGGTTTCCAACCATTCCGACAGCCGCAACAATGTCGAACGCTTGGGCATTCCATTCTATCTTTGGCCGGTGACCAAGGAGAACAAGGAAGAACAGGAAACCAAGATCGATGAACTGATCGAACGCACTGGAGCTGAGCTGGTGGTTCTGGCCCGCTACATGCAGATCCTGTCCGATGGCCTGTCAAAGCGCCATTTCGGCAAGATCATCAACATACACCATTCCTTCCTGCCGGCCTTCAAGGGCGCCAAGCCTTACCATCGGGCCTGGGAGCGGGGCGTCAAGCTGATTGGTGCAACCGCCCATTATGTGACCCCCGATCTGGATGAAGGTCCGATCATCGAGCAGGATACCGAGCGGGTAAACCATACAGACGATCCCGATGAACTGGTACGGCGCGGACGTGACATCGAGGCGCGGGTGCTGTCTCGCGCCCTGCGGCTCCATGCGGAAGGCCGAGTCTTTATCGATGGAAACCGAACGGTCGTGTTTCACCGCTAAGCCGGACCGACAGCATCACCAATTTCAAGCTCGCGTCACACAGCGCGGGCTTTTCTTTTGTCTTTGTCGCGCTCCAAAAAATGGACCTTGCTGGTAGGGCAACCATACCGCGCCAAATTTGGGGGTATGGCGCGGTATGGTCTATGGCTTGTGTCAGCCTTGTGGGGACAGGGATCTACAAGCCAATCCTGAAACTGATAGTATAAAAACTAAGGATTGTTCGTAAAAAGAATTAAGTTGATTCTCTTGGGGTCTTTATCGATCCATCAGACCAAAATGAAAAATAAGAGAATAAAATTCGGGTTTTGAGGCTGGGTCAATACACACAATTTGCTTCAGATTTAACGAAAAGTGCATAATGTCCCGTGAAAACATCAGTTTTGTCTAAAACCTCTCAGCTCAAAACCAAAACTGGTGTATTTTGAAGACAATCTGGATGTCTCTGGAATGGGTAGCATAAGATACTCGATGCTTATTTTTGCATAATAGGGACAGTGCTGTACAATTTAATACTAGACCGTTCGGTCAAGCGTTGTAAAGAGTGTGTCATGTCACATTCCACATATGAAAATTTGGTGATGGTGGCTGCTTCACTGTTCAGGCAACAGGGATATTCCGCATCCAGTATTTCTGACATTCTGAATGCGGCAAAAGTTGCAAAAGGATCGCTTTACCATCATTTCCCCGGTGGCAAACAGGATTTGGCCGTTGCAGCAGCGCGCCATTCTTCCAAATGTTTGCTGGCGCTTATGGCGCAATGCTTTGAGAAAGCGCACAATGCAGCAGGCAGTTTTTCTGATGGAGTCCAAAATCTGATTGAGGAAATCGCGTACCTGTTTGATCAGATGGAAATTCAGGAACTCAGCCCTGTTTCCGCAACCCTGCTCAATGAAGCGTCCAATGAGGTCTTTCGCCGCGAGGCCAATGCCATTTTTGCCGAATGGAAAGAGGCGTTCATTTCTGAAGGTGAACGCTTTGGCGTGTCGGAGGAGGATGTCCGCTATCTGGGCAACAAGTTTCTGTTGCTGATGGAAGGCGCCTGGTTGGTTGCCCACGCTGCTGGTCATTCCGGACCGATCCGAGATGTCGCCATCATTATGCGTGAATATCAGGGGGCAAGCACTCCCGCTCAGCGTCTCACTGTGGGCGTAGAAACAGGCTGACGCTGTCGGCCCGTCCCGCCGCATCAATCACAGTCAGTGTTGACTGCCCGACCCCGTCCGGTATCCAGTGAATTTGCCGGCGATTGCCATTGGCATTGAACACTTGGCCATTGGCCAGCCATCGGAAGGGGGGCCGACCATCCTGCAATTTGATGACGACCGGGAAGGGCTTGGCGTCGCTGGTCTGGGCCAATTCGATTTGAGCCCCCTTGGGTGGATAGCTGATCCGGGGGGGAGGCTCAGGCAAAGTCTCATCCTGGTCCCAACGGCTCTCGATGTGAAACCGCCTCATGGTTGGCGGCAGGTCAGACCGCGCCTGCTCGATTGCTCCGAGCGGTGCAGGTGGCAATGGCGTCAGGGCAAGGCCCGATTTTGCAAAAGCTTCAAACAATATCGGAGCGGCAGCCGACCAGCCCGTGATCCCCGGCACGGAGCTATTGTCCGCCTTGCCAACCCAAACCCCGATTACATGGCGGCCATCAAACCCCACCGACCACGCGTCGCGATAGCCATAGGAGGTGCCGGTCTTGTAAGCGATGGCCAGTTTGGCGCTGCCGCGGGGCGGGGAAGCATCTTTGAGGATATTGACAATATGCCAACTTGCGACCGGATCAAGGACGGCTGCCTTGGAGGGCTGGTCTTTCACCCCGTCCAGATCAGCCTGTAACCGCAAAGGCTTTACCCGTCCATCATTGATAAAGAGCGTGTAAAGCTGGGTCAGATCCTTCAAACTTAGCCCCAAGCCACCCAATCCGACCGCCAAGCCGACATTTTCCCCTTCTGGCAGCTTGGCTTCGACCCCACCCTGCCGGATTCGCCCCATCAGCCGTTGCGGTCCGATCGCATCGAGCAGGGCAACCGCTGGCACATTCAGCGACTGCAACAGGGCTTCGCGGATGGTCACTTCCCCCTGATAATCCATATTGAAGTTTTTCGGCCGGTAGCCACCAAAATTGACCGGCCGATCATCAATCAAGGTTTGGTCGCGCACAAGGCCTTCTTCAAATGCCAAACCATAGATGAAGGGCTTGAGCGCCGAACCCGGCGAGCGCAGGGCACGACTCATATCGATCCAGCCTGCGCGTGGCGCACTGACATAATCGGGCGACCCAATCTCGGCGAGAATGGCGCCCGTTTTGGCATCCGCCATGACGAGCGCAACCGACAGGGTCGGCCCCAAGCGCCCCGCTGCCGCCTTCACCACCGCTTCAAGGCGCGCTTGACTGTCTTTGCGCAGCAGGGTGTGATGCACGGCTTTTTCCGGTGCTGCCCGTATCAGACGGTCGGCGGCATGGGCCGCCAGTTGTGGCAAATCCTGACGGATGCCTTGCAGCGGATGAGAGGTGGCACGCGCCACTTCACGCGCGTCGATCACCCCTGCCTTGGCCACCCGATCGAGCACTGTATTGCGCGCTCTCAAGGCCCGTTCGGGATAGACATCCGGCCTGCGGGCAACAGGAGATTGAGGCAGGGCCACCAGCAACGCGGCTTCCGGCAGGCTGAGCGCCTTTGGCTCCTTGCCGAAATAGGCAAGCGATGCGGCCCGAATGCCCTCGATGTTGCCGCCATAAGGAGCCAGCGTCAGATAGGCTGCCAGAATATCCCGTTTGCTCATCCGGCGTTCAAGCTGCACCGCACGCAGCATCTGCCACAGCTTGGCCCCGATGGTGCGTTGGTCACGCGGCTCCAGCAATCGAGCCAATTGCATGGTGATGGTCGACGCGCCCGATATGATCCGCCCATTGGTCAACAATTGCCAACTGGCACGCAACAAAGCTTGCGGATCAATGCCATGATGGGCAAAGAAGCGTTTGTCTTCATAGGCTAAAAGGATCTTGATGAATTCCGGGTCGACCTGATCGAGGTCTGCCTTCAGGCGCCAATGGCCGGTTGGTGTCGTATAGGCCCTGAGCAACCCGCCTTCCCGGTCCACCACCTCGACCGACAGGTGGGTCAGCGCTGCGATGGGCGGTGGGTTGGCCTTGTCAAACTGCACAAAACCGATCCATCCCCCGATGATGATCAACAGCAGCAAACCAATGCCAAGCCCCATGCCGAGAACAATCTTCGGCATGGGATATTTGGCAAGGATGGATCGGACCGAAGCCATGGCCAAAGCCCCCTAACGGGTGACCCGCATGAAGCCACTGGCCGTTCGGGCCGCGTGGTCCGGACGATACATGTCTTCAACCACAGCCGCCGGATGCATATAGCTCCCCGGCGTCACGGCCCGTACCGTGTAGGCCAGCGTATAGGTGCGATCAGAACCGCGATCATGGTTGATCGCCGCCAACAGTCGGTCATCGCGGAACTCTACATGAGCAACATTGGTTTTTGGCAACCAGTTGAAATCCTTCATGTCGCTATTTTTCAGCAAATGCGGATTTTCAATCTCCAGCCCGGCAGGCAGCAGATCGCTAACCATGATCCGTGAGGGCAGATCATCAAGCTGACTGATCGACAGAACGACCACAAAGCGCTCATTCTGTCGGACTTCCGCCACCGATGTCGGGCTACCGTCAAGCTTGTGATAGGAGCGCGCAATGGCCAAGCCTTCTCCACCTGCTGGCAGAGGTTCGATAGGTGTGCCGATGGTCGTGACGCTGATTTGCAAGGCCTTGTCACCCCTGTTTTCAATGGCAAGGGGGGCATTGGCCAACGACGATCCGCTCACGGTCTGGCTGAGAGGGCCGTTGATCGCCGCACCATTCACTGTAATCCCCAGATCCTGCGGATTGGCCAGTGATGACCGCGCGGCCATCACCATCCAGGCTTGCTCCTGCGTGCTGAGCCGTTTGGATGGATCATAAAGATCGGCCGCCAATGCCTTGAGGCCAGACAAGGCATCCGGGGCTGGCGAAAGCTCTCCTGCCAGCGCCACCATCGCCGCCACATCCCTTTGCAGCGAGGAGAAGGCATAGACCTGCTCTTCCGGCATGCCTTGCTTGGTCGCCAATTGCTGCGCCAAACCAAGAGCGGAATTAAATGCCAGATCTGCCCGGTTGCGATCCCCATAGAGCCCAAGGGCGGCACCCAATTGGGCTCGCGCCAACGGTGTTTTGAACCCGTTGAGTTTGGTTTCGACATAATAGCGCAAGTCCCCGGCAGAAATGACGCGATTGCGTGCAAGCGCATAGAGCCCATAGGCGACTGAAGCGGAATCGCGGCTCAGATCGCTTTGATAGGCAAGGCGGTTCTGCAAGTTTTTGAGGGCCCGCTTCATCGGCTCGGCAGGCACATCAAGACCGCGTTCCTTGGCCCGGGTCAGGAAATCGACCACATAGGCCGACAGCCATGCATCATCGGGCGCATTGCCACCCCAGAGGCTGAAGCCGCCGACATTGCTTTGATAGGACAAAAGCGTGTCGACCGCTTTTTGCAAGCGCTCATCCATTTTCTTGCCTGACAGACCTGCCAGATGCGCTGGCAGGTTGAGCGCAATGTCGCGGGCATAAAGCAAAGGCAAGGCCCGGCTGGTGATTTGCTCGGCGCAGCCATAGGGATAACGATCAAGCTGCAACAAAAGCGATGCAACATCATAGCCTCCCGGTTCATTGACCGCGACGCTGACCTGTGCCCCATCCCGAACTAGTCCTTGAAGCAGGCTCATGTCGACAGTAAAGCTCTCGCTCTCATCAAGCGGCAGGCTTGTAACGTTGGTTACTGGCAAAATACCTGAACGGATGGGCAAGGAAGCTTCGTGCCTGATGTCGGGAAGCGCGTTGGTTCCTTTCGTGACTTGCGACAAGGTTACCGTCACATCCCCACGCCCCTCGGCCATGGCAAGGAGCGGCAAGCTCAATGATACCCGCTCGTCGCGATTGAGCCGCACCACCTGCGGGATCTGGGTCAAATCCGGTTTCAGTGCCTTGCTGGTTTCAACCGAAATGACATAATCGCCCTCTGAGGCTTCCAGATTGGTCAGCTCGATCAAGGCGCGGGAATCGTCCCCCGGTGCCAGCACTTTCGGCAGGCTCGTATGAACAATGATCGGATCGCGGATCAGAGCATCCTTGTCCGAACCGCCAACCGCATCCTTGGTCCAGGCAATGGCCATCAAACGGGCCGAACCGTTAAATTGCGGAATATCGAAGGCCACCTCGGCCTCACCTTGATCATCGAGGCGAATAATACCGGAAACAAAAGCAACCAGCTCCTGTGTTGGTTTGTCGCCCGCCGATTTCATTCGTGGGCCAAGGCTGTCACCACCGGTTCTAAGCGCACCCGTCGCCCCTTGCGAGCCATCAATCAGGCGGCCATAAAGATCGCGAATGGCAACCCCCAATTGACGTTGTCCGAAATAGCGACCTTTCGGATCCGGCGAGGGATGGTTGGTCAGTTTCAGGATACCTTCATCGACGAGAGCGAGTTGGACATAGGCTTCTTCACCTGTCTTCACACCCTTCACTTTGAGCGGAATGACCATCTGCTCATTCGGACGAAGGCCGTCTTCAAGTTTGAAGTCAACGTCCAGTGCTCTGTCTTCCGGGTCAATTTCCAACCATTGTACACCAATGGCGCGGGCTGGATTGCGCGACGTTTCCTTATCGGCTGGTCGATAGAGGGTTGCCAGCAAATAGGCTCCGGCCCCCCAGTCCTCCTCGACCGGAATGTCGATGGTCGCCCCTTCTGCGGGGATATCAACCGACAGGGTGTCACGAATGCTGTCCGTGCCAATGGCAATCAAAAGACGTCCGGCAAAGCGTGGTGAAACCTGCAACCTCGCCGTCTCGCCTGCCTTGTAGGTGGCCTTGTCAAGCGCCAGTTGCAGTCCATCCGGGGAATCCATCGATCCGCCGGAGCTCCAGCCTGCGGTAAATTCGATGCTGGTAGCATCCCCCACCGCAAGGCGATAGCGCCCCCATTCCACAGGCAGGGACAATTGCGCCGGGCTGTCACCAGTCGTGATATCGACAATACCGTCAGCGACCTTGCGCTCCAGATCAACGCTTTCAAATTGCCAGCGTCCTCCATCGCGATACCATTGATAATGGCGCTCAAGCTTGATCAGCGACCAGTCGAGCCCGGTCCGAGCCACCCGCTTGCCATCTGGATCAATGGCGAGTAACTGGAAGCCTGCATCGCTATTCTCCGATACCCGCTTATCCTCAAACAAAGGCTTGATGCCAACCATCACTGTGTCAGGGCGCACCTGATAGCGCACGCGCCGTTCGATGGCTCGGCCCGAACCTTCGCTCATGCGCATCACCAGATCGGCGATTTTCGGCCGGGTGGAGGCCTTCAGGCTGTCAAGGGCCACTTCATAGCGCCCCTGTCCCTTATCATCAAGCGGCGGCAAGGCACCAAGCGGAACCCGTTCTGTGCCGGCCTTGTCTTCTTCAGCCAGGCCAAAGACATAGCCATCAAAGCCCTTGCGCGTGCGACTTTCCCGCACCAGCAATTCGCCCGTAACATCAAGACCTGTCGCTGGAGCCCCATAGAGATAGCGCCCTTCGATGTTGCCCGTTGCGACCGAGCCGGGAGTGATTGTGTCGCCGTCTGGCTTCAACGCCATATCCGTGCGATCCGGGGTGAAATCCTCAACAAGGAAGCGCATGTCCGTCAGTGGTGGTTCATCCGGATCGGCCAGAACCTGCACCTGCCATGTGCCGCGCGGCGCATTGCTGGTCAGCGGCAGGCTGACCGCATAGCCACCCAAGGCCCGACCATCGCCGACCAGTCGCTGCAATTCGACCCCATCGGGGCGATAGAAGGCAAAGGTCAGCGGCAAATCATCCACGGCTCTGGCGCTGGCATCGCGCGCCAATGCCGAAACATGAACCTGCTCTCCGGGGCGATAGACCCCGCGTTCGGTCCAGGCATAAACATCCACACCCTGAGGTGACGCCCGCCCTGTCACACCGCGATCGGAGAGATCAAAACCGGCTCGCGTCATATCGAGAAAGACGAAATCCGCGTCCCCTTTGGTTGCAGTCACAACCGCAGGCGCCAAGCCTTCTTTGCCGCGCACCAGCCCGGCATCAAAGCTGACCAACCCCTTGTCATCACTGGTACCACGGCCCAGCACATCATTGTTGCGGGCGATCAGTTCGACCTCTACCCCCGGCAAAGGCTCAGCACTGGCGAGCGAGCGGACGAAGACCTGCAAACCACCCATCTGGGCATCCTTGCCACTGATGGCGGGATTGGTGCTCATGAATGTGGTCAACCCAATGTCGGAAATCACGAACCACTGGCTTGCCAGGGCGCCATAGTCGCGCAAATTTTTGGTCTTGGTCGAGGCAGTCATCAAATAGACACCGGGTTGCCGCTTTGGCAGAGCCTCGTCAATCGGGATCGATGTCACCACATCCTGATTTTTCTTCGGTCGGATCTCCAGCGAGCCCTTCCAGACCGGTGCGCCAAGATTATAAACCAGATCCGTCAGTTCCCAGTCGGACAATTGCTTGAGGAAGTTAGAGCCGCGCATCAGCTGCGCCAGAGAGCGATCTGAAACGCGGTAAAGCGCCAGCTTGGCCTCGTCACTATTGACCGATACCAGCGGAATGCCGCGACGGTTGCTGGCAGGCAGTACATAATTGTTGCCGGTAAAGCGCATCGATGGTGCCCGGTCGCGAACATAGAGATCAAGCTGGATATTGGAGAGCAACCGTTCCCCATTCTCCGCAGGCAGCCCTTCGCGCAAATCAACCTGATAGGTCTTGCCATGGGTCAGACCTTCAACACAGATCTGGCGTGTTGAGACATCAATGGATTGCGGTGGCTGCTGATCGACCCGCACATAGGAGGCAAAGTCGGAAAAGCCCTTTTTGAGATCCTCGGAGAATTGCAGGCAAACACGCGGTGATTTCAGGTCGGCGTCCAGCGAATGAGTCAGCATCCGGAAGCCATGGGCTTTCAACAGACGCATATAATCATCGCGATCCGTCGGATTTTCCTTGAGATCAAGCGCAAGCTTGAAGCTGTTGATGGACTCGCGATACCAATTGGCGGCTTCAAGGCTGCGGGCCAAACGCGACAGCGCAGCTGAGCGATCACCGCGATAATGCGACGTCTCATAGGCATTGAGCGCTGCGCTCACCGCGTCATTCCGCGCTCGACGGGCTTCCGAGCGATTTTGGACGGTGAGAGCCAACCGCGTCTGAGCATCAGCCAGCGCCAGCCATGCGGGCGAATGGTCGGGTCGCTGGGCGATGGCCGACTGGAGCCAGCCAATCGCTCCGGCCGGATTGTCAAAGTTCATCTCATCACGACCGCGCGCAAGCATTTCCTCAAAGCCCGTGTCATTGCCCTGCATTCTGGTGATGGTCTGCTTGAGCTTCTGGGCGGAGCGATACCAGCTACCCACCAGATAAGTCAGGCGAGGGGCTGCCCCCAGATCCGGCTCAGCGGATTTTTCGACAATGCGGCCTGAAATGGCCCCCTTGAACGGGGTCGCCGTTTTGAAATCCGACTTCAGAAAGCAGAAACGCGCCCTCACATTATAGGTAAAGGCCCGGCATTCATTCAGAGCGATACAGGCTTGCTGGCATTGATCGAAGGAAATCCGGCGCTGGGTCTGAATGTCAAAGCCGAAATAATCGGTATCCTCCTCGATGATCACGTCGCGCATGGGACTGCCGCCCTGCGTCTGGGCCGTGACAAGAGATGACGAGATGGATGGAATGGAAAATGCGAGCAAAGCGACAAATGTCGTCAAAAACCGGGTCATGACCCCTCCCGAAATATCATTCAACATGGCCCCCAAATGCACTGATATGCGCGGATGCAAGCGCGCGAAAATGATGCGCGGGGAACCCGTATAGAAAAGAGTATGAAAGGACCGTTGGAGCCATTCTTGATTGGGCGTGGACCTGACGGCATGCGAAATAAATCGTCAAACAGATCAACCAGTATAACCCCGCTTTGCGGCAATTCTATGCAAATAAGGCGGAATTGAGAAAAAGTGGATGAAGTCTGTTGGTCTGGCCTCGCCGCAAGGCAACAAAAATGCCGGAACGCAGTGCGCCCCGGCATCATGAAACCATAAATGAAATGGCCGATCCGTTTTCCTTATGGGCGACCGATTGAAATATACTGGAAGCCGGCGTCCTCGACAAAATCCTTGCGATAGATATTGCGCAGATCGATGAGATTATGGCTCTTCATGCTCGCTTTGAGGCGTGTGAGATCAAGCGCCCGGAAGGCGTCCCACTCGGTAACAATCACCAGCGCGTCGGCATTTTCTGCAACGCTGTAGGCATTGTCGCAATAGGTGACATTGTCGAGCAATCTACTGGCTTCTTCCATGCCTTCGGGATCATAGGCATGAATGTCTGCGCCCCCATCCTGCAGGGCCTGAATGATCGAGATCGATGGCGCATCACGCATATCATCGGTATTTGGCTTGAAGGTCAGGCCGAGAATGGCGATTTTCTTGCCCCTGACATCCCCTCCACAGGCCGCAACCACCCGGCGGGCCATGGCACGCTTGCGATTGTCATTGATGGCGATGGTGGTCTCGATCAGGCGCACTGGATTGTCGTAATCCTGCGCAGTCTTGGCCAGTGCCAAGGTGTCTTTGGGAAAACAGGACCCGCCATAGCCCGGCCCGGCATTGAGGAATTTCGGCCCGATCCGTTTATCAAGGCCGATGCCGCGTGCCACATCCTGCACATTGGCACCTACGCTCTCACACAGATCAGCCATTTCATTGATGAAGGTGATCTTCATGGCAAGAAAGCCGTTTGCGGCATATTTGATCAGCTCGGAGGTGCGGCGATTGACAAACAGCAAAGGAGACTGGTTGAGGAACAACGGTCGGTAAACCTCTTCCATCACCGCCTTGGCGCGCTCATCCTCAACGCCGACCACAATCCGGTCGGGGCGTTTGAAATCTTCAATCGCTGCGCCTTCACGCAGAAATTCCGGGTTCGAGACGACCGAGAAATCCGCATCCGGGTTGGTTTCGCGGATGATCCGCTCGACTTCGTCCCCGGTGCCGACGGGCACGGTCGACTTGTTGACCACAACCGTATAGCCATCCATCGCCTTGGCGATGGTGCGGGCCGCCGCATAGACATAGGACAGATCCGCATGACCATCGCCGCGCCGCGACGGTGTGCCAACCGCAATGAAGACCACGTTGCTCTCACGAACGGCCGCTTCAACGTCCGTTGTAAAGGTCAGGATGCCATTGGCGCTGTTGCGGGTGACGATCTGTTCCAGACCCGGCTCATAGATCGGGATCTTGCCATCATTAAGCGCTTCGATCTTTGTGGCGTCGACGTCGGCGCAAATCACGTGATGTCCAAAATCGGTAAAGCAGGCTCCGCTGACCAGCCCGACATATCCTGACCCGATGACCGAGATTTTCATTCCATGCAGTCCTTGTTTTTCTTGCGACCCGATGGTCCGGCAAGGCCGCCACGCGGGCAGCTCATATTTTAGTGGCACATTCCATCTTTCAGCGCCTTGGTGCAACCCATTTAAGCCGCAGCACGCCGTCTTTCAAGAAAAGGAACCGCCTGCTGTTGCATATCGGTTGCCAATCAACTGCAAAGCGTCCCGATTATCAGGCAAAGACCAATAAGAAAGACCAATAAGATGGCCCCTGACATCGGCGAAGAAGCACATCGCGATAGAAAAAATGAAATAGAACAAGGGCGCCCTGACAGGCATAGCAAAGGTTTGCTGCACTTTGATTACGTTGGTCTTTTGGGAAGTTGCGGCATCATGTCAAGCATCAACCATTCACAGCCCCTTTTGACCATCCATCCGGTCACGCAAACATGTCAGACAGATCGCAAAACGCCATCGGGGCCGAAGGCGAAATGACATGCTTTTGAACAAACTTTGCCGTTTGGTCATGCATGCCCTTGGGTGAAATGCTATGAAATCGAAACTGGAAGGATTCGGATGGTTCGTTCAAGAGGGGATAATATGGCGATCAGACTGTTCAGCAAACCGGCGGCAACAATGGGCAAAATGCGCTCTTTGATCATTGCTCCCATGGCGATCATTGCCGCTTTGATGGCAAGCGTGGCGGCGCATGCGCTGGAAATCAACAGCTCCATCAAGAAAGTGGACCGCACGGGTGCCATCGAGTTGCAGCTGCGTGAAGGAACCATGGTGGCGATCGGCGACAAGGTACGCGTATCCTTGAAACCGGGTTCCATGTCCAAGGACGCGAATAAGACGCGTTGGACCATCAAGGCAGTGAACGACGATGTCGTTGTTGCGACACCTGATGGGGCACCGGTTGTCATGCCCGAGGCAGGCTTTGCTGTGCAGATCAACACGCTCGCCAATCAACCATCGATGAAAAAGACGGCCAAGGCTGAGGATGCGTCCGATGCGGATGCGATGAAAACGGAGCCCGCCGCACCTGTGGCCAAAGCACCAGAGCAAGCTGCTGTCGAAAAGGACGAGCATCCAGCGCAAGACGCCAAGTCGCCCGAGCCAGAAATGCCTGTTTCCGCTGCTGACGAAATGTCAACGCAGAAAAAGCCGCCTGAAGTCTCATCCGAGGCCGTTGCTGCAGTGAAGTCGTCTGAACCAACGGTTTCGGACACGATGGAAATGGGTGAAAAGGCGCCCGAAGCGGCAAAACCCGACATGTCTGAGGCCGAAGGCGTCAAGACGGAGACCGCAAAACCCGCGTCGCCTGACAAGGAGGAGAATTCTACCACTCAAAAGGCCACAATCGCGCCAGTCGAGGAAAATGCCAAGCCTGTCGAGGAAGCTGTCACGCCAGTTGAAGAAAAAGAGCAGCAGGCTGAAGCGCCAAAGACCCCGGTTAAGACCCTCGACCTCAAAGGCACAATTCCTGATACCGCTGTTGAACCTGTCGCTCCGGATGCGTCACCCTCTGTCGCAACAGCTCCTAAACCGAGCGCTGCGGACATCAATGAATGCGACCGACTGGCTGCCCATCCCTTTGACCCGGATGCAAAGAGCGAAGGCGTCCCCTATGCCAGCTTGAAGGCCAATGATGTGATTGAAGCCTGTCAGCAGGCCATCGACATGTTTCCCGATGAAGCGCGCTTCTATTCCCAACTGACACGCGGTCTGCACAAGGCAGGCAAATTGAAGAAAGCCGTAGAGGTCACCCGCAAGGGGGCCGAGCTTGGCAGCGGCCATTCCATGGCATTCCTTGCGGTGATGTACCAGCAAGGCCAAGCCGTTCCTAAAGATCAGGCCAAGGCGCTTGAATGGTTCGAGAAGGCCGCCGCAGCCGGCAATCCTGCGGCGATGGTCTTTGCGGCAGCAATGTATCGCGATGGCGCAGGCACGACGCAGGATTACAGCAAGGCAGCAGCCTATTATCAGCAGGCCGCAGATCTGGAAGTCGCAGAAGCCATGACCAGCCTTGCGGTCTTTCTGGACCGGGGGCAGGGGGTGGAAAAGGACGCGGATGAAGCCGCGCGCTATTTCCTCAAGGCCCTCAAGGCGAAGGATGTAGAAGCCCGGAAACTTCTTTATGAAGTTTCCGGTGCCATCTCGCGCGACACGCGCAAACAGATTCAAATGCGCTTGAAATCGAGCAATTTCTATCGTGGCCCAATCGATGGTGAGTTCGGCACCGGAACGCGCAATGCCCTGACGCTGTTCCGCCGTGCGCGATAAGCTGACGGCATCCAAAGGCACATCTTTTTGCAAGGAAAGGCATCCCGTCAGCGGGGTGCCTTGTTAATTTGTGCTCCATTTTTCTGCAACTGCGAGAAAAGTTTCAAGAAATTGAAATATCGATGCTATTCGCCGCTTGTCATTTGACATTTGTGCACAAAGTCAAAGTTTTTGCTGCGGCAACTTGTGCAGCGCACGCAATTTTGGTAAAAATTCTTTACCAAGGCGCCTGGCGAGACCAGCGCGAAAGATGTGTCTGGCTCAACCAGCCGCTAGACGCATGCCCCATTGAGTGTATCATGAGGGGCGTTGAGGATCTTGCTTGCTTTCGTTTCAAACGCGAGGAAACGGACATTATCAGGAAATGCCCTTGCGGCCTCTCCCAGATCACCGAAGCGATCAAACGGACACCAAGATCCGGATTGCAAACCCCACCTTTGCCGTTTTCTTTCGGTGGCCCTTGCGGGCGACTGCATTGAGATCGGCCAAGCTACAGGAACAGTTATGGCTGAATTCAACAAAATCCTGATTGCCAACCGAGGCGAAATTGCCATTCGTATTATGCGTGCCTGCAACGAGCTGGGCAAACGCACAGTCGCGATCTATGCCGAGGAGGACAAGCTCAGCCTGCACCGCTTCAAGGCTGATGAGGCCTATCGGGTGGGGGAAGGTCTCGGGCCGGTTGCCGCCTATCTGTCGATTGAGCATATCATTCGCGTTGCCAAGCAATGTGGTGCCGATGCCATCCATCCCGGCTATGGCTTGCTGTCGGAAAATCCGCAATTTGTTGACGCCTGTGACGCCGCTGGCATCACCTTCATCGGGCCGAAGGCGGAAACCATGCGCGCCCTTGGCGACAAGGCGTCCGCTCGCCGGGTTGCGGTCGAGGCCGGGGTTCCTGTCATTCCAGCGACTGAAGTGCTCGGCGATGACATGGACACAATCGCCAAGCAGGCAGAAGAGGTCGGCTATCCGCTGATGTTGAAAGCCAGCTGGGGCGGTGGGGGCCGCGGTATGCGCCCGATTCTGGGCCCTGATGAGCTGGAAGACAAGGTGCTTGAAGGGCGTCGCGAAGCCGAATCCGCCTTTGGCAATGGTGAAGGCTATCTGGAGAAAATGATCATCCGTGCCCGTCACGTCGAGGTTCAGATCCTGGGTGACAAGCATGGTGGCATGTATCACCTCTTTGAGCGTGACTGCTCGGTTCAGCGTCGCAACCAGAAAGTTGTCGAGCGCGCCCCAGCCCCCTATCTGACCGAAGAGCAGCGCGTCGAAGTTTGCGAGCTGGGCTACAAGATCTGTAAACATGTCAATTATGAATGCGCCGGTACGGTCGAATTCCTGATGGACATGGACAGTGGCAAATTCTACTTCATCGAAGTCAATCCGCGTGTTCAGGTGGAGCATACGGTGACCGAGGAAGTGACTGGCATCGATATCGTTCGCGCCCAGATCAAAATCGCTGAAGGCAAGACCATCGCGGATGCCACGGGCAAGGAAAGTCAGGCCGACGTGACGTTGAATGGCCATGCGCTCCAGTGTCGTGTCACCACCGAAGACCCGCATCAGAATTTCATTCCCGATTATGGCCGTCTGACCGCCTATCGCTCGGCAACCGGCATGGGCATCCGTCTTGATGGCGGCACCGCCTATGAGGGCGGTGTGATCACACGCTATTATGACAGTTTGCTGACCAAGGTTACCGCATGGGCACCGACCCCGGAGCAGGCCATCGCCCGTCTTGATCGTGCCTTGCGTGAATTCCGGATTCGCGGGGTTGCGACCAACATTCCATTCGTCGAGAACCTGCTCAAGCATCCGACTTTCCTTGATTATAGCTACACCACCAAATTCATCGACAACACGCCAGAGCTGTTCGACTTTGCCGAACGCCGTGACCGTGGCACCAAGGTGCTGAGCTATATCGCCGACATCACGGTCAATGGTCACCCCGAAACCAAGGGGCGCCCCGAGCCGACAAAAAATCTGCGCAATGCCCATGTGCCAGAGCTGAAGACCGAAGAGCCGGCCGCAGGCACCCGCAATCTGCTAGAGGAAAAAGGCCCGCAAGGCGTCGTTGACTGGTTGAACGACCAGAAGCAATTACTGATGACCGACACCACCATGCGTGACGGTCATCAGTCCTTGCTGGCGACCCGCATGCGTTCGCTCGACATGGTCAAGGTAACGCCGAGCTACGCTGCCAATTTGCCACAGCTCTTTTCGCTGGAATGCTGGGGTGGGGCGACCTTCGATGTGGCTTATCGCTTCCTGCAGGAATGCCCATGGCAGCGCCTGCGTGACATCCGCTCCCGGTTGCCCAATGTCATGACGCAAATGCTGCTGCGTGCCTCCAATGGCGTTGGCTACACCAACTATCCCGACAATGTGGTGGAGAGTTTCGTTAAACAGGCCGCCATCACCGGTATTGATGTCTTCCGCGTCTTCGATTCCCTCAACTGGGTCGAGAATATGCGCGTTGCCATGGATGCGGTGTTGGACAACAACAAGATCTGCGAAGGCACCATCTGCTATACCGGTGATATCTTTGATCCGGATCGGGCCAAATATGACCTCAAATATTATGTCCGCATGGGTAAGGACCTGCGCGATGCAGGCGCCCATATTCTCGGCCTGAAAGATATGGCTGGCCTTCTGAAGCCAGCACAGGCCCGCGTGCTGATCAAGGCATTGAAGGAAGAGGTCGGCCTGCCGCTCCACTTCCACACCCATGACACGTCCGGCATTGCGGGCGCAACCGTGCTGGCCGCGTCCGAGGCCGGAGCTGACATTGTCGATGCCGCCATGGATGCCTTCTCCGGTTCCACCTCTCAGCCATGCCTTGGCTCAATCGTTGAATCCCTGCGTCACACCGAGCGTGATACCGGCATCGACATCAAGGCCGTGCGTGAGATTTCTGACTATTGGGAAGCTGTTCGCGCCCAGTATGCGGCCTTTGAAAGCGGCATGATGGCACCAGCCTCCGAAGTCTATCTTCATGAAATGCCCGGTGGCCAGTTCACCAACCTCAAGGCACAGGCCCGCTCTCTGGGACTGGAAGAGCGCTGGCACGAAGTCGCCCAGACCTATTCGGACGTCAACCGGATGTTTGGTGATATTGTCAAGGTGACCCCATCTTCCAAGGTCGTTGGCGACATGGCGCTAATGATGGTCAGTCAGGGCTTGAGCCGCTCAGAAGTCGAAGACCCGAAGGTGGACGTTGCCTTCCCGGATTCCGTCATCGACATGATGCGCGGCAATCTCGGCCAGCCAGAAGGTGGTTTTCCGGACAATATCGTCGCCAAAGTGCTCAAGGGTGAAAAGCCAAACACCGAGCGTCCGGGCAAGCATCTCGAAGCGGTTGATCTGGAACAGGCCCGCGCTGAGGTGTCCGGGAAACTGGAAGACCTTGAAATCGATGACGAGGATCTGAATGGCTACCTGATGTATCCAAAGGTCTTCCTCGACTATATGGGCCGCCACCACACCTATGGTCCGGTTCGCACCCTGCCGACCATGACCTATTTCTACGGCATGAAGCCGGGCGAACAAATTTCCGCGGAAATCGATCCCGGCAAGACGTTGGAAATCCGCATGCTTGCGGTTGGTGAGACCAACGAAGAGGGTGACGTCAAGGTCTTCTTTGAACTGAACGGACAACCGCGCGCCATTCGCGTGCCAGATCGTCAGGTCAAGGCAAGTTCGGCCAAGCGGCCAAAGGCAGAAGCCAACAATGCCAACCATATTGGCGCGCCGATGCCGGGTGTCGTGGCGACCATCGGTGTTAAGGCAGGCCAGAATGTCAAATCCGGCGATCTGCTGCTCACCATCGAAGCCATGAAGATGGAAACTGGCATCCATGCTGAGCGAGATGCAACCGTCAAGGAGGTGCATGTCACCCCTGGTGGTCAGATCGATGCCAAGGACTTGCTGATCGAGTTTGAAGGTTGAAGCCACAGACCAAGACTCTGACAAACCGATAAAAAGCGCTATGATAACCCCGACGCCGATGGTGTCGGGGTTTTTTCTTGCAAAGGCCATGAAAGGCAGCTGTCAGCAAGACGGGGGGATCAGAGGACCATGGTGGGAACTGGAGCGATGAATGGGGCGCAAAGCGAGCGCCTGTTGCATGACGGCTGGACATTGGCGCGGATCGGGGCGTCAACCAAGGTGCCCTTTACCATTCCCGGTGATGTCCATTCCGCTTTGCTGGCGGAAGAAGAAATCCCCGATCCCTATTGGCGCAACACGGAAACTAGTCTTGATTGGGTGCACGAGAGTCAATGGCAGGCTGAAACCGTCTTTGCTATCGAGGATGTTCCTGTCGGCACCTACATGCTGACGCTAGAAAGCGTTGATTGCCACGCCGTCATCCTGCTCAATGGTCTCGAGGTTGGTCGCTGCGAGAGCCAGTTTCTGCGGTATGATTTCGACGTTTCCCAAGCCCTGCAACAAGGCGACAATCGCCTCGCCATTCGCTTTGTTTCCAACTCCCGCGTGGCACGCGACAAGCAGGAGCAATTCCCCTTCAAGGTGCCGCATATTTTCTGGAACTGCCGTCTGCCGCATTACAATTTCCTGCGCAAGGCTCAGTGCCATGCGGGCTGGGACTGGAACATTGCCCTCTCGCCCCTGGGCATCTATGGCGCGGTGCGGCTGAGGAAACTCAACCGATTGCGGCTGGACGATGTGATGGTCCGCCAGCATCATGAGGACGGTTCGGTCCGGCTTGACGTTGCGGCCTTCTATCTGGCCAACGAGCCTGCCGAACTGACTCTGGCTGCGAGCCTTGATGGGCAGGTGGTCAGCCAAGCCATCACGGTCTGGCCGGGCGAGGGCAGGGCGGATTTGTCGATCATCATCGACAATCCGCACCTCTGGTGGCCGAAGGGCCATGGCGAACAGTCCCTTTATGACCTGACCATCATGCTGGACGGCCAAAGCATCGAACGACGCATCGGCTTGCGTCATGTGGAGCTGGTGACAGACAAGGATGAAATCGGCAATCGCTTTGCCTTTCGGGTGAATGGACGGGAGATCTTCTGCCGCGGGGCCAACTGGATCCCCGCCGATGCTCTGCCTGCGCGCGCCACGCCGGAGCGGGTGCGAGACCTTCTGACCTCCGCGATTGACGCCAACATGAACATGATCCGCGTCTGGGGTGGTGGCCAATATGAACCGGACTGGTTTTATGACCTCTGTTCCGAGCTCGGCCTGATGGTCTGGCACGATTTCATGTTTGCCTGCAATCTCTACCCCGCCAGCGACCCCGATTGGCTCTCTCTTGTTCGCCGCGAGGCCCATCAGCAGATTCGCCGCCTCTCCAGCCAGCCCTGCATGGCCCTTTGGTGCGGTGACAATGAACTGGTCGGCGCCCTGACATGGTATGAAGAAAGCAAGAAAGATCGCGATCGCTATCTCGTCATGTATGATCGGCTCAATCATGCGCTGGAAGAGGCCATTCACGCCGAGCAACCGGACATTCCCTTCTGGCCATCCTCACCCTCCGCAGGACCGCTCAATTTTGGCGATGGTTGGCATGATGACACATCCGGCGACATGCATTTCTGGGATGTCTGGCACTCGGCCAAGGATTTCGAGCACTATCGCAGCGTTCAGCCCCGCTTCTGCTCGGAATTTGGCTTCCAGTCTTTCCCCTCAAAACGGGTGATTGACAGTTTCACCGAGCCACAGGACCGCAATGTCTCCTCGCCGATCATGGATGTCCATCAGCGCAATGAAGGCGGCAACAGTCGGATCGTCGAGACCATAGCGCGATATTTCCGCTTCCCCGACGGCTTTGATGATCTGACCTATCTCAGCCAGATCAGTCAGGGACTGGCCATGAAAACGGCGATTGAGAGCTGGCGCTCGGTCAAGCCGCGTTGCATGGGCACGCTCTATTGGCAACTCAATGACACTTGGCCGGTAGCAAGCTGGGCAAGCCTTGAATATGGTGGTGGCTGGAAGCTGCTCCATTATATGGCCCGCCGCTTCTATGCCCCTATATTGGTCACCGCCCAGCCCGATCCGGCAAGCGGCGAGATCATCCTTATTGCCATCAATGACAGCCCGACGCCGCTTGAATTGACCATTTCGATTGCCAAGGTCGAATTGAAGGGAATGGTCAAAGCCTATGGCGACGTCCATGTCACCTGCCCCATGGGGCGGGCGATGGAGGTGACCCGCGTCAAACCCGAAGCTTTGGGAGAGGATGCCTTTTTGCACTTTGAATGGATGAGCAAGGATGGCCACTATCGCGGCGAGAATGATTACCTGCCAAAGCGACCCAAGGAGTATGACCTGCCGACGCCGACCATTCGCCTTGATGAACATGTCAATGAAAGAGGCGAAACCGAAATCTCCTTGCTGTCCGACAAGCCTGCCTTTTTTGTCACCTATCACCATGGGGGAGATCGGATTTACTCGGACAATTGCGTCACCCTGCTGCCCGACCGACCGAAGCGATTGTCGGTGATCAGACAGAGGCGTTCGCACTTGCCGCCAATTGAGGCGGAAGTCAGCTATTTGAAACAATAAGGCAATGCCTCCACTGGCCTTGCGATGGAGAAGACAGAATGAAACTGGCAGTGATTGGCCTTGGCATGGCAGCAAAGCCCCATATTGCCGCGTTGAAACAGCTTGAAGGCCGCATCTCGGTGACCGGCCTTTACATGCGCAACCAAGAGCGCCGCAAAGCGGCGGCAATGGACTATGGCTGGCCAGGCTTTGAGAGCATCGATGCCATAGCGTCCGATGCGGAGACCGAAGCGGTCCTTCTCCTCACACCGCCCAATGCACGCTGTGAGATCGTGGAAAAGCTGACTGCCGCAGGCAAGCATATCCTGATGGAAAAGCCCATCGAGCGGAGTCTTGATGCCGCCGTTGATCTGGTCGAAATGACGCAACGCGCCAATGTCAAACTGGGCATTGTCTTTCAGCATCGAGCGCGGCAAGGGTCTCTGCGGCTTTCCCAATTGCTCCGCGACGGAGCCCTTGGAACCATCGCCATGGTGCGGACCAATGTGCCTTGGTGGCGCGGGCAGGATTATTATGACCAGCCGGGGCGCGGCACCTTTGCGCAGGATGGCGGCGGCGTGCTGATCACCCAGGCCATCCATGTGCTGGATCTGATGTTGTCCCTCTGTGGCCCCGTGAAGGCCGTGCAGGCCATGCTGACAACCACACGCCTGCACAAGATGGAAACAGAGGATTTTGCCACCGCTGGTTTGATCTATGAAAGCGGCGCCGTGGGCTCGATTGTTGCCACGACGGCCGCTTTTCCGGGCGACGCTGAAAGCATCTGCATCGATGGCACATTGGGCACAGCCAAGCTGGAAGCGGGCGAGCTGACACTCCATTGGCGCGATGGTCGGATTGAGACATTCGGTGAGGAGAGCCTTTCGGGCGGCGGGGCCGATCCAATGGATTTCCCCTGCGACTGGCACCGGGCCATCATCGAAAATTTTGCCGATGCGCTGGAAGGAAAAGCAGACTTGCTGGCCTCTGGTCGTCAGGCGCTGGAAGTCCATCGCCTGATCGAAGCGATGACCCAGTCAGCCAACCACAATGGCCAGCGCGTCGAATTGCCTGCGATTTGAAATGCTCGGCCCCGCATGCGTGAGCTCTGCGAGGCGTACCAGTCTTATCGTGCTTGCCAGAATCTCAGGGTTTTTCAGTCGAGCAAGGACTGTGCAGGTCCGGTCCGGGGGGTGGGATCACTCTTGAAGTAAAACAGGCCATAACGCACCGCAACATAGCCAACCACGAGTGTCGCTACCGCCAACTCCAACCGCGCCAGCCCGACCAGAATGTCGAGCGAGACTTCGTCCATACCCCAGCTTGCCAGTTGCGGGGCAACCTTGAACAAAGCCGTCGCCCCAATCACCATGGGGAAGGTAAAGGCCGCATAGGCAGGGCTGAAGGGCAGGCGCAACAGTCGGAAAAAGGCGACATAGATTACCGCTGTCATCAACAGGGCAATTCCCATCAGCAGGATCACCAGCAGCATTGAACGGTCGGGCGTCATCGTTAGATAACCAGCCAGCGACAGGCTTGCAGGGGCCGCCAGAATGGCGATGGTCGGCTTGGCAGCGTCCGGAACCTCCTCCAGAAAGATCAGGCGATACAGCATAAGAGGCAGCATTACCGCATAGCATCCAAGGGCGAACCAGAACAGACCATGTGCGAAGAGCCCCAGCAGGCCACCGGCAAACGTCGCAGGAGGTGCGCTGACATTGGCCACGATCAATCCCACAGGGGGCACGAACCAGCTGGGCACCATATGGCCCAAATCAAAGCCCGGTAGACGCGCACGCACAAACATCACCAAAAAACCCAGATGCAAGCAGACAGCTACCAACCACAATGCCAGACGCAGGTCGGAGCCAAGCCCCATGGAGACAACCATCAGCGCCATCGCAAAGGTGGGCACCACGCTGCCAACCACCGGGTGCTCAAGGTCTTGTTTGAGTGCCGCTGGATGGAGCAGAAACTTGATGGCAAGCAGCAACAGCAGAATGAAAGCAACGCCGGCCGAAAGGCTCTGAGCCACACCCTTAAACAGTCCCGCCAATTCCCAGCAGGCACCCAGACTGGCGATCCCCAGCGCCAGGCCGGCAAGGGGGGTGGGAATGGTGCTAAAGCGTGTGTTTGTCATGGGGATCTCGCTTCGTATTTGAGATATGGTTTTCTAAGGCGTGCATCTAAAGAGCAACAATTTGCTGCAAAAGAGATCTTTTACGCAACGCAGGCACCATAGACCTGCTTTGTCATTCGTGATATCTAAATGATCTAAATATTACGTTTGGAAAAACTAAATGCCTACACTGAAACAGCTTCATGCCTTCGTTGCCATTGCCCGTTACGGTAATCTCGGGATGCCGCCAAAAGCATCCACCTGAGCAAAGGGGCAGTCTCGCAGGCCTTGGCCGAGCTGGAACAGCGTCTTGGAACGCGGGTGTTTGACCGGGTTCACCCCCGATTGCGGCTCAATGATCAGGGCCGCCAGTTGCAGGTGCTGGCAGAAGACATTCTTGATCGTGTTGAGGATATTCGACATATGTTCGATCACGGTGGTGCCCCGGTTGGTTCCTTGCGGATCGGTGCCAGCCAGACCATCGGCAACTATCTTCTGCCCTGTCTGCTGGCTGATATTTCCGGTCTGGATGCAAAGGTCAGCATTGCCAATAGCCAGCAATTGTCAGAACAGTTGATCCGCTTCGAGTTGGATTTGGCATTGATCGAGGGGCGCACCGATCATCCGGATCTGGTGACAAGGCTCTGGCGTCGCGATGAAATGCTGCTGGTCACCAGCCCGGATCATCCTCTTGCGGGGCGGCAAGGGGTGGAGCTATCCGATCTTTCCGGGTACGACTGGGTTTTGCGCGAACCAAAATCGGGCACGCGGGATCAGTTCGATCGCGACATCGCTCCGCATCTTGCAACAATGGGAAAAATGCTCGAGCTGAACTCCATCGAGGCGCTTGTTCTCGCCGTTGAACAGGGGCTTGGGGTGACATTGGTCTCCCGTCTCGCCGTTGCGCCGCGCTTGCAACAAAAGCGGCTGGTGAGCCTTGCAACCACTCAACGCTTCACACGCACCCTAAAGCTCGTTTGGCATCGCCAGAAATATCACAGCGCCCTGATGGATCATTTCATCGCCAGCATTGTCTCCGATGATGCCAATGGCAAACCACTCAAGGCCTAGACGACAAGGTCTTCCACCTCGATTTGATCCGCCATCGACAGAACGGTCTCCTTGTAGGGCAGATTCGGTCCGATCTCCCCAAGAGCTGCGATAGCAAAAGCGGTCGACTGGCGTGCAATCGTGTGTAGTGGCAGACCACAGAGCCGTCCGTGGATGATGCCTGCTACCATCGCGTCGCCAGCGCCCACTGAGCTGACCACACGGGTGGCTGGCGGTTTGGCCAGAACGCAGCGGGTTTCCGTGATGAACAGAGCGCCTTTGGTGCCCATCGACACCACCGAAAGCCCGATGCCTCCGTCGCTCAGCTTGTGCACTTCGTCGATAATTTCGCTGTGACTGGTCAGTGGCTTGCCCGTCACGGCGCGAAGCTCGGCCAGATTGGGCTTGATGACGTCCGGCGTCGCCTTCAGACCCAGCCGCAGAGCCTCGCCGCTGGTGTCCAGATAAACACTCGCCCCTTTGGCCTTCAACAGGTCGATCAGGTCATGAAAGAGATGATCCGGCCCATCCTGCGGCATACTTCCCGCCAGCACAAAATGCTCCATGCCTTCGTCGCTCAGCGAGACGATCATTTCTTTGATCGCGTTGTAACCCGAAGCCGGGGCGGCAGCACCGGGATAATTGATGTCGGTCACCTGATCGCTCGTTGCATCGACCAGCTTCACATTCACCCGCACCCGACCGGGAATGCGGATGAAGTGGTCCTCGATATGCTTCTCTGCGAAGAGCCGCTCGAAAATCAGGGCATTATCCTGCCCCATCAGACCTGTGGCCGTCACCCGATGGTCAAAATGGGCCAGAAAAGACGCGACATTGACCCCTTTGCCCCCTGCATCGATCTGCACCGATTGGACGCGATTGACGGCTCCGGGCTGAAAGTCCTTGACCCGGGCGGACTGATCAATGGCGGGATTAAGAGTCAGGGTGACGACGGGGGGAGGGATACGCATGGGATTGGGTCCAGAATTCAATTCAGTGCCCACAAGAGCACTCTTTCATAAATGCATCAGCTATAGAGTTTGCGATCCCTGAGCTTACCCACCCCTGACCGTCTGAAAAGGACATGGATCAAGTGACAGGGAAACCCCGGCTGCGAAAAATGTCGCGGGCGGCTTCGGTCTCTTGCGGCGTCGGGGTACGCAGATCGCGCAATTGATAGTCCATCCCCAGCTTGTCCCACTTGGAAACCCCAAGCTGATGAAACGGCAACAGCTCGATCATTTCCACGTTCGCCCCCAGATCATCCCTGAGATGGGCGACATAATCGGCCATGCCTGTCACCTCGTGCGGAGCATCGCTCCAGCCGGGCACCAGGACATATCGCACCCTCAGCGTCTTGCCCAGACGTGCCAGCCGCTCGGCAAAGTCAAGCGTTGGCTGCAAGGGCTGGGCGGTCAATGCCTTGTAGCGGTCCGGGTCGATATGCTTGATGTCGAGCATGATCAGATCGAAGTCATCAAACCATTCATCGGGCACATTGCCATGCAGATAGCCTTGGGTGTCGAGCGCAATATGCAGGCCATAGCGCTTCTTGATCGTGTGGGCCGCTTTACCGACAAATTCCGCCTGCATCATCGGCTCGCCACCCGAAAAGGTCACGCCGCCGGACGTCTTCAGAAAACCCGCATAGCCATGCACTTCACGCACCAGATCCTTGACGGTGACTTTCTGACCATTGTGCAATTTCCAGGTATCGGGATTGTGGCAATAAAGACAGCGAAACAGGCAGCCAGCCATGAAAAATACAAACCGCATGCCCGGTCCATCCACTGCCGCACCGCTTTCGATCGAATGCAGATAGCCGTGGGTTGCATGGGCATGCACTTCTTGCAGGTGGGTTTCATGAATGCTGACAGTCAATCCGATACTCCTCAAAGGCTTGAAGGGCTTTCCGTGTAGATGGGTATAAAGAGAGCCGAAAAGCAAGGGCTTTCCGGCTCTCCATGTCACTCAATTATTCCGAACGAACGGATCCTTACATGTCAGCATGGAAGGTGCGGCTCAGAATATCGAGCTGCTGGATGCGGGTCAGCTTGACGAAGTTCACGGCATAGCCAGACACGCGGACCGTCAGTTGCGGATATTTCTCCGGATGCTCCATGGCATCTTCCAGCGTTTCGCGGGTCAGCATATTGACGTTGACGTGGAAACCACCGGCATCGGTGAAGCCATCAAGACAGTTGGAAAGGTTGCGGATCTGCTCATTGTCAGTGTGACCCATCGAGTCCGGTGTCGCAGAAGCGGTCCAGCTGATGCCGTCCTGAGCATATTCATAAGGCAGCTTGGCAATGGACGTCCCTGCTGCGATGAAGCCTTTCTTGTCACGACCATTCATCGGGTTTGCACCCGGGGCAAATGGTTCGCCACCCTGACGACCGCAAGGGGTCGAGCCGGTTTTCTTGCCATAGACCACGTTCGAAGTGATGGTCAGAACCGACTGGGTTGGGGTCGAGTCGCGGTAGAAGTAAGGCTGAGCTGCCACTTTCTTCATGAAGACTTCGGTCAGCCAGCTTGCAATGCTGTCAACCCGGTCATCATTGTTGCCAAAGGCAGGATAGTCGCCGTCAATCTTGTAATCGACTGCAATGCCCTGTTCGTTGCGAATGACGCTGACTTTGGCATATTTGATAGCCGACAGGCTGTCCGCCGCGATGGACAAACCGGCAATGCCGCAAGCCATGGTGCGCAGGATGTCACGGTCATGCAGGGCCATTTCGATCCGCTCATAGGCATATTTGTCATGCATATAATGGATCGAGTTCAGTGCCTTGACATAGGTCTTGGCAAGCCAGTCCATGGATTTTTCGAACTTCTCGACCACTTCGTCATAGTCGAGCACATCAGCGGTGATTGGCTCAAGGCCTTCGGCCACTTTCTGACCGCTCTTCTCGTCAACGCCACCATTGATCGCATAAAGCAGGCCCTTGGCAAGGTTGGCACGGGCCCCGAAGAACTGCATCTGTTTGCCGATCGCCATGGCAGAAACGCAGCAGGCGATGCCATAGTCGTCACCCCATTTGGGGCGCATCAGATCGTCATTCTCATACTGAATGGCGCTGGTGTCCTTGGAAACCTTGGCGCAGAAGTCCTTGAAGCCGCGTGGCAACTTGGAACTCCACAGAACCGTCAGGTTCGGCTCCGGTGCAGGGCCCAGATTATAGAGGGTGTTGAGGAAACGCATGGCGTTCTTGGTGACCAGTGTCCGGCCATCCAAACCCATGCCGCCAAGCACTTCGGTCACCCAGGTTGGATCGCCCGAGAACAGTTCGTCATATTCAGGGGTGCGCAGGAAGCGGACGATGCGAAGCTTGATGACCATGTCGTCGATCAGTTCCTGAGCTTCTTCTTCGGTCAGCAGGCCTGCGGCAAAGTCGCGTTCGATATAGATGTCAATGAAGGTCGCGGTGCGGCCGAACGACATGGCAGCGCCATTCTGTTCCTTCACTGCGGCCAGATAGGCCATATAGGTAAACTGGATGGCTTCGCGAGCGTTGGAGGCTGGCTGGCTCATGTCGATGCCATATTTGAGACCCATCTCGCGCAGTTCTTCCAGCGCGCGATACTGCTCGCTCAGCTCTTCGCGGGTGCGGATGGTGTTCATGTCGAACACGGCATCATCCAGCTCGACTTTTTCTGCCAGCTTCTGCTCTTTGAGGAAATCGATGCCATAAAGAGCCACGCGGCGATAGTCACCGATGATGCGACCACGGCCATAAGCATCTGGCAGACCGGTCACGACGCCGGATTTGCGAGCAGCCATGATGTCCGGGCTGTAAACGTCAAACACCGCCTGATTGTGATCTTTGCGATATTTGGTCCAGATTTCATGCACCTGTGGGTCCGGGGTGAAGCCAAAGGCTTCCATGCCGCCTTCCACCATGCGCAGGCCGCCATTTGGCATGATGGCGCGTTTGAGAGGGGCTTCGGTCTGCAATCCGACAATCAGCTCAAGCTGTTTGTTGATATAGCCAGCATCATGAGCGGTGATGGAAGAAGGAATGGGAGACACATCCAGAACGCCAACCTTGCGCTCTTCTTTCAGCAACTCGCCCAACTCTTCCCAAAGTTGCTTGGTCCGCTCGGTCGCGTCGACCAAAAAGCCATCATCGCCTTCATAAGGGGTGTAGTTTTCCTGAATGAACCCGCGCACATCAACTTCTTTGCGCCATTCACCATCAGAAAAGCCTGCCCACGGATCCACGACGATTGGCTTGTCACTCATAAAATTCATTTCTTGCTTCCTCATGTAACGATTGGAACATGGTTCCAATGGTTCTTGCATGGCTTCACTGCGCATCAGGCACAGCATCACCGTTTCGAGCGGTTGGGGGACTGCTCGATTGCGTTTCTCTTCATGGTGCCTGGGGTTACCGGGCGCGGAATATGGTCGTCGGAATTACTATGGCTTCGCTCATACTCCAGCATTGCCTTTCGACCTTAGTATATAGGAAGGGAAAGACCGGAGGCAAATTATACCCTCTGCAGGTGTGTCAGAAAAACGATGTTCTTTCAGTGACTTAGTGTTTCGAATGTGCGGTTTGCATCAAATGCATAGCTCGCAAAATATCCCTGCGTTCAAATCAGCACAAAATGATATGCGATTTTGGAATTTTATTAGTACGCACAAACGCTTAGTGCCTAACCTTGGGGAAGTTGGTTGATTCTGTCGCAGGGAAAAAACTGCGTCTCTGGATTTCAGCTACACTGAAAATTCAGCTGTTCGTTGTGATCGACAGGCGCTTTTGCACGCGGCTGCGATGGAGCGAATAAAGCCCGGCTGCAACGATCAAGGCCGCCCCCAATAAAGTTGACCAGATCGGCAAGGTGCCAAAAATGACAAAGCCGATGGGGATCGACCAGACGATCTGCAAATAGGTATAGGGTTGGATCGCACTTGCTTCGACAAGGGTCAGAGCCTTGATCACAAAGAAATGCGCCAATGTGCTGCTCATGCAAACCATTGCCAGCAAGGGCCAATTGATCACCTCCCAGGCGGGAATGTTAGGCAGGCCCAACGCGGTACTCAGCACCACACCGACAATCCCCGCGTAGAGAAACGATGTCAAAGCATCATCATGGCGACTGACAAGGCGCGTGAAGAGCTGATAGACCGCAAAGGCCGAGGTCGCGGCAAGGCCGATAAGGCCGCCCACGCCCCATATATTGCCCGACGGCTGCATGATGATCAGCAGACCGGTCATGCCCACCAGCAAGGCCGCAATCCGCCGCCAGCCGACCTGTTCCCCCAGAAACACAGCCGCCAAAGCCGTCACAATCAGCGGATGGACCATGATCAGCGTGGTGGTCTCGGCCAGACCGAGACGGGCAAAGGTCATGATGATCAGCGCCACTTCGGTGAACAGCAGCACACCCCGCAAGATCTGAATGGACCGATGATTGGTTTTAAGGGCATCGGCAATGCCAGCCGGACGAGTCGATGCCCAGACCAAGGCGACAATCAGATGGAACCAGTAACGCGCCATCATGATGAACCAGACCGAATGATCCACCACCAAGGTCTTGGAGGCCGCATCGCCAGAGGCAAAGATCACGGTGGCAAGAATGGCAAACAGAATGCCGGCGCGATGGGCTCGGTTCGACTGATCCATGATCAAGGGCCTTTGGATAGGTGAGGGGCCTGAGAGAAAGGATAAGGCCGCTGGAGGGTGCGGCCAGTCTTTCACAAACTGGGATCCCAGAAAAGCCCCGCGACACCCTCACCTTACACTGTAAACAGAAAAGCCAGCGCCTTTTGGGAGCGCTGGCTTTTGCATTGTACAGAAGAAAAGGAGGATCAGAACTCGACCACGGCGCGGATCGACTTGCCCTCATGCATCAGGTCAAAGCCGTGATTGATCTCGTCAAGCGTCAGTTTATGGGTGATCATCGGATCAATTTCGATCTTGCCATCCATATACCAGTCGACAAACTTCGGCACATCGGTCCGTCCCTTGGCACCACCAAAGGCGGTGCCTTTCCAGATGCGACCCGTAACCAGCTGGAACGGGCGGGTCGAGATTTCAGCGCCTGCCGGTGCCACACCAATAATCACCGAAACACCCCAGCCACGATGGGAGCATTCCAGCGCATCGCGCATGACTTTGACATTGCCGGTCGCATCAAACGAATAATCGACACCGCCAATCTGATCTGCACCCTTCTTGGTGAGATTGACGATTTCCTCGACCACAGACCCTTCAATCTTGGAGGGGTTGACGAAGTGGGTCATGCCGAATTTCTTCGCCATTTCCGCCTTGCTGTCATTGAGATCAACCCCGATGATCATGTCGGCACCCGCCATCCGCAGGCCCTGAATGACATTCAGCCCAATACCGCCAAGGCCGAAAACAGCCGCAGTCGAGCCGATTTCAACGCCCGCCGTGTTGATCACTGCGCCAATCCCGGTCGTCACGCCACAGCCAATATAGCAGATCTTGTCAAATGGAGCGTCATCGCGCACCTTGGCCAGCGCAATCTCCGGCATCACCGTGTGATTGGCAAAGGTCGAACAGCCCATATAATGATAGATCGGCGTGCCATCGAGCATGGAAAAACGGGTGGTGCCATCGGGCATCAGGCCCTGACCCTGCGTGTTGCGGATCGCGGTGCACAGATTGGTCTTGCCACTCAGGCAGGACGGGCATTCGCGACATTCCGGCGTATAGAGCGGAATCACATGGTCGCCAGGCTTAAGCGTGGTCACCCCTTCGCCCACTTCGAGCACAATGCCTGCGCCCTCATGACCAAGGATAGACGGGAACAACCCTTCCGGGTCAGCGCCTGACCGGGTGAACTCGTCGGTATGACACAGGCCTGTCGCCTTGATTTCAACCAACACTTCGCCCGCCTTCGGTCCATCCAGTTCGACTTCCATAACGGTCAACGGTTCACCCGCTGCCAGCGCCACTGCTGCTTTGGTTCTCATAAAAAAATCTCCCCACTTGCGGTTGGGTATCAGTTTGATGGATAAGTGAAATTACGTCAATAAACAAACGGGCCCGCCCTGACAATCAGGGCAGGCCAAATGTTTCGAACAAAAGTCATCAGCGGCATACATGATCTGTGTATGACGGATCAACCCCTAAGCTGCATCATCAAAGCGTGCCCGATCATGCGGGGCGGAATAGTCGATTTCCGGCCCCATGGGCACCACGCGAGTCGGGTTGATCATGTCATGGCTGGCATAATAGTGATTCTTGATATGATCCATCTGTACGGTTTCCGCAACACCCGGCACCTGATACAGATCACGGACATAGTTGGACAGGTTCGGATAGGAACAGATCGTTCTGAGATTGCATTTGAAATGGCCCACATAGACCGGGTCAAACCGCAGCAAGGTGGTCACGAGTCGCCAGTCTGCTTCCGTTGGTGCTGATCCATTCAGATAGCGCATCCGTGAGAGGCGGTCCTCCAGCCAATCAAGGGTCTCGAACAAGGGTACAACGGCCTCTTCATAGGGCTCCTGTTCGGTGGCAAAGCCCGCTTTATAAACCCCGTTATTGACCTTGTGATAGACAGTCTCGTTGATGGCGTCGATCTCGGCACGCAGCTCCTGCGGATAATAATCCCCCGGCTTGGCACCGATCTCGTCAAAGGCAGAGTTGAACATCCGGATGATCTCGGAAGATTCGTTGCTGACGATGGTGCCTGTCTGCTTGTCCCAGAGCACCGGCACGGTAACACGACCGCTATAGGTCGGGTCCGCGGCCGTATAGACCTGATGCATATAATCTGCATTGTGGATCGGGTCGGGGATTACCCCGTCCTGCGGCTCAAAGGTCCAGCCATGCTCCCCCATGAAGCTGTTGACCACCGAGATGGAAATCATCTCTTCAAGGCCTTTGAGAGCACGGAAAATCAGGGTCCGGTGCGCCCATGGGCAAGCATAGGAAACATAAAGATGATAGCGCCCGGCCTCCGCCTTGAAGCCGCCTTTTCCGGTCGGACCAGCAGAGCCGTCAGCGGTCACCCAGTTGCGAAAGGCGGCATCCTTGCGAACAAACCGCCCGCCGCTTGATTTGGTGTCATACCATTGGTCATGCCATTGACCATCGATGAGAAGTCCCATTGGAACTATCCTTTCCATGCATGCGCGACAAGAAAGAAGGGCGGAATGAGTGGCTCACTCCGCCCGCGCACCGCATTTTTATGCCTGGACCCGTAATGCGGGTCATTGTAGCTGTGTCAGTTAGTGGGCTGGCTTGATGAAGGTGCCATTGCGCAATTCGCGGATCGCCTGATGAATCTCTTCCTTGGTATTCATCACGATCGGACCATGCCAAGCCACCGGTTCCTGCAACGGAGCGCCGGAAATCAGCAGGAAACGAACCCCTTTCGGTCCAGCAAGCACTTCCACCTCGTCGCCAGTCCCGAAATGGACCAGCGTGCGGTCGCCCGACATATCGCGGATATTGACTTCCTCGCCGCGCACTTCCTTTTCGAGTAGGATGCCGCGGGGTTTCGAGCTGTTGTCAAACAATCCAGCCCCTTCGAACACATAGGCAAAGGCATTGCGATACGTGTCAATCTTGAAGCGCTTGCGCACCCCGGCGGGCACGAAAATATCGAGATAGAGCGGATCCGCAGCAATGCCATCCACAGGACCGCGCTTGCCCCAGAAGTCGCCAATGACGACTTTCACGCTGGTGCCGTCATCATCAATCACCTGCGGAATTTCCTTCGATTCCACATCCTGATAGCGTGGTGACGTCATTTTCAGACTGGCAGGAAGGTTGGCCCAGAGCTGGAAGCCATGCATTTGGCCTCTGGCATTTCCCTTGGGCATTTCCTGATGCATGATGCCCGAGCCAGCCGTCATCCATTGCACATCACCCGCCCCGAGGGTGCCGTGATTGCCCAGACTGTCCCCGTGCTCAACCGTGCCATTCAGGACATAGGTGATCGTCTCGATCCCCCGATGCGGATGCCACGGAAAGCCCTGAATATAATCTTCAGGCCGTTCATTGCGGAAATCATCAAACAGCAGATAAGGGTCGGCCATTTCCGGATTGTGAAAGCCAAAGGCGCGATGCAACTTCACGCCAGCCCCTTCCAGGGTCGGAACAGCCTGCGACGTGGAAACAACGGGTCTGATAGACATGCTTATTCTCCATCCTTTTGGCAGCAAAGGCGCGCGGTCAAATCGCTATTCAGGCCTACTGCCTATGACATTGCGCCTTGGGCGGTTTCCCTTCGGTGGAGCCGACAGACGCTTGGTTTGTTGTCTCTAAGGTAATTTCCTAATCCATGAATGCAACGCGATAAAATTGATCTGTCTGATGAGAATTGTTCATGAATTCAGGTTTCAGGTGCCGCAATAGGTAATATGAGGTCCGAATTCTGCCGGAGCCGGGCCTTCAAACGCCTCTTTACCGGCTTGCCGGTTGAATGGATTGGTGACCATACTCAGCAATCGTTTGAAGTCTGTCAGATCCATCTCTTCCTCTGCACGCTCCAGCGCCGCTTCGACCAGATGATTGCGCGGAATATAAAGCGGGTTGATGCGATCCATTTCCATGGCTATGTCCACTTTGGGGCGTGCATCCTCTTCCAGCCGCCTTTGCCAACGCTCAAGCCAGTCATTGAGTCTGGATTGATCTGCAAACAGAGCTGTCAGTGGTCCCTGATCCCCACGCAAGAACACGGCAAGCGCCCGGAAGCAACTGGTAAAATCCACCCGGTCCGCTGCCATGGCATCAAACAGATGCTTGATCAGTGCGTCGTCCCCTTGTGCAATCCCGCTAAGGCCGATTTTCTGCCCCATGCCGGTGAGCCATGCCTGTTTATGATCACTGACAAAATCGGCAAGCACATCGGTGGCTTGATTGATCGCTTCGGTTTCATTGTCCGGATCAATCAGCGGGATCAGGGTTTCCGCCAGCCTTGTGAGATTCCAACGCCCCATCACCGGCTGGTTGCCATAGGCATAGCGCCCATGATGGTCAATCGAACTGAAGACCGTATTGAGATCAAACGCATCCATGAAGGCGCAGGGACCATAATCAATGGTCTCGCCGGAAATGGTCATATTGTCCGTATTCATCACGCCATGGACAAATCCCACCTGCATCCAGTGGGCGATCAGCTCCGCCTGCCGCTTGCTGACTGCAGCCAGAAAGGCGAGATAGGCATCATCGCGCTTGGCAAGGTCTGGATAATGGCGCTCTATCGCATAATCGGCCAGCTGGCGTACCTTGTCCCATTCGCCGCGCGCGGCAAAAAACTGGAATGTGCCAACCCGCAAATGGCTCGATGCGACGCGGGCGAGGACGGCGCCCGGCTTCAGTCGGGTGCGCATGATGCGCTCGCCTGTCGTAACCGCAGCCAATGCCCGAGTGGTCGGCACGCCCAGAGCATGCATCGCTTCGCCCATCAGATATTCCCGCAAAACCGGACCAAGCGCCGCTTTGCCGTCGCCACCGCGCGAGAAGGGAGTGGGGCCAGAGCCTTTGAGATGAATGTCAAAACGCTTGCCTGCGGGCGTGACCACTTCCCCCATCAACAAGGCTCGACCATCGCCCAATTGCGGCGAGAAGCCACCAAATTGATGCCCTGCATAGACCTGTGCCAGCGGAGCCGCGCCTTTTGGCATGTCTGAGCCAGCGAAAAACGCTGCCAGTTGATCCTTCTCCAGATCAAGTGACAAACCCAGCATTGCAGCCAGCTCTTCATTGAAGATCTCAAGCTGCGGATGGACGAATTCTTCGCCCTGCCAGGGGACATAAAAGCCTTCCAGTTCACGCGCATAGCTATTGTCAAACGGAAAGGGCTCGGATGTGGTGGTGATGGAATCCATGGGAACGGCTTTTCGTGGACTTTCCGGCATCTCGGGTTTACGGGTTTCTTCTTATATGAATTATATGGGAACGATAGAGCTTTATGTCACCCGCGCCAATGAAAATGACGTCTCACTAATGCCTTCCGATGAGGGAAAGGCAAAAGGGAATTGCCAAGGCAAGGGGAGAATGATAGCCATTTGACTTCCCGTCTTCTTCGGATCCACTTGCCGATCCTGACCTTCCATAAACGAGGCCAACATGAAATATACCGCAGCGCATTGGGGTGCTTATGAGATTAAGGACGACCAGTTGCATCCACTCAAGGATGATCCGGAACCTTCCCGGATCGGCAAGGGCTGGGTTAGTGCGGCGCGCGATACCAACAGTCGCATCCTGCGCCCCGCCGTTCGAAAGGGCTGGCTTGAGGGTGACAAGGGCGACAAGCGCTGCGACGATGTTTATGTCGAAGTTTCATGGGAGAAAGCTGCCGAGCTGGTGGCCGGTGAAGTCCGTCGCGTCGCGGACGAGTACGGCAATGAGGCCATCTTCGGCGGCTCCTATGGATGGGCCAGCGCAGGGCGTTTTCATCATTCCCAAAGCCAGCTGCGCCGTTTCCTCAATCTAGCTGGCGGGTCTGTCACCTCGACCGAAACCTATTCTAATGCCGCGGCTGAAGTGCTGTTTCCCTATATCACCGGATTGTCACAGCCCCAGTTTCAGGAACAGACCACCAGCTGGCAGAACCTGATCGACCATTGCACCTTGCTGGTCGGCTTCGGTGGCATTTCCGGTCGCACGGGGCAGGTGAGTTCCTCGGGCCTGTCCAAACACGAGACCGAAAGCTGGTTGGCCGCCATGAAAGGCCGCAAGATCAATGTCTCGCCGCAACAAGGCGACATGACCGCCGGGGAATGGCTATCGATCCGTCCGGGAACCGACGTCGCCTTGATGCTGGCCTTGTCTCATACCTTGCTGGTCAATGGCTGGCACAAGGAAGACTTCCTGCATCGGTGCACCAGCGGCTGGCCCAAATTCCGCGCCTATTTGCTGGGTGAAGAGGATGATCTGACCAAAAGCGCTGAATGGGCGGCCCCGATCTGTGACATTCCTGCAGACAAGATCATCCAACTGGCCAAGGATATGGCCGCCAATCGCACCATGATCAATGTTTCCTTCTCGCTGCAACGCGCGGATCATGGTGAACAGGCAGTGTGGGCCGGATGGGCGCTGGCGGCGATGATCGGCCAGATCGGCCAGCCGGGCGGAGGCTTCACTTTCGGCTATTCCAGTATCGGTACCATCGGCCGTCCAACCAAGACCACCCGCTGGCCGTCCCTGTCTCAGGGCAAGAACCCGGTCAAACGATCCATTCCCGTTGCCCGCATCACTGACATGCTTCTTAATCCGGGCGGCGAATATTTCTACAGAGGCGAAGCCTGTCAATATCCCGATATCAAGCTGATTTTCTGGTCTGGCGGCAACCCGTTTCACCATCATCAGGATTTGCACCGCCTGCAAAAGGGCTGGGCAAAACCGCAAACGGTCGTCGTCTGTGATCACAGCTGGACGGCAACCGCCCGTCGCGCGGATATCGTGCTGCCAGCCACCAGTTCGCTCGAACGCACCGACATCATGATGCAAAAGACCGATCCATCGGTCATTTATATGTCTGCGATGTTCAAGCCCCTTGGGGAAGCCAAAAATGATTTCGACATCATGCGTCTGCTCTCAGCCGAAATGGGCTTTGAAGAGGCCTTTACCGAGGGACGAGACGCCGATGGCTGGCTTGAGGCGCTATGGGAAAAGGTCCAGAAGCGTTTTGAGAGAAATGATTTCGAGGTGCCGGACTTTGAAAGCTTCAAGACGATGGGGCGTTTTATCCTGCCTGACCATGACGACAAGGACCGCGTCGCCCTTGCCGATTTCGTCAGGGATCCCGATGCCCATCCGCTCACCTCGGAAAGCGGCAAGCTGACTCTGTTCAATGAGACGATCGCCGCCTATCGCCTGTCCGACTGTCCGGGCCATCCAAGCTGGATGCAGCCGGTCGAAAGTCTGATCGACGCCCCTGAAGGGGCCTTGCATCTCATCTCCGCTCAACCCTGGACCCGGCTTCACAGCCAGAATGACCGAGGAGCGGAGTCGCTGGCCAGCAAGCGCGAGGGGCGCGAATTCTGTTATCTCCACCCCGATACCGCTAAGGACCGTGGCATCGAGGATGGCAGCTTTGTCCGCCTTTACAACGAGCGGGGCGCAACGCTTGCCGCTGTCGCTCTGACGGATGGCATCCGCCGTGACTGCATCGCTCTGCCAACCGGGGCCTGGCTCGACATTGCCCAAGTGGATGGCGAAGCTCTGGAAGTGCATGGCAACCCCAATGTCCTGACCATCGACAAGGGCACATCCGGTCTGGCACAGGGCAACATTGCGCACACCACGTTGGTCTTCGTTGAAAGGTGGACCAAACCATTGCCGCCGCTCACGATCGACAAGCCTCCACGCTTTGTGAGTGCCTGACACGGCCGGTCACCCCTTGGGCAGCCTTTGCTTGTTTCGAAAAAAGCCGAGATATATAGTCTCTCCGACACTCTCCTATATCTCGTCTGAAAAGAACTGAATGCGCTGGCTGTCCCAAATATCCGCCCTCTTTGCCGTCTTCGCCATTGCCACCGGTATCTTCTGGGGGGCATTTGGCTATTTTCAGTCCGAAGAGCAGAGCAAGGCCGAAGGTCGCCTGTCGCTCTATCGCTCCTCGCTGATTGCCGAGTTACAGCGCTTCTCCCATCTGACCCATATTCTTGCCCGCGACCCCTATGTGGTGGAAATCAGCGCTGGTGGCGACACCGGCTTTCTCAACAATCGCTTCAAGGATTTCGTTGCCGCAACGGGGCTTGATTCTATCTATCTGATGAATGCAGACGGGGTGACCATCGCCGCCTCGAATGCAGACACGCCGTCAAGTTTTGTCGGTCAGGTTTATTCCTTTCGGCCCTATTTCCTCTCCGCCATGAAGGGCGAGCAGGGGCACTTTTATGGTATCGGGGCAACCACCGGGCAGCCGGGATATTTCCTTGCTGATGCGGTCAAAGACAAGGACGGCACCATTCTCGGTGTGTTAGCGATCAAGATCAATCTTTCCAAGGTGCAGGAGCGATGGCGCGATGCGGGGGAAAGGATCCTGCTCGCCAATCGTTCTGGCGTCGTGCTGTTGGCGTCCGAGCCAAGTTGGCGCTTTCGGGTGCTTAAGAAATTGACCGACACTCAGAGAGAACGAATCCGCCTGTCGCGACAATTCCCCGGCCACAGCCTCGAGCCGCTCGATTGGAAACCGCAGCTAAAACCCGCACCAAGCCGCGCCACCATAGACGGCCTTTCGAGCCTTTATTTGGTCAGCACCAATCTGCCTCATAAGTGGAGCTTGCATTATTTTGCCTCTGACGACAGGGCCGTGGCCCGCTCCATGCTCGTCACCGGCTTTGGAATCATGATCGCGGCTGGCATTCTGATCTTGTTCCAGCTGCAACGCACCCGCCGCATCGGCGCGGCCTTGAAGCGGTCTGAAGAGGAAGAAGCCCTGTTGCGTGAGGCCAATGAACGGCTGGCCGTTGAGATCACCGAGCGTCGCACTGCCGAACAGGCTTTGCAAAAGACACAGGACGAGTTGGAACGCGCCAGCCGTCTCGCCGCTCTGGGGCGGTTGGCAGCGCTCGTTACCCACGAATTGGGGCAACCCATCGCCGCCATGCGCAACTATGTGGCTGCAGCGGAAATCAGCGGCGCGTCCAATCTCTCCGCCACTTTGTCCTCTCGCATCGGTGGACTGATCGACCGGATGGAGGATATCACAAGGCAGCTGAAATTCTTCGCTCGGACCGATGAGCAGAATTTCGAGGATGTCGACCTGCGTGACGCAATGCAGATATCCCTTGGCCTTGTCGAGCCGAACGTTAAGGAAAGCGCCGTGATGGTGCATTTTACCCCGCCGACCGAGCCAATCCTCGTGCGCGGCAATCGCTTCCGCCTTGAGCAGACCATGACCAACCTGCTGCGCAACGCCATCGATGCCAGCGAAGAGGTCGATAGCCCGGAACTAACCATTCTGATGGGCCGCACCCGGCAGACGGTCTGGTTCGAAATCATCGACAATGGCCATGGTTTGGGTGGCACCAGCCTTGGGGAATTGCAGGAGCCCTTTGTCACGACCCGCGAAAGTGGTCGCGGCATGGGATTGGGGCTGGCCATTTCAGCGGGCATTGTCAATGATCATGATGGCCAAATGTCCGCATGGGACAGGCCAGAGGGCGGGGCGGTTTTCCGGGTGGAATTGCACGCGCTCGACGCTGCATGGCCAATCAGGGACAGCGCAGATGGCGGGGCCTCTGAGGGCCAACCATCGGACGCATTGAAAGAAGAGACGGACGCATGAGCGAAGATCAACAAATCAATGTTCTGATTGTCGATGACGACAAGGCCATGCGCCAATCCCTGACCGATCTCATGGAAGCGGCAGGCTGGCGTGTCGAAGCGGTGCCGCGCGCCAATCTGGTGCCTGATCGACTGGCCGGGTTCCAGCCCGATGCCATCCTGTCCGATGTCCGCATGCCCGGCATGTCCGGCCTTGATCTGCTTGCCAGCCTCGACAAGAACTTGTCGCCGCCCCTGGTGCTGATTTCGGCCCATGGAGACATTCCCATGGCGGTTCAGGCCATTCAGGATGGCGCCTATAGCTTCGTTGAGAAACCCTGCGAGCCGCGCCGGCTGTTGACCATCCTTCGCAACGCCGCCAATCAATATCGGATCACCCGGAATAATGTTCGTCTGAAAGCTCGCCTGAGACGCTTGTCCGGTCTTGACCGAATGCTGCTTGGCCAAAGCGACGAAATCGAGACCCTGCGCCGCGACATTGTCGATCTGGCGGACATTCCCGCCGCCGTTCTGGTGAAGGGGGAAACCGGCACCGGCAAGGAGCTGGTGGCGCGCGCGCTACATGATCTCGGTCCCACTGCCGACGGGCCCTTTCTGGCGATCAATTGCGCCGTCCTGTCACCCGATACTTTCGAAAGTGAAATGTTTGGCGTTTCCGGTGGCAAGGATGGTCGCTTGCTCGCCGCGTCTGGCGGCACCTTGTTTCTCGATGAAGTCTGCTCCTGCCCCTTGCCTGTGCAGGCCCAATTGCTTCGGGTGATCGAGAATAAGCGCATTCTACCTGTGGGGGCGTTGGCCCCCATTCCGGTCAGTTTCCGGGTTGTGTCGGCCAGCAAGGAGGATATGTCCAAGGCTGTCTCCGATGGTCGCCTGCGACAGGACTTCCTGTTCCGTATCAACACATTCGTCATGACTGTGCCACCGTTGCGCCAGCGGCGGGATGACATTGCCCTGCTGATGACACATTTCATGGGTGAATATGCCCGCATCTATGAAACGGAACTGTCCGAGCAGGGGGCGGAACTCGGCTCGGAAGATCTCGCCGCCCTGATGACCCATGACTGGCCGGGCAATGTGCGCGAATTGCGCTCGGTGGCCGAACGGCGGGTTTTGGGTGCGCGACGGGGCCGGACATCGATGATGCAGATCATCGAAAGCGACCAATTGATCGCTGGCGTCCCAAGCACCTTGCGTGAAGCGGTTGCCGCATTTGAGCGAGAATTGATCAGCAAGGCAATCCGCGAGCATGAGGGGCGCATGGATGCCGCTGCCGAATCTCTGGGCATTGGCCGCAGAACCTTGAACGAAAAGATCGTGAAACTCGGTCTGAACAAGGACGCATTGCTCTGAAAATGGGCAAAATCTCCCAGCCTGCGGATTTCCGCAGGGCTTGCCCCACAGATCGCGCGAAAAGACTCATAGCCAAATCCTGACCAATCCGAGATGCTTGCTGCACACAAAATTGAGAACAGCATGTAAATCGGGAGGATCACCATGCGTAAATTCCTGGGCCAGGCCGCTCTGGTCGCACTTTCTGTCACCTTTGTTTCTGAAGCTTATGCCACGGAGTGGAATGTATCCCTCTGGGGCAAACGTCGTGCTTTCACCGAGCATGTCGAGAAGCTCGCTGAACTGGTCAAAGCCAAGACCAACGGCGAATTCACCCTCAATATCAGCTATGGCGGTCTGTCCAAGAACCGTGAGAATCTCGATGGTATTTCCATCGGCGCGTTTGAAATGGCCCAGTTCTGCGCTGGCTATCACCGCGACAAGAACCCATCTATCACCGTTCTTGAATTGCCTTTCCTTGGCGTGTCTACTCTCGAGCAGGAAGTCGAGCTGTCCATGGCACTCTACAAGCATCCTGCGGTGGTCGAGGATCTGGCCCGCTGGAATGCCACTCTGTTGATGCCATCGCCGCTGCCGCAATATAACATTGTCGGTGTTGGGGATGCCCCGTCCAAGCTGGATGACTTCCAAGGCCTGACTGTGCGCGCAACCGGTGGCATTGGCAAAGCCATGGAAACCGTTGGCGCTGTGCCGACCTCCATGTCCGCGACCGAAGTGCGTCAAGCCATGGATAGTGGTGTCATCAAGGCTGCCAGCTTTGCACCCCATGCCCACATGTCCTTTGGCACCATCGAAAAAGCCAACTGGTGGACCACCAACCTCAATCCAGGCACCGTGAACTGCCCGGTCGTGGTGAATACCGACGCGCTGAACGATCTGCCCGACGATCAACGCGAAGCGTTGCTTGGGTCTGTTGACGAGGCGCTGGCCCACTATATCGATTACTACAACAACAAGACCATGAAGGCCTGGGGCCCTGCGCTTGAAAAGCGGGGCATCAAGCAAATCACCTTCTCCGATGATCAGATTGCCGCTTTCAAGAAAGCCGCTGCTGCCCCTGCAGCAGAAGCATGGATCAAGGAAAATACCGCTCGCGGCCTGCCGGCTCAGGAGCTGTATGACATGGTCACTGGCATGATTGCCGAGAAGAAATAATCGTCCTGATCCTGCGCCTGTCCGTCTGTGACGGGCGCAGTTTCTTTTTTCCGCCTTTAAAGATGAAGGAGGTCTGCCATGGCAGGTTCCTCTTTGCTGTTGACTGACGACAGCGCCCTTGGTCGAACTGACCGTTTTCTTGAGAAAATCGAAGCCTTCTTTGCATTGCTGAGCGGCCTTACCGTTTTTGTGCTGATGGTGCTGGCCGTGCTCTCCGTCGGAGGGCGCAACCTTATGAACCAGCCACTGCCGGGCTATGTTGACTGGATCGAGCAGGCCATGCCGCTGATTGCCTTCATGGGGATTTCCTATGTGCAGCGCAGTGGCGGGCATATCCGGATGGATATGGTGGTCAGCGTGCTGCGTGGACGCTCGCTCTATCTGGTGGAGTTGCTCACGACCCTGTTCATTCTCGGTCTGATGCTGTTGCTTGTCTGGGGCACCTGGTCCCACTTCATGCGCAGTTTCGATTTCTCCATGCCAATGTGGAGCCGAGACAGCTCGATGGATATTGCTCTGCCGATCTGGCCTGCAAAGCTGTTGGCGCCGGTCGCCTTCTCGCTGCTCTGCGTGCGACTTGTCGTTCAGGTCTGGGCCTACTTACGCGCCTTTATCCGCAATGACGAAGCCCCAATTGCTGTCCCGCTTGTCGCCGATGCGGCTCAGCTGGCCGCAGAAGAAGCCGGACATGTTTCCGGCCATGACCAATAGGAGAACCTCATATGGAACCGATTGATATTGGTCTGGTCGTCTCGGCCGGCATGCTCGTCATGGTCTTGTTGGGCATGCGGGTGGCCTTTGCTGCTGCTGCAGCAGGCATGGTCGGCCTGATTTGGATCTTCTGGTCGAAATTCGGATACAATCCGGATCGTTTCATGAAGGCCGTCACCATTGCGGTCAAAACCGCCGGGCAGGTGCCTCATTCCAAGGTCTCTTCGCAGGCCCTGAGCCTCATTCCGACCTTCATCCTGATTGGCTATCTGGCTTATTATGCCGGTCTCACAAAGGCTCTGTTCGAAGCTGCCAAACGCTGGTTTGCCTGGGTGCCGGGGGGCTTGGCCGTCTCCACGGTCTTTGCGACCGCAGGCTTTGCAGCCGTGTCTGGTGCCTCTGTTGCAACGTCCGCTGTCTTTGCTCGCATCGCCATTCCCGAAATGCTGAAAATCGGCTATGACAAGCGCTTTGCTGCGGGTGTCGTGGCAGCCGGTGGCACGTTGGCCTCGCTCATTCCACCATCTGCCATTCTGGTGATCTATGCAATCATCGTTGAGCAGGATGTCGGCAAACTGCTGCTGGCGGGCTTCATTCCCGGCGCCTTCTCCGCAGTGATCTATGGGATGTTGATCATCGGCATGGCGATGACGATCAAGGGCTTTGGACCTCCGGTCTCTGGCTTCACCTGGAAGCAGCGCTTTGAGTCTCTTCCTCCGGCCCTGCCGATCCTGTTCGTCGTCTTTACCATCATCTTTTTCGTCTATAATCCCTTTGGCGGTGACGCTTTGGGAACACCCACCGAGGGTGGGGCGATCGGGGCCTTCGTGGTCTTCCTGATGGCGTTGAAGCATGGCATGCGCTGGTCGGAATTAAAGGATGCGTTGCTGGAGACAGCCAAGCTGTCGGTGATGATCTTCACCATCATTTGGGGCGTGCTGATCTATGTCCGCTTCCTCGGCTTTGCTAACCTGCCAAGCGCCTTTGCGGACTGGATTACCTCGCTGACCCTGTCCCCGATGTTGATCCTGATCTGTATCCTGTTGGCCTATGCGGTGCTTGGCATGTTCATGGACGCCATCGGCATGCTGCTCTTGACGCTACCGGTTGTCTATCCGGCAGTGATGGCGCTCAATGGGGGCGAGTTCGTCTCCGCTGCCGACAGCACCTTCGGCATGTCAGGCCCGATGTGCGCCATCTGGTTCGGCATTCTGGTGGTCAAGATGGCGGAATTTTGCCTGATCACGCCCCCCATTGGCCTCAACTGCTTCGTGGTGGCCGGGGTGCGGGATGACCTCTCCGTGCAGGATGTGTTCAAGGGCGTCACGCCTTTCTTCCTGGCCGACGCTGCCACCATCGCCTTGCTGGTGGCGTTCCCATGGATCGTCCTTTGGCTGCCAAGTCAGGCATAACGAAGCCGTACCATAGACAAACCGCTTTAAAAGGGGTGGGGACCGGATGTGGTCTCCACTCCTTTTTGCGCATTTGGCCGACCTTGAAGCCAAGTAAACGTAAAATAGTGCGCATTTGCCGCAGCAACAAAGGACGGCGTCTCACCAAAAGGGTCAAAGCGCGCGATTGGGTAAAATTGGTTCTACCAGTCGGAAATTAGAACGATTTAAATAAGACCAATTGTCCGCGATTGTGGCTTATCTGTCTGATCTGATTTCGGTTTTTCACCCGTTGGACCCCGCCTGCAATCAGTGGTCAAATCACCAGACCTATTTATTTCAAAGTATAAAATTAATTAGATACTGAGTTGTTTCGTTGAAATAGGGATTTTTACGCTGTGTATACATTGTTTCCTCTGCGTCAACTGCTTTGACCTAATGCATGGAACCTTGAGTCCTGTCACCCTAAAGTCGAGCTTGTAGAGACTCACGTTCAAAGGACGTCAACGAGCCTGATTGACAAGGTGGGAGGACCGGCTTTGGCAATCTGGACAGGCAGATTTGAGGGTGGGTCGCACGTCGACAACCGACACAAGGATCAAGGTCGCAATGGCACAGGTTGTGTATGGCGTCTGGGATGGAGTGGTCCACGATGCGCGCAATGGCGCGATCACAAAGGAAACACCTCTCTCGGAACTGAAAAACTTCAACGAATTTGATGATGGCAACGAAATCCGCGCCTTCTTTGCGGATCGGGGCTTCTTTGTCTTTGATGAGACGGTCAGTCTGATCGACTCTCTCTATCGCTATATGGACAAGGCGGCGACCCAATCCTGCGGGGCCTGCACGCCGTGCAGAATGGGCACCGTGCTGGTGCGCGATGCGCTCGACAATATGCGGCGTGGACTTGATGCTGCGCTCAGCTTCGATGACATCGAAATGCTGGCCGAGCAAATGACCGAAACCTCGCTCTGCGGTCTGGGGCAAACCTGTTCGGTTGCCCTGCTCGATGTGTTGCATCATTTCCGCGACAAGCTCGAGGCCGAAATCGCCAATCATATGCCGATCCGTGCCCAGCATGGCATGGTCTATATGACCGCCCCCTGCATTGAGGCCTGCCCCTCCAAGGTCAATGTGCCGCGATATATCGACTATATCCGTGACGGCCGCCCCAAAAGCTCGCTCGCGGTGGTTTTGCAGAAATATCCCATGGCCGCGACCTGTGGCCGGGTCTGTGTGCGCTATTGCGAGCAGGCCTGCCGTCGCAAGTTTGTTGACGAGGCCGTTGGCATCAAGTTGCTAAAGCGTTATGTCGCCGATCAGCAAAAGGGACCGGCAGCCCTGAAATTCAGCCGTGACATGATCAAGAAGCCGCTTGATGACAGCATGAAAGTGGCCGTCATCGGTGCGGGGCCAGCGGGCATTTCCTGCGCCTATCACCTGCTGCTCCATGGCTATAAAGTCGATGTCTTTGAAAAGCTTGAGCAGGCTGGCGGCATGGCACAGATCGGCATTCCCAGCTATCGCTTGCCCAAGGACACGTTGGCGATGGAAACCGACATCATTGTCGATCTGGGCGGTCGCTTTCTGTATGGTCAGCAACTGGGCCGGGATTTCACCATCGATGATCTCTTTATGCGTGGGTACAAGGCGGTCTTTCTCGGGCTTGGCTGTCAGAAGGGCACCACCCTTGGTGTCGAGGGCGAAGACACCAAGGCCAAGGGCTATTTCAGCGGCATTGAGTTTTTGTTGAAGGTCCATGACCACGTCAATGAGACTGACACCCTGAACCTCAAGGGCAATGTCGTCGTCGTCGGAGGCGGCAATGTGGCGATGGATTGCGTCCGCTCGGCCATCCGGCTTGGGGCTGATGATGTTCATCTCATCTATCGTCGCACCCGCGGCGCAATGCCTGCTGACATTGAAGAGGTGGACGCCGCCGATGAGGAAGACATCCATTTCCACACCCTGTGCAATCCCACACGCATCCTGACCGAACATGGCAAGGTGGTTGGCGTTGAACTGATCCGAATGGAAGAGACGGAGCCGGACGAAAGCGGACGGCGCAGCGTCAGACCCATTCCGGGTACAGAATTCACCATGCCTTGCGATACGGTCATTGCCGCCATCGGCCAGCAGGTCGAGGACGGGGCGATCATCGAACAGGGAGGGATCAATCTGGATCGCTGGAACTGCATTGACGCGGCCAAATCCATGGCCACCTCGCGACCCGGCGTCTTTGCCGGTGGGGATTGCGTCACTGGCCCGTCGACCCTCATTTATGCCATGGCGGCGGGCCTGACCGCTGCGCGCAACATCAATGACTGGATTCAGCTGGGTACCATCCGCTTCTTCAAGCGCTCCCGCATGCGCAGACTTCTCTCTGACAATAAATTTCTGGCAGACGATGTGGTTCAGACCCCGGTCCGCGCCGCCTATCGGGTCCATAACCCTGAACTCGACCCAGACTTGCGCAAGCATATGTTTGGCGAAGTGGAAGGCACCATTTCCAGTCAGGATGCCTATAGAGAAGCCCAGCGCTGCATGCGCTGTTATCGGGTCTATTCCGTCGTGACCAAACATTCCATCCCCGAAGGAGCGGATTGAGCCATGTGTACCTCTGATCTGACGCACCCAGCCCACCGCAACCCGGACGAGGCGACCGTCTCACTGACCATCAACAAGACCGCGTGTTTGGCCTTCCCGGATGAAACCATCCTTGCCTGTGCCCGCCGCCACGATATTTACATCCCGACTCTGTGCGAGCTTGATGACATTGACCACACGCCGGGCACCTGCCGGGTCTGTGTTGTCGAAATCACCCAAGCAGGCAAAGACAAGGCAAAAGTCGTCACGGCCTGTGACACACCTGTGCGCGAAGGTTTGAATGTTCAGACCCGAACCCAACGGATCCGCGACATGCAAAAGCTGCAGGTTGAGCTTTTGATGGCTGATCATTTGCAGGATTGTGCCACCTGCAATCGTCATGGCGATTGCGAATTGCAGGATCTTGCGCAATTTGTCGGCCTGAAGGAAAACCGCTTCTTTGACCGTGCCAAGGTTGAGATGCGTGAGGTTGACCGATCCTCGCCTGCCTTGGTGCGCGATATGCGCCGCTGTGTACGATGTCAGCGCTGCGTTGCAGTTTGCCGCCAGCATCAGAAGGTTGATGCCCTTGTTATGGCAGGCGTCGGCGTCAATCGGCTGGTGCAGATGCGCGACGGGGTGGATGCTGTCAATTCCATTTGCGTCTCCTGCGGTCAATGCGTGCTGGTTTGCCCGACCGGAGCGCTGGGCGAACGCGATGAAACAGACCGGGCGCTCGATTATATTTGCGACCCCGAACTGACGACGGTCGTCCAGTTCGCGCCAGCCGTCCGCGTCGCCTTTGGCGAGGAATTCGGTCTGCCCGCTGGCACCAATGTCGAAGGACAGATCATCGCCGCTTGCCGCAAGATCGGCATCGACATCGTGCTCGACACCAACTTCGCCGCCGATGTGGTGATCATGGAGGAGGGGATCGAGCTTCTGAACCGCCTGAAGGAAGGCAAGAAGCCTACTTTCACGTCCTGCTGCCCTGCATGGATCAATTTCGCCGAGATGCACTATCCGGACATCCTGCCGCTATTATCCTCGACCAAGTCGCCACAGCAGGTGCTTTCCACCCTGTCAAAGACCTATCTGCCGGAGAAAATCGGTGTGCCTGCGGACAAGATCCGGGTCATTTCCATCATGCCCTGCACCGCCAAAAAAGAAGAGGCCGCCAGACCACAATTGGCAACCAATGGTGTGCCCGACACCGATGTGGTGCTCACCACGCGCGAATTTGCCCGTTTGCTGCGGCGTGAGGGGATTGATCTCAAGACCATCGAACCGTCAAGCTTCGACAATCCCTATATGAGCGAATATTCCGGTGCCGGAGCCATTTTCGGCACCACCGGTGGCGTCATGGAAGCCGCTGTTCGCACCCTCTATGCCGTGATCAATGACAAGGAGCTGGAGCAGATCGAATTGGAGCAATTGCGCGGCTTTGATGGCGTTCGCTCCGCAAGCGTTGATCTTGGCGGCCCGTTCGGCGCGGTCAAGGTTGCCATGTGTCATGGTCTGGGGGAAACGCGGGCCTTGGTCGAGGCGATCCGCAAAGGGCAGGCAGATTTCGACTTCATCGAGATCATGGCCTGTCCGGGCGGTTGCGTCGATGGCGGCGGCTCGTTGCGCTCCAAGAAAGCCTATCTCGACAAGGCGATGGCGCGTCGCGCGACAATTTACAATGTCGATCGGAAAAAGACCGTTCGTCAGTCGCACAAGAATATGCAGGTCCAGTCGCTCTATCGTGATTTCCTCGAAGCGCCTAACTCGGACAAGGCTCATGCCTTGCTCCATACCCACTATTCTGATCGTCGCCGCGACATTCGCCAGACGGTCCGCGAAATGTGGGATCGCCTGACCATGAGCACCATTGTTTACTGACGTGGGGCGATCAGAGTAGGGCGATGACAATGAACCAACCCGGTTATCTTATATCGGGTTGGTCATCCCACCCGATCCGCACTGCGTCCTGCATGGTTGCATGTGAGTGATTTTTCTCTCAAACTGCTATCAGCCCGAAAGTGCGCGTTTGAGTGAGGAGCCTTTGCGTATGCGCCTTCCGTTTTTCTCATCGAAAACGCTCTGGCCATCGAAGCCGAAGGCCAAGGAAACAATTGTTGTGATCGGCGTGCATCGGGAAGAGGCCGCCTTTGGTGAAAAAGTTGCCAGCCTGCTGGCGGGTGAAGACTTTGGCGTTCTGCGGGTCGGCAAAGGTCTGACTGCGCGGCGGCCACGTCCTGACCAATTGCAAGCCTATCTTGACAGTCACAATCGTCTGTATCACCGGATTGCCAGTGAGCTTGATGCAGATTGTAGAGTGATGATAGATTTGCATTGCCGCCAGAAAGATCACGCGGATGCAGACTTGTTCTGCGCCGATGAAGCCTTGCTCCGCCATTGCATGCAAAGACATGCAAGTGATCCGAACATGACGGGCAAGTGTCTGCGTCCCATTCGCATGGTCTCGGATGCTGATCTCGACGGCCTCAGCATGGAGGCATTGCGCGCGCAGCTATTCTCCAAGCCCGAACTGCCCGAAGACATATGGCGTGCCAGATGCCCGGTCTATGTTGGTCTTGAAATCTACATTCAAAGCGAGGGGGCAGGGCAGCCAGAGGAGTGGAATTTTGCGCGAAATTTGGTCGAATTGGTGTGCAGCGTTTGCCTCGATCATCAAAGGCAACAAGAAAAGGGGGCCATAGCCCCCTGAACTATTCGTCAAGCTCTGGCACACCACTCACTTGGTGAGTTCGATCTCGCGTGCCACATAGTGGCTGAGATCAAGATAGCCTGCCGCAGTGAAATGAACCTTGTCCTTGGCGCGAAGCAGGCGTTTCTTGCCGTCCGCCCCCAAGCCGCTCATCTGGAACTTGCCCGTCTTGGATGCAAACCATGACCAGCTTTCGATATAGGTCACGTTATTGGCTTTGGCCCGCTCGGCGTAGATCTCATTAAGATATTTATAGCCTTTGGCGAAGTTGGATTTGCCAACAATCGGCAAACCAACCCAATAGACCTTGCGTCCCGGAGCCTTGACCGATTTCATCACCGTATCGATCCGTTCCTTGTAGGCTTTCAACCAACCTTCGGACCGATAGTGGTAGCGCTTTTTGCTGCTGCGAATGGTCTGCAAATCATTGGCACCAAACATCAATATATAGATCGAAGACTTGTCTTTCTTGCTGATCTTCTTGGCTGCACTTGACCAGTTATAGCGGTCATAGCGCACAAGGCCAGTATTGACCCGGCTATATTTCTTTACCTTCAGATTCACAGATTTGTCGCGACGGGACAGTCGCACCAGCCCTGCATAAAGGCCATCAGCCAGGGAATCCCCAAGCACTGCTATCGAGATGTCTTTGGGAGGCTTGGCATCTTCGCTCGTTGTGTCGCTGGTTTTCTCAGCAGCCACCCCGGCGCTCATCGTGATGAGGGTCAAAAGAGTGATGACAAACCGCGCCACCGGGCGCAGAAATTTGCCATTCTGGAAGTCGCTCATGTCGCAATCCCGGTTAACAATCCGCTAAATATGGGGCAGAAGCCTATGTGCGTTTGATTTTACGTGCAAGCGGTTGAATGCGAATAATTTAAATAGTGTTAATCCTGCATCAGGTCCACTTCAGATCCGGCCTCTTTTCAGCTGTGAGGCAACAGTAAAGATTTGGACGACATCCGGGAAAAGTCAGCAAAATCAAAGATTAATGACTCTGGTTTTCAGAATTCATAATCCTTGAGGGACTGGACCCAATCTTGCACATTTTCGCTGATTGTGGTCGTGCCCAGCGCTTCCATCCAGCCATTCCAGGTTTCGCAGGCCGCAACAATCTTCTCTGTCAGAGGCGAGATGGGTAGGTCATAGGACCAACTGACAAGCCCGTTGGACTGGAACAGGGCTAGCAACAAAGTGGCAAACAGGAGCGCAACAAGCGCACTGCGAACGCGCAACATGGTGTGATCCGAATGTGCCTTGGCCATGGGTCGCTCCTAGAACTGGAAGTAAATGAACGGGGCGGTGCCTGAAGGGGCGATCCACTGAATGACCAACAATCCGGCCGCAAAGGCCAAAGCCATGCCGATGGTCCCCAACCGTGACAGCAAGACATAGCTGCGCTCATAGGTTCTTGCAGGCACAAATTGCCCGATGGCACAGCACAGGATCAACCCGGCAATGAAGGGTGTCATCATGGTGATTTCGCTCGTGCCCTGAAGGATCAGTTTGATATAGTCCATAGCCAATTGAAGGTTTGGCGCACGGAAGAATATCCAGGCAAAGCAGACAATATGGAAGGTGATCAAGATGCCAATGATCCGCCCTGCGCCTTGTTTTGTCAGGCGAGAAAGGCCGGTCAATCGCTCAAGGATTAGCGCCGAGCCATGAATGATACCCCAGATGACAAAGGTCATGGCCGCTCCGTGCCAGATGCCACCAAGCAGCATCGTCAAGAACAGATTGCGATAGGTCCGCACCACACCGTTGCGATTGCCACCAAGCGGGATATAGAGATAATCACGCAGCCATTGCGACAGGGAAATATGCCAACGGGTCCAGAATTCCTGCAAGCTGGCAGCCCGATAAGGCTGGTTGAAATTGCGCTTGAAGTGATAGCCCAGCAGAGCCGCAATGCCGATGGCAATGTCGCTATAGCCAGAAAAATCGCAGTAGATTTGCCCCGCATAGGCATAGACACCCATCACCAGCTCAAAGCTTGACACTTGCTCTGGCGCAAGAAACACCTCGTCCACATAAAGCGTGGCGAGATAATTGGCCAGCACCATCTTTTTGAACAGGCCGATCAGGATCAGGAAAAAACCCTTGCCCATCATCAGCCGCGTCAAAACCGGCTTGGTGTCAAGCTGCGGCATGAAGTGAGCCGCACGGACGATCGGACCTGCCACAAGTTGGGGGAAGAAGGAGATATAGAGGGCGAGGTCAACGAAGGATCGCGATGCATGGATCTCCTTGCGGTAAATATCAACCACATAGGAGATGCTCTGGAAGGTGAAGAAGGAAATCCCCACAGGCAGGATGATTTCAAGGAACGGCAGATCCCGCTCCAGCCCGATCATCATGAACAGGTCCCTGAGGCTGTCAATGAAGAAACCGGCATATTTGAAATAGCCCAGCACTCCAAGATCAATCGCAACCACGGCGGCCAAAACCTGCTTGCGATGGCGTGCATCGGCGCTGCGATCAATCATCAGGCCGCCAATATAGCTGATCACCGCATTGAACAGGAGCAGCAGGCAGAAGGTCCAGTCCCAATAGCCATAGAAAAAATAGCTGGCCACCAGCAGCAGCAGCTTGCGCATTGATGCCTGTCCGCGCATCAGCCACGAAAGGGAAAAGACGACAAGAAAGAAAAGGCCGAAATCGACGGTTGGGAACAGCATGAATGACTTTGACTATCGAAGAAATAAAAACGAGGCCCGCCCCGATTTAGCCAAATGAAGCCTTAAGGGGCAGAGCCGAAATCATGTCTGAAGCCCCCGAGATTCTGGGCTTCGTTCCAACCATAGAGGATTAATTCGAGGCGATTTTCAAGCTGTTTTTGATGGTCCGTTCCAGATAGTCAACAAAGGCCGCCGCACTGCGATCATAGCCCTTGCCTGTCAGGTGAACCCGGTCTTTGGATGCCAGACTTTTCTGCGCCCAGCGGGTCACGCCACAGCGACCGCCCATCGCCGAGGACCAATCCCAATACAAGCCGGAATAATCTTTGGCCATGTCCTTGAGAGTGCTGCGCACAGCGGGCAACTTGTTCGGCGTATACCAGCCACCGCCGCAGGATAGCTTGCTAGAGCGGCGACGCGCGCCATCAGCCGGACCAATGAACATCATCGCGGCATTCGGCGCGGCATCGCGCAACTTGTCGACAAGACCGCTTGCCATCTTGCGATAGGATGCCATGTTCAGATTGTCATTATAGCCCTCGTTGGTGCCATAGCCATAGATGATCAGGTCAGGATCAAGCCGCTTGATGTCGTTCGCCAACAGCCCGTCCGACCAGCGGTTGGTCACCGCCACGGTGGCGCCAGCAATGCCGAAATTGACATACTGAATGCCGGGTTTGTCCTTGCCGGTTGCCCAATTCAAAACAGTGGTTTTGCCGCCGCCATTATGCGTAACAGTCAGGGTTTTGGAGCGTCCATTGATGCGAACCAGTTTGGAACCCGGTTTGGATGCCCGCGCTGAAACCTTTTTCGAGCCACCATCTGTGCTGATGGTCGCGCTGCCCTGGTTCGGACCCACATAAAGGGTGACGGTTGCCCAGTCAAAGCTGCCTTTCTTGGAGGTCAGCTTCATGCTCGACCCGCGCGCGGATGAACTGACCCGCACCCCGGAAAGACCATAAGGGCCACTCTTCACCTTCAGTGAGTTGGCCGAAGACCAACCGCGTCCGGCGCTAAGCGACAGGCCATCCGCATAAGCCCACTTGTAGGCTTTGGCCGGGATCACCGCACCACGCCCCGCATCGCCATAGATGGTCTGCAGACGACGGCGAATGCCACGGGTAAAGCTGTCTGACGCAATATGGCTGTCGCCGATATGCAAAATGGTGATTGGGTCTTTCAGGCTGCCAGCCTTCAGAGCGCGCATTTTGGCGAGGAATCTAGCGCTGCTGCCAGATAGACGCCCGACCGGTTGCTGTTGCGGATCCGGCTCAAAGCCCGCAGGCGGCGCAAGCGAGGCAACCTTGGTATCATTGACTGTCAGATTGGCTGGCCGGGCTTTTGGCAACTGGCTCAGCTGCACCGGTTTGTTATCTTCCACCTGTGGCGCAATCGGATCGGTGGGCTCCAGAGCAGCGAGCTTGACCGGCACGGTTTTGACCTGATTGGCAACAAGGGCGTCAGGGGTCGTCTTGACCGGCAGATCCGCCTCAGACGTCTCCGTCGCTGGACGTTCGGCTTGTTCGCGCGGCAGAACCTTGACAATTTCCACTTTAGGCTCTGGCGTTGGCGTTGTCGGCTTCAGGCTCGGGGCCATCGTTTCGATTTGCTCGCGGAAGGCCAGATCCGTATCCGGAGTGACCCCAATGGCAGGCAAACTGCTTGCCACCTCAATCGCTCCGGTTTCGATCGGTACGCTGAGATAAAGCGATGGATCCACCGCGAGACCTGCCGGATGCATTGGCTCTGCCTGCTTTAAATCCTGCTGCGCCAAGCTCCAGCTATTGCCGATCCGGGCCTGCGAATAGAGGCTCTTGAGTTCCGTCAGGGCCTGCGACATGTCACGGTTCTTTAGCCGCAAATGCTTCAGCTCCAACATCATGGAATGATTGAGAGCTTCAAGTTTGGAGATTTTCTGCGCGCTGCGCCGCAAGGCATCCAACGGTGCCCGGTTGGACAGTGGCGCGAATTCTTGCCTGCTGGCCTGCTTGGTTGGCGCGGTCAGACCGGGTACTTCCTGTCCCGTATTGAGAACATACAGGCCGGTGATCGATATTCCTGCCAGCACGCTGAGCGCAACAAGACCGGTCATCAGCATGGCCGTCAGGCCACGTTCCTGCGGCTCCACTGCAGCGCGATTGGGCGGACGCACGGCAACCCGGGGCTGTTGAACCCTCATTTGCGGTTGCGGGTGAGGGGGCCTTTGTTGAGAAGGATGTTGGGGCTGATGTTCGACTGGGCGATAGCCGTGTCGTGCATGCTCAACTGGCGCGCGCATGGTTGGCGCATAGGCATGACCCTGAATATGCGGGTGAGCGTGCGAGCTGGGCATTGCCGCCTGCCGAGGCGGCGCGGGTGGGCGTTGGGCACCGGGCAAGTGATGAATTTGGGCAGAGCGAGCCTGCCCTTGTGGCCCAGCCATCTGATGTTGGCCTGACACTTGATGTGGGTTTGCGTAAGGGGGCGCGCCTGCGGGATGTTGTCCAGTTGTGGGACCCTGAGGTGGCTGCTGCTCTCCGCCTGCCGTTGCCGGGTGAGCGGGGGCGACGGGTGCCATCTGTTTAAACTGGGGCTGAGACATAAGCTCTGATCTCTACGCTGGCTGCACCGAGGGGAAACAACCCCACAAACCCGATCAATCCCGAAGGCTGACCAAGTCCGAACACGTGCAAATACTGAAAGTAAATCAAAAGTGACTGTTTATGCTTAATTTTCCCTAAATATTGCTCATAAAGGCACCCATTTGTGTCATGCCCCTATGCGTTTCCGGTTCATAATGCCCTTTGGATGCAGGTTAAGTTATTGAAACTGCGCCAAAAGATGCCGGTCGTCTCATATTGCACGATGCACCTGCTCAATAGTGTAGCGCATCTCTCTATTGCTGTCTTTACTTGATCATTGTGACCGAACTGTGGGTGTTCATCGAACCCCAACAGAACCGGAAAATCAACGTGGGCGATGCTCGGACGTCAAGCTTTGAGGCGGAAATCAGCGAGATACACCCTGTCAGCCTCGCTTTTTGGTCGGATCCTTTACAGACGGCTTCGCATTTCGCGTGACAGAATGCAGGTTTTCTGTATTGGTTGTAGCAAAATATTTATTTATTGCAGCCAATATCCGTTTGGGTATTCAAGTATTGTGGGTCGTGTATGGGGTATTTGTTATGGATTTATTGTCGTCCCGATGGAATTTTCTAAATGGTTGCAGTCTGCGTTTGTCTCTTTTGATTGCCATTGCGTGCATCCCAGCTTCAACAGATGGTCTCGCAGCGGAAAACGGACCAGTGGAGCAGAGCAAGGCGGCTGCCGTGCAAGTCGCAAAGCTCGAAACGGCAACGCCGGTAGAGATTGCTGCACCCACGCAAACTAAGATCGAGCATATTTCCATTTTGATGGTCGGGGATACAGGCTTTGCACCAAGCCGCACAAGGCCCCTGCCAGACCGGGTCTATAAGTATGGTCGCAAACTGACCTTTGCCGATACCACTGCAAGGATCAAGGCAGACATCAATGCCGACATCAATTTCGCCAACATCGAAACCGTGATCTCGGATCGCGGAGATCTGGTGCCCCGTCACAAGAAATACAATTTCGTTACTCATCCCAATGGCATCAGCCATTTGATCAAGGCAGGGTTCAATCTCTTCTCCATGGCCAACAATCATGCCTTTGACTATGGCGCTCAAGGCATCAAGGAATCCTTGCGGAACCTCAAGCCATTGGAAAGCAAGGGCCTCTTGGCCTATGCAGGCATCGGGGCGAACCGCACTGATGCGGGCAAAACGCCGGTCTTTGAGAAAAAAGGCTTGAAAGTCGCCTTCGGTGCCATCGGCATCGGTGCCAATGGTGGCGGCTTGCCGCGCGCAACGACCAAACGTCCGGGCCAATTGAGTCTGTTCCTTAAAAAAGACCAACAGCTGCTTGCCAGCAATTTTGCCAAATCCGGCGCCGATCTGCGCTTGCTATCTGTCCATCATGGCCCGGAACGGGTGATCCGTCCGTCAGGTTACGAAATTGCGATGCTGCGAAACCTCGTGGCGCAAACCGACGCAGACATAATGATTGGGCACCATGCCCATGTCAGCCGTGGCATTGAAATCCGCAATGGCAAGCTGATGGTCTATGGCCTTGGAAATTTCAATCATCAAGGCACCGCCAATATGAACCGCAAAAATGGCTGCCTTAATTACTCCCTGATGGTGCGCGCCCATTTCATTCGCGAAACTGGCGGCAAACCGGTGCTGGCAGCTGTAGAGGCCTTGCCAATCCAGTCAACCCACATGCAGCCCGAACGGATCAGGGGCGTGCAGGGTGCGCGCCGCATCGCAATCCTCAATGGTCTGGCCGCCCAGTTGGATCAACCCAAAACCGGCTCTGCCGGAGTGCGGTTCATGGCGCAGGATGATGGCTCTGGCCTTCATTGCACCAAGGCTGCGTTGCGGCATCCTTACACTGCGCAACTCTGTTCCAACTACAGCGCGCAGCATCTCGCCAGCAATGCCCAATATCGTCAAGCGGCTGCGACTTGTGGCGGTAGAGCACCAACGCACATGATCGCCAGGGCCGAACCCAGCCAAGCCTTGCGGGTTGCCAGCCTGGTGCAAACACGATCCGACGCCATCAAGGTTGACCAGGCAAAGGTCGCTCCGATCATCGAAAAAGTGGGCACCCTTCGCTCTTCTATCAATCTTCCATCTGCAGGCGCCAAGCACGAGCTGATTGCAAAGGCCGGCGGAAGAAGCGCGCCAGACGCCCAAGAAAACGCCCAATCGGGCGCTGCGCGGGAAATCAAGATCACAAAACTGGAGAGACTGGCGCACAATCCTGACCATTGGCCAGCAGGAATGCCGCTGGCATGGGCCGTGCCGGAAAATGAAAGCGCTCAGGATCGCTTACACCGGTGGAAGAAAAAGCGATATTCTGTCGCAGAAGTTGAAAAACTCCTGCGCAAGAAAGGGCTTATCCGCTGATCTCCCTGATAATTTGACCCAACGCGCCACTGCGGGGTCAAGCCCGCCAAGCAAAAGAATGACAAACCGAAGCAGCCGCAACCGATTTTCAGCATTGGACATCGGGTGCGGTTGTTTCGGTCTAATTTTGTTGTCCGGGGTACGGCCAGATTGATCGTTGTTTGTTGGTCCAGTTTTTCAGAGTACTAACAATAAGTAGAGTTTATTTTTCTATAGGGTGTTTTTACTTGGGTGATAAGGCTAGTTATTGATGCGTGTTTATTTAGATACACTTCAAAATAGGCGAATTTACTGATTTTGATTTCGAAACTAGACTAGGCTGAAAGGAAAATTGGGAGATATTAACCAAAATTTATTTTTGATCCTGTTTCTTTGTTGCAAGGCAATAATGTTTCAAAAAACGGATCAACCGACATGAAACTCTCTAAACTCTCTCTCAGCTGGAAAATCGCGCTCCCCACCTTGGTGGTTTTTTTGCTCAGTGCAGTGATTGCAGCAGTCAGCTTGAACGAGCTTCACACCAGTATGGAAAAGGAGCGTCTTGCAAGTCTGAAACACATAACCAATTCCGCCAAGTCCATTGCTTTTAGCTATTATGAAAAAGAACAAAAAGGCGAACTCAGCCGTGAGGACGCACAGATTCAGGCCAAAGCTGCACTCGATGCCATCCGGTTTGACGGTGGAACGGGTTACATCTTCGCCTATGACTGGGACGGCAACTGCCTCGTTCTGCCAACCAAGAAGAGCCTTGTCGGCGAGAATCTGATCGATCTGAAAGATGAAAACGGCGTCCAAATCATTGCGGGTCTGATCAAGAAGGCAAAAAATGGCGGCGGGGCTTTAAATTATATTTGGCCCAAACCGGGCATGGAAGGTCAATTTGCCAAAAGCAGTTGGGCTGAAGGTCTGGCAGGCTGGCAGTGGATGATTGGTACCGGCGTCTATGTTGATGATCTGGAACAAGCCTTCTGGAGTCAGGCCAGTGTCATCCTGATCCTCAGCGTTCTGGGGCTTGGATTGGCCGCGATCACCGCCTTTGTCATCATCCGTTCAATCAATCGCCCGATCGCCAAGTTGGTCGACAATATGGGTGAGCTGGCAGAAGGCAACAGCGACATTCATATTGAGGGCGGCGACCGCGGTGACGAAGTCGGCGACATGGCCCGCGCCATGGAAGTGTTTGTCAGCAATGAGAATTCCCGTAAATCGATGATGATTGACCAGCAGGCTCAGCAGGATGAAGCCCTGAGACGGGGCGCGGCCGTGCAACGGCTTTGTCTGGATTTTGATCAGACAGTCTCCAGCATGCTGTCGACTGTCACGGGGTCTGCTCAAAGCCTGCAAACCGCATCCGAAGCCATGAGCCATACGGCACAGACCACCTCGTCACAGTCGGTGCAGGTTGCTGCTGCCTCTGAGGAAGCCTCTGCCAATGTTGAAGCGGTGGCCTCTGCAGCCGAAGAACTGGCGGCATCCGTCGCCGAAGTTGCCCGTCAGGTCGACACCTCCAATGGCATTGCACTCAAGGCATCCGATGAGGCATCATCGACCAACGAGCGGGTCGGGCGTCTGGCCCAGTCCGCCAAGCAGATCAGCGAAGTCATTTCGCTTATTCAGGCGATTGCCGAGCAGACCAACCTCTTGGCGCTCAATGCCACCATCGAAGCTGCAAGGGCAGGGGAAGCAGGCAAGGGCTTTGCGGTCGTTGCAGCGGAAGTCAAGGAATTGGCGAGCCAGACCTCACGGGCAACCGAGGAAATCGACAAGCAGATTTCCCAGATCCAGACCGACACCAACGACGCGGTTGCAGCCATTGCCGGCATTTCAGAGACCATCCAGTCCCTGTCGGGCATTTCCAGCCAGATTGCCAACGCTGTTGATCAACAGCGCGAGGCGACGCAGGAAATCGCCAACAATGTGACGCAGGCCTCGTTGGGGACGCAGGAAGTTTCCGCCAATATCGTGCAGGTGACCGAAGCCGCCCGCAACACCGGTGAAACCGCAACCAGTGTCAACCATTCCTCGGAAGAATTGAGGGAACAGGCCTCCCATCTGCGCGATCAGGTCAATGGTTTCCTTGCTCGCGTCAAACAGGAATCCGCAGCCTGACTTGGCGATTTTGCGAGACTATCTCCATCAAGTAAAAAAGGCCGCTCGACAAGAGCGGCCTTTTTGCATTCGACTTGCGCTTCTTAGCGAGACGGCCCGCGTCCCTCTCTTGGTTCCTTGACCCATTTCAGGAAGAGCCAAAGCCCAGCGACGGCAATGGTCGCACCAAAAGCAATCCAATAGATATATTCAAGCATCAGTTATCTCCATGCGTTGCAGGTCATGACCAGACGGGAACATTTCAAGCTCGAATCCAATTGCTGGATTCGGTTTGAACGCACGGTCTTGAATATTGCGGAATCCTGAAACCGGATGGTTCGCAAAATGGCCCAGTCATGCATCAGCCTCTGAAACATATTTAGCCATAGATTCCGTGCATCAACCTTGCTTTGCCTCAAATTATACAGGTTTTTACGTGCAAATTTTGCAAGTCTTGAATGCAGCTGCAAAAAGCTGGCACGGAGAGGGCGGCGATTGAGCAACCCTCCAGTCAGCGGGTGCGCGCGCTCGGACAGGATAAAAGCTTGATATTTGGCGAAAGCTCTTTCTTCTGGCGCTTCTCTTCAGAAAGGGACTTGTCAGCCTTTTCGAACAGTTCATAGAAGGGCTCGGCTGACAATGTGCCCACTGAGACACCGACGCTGACTGCAATATTGGTAAGGACAAAATTTTGCGCAATATGCACATCAAAGGCCGCCATCAGTTGGTTGATCGAGGCATCAATGGTAGCGGTATCGGTTGTACCGGGTAGCAGAATGGCAAAGTTGCAACTCTAAATGCCGGATACCATGGCGGTGCGGAACCGATATTTTTCTGATCACACCAACCCTTGAGTTAAAAAGTTCAATTTCAAGTCTTTCCATTTGCACAAAGACATAGCACAGTTCCCTTTCAACCTTAGGCTGAAGAGGAGAGGGCTGTGATCAAAAAAAGACAAATGCTGGGCTTGTCACTGGCGGGCATGTTGGGGCTGACCAACATAGCTATTGCGCAGGAGGCGGTTCAGCCGGAAAGCACCATTGCTATTGCTGAACGAAAATCCGTTTCCGCTGAGCATTATATGGTGGCTGCTGCCAATCCGATTGCCAGCCAGATTGGCGCGGACATTCTTGCCAAAGGCGGCACGGCGATTGACGCCATGGTGGCGGTTCAATTGGCACTGAATTTGGTCGAACCGCAAAGCTCAGGCATTGGAGGTGGGGCTTTCCTTGTCTATTGGGATGCCAAAGAGAAAAAGCTGACCACCTTTGATGGTCGCGAAAAGGCACCCATGGCCGCCACCCCGACCTATTGGTTTGGCGAGGATGGAAAGCCCGTTAGCTGGTTTGAGGCCGTGGTCGGTGGTCGCTCGGTCGGGGTGCCCGGCACATTGAAATTGCTCGACGTCACCCATCAGCGCTTTGGCAAGCTCGACTGGGTGGACCTGATCGAGCCAACGCGCAAGCTGGCCGACGGCGGATTCAAGGTCTCCGAACGGCTCGCCGGTCTGATCAAGGCTTCGATGGGTAAACGCCAGCTCGACCGTTTTGATGCGTCCAAGTCTTATTTCTTCGACAAGGACGGCAAGCCACTGGAGCAGGGACATCTGCTCAAAAACCCTGCTTTTGCCGCCACATTGGCGAAGATTCAATCTCAGCACTCGGCCTATCTTTATGAAGGACCGCTGGCTTCTGAAATCGTCGCGGCGGTCAAAACCGACATCAATCCCGGTATCCTGACGCAAGATGATTTCAAGGGCTATCAAGTGGTGGAACGCGCACCAGTTTGCATCGACTATCGCGGCTATGATGTCTGCGGCATGGGACCGCCTTCTTCCGGAGCCCTGACCATTGGCCAGATCCTCGGCATATTGTCCAATTTTGACGTCGCAGACGGGATTGAAGGCGAGCATCTTTTCCTTGAAGCTGCCAAACTCGCCTATGCCGACCGTGGCCTCTATATGGCCGATAGCGATTTCGTCAAAATGCCCGAAGGTCTGCTCGATAAAGAATATTTGAAGGACCGGTCCACTCTGATCGACAAGTCAAAAAGCATGGGCAAGGCAAAGGCCGGCACGCCCCCTTGGAAAGAGGCGCTTCTCCTGTCGCCAGACACCCAGCTCGAACGCCCCGGCACCAGCCATGTCTCGATTGTGGATTCCTACGGCAATGTGGTCTCGTTGACCACCACCATCGAAACCGGCTTTGGATCGCGGGTGATGGTTGGCGGGTTTCTGCTGAATAACGAGTTGACCGACTTTTCCCGGACGCCGGAAAGAGACGGCAAGCCCATCGCCAACCGGGTGGAGGGCGGCAAGAGGCCGCGTTCCTCAATGGCACCAACCATCGTGTTGAAAGAGGGTGCTCCGGTCTTGGCCATTGGGTCACCGGGCGGGTCGCGCATCATCAATTATGTCGCGCGTCCGATCATTGCCATTCTCGACCATGGAATGGATCCGCAAGAGGCGATCAACCTGCCCCATATCGTCAATCGCAATGGCAAGACCGATCTGGAAAAAGGCAGCTCGGCCACCTCGTTCGCCACAGCTCTGGAAGCCAAGGGACATGAAATCAATGTCACCGATCTCAATTCCGGCCTTCATGTCATTCAGATCAAGGATGGCAAGCTGATCGGCGGCGCTGACCCACGCCGAGAAGGGGTTGCCATCGGCGATTGATCCGGCGTGAATGCAAGATAACAAAAAGAAAAGGGGCCATAACGGCCCCTTTTTGCTGGCACCGACCGCGCGTCTATTCGAACTGCATTGGATCTGGTCCCGTCCGCATCCCCACATCCAGCACTTTGAACTGGTTCATCTCCGCTTCGGTCAGCTCAAAGTCAAACAGATCCATATTCTCCGCCTGTCGCCCCGGATTGGTGGAGCGGGGAATAACCACCCGACCCGATTGCAAATGCCAACGCAAGATCACTTGAGCGGGGCTTTTGCCGACCCGGTTTGCAATTGAACGGATCGGCTCATCCTCAAAAGAGGCTCCGTTGCCAAGGGGCGTCCAGGCCTGAGTGATAATATTACGGGCCTGATTGGCGGCGCAGAGCGCATCTTGCTGAAGTTTCGGATTGACCTCAATCTGATTGACCACCGGCACCACGTCAGTCTCGACAATCAACCGATCCAGATGATCTTCATTGAAATTGGACACACCGATTGAGCGGATCAGGCCTTCTTCGCGCATGCCAATCAGCGCTTTCCATGTCTCCACATACAGGTCCTGCTTGGGCGCCGGCCAATGGATCAGCACCAGATCAAGCTGGTCCACCCCGATTGCCTTCAAGCTGCGCTCGACTGACATCCGGGTCTTGTCCTTTCCCTGATCAGAATTCCAGACCTTTGTGGTGATGAAGATGTCATCCCGCGGCAGCCCGGATCGCCGAACGCCTTCGCCAAGTCCCGCTTCGTTTTGATAGAGATAGGCTCCGTCAATAAGCCGGTAGCCCAGCTTGATTGCACTGGCTACCACCTCCGCCGTGCTATCCTTGGGTACATTCCAGATTCCGAAACCGAGCTGCGGGATCGAGTGGCCATCATTCATGGTGAAAGAGGGGATGTTCGACATCATGATCTCCATATTGGCTGAGTGCATGGTCTCTATAGTCAACCGGAAGCATCTGCTTTGAGGAGCCGTTCGTCAAATCTATTCGACGAAGAAGTCGGGAAACTCGTCTCGCACCTTTTTCAGTAACTCGAAAATCTCGGACAAATGCTGATCCATCTGCCGCGCAGCTTCCGATTTGTCGCGGTTTTTCAGTGCATCCAGAATCCGCACATGGGCCTGAAAGGCATTGTCGAGATTGAGCGGCAGAGAGCGATATCGCACCCGATCCATATGCGCCTTATGCTCCTTGATCAGATCCCAGGCAAATCCGACACCGGACCGGTCGTAAATTTCTTTGTGAAAGTCTTCATCAAGTGTGTGAAAAAGATCGGAATCTTGATGGTTCACAGCGTTGCGCTGCGTCTCGATGTGCTCGGAGAAGTAGTCGAAGTCCGCTTCACCCAGCTTTTCGCATGCCACCTTGATGGCCTTCGATTCGAGCGCACAGCGAATGAAACGGGCTTGCATAACCGCTTTTTCGGAAATGAAAGAAATGCGAGATGCAACCTGTGGTCGAACATCCAAAAAACCCATTCGGGACAACCTGAAAAAAACCTGTCTGACAGGTTGCCTTGAGATTCCAAAGGCTTTTGCGACATCCGCTTCTGACATTTTGGTGCCTGGCTTGAGGTCCATAGACAGGATCTGGCGCTGCAATTCATCAAAGACCTTATCCGCAATCGCGGTACGGTTGAGTGAGATTGGCGCGGCTCGCAGTGGGTCGTTCGGCATTTGATACTCCATTTGAAGCCATACTAGTGTCACTGGTCTTTACAAACAAGTATAACTGGGATATTAGGATCCTAGCAATAGAGTACTAGGATCCTAGATTTTGGTGGCAAGACCGACCTGAAGCTGCTATCTTCTGAAAGGACGCCCCGGAGGAAGCGATGCGCAAGCTGAACAATGATCGTTTGTTTCCATTGGACAAAGAGACGCGCTCAATGGCGCGGGCGCTTTATAGTTCCGTCAAAAACCTCCCCATCATCAGCCCCCATGGCCACACGGATCCGCGCTGGTTTGCGCAAAACGAAGCCTTCCCAAATCCCGCCCAGCTGTTCATCACCCCTGACCATTATGTCTTCCGCATGCTTGGCTCGCAGGGAGTGGCGATGGAGGATCTCGGTGTGCCGCGCATCGATGGCGGCTGGACCGAGACGGACGGCCGCAAGATCTGGCGTCTGTTTGCAAAGCACGCCTATTTGCTGCGAGCGACCCCGTCGAAATTGTGGTTGAGTCATGCCTTCGAGCATGTCTTTGGCTGGACCAGCTGGATCAATGAAGACAATGCGGACGCGGCCTACGACCACATTGCAGCCTGCCTTGAAAAGCCAGACTTTCGTCCCCGTGCCCTTTATGAACGCTTCAATATTGAGGTCCTGTCGACGACCGAGTCCCCGCTAGATGACCTTAAATGGCACCGAGCCATTCGCGACAGCGGCTGGCAGGGCAGGGTGGTCACCGCCTACCGGCCCGACCCGGTGGTTGACCCGCATTTCAAGAACTTTACCGCTAATGTCGAAACCTTTGGTCAACTGACTGGCGAAGACACCACCACTTGGCAAGGCTATCTGAAGGCACACCGGGTGCGCCGCGCCTATTTTAAGGAGTTTGGTGCAACCTCGTCCGACCACGGGCATCTGACTGCGCGCACCGAAGATCTGACCACTCCAGAGGCTGAAGCCCTGTTCCAAAAAGCCCTTAAGGGTGACTGTTCAGCTGAGGACGCTGACATGTTCCGCGGGGCAATGCTGACCGAAATGGCTCGTATGAGCCTTGATGACGGGTTGGTTCTGCAAATCCACCCTGGCAGTTACCGCAATCACAGCAACCCCGCCTTTGAAACGTTTGGTCTCGACAAGGGCTTCGATATCCCGACCCGCACCGACTATGTCCGGGCGCTCAAGCCGCTGCTTGATGCTGTGGGGATGCAAAAGACACTGACCATCATTCTCTTTACCCTGGATGAAAGTGTCTATGCCCGCGAATTGGCACCCCTTGCCGGTGTTTATCCAGCCTTACGCCTGGGGCCTGCCTGGTGGTTCCATGACAGTGCCGAAGGGATGCGGCGCTACCGGGAGATGACAACCGAAACCGCCGGTTTCTACAACACGGTCGGGTTCAATGATGACACGCGGGCTTTCTGCTCCATTCCTGCGCGGCACGATGTTGCGCGTCGGGTGGATTCTGCTTTCCTCGCCACATTGGTCGCTACGGGACGACTGGATGAGGATGAGGCATTTGAGGTCTCTCATGACCTTGCATATCGGCTTGCAAAGCAAGCTTACCGGCTCTGACGGGCCACTTTCTTGGAGGAAAACACAATGCTTAAGACTCTGTCAGCTGTTCTTGTCGCCAGTGTTGCGATGGTTGCCACCGCGTCTGCCTGCGAAATCACCTTGAAATCTTCCGACACCCACCCAGACGGCTATCCAACCGTTGAAGCTGTGAAATATATGGGTGAGCTGCTCAAGGAGCGCACCGATGGCCGCATCTGTGTTGAAGTGTTCCATTCTGCCCAGCTGGGTGAGGAGAAAGACACCATCGAGCAGACCAAATTCGGCGTGATTGACCTTAATCGTGTCTCCTTCGGTCCTTTCAACAACATCGTGGAAGAATCCAAAGTCGTCTCCTTGCCTTACATCTTCAAGGGCGTTGATCATATGCATCACGTTGTTGATGGCAAAATCGGCGACCAGATCCTTGCCGCGTTCGAGCCTCATGGCTATGTCGGCCTGACCTTCTATGATGGCGGCGCACGTAGCTTCTACAACAGCGTCAAGCCGATCAAATCCATGGATGACCTCAAAGGCATGAAAATCCGCGTCATGCAGTCCGACATCTTCGTTGACATGATGACCGCCCTTGGTGCCAATGCCACTCCGATGCCATATGGTGAGGTTTATTCTTCCATCCAGACCGGCGTTATCGATGGCGCCGAGAATAACTGGCCTTCCTATGAATCCTCGGGTCACTTTGATGTTGCCGGCTACTACACCCTCGATCAGCATCTGATCGTTCCGGAAATTCTCGTTATGTCGAAAATCTCCTGGGACAAGCTGTCCCCAGAAGATCAGGCTGCCGTGCGCAAGGCTGCCAAGGATTCCACGCCGAAAATGCGTGAATTGTGGGCTGCCCGCGAGAAAGCATCCGAAGAAAAAGTTCGGGCTGCTGGCGTCAAGGTCATCACCAAAATCGACAAGGCTCCATTCATGTCTGCCATGGATGCGGTTTACGAAAAACACGTAACCTCTGAAAATCTCAAAGATCTGGTCAAACGCATTCGTGCGACCGACTGATCGAGGTCCCAAAAGCAGTGCCCGCGATATGTTTTGCGGGCACTGCCGCCATCAACAATATGAAGCGGCCGCTTGCTGATAGTGCGAGACCATGAAAAGCCACTTCGTTTTCGGTGCCGGTGTCCCCGCATCCGGTGTTGTTTCCATGGGTTCGGAGTGAAACGTGCAAGATTTCATGAAATCCGTCGCAAAGGTGATGAAGCTGCTCTCTCAGCTCTCGCTTTGGTTGGCCGGTGCCGGGTTGATCCTGATGACCATTTTCGTCTCCGCTCAGGTATTCGTCCGTTATATCCTCAATGATTCCATCGTCTGGAGCGAGCCTGCTGCCGTCATTCTGATGGGGTGGTTCATCTTTCTTGGTGCCGCCGTCGGCATCCGGGAAGGCAATCATCTCAGCTTTGATGTTCTGGTCATGTTCATTCCGGAAAAATTCAAGCTGGTCCTCTACAGCATTTCCGATCTGGTGGTGGTCGCCTTTGGCTTCGGCATGGCCTGGTATGGATCCCAGCTGATGATAGCTGGCTGGCACATCAAGATTCCCTCGTTGGGTTTCAGTGACGCTGTCAATTTCATGCCGCTGGTCGGCGGCGGTGTCTTGATGATGATTTTCTCCTTCGAGCGTCTGGCCCGCAGAGCCGCCGGATTGCCAACCGCCCGTTTCGGCGAAACCAGTATCGAGGATTGATGCGATGGAAATCTGGGTTCTCTTTGGCACCTTCGTTGTGCTGCTTCTCATCGGCACCCCTGTTGCCTTCTGCCTCGGTGTCGCTTCCTTCGCCACCATTCTCTATCTCGGCATCCCTCCGGTGGTGGTATTCCAGCGCTTGAATTCCGGCGTATCGGTTTTCGCGCTGATGGCCATTCCCTTCTTTATTTTCGCCGGAGAAATCATGGTTCGCGGCGACATTGCCCGAAGGCTGGTCGGCTTGGCCGGTGGCATGGTTGGGCACTTGAAGGGCGGCCTTGGACAGGTCAACATCATGGCGTCGGTTATGTTTGGTGGCATTTCCGGATCCGCCGCTGCCGACGCCACCGCCATCGGTGGCATCATGATCCCGCAGATGAAAGAACGCGGCTATGATGTCAGTTATGGTGTCAATGTCACGGTGCTGGCAGCGCTTATTGCCCTGATGCTACCGCCATCCCATAACCTGATCATCTATTCCATTTCCGCTGGTGGCAAAATCTCCATTGCCGACCTCTTTACTGCAGGCGTCCTGCCCGGTCTTTTGCTGGCGCTTGCTCTGATGATCACCGCCTATTGGGTTGCCAGAAAGCGCAATTATCCGACCGAACCTTTCGCCGGTTGGCGTGCGCTTGGCTGGATGTTTATCAATGCCTTCCCCGGCATCATGCTGATTGTCATCATTTTCGGCGGCGTTCGGTCCGGGGTCTTCACCGCGTCTGAAAGCTCCTGCATCGCAGCAGTTTACGCGATACTCGTCACCACACTGGCCTACCGGACCATGAAGTGGAAGGAATTTGTCGCAGCCACCAATGCTGCGGTGCGGACCACGGCCATGGTTTTGCTGGTGATCGGTTGTGCAGCCGCTTTTGGCTGGCTGTTGGCCTTTCTGCGCATTCCGGCCCAACTGGTGGAAACCCTGCGCACCCTGTCGGACAATCCGTTGGTCATCCTGCTGCTGATCAACCTGCTGTTGCTGATGCTTGGCACCTTCATGGATATGTCGCCGCTGATCGTCATCACGACGCCGATCTTCTTGCCGGTTGCCACCGCCTTTGGCGTCGATCCGGTGCATTTTGGCGTAATCCTCATTCTCAATCTCGGCATCGGTCTTTGTACGCCACCGGTTGGCACCGTGCTGTTTGTTGGCTGTGCCGTCGGCAAGATCCCGGTCTGGGAAGTCATCAGAACCATTTGGCCGTTCTATTTCGCGGCCTTCTCGGTGCTGATGATGGTTACCTACATTCCGGCTTTGTCGCTCTGGTTGCCCAGTTTGTTCCACTAGAGCGCTTTGAAGATAAACCGGGTCGCCGGTTCAGATTTAAACGCTATTTCTCAGTATGTTACTGCATTTTCGAGAATGGGTGTTCCCGAGAATTGCTCTAACCTGATCCGCGACCTTAAGGGCCGCGGGTCTCGGACCCGAAATCCCAGTCACCGGGCGATCTTTTGCGCCCGGACCGCTGCCCTTATGCAAAAACGAACCCGGAGTGATCCATGCCTATTCAGTCTTTCCCTGAGGTTGATACCGACAAGCCCGTCAGTCGTCAGGTGCTGGCAGACAGCCCGGAACTGATGGTGGTGGCCTTCCGCTTCAAGGAAGTCGGAGCCGAAGGGGCGTTGCATTCCCATCCTCATGTCCAGTCGACCTTTGTTGAGGCGGGCCGCTTCCGCTTCACTATTGACGGCGAAGTCCTTGAAGTCGGTCCGGGAGATAGTTTCGTCATTCCCTCCCTCGCGGAACATGGCTGCGTTTGTCTTGAGCCCGGTAGGCTCATTGACAGTTTCACGCCGCGACGGGCCGACTTCCTTTAATTCTCCAACATCAAGGAGCATATGATGCTGACCGTAAGAACTGTCCACGCCGTCGACCCGGAAGCCGCCAAGGCCTTTGATACCGAAAAGCTCAGAGATCGGTTTCTGGCCGAAGGGATGTTCAAGGAAGGTGAAATCCGCCTCACTTACACCCATTATGACCGGATGATTGTTGGCGCTGCGGTGCCCGATGGTGGGGAATTGCTGCTTGATGAAGTCAAGGAATGCGGCACCAAATCGATCCTTGATCGTCGCGAAATGGCGGTGGTCAATATTGGCGAAGAGGGAGCAGTTGCCTGCGGAGGTGAAAGCTATGCCATGAAACACGGCGACGTGCTCTATCTCTCAAAAGGCTTGGGCGCGATCACCTTCTCCGGCATGGGGCGTTTTTTACATTGCCTCCGCTCCGGCGCACAAAGTCTTTCCGGCCCGCCTGATCAAGCTTGAAGACGCGGCAAGCGTCAATATGGGCGCAGCCGCAACGGCCAATGAGCGCACCATCTACCAGTTTGTCCATCCAACCGTGATGGAAAGTTGCCAGCTTGTGCTGGGCTATACCAAATTCCACGGCGGCTCGGTCTGGAACACCATGCCAGCCCATCGTCATGATCGCCGGATGGAAGCCTATTGCTATTTCGACATGGATGAGAGCACCCGTGTCTTCCATTTCATGGGTGAACCGGATCAGACCCGTCACCTCGTCGTGAAAAATGAAGAAGCCATCATCTCTCCACCTTGGTCGATCCATTGCGGCGCAGGCACCGGTAGCTACACCTTCATCTGGGCGATGGCTGGCGACAATGTCGACTATACCGACATGGATTTCATTCCCATGGAAGATTTGCGCTGACGCGCCCCTAAAGGATCAAAGGCGCAGCGCAACGCGCCTTTGGCTAAGGACCAACAAGACCAACGGCCAAAATCGAACCGAAAGCCAAATGGGAGACCCATCATGAAAGAAGGCTGGCGCTGGTACGGACCCTATGATCGCATTTCCCTGCCTGAAATTGCCCAGACCGGAGCGCGGGAAATCGTCACTGCCCTGCATGAGGTTCCCTATGGCGAGGTTTGGTCCCCAAAACGCATCGCCGAAATCCGCGCAACCATAGAAGCCGGAGGTTTCAACTGGCCAGTGGTTGAAAGCCTGCCGATCCATGAGCGGATCAAACGCGGTGAGGGGGATCTGACGGAACTGTTCGCCAATTACCGCCAGTCGATGGCCAATCTGGCCGCCGAGGGCGTCAAGGTCATCTGCTATAATTTCATGCCCTTGCTCGACTGGACCCGCACCGACCTTCAAGCCCCCGTCGCCCGTGGCGGCAGCTGTTTGCGTTTCGATGCGGGGAAAATGGCCGCTCTCGAAATCCATATGCTGAAGCGCCAAGGCGCAGAAGGCGATTATTGCCAGGAGGCGCAGGACAAGGCGAAAATGTGGTTCGACGCTGCCAGCCAAGCGGACAAGGACGACTTGATGCAGTCGGTCATGGCCGGATTGCCCGGAGCCTATGACCGCTATGACCTTGATGGCTTGCGGGCGGGACTTGCGCTCTATGACGGCATTTCGCGCGTTGACCTCAGACAGAACTACAAGCGGTTTCTGGATGAAGTCATTCCGGCGGCGGAAGATCTGGGTCTGTCCTTTGCGGTTCATCCCGATGACCCACCGCGCGATATTCTCGGCCTGCCGCGTATTGTCTCCACCGCCGAGGATATCCAATGGGTACTGTCTGCCCACGAAAGCTGCGCCAATGGCCTGACCCTTTGTTCCGGCTCGCTCGGGGCGCATTCCGACAATGATGTTCCGGCCATCGCCGAAGCATTTGCTGACAAGATCCACTTTGTCCATCTGCGCAATGTGCGCAAGTTTGCCGATGGTTCGTTCGAGGAAGCCGCCCATCTGGAAGGCGACACCGACATGGCCGCTTTGGTCTCGGTTTTGCTGAGCGAAGAGGAAAGGCGGAGAACGGAAGGCCGTACCGATGCTGACATCGTCTTCCGCCCCGACCACGGCCATGAATTGCTCGATGATGCTGCAAAGCAAACCCATCCAGGCTATCCGCTGGTCGGTCGGATGCGTGGTTTGGCTGAACTGCGCGGCCTGATGGCAGGCATCCACTATAACAGGACCAACTGATGACCAAAGCGCCCCCGATCATTCTCAATTCCTCCGATACCATCGCGATTCTTCCAGGTGGTGCGCGCGCTGGTGAGGATCCATTGCAGCTTGGCACACCGCTGGCCGCCAATGTTATGCCGGGTCACAAGATCGCTCGCATCGCACACAAGAAAGGCGACGTGATCTTGAAATTTGGCGAGAAGATTGGGGTGGCAACCAAAGATATTGCTCCGGGGGCGCATGTCCATTCTCACAATTGCGCCTTTTCAGACCATGATCAGACCTACCGGGTCGGCTGCGATCTGGCCGCTGCAAAGGCAGCAATCCCGAAGCTTGAGCCGCGCACCTTCATGGGATACAAGCGCCGCAACGGGCAAGTGGGCACACGCAATTTCATTGCCCTTTGCGCCACGGTCAATTGCTCGGCCACGGTCATCCGTCAGGCAACCGCTGAACTCAATGCCTCCGGCATTCTCGACCAATATGATCACGTCGATGGGGTGGTGGGCCTCACCCACAGCACCGGTTGCGGCATGAGCGGCATGCGGGACTTCGGCCTGCTTGAGCGGGTGCTCTGGGGTTATGCCACCCATCCCAATGTCGGCGCGACCATCTTTGTCGGCCTTGGCTGCGAAATGATGCAGGTTGCTCGGATGAAAGAGATCTTTCAGACCGAGGGACAAAAGACCAATCTCGATCATTTTCACAGTCTGGCCATTCAGGAAGTTGGCGGCACCCGCAAGACCGTCGAGGCCATTAAGGCCAAGGTGGCCGACTTGTTGCCGGAGGTGGACAAGGCTCGCCGCGAACTGTGTTCGGCCTCGGCACTGAAAATTGCCCTGCAATGCGGTGGCTCGGATGGCTTCTCCGGCATCACTGCCAATCCGGCATTGGGCAAGACTGCCGACCTGTTGGCAGGTCTTGGCGCGACGGCCATCCTATCCGAGACGCCTGAAATCTATGGTGCCGAACAGCTCCTGCTGCGGCGCGCGGCGAACGAGGATATCGCAGACAAGCTGATCGCCCAGATCAAATGGTGGGAGCATTATGTCGCGATCAACAATGGCAGCCTCGACAACAATCCAAGCCCCGGCAATAAGGCAGGTGGCCTTACAACCATTTTGGAAAAATCCCTTGGTGCGACGGCCAAATCCGGCTCAACGCCCCTGACGGCTGTCTATGACTATGGCGAACAGGTCACCGAACCGGGCTTCGTCTATATGGACACGCCGGGCTATGACCCGGTCTGTGCTACGGGGCAGATTGCAGGTGGGGCGCATATGGTGGTTTTCACCACCGGGCGCGGCTCGGCCTTCGGCTCCAAGCCAGCCCCAACAATCAAGATCGCCACCAATGACCGCCTGTTTGAAGCCATGCCGGACGATATGGACATCAATTGCGGCGATATTCTCAGCGCGGGGCTGTCGCTCGATGCCAAGGGGGCGGAGATCCTTGAGCATATTCTGGCCGTAGCGTCAGGTGCGCCAACCAAATCCGAATTGCTAGGGCTGGGGGACCATGAATTCATCCCCTGGCAGGTTGGCGCGGTGATGTAAGCCCATGCCATATCATTAAACCCAGCCACTCCAATCAAATGCAAGAGGCCCACCGCCATGCAACGCATCAATCAAAGCCAGCTTGAGGGACGATCCCGCCCGACAGAACGGGTGATCCAGTTTGGTGAAGGCAATTTCCTGCGTGCCTTCATGGATTGGAAAATTGACCGGATGAATGAAGCCTGTGGCAGCGACTTTGGCGTCGTTGTGGTCCGCCCGATTGGCGGCGGTATCCCGCATAGTCTGAACGATAGCGATGGCGTTTACACAGTGCTGTCCCGAGGGGTGGATAGCGATGGCAAAGCCGTGAGCGAAAGCCGCGTCATTGCCGCAGTCCGTCGCGAATTGTCGGCGGCTGCTGACTGGGATGCAGTGCTGGCTCTGGCCCGCAATCCGGACATGGAGGTGGTCATTTCCAACACCACCGAAGCCGGCATCACCTATAGCCCTGATTGTGAGCGCGATGACGCGCCACCTGCAACCTTTCCCGCCAAGATCACCCGCCTCCTGATGGAACGGTTCGACAGCCTTGGTGGCAAGGATGCGGCGGGTTTTCAATTCTTGCCCTGCGAGCTGATTGATCACAACGCGGATGAATTGAAACGCTGTGTTCTGGCCTATGCGGAGCAATGGACATTGGGCAAAGATTTCATCGATTGGATTCACGGCTCCAACGCATTTTACAACACCTTGGTGGATCGGATCGTGCCGGGATTTCCGCGCGACGAGATCAATGAATTGGAAGAAACCCTCGGGTATCGCGATCCGTTGCTGGTCACCGCCGAATTGTTTCATTTCCTCGTTATTGAACAGCGCGACGGCCAACCGGACCTGAAAATTCCAATGGTCAAAGCCGATGAAGGCACCATCATCGTGCCAAGTGCTGACGGTTATAAAGAGCGCAAGGTGGCAATCTTGAATGGTGCCCATACTGGCCTTTGTCCATTGGCCCTGCTTGGCAACAGCCTCGCTGTGCGTGAAACCATGCAAAGCGCCCCGGCCAAACTCTTCTTGCGTGCGATGCTGGAGAGGGAAATCCTGCCCTATTTGTCACTGCCCCGCGAGGAACTTGAAGCCTTCAGCGCCGAAGTTCTGCGGCGGTTTGAAAATCCCTTCATTCTCCATCGCTGGCACGATATATCCCTGAATGGCATCGCCAAGTTCCACACCCGCAATCTGCCACGCTTCAAGGCTTGCTGGCAGGACAAAGGAACCCCGCCGCGCCTGATGAGCCTGTCCCTGGCCGCCTGGCTGATCTACTATCAGGGGAATTTTGCTCAAAGCGACGCTTTGCCGCCGCGCGATCATCGCGATGTCATTGACCGCTTTGATATTTTCAAACAGATCGGCGAGCAGGATGGCCGCAAGGCAATGGTCCGCGCTTATCTGGCGGACGTCGGTTTCTGGGGTGAAAGCCTTGCCAGTGACGATCTTGTCGACACGGTCTGCGAAGCCCATGCTTTCCTGACCAATCATCCCTTCACCCTCGACCGCCTAGAGGCTTGGTCGAGGCTGTCCCCTTCCGACTGAACAGGAGCCTCTTTCATGCATAATTTCATGGATTTGACTGACAAAATCGCCATCGTCACCGGCTGCAATACCGGCCTTGGCCAAGGCATGGCCTTGGGCCTTGCCAAGGCTGGGTGCCACATTGCCGGGGGTGAACCGTTCTGAGCCCGCTGAAACCCAAGAGCAAGTTGAAGCCCTCGGCCGCTCCTTCCTTGATATCCGCGCCGATCTGACATCGACAAGGGACATTCCGTCGATCGTCGAACAGGTGGTTGCCAAATTTGGCCGCATTGATTGTCTGGTCAATAATGCGGGCATCATCCGCCGGGAAGACGCCATCAACTTCAGTGAGGAGGACTGGGACGATGTGATGAATGTCAACATCAAGACCCTGTTCTTTCTCAGTCAAGCGGTGGCCAAGCAGTTCATCGCCCAAGGCGAAGGCGGCAAGATCGTCAATATCGCCTCCATGCTGTCTTTCCAGGGTGGCATTCGGGTGCCGTCCTACACCACCTCAAAGCATGGCGTGACGGGTATCACCCGCCTGTTGGCCAATGAATGGGCAAAGCATGGCATCAATGTCAATGCCATCGCACCGGGCTATATGGCAACCAACAATACCGCCGCGCTTCAGGCCGACAAAGTCCGCAATGCAGAAATTCTGGGACGCATCCCGGCTGGTCGTTGGGGTACGCCGAATGATCTCGAAGGCCCCGTCGTCTTCCTCTGCTCGGAGGCCGCCAACTACATTCAGGGCTATACCATCGCTGTCGACGGTGGCTGGCTGGCACGATAACGGGCACCAAGCAAGGACCGGAGCCAATGATCAATTCTTTAAAGGTGGTCGCCCTCGGCGAGTGCATGATTGAATTTGCACCCGCCGGGGAAGGCCTGTTTCGTCGTGCTTGTGCCGGAGACAGCTTTAACAGCGCTGTCTATCTGGCCCGACAATTCTCGCCCGCAATCGCAGTCTCCTACATGACCGGACTTGGTGAGGACGCTTCCAGCGCGCTGATCCGACATGCTTTGCTTGACGAAGGCATTTCGGATGAGACCATCATATCTGTAAAAGACAGGGCGCCGGGCCTCTATCTGATCGAGAATGACGAAAGTGGAGAGCGCTTCTTTCAATATTGGCGCAGTCAATCCGCCGCCCGCTCCATGTTTGATGGCTGGACGGCCGTGCAAATCGCCGAGCGGCTGGCTGGCTTTGATCTTCTCTACCTGACCGGCATTTCGCTGGCGATCCTTGACCCCGACCAGCGGGCCAATCTGCTCGACGCCATCGCCCAGTTGCAAGGGCGGCTGCAAGTGGCTTTTGATCCCAATTTCCGCCCCGCCCTTTGGCCGGACCATGATCTTTGCCGGCAAAGCTATCAACGGGTTGCCGCGCTCTGCGACTATGCTCTTGTGACGCTTGATGATCATGCCGCGCTCTGGCCAGACCAGAGCGCAGAGGAGGCTGGCCAAAGCTGGCTTGGCTGGGGCGCTAGCGAAGTGGTTGTCAAGGAAGGCGGCAGCCATTGCCTGATCATGGCCGGAGAAGAAAGCCTCTCTGTTGCGCCCCCTTTACGCCTCTCGCCCGTGGATACGACCGGGGCGGGGGATTCCTTTGCCGCAGGCTATCTAGGCGCAAGGCTGCTGGGGCAGGGCAGACAACAAGCCGCCCAACTGGCCCACAGCATCGCCGCCCAAGTGATCATGCATCCCGGTGGCGTGATTGAAAAGGCAAATTGGCAACGGGTCGAGGAAGAACCGACATCATGAGACCATCTGTATCGAAAACCAGTAAACCCGACGCCTGTCAATCTGGCGCTTGGCAATGTCTTTGCCGTCGGTGGCACATGGATCGCGCCAACGGATCTGGTGCGGGACGGTGCCTGGGATCAGATCGCCCGCAATGCGTCCGAGGTCGCAAAGCTCTAGTTGTCAGTGCTTTTCTGGGTGGACATCGGCGGACTCAGATGTTGAATTTGCACTTGATGACTGGCTTGAGCAGTGGGTGATTTTGTGCCTTGTCGGCTGTCCGGGTCTGTTCGCTGTCATGATGGGCGCGAAGCCGCGCCTTTGCGCGCTCCAGTTCAGCTTTAAGATCATGGGTAATGACAAAATCCATCGTGTCGCTTTCTAAAAGCTGCCGCGATGTGTCATTCAACTCATGACCGACAAACAGCACCGCGCCGCGCAAGCCCGCTTCCTGCAAGGCTCGGGCAATGCCTTGATTGCCGCCCGCCATATTATAAACCGCAACTGGCGGGGCCTCTCTGTTCAAAACCGCGCGTAGGATTTGGTACGAGCTTTCGGAATTGTCCGTCGCATTGAGCAACTCCACCACGGACAGGTCGGGATAATCGCTGCGCAAAAGGCGGCGAAAGCCCAACTCCCGCTCTTCCTGACAGCGATAAGGGGCGCTCACCAGCATCAGAACGTCGCCTTGGTGGGACTTGCCATAGCGGCCAACAAGATGTGCCGCGCACATGCCAGACGCCACCTGATCCATTCCCTCATAGCTTAGTCTGCGGGTGTTTTGCTGATCCGTCGTCATGCAGACAATGCCCGTTCCCCGCTCTGCAATGGCCTCTATGGCACGAGAAATGGCCGGATGTTCACGGCTGACAATGATGATGCCATCAAGCATCTCCCCCCATTCCAGCACCTTGTCGGAAAATGCCCCTGCATCAAACTGGTTGGTCAGGGTTGAATGGATCTGGATCGCGATGCCCGCGTCCGTTTCATTGCTGTCCCGGACCAGTGCTTTCAAAGTGCCAGTGAAGGACGAACCGGAGTCAATCAGCATGCCGACGGTCAGCTGTGGCAGGGCCTTCTGGCCTTTGCCAAGGCAACCACCCAGCGCCACAAGGGCCTCTTTAACCAACCGTGCCTTGGCAGCAGACACTCCGCCGCGATCATTCAACACCCGGTCAACAGTCGCCGTTGACACCCCCGCCATTCGTGCAATTTCCGAAATCGATGGAGCCAATTTGCCTGCGCGTCTCATGATTGTTCAAAGCTCACTTAAATTTCCCTGTGAATTGACGCTATTTGACATCAAGATTGATGGCTTTTCAATCAAGTTTCCAGATGGGTGGCGACTTAACGCGATCGAGGTGATGGATATGGAAAAATATTATAGTTAAAACAATGAATTAAAGTGTGTTCCCTATGCGTCTTATTGGCCAAGTGCGTTGATTGACAGGGCTGGAGCGCAAACATAGAGTCCCTTCAATTGATAAAGCTGATGGCAATTCAATCAATCCGCTGCGTCACATTTGGGAGGACTTTACTGATGAGCATTCGTTTCTCGATCAATCACATGATCGCACCCAACATGCCACTTGCTGACTTTTTCGCATTCTGTCAGGCCCAGAAGGTCGATCTGGTCGAGATCCGCAATGACATTCCAAATGACCCGATGGCTCTTGGCCTCGACCCGGTGGAGGTGAAGGATCTGGCCTTAAAGAATGGCGTTGAAATTTGTACCATCAACGCCCTTCAGCGCTTTAATGAATGGAATGACAGCCGCGCCGCAGAAGCCCGCGCTCTCATTGAATATGCTGCCAAATGCGGTGCCAAGGGTTTGGTCATGTGTCCGGTCAATGACCATGATTATGGCAAGAGCGAACAGGAACTCGACGACAATCTGCGCCAGTCTCTGTCTGCCCTAAAGCCGCTTTATGAAGACGCGGGTATCATCGGTCTGGTCGAACCGCTGGGCTTTCCGCAATGCTCCCTGCGCCTCAAAGCCAAAGCGGTTGAAGCCATTCGCGATGTGGCAGGCGAGGGCGTCTTCCGCCTCGTGCATGATACCTTCCACCATCATCTGGCAGGAGAGCAGAGCTTCTTTGCCAATATGACGGGCCTTGTCCACATTTCCGGCGTTGAAGATTCAGCCATAGCGGTGGCTGACATGCTTGATGACCACCGCATTCTGGTCGGTAAAGCGGATCGTCTCGACAATATTGGCCAGCTCAAGCTACTGCGCGCAACCGGTTATGAGGGGCCAATTTCGTTCGAGCCCTTTGCCGCCGAAATTCATCAGCTCGACGATGTCGCGCCTTTGTTGAACCAATCCATGGATTACATCAAGTCAGCGCTCTGATCTGCACCAAGACGGTCCAAGCGTTATCTCTGTGGAGGATCATAGTCTGTCATGACGGGCGCAAAGAAATTGCAAGCGGTTTCAAAAATCAGAGGAAAACTCACACCAAACAGACGTGGCAGGTGATCTGGCGATTAAAAACCACATGAAGATGCGCTATCCTCCAGATCAGAACGATTGTGGGAATGGTGAGATTGTAAATTCGATTTTCGCATCATTCTCCGACAGGCTGGCTGAGCCTGATCATCTTTCGTAACCGGTTGCATCTTCAGCCGCAAATGATAGTTCTTTTGCCCCCATTTTGCAGGTAAAACGCCAGTGGGGGCTTATTTTTGTAAGGAAAGGTAGATTGATCATGATCTCCATCGGACTGATCGGTGCCGGGCGCATCGGCAAACTGCATGCAGCCAACATCGCCGCTTCGGCCAAAGCCAACCTTGTGTCGGTTGCTGACGCCATTCCGGCCGCAGCCGATGCCTTGGCTGCTGACTATGGTATCAAGGCCGTGACCGTTGATGCCATGCTGGCCGACCCTTCTGTCGATGCCGTCTTCGTTTGCTCTTCCACCGACACCCATGCAGATTTCACCGAGCAGGCCGCCTTGGCTGGCAAGCATGTCTTTTGCGAAAAGCCCGTCGATACCTCCACTGATCGCATCCGCGCCTGCCTCGACACCGTCGAGAAAACCGGCAAGAAACTGATGATCGGCTTTAACCGCCGGTTCGATCCGAACTTTGCCAGCGTGCGCGCCCGCATTGAAGCGGGGGAAATTGGCGACGTCGAGCTGGTCCAGATCACCTCCCGCGATCCGTCCGCCCCACCGATTGACTATGTCAAACGCTCCGGCGGCCTGTTCCGCGACATGATGATCCACGATCTCGACATGGCCCGCTTCCTGTTGGGTGAAGAGCCTGTCTCCCTGTTTGCTCGTGGGTCATGTCAGGTGGATGAGGAAATCGGCAAAGTTGGCGATGTCGATACCGCTGTTGCCGTGCTCGAAACCGCGAGCGGCAAGATTTGCCAGATCTCCAACTCCCGTCGCGCCACCTATGGCTATGACCAGCGGATCGAAGTTCATGGCTCCAAAGGCATGCTGAGCGCTGGCAACTGCCGCGCCACCACGGTGACCTATGCCAATGCTGATGGCTATCAGGTTGATCCGGCTCTTGATTTCTTCCTTGAGCGCTATGGTCAGGCTTTCGTCAATGAGCTGAATAGCTTCGTTGATTTGTGTGAAGGCAAAGACGTTGCCGTGCCGCTCGGCTATGATGGTCTGCGCGCCCAGCTCCTTGCCGACGCTGCTGACGCATCCGTTCGCGATGGGCAGCTAAAACAGCTCTGAGTCTGCATCAGGCATTGATACAAAAAAAGCCGGAGGCTTGACGCTTCCGGCTTTTTTGTGCGGCGTGTAACTACACCAGACTTTTAGAAGTGGTAAGCAAGACCAACTCGAGTGATGAAGCCATCAACTTCAACACCGCCAGTCGAACCATTCAACGTATAGTCTTCTTTGGAAGAAATGCGATAAATGCTTTCCAATCTCAAAGAGACATCATCGAAAACCATGGCTTCAAAGCCGCCGCCAAGATCAAGATTTGTATGAATGGCGGTGTCTTTTTGCCCGGTTGGTACATAAGTTCCTTCCATTTCTGTCAAGCCAACGCCGACTTTCAGATATGGCAGATAGGAACCCATAATATAGCCCAACCGCATGGCAGCACCGGCGCTCCAGTTGGTTTGCCCGGTCGAGCGTGATGTCAATCGCGTTTGGTCATTGGTCAGATCCGCATTCAACTCGACACCAACAAGAACATCGTCAAACACGAAATTATGGCCACCAAAAATGCCATATGTCAGGCCATCGACTGTCTTCTCATAATAGCCTGTTTCTTTCGCGGTCAAGCTGGAATATCCTGCTTGAACACCAATGTAAGATCCTGCCCAACGATCATCAAACGTAGCAGGAGCTTCTTCGATATATGGCATGTCTGCAGCGATTGAAACCGTGGGAATGGCTGCAACTGCTGCTGCAATCAGCACTTTTTTCAACATTAGGATGTCCCCTTAAAAGCATAATACTTAAAGGGGAGGCTAAGAATTTATGGTTAATGGCGGGTTAAGTTTCAAGGTTGCACGCGGAAGCTGTAACGATTTCCAACGCAAAAGTTGTCTTTATTATGCATCTATATGAATGATGGTCGATAATGCTGTGTTCATCGTTGCAATGGTAGTGAGCAGATGACACCAATCTAGCTCATCCAAGTGCCAAGATATCAGCTCGATCCCCTCGGAGACGGCTGCATTGAGGGAGGTCGTGTCCGTCACGTCGAGACGGGTGACCAGCACATTGTCCAGCGATGCAAGATCGAACCCGGAGGGATCGCGCATCGTGCCCCCGTTTCACTCCCCTTCAATCTTGTCCGGATCAAAGGTGATGAACAGGCGGTAGCCGGCATAGAAACCGGCGGAGAGGAAGATGATAGCGAAGCCGACCGAGTTGCTCATCAGCTCGAACAGACCCCAGCCAATGCACACGGCCACCACAATCAGTCGAACCCAGAGCGGGCGGAAGAAGGGGATGTCAAAATTGAACATGAGCTTTCCTTTTGCGGCAGTTGTCGGCGGGCTTTTCGTCGGCTTCCCTGTGGCTTAGTCTGATCATTGTTGCAGACAAAAAACAAGGGGCCGAAGCCCCTTGCAAGTGTCTTGGGAGGAGAGGACGACTTACTTGGCAGCCTTCCCTTTCTTTTGGCGGTAGGTGTCGATGACAACGGCCCCTACAATGATCACGCCCTTCATCATTTCCTGATAGTAGGCATCGAGACGGAGGAACGTGAAGCCTGAAATGATGACACCGAAGATGACCATGCCGATGGCCGTGCCAATGATCGACCCGCGACCACCCGTCAGCGACGTACCGCCAATAACGGCCATGGCGATGGCATCAAGTTCATACATCAGGCCCATGCCCGGCTGGGCGGTCTGACCACGTGCAGCAACCACGATGGCAGCCAGAGCAGACAGGATACCGGCGATCATGTAGATCTTGACCTTCTGGCGCTCGACATCGATACCGGAGACGCGGGCTGCGGTCTCATTTGCCCCGATGGCATAGGTGAATTTGCCATAGCGGGTATATTTCATCATGACATGGAAGATGATGGCAACAACCACGAAGATGGCGACCGGCATCATGCCGGAGCCGATGAAGGCAAAGGAGTCGGTGGGGAAGGAAATCGGCGCACCTTTGGTGAACCATTTGGCAAAGCCACGGGCCGAAACCATCATGCCCAATGTGGCAATGAAGGGCGGGATTTTGGTGTAGGCAATCAGCCAGCCATTGATGAAGCCTGCACAGGCCCCCACAAACAGCCCCACAGCGACCGGAACCAGAACGGGCAGGTCAACCAGAGCCGGGAAGAGAACGCGGTCCAGACCATAATCGGCGGTCTGGGCGAAGGACATCGAGACCATGGCCACGGCCCCGACAAGGGAACCGGACGAGAGGTCGATGCCGCCGGTGATGATGATCTGGGTGACGCCGACCGCGATGATGCCGATCACCGACACCTGCAGGATCATGATTTTCAGGCGGGCAACGTTGCCAAGGAAGGATTGTCCCTGAAACATCCAGCCCAGCACTTCGAACAGGATAGCGATACCGAACAGAACCAGAAGAATATTCACCTCTGGAGCGAGTTTGCGGCCTTTGGGTGCGGCCTCTGCCGCTGTGACATCTGCGTTTGACATTGTGAATTTTCTCCCGGTCTTACTTCGCTGCCAGTTTCATGACGCTCATCTGATCGGCCTCTGACCGATCGAGGAAACCACTCACGCAGCCTTCATGCATGACCATGATGCGGTCGGACATGCCCAGAACTTCAGGCAGTTCCGAAGAGATCATCAAGATAGCCACCCCCTGACCCGCTAGCTGGGTAATCAGGCGGTGAATTTCAGATTTCGCCCCGACATCGATACCGCGTGTCGGTTCGTCGAGAATGAGGATTTTCGGATTGGTCAAGAGCCAGCGGGCGATCAAAAGCTTCTGCTGGTTGCCGCCTGAGAGATTCTCGACAATCTCGGACAGACTTGGCGTCTTGATCCGCAGCTTCTCGACATATTCCTCGACCATCTGGGTAACCTTGCCCTGCTCGACAAAGCCGGTCTTGTTGACCATGCCCTGGGTGATCAGAGCCATCTGGATATTTTCCAGACAATCAAGGATCAAAAAGCAGCCGCTTTCCTTGCGGTCTTCTGTCAGGAAGGCAAGCCCATGCTGGGTGGCATCCGATGGCTTGGTGATATCGACCTTTTCGCCATTGATGAAAATCTCACCAGAGTCAGCAGGCTTCACACCGAATATCGCTTCTGCAACTTCGGAGCGACCAGAGCCGACCAGCCCGGCAACACCCAAAATCTCGCCGCGACGCAGCTGGAAATTGATATCCTTGAAGTGGCGGCCATTGCTCAGATGTTTGACTTCCAGCGCCACATCCCCGATTTCGCATTCGATTTTCGGGAACATGTCGGTGATCTCGCGCCCGACCATCATCCGGATGACATCATCCTTGGTGACATTCGTAGCTGGCTCGGTGCCGACAAATTGACCATCGCGAAAAACGGTCAATTCATCCGCAATTTCAAACAGCTCGTCCATCTTGTGGGTAATGTAGACAATGCCCACGCCCTTGGATTTCAAATCGCGAATGATGGTGAAGAGACGCTCCACTTCGCTTTCCGTGATGGCCGAGGTCGGCTCATCCATGATCAGCACGTCGGAATTGTACGACACGGCCTTGGAAATCTCGATCATCTGCTTCTGGGCAACAGTCAGATCGCCAACCATTGCTTTGGGGTCAAGATTGAGATTGAGCTCATCAAACAGGGCTTGTGTCTGCTTGTTCATCTGATCATGATCAATCAGGCCCAGTGCGTTTTTCGGCTCGCGTCGGATCCAGACATTTTCTGCCACGGTCATCGTATTCATCAGGTTGAGTTCCTGGTGAATCATCGCGATGCCGGAATTGAGGGCGTCGATCGGGGTCTTGATATCCAGTTTCTTGCCGGCGAACCGAACTTCACCTTTGTCTGGATTGTAGATCCCGGCGATAATCTTCATGAGGGTCGATTTGCCGGCACCATTTTCGCCCATCAAAGCATGTACAGAACCGGGGCGGATCTTGAGCTGGACATCATCAAGGGCAACCACCCCTGGAAATTCCTTGCGCACATTGTCGACTTCGAGAATGTATTCGCCGGTATAGGTATTGCGCGCTGAACCCGCGCTTTCATCAAGCATGGTTTTCCTCCCTTGCTTGCGCTGAAAGGCAACATTGCTTGCGAGGGCAGGGAACCGCCCTCGCAGTGATCACATCAAGTGGATCAGTTGGTTTTGGCGAACTCGGCCAGATTATCCGGAGTGATAAGCTCGAACGGAATATAGTTGACCTGATCAGCTTTTTCGCCGCGCGCAAATTTCACAGCGGCTTCAACGGCGCCAGCGCCCTGACCTTTGGCATTCTGGAAAACGGTATGGTCGATTTCACCGGTTTCGATCATGGCTTTGGCATCGATCGTGCCATCAACGCCAGCAATCACGATTTCGTCGAAGTTAGCGCCAGCATTTTTCAGCGCCTGCGCGGCACCCACTGCCATTTCGTCATTGTTGGCCATCACGCCATCAATTTTCAAGCCAGCAGACAGCCAGTTGGTGACAAGGTCGCTACCAAGGGTGCGCTGCCACATGCCGGTCTGTTTTTCAACCACTTTGATGAAGTTGCAATCGTCTTTGGCAAACACATCTTCCGCGCCTTTGGTGCGCAGACGGGCTGCCTGGTTGGACAGATCACCCATCAGAATGACGACCTGGGCTTCGGTTTTGCCCATTTTCTTGAACAGCTCGCAAGCATACTGGCCTTGAAGGTTGCCTGCCTGAATTTCCAGAGAGCCGACATAAGCCTGTTTCTCTGGCAGTTTTTTCAGGTTCACTGGCTCGCGGTTGACATAAACCAGCGGAATGCCTGCTTCGGCAGCCAATTTGGACATCGGGATGGTGGCGTCGGTATCAACCGGGTTGACGATGATTGCATCCACGCCGGAAGCCACAAAGTTCTGGATCTGGTTGAGCTGTTTGCCCACTTCGTTCTGTGCATCTTCAAGCTGAAGCGTGGCGCCCATTTCCTCACCTTTGGCGATCATGGCGTTACGCAGAACGGTCAAGAAGTTGTCATCGAATGCAGCCATGGTGACGCCGATATTCTCGGCCATGGCAGACGTGGACAACAACGTGCCGACAAATGCCGCCATAACAAACTTTTTCATCTCATGTTCCTCCGTTAGAAAAAGCCGAAATGTAAGAATTCCTGCTTTGCAAGCCGCCCCAAAACAGCCAAGTCTGCGGTGCGGCGAAATGATGGTGTCTGGCAAAAGGGGAAGTTGGTGCGATGATCGCCATTTCCGATGCATGCCTGACTGTGATGCAGCCAAGCGCGTCAGTGCGGTCGTGCAGGCCCTCCCAAGTCGCCTGATCGATGTCAGGACAATAGCTCCTCTTTTGTCCAACATCGCCCTGCAACTGTATCAATATTGCAATCGGTTGCAACAGAAATTTTCAAAAAATTAAATTTCGGCAAATACTGACTAATTCTTGCATTGCGGAAAGTCCTTGAAGGGGTTGTCAAAACGCCATTCTTGCGGGCTGCGACAAAATTAATCTGTCAGTCGATCAGCGGCTGTTGATGGCTGTTCCATCAGATCAAGAGAATTCGAACCAAGAATGGATGTCGGTGGATGAGAAGTTGTCAAAGGCTCCCCCGTAGTTTGTGAAGGAAATCCCATCGGAAAGTTGTATTGATGACAGGTGATGCTTTGATTTTATTACATCTAATCAACAACATCCCGGCTTATTTCCAAGGGGGAAAGCTGCTGATGTCGAATGGCGAAGCAACCCATGATGGTCTTTTGAGGATTGGATTGATGGTTGTATGATATATTTGTTCGGAAATTTGCAGAAATGAAATTTCTACTTCATTGATTGTGCTGGCTTTTTACTGACCCAGGAGATGCGGCATATCGCACCAGATATTCGCATTTCGGGCTGCGTGGATGCTTTTCGAAAGCCGAACTTTAGAAGGCAGATTAAAGCAGCAAAACACAGCTGCCTGAGCGGTCGCGACGCGGCAAATGAGCGAGCAAAATGACGTTCAATTGAAAACCGATTTCAACCTTTTGGGGATGCACATGCAGGGCTGTGAAAAAGGCTTTGCCCCCGCCTTTCAATGCGGGGACAAGGATCAAATTCGCGCGATCAACGGAACATTGGCGGACGGGCATCCAGCCAGACGCCGCCCTGTTTGGCAGACTGAACGGCATAATGCACCGCTGCCATGGAACGGGCACCCGCTTCAGCTGTCGGCAAGGATGGGCGTGATTCTCCCAAAATGGCGTCAGCTATATCACAATAGATGTTGGCAACTGCCAGCGGGAAGCCTTCCGGATGGGCGATTGCCACCCGTGACAGACGGTTGGCCTCGTCATGCAGACCCGCTTCCCCTTTTTCCATAATCTCGGTGCGCCCGCCAACCTTGGTGTAGAATAGCTGGTTCGGCTGTTCTGAGAACCATTTCAAGCCGCCCGTTTCGCCGAAAACCTGGATCGTGAAGCCATGCTGACGTCCAATCGCGACGGATGAGGTCCACAGACGACCGACAGTCCCTTTGCTCATCCGGAAATTGACCATCGCATCATCTTCCAACTCGCGGCTTTCGATGCAGGAGGCAAAGTCGGCTGACAATTTCTCCACCTCATCATTGCAGATGAAGCTGGCCATATTGAGCGCGTGAATGCCACAATCGGCAAATTGGCCCGACACTCCAGCCAAAGCCGGGTCGTACCGCCAGCGTACGCGCGGATTGTCCGCATCGGCGGCATTGCCGTGGTGACCGTGGCTGAATTCGGTGACCACCAGACGCACTTTGCCGATCTCGCCGTTGGCTACCATGGCCCGGGCCTGACGCACCATCGGATAGGCGGTGTAGCAATAATTGACCGCGCAGATTTTGCCGCTTTTCTCAGCAAGGCGAACGATCTCTTCGCCTTCTTCAACTGTTACCGTCATTGGCTTTTCGCACAGGACATGAAAGCCGGCTTCAAGAAAGGCCTTGGTGATTTCGAAATGGGTCGAATTGGGTGTTGCAATGGTGACCAGATCAATCCGGTCGTCGCGGTTGCGCTCCCCGTCAAGCATTTCCTTCCAATCTCCATAGGCACGGTCTGCGGCAATGCCTAGGCGTTGTGCGTAGGCGCGACCTTCTTCGGGGCGATGATCAAGGGCGCCTGCGGTGAGTTCAAATCGCCCGTCCGCCAAAGCGCCGAGCCGATGTGCCGGGCCGATCTGGCTGCCTTCGCCGCCACCAATCATGCCCCATTTGAGTTTAGCCATGAGAAGTTCCTCCAGAATTTGAGGGGCATGCCCTCAAAATATCAAGTCGGGTCAAGCGGCAGCCTTGTCGCCTGACCAATTGGATGAGGCTTATTGAAAGCCGATGGATTCGAGATATTCACGGTTCTTGCGTGCGTCGCCGACCGGATCCGGATCAAGATTGGGGTCGCAATCTTGCTCGATGGTGCACCAGCCCTCAAAGCCAGCCTCCAGCAAAAGGTCGCGCACTGCCGGGAAGTCGACTTCCCCCTCGCTCAGATTGCAGAAAATGCCTTGCCCGCAGGCGTCATAAAAGCCTGTGCGATTGGCAATGGCGTTCGCCTTCACTTTGGCATCAGTGCTCTTGAAATGGACATAGGTGATACGGTCCATATGGCGCTTCATGAAGGCGACCGGATCAAAGCCCGCATAGGTGCAGTGGCCGGTATCAATGCAAAGCTTGAGGTTGTCTGCATCCACTTCCGTCAAAATGCGCTCCACTTCCGGCTCGAAATCCATGAAACCGCCCGCATGGGGATGCAATTCAGGGATCAGGCCATGATCAAGACCCATTTGGGCGATCTCTGTGATCCGGGTCTTGAAACCCTCCCACTCGGCGTCATCCATCTGTACCGCCTCATTGGGCCGACCTGCAGTTGGTGCGCGGCGTTCGGAGATGGAATCGATCAGCACCAGATGCTTGGCACCGTGCGCCACCAGCGCTTCGCAGGTGCGCTTGGACGCATCGATCACTTCGTCCCATTTGCTGGCGTCATGGAAGGGGCGAAAAATCACCCCGCCGATCAATTCCAGATCATTCTTGTCAAGCTCGGCCTTCAGGATCGCTGGATCTTCGGGCATGAAGCCAATCGGCCCCAGTTCAATGCCTTTATAGCCTGCATCCGCACAGTCTTTCAGAACGCTCTGCCATGTAGGATTGCGCGGGTCGTCCGCAAATTCCACGCCCCATGAGCAGGGGGCATTGCCTATTTTGATCGCCATGATAATGGTCCTCTCGTTGCAAAAAAGAGCCCCGTGACAGGCATACTCCTCCCCTGGAACTTGGCTCTTCGGATTTGTTGAAAATTGGTCTTTGGAAGCGGGATTGAGCCCCACCGGGTTTGATGTCGGGTTTAATCTTGAGTGACGTTCTGCCAAGATCTCGAAGCGTTGGATCTGGTCACCGCTTCGACGACGCGCGCAGCAGCCAAGCCATCCCGAAAGGTTGGAAACCGTGGCTGGCCGGAATGGATCGCCTCAAGGAAATCCTTCGCCTCAATGACAATCAGGTCATTATATCCCGTGCCATGACCGGGGCCGAGGCAAAAGGCCTTATAGTCCGGATGCGCTGGGCCGGTCAGGATCTTGCGAAAGCCGCGCTCTTCCTCCGGCCCTTCCATGCGATAAAGCCAAAGTGCATTCTGATCTTCCTGATCAAAACGGATCGCTCCCTTGGTGCCATGGATCTCGTAGGTGTAACCCATTTTGCGACCGGTTGCAACGCGAGACGAGTGAAGATGTCCCATCACGCCAGACTGGAATCGACACATCAGATGGATCTGATCATCATTGTCGACAATGCCGCCTGGGCGCTCTTTGTGAATGGTTTCAGTCTCCGCAATCAGGCTGTCAATTGGCCCCATCAGGGCCAATGCGCCATTGAACAAATGCACAGCCAGATCGCCCAATGTGCCGTTGGCGGCGCCCGTGCAGCGCCATTGCCACGGATCATTGGCGTCGGCCAGAAAATCTTCCGTATGCTCTGCGCGAAACCACGTAATATCGCCGATGGCTTTCTCGGTCAACAGTTTGCGGGCAAACTGGGTGGCCGGTGAGCGCACATAGCAAAAGGCCGTTTGATGGATTAATCCGCTGGATTCTGCCGCTTTCACCATTGCCAGCGCGTCATCGATGGAGGCACCAAGCGGCTTTTCACACATCACATGCTTACCCGCAGCAAAGGCGGCCTCGGCAATGGCGCGATGAAAGCTCTGCGGCGCTGCAATGACCACAGCATCCACTGCCGGGTCATTGACCAGCGCACGCCAGTCCCCGGTGCTTCGCTTGTAGCCATAGGCCTGACGATAGCTTTCCGCCCGTTCGGCAGACGCCGAGCAGATCATTTCAAGGCGCGGCTTGAGACTTGTTTCAAAAATGGTTCCGACCGCAGCAAAGGCAGCGGAATGGGCCTTGCCCATATAGCCACCGCCAATCATGCCAATCCCGATGTCCGTCACAGCATTCCCTCCCAAATTGAAATACTATTTGCAATCGGTTTCAAGATCTGTATCATGAGCCACGATGTTTCGCAAGCGGCATTCAATATGGATGCGCGCATTTCCCAAGGGAGGCGCCTAAATGACAGAGGCACAAGGGACATGCCGCCTCACGACGGCTCAAGCTATCGTTAAGTGGCTGGTAAATCAGTATATTGAGATTGACGGGCAGGAATATCGGCTCTGTGGAGGCGGTTTCGGTATTTTTGGTCATGGCAACGTGACCTGCCTCGGCGAGGCTCTATACAATTATCAGGAAGAATTGCCACTCTATCGTGGACAGAATGAACAGAGCATGGGCTTTGCGGCCGCAGGTTATGCCAAGCAATGGCTGCGCCAGCGTTTCATGTTTTGTACCGCGTCCGCAGGGCCGGGCACCTCAAACCTTGTTACGTCCGCTGCATTGGCCCACGCCAACCGCTTGCCAATGCTGATGCTTTGCGGTGATGCCTATGTCACCCGCCTGCCGGATCCCGTTCTTCAGCAGATGGAGAATTTTTACGATCCGACCATCGGCGTCAATGATGCCTTCAAGCCGGTCACCCGCTTTTGGGATCGCATCGTCCATCCCGCTCAGATCATCCAGTCGCTGCCAACCGCGCTGGCAACTATGCTTGATCCTGCCGATTGCGGCCCGGCTTTCCTTGGCTTGCCGCAGGATGTGCAGGGCTGGGCTTATGATTATCCGGAAGTCTTCTTTGAGAAGAAGGTCCACCGCATTCGCCGTCAGGCACCGGACGCCTGTGAAATTGCCGATGCGGCTGCTTTGTTGAAGGCTGCCGAGCGTCCAATGATCATTGCCGGTGGTGGCGTGCAATATAGCGGTGCGGTCAAGGAACTGACCGACTTTGCCGAAGCCCATCAGATCCCGGTTGTCGAAACCATCGCCGGCCGCGCCAATCTGCTCAATGACCATGCGCTCAATATCGGCCCGATCGGTGTGACAGGGTCGGATTCGGCCAATATTATCGGCGAGAAGGCTGACGTCATTCTGTGCGTAGGCACCCGCCTGCAAGACTTTACCACCGGGTCCTGGACTGCCTTTGCCCATGAAGCCAAACTGGTTGGTATCAATGCCGCCCGGTTTGATGCTGGCAAGCATATGGCCGCCCCTGTCGTGGGTGATGCCAAGCTGTCGCTGTTGGCTTTGGGCGAAGCGTTGGCTGACTATAAAGCACCGCAGGATTGGGTGTCCTTCGCCCAAGCCGAGCGCAAGACATGGGACGAGTATGTCGCCAAGAACGTTTCCTATGGTGGCAACAAACCCAATTCCTATGCCCAGGCTATTGGCGTGGTCAACGAATTGTGCGACCCGCGCGACCGTGTGCTGACGGCCTCGGGCGGCTTGCCTGCCGAAGTCACCGCCAATTGGAAGACGCTGGATATCGGCACTGTCGATGTGGAATTCGGCTATTCCTGCATGGGCTATGAAATTGCCGGTGGCTGGGGCGCGCGCATCGCACAGGCCGAGCGGGAGCCAGACAAGGAAACCATCGTCTTTGTCGGCGACGGTGCCTATATGCTGATGAATTCCGACATCTATTCCTCGGTTCTGACCGAGAAGAAGCTGATTGTGCTGCTGCTCGACAATGGCGGCTGGGCGGTCATCAACAAGCTTCAGAACAATGTCGGCTCGGAGAGCTTCAACTGTCTTTATGAAGATGCTCCAACCATCCCGAACCCGTTTGACGTGGACTATGCGGCCCATGCGGCCTCGATGGGAGCCAATGTTGAAACGGTGGCAGATGCGTCAGAACTCGGCGATGCCTTCAAGCGAGCCAAGGCTTCGGACAAGACCTATGTGATCTATGAAGGTCGCAGCCCGCGATGCCTGGACCACGCAGGGCCATGCATGGTGGGAATGCGGTACACCGGAAGTTTCCGATAACGAGAAAGTCCGCGCCGCCCACGAAGACTGGGAATCGGCTCGTCCCAAGCAGCGCAAGGGTGTGTGACCATGACAACCCTTCTTGATGCAATCAAATCCAACCGGTTCGGTGTGTTTGGCCGGGCGGGCATGGACATGTATGCCGACCCGATCGGGGTGAAAAGCGAGCATGCAGACACATTCAAGGCAGATCTAGGCGGTTCGTCCGCCAATATCTGCGCAGGCCTTTGCAAGCTTGGTAGCTGGTCAACCCTTGTCACCTCGGTCTCAGACGATGCCATTGGCCGCTTCTGCCTCAATCGGCTGAAACATTATGGCGTCGACACAGGCAATATCCGCATTGTCGGCGGCGAGTATCGCATTTCTCTGGCGGTCTATGAGAGCGTGCTGGAAGATTTCCAGAATGTCATCTATCGCAATGGTGCGGTGGATTTTCAGGTGACCGAAGAGGATATGGACAAGGTGGATTACACCACCTTCGGAGCGCTGATCACCGCAGGCACGGTCTTCGCAAGCGAGCCATCGCGCAGCGCCACCTTCCGCGCCTTTGACAATGCCCGCAAGGCTGGCATTCCGGTCATCTTCGATATCGACTATCGCCCCTACAGCTGGCCATCGCCCCAGGTTGCTGCCGAAGTCCTCTCGCGCGCAGGCGAGCAGAGCGACATGATCGTCGGCAATGACGAGGAATTCGGCTTCATGGCTGGCGGCATCGAGAAGGGGCTGGACAAGGCCCGCGAGCTGGCACAAAAACCCGACCGTCTGGTCATCTACAAGATGGGTCAGGAAGGCGCTCTCACCCTGTTTGACGGTGAGGAAATCCGCACAGGCATCTATCCTGTCACGGCGATCAAGCCCAATGGTGCTGGCGACAGTTTCATGGCGGGCCTGTTGGCGTCCTTGGCCAATGGTTTTTCGTTGAAGGAGGCTGTGCTGCGAGGCTCGGCTTGCGCGTCGATGGTTGTCAGTCAGCCTGGCTGCGCACCGGCCATGCCGACCGTGCCGCAGCTTGAAGCCTTCATTTCCGAACATCCCGGCCCAACCGAGGCCTGAGGAGGGACGAGCCATGCATATTGCTCCCCATGACAATCAGAACAGGCCCATCGTAGACGCCGGGCATGATCTGGTGCCGTTGAATTATTTCAATATTGTCAAACTGAAAAAGGGCGAAGTTTTCGACTATGCCGTCCCCGGATATGAGACCTGCATCGTTCCGGCCACCGGCACCGTGCATGTGGATGTCGAAGGAGCAGCCTTCGACACGCTGGGAACAAGAACAGCCGATGTCTGGGATGGTGACCCCGAAGGGGTCTATGTCCGGTCGGGGCCAAGGCGCGCATCACTTGTCTGAGTGATGAGACCGAATGCTTCATTGCCGGTGCCAAATATGACAAGGTTCTGGAACCGTTTGACGTCCGTGTCGCCGATCTCGACATCGTGCAATATGGCTCGGACGACACAAAAACTCACCGCAAGATCAAGCATATTCTGGGCGCCAACTATCACGACAAGGTCGGTCGCCTGCTGGTCAGCGAGCTTTTCACGGTGGGTGAGGGCGGTTGGTCCGGCTTCCCCAGCCACAAGCATGATACGGATCGTCTGCCTGATGAAAGCCGTCATGACGAGACCTATAATTTCCGCTTCAAGCCGAATTACGGGTCAGGGCTGCAAATGCTCCAGCGGGTCGACAACGAGCCGGGTGATGCCTATCACATCATGGATGGCTCCACGGTGCTGATCGACAAGGGCTATCATCCTTGCTGTGTCCTGCCGGGCTATCAGATGTATTACTTCACGATCCTTGGTGGTCTGTCCAACGATCTCTTAAGCAATATTTCCAGCCAACCCACGCAGAGCAGCTCAAGACGATCCCCGGGATCATGGACATGGTGGCCAAGTTCAAATGAGCCTTGTCACGTTAAAGGATGTCCTTCAGCCAGCCTTGAAGCAAGGCTATGCGGTGGCGGGCCTTGTGACGCTGGGCTGGGAAGACATGCGTGCCTATGTGGCCGCAGCCGAAGCGGAGAATTGCCCGGTCATCTTGCAGGCAGGCCCGTCCTGCCGCGAGCATACGCCGTTGCCCATCCTTGGCAACATGTTCCGCCATCTGGCTGAAGGCGCTTCGGTGCCGGTCGTAGCCCATCTCGACCATGGTTACACCATGGAGGAGTGCAAACAGGCGATTGATTGCGGCTTCACCTCGGTGATGTTTGATGGCTCTCGCAAGCCGTTGGAGCAGAATATCGCAGAAACTGCCGAGATCGCCGCTCTTGCCCACGCTGCCAATGTGTCGTGTGAAGGGGAAATCGGCTTTGTAGGCTATTCCGGGGGCGAACAATCCGCCGGGACGGACCCGCAAGAAGCGGCGCGTTTTGCGCGCGATACCAATGTTGACGCGATGGCCATCTCGGTCGGCAATGTCCATTTGCAGACAGATCGTTCGGGCGGCCTTGATGAAGATCGCATCCGCGCGATTGAGGCCGCGACGGACATCCCCTTGGTAATCCATGGTGGCTCCGGCGTGCCGATCGAACAGCGCACCCGTCTGGCAAGACAGTCAACAATCTGCAAATTCAACATCGGCACTGAACTGCGCCTTGCTTTTGGCACAGCCCTGCGACAGGCCCTCAATCAAGACCCGGATTGCTTTGATCGTGTGCAAATCCTGAAACAGACCCACGATCCGGTCGTGGCTGCCACCCGAGAGGCTCTCAGAGCACTCAAAGGAGCCTGATCAAGATACAAGACCCAATCAAAAGAGCCTGCCAGATACCAATCTGGCAGGCTCTTTTGTCATTGGATGAACGCCAAAGAGTTGCGCCCTACGGCAAAGGCCTCAAGGTGCTGCGCTCTGTAATCGAGCACGAAAGATCCGGGTTTCCGGATAGCGGTCCGGGTCAGCCAGCATTGCCGCCATCAGCTCAATCGAGCTGTTGACGATCTGCGAAATCGGCTGGTGGATGGTTGTCAGATCGATATTCTGCCAACCCGCCATTTCCATGTCATTGAGGCCGATCAGGCCGATATCGTCGGGCACGCTCATTCCGCGCTCAATGATCGCCGACAAGGCACCGATCGACAAAACGTCATCACCGCAGAAATAGGCTTCGGCAGGCGAGTTTTCCAAGAGCCGCAGCATCTCCTCACGTCCGGCGATAAAGCTGTAGGCGCGGGCAAAGGAATAGCTGCATTTGACCTCAGGAACCGCCGACATCTCGCTCATAAAACCGGTATAGCGGTCCTGCGTAGAGGTCGCGCTTTCCGGTCCGCCGAGAAATCCGATCCTTTTGTAACCCCTTGCCACCAGCGTCCTGGCTGCCATCCGGCCGCACTCGATATTGTCGATCCCCACCACATGCACCCGCGCGGTGCTTGATGGACGGCCGAAGGAATGGACCACCGGAATGCCCGCATCGCGAAAGGCTTGGGCAAATTCTGGCAATAGGGTGGAAGAGGCAACCACAACACCATCAACCGAATATTGCCGCATCATGCGAACCGATTGCTGCGGGTCTGTCTCTTCAGACAAATTCACCAACAACGGCCTCAGGCCCTTTTCCTGTAGACCGCGTGTGAAGCGATCAAAGACATCAAGAAACAGCGGGTTGCGGAAGTTGTCGGAGACAAGGCCCACAAGCTTGGTGCGGCCCGTTGTCAGGGACGAAGCCAACGCATTGGGGCTATAGCCAAGCTCGTCGGCGGCTTTCTCCACTTTCTTGCGCATCTTGTCGGAGACCGAGGCACCGTCGGTAAAGGTGCGTGAAACGGCGGATCGGCTAACACCTGCTCGCGCCGCAACGTCTTTCAATGTAACAGTCATGCTGACTGGGCCTCCTTTTCCCGAGTAGCGGGCCCTAAATGCCGTCCCGCTCAATCGGGATATATTGCTTCATGCCAACTCATAGAATAGCAGCTGAAATTCTTTTGCAACCCCTTGCAAATATATTTCATTTCTAATTCTACTATTCCGTAGCTTTCCTAAGTGATTCAAACATTTTGGACAGTTGCAAAATGTTGCAATACAGACATGCACCATCGGTGAAAAGGTCGGTGCATGCCAGTGGCTTCATATGGCTTCATGTGCCTTCTCGTTACGTCAGGCTTGGGCAATGCGCCCGAATCGCAGCCAATACCTCTTTGGGGTCGTCCAGACATGGTTGTTCGATCAACTGTCTTTCGAGGCCAATGACCAGATTATAGAATTGTCCCGAGCCGGGTTGTGGCGTGCCAACCACCTGACAGGATGTGATCCGGTTATAGGGGATAAACAGATCATTGCCCGCAAACCAGGCTTCTCCCTTTTTATGACAGGGGTCACCGCGATTGACGATCACCAGCTCGTTTCCGCCATCAAGAAACAGAACGCCGGTCGAAACAGCGTCCTTGTTATTGGCATCAAGGCATGGGTGGCCCTGCGGCTCGAAGTGGAGCGGCGTGAAAGGGCCTCCCGGTCGACGGCGCAGTTCCAGCAGGCTTGAACCGAAAAACAGATCATCGTCGGAAAAATCAAGATCATCTGTATCGCTGTCAGCATGTGCTGCGCTTGGCTTATCTGACAAGTGGCTACGCACAGTATCCGTCACCTCTTCCATCAAATCGCCAGAGACCCGATTGAAGGTCACATTGAGGCGATTGCCGTCTTTGAGATACAGGGTCCATATCCCCTGCAGGCGATCGCCAAAACTGCAGATGGCTGCAATCTCATCCCAAACCGCATGCTGGGTCCAAACGCCACTATCCTCCAGGCGCGCAAGGAAGATTCCACCGTCCTCCACCGCGATGATGGCTTCATAGAGATCCATACCGGGGCGCAAATTACGCCGATCAGCATTTTTCGGCACCTTGATCAGATATTTGGCACCGGCATGCTCCTCATAGAGCGAGCGAAAGCGCCGCGGCATGTCTGCTTCGGACTTCACCAAGGTGAGCCATGGTCCGAAGGCGTCATATTCCTTGCGGTCTTCCGGACTGGCTGCCTTGTACCAGTTCAGAGATTTTGCATAAGCGGTTCGAGCTTGGGCCATTTTCTCCTCCTCCAGTTTGTCAAAATGCCGCGCCATCAGATCAAGCCCACTGGTCGCAACCTGTCGATCAGCCGGTGCCATGGTCTCAAACAACGCCTTTAACGCGCGCTCCATCTTTTGCCCCAGCTTGCGCGTCAACTCAGATCCTTCCGACGACAATTCAACCACATGGCTGCGGTCATCGTCCGGGTGGGCGCGTCGGGCAATCAGACCCAGTTTCTCAAGCCGCTTCAGCACCGATGTCAGGCTGCCTTTCTGCATATTCAGCAGTCGGCTGATGCGGGTCGGTGAGAGAGGACCATGATGGGCAAGGACCATCAGCGCCATCACTTCGCTTTCGGGCAATTGCCGCTCGCGATGGTCCGCGCGATACAGGATCGGTGCGATGTGCGTTGGAACATATCGCATGAAAGCCATCAGGCTCTTGTCTATATGATCCATCTTGTCATTCATCACACCGCACCGACCGCTGGTTATTAGATTTTTTAAACTAGTATGATTTCTAACTATATTCCTTAAGCAGCGACATCGTCAACCCAATGGCGGCGGTCTGGATCTTTGATAAATGAGGACAAATCTGTGCAAATATATGTAACTTAAAGATAAAAATGAAAGTTGGACGAAGTGTCGCGCAAGACCAATGGATGAGATCAAAAAATCGATCCGTGATCCTGAAGATGGCGCGATGTGACGATTGGTCGATAATCTTACCAAAAGTGCGCAGTGCCAAATGCTCTGTCAAGCTTGAGGTTGGGTGGCGCAATCAGGCCATCCATGTTGACTCAATTTTGGGCGCGCTATGCGTTGCAGGCATACGGCTCGATTTATGGAAGCAAATTCACTTTTGGGTGAGGTTGAAAAATCCAACAAAATATCGACTGTTTGTTTGATGTTTAACTTATTGAAATATCGAATTAAATTTATATGAATGGACTATTTGTATAGGTGATTTTGAAGCTATGCAAAAATGTAAGAGGTGCTCCGCCAAACCAGCGCTTCAAAGAAAAGCAATTTCCCTTATATACCTTCGTTGTAAGCCACACTCTGATGGAGTTATCAAAATGTTCGATGAACTGAACGCCAAAACCCTCTTCGGTGCCTTCGGCAAACTGCCTGGTCTGAGCATCACCAAAAAACGCTACGAACTGAACGAACGCGAACAAGAAGCCATGAAACTTCTGCGCGGCATTGATCTTTGAGGCCAATGGCCTCAAAGCCCCTTTGGGTAATGAAATAGGGTAAGAAAGCGCATCGCGCGCCAAGTCCTAGCCCTCACGCCTAACCCAAAAAATGGCGGACGATTGATCGCGGCAGCGCGACATTTGATCTGCCTGGTATGACCAACCAATGGGTTGCAATACCGAAACGGGAGCCGAAGGTAAAATAATTCCCTTCGATCCGACCGGACCAGCATCAGGCAATGAGTTTGCCCAGCAGTCCAACCCACGTTGCACCTCTTTCAAATCCGATGGCGGAAAAGCCAAACCTCATTCAGCCGCAACGACGCTGAAGGCAGGCCCCATGGCAGCTTCATCAGCCAAAGGCGGGATGGCAGCGGTCGGGATGCGTCGGTCCGCAAGGTTCCGCAATTCACTCAGCATCCGCTGATTGTCGGGATGAGAGGTCGCTGACAGACGCACCACATGTTTGCCCGATTGGCTTAATCTGGCCATCGCGTCAATGGCGCTAACAGATGCGCCATCAAGGGCGATCTCGGTGGCATTGATTGCCAGCCTTTTGGCCTCCCGCCGAGCCAGCTCCAGAATGGCAGGGCTGGTCTGTGGTTCATGCAGGATCACGTCTGCCCCATGCAAGGCTCGAATGGCGCGCATCGGCAACAGATCGCTCTCTCCATGTCTTACATCGATGAAAGTGACAGTGCCCATTTGATCACTGGTCATGGCTATCTCAGCAATCAGGCCGTCAAGCTTTTTGACCTTCGGTGCTTTGCTGTTGGAAAAGGCCAGATCGACAAATTGCTCCCAAAAGCGCCGCCGCATTGCC